>CAXXSI010000017.1:0-55007 GCA_963669285.2 Rhizobiaceae bacterium | reverse complement strand
GGAAACTCGCTGCGGGAGTTCATGATTGATATCCGGCATGACTTTCACCGTCATCCGGAGTTGGGCTGTACAGAGCAAAGAACATCCGAAAAAGTCGCCTCCATATTGCGCGACCTGAATATTGAAGTCCATGAAGGTGTCGGCGGGACTGGTGTTGTCGGCGTGCTGCGCAATGGGCTCGGCAACGGTGCCATTGGCCTCCGCGCCGATATGGATGCTCTTCCAATAAACGAAATAGAACAGCGCCAACACCGTTCCCGAAACGAAGGTGTCATGCATGCCTGCGGGCACGACGGCCACATGGCCATGTTGCTTGGCGCTGCCAGAATGTTGTCCGAGAGCAAGGAGTTCGACGGAACGGTCGTGCTCATCTTCCAGCCGGATGAAGAAAACGGGACCGGTGCCCGCGATATGATAGCAGATAAACTTCTGGAGCGGTTTCCAATCGATGAAGTCTACGCGATCCACAATCTGCCGGGTGCGCCGCTGGGTGCGGTATCGACCCGCATTGGTACGATCTGTTCCAGCGAAAGCCTGTTTGAGATCAAGATAACAGGGCAGGGCGGACACGCCGCAATGCCTCAAAAGGGTGTTGATGCCATTCTCGTCGGCACCGAAATCATTCAGGCACTTCAGCATATTGTTGCACGCAAGCTCGACCCCGGATGCGGCGCGGTCGTATCAGTGACTGAGTTTGAATCCGACGGACGTCGCAATGTGCTGCCGGGGCATGGTCTCATAAAAGGCGAGGTGCGGGCGCGGACACCATCTGACCGGACGGCAATCATGGATATGATCTCGAGAACCGCCGACGCGTCGGCACTGCGTCACGGAGTCGACATCTCGTTTACCCACCGAACCGATTTCGCTGAAGCCATCAACGCTGTGGGCCCGGTCGAAACCGTCATCAAGACAGCACACACCCTTGATGTGCAGGTTGATGGCGACCGTTCGCCAATGTCATTTTCGGAAGACTTCGGTGTGTTGTCGGCCGCGGTTCCCGGCTGTTTTGTGCTGATGGGTAACGGTACCGAGGGCCAGTGCGCCCAGCCGCTTCATTCTCAAGACTATGATTTCAATGATGATCTGCTTGTTCCCGGTGCCGAGTTCTGGACGCGGCTGGTGAGCGAGCGCCTGCCTGCAAAGTGATAGGGATGAATTCTGTTGCCACTTCGGAGCGCATGAACCACCTGGTCGCAAACCGTGTGTCGGGTGATGCGTCGCATCGCGTATTGACCAAATCCGGATTTGACGAAGCAATTGCCGAAGTCAGTTCGTGGCCTGGCTATCAGCCAACACCGCTTCACCGTCTGGATCACCTGGCACAATCCTCGGTGTGGAGGCAGTATTCTACAAGGATGAGGGCCCGCGGTTTGGGCTGGGCAGCTTCAAGGCGCTTGGAGGCTCCTATGCGGGAATGCGCATCTTGCAGCGGGAATTGTCTCGGGTGTTGGATCGCGATGTCGATTTGCGAGAAATCCGCCTCGGAGAACTGGCGGGCGAGGCCGCAAGGATAACGCTTGTTTCGGCGACCGATGGCAATCACGGACGTTCGCTTGCCTGGGGAGCGAAGATGTTCGGCGCCCGTTGCCGTATCTATGTCCACCGGGATGTCAGCGAAGGCCGGGTGAAGGCAATGCGCGATCTCGGCGCTACCGTCATTGTTGTCGACGGCGACTACGATGACTCCGTGCGCGTGACCAGGCAGGATGCTGATGCCAACGGTTGGTTTGTCGTGTCGGACACTTCCTGGCCGGCTACTACGAGCCGCCTCGCGACGTCATGTCGGGTTATGGTGTCATGACCCGTGAGATTACGGATCAGCTGATCGAACCACCAAGCCATGTGTTCCTGCAGGGCGGTGTCGGCGGAATGGCCGCATCGGTTGTCGCTTATCTGCGCCAGCACTGGGGAAGTGAAAAACCCCGAATTGTCATTGTTGAGCCTGAGTTGGCGCCTTGTCTGTTTGAGAGTGCGCGAAACGGCGACGCCACGACGGTGAAAATCGGCGAGGAAACCGTAATGGCTGGTCTGTCCTGCGGCGTGCCCTCTGACCTGGCATGGGAGGTATTAAGTCAGGAAGTGGATGATTTCATCACGATCCCCGACGCAATGGTGGCCCCGACCATGCGTATGCTCGCCCAACCGCACGGCGATGATCCGGCAATCGAAGCCGGAGAATCGGCGGTTGCCGGTCTGGCGGCATTGATTGCATCTGCAGGTGATCCAGCCTTGCGCGATGCGCTCAGGCTTGATCAAGATTCTTCTGTCTTGCTGGTCGGATCGGAAGGTGTGACAGACAGCGAGATTTTTTCCAGGATACTGCGGGAGCGGACCGGTGACCGGATCCGAGCGCGGCTTTCCGCAATCGGAGTACGAAGACCGGCTGGCAAAAGCCCACGGGCTGATGGCGGAAAGCAATCTTGCCGGAATGCTGTTCACGACCGAACCCGAAGTCCGGTATTCAGCGGTTTCCACACTGCGTTTTGGCAAAGCCCGACCAGACCATGGTTTCTTTCGTGCCAGCTGACGGCAAACCGATTGCGGTAATACCGGAAATTGGTGGCGAGTTGATGCGTCGAACATGGCTCGATGACATCCGCACCTGGAACGCGCCCGATCCCGCAGATGACGGTCTGACACTGCTTGAGGATCTCATGGCACCTTATGCGACGTCAGGTGCAAGAATTGGCATCATGAAGGGACATGAAACGTACCTGCGGATGCCACTGGGTGATTGGGAACGTCTTGTCGAAACCTTTCGGCAATTGAATTCTGCGACTGCACAACAATTGTTCGCTCACTGCGGATGAAAAAATCAGAACTTGAGATAGGGAAAATCGCCCGAGTATGCGGGATTGTTTCGCAAACCTTCTCCAAGGCCGACGCAATTTTACACGAGGGTCAGTCGCTGACCGAGACCTTTCGCGCCTTTCGACGGCAATGTCTCGCCGATGGTGCCGATGACGTTCCCTATCTTGTCGGCGGTGCTGGCCGGGGTGGCTATCGCGATGTGATTTCGCCGCCCACCGACCTACCGCTGCGGCGCGGCGATATCTTGATGCTAGACACCGGATCCGTGTTTGACGGCTATTTTGCGACTTCGACCGCAACTTTGCGATCGGAGAAGCCGACGATGAGGCGCAAAAGGCCTATGATATGCTTTGGCGCGCGACGGAAACCGGCCTTGAGACTGCGCGCCCCGGCGCAACCTGCCGGCAGCTTTATCAATCGATGATGTCGGTCATATCGGAAATCGCGCCTGACGGTGGCGACGTTGGGCGCCTGGGGCACGGTCTGGGCATGCAGTTGACTGAATGGCCCTCCCATGCGCTTTTCGATGAGACCGTATTGGAGGAAAACATGGTGATCACTTTGGAGCCTTCGCTCAGCTATGGCGACGGCCTCATTATGGTTCACGAGGAAAACATCGTTATTCGTGACGGCGAGCCGCTGCTACTGAGCAAACGCGCAGAGCGCGATTTACCCGTGATTGGTTGAACCCGATGGCCTGCCTTTCGATACTGATGGCGGTCTTGGAACCCTTGGTAATTTGGGCCTGATCATCCTTCAATCCGACGAGACGATAGAAGATGAGTTTGCACGCCTCGTTCCTCGAAAGGGTATTGCCCTCTATCACACCCGTATTGTCATGCCGCCCGACGTCAATCCCCGTTCGCTTGCGACAATGGAAGCTGAAATCCCGAACGCGACCTCGCTGCTCCCTGACATCGCCTATGATGTTATCGGCTATTGCTGCACTTCGGGTGCGACAATAATCGGACCGGACAATATCGCTGCGGCGGTGCGAAAAGTACGTCCGGAGGCGATGGTTACAGATCCGGTAACCGCAATTGTCGAAGCGTGCCGCTCCCACGGCATCACCAGACTGGGATTCGTGACGCCCTATGTAGCGAGCGTTTCTGCAGCGATGCGAGCCTTGCTTGAAGAACACGGCCTGGAGATTGCCGGATTTGGCTCGTTCGAGCAGGGGGATGACAGGGTGGTTGCGCGCATCTCGCCGGAGTCGATCCTGGACGCAGTAGAGCAGGTCAATGCGATGGCCGACTGCGATGCGGTGTTCGTTTCCTGCACAAATCTGCGTGTTGCTGAGATAGCAGCCGAAGCGGAAAGACGCATCGGTAAACCGGTTTTCTCCAGCAATCTGGCGCTCGCCTGGCACATGCTGACTTTGGCCGGTGTGACCCCTCGACAGACCGGTTATGGCACTTTGTTCGGATCCTGAGCGGCCCGATTGCCCAATCCGGCCTGCGCGATTAGCCAATTGCGGAATGTCGATGCGGCCGAACTGGCAGTTCCAGCCTTTTTCCATCAGGTAGTAAGCGCTGTCGTCGTGAACGGTCAGATCTGAAAGCTTTACCAGTCGTCCATCTTCGATGTCGTCGGCGATAACCGACAGCGGACACAGCGCCGTCCCTTGTCCTGCGAGTGCGGCGGCGCGCAGCAGATTGAAGTCGCCATAAACCGGGCCATCGGGTGGCGCGGCGGGTTGATCAGACGCGACATTCAGCCATTGCTGCCATCCCGATCTGTCGGTGTCGTGCAGCAGCCCTGCCGATACGATCCGTTCCGGCCGGTCAAGCGGTGCATGGGCGTCCAGAAATGCCCGGCTGCAAACCGGTGCACTGGCGCCCGACAGCAGGTGAGTAGCGGCGGCGCCCACGAATTTGGGCGGTTCATGCGCATAAATAATGGCAATATCGCTGTTGGCGAATTCGAGTGGCTGGCTATGAATCACATACATGATCCGCAAATTGACATCCGGATTCTCTTTGCGAAAGGCAGACAGCCGTGGAATTAGCCAACAGGTGGCAATTGACGGAATGACTGCAATGGTCAGATCGTTTTCGCGGATATCCTGCCGTGCAAGGCGGCATGCGTTGGTAATCTCTGCAAATGCGGCCGATAGTGAAACCGCCAGCATTGCCCCATGCGGAAGCAATTTGGGCTTTCGACCACTCCGGTCAAACAGTGGACGTCCTGTCCAATCCTCCAGCGCGGCAACCTGATGGCTGATTGCCGATTGCGTCACATGCAACTCGCCGGCCGCTCGGCTGAAACTGTCCAACCGGGCGACGGATTCGAATGCTTTGAGTGCTTTCAGGGGAACTTGCTCAGACATCGCAAAACATGAATTTTTCTCATACTAGAATGAGACAATATCCTTTGACAGGCGCGCGTTTGCAAGTGAAATGCGGGAGATCGTCGGGCATCGCCTGGAGCTCGCAACGGGATCGTTTGAACAGCACAAAGGATGAAACCATGGATCGTTCACGTCTTGTCGATTACACAAACAACGGCAGCAAGGCGGTACCGACGTTTTCGAATGCTGAAATGCAGCGCCGGCAAGATGCAATCCGGAGCCACATGGCTGCAAACGGCATCGATGCGGCGCTGTTCACCAGCTATCACAACATCTGCTACCTGTCGGATTTTCTCTATTGCTATTTCGGTCGGCGCTACGGCTTGGTGATCGACCATAAGAACGCAACGAGCATCAGTGCCGGCATCGATGGTGGACAGCCGTGGCGGCGTACATTTGGTGGCAATGTCACCTATACGGACTGGCAAAAGGACAACTATTTTCACGCCATACGCGGCGTGACATCGGGTGTCAGACGGCTCGGCATCGAGTTTGATCATATCAGTCTCGATACCATGGCCTTGCTCAAGGCGGAATTTCCGGGAATGGAGTTCGTCGACATTGCGGCGCCGGCGATGCGCATGCGCATGGTCAAATCACTTGAGGAAATCGACCCACATTACCAAGATGGCGGCGATCGCTGACATTGGCGGTGCGGCCTGTGTTGAAGCAACAGGGGCAGGGGTGCCAGAGCATGAAGTGGCGCTGCACTCGACTGCAACGATGGTTCGTGAGATCGCCAGAACGTGGCCGCATACGGAAATCATGGACACCTGGACGTGGTTCCAATCGGGTATCAACACTGACGGGGCGCACAATCCGGTAACCAGCCGAAAGATCGAAGCCGGAGACATATTGAGCCTGAACTGCTTTCCGATGGTGGCCGGCTACTACGTGGCTCTTGAGCGTACGCTGTTCTGCGAAAAGGCGACAGACGAAAACATCCGGCTTTGGCAGATCAACTGTGATGTTCATGATCGCGGCAAAGCGCTGCTGGTTCCGGGCAACAAATGCTCCGACGTGGCCAAGGAACTCAACGCGATTTACGCCGAACACGATCTGTTGCAATACCGCTCTTTCGGCTACGGGCATTCATTCGGTGTACTGTGCCACTATTACGGGTCGCGAAGCTGGTCTGGAGTTGAGGGAGGACTGCGAAACCGTCCTGAAGCCGGGCATGGTTGTCTCAATGGAGGCCGATGATCACCATTCCCGATTCAATGGCAGGGGCGGGCGGCTATCGCGAGCATGACATCCTGGTCATCACCGAGGATGGCAATCGCAATATCACCGGCTTTCCCTATGGGCCGGATCACCTGATTGTCGGCTGAGCGGGATGCCGACAATCGCGCCAACCCAGCCTTCTTGTTTTGAATAGCCGCGCCATTCACCAGTACGCATGGACAACGTTGTGCCGCAATTGCCATCTCATGAACATGAGCGGGTCAGATTGTTGAATTGGCCGATCCGAGGCGGTATGGTCGACAGTTGTATCACTCAAGTCGGCAGGCAGTGAGGCTAATCGGTGTGTGCCAAATCCGATTGACAATCGTGTTTGGAGGATACGCACCATGGAACAACATTCCCGACCTCGAAAGAACCGCCGCCGCGCCAATACCTCGCCCGGCAATACACCCGCAGCGACCGACAGCGCCTTTCACCTGGCAGATCCTGTACTCGCGCGACCAAAATTCAATTTTCTAAGTGATAATGACATCGCCGTTATTCGTTCGCGCGCCATCGAACTGATCTCTGATCACGGTGTCATTGTCGTCCATCCGCAAGCGCATGCGGCATTGAAGAAGCTGGGATGCCGCGACGGGCGCGACACCAACCGGTTGCTACTGCCGCGCGAATTGGTTGAGGAGGCACTTACCGCAACACCGAAATCGGTGACGCTTTACGGAAAAAGCCGCGAGCGTGATATCTCGCTTCCGCGCGCCGATGGCAGTTTCATCATGCGTACAGGCACTGGCGCACACGGTTTCGTCGATCCCGAAACATCCAAATACCGCAATATGCACATCGATGATGTTCCGACGATCGCCGGCGTGGCCAACCACCTGGATGAGATCGGCTTCATAGCCCATCCCTTCGTTTACGGTGTGCCGGAGTTGACGTCGGACATCCATTCCTTGGCTTCGATGATTGCCCGCACCGACAAGCACGTCTGGATCCAGCCGTATAACAAGGAAAATGTCGAGTATCTGTTCCGGCTTGCGGCGATCGCCGCCGGCGGTGAGGCGGAACTAAAAGCGCGCCCGCTGGCAAGCTGCATCACCTGCTCGTTCTCACCGCTTGAGTTCAAGGTGATGGACGTCGAAGTCATCATCCAGGCCGGCAAGGCGGGTATTCCGCTGCATGCCTGTTCGCTGCCGTCTGCCGGCGGCACGGCTCCGCTCACCATTCCCGGATTGGTATTGATGGCAACGGCGGAGATTATCGCCATGGTAACCATGGCGCATGTGTTGGCACCGGGTACGCCGGTGGTCGCAACACCGCTGATGTTCACCCTCGATATGCGTACCGGCAGCGCGTTGCAGTCGTGCGTGGAATCGCGTCAGGCTGCAACCATGGCGATCCAGGTGGTGAAACGCGGCCTCGGCCTGATCGCCCACACCTACGGCGCCGGTTCCGACACGCCCGATGTCGATGTTCAATCGCTGGCCGAACGCGCGCTGCTTGGTCAGGACGTCGCCCTTGCGGGCGCCGACATCTTGGGCGGGGTTGGCCAACTTGAATGTGCAACGGTATTCAGCCCGGTTCAGGCTGTGCTCGACAACGAACTGGGCGCCATGATGCGCCGCTACATCCAGGTGCCCGAGATCAATGACGAAAATCTCAACTGGGCAGAGGTGCCGACGATCCGCGCCGGTGGGCATTTCCTCGATTCCGGACACACGCTGAAATACTGCCGAACCCAGCATACGCCATCAGCCTTCCTGCGCCAGGACCGGGACGGCTACGAGGCGGCAGGCCGCCGTTCCGCATTTGATCAGGCCCGTGATATCTGCCTGGATATGCTGGCCCGGCCTGCGCCTTCAGGATTGCCCGATGAAGCGGCTGTCAGCGAAATGGCCGATGTGGTTGCTGCCGCCGACAAGTTTATTCTGGAGGAGGCGGCCAAGGTCACTGGTGCCAACATTGTTTGACGCGTGTGTCGTGTTTTTGCCTACAGAGGAAATCCCCAGAGTGAGGGCCAGCAACACGATGAAGCAAGTCTGCGACGACAACAAGGTTCAGCGTATCTGTTCGCGAGGCACGTAATGATTTCCCGTGCACTTCTCGAATTTCTCTCGGGCACCATCAATCGATGTTGGCCAAACCGAAATCATCGAGGATCGAGTAAATGGCGGGCACTAAAAACAGTACCAACAACGTGGTAGCCATCAACCCGAACGCCAGGCTGGCGACCAGCGGGATCAGAACCTGCGCCTGCAGGCTGGTTTCAGACAGCAGCGGCAGCAGGCCGACGATTGTCGTCAGCGAAGTCAGAAGGATTGCCCTGAAACGAGCGCGACTGGCAAGCGGGGAGGCCTCGGCAACCGATTGAGTGTCACCGTGATAGTGCTTGATGAAATTGACCAACAAAATGGAATCATTGACCACAACGCCAGCCAGCGCCACAAAGCCAAGTATGCTGGGCATGGTAAAATCCAAGCCCAAGAGGATATGTCCCACGATGGCGCCGATCAGGGCAAAGGGAATGATTACCATCACGATCAGCGGCTCAATGTAGCTTCGGAACTGAAAGCTCAACAGCAGATAGACCCCGATCAGACCGAGGATGAAGCCGCTCAGCATCGAGCGCTGCGTGGTCTGGGCTTCCTTGTCCTGACCTTGTAGCGAAACCGATACATCCGGATAACGTTCGGCCAATTCAGGAAAGAATTTCGAGTTCGTATCGGCAAGGATTTCATTGGCATTGGCGATGGTGACATCGACATCGCCCTGCACCGTTACCGTGCGCTGGCCATTGACCCGGTTAATGCGCGAAAACCCGCGCCCGGTCTGGATATCGGTTATTGCGGTCAGCGGGATCAGGCTGCCATCAGACTGCGAAATTGTGAAATCATCGATATCGGACAAACTGTCTTTGTTGCGCGGATCGATTCTCGCATCGATTTCGTATGATTCCGAGCCACGTTGAACTTCGCTTATCTTGGTGCCAAAGAAGGCGGCGCGAAGTTGGTCGGCGATCTGGCGGGCATCGACGCCCAAAGTCGATGCACCGTCCTTCAATGTTATTCTCAACTCCGGTTTACCAGGCCTGAGGTCATCGCTCAGATTGGAGGTGCCGTGGTAGCCGGCGAGCCAATCAGTTAGTTCGACTGCCGCAGCTTTGAGGTCGTTCAAGTCCGGACCGGTAAGTCGGATATCGAAAGCGAGGCCAGCCGGCCCGACGCTGGATTCGGCGAACTTCACCGACAGGACGTCAGCCAGTTCGCCGGTCTCAGTACGCCACATGGCAATGACATCGTCGATGCGGCTGGATCGTGTTTCGGAATCAAGCAGGTCTACAGTAATTGTCGCGACATGCGCACCGGATTCATTGGCGGTTGCGTTCTCATTGAACTTGGTGACCACATTCTGGATCAATGTCTGACCGTCGGGCTGTAGCGGGCTTAACTCCTCATTGATGCGTCCAAGGGTGTTGGTAATTCGGTCCACCACCTGTTCAGTACGCCCAAGGGGAGTTCCTTGCGGCAGCAGAATACGAGCTTCCATGACGTTGCCATCCAACTCGGGGAAAGCTGCGAATTTGAGCAGGCCACCAGCAATTGCACTGGCCGCCAACAGCATTAGGCCAATGGCAATTCCGGCGGTTAAATAACGCCAACGGACAACAGCGGTTGCGACTGGTTCGACTACATGGTCGCGAAGCCAGTCAACACCTCGATCAACGGCAGCTTGGACCCGTGCCGGCTTTTCATCTGCTTTTCCGAGTGCATGGCCCAGGTGATGCGGCAAGATCAGGAAGGCCTCCACCAGCGAGACGACAAGAACGAACAACATCACGATTGGCACGACACGCAAAACTTGACCAATGTCGCCTTTCAGGAATGCCAGGGAGCCAAAAATGCATGTCGTCGTTGCAAATGAGGCAAATACGCTCGGCAGAACTTGCCGGGTCCCTTCGATAGCAGCTTCTACCGGCGGCTTTCCTTGCTGACGCTTTGTCGCAATGTTTTCGGCAATTACGATGGCATCGTCCATCAACAGGCCGATGACGATGAGCAAGCCTACCATTGTCATCATGTTGATTGTGAAACCGGCTGCGACCATCAGCACGACCGCGCCCAGAAACGAGATTGGCAGGCCGGCGGCGACCCAGAAGGCATAGCGAAATCCGAAGAACAGCCAGAGCACCAGCAGAACCAGCGCGAGGCCCTGGCTCCCATTGGTCAACAGCAACTGCAGGCGATCGCGCACAATGGAGGAGATGTCGTTGGTGACCACCATTTCGATGCCCGGCGGTGCGGTCTGACGCTCTACTTCAAGCAGGGAATTGACGGCATCAATGACCTCAAGCGTGTCTTCGCTTTGCGTTTTGGTGATATCCAGTATGGCGGCCGGCTTGCCGTTGAACAGTACCTTCGCCTCATCGAGATCGAACCGGTCGCTAATCCTTGCGATATCGCCCAGCCGTATCTGCCCCCCGCCGGTGCCGGCAAGAACGACGACGTCACGGAGGTCGTTTGGCGTCTTGCGCTCGTCAGCAAAGCGGATCAGCAGGTCCTGATCTCTGGTCTGAATGTTGCCGGAGGGCAAATCGAGGCTTTGTCGCTGAATCGCGCGCGCGACATCCGATATGCTCACACCATATTGCCGGATCGTCGCGTCCGGCAGTTCGATGCGGATCTGGTGGTCGGAAAATCCCTTGATGTCGACCTTGGGAATGCCGCCATGGCGCAACATGCGGTCTTTGAGTTCTTCGGCATAGGCTTTGAGGTCAGGTTTGCTGGCTGCTCCAGTCAGCGCAACGGAAGCGACGAAGTCGGTGCGGCCAAGCTGTTTGACGACCGGATCCTCGGCTTCGTCTGGAAAATCGGAGACGGCATCGATTTCGGTGCGAATGTCGGTGGTAAAACGATCAAGATCGCTGCCTTCGGTCATTTCGGCGACCGCCCGGGCCAGGCCCTCGCGTGCCTCGCATGTTATCTCGGCAACATTGTCGATGCCGTCGATGGCATCCTCGATACGCTGGCAGATCGCTTCTTCGACATCCTCGGCCCGGGCGCCCGGATTGAGCACGGTGATTTCGACCATGTTCGGTTGGACACGCGGAAAGGTTTCGCGCTGCAGAAGCGGCGCCGCATACAGGCCGGCAACGATGAATGCGAGCATCAACAGATTGGCGGCTGTTGGATGACGGGCAAAAAAAGCGATCATGGACGCGTAGTTCCGCCGGCTGCCTCTTCCTTGAGCAAAGTTTGCAGCTGTTCATCGGGCTCGGGCTTCAAGAGCATGCCGGCAACCGCTGGAATTAGATCGGAGACGACGACCCGCTCGCCGGTCTTGATGCCTTCATCAACTGCGACCAGATCGTCTTGAAACAGGCCGACGGTCACTGGGCGGATGTCCAATCGGTCATCGGCGTCTACAACATAAAGGCGGCCGTCATGCAGCGCTGAGCGCGGCACAACAATTCTGTCACCACCGGCGCGGCTCCGGATTTCGATTTCGACAAACATGCCCTTGCTAAGCGGTGGGCGCTCACCGGGCGCAGACGTTGTGTATGGGTTATCGACCGCAACAATGGCGCCGATTGTGCGGGTTTTCGGATCTATCGTATCGCTTATGCGGGCAAAACGGGCGGGCCATTCGACAACATCATCACCGGCCTGGAGACGAACGGTCGATTCCAAGCCGATTGTCGCAACGATCTGCGCCAGAGACTCGGCGGTAATGACATTCGGCAGACCGCTGGGCGTACTCGCCAGAACCATTGCGCGGAACCGGGAAATTGGAATCTGTGCCTGAACCTCGGCGACATCGACGCTGTCGGCAGTCGCCAGAGTGCCGCCGGTCTGGGCAAATTGTTCGATTTCGACATTGACCTCCGCCACCCTGGCGTCGAATGGCAACTCAATGCGGGTGCGGGCGAGATCAAGCTTGGCTGATTCCAATTGCGTTTTGTAGATGGAGATCTGCTCTTCCTGCACGGTGCGTTGGGTTGGCAGCAGGCGCTGGGCGTTCTCAAGGTCCTGAATTTTCTTGCGCTGGGCCAGCGTTTCGCGCTGAGCGAGTTCAAGAACCGATTGCGCTACCGTACCGCGTTCGAACAGGTCTTCCTTGCGTGCAAGCTCAGCCTCGAGCAGCGCCAGGCTGCGTTTTTCAATCTCCAGAAGATCGATTGTGTTGGTTTCTGTTACTTTCAGTTCGGCCAGTTTTGCCTCTGCGGAGCGGATATTGGCTTCCGCCTGGCTGATCGCCAGTTTGTAATCGGCTGGCGAAATACGCACGATCTCGGTGCCACCGGCCAGGATTGCCCCCTTTTTCAAGCCTGGGTGAACGTAAATCACTTCGCCGGCAACCTGGGCGATGGCATTCCAGATGGTGCCCGGAGCAACGTTGCCAAATCCTGTGACACGCGGCACCAGCCTGACTGGTTCGGCGGTGATCACTCTGACGGCAAAGGCGCGTTCTTCTGCCGGTTTGCGTTCAGGTGCCTGGCGACCGGTGGCCATATAGTACAAAACCGCGATCCCGATCAGGACAGGCGGGATGAAAAGCAGTTTTTTTATCAATTCATTGATCCCATGAAATCTTGGTCGCGGCGCTGATCGCTACTATACCTTCTGACCGGGCGATCTCAATCACTGCAACAGGTCATAAAAGGTACGAAACGCGTCTGACTGAAGCATTCGGAAAAACACTGCGAACTGGCGCTTCTTGCCGGTTCAGATCGCTTCGCAATCGGGACACCGACTTGACCTGGGTCCTGCAAAATAGTCCGCACTGATTGTTAGAATCTGGCTTAATTCGAGCTCTTGAAGGAGAAGAGAATGAGCCGGAAGAGATACACACTTGAACAGATCATTGGCATGCTGCGTGAAGTGGAAGTTCGTCTAAGTCAGGGTCAGACGGTTGGGGAGATTTGCCGCGGCTTCGGGGTATCAGAGCAGAGTTACTATCGCTGGCATCTCGAATATGGCGGCATGGAAGTTAGCCAGGCGCATCGGCTGAAAGAGTTAGAAAAGGAGAAGCGCTGACGCAGGGCAGGCCAGCTGGTAAGGCGCCGCGCGTCAGGAGCGTGGTAATTTACTGATGCTCTGTTTCCAATTCGATCTGCTCCAGCGCTTTCACCATGGCTGCACGAAACTCAGCGCGCTCATACAGATTGTTATGGCCGGCCCCGGTGATTGTACGATCCAGCACAAGATTTTGGATTGCCCGACGAACGATCTGCGTTCGCCGCGGTGGGACAATTGTGTCGCGTTCTGCTGCGATCAAGGCAATCGGAGCAGTGACACCTTGAATGTCTACAACGGTTTCCATCTCGTGCCGTAAAAGCCACCTCACAGGCAGCCAAGGGTAATGTTGGCTTGCCAATTTCTTCAGCGAGTCGAACGGGCTGACCAGGATCAATCCAGCAAGGGGGCGCTTGCTTGCGAGATGAGCCGCGACACTCGAACCAATGCTGAATCCCACCCCGACTATTTTTCTTGGACCAAACATCTTCTGAACTTGATCGTATATCAGCAATGAGTCTGATAGCAGGCTGGCAGCGGCGGGCCGTCCTTTGCTGGCTCCATATCCCCGATAGTGAAAGACGATCACTTCGTATCCCGGAAACAAACCGTGCAGATATACGGCGGCGGTTTGGGCATGCCAGGCATTTCCGCCAAATCCAAACAGAATTGGTTTGTTCGCTTCCGATTTACCCGCCGGCGGAATTCGCACACCCGCAAGACGAACATTTTCTGGCGCATTCACTTCAAGATGGGTTGCTGCATCGGGCAATCCAGGTTCGCCCGTTGATGCCAGCCGCGCCGGAAACAGCAAGTGGGTCTGCATAAGATAGGCCAGCGCAACGATGCCTGCGTAAGCCGCCAGAACGCCAAAAATAAACTTCGTCAACCACATGTTCTGTCGAACACTAGTCAAGTTTCAACACAGTGTCCTCCTTTACGCTGCACAATCTGCAAATCCGTCCTTGTTCAACTCGAGACGAAAATGGAACACTGGACGTCGGCTCGGCGGACAAGGCTGACGTCGATGTTGATCGCACGATGCTGCTGGGCGCTAACTGGCGAGTATTCTGGATCATCGGTCATGGCCTACTCCGACCACGAGGAGACACAGGAGTCATCGATATCCAAGGCGCCGCCGCAGTCGCAATTTTCATGTGAAGTTTTTGCGAAATGCAATCGGTGTCAGCGCGGTGTGACGCTTAAACGACCGCGTAAAATGCGCTTGATCGGAATAGCCGCAGGCATAGCCAATTTCGGCTGGGCTGTAGTTCGTTTCGGCAAGCAGCTCGGCCGAACGGGCCAGACGAACGCCCCCGAGGATTTGCGAGAAGCCGCTTCCCTCACGCCTTAGCATTCTCTGCAAGCTACGTGGCGACATGTCGAGTGACGCGGCCAGAAAGTCGACACTCCAGCGACGGCCGGGATCGGCTTCCAATCGGGCGCGGACGGCCGCCAGCCAGTTCTCATGCTGGGTACCAAGTGGCTGCCGGGTAGACTGGCGAGGCCCGGCGTTCCAAGAAAAAACCCAATCGGCGGCATCTGTTGCAAGGCGATTGCCGGACCATTTGCCGTTGCTATATGTCTGGCCACAATCGTTGCCAACACGAACTGTCAGACCGTGGGTGCCGATCAATTCAAGAAAGCCCGTTAGCACACCTGCAATCAGCAGGTTTTCAGACGGCAGGGGCGGTGAACCATCTTTGCAGGAGATGTGGCGCAGCGCCAGATATCCTGACCCCGATTGCTGAACGATCGTACGATGCCGCGAGTGAGCGTAGCGCTCAAGTCTTTGCCATCGTTCCAACAGATCATGCGGGTCATGCGCCAATTTCATCGCGATGAGTATTGGCTCATCAGGCACCTCGCCGAGCACTTCCCCGATGCGCAACAAGCAAAGCGCACCGTATCGATCAGGTAACGCAGAGATCAATTCCCGTTTGTCCCGCAAGGCGACATGCGGTCCACGCGCATCAACCTTCTGCGGCATGGCTATTCCCTGACGCTTCAAGCCCATTTCAATTAATCGAATGATGGCGGCCGTCGAGAAATCCTTCATGATTGCAATCGCATCAATGCCTGCTGCTGCACGGGAAATCTCGTCAAACGGATGCCTGTGGCATCCCGGATAGCGTTTGCGATTGCGCCGGCCGCCGACACGATTGCCGTCTCGCCAGCGCCGGTTGGCGGCGCACTGTTGTCCATCAGCTCGATGTGCATTCGCGGAACGTCGGTGTACAGCGGAACCGGCGCCTCGCCGAACGATTCGGCCTCGATACCTGACATACTCGCGTTCAACTGATCGGAAAGTACCATGCCGACGCCCCAGACGAGGTTCCCCTCGCATTGCGCACGCACCTGATCCGGATTGATAACCAGGCCGCAGTCATGGGTGCAATAGAGCCTGGTTACCCGAACAGCGCCGTCGTCATCCACGACCACTTCGGCAACCGTCGCCGCATAGCTCATCGACTTGTAAATGCCACAGGCCACGCCCCGGCCCGTGCGGACCGATCCGTGATCCGGCCGCGGGTTGGATGACCAGTCTGCCAGTTCGCCGGCCCGCCGGAGAACGGCGGCAAGGCGCGGGTCGTCAATGTGCTGCAGCCTGAATTCCAACGGGTCGCGACCGGCCTTGATGGCACATTCATCGATTGCCGATTCCTGCGCCAACTTGTTCGGGCCAGCCCCCAAGCCGCGCCATGCGCCACCCAGCAACGGCAGCCGTTCAAGGTCATACTCGATACGGGCCCTGTCAGTCCGGTAGTGCAGCTCTGAGCCGCGCGCAACCCCGGGATCGCCGACGACCAGATCAGTACCGTACTGCATCCATCGCGGTACCGCTGCATTTGTGAAAAAGATATGGCTGCTGGTAAATGCGTGATGCCACCGATCCAGGTTTCCGCCGTTCAGGCTGACACGAATTCGGTGGCTGGTCGGTGGGCGATGATAGCCGAATCGGTATTCCTGTGCCCGTGTCCACTGCACTTTGACCGGCCGACCGCTCCGCTCAGCCAGGATGGCGGCCTCAGACTCGACCGTACATATTGCCTTGCCGCCAAAACCTCCACCGACACGGTGTGCCTTGACCGCGATCTTGTTTTTGGCCCGATTGAGAACATCAGCGACATGATCGCGGACATAAAAAATGTCCTGATTGCCGACCCAGATTTCCAGAGTGTCCGCCCCGCCGATCCGGGCAACGGCACAGCGCGGTTCGATCGGTGCGTGCGCGGCTGCGGGAATGTCGAACCTTAGATCGACATCCCAATCGGTATCCGCGCCAATGTCGTCATCTTGGACTTGATAGGCCAAATTGCCCTTTGCCAAATGACGGTCGATGTCGATCGCCGCGTCAATGTCCGGCTGTTCGAAGCTACCTTCCACGGCCCACTCAACATCAAGCGCATCTGCAATACGGTCCAGGGCACCGGGTGTGGCGGCGATAATGCCAATGCCCAGGCTGTTGCCTTGATAGAGACGCTTGTCCTCGACAATTGAGATGTAGCCTGGCTCGGCTTTGGCGGCATCTTCGTTGAGCGATTTCGGACGGGACGCGATTTCAGGCGATGTTGGCGATCGCAAGACGCGCCCGTAGACCATGCCCTCCAGCCTGACGTCGCCCGCATAAACAGGATCGCCGCGTACGATTTCGAGGGCTTGAACAAGCGGTGGCGATTGGCCGACATGGTCACCACCACCCGAGAACGCCCGCAGTTGCGACACGGGTCGCAGTGTGACCAAGATCTCGCCACGTGTCTCACCACGGGCAACGGCGTCTCGTAACGACGCGCAGGCCTGGGCCAGAGGAACCGCGAAATCGCGAATCGATTCGCTGCCGACAGTCGCCCGGACGATATCCATCGCGCGCGTGTCCTGCATTTCTACATCGACATCGCCCCAGGCGGCACCCAACTCATCGCAGGCGACCTGTTTCATTCCGGTCGCGATATTTTGCCCCATCTCGATACGCGGCAATAGTAACCGGAAGCGCCCGTCCCTGTGGCTGATCCAGCCGGTCGCGGCTTTTCCGTCAGGGCTCGGCCGTTTGGGAATAGCCGGCATGTTTGCATAAAGGGTGAAACCGGCGGCAAGCGCGCCTGCGCCGAGGCCGGCGATGAAGGTGCGCCGTCTCATACCGGACCTTCCGCCGCTCGTTCTATCGCGGTGCGAATGCGCCGATAGGTGCCGCACCGGCACAGAACGTCTTCCATGGCTTCCTTGATCGCATCCTCGTCGGGTCGGGGATGTGCGTCGAGCAAGGCTACGGCCGACATGATTTGTCCGGCCTGACAGTAACCGCATTGCGGCACAGCTTCATCGATCCATGCCTGCTGAACTGGATGCAATCCACCGTTACGGGCGGCCAAACCCTCGATGGTGGTGATCTTCATGTCCGTGACATCCGAAACGTCGGCGATGCAGCTTCTCCGCGCCTGACCGTCGATGATAATCGTACAGGCACCGCATTGCCCGATCCCGCAGCCAATCTTGGCACCCGTAAGTCCAAGATACTCTCGTAGAACAATTAGCAGACTCTCCTTCTGCCACTGTTCCGGAATGTCTACAGCATTATCGTTGACCATGAGCTTCATCGTGGACCTCGTGCTTCCTCTGCGGATGATGATAGCTCGAATTGTGGGAATTTATTGAACAATCGCGCCACGCCAAGCGATCTTGATGCCCTACTGGGATACGAGCTTAAGGCCGAGCCCTTTATGTCCGGTCACACGCTTGGACGCGTAGCCTATATAACCCGGTACAATATCCTTGTCGGCACGATTATCAATCGAGGTTCGGGATGAGGTCGAGGTGCTTGAGTAATGTGACAAAGGATGTCATTCGCTCACGACGATAGGCCTCTACATCCATAGAATTGTAGTCGAGAAATCCTTCTCCGGCTTGCAGTCCGGTACGGCCTTCCGCCATGTTCCGCTTAACGATTTCCGGCGCGTCGAAACGACCCTGGCCGGTCGCATCCTTCATATAGTTGCTGGCATGATAGAGAATGTCGCCGCCGCCCCAATCGATGAATTCGAGCATTCCCAATATCGCGAACCGAAAGCCGAATCCGTATTTGGTCGCCTTGTCGATATCCTCGACCGAGGCCACGCCTTCTTCGACCATGCGTGCTGCCTCATTCATGGCGAGCATCTGTATCCGCGGTACGATGTAGCCCGGACTTGGTTTGCAGACGACCGGGATCTTGCCGACCGAATCCAGCATGGCCTTGAGTTTATCGATTGTTTCGTCCGCAGTCTGTCCAGCCGGAGAGAGCTCCACCAACGGCACCAGATAGGCCGGATTGAGCCAATGGGCATTCAAAATCGCACAGGATTGTCGACCATCGGCGCCAGATCGTCCGACAGGATGGTTGATGTGGTCGAGGCAACAATGGCATCCGGCGGCGCCTTGGCGCCGATCACAGCGAACGCTTCGCGCTTGGCGTCAAGTGTCTCGGGCACCGCTTCGAACACCACAGCTGCATGCGCGAATGCATCTGCGCACCGGCTGAACGGATGAATCTCGACCCGCTCTGCTATCGATTCGATACGATCTGAAGAAAAGAGCCCTATGTCGGCCAACATGGTCAGTGTGGATCTGATCTCCCGCGACGCATCGGTGCTATACGCCGCAAATTCGTCTGGTGTCCGATCCTTCAAGTCAACCAAATGGACAGGGTGCCCGGCCATGGTGAAAGTAAGGGCAATGCCGCGTCCCATTCGTCCGGCACCTGCCGCGACAATGGTATCCTTGTCCATCACCCGAATCCCGTTTTCAGCAGTGCTTGCATTTCGCTGATCGAGAGTGAAGCCAAATCCAGGGATTCCAGAGTGCGCCCCGTTAGGCGGAAATCGTCCTGGCAGATCGCCGAACCGATCGCCAACAATCCGGTCGCCGTCGGCGCGGAGACTCCCGCCCATTCAGCCACGGAAACCAGAAATGCCAGTCCCATGGCGACGTCCTCGCGCATATACCGGTGTTCGGTGAGCACGAGATGTTCACGCCAGTCGCCGGAATCGGTCAGTTTTTCGTGGGCGAGGTTGCCGTACATCCACTCCTCGCCTTCGGGATCGTAGTGATCGGCCAGGGGAAAATGCGGGGCTTGATAGCCCAGTGCTTCACGCACCGCTATCCTTTCGGCATCCAGCCGATCCGTAACCCTGCGGATCGACGGCTGCGTGCCTTCATTGTGGATGTCCCAGTGGTCGAAATGCTCGATCGACCCGGCATTCATGACGATCAACGGCGGATGAATGACCGGTCCGGCGTTCATCAACGCCCCTGAAAGCGCGTCACCAGCGTCCTCGACCGCTGGATAGGCCCGGTGGATGATTTCAAGGGTGTGTTTGCTGGACCTCAGCGGAAATACCCCGGTCGGCAGCCGCGTTGCGCGGGTGGTGATCGCAATTTCCCGGTCACCGTGCATGCGGGCCAGGTATGGCAGGGTTCCGGCTTCGGCCAGTGAAATGTCGGCGGCGTTTCCGGCCTCGCGAATGATCGTGGCCATTACGTAACTGCCGAATGTTCCCGGTGGCATCAACAATACCTGACCGTTGCGGAGAACCGGCGCCATCGTGGCGGCAATATCCGCCTGTGCGCCGGCAGGGGTCGGACAGACGATCAATTCGGCGCCGGAAACCGCTTCACCGACGTCATTCGTTACTAACGCCAGCTTCGTTGAACGCCGCCCGTTGTGATCCTTTAATATCAGCTCGCCATCGCTTGTGCGTAACGCCTCAATCGCCGCGCTGTCACGCCGCCAATACCTGACCCGGTGCCCTTGTGCTGTCAGATCCGCAGCTGCCGCGTGCGAACCGTTGCCTCCACCAAGAACCGCAATTTCCATGCCCGGATGTCTCCACTTTCTGTCCGGCACCGTGCAGCGCGATTGCCGTGCATGTCAATTATCTGCCGCAGCGGGAGAACACCAATTCGATGATGGTCCCAATCGCGGTCTGCGCTAAATTAGCAAAGCTGATGACAGGTGCATGCTTGATTGCTAGCCTGCATCATCGGGGCTGATACACGGCGCCCTGTGTCAAATGAAAATCCGGCCCGCTATCTGCGGGTTGGCAAGAACGGCCCGAGCGAAGATCGGGAAACACGTGGGAGGATTTGAAGTGAAGAAGACAATCGGAAACCTATTGGGAGCGACAGGACTAGGTGCATTCGCCGTTGCATTGATGTCGACGACCGCGGTTTATGCAGCGGACAAGATCAGTGCGGTTCACGCGTTTCCGCCGTTCCTGGTTTATACAAAGACATTTCTCGCAATTGTCGACGACATCAACAAACGCGGCGAGGGCGTTGTCGAGATCACTGTTAGGGGTGGTCCCGAGGCCATCGGCATGTTCCAGCAGCCGCAGGCGGTTCGTGACGGTGTTGTCGACATGGTGCACACACCGGGAAGTTTCTACGGCGCTTCGGTGCCGGAGATCGATGCCATGGTTGCGGCGCGTGTGACACCGATGGAAGCGCGCGCCAATGGTGGTGCGGACTTGATGGATATGGCGCACCAAAAGCGCATGAACGTCAAACATCTCGGCTGGATCGACGGGGGTGTGAAATTTCACATCTACAACGTCAAACCGTTCAAGATGGGTGAGGACGGCGTGATCGACCTGACCGGCGTTAAGCTGCGTGACAATCCGATCTACCACGCGTTCTTCGAGGCGTTGAACGCCACTACGTCGTCTATGCCGGCGACGGAAGTCTATGCTGCGCTCGAAAAGGGCGTGGTCGACTCGGCAGCCTGGACATCGATCGGCATCATGGACCTGAAATGGGACAAATTCCTGAAATACCGGGTCGATCCGGAGTTTTACAACACCGATCTAGGCATCATCATGAACATGGATTCGTGGAATGGGCTTTCGGATGAATCGCGCAAGCTGATCGGCGATGTCATCGTCGAATGGGAGCAGAAATCTTACGACGATCGACAGAAGGATATCGCCGCTGACGCTGAAGAACTGCAAAAACGCGGTATGGAATTCGTGAAAATGTCCGACGAGGGCGCGGCCAAGTACCTGTCGCTTGCCGATGATGCAGCGTGGGCGCGTATGAAGGGCCGCCTGGAGGAAACCGGCGACACGGAAACCTACGGCAAGCTGCGCAAGCTCTACTACAACGAATAGGCTTGGCGGATAGTTGGATCATGTTCAGGCGGATCGAAGTTCCGGTTCGCCTGAACTGCGGGGAGGCTTGTGATGCGCTGGGTTGACCGGCTGTGCGATTGGCTGGCTGTCTTTGCCGGGATTTATCTGGTGGTGATCATGTTTGCCATCGTTTTTCAGGCAACGGCACGGTCATTTGGCTACTCCGGATCATCGCATGTCTTCACCTTCACCGAATACGGCCTGCTTTATATCGTCATGGCCGGCTCACCATGGCTGGTGCGGCTGAAAGGTCACGTCTTCATCGAAATGTTCACGGCCGCGTTGCCCCGTCGAATGGCGCCGTTTTTTTCCAGGCTGGTTTCCTTCCTTTGTGTGGTGATCTGTGCGGTTTTGGTCTGGTACACGCTGCAAGCCACGCTGAAGGCCTATCGGTTTGGCGACGCCGATATGCGGTCAATCGACATGCCTAAATGGCTCCTGCTCGGATCCATGCCGATCTGCTTCTTTCTGATGAGCTTGCAGTTTCTGCGCTTTGTTTTTGGCCGCGAGACGCTGCACACCGGTGAGGCAGGTGTCCATGAGGGCTGACAAACCGCCTGCAGCCGATTTTCCGGGGCGCGACTGATGGAATGGTATATCGCGCTCGGCTTTCTGTTGAGCCTCGTTCTGTTTTTCATGTTCATCGGCGTACCGGTCGCCTTGGCATTTCTGGCTGCCAACATGATCGGTGCTACCTATTTCATGGGGGGCAGTGGTGACATTTTCGTTCGTATGACGCGCGGTATCGGTCAGTTGTCCTCCAATGCGCTTCCGACCGTTACCACATTTAACCTGATGCCGGTTCCGATGTTCCTGCTCATGGGTGAGATCTTTTTCTTTACCGGATTGGCCACCCGAATGTTTACCGCCGTCGACCGGCTGATGGGGCGCATTCCGGCGCGACTGTCGTTCGTGACAGTCGCCGGCGGTACTGCCTTTGCCACTTTGTCGGGATCGTCCATGGGTTCAACAGCGCTGCTCGGTTCACTGATGGTGCCGGAGATGCAGAAACGTGGCTACAAGAAGCACATGGCGATTGGTCCGATCCTCGGCACGGGTGGACTGGCGATGCTGGTGCCGCCATCCGCACTGGCCGTGCTGTTGGCAACGCTTGCCAATCTCGATGTTGGCAAGCTGCTGATTGCTGGTGTTGTTCCTGGGTTGCTGCTGGCCTGTTTCTATGCCGTGCTGATCCTGATCATGGCACTTCTCGACCCCGAGGCCGCGCCGCCTTATGCGGTGGACCCGATCAGCTGGCTGGAACGCGGCAGGCTTTTGTTGTTCGATGTGTTGCCGATGGTTTCCATTGTCATCGGCGTCATTCTGCTCATTCTCAACGGATGGTCCACGCCATCCGAGTCGGCGGCATTCGGTTGTCTTGGCGTGCTGCTGCTGGCGGCCATCTACGGCAAGCTTACATGGGAAAGCTTCGTCAAGTCGGTGACGGGTGCGCTGAAAGTCACCGTCATGGCGCTGCTGATCATTTTCGGCTCGGCAACATTCTCGGCGTTGTTGGCTTTTTCAGGCGCAAGTGCCGGTCTGATCGGCTGGGCGACGAGCTTTGACCTGGCGCCGATTGTCATGCTGTTGGTGATGTTCGGCATACTGCTCGTTCTCGGCATGTTCATGGACCAGTTATCGATGATGCTGCTAACCGTGCCAATCTTTTTTCCGCTGGCGCAGACGCTGGGCTTCGACCTAATCTGGTTCGGTGTCATCGTTCTGCTAGCGCTGGAAATCAGTTTCACGACGCCGCCATTCGGGTTGCTGCTTTTCGTCATGAAGGGCGTGTCGCCGCCGGATACGTCGATGCGCGATATTTATGTTTCAGCCATTCCGTTCATGGCCTGTGCGATCCTGCTGGTCGGCCTGCTGATCATCTGGCCGGATATCGCCATCTGGCTGCCGAGCCTGGCAAGGTAGATCCGTTATGGCGCAAACCCTGGCACAGAAAATCATCGCTAAGGCCAGTGGCGCACCGTCCGTTGCGCCGGGCGAGATTGTGATCGCCAATGTTGACCTGGCGATGATCCATGATTCCGGCGGGCCGAGGCGGGTCAAGCCGATACTGGAAAGGCTCGGCCGGAACGTTTGGGATAACGACAAGATCGTGGTCATTACTGATCATTTTGTTCCAGCCGACACGGAGGACACCAGAGCCATCCAGCGGATTACCCGCGAATGGGTGGCCGCAGAGGGTGTGAAGGCTTTCTATGACCAGATGGGCATCTGCCACGTGGTTCTGCCTGAGCAGGGCTATCTGGCGCCGGGAATGTTCGTCGTTGGCGGCGACAGCCATTCGCCGACCGGAGGGGCCTTTGGCACATACATGTTCGGAATCGGGGCGACCGAAATGGCCGGCGTGCTGGCCACAGGCAAAATCTGGCTGAAAGTGCCTGAAACCATCCGCATTGAGTGGACGGGCGTATTGGATCCGCTGGTGTCCGCCAAGGACATGATGCTGCACACCATCTCGCAGCTAGGCATGGATGGTGGGCGCTATCAGGCAGTTGAATATGTCGGACCGGCGATATCTGCCCTGCCTATGCAGGAACGGATGACACTTGCCAACATGACCGCCGAGCTGGGTGGTCAGACCGGGCTGATCGCACCGGACAAGACAACGGCGGACTGGTTGCAGAAGCGCGGCAGGTCGGTTGGCGACTATTCGATGTGGCACTCCGATGACGACGCGCTGGTCTTGGCACGTCATGTGTTCGATGCTTCGAGGCTTGCTCCGCAGGTTGCCGCGCCCCATTCACCCGCCAATGCCGCACCGGTTGAGATCCATTCCGGCACCTCCATCGATGTCGCCTACATTGGCGCCTGCACCGGCGCCAAGTTGGATGATTTGCGCATGGCGGCTTCTATTCTCCGAGGTCGACGGCTGGCTTCCAATGTCAGACTGTTTGTCGCTCCCGCATCGAGACGGGATCAGGACATTGCGGAAACAGAGGGCATCATGCAGCTTTTCGAGGAGGCAGGGGCGGATATTCTGCCCAATGCCTGCGGAATCTGCGCGGGATACGGGGGCAACCGGCTCGGCGAAGATATTCGCTGCATATCGACGACAGCACGCAATTTCCGCGGCCGCATGGGTGCGGCATCATCGGAAGTTTATCTGGCCTCTCCCTACACGGTCGCGGCATCAGCGATTGCAGGACGAATTGCCGATCCACGCGAAATCGCTGGAGATAGTTGATGAATGCAAGCTCGAAAATCTGGAAACTTGGTGACGACATCGACACCGATTCGCTTGCGCCCGGGCGCTTCATGAATGCGTCGATTGACGAGCTTGCCGCGCATTGTCTGGAAACTGTCCGCCTGGAATTTGCCGCGGAAGTCCAACCCGGTGACATCATCGTTGCCGGCTCGAATTTCGGTGTCGGATCGTCGCGTGAACAAGCGGTCGAAGCGCTGAAACAGCTCGGTGTTGCGGCGGTGATCGCCAAGTCCTTTGCCGGAATATTCTACCGCAACGCCATCAATCTCGGCCTGCCCGTTTTTGAATGTGCAGACACGGACCGAATTGCTGATCGTTCAACCGCATCTTTGGATGTTGAAACCGGCAAACTCGGGGTTGGGGAACTCGGCATCATCGACTGTACACCGATGCCGGCGTTCCTGAAGGCTATTGTCGATGACGGCGGACTGGTTCCCCATCTGGAGAAACGGTTTGCTGCGGAGGCCGGGACATGACGGATACGCTGAAGCTGAGGTTGCAGAGCGGCCGGATACTGTTGGCTCCCGGGGTCTTTGATGGATTGTCGGCGCTGCTGGCACAGCAAGGTGGTGCCGAGGCAGTCTACCTGTCCGGAGCCAGCATCGCTTACACGCGGTTCGGCAGACCTGACCTCGGTTTGACCACCATGACCGAGGTTGCGGATACATTGGCGCAGATTACCGACCGGGTCAGCCTGCCGGTGCTTGTCGATGCCGATAACGGCTACGGCAATGCTCTCAACGTTCAAAGATGCGTGCGAACGCTCGAGCGCGCCGGTGCCGCGGCAATTCAGTTGGAGGATCAGGCATATCCAAAGCGCTGCGGTCATCTCGAAGGCAAGGTTTTGATCTCCACACAGGAGATGGCCGGAAAAATCCGTGCCGCGCTCGATACGCGCACGAGTGACGAAACACTGATCGTCGCGCGGACTGACGCAATCGCAGTCGAAGGGTTCGATGCTGCGCTTGAGCGATCGGAGGTATATCTGGAAGCGGGTGCGGATGTTCTTTTTGTCGAGGCACCCAAAGACCGCGCCGCGATGAAGGAGATCAACAGCAGGTTCGGCGGCCGTTTACCACTGCTTGCCAACATGGTCGAAGGCGGCAAGACGGAACTGTTGCCGGCAGCCGAGCTGGAGGCGATTGGTTACTCGATTGTCATATTCCCTGGCGGTCTGGTGCGTGCTTTGTCCAGAACGGCACAGGCCTATTTCGACAGCCTTGTACGTCATGGCTCCACAGAACCATTCCTCGACCGGATGGCCAGTTTCACTGAATTGAACGAGATCATCGGAACACCCGGGATGATCGCAGACGCAGCCGGTTACGACGGTGGGGAGGAGCATAAATGATCGATGCCGTCACGCTCGCGATCCTCAAGGGTAGGCTCGAGCAAATCGTCGACGAAATGGACGCAACGCTGTTTCGGTCTGCGTTCAATCCGATTATTGCCGAGGCGCATGATGCCTCGCACGGTCTTTACGATGCGGTGAACGGCAATACCCTGGTTCAGGGAAAATCGGGACTGCCGATTTTCGTCGGCATCATGGCGTTCGCGGTCAAGGCGGTGATCGACAAAGCAGCGCGCGACGGCGACCTTTCGGACGGCGATGTCTATATCTTCAACGATCCTTACGACGGCGGCAGCCACTTGTCTGATTTCCGGTTGGTCAAACCGCTATATCGCGACGGCAAGGTATTTTGTTACCTTGCCTCGGTCGGCCACTGGCACGATGTCGGCGGAAATGTGCCTGGAAACTATAATCCGGTTGCCACCGAGAGTTTCCAGGAAGGCATGCTGATCCCCCCGGTCAAGCTGTTCGAGGCCGGTCGCTACCGCCAGGATATAGTTGATATCCTGTCCGCCAATTCACGTCTACCCGGTTCGCTGTACGGAGATCTCAACGGACAGATCAATGCGCTCGATCTCGGTACCAGGCGCATGACCGAACTGCTAGACGAATTCGGCGACGACACCGTGCTGGAAGCCATGGCCCAACTGAATGAGCGCGCGTCGCGGCTGATGCGGGCCCACATAGCGAGCCTGCCTGACGGAACGGTTTCGGCCGAAGACTGGCTGGACAATGACGGTATTATCGACGAGCCGTTGAAAATCGCGCTCGATCTGACGATCAGCGGCGAGACCATGCGCATGGATTTCAGCCGATCGGCACCGGCGTGCCGCGGTCCGGTCAACATTTCGCGGTCGACAACGATCGCCGCCTGTTACGTGGCCCTGAAACACCTGTTTGGCGATGTTCCGGCCAACGCCGGCGTGCTGGAACCGGTTTCTTTCGTTATCGACGACGCGTCGATCCTCTCGGCCACGGCGCCAAAACCGGTGGGTGGCTATACCGAAACAATATTGCGTTTGATCGATGTCGTTTTCCAGGCGGTGGCACAGATTGCACCGGAGAGGTCGAACGGATGCGCCTATGGTACGATCAATGCGCTTTCCATTGCCGGACACCGTGGCAATGGCCAGCGCTGGGTTTTGTTCTCGTTCTTCGGCGGCGGGCATGGAGGCCATCCCGATGGCGACGGCCTCAACCACGGTAACGCACCGATATCTACCGCAACCATTCCGCCGCTTGAAATTCTCGAGGCGGCGTATCCGGTGATGTTCACCCAATGGGCGCTGCGTGCGGATTCCGGCGGTGACGGCATGCACCGGGGCGGGCTTGGCGCGATCTACGAGATAGAACTTCTCGAGGAAAGCGCCGAAGCATTCCTGTTCGGCGAGCGCGGCAAATTCGCACCGGCTGGCGTCAATGGCGGCGAGGCCGGCGCAATGACACGCTTTACATACCCCGGCGATAAGGGACCGGCGCACCCGCCAATGGCCTCGAAGATGATTGGGATCAAGCTGAAGCGCGGGCAGCGCATTTGTTTGGAGACGCCGGGCGGCGGCGGCTACGGTCCGCCGGCTAGGCGCGCCGACGATGCCCGCCGGCGCGACCTGGTGCTCGGCTACGTCTCGGAGACCGAACGATGAGCGGCGGCAATGTGATCGTCGGTGTCGATGTGGGCGGAACATTCACCGACGTATTCGTGCTGGACGAAGCGACGGGAGGTTTGCAGGTCGCAAAAGTGCCTTCGACGCTGGACGATCAATCCAGGGGATTTATCGAAGGCATAGGTGCCGGCGCCGGTGAATTCGGTGAGGTATCCACCGTCGTACACGGCACGACGACCGGTACAAATGCACTGTTGGAACGCAAAGGCGCAAAGACCGGGATCATTACCACGCGCGGATTTCGCGATGTACTGGAGATGCGCCGCCGCGACCGGCCGACGACCTGGGGTCTGTGGGGTATGTTTGAACCCGTGGTACCTCGAAATCTGCGGCTCGAGGTCGACGAACGCACCCTTTCAGACGGCACTGTGCGCACGGCCGTTGATCCGGGGCAGGTCAGGCAGGCGGCTCAGGACCTGCTCGATCAGGATTGCCGATCAGTCTGCATCTTCTTCATCAACGGCTATGCAAATCCCGAAAACGAACTGCGTGCACTCGAAGCGGTGCGTTCATTGTGGCCCAATGATCACGTCACGGCGGCCACCCAGATCCTGCCCGAGATCCGCGAATTCGAGCGTTGTTCGACCGCCACGCTGAATGCCTATTTGCAGCCGGTGCTCGGCAACTATCTGGACCAGCTGGAGGCTGCGCTGAAGGATCAGGGCTCGCCGGCCGACGTGATGATCGTACAGTCCAACGGCGGATTGATGGGCGTCGATACGGCCAAGAGCATGCCGGTGCGAACGGCGCTTTCGGGACCTGCAGCCGGTGTGATTGCCGCCGCGCGCATTGCCGAGGCTGCTGGGTATGGCAATGTCATCACCTGCGACATGGGGGGAACTTCCTTCGATGTCTCCCTTGTCTCCGGCGGAAAAAGCTCGCTGGCTGCACAGACCCAGATCGATTTCGGCATGGTGGTGCGCACGCCGATGATCGAGATCTCGACCATTGGCGCAGGCGGCGGTTCGATCGCGCATGTCGATGAGGGTGGATTGCTCGAAGTCGGGCCCGAAAGCGCAGGTGCCGAGCCGGGGCCTGTTGCCTATGGTCTTGGCAACGACCGACCGACGGTGACCGACGCCAATCTGGTTCTTGGCAGAATCAATCCGGAGCGCCCGATCGGCGGCAAGCTAGACCGACTCGACATTGAAGCCGCGCGCGCGGCGATCGATCGCAAGATCGGCCAGCCGCTTGGTCTTTCGACACGGAAGCAGCCGAAGCGATCATCCGCGTAGCCAACGCGAAGATGGCGGGAGCCATTCGCCTGATCTCAATCGAACGCGGCCACGATCCGAAACAGTTTGTCGCAATGCCCTTCGGCGGCGGCGGCAGTCTTCACACCGGGGCGCTCATGCTGGACATCGGCTTGAGCGCGGCGATCATACCGCGGTTCCCGGGCGTGACCTCGGCAATTGGCTGTGTGGTTGCCGATTTACGGTTGGATCTCGTGCAAACCGTCAACGCGATGTTGGATGAACTGGATTTCGATTCGCTGCGCAGCCAGATGAATGAGGTGGCCGACAGACTGGAAAGCCGTCTGCACCGGACAAAGACGACGGTGACCGGTGTTGAACGGTTGTTCGAATTCGACATGCTCTACCTGGGACAGACCCACACGATCTCCGTCGATTTGGGCGGTGATCCGGACCAAGTGTCCCGAGAATTTCTCACTTCACGGTTCGAGAAGGCCTACTCGAACGCCTATGGTCGTCTGCTCGAGGGGCTGCCCGTCCGTGTTGTAAACCTGCGCGTTGCGGTGGTCGGCAAGCGTCCCGAACTCGACCTGTCGGGCTTTGCTCCACCTGCCGGTCATACGGTAGATGAATGTATCTCCGGATCCCGCAACATCTGGCATGGCGGGCAGGAATACGTCGCTGAAGTCTACGAGAGACTAGCACTGCCTGAAGGCTCGGAAATCGTTGGCCCTGCCTTGGCTGAACAGCCGGACACAACGATATTCGTCGATCCCGGGCTCAAGGGTACGGTTGACCGGTTTGGCAATCTAATCATCACCCGAATGGAGAAAGCCGATGGTTGAACTGGGCGATCCGGAGCGACTGGCTCTGGTAATTGTCGACTTGCAGAACGATTTTCTGCATCCCGACGGTGCCTATGGACGTGCCGGCCAGACCGCTCCGGCCATCGCAGCGCTACCGGCAAGGATCAGGCCTGTCGCCGACCAGGTGCGCCGGTCCGGCGGCATCATCGTGTCGACACAGTTCACGCTGGTTCCAGATCGTGATGGAGAACCCATGATAGCGGAGCACTTAAGGGCGCTTAGACCATTTCTCGGCCACGGGGATTTTGCGCCGGGCAGCTGGGGTCAACAATTGGTCGACGAATTGCAACCCGCCCATTTTGCCATCGAGAAAGTTGCCTATTCCGCATTCTACATGACGAGGTTGGAGTGGGTGCTGCGCAAGAACAACATCTCGACCGCCATGTTCTGCGGAATTGTGACAAATGGCGGTGTAGCCTCGACAGTGCGCGGCGCCCATGTTCGCGAGTTTCATCCGACCGTGCTGACCGATGGTTGCGCGGCCTTCTCGGACAAGGCCCATCAGGCCGCCCTTGCAGATCTGAGCACGGTCGCGGACATGATGTCGTGCGCGGAGGCTGTCAGCTTGTTGACGCGGGCCGAATGATAGCAGTCTTTCGATTAATCAATGACCGCGGGGCTGATCAGGGAGCAAAAACATGCTGGTAATACCGACTGAGAGGCCAGACGCAGTCATTGCACCTTTGGCAATCCGCGGTCGAATTGCCCGACCGCAACCGAAGGGCCTTCCGGTCATCAATCTGAGTTTCAATGAATCCCCATTTGGGCCGTCCAGGCGGGTAGTTGAGGCGGTATCAATTGCTGTCGATCAGTCAAACCGCTATGGCGATCCGAGCTGTGCCCGGTTGCGAAATGTGATTGCAGAACGGTTTCAGCTGGACGCAGATCAAATCATCTGCGGCAACGGCTCGGAGGAACTGCTCGACGTCATCGGGCGCGTGTTTGCGCGGCCGGGCGACGAAATCGTGATTCCCGAATATGGTTATATCCAGTTTCCGATCGTTGCTAACCGTGTGGGTGCAGACCTGGTGCGAGCCGACGAAACAGATTTTACAACCGATGTTGACGCGGTTCTGGAAGCGATCACACCGAGAACGAAGATTGTCTTCCTGGCCAATCCGAACAATCCAACCGGGACAATGGTCTCGGTAACCGAGCTCGCACGACTTGCTGATCACCTGCCAGGCAGGGTCGTGCTCGTCATCGATCTTGCCTATGGCGAATTTGCCGGCGCCGGCTATTGCGAGCAGGTTCACCATCTCACCCAGGGACGTGACAATGTCATCGTCACCCGCACCTTCTCGAAAGCGCATGGTCTGGCCGGGCTCAGGGTGGGCTGGTGTCACGCACCAAAATGGATGATGCCTGCGCTCTACGCCGGCCGGGGCATGGGCACGGTCAGTGCCGTGGCGCAGGCGGCAGCGATTGCCTCGCTTGCCGACATGAATGCCGTGACAGTCAATGTCGCAAGGCTGGTCGCGGAGCGTGATCGCGTCGCCGGCAAGCTGGCAAAATCGGGATTCGACGTCTTGCCGAGTGCGGCCAACTTCCTGTTGACGCGTGCATCCGAATCGACGGAGGCCGGAACCGAGGCCCTGGTCGAGCATCTATTCGACGAGGCCGGGATTCTGGTCAACCGTACGCGCGAAACCGGTTTGCAGACCTTTTTCCGCTTTTCGCTTTCGTTGCCTGAACACAATGATCAGTTGATTAGGTGTATCCGCCAGTTCTTTGGATGAGGCAGCAATGAACCGACCGCATGCATCGCCGGGAACCTTGTTAAGGCAGGGGGATGGCCACCCATGACGGCAATCACGCAGGCTAATGGTCGGTCATTTGACGCTCACGTGCAGGTTTTGATCATCGGTGCGGGCGCGTGCGGCCTCGTCGCTGCGCTAGCTGCACAGCATCACGGTGCAGACGTGCTCGTGCTCGAGCAGGACAAGGTACCAGCGGGTTCGACGGCTCTGTCTTCCGGATTCATTCCCGCAGCCGGAACGCGATTTCAGGCAGCGTTGGGAATTGACGACAGTCCCGAACAATTTGCGCGTGATATTCAAGCGAAGGCAGGAGGCCTGGCAAACAACAATCTGGTTCGGCTCGCAACCGCTCATGCCGGACCGGCGCTTGAGTGGCTGGCCGACAATTGCGGCCTCGAGTGGATCGTCATCGATGATTTCCTTTACCCCGGCCATTCCCGCCACCGCATGCACGCCGTACCCGAACGAACCGGTGCCGCATTGATGGGGCGGCTTGTTACGGCGGTGGAAGCCGCACAGATCCCCATCGTCACCGGTGCGAAGGCGACCGGCTTGTTTGTCGATAGCAAACGGGTGTGCGGTGTGAGCGTATTACGCGCCGGCGGCAGCCGGGAAACGATCGGTTGCGACGCCCTCGTGCTGGCGTGCAGCGGCTACGGCGGAAATCCTGAATTGATCCGGCGGTACATTCCTGAAATGTCGGATGCGCTTTATTTCGGGCATTCCGGAAACCGGGGTGACGCTCTTGTCTGGGCGCGCGAACTGGGAGCCGCGACGGCTGATCTCACCGGCTATCAGGGCCATGGATCGGTGGCTACACCGCACGGCATCCTCATCAGCTGGGCGCTGATGATGAAAGGAGGTATCCAGGTCAACATTGAAGGCCGGCGTTTCGCCAATGAGCATCACGGCTATTCCGAGCAGGCAGTCTTCGTTCTTCAACAGCCGGAGGGTGTCGCCTGGAATATATATGATGAACCCATCCATCGGGCAGGTTTGGCGTTTGATGACTATCGCCAGGCCGTCTCTGCAGGTGCAGTTAAATCAGGGTGCGATTTGACTGAACTATGCGACGTAGCGGGATTACCATCCGCCGTGATGCGAGAGACGTTGGGTGATATCGAGAAGTTCTGTGCCGCGAGGAAAGCCGATCCGTTTGGAAGAGACTTTTCCAGCGGGCAACCGCTTGAGCCGCCATATTACGCCGTCAGGGTTACAGGTGCGATGTTTCACACTCAAGGTGGTGTGCTAATTGACTCATCGGCCCGCGTGATCGACGCGAAGGACCGCGCGCTGGGAAATCTCTACGCCGGTGGCGGTGCAGCGTGTGGTGTTTCCGGCCCACATGCGGAGGGTTATCTGTCCGGCAACGGTCTGTTGACCGCGGTGGCGTTCGGCGCCCTGGCCGGGAAATCTAGTGCAATGTAAATAGTGGGAAATTCGCAAGACCAAAGCGCTCGGACCGAACGTCCGTTCTCGGGAATTTGACTGGCGCTCTTCGCGACAGCAGCGAATTGCAAGAATCCCCCCATACCGTCTTCCAACGCATATGATTGGACCGCAGCATGGCGAGTTCTCCTAAGCGGGCCGTTTACCGCATCAGAAGGCTCATCTAATGAATGCCCGCAAATGGTTGGTTTGCAACGCAAAAGACCCCAGCCCAAACGAAACTTGGATACAAAGAATTGCGTCGATAAAGATGCCCAGCCTCTCGCACCTAGACCTAAGAACGATCGACCGGCCATTTTGCATTCTGGTGATCGCTAAGTTGCAATGGGATTTTCAGTGGGGAAGTAGATATTGTTAAATTGGAAAATATTTTAATATCAATGTGATACTGACAATAATTGGCGGAGGGAGTGGGATTCGAACCCACGAGACGGTCTCCCGCCTGCCGGTTTTCAAGACCGGTGCCTTCAACCACTCGGCCATCCCTCCGGGCGGGAGTTCTATGGGCGAAGTCGATTTCTTTTTCAAGCTCTGGATTCAGCGTGCGATCAGACATTAGCGTATTTGCTTTGAACCGTTGTTCAAATTGGTCACAATACCGCCGCAATATTGCCTGCTTAACGACACCTAACATTAATTGCACGCTAAGCAATTGATGCCAGAATATCTGTCTTGGCCCTGAGGGGTGGCTTACTGGTGCGAAATTGCAGTATATGGCGGATGGCCTAATTGGCGCGGATGGGATGCGCTGCCGGATTGCCGAGATGTATGGGGACAAATTGAAGTACTTGTCACGGAAACTCAGCCTCAAAGCGACGGCGCAAATAGCTTGCGTTACGGCGATGGCCGTTATCGTTTCGGCCTGTTCGACACCCAAGCCGGGGGCAATAGTATCAAAGCCGAAATCGAAGGAATACTTCTCGGAAAAGGAATATGGCGTCAAAGCCAGTCCGCGTGTTACGCTGAAAAACAGCCGGCTGCGGCGCGGCGGTGGTCGCGAACAAATCGGCAAGCCCTACAAGGTGAAGGGCAAATGGTATTATCCGAAGGCGGTTAAATCCTATTCGAAGACCGGCAAAGCCTCATGGTATGGCGCCGCTTTCCACGGCCGTTTGACTGCCAATGGCGAAATCTACGACATGACCCATCTGACGGCGGCTCATCCGACATTGCCGCTGCCCAGCTATGCGCGCGTCACCAATCTGAAAAACGGCAACTCGGTAATCGTTCGCGTGAATGACCGGGGACCCTTTGCGCATGGACGGATCATCGATCTGTCCAAACGCGCCGCACAACTTCTCGACTATACCCAAACTGGTATTGCCAAGGTCAAAGTCGATTACATCGGCCGCGCGCCTCTGCACGGGCAGGATGATTCCTATCTGGTGGCGTCCTACCGCCCCGGCGGACGGGCGCCCGATCCCTCCGACGGCCTTGCCAGTGGCGTGATGATTGCCCTGAACGGGTCGACGCCGGATGCCGGGAATAAACTTCCTCCGCGGTTTGTCAAATCAGATTCAAACCTGCCTGAAACGGGACCCATTCTTCCCGATCGTCCCGGTGCCGCAGTCCTTGCCAACCGCATAGACAAGACTTTTCGCGCGCTCGGTTATGCTGGAAACGCGAAGCCTGCCGCCATCACCGCGCTTGAAAAAATGGCAGCGCCCGCTATCGAACCTGAACAGATTGTCGGATCGTGGAAGCGTCAGAGGCGCTATTCGGGCGAGGATCGCGCAGTCATCCTTGCCGGAACATTTGCCGATTCCGGTAAAGCTAAGGCGCTTGCCGATATCCTGACGAAACATGGACAGGTTGAATTGGAAACCAGTCACGCTGGCCGTGCCGACCTGACCACCATCACCTTGCGTCCGCATCGAAACGCCGCACTGAACGATGTTCTCCGCGCCGTTTGGTCGGCCGGCGCCACTGACGCGATGATCATACGCGACTGAGCGCTGTAGCAAGTCTGTTTCACTGCGATTTGAAATCTCAGCGTTAACGCTGGACGATATCTTCACTGTCACTAAAACACTGCATTTGCTATCTAGTTCGTAAGGGAGCCTCGTTTCGGCGCCCGTGGGTATGGCTTGGGAAGCGGCATTTGTGTTGTGGTTGAATAGAATGTTGCGATTGTTTGTCTGGTTGGCGATCGCGGTTGGACTTGCCGCTAACTCGGCATCTGCTCAGCTTTTCGAAACACGTGCCAAACAAGCGCACATGATCGATGCCGAAACCGGCACGGTGCTGTTCACGAAAGATGCGGACAGCACTTTTCCTCCGGCTTCTCTTGCCAAACTGATGACCATGGAAGTCGTGTTCGATGCCATTCGGGCCGGCCGGCTGACACTCGATGATACATTCGTTGTCAGCGAAAATGCCTGGAGAACCGGTGGTGCTCCGTCAGGCACTTCGACGATGTTTGCGGAACTGGGTTCATCGATCCGACTGGAAGATTTGATCAAGGGCGTGATCGTGCAATCGGCCAATGACGGATGCATCATCATCGCCGAGGGAATGGCCGGTTCGGAGGAAAATTTCGCCCGTTTGATGACGGAGCGCGCCCGTGCGATCGGCTTGAAAAAATCGGTGTTCAAGAATTCGACCGGATTGCCGGCGGAAGGGCAGGTCGTTACCGCCAAGGAGTTGGTCGCGCTTTCCCAGCATATCTGGAACCAGTATCCAGAATTCTACAAATTTTATGGACAGATCGAGTTTACCTGGAACAAGATTAGGCAATTCAACCGCAATCCCTTGTTGAAGATGGATATTGGTGCGGACGGGCTTAAAACCGGTTTTACGGAAGAATCAGGCTACGCAATTACCGGGTCGGTCAACCGGAACGGCAAGCGATTGTTCGTTGCACTTAGCGGCATGACGTCGGCAAAGGTCCGCGCTGAAGAGGCCCGCAAAATCCTCGATTGGGGCATGAGAGCGTTTGAGAGGATCGACTTGTTTGCCGATGGTGAGATCGTTGGAGAGGCGCAGGTTTACGGTGGCGCAAAATCGGGGGTTGCGTTGAAGGCGCATGGACCAATCTCGATCTTTGTTCCGCTAACCAACAGGGACAGGCTTAAAGCGCGTATCGTCTATCAGGGCCCGGTAATGGCGCCCGTGGAAACGGGAAGCGAAGTTGGACATTTGAAAGTCTGGATCGGCGACACATTGAGCCAGGAAACACCATTGTATGCCGCCGAGGATATTGAAACCGGCCCACTCCACAGCCGCGCACTCGATGCCCTTGAGGAGTTGATGGTCGGCTGGCTGAGGCAATTGTGACAAATGCCGGTAAAGCACCTTTTCGGCAACCAAATAGTCGCCTAAATTCGAACATGGACGTTTTGTCTGTTGCGGCCTAATAACCCGCAGACCGCAGCGCGGGGTTTAGGCTTGTGCGCTGCAAATGGGTAGCGGCGAGGAAAGATTGGCACGCGGGTTTTTCATAAGCTTCGAAGGCGGTGACGGATCGGGCAAATCAACCCAGATCGCAAAGCTTGCAGACCGGCTTTCTCGTGCGGGTTTCGAAGTGCTCTCCACGCGCGAGCCCGGTGGATCACCCGGTGCTGAAGCTATCCGCAATGTTTTGTTGTCCGGAGCCGCCGAACCGTTCGGTCCCTCGATGGAGGCGATCCTGTTCGCCGCAGCTCGCTCCGATCACGTTGAACAGGTCATCCGCCCGGCCGTCGATGAAGGCGCAATCGTATTGTGTGACCGGTTCATGGATTCCTCGCGTGTCTATCAGGGCGCAACATCCGATACCGACGAAAATTTCATGGCGGCGCTGGAGCGCATCACCGTTAATGGGATGTATCCGGATTTGACCATCATTTTGGATATCGATCCGGAAGAGGGACTACTGCGAGCCGCCGAACGGCGAGGGGGAGAGATCCCCGATCGTTTTGAAAAGGAAACGATTGAAATCCACAAACGGCGCCGCAAGGCATTTTTGGATATTGCGACCGCCGAACCCGACAGATGTGTGGTTGTCGATGCTTCGATGGATGAGGCAGCCATTGCAGTCGAGATTGAGCAAATTGTAACGCAGAAACTTGGCCTGCTGCTACCGAAACGGCGAGTGAAGGCGACGTGATGGATGCTTTGGAACGCCTGGCACCCGAACAGCATGATACATTGCCGGAGGTGGTCGAACCGGCGGAAAATCCGCTTCTGGTCGGCCACGGCAATGAGGCGGCAAGGCTGACCAGGGCCTATCGGAGCGGGCATTTGCACCATGCTTTGCTGCTTCATGGTCCGCGCGGCATAGGTAAGGCGACGCTGGCATTCGCATTCGCCCGTCATGTGTTGAGCAGTCCCGATCCACATTCTGCACCAGACGAACTGATTGCTCTCGATGCCCAGTCCGCACTGTTCCGGCAGATTGCAAGCGGGGCCCATCCGGCACTACTGCATCTGACCCGGCCGCTCGACAAGGATGGCAAGAAATTCAAGACAGCCATTACCGTCGATGAGATCAGGCGTGTGTCGAAATTTCTATCAATGACCTCACATGACGGCGGCTATCGTGTCGTCATTGTCGACCCGGCCGATGACATGAATACCAACGCCGCAAATGCGCTTCTGAAAAATCTGGAGGAACCACCGCCACGCACCCTGTTTATGCTGGTTTGCCATGCTCCGGGCCGACTCTTACCCACCATCCGGTCGCGTTGCCAGTCAATCAGACTGCAGCCACTTGACAGCGAGGACCTGCAGAATGTGCTTGTGGCATCGGGCGAAATTCCGCCCGACGATGAGGCTGCCGGTCAAAAAATCGTCGACCTCGCCGAGGGGTGTCCGCGAAATGCGCTGCTGATGACGCGCTATGGCGGAATGGAACTAACCGAAGCGCTGAGCGGTCTGCTTACCGCCCAAGAAACCGATATTGCCGGCGCCTACAAATTGGCCGAGGCTGTAAGTGCCCGGGGCGCCGATATCCAGTTTTCGATCCTCAACGAGGCCGTTCTCGACCTGATTGCCAATCATGCCAAGCGAGCCGGTGAAACCGGCCACACCGCACAGGCCGCAGCACTATCAGACCTTTGGCATGAAACGCGGGAAGCCATCCAACAGACGACGATCTACAATCTCGATAAGAAACAGCATGTTGTCGGATTGGTGACAAAGCTCAGGGAACACATCTCACATTGATGATCCGGGATGGCGTTTGAACCATTTGTGCGGTATCTGACCGCAACTTGCGATCAAATGCCCGGACATCCGAAGGCGCAAATGGCTAAAGAAAAGTATTACATTACTACGCCGATCTTCTACCCCAACGGCATTCCTCACATCGGTCACGCCTATACCGCGATCGCAACCGATGTGCTTGCCCGTTTCAATCGGCTCGACGGCAAGGACGTGTTCTTTCTGACCGGCACCGATGAGCACGGGCAAAAGATGCAGCAGACGGCGATCGAGGAAGGTATCGAGCCGATTGATTTGGCTGACCGCAACTCAGCAGTGTTCCGTCGCATGGTCGAGGCGCTTGGTTGCTCCCACGACGATTTCATCCGAACGACCGAAGACCGGCATGCGCGTTCGTGCCAGGAACTGTGGCGGCGAATGGAGGCTAATGGCGACATTTACCTCGATACCTACAGCGGTTGGTATTCGGTTCGCCAAGAGGCGTTTTTTGATGAATCCGAGACGACCGTGGACGATGGCAGCGTGCGCCGCGAACCGCTTGGTTCGCCGGTGGAATGGGTTGAAGAGGAGAGCTACTATTTCAGGCTTTCCGCCTATGAAGACAAGCTGCTGAAGCTCTATGAATCAAATCCCGATTTCGTTGCGCCTGCCGAGAGGCGAAACGAGGTGTCGAGTTTTGTCAAATCGGGTCTGAAAGACATATCGATTTCGCGCACAAGCTTTGACTGGGGGGTTCCCGTTCCCGGAAACGACCAGCACGTAATGTACGTCTGGGTCGATGCCCTGACCAACTACATAACCGCAGCCGGATTTCCCGACGAGACAGGACCATCGTGGGACTGGTGGCCGGCAACCCACATCATCGGCAAGGACATTGTCCGGTTCCATGCTGTTTACTGGCCAGCTTTTCTGATGTCGGCCGGCGTAGCGCTTCCTAAGAAGGTCTTTGCGCACGGCTTCCTATTCAACAAGGGCGAGAAGATGTCGAAATCGGTCGGCAATGTTGTCGATCCGTTCAACCTCATTGAGCATTACGGCCTTGACCAGGTGCGATACTTCTTCATGCGCGAAGTGCCCTTCGGACAGGATGGCTCCTACAACCATGAGGCCATTGTCGCGCGAACCAATGCAGACCTGGCGAATGGTCTTGGCAATCTGGCGCAGCGTTCGCTGTCGATGATCGCCAAGAATTGCGAGGGCAGGGTGCCTGATCCCGAGGGTCTGAGCGATGAAGACAAAGCCCTGATCGAGCGGGCATCGCGCGCCCTTGTTTCGGCGCGTGAGGCGATGGCGTCACAACAGATACACAAGGCGTTGGAAGCTATATTCTCCGTGGTTTCGGAAGGTGATCGTTATATCGACTCCCAGGCACCGTGGGTGTTGCGCAAATCCGATCCAGATCGAATGAAACTGGTATTGTACACAGTGGCAGAAACCGTGCGGCGCGTCGCGATCATGACACAACCGTTCATGCCGACGTCGTCGGCACGCCTTCTCGACCTGCTGGCAGTGCCGGAAGACGCACGTTCTTTTGCCGACCTTGAGCGGTCTTTGGTGGCGGGAACGGAACTTCCGCAACCTAAAGGCATTTTTCCACGTTACGTGGACAAGGAAGCGACCGGTTAGCGGGGCCATAAGCGTGCTTGTCGACAGCCACTGTCACCTCGATTTCGCCGATTTCGATGCCGAGCGCGATGCAATAATCGCGCGAGCAGCCGAATCCGGGATCGGTGTCATGGTGACGATCTCTACGCGCGTGAGGAAATTCGACCGTGTTCTTGCGATCGCTGACCGCTATCCGCAAGTCTATTGTTCCGTCGGCACACATCCGCACAATGCGCATGAGGAACTGGATGTGACCGCCGAAGAACTCATTCGTCTGTCGAAACATCCCAAGGTCGTCGCGATCGGCGAAGCCGGGCTCGATTACTTCTATGACCACGCTCCGCGCGAAGCACAGGCGCAGGGTCTGCGGACACACATTGCGGCTTCCAGGCAGACCGGACTGCCACTGGTCATCCATTCGCGCGATGCCGATGACGACATGGCAGCGATATTGCGCGACGAAAAGGGGAAGGGGGCATTCCCGTTCGTTCTGCATTGTTTTTCATCCGGCCGGGGATTGGCCGAGGCGGGCGTGGCGCTTGGCGGATATGTCTCCTTTTCGGGCATTTTGACGTTCAAAAAATCCGAGACATTGCGCGCTATCGCCCGGGATGTTCCGAAAGACCGGTTGTTGGTGGAGACCGATGCCCCATATCTTGCACCGGTGCCGAAACGTGGAAAACGCAACGAACCGGCCTTCGTAGCACATACCGCAAATTGCCTGGCCGACACGCTGGAGATTCCGGCTGAAGAGTTGGCTGATCTGACCACCAGAAATTTCTTTCGGCTTTTTTCCAAAGTGCGGCATGGCGCGGACACCTAATCAATGACCGACCGAATCCGTCTCACGATTCTGGGATGTTCTTCCTCGCCGGGTGTTCCACGCATCAATGGCGATTGGGGCAATTGCGATCCCGGCAATCCGAAAAACCGACGTCGAAGACCTGCGGCATTGGTTGAACGCTTCGACGCCAACGGTGGTGTGACCCGAGTGATGATCGATACCGGCCCGGATTTTCGCGAGCAGATACTCTCCACAGGCATTACTAGCCTGGATGCGGTGGTCTACACCCATCCGCATGCCGACCATATTCACGGCATCGATGATCTTCGCAGTTTCGCGCTCCACAGTGGCGCGCTCGTAGACGTCTATGCCGACGGGCCGACACTAGCTCGACTGATGGATGGCTTCGGATATTGCTTTCACACACCGGAAGGCAGTTTTTATCCTCCGATCCTGCGTGCGAATACCATTGACCATGACGCGGCCGTTGTCATTGAAGGCGAGGGCGGGGCCCTGCGTCTTGAGCCGATACCGCAGCAGCACGGTAGCATCATTTCGCTGGGTTTCCGGATTGCCGACATTGCCTATTGTCCGGATGTCAGCGGCTTTCCGGATAAAACCATCGGTCGACTTCAGAACTTGAAATACCTCGTTGTTGATGCATTGCAGTATCGTCGGCATCCAAGTCATCTCTCCCTGGAAGAGGCCCTGCAGTGGATCGAGCGGCTGAAACCCAGACACGCGGTGCTCACTCACATGCACACGCCTCTCGACTATGAGACAGTGTTGCGCGAAACTCCCGACCACGTTGAACCGGCATTTGATGGCATGTCACTTGAAATAACAGTATGAACTGATTGATATCATGAGCAAAAGTGTAAACCGCGTAAAGCGACATGCTGAAGAAATCAACCTCCGGATCGAGGTTGTTCGTATGGGCGGATCGACCCGGACGGCTGAAGAAGCCGCCACGCAATGCGGCTGTGCAGTCGATCAGATTGTCAAATGATTGATATTTATGGGAAAAAATAGCGGCGACCTGTATCTATTCCTTGTGCGCGGGTCCAAACGTCTCGACATGGAGCTGGCAGCGTCCGCAGCCGGCGAACCGCTCGAAAGGGCCGATGCGAGCTTGATACGTGAAAAAACCGGATTTGCCATTGGCGGCGTATCTCCGATTGGGCATCTCAGCCCGATCAGGGCGTTTGCTGATGACGGACTGACCGAATATAAAAGTGTATGGGCTGCAGCGGGGAGCGCATGACGCTGTGTTCCAGGCCGAGCCACGTCAATTGATGACGGCCTGCAATGCGGAAATTCGGGAAATCGCGGGTGATGGCTGACGATGCGAGGTTCCATGTTCGGCCGGATGTTATTCAGTTCCATAATCTATCTTATGCGATTTAGATATCTGTGATCCGCCTCTCATGTGGCCGGGAAATCACCCGTGGATCAAAGATCGAACCGCCTTCTGCTCCACAACTACTTTGCAGCCTGTAACCGGCGATCATATCTGAACTGTTGGCCGCCATCGCCAAATGTGCTTGCGTCAAATCGATCCTGTTTTTGATCGTGGCGCCGATAAACTCGTTTTGCCCGTTTCGCCGCGAGATCGGCCATATTCTTGCACTTGTTCTTCAACCGGCCTTTTACGCCCTTCACCGCGCGCCAGAGTTCGTAAGCGCTGTCCTTGGCGATTGCCGCATGTTTCTTTTCATGGCGCCATACATGGGCAAGAAACGCATCCCACGCTCTAACCAATTCTGTGCTCGCCCCTTTCGGCTTTTTCCATTTGGGAATGCGATAGGTGACGTCAACGATAACGTCCAGATTGCGGATGACACATTGCCTGCCCCACTCATAACCATCGATATTGTCGATGCGGAATTTGATGGTGGCGGTCGCAATGTAGTGTTGCTTTGATCGGCCGATGCGGGGGCCTTTGCGGCGCATTTGCGCGTATATTTGTTTGCCGGTCTTGCCGGAAACCCGGTAATGCTTTGTCTGCTCCTTGATAATCACCTTGGCTTCTGCGATGCCGACATACGCCGCGATGTTGGCAATAACGAACATGATCAAAATCTGTTTGAGTCTTGCCATCAGATTTGCGGTGTCGCCTACACTAACCCTATTGAGAACCAAGAGTTTAGTTGCGAAAGGCCGCCATGCAACCTTCCAGAGACATTTTTCGGCTTATTGAAATCATGGCGGCGCTGCGCGATCCTGATTCGGGGTGCCCGTGGGACGTCGAGCAGGATTTCGCCAGTATCGCACCGTACACGATCGAAGAGGCTTATGAAGTCGCCGATGCGATAGAACGCCACGACATGGACGATCTTTGCGAGGAATTGGGCGACCTGTTGCTTCAGGTGGTCTACCACTCCCGAATGGCGGAGGAAGGCGGTGTCTTTTCGTTTGGTGATGTGGTCGAAGCGGTCACGACAAAAATGATCCGCCGGCACCCCCATGTATTTGGCGATGAAGACGCCCGAAGCGCGGGCATGGCCAAAGGCATGTGGGAGAAGATTAAGGCAGAAGAGAAGTCCTCTCGTCGGAAACGCAAATCTGCTACCGGTAATGAAGAAGCAGAGGAGCGGCACCTTGACTCGATACCGCGCGCCCTGCCCGCATTAACCCGCGCATTGAAGCTACAGCAGAAAGCGTCCCGTGTCGGTTTTGACTGGGGTGCCGCCGAACCGGTGCTCGACAAGATCGAGGAGGAAATCGCTGAGTTGCGCAACGCAATGGCAAACGGCAACCAGCACGAGACGCAAGACGAACTCGGCGATTTGCTCTTTGCGGTCACCAATCTCGGCCGCCATCTTGATATCGATTCCGAACAGGCGCTGACGTCTACCAATCGCAAGTTCATTGACCGGTTTTCATATATGGAGGAGAAGTTGTCGGCTGCGGGAACTCCGCTGGAGCAGGCTTCTTTGGAGGAGATGGAAATCCTCTGGCAGGAAGCCAAGTCCGTTCTGCCGCGTAAACGAAGCAAAGAAAGGTCAGGCCGGTAGTACCGAGCTGCTGCTCAGCGCCCGCCCCAGACGCTTCTCGATCAATCCGCGGTTGGCCTCGCTTACCCTGATCACCAGGTCCAGTCCGCCATCGTTTCGATCTTCGCGCTGCACGACGTCGCTGTTTCGATAAACCAAGTCTGCCAGACCGGACTCATCAACGGAAAGATGCACGTCGAGGATCGTGGTTTCCCCCGAAATCAGGGTTTCGATGCGGCTCTTCAATTCATCTATGCCGGCGCCGGTTTGCGCCGAAACAACCACGTGCCCATTGCCGTTTCGAGACCGGTCATCAGTCTCTTGCTCAACGGCGCTTTCTAGTGACACAAGATCGGCTTTATTCCAGACTTCAAGTACCCTGCTCTCGTCCTCGGCATCGATGCCCAAATCCGACAGGATAGCGCCGACATCGTCTGCCTGTGCGGCAAAGTCGGGATCTGACAGATCCCTCACATGCAAGACTAAGTCGGCTTCGACAACCTCTTCCAGTGTCGCCCTGAAAGCGGCGACGAGATGGGTTGGCAGGTCGGAGATAAACCCGACCGTATCGGACAGAATGACTGTAGTTCCTAAGGGAAGACGGAGTTTGCGCAATGTCGGATCGAGTGTGGCAAACAACATGTCCTTTGCCATCACCTCGGCCCCTGTCAGCCGGTTGAAGAGTGTCGACTTGCCGGCGTTGGTGTAGCCAACGATCGCCACGACGGGATAAGGAATCTTCTTGCGTTTGGCCCGATGCAGTTCGCGTGTACGCCGCACGGTGTCGAGCTCGTTCTTCAGCCGCGTGATTTTGTCGCGCAGAACACGGCGGTCGGCTTCGATTTGGGTTTCACCAGGGCCACCCAAAAATCCGGCGCCGCCGCGCTGCCGTTCGAGGTGGGTCCAGCTTCGAACCAGCCGACCGCGCTGGTAATTCAAGTGCGCCAGTTCCACTTGAAGCACACCTTCCTTTGTTCTGGCGCGTTCCCCGAAGATTTCGAGAATGAGACCGGTCCTGTCCAACACCTTGGCATTAAGCGCTTTTTCGAGATTTCGTTGCTGCACCGGTGTAAGCGGGTGGTCGACGACAACGACCTCGATCGCGTTGTCCGCAACGATCTGCGAAAGCTCGCGGATTTTTCCCGATCCGATCAGGCTGGATGGCTGGACTCGCGCCAAATTAACTATCGTGTCGAAGGCAATATCGAGGTTGATCGCCTCTGCAAGTCCCTTCGCCTCGTCAAGACGTGCCTGCGGCGCGCGGACAGTGCGCGCGGTGTCGCCGCCCCTGATCATCTGTAGAACCGGAACAATCACGGCCGAACGCGTCGGCGCCGTCCTGCCGGTGTTAACGTCGGCCTCGAACTTGTCTGTCCCGCCCGGATTTCTGGACGTCAATCAGTTCGCTCCGCCGGATTCCTCATTGTCGAACATCTGCACCGGTTGGCTCGGCATTATCGTCGAGATCGCATGTTTATAGACCAGCTGCGAATGCCCGTCCCGGCGCAACAAAACGCAGAAATTGTCAAATGATGTGACAACGCCTGTCAGCTTCACGCCGTTGACAAGGAATATTGTAAGTGGATTTTTTGCTTTTCGGACTGAATTAAGGAAAACGTCCTGCAGGTTCTGTGATTTATCCGCCATTGATTTGTCCAGTCCCCATTTTCACACACAAAAGATTAGGGTCGAATGCTTCGCGCTTCTGTTGATTTAACATTCCAAGACACGCCATGCCAATGCCATCGCAAAGTATATATTAGCGCAACTCTCTTGGCGGTTATCAGGCCCTCGCGTTTTTCCGCAACGTCAAAAAATGATTCACGCAGGTTCATTGCAACCGTTCCGGGTTTTCCATTGGCGATTGGTGCACCATCGATTGAAACGACAGGCATCACAAGCGAACTCGCGGAGGTCACAAAAGCCTCCCTCGCCGACTTCGCTTCCTCAACTGAAAACGAACGTTCCTCGACACGTAGATCGAGTGCGTCAGCCACCTTCATCGCGGTCGCACGTGTAATGCCCTTCAAAATACCATGGTCGGCCGGGCGAGTTACCAAGACGCCGTCCATCGTGACAATCCATGCATTGGTCGCAGCGCCCTCCTTGACCGTCCCATCGGGGGCTATGAACCAGGCTTCGTGAGCACCTTGTTCACGCGCGGTCTGCCTGGCAAGAACATTCGGCAGCAAGCCAACCGTCTTGATATCGACCCGGTCCCACCGGTTTTCCGGGGTTGTGACGACCTTCAGTCCGGTCTCGGCCTTGGCGGCCAACTTGGCCGGGTTGATCGACTTGACCGTGATCACCAGAGCGGGTTTGACATCAGCGCTTGGAAAAATGTGGTCTCTTGGCGCTACGCCGCGCGTCACCTGCAGATATATCAATCCATCGCTGACCCGATTGCGGCGGATGGTTTCAAGCATAACCCTTTCAAGGGCCGACCGGCTCATTGGCCATTTAATGCTCAACTCCGACAATGAACGACCAAGGCGATCCAGGTGACCGGTCATATCGATCACATAATTTCGCGCAATCTCGCAGACCTCATATACACCATCGGAAAATTGGTATCCGCGGTCCTCTATATGCACCGCGGCATCGCGGTGCGGTACATATCGGCCATTTACATAGGCTATTCGTGACATTGGCTGGTTTCCAAACGCTAGCGCGCAGACATCAGAAGAATTCGAGCGAGACGCGGAACAACTGTTCCACCTGTTTGACGGCGCCCGACAGGGCGAATATGACGACGCGGTCCTTGGGCTTGATTCTCACCGAACCACTTGGCTTGATCACTTCACCATCGCGATAGATGGCGCCGATTCGAATGCCGCTCGGCAGTTCGACATCATGTAATTCAGGGCCAACCAGCGGAGACGTTTCGAGCGCCTCGGCTTCGATGACCTCGGCCCCGCCTTTGTGAACGCTGTGGACCGCCCGGATACGGCCACGTCTGACATGTTGAAGCACCCGCGAGATGGTGACCGACCGCGGATTGATATAAGCGTCGATGCCCAGGGTTTTCGTAAAATCATGATAGCTGGGATCGTTGATCAGGGTCAGGTTCGACTTGCAACCCAGACGTTTTGCCATCACGCTCGACAGAATATTGACCTGATCGTTGTTGGTCAGCGCGATCATCAGGTCGGCATCCGCGATGTCGGCTTCGGTCAACACCTTCTGGTCCAGCGAACTCCCTGCTAGTACAACGGTCCGGTGAAGCTGATCAGCGACCGCAACGGCACGTTCGCGATCGTTCTCAATGATCTTCACTTTGGTCTTTAACTGCCTGGTTTCGAGGGCCTTTGCAGCATAGAGGCCGATATTGCCGCCTCCGGCGATGACAATCCGTGTGGCCTCGGTCTCTTCGTGGCCGAACAGGCCGAGTGTCCGGCGCACCTGGCCGCGGGCCGTCGCAACATAGGCCAGATCGCCGGCAATCAGCTGGTCGCTGGAATGGGGTATGAACAGCCGATCGTCGCGGTTGACGCCGACGACGGTGGAGGGAAGGTCGGGAAACAACTCGCTGAGCTGAGAAAGCGGTGTGTTGATCACCGGGCATTCTTCAAGACACTCGATTGCCACCAACACAATACTGTCATCGGCAAAACGGACGATGTCGGTGGCGCCAGGCATTGCAATTCGGCGCAACACCATTTCGCCGACTTCGAGCTCCGGCGAAATAATCACGTCGATCGGCATGTGATCGCGTGAAAACAAGTCCCGGAAGTGCGGTTCGAGGTATGATTGCGCCCTGACGCGGGCGATCTTCGTCGGCACGTTGAACAGCGAATGCGCAACCTGACAGGCAACCATGTTGATTTCATCATAGAGCGTGACCGCGATGATCATGTCGGCTTCCTCGGCGCCGGCGCTCTCAAGCACGGTCGGATGGGCGCCATGCCCGACAAAGCCGCGCACATCAAGGTTGTCACGAATGTTGCGGATAAGTTCGGCCGACGTATCGATAATCGATACGTCTATTTGTTCCGATGAGAGCCGCTCGGCAATTCCGTAGCCGACCTGGCCACCGCCGCAGATAATTACTTTCAAGTCAGACCCCGAGTGACTTCAGCTTACGGTGTAGTGCAGACCGTTCCATACCAATGAATTCCGCTGTGCGCGATATGTTTCCGCCAAAACGGTTTATCTGCGCTACCAGATATTCCTTTTCAAACTGTTCGCGGGCTTCGCGCAGCGGCAAAGTCATGATGTGGTGATCGGACTGGTTGGGGGCTTTGGGCATGACATCGCCTATCTCACCAGGTAACAATTCGGCGGTGATCGGCGAACTGGGATCTTCACCTCGCGATAGGATCATCAGCCGTTCGACATTGTTTCGCAGTTGGCGCACATTGCCGGGCCAATCATGTGCCTGCAGGACCGCAAGTGCGTCGTCGCCCAACTGACGCGGCTTGATACCGGCCTGCTTTGCCATTTGCTTCATGAAGTGGTCGATCAAATAGGGAATGTCTTCACGCCGTTCCGAAAGGCCCGCAATCGCAACCGGAACCACTGCCAGGCGGTGGTAGAGATCCTGTCGAAACAACCCCTCCTCGATAAGATTTTCCAGATTCTGGGACGTCGAGGAGATAATGCGAACATCAACCTTGACGCGTTTGGCACCACCAACACGTTCGAATTTCTGTTCCACCAGTACACGCAATATGCGGCTTTGCGTCTCCAGCGGCATGTTGGCCACTTCATCAAGATAAAGCGTACCGCCATGCGCTTCCTCGAGTGCGCCGACTTTTCGTTCGCTACCATTGGGCTCTGTGCCAAATAGTTCGATCTCCATGCGGTCCGGCGTGATCGTGGCAGCGTTGACGGTCACGAACGGACCCGCATTGCGCAGTGATTGCCGGTGAATGGCGCGAGCGGTCAACTCCTTTCCCGAACCCGAAGGACCAATGATCATGATCCGGCTGTTTGTCGGGGCGACCTTTTCGATCGTCTGGCGCAGCTGGCTCATGGCCACAGACATGCCGATGAGCTCGTTGGATTCGCCACTACGTTTTTTGAGATCCAGCACTTCGCGGCGAAGATTGGATGTTTCCAACGCCCGCTCGCAAATCATGATCAGCCGGTCTGACTTGAAAGGCTTCTCGATGAAGTCGTAGGCGCCGCGCTTGATTGCGGACACGGCAGTTTCAATGTTGCCATGTCCTGAAATCATCACCACCGGAAGGCTCGGATGCAGCGCCTTGATTTCGTCAAGTAACGCCAAACCATCCAAACGGGATCCCTGGAGCCAGATGTCTAGAAAAATCAACCGGGGCACACGTTCAGTAATCGCCGACAACGCCGAATCGGCGTCATACGCGGTCCTGGTTTCGTGACCTTCGTCATCGAGGATTCCGGCGACAAGTTCGCGGATGTCTTCTTCGTCGTCGACAATCAGAATATCAGACGGCATTTTCACTCTTCTCTACTTGCATGTTCTGTTCGGCATCCGTATCAGCGGAAACCTTGTTGCTGTCGCCTGAACTCATTGAGGGCACTGTCACCCTGATCATCGCCCCTCGCCCCTCGTGAAAAGATTGTGGCGCGTCATGCAGCTCCAATTGGCCGCCGTGATCCTCGATGATCTTTCGAACAATTGCGAGGCCCAAGCCAGTGCCCTTCTCGCGTGTGGTCATGTATGGTTCCAGCAGGCGCTGCCGGTTTTCCTTGGGTAATCCCTTGCCGTTATCGATGACATCAATGGTGATCGTGTCATTGGCTTGCCGCGCCTCAATTCGAATAACCCCGTCTATGCCGCCCTCATGGGCTGCAATTTCGGTGGCCTCCGCAGCATTCTTGATGATGTTGCCAAGTGCCTGGTTCATCAAACGGCTGTCGAACAGGCCGACCAACGGCTCATCACCGAACTCGCGCTCGAAGGCGATATCAGAGCGGCTGACCTCCACAAGGAATGCCGCCTCGCGCAGAACCTCTCTGAGATCCAATTTCTCCATTGACGGCTTTGGCATACGGGCAAAGGCCGAAAACTCATCGACCATGCGGCCTATGTCCCCCACCTGACGCACGATCGTGTCAGTGCACTGATCGAAAACCTCCCGGTCTTCGGTGATTACCTTGCCATAGCGGCGTTTGATGCGTTCAGCCGACAATTGGATTGGCGTCAACGGATTTTTGATTTCATGGGCGATGCGCCGAGCCACGTCCGCCCAAGCAGTCGACCGCTGCGCCTGAACCAGATCGGTGATGTCATCGATGGTCACGACGTAGGAGTGTCCGATTTCGGCTTCCTTGCGTTCCTCCACGGTAATCTGGATGTTGAATGTTCGTTCGCTGCCCTTGCGCAAGAATGCCACTTGTTGGCGATACACCTTTCGGCGGGAGGTTTTTGCAGCCGCAAACACCTCTCCCACTTGCGGGAGAACGCTCGACAGATTTGATCCAAGAAGCTTTTTCTCGGCCAGACCGAACATTTCGGACGCCGACCGGTTCACGATCGTGATCTCGCCCTTGGTATCCACACCGATGACAGCGGAGGTCACACCGGACAGCACAGCTTCTGAAAAGCGCCGCCGTTCATCAACCTGATCCTTGGCGGTTACGAGGTCATCGCGCTGGCTTTTGAGCTGTTGAATCATATTGTTGAATGTGTCGGCGAGCGATCCGACGTCACCATCTGAAGCCCGCACAGGGACGGACACATCCAGATTTCCCGTCGAAACTTCACCGGCAGCTCCGATCAGCTGGCGAATGGGTCTGACCAGCCGGTCAGCGACTGCAATACCCGTCAAGACCGCTGACAGAACTACAATCAGCGTCATTCCCAAATACATCAGCGCAAAGGCGATTTGCGTCGTGGTGCGATTGGCTTCGAGACCACCATATTCATCGGCGTTTGCGCTCACGATCTGCCGCGCGTTTATCACCTCCGCATCAACCAGGCGCACCGTATAAAGGTAAGCACCGCGGATCTGTCGTAATTTGACGATCGAACCGACAATATTGCGGAACCGCGGCGGGATCAGTACCGGATCGCCATCGCCGGCCTCCTTAACCGCTTCGATCGGCGGCTCCGGCATCTGAAACCCGGGTCGCGATGTCGGCCATCATCAAAAACTCGCCGTTGTCGTTGATCAGTGCGGCATGGGCAAGCGCCCTGCCCTCAGCCTGCTCTGTCAGCATGCGGCGAAAGCCGTTTCTGTCGAGGGAATAGACCGATCTGTTCTGATCGAGCACGTAGGCCATAGAAAGCGCCGTACCCTGCAGGTTTCCGGCGTTCTCGCGAATATAGGCTTCAGCAATGGACAACGATGAATTCACAATGGTCTTGGTGCGTTCCTCAAACCAGCGGTCAAGGCCAATGTCGAGCGTCACCGAGGCCACGATCGCGACCATGATTGCCGGTATGGCAGCGACAAGCGAAAACATCGCCACAATTCTGATATGTAAGCGCGAAGCCGCCTTACCGCTCCGACGAGCGACCAGAATCCGGGCAACCTCACGTCCGATGAGCGCGATCAGAAGTAAGATAAAACCTGCATTGATCGCAATTAGCGACAAGGTGACCGTCTCATCGGGTCGAATGCGTGTCAGCCCCGTCAGAATCACGAACGAAACTGCGCCAGTCAAAAGGGCACCAACTACCGCCGCAATAGCGGGGGCAAGCCACATACGACGCACCGCCAGCGGCGCCGGGCGTGGGATCATATGGCTGGACGCTTGGGTCTCGGATTGAATTGTCATTCGCGCGATGCCGGTTCGAAAAGCGTTGCAAGTATGCAACGCATTGTGGCGATTTTGCAACAAAATTGCATGTGAACGGCCCGGATTTCCGGCCAAAACCGACATTGCCTAAATTAATGTCCGTAACGTGGCTTTGTGTGGATATCGATGTCGTAGTCGCGGATTTTCTTTCGCAGGGTGTTGCGGTTCAGACCAAGCAGGTCGGCCGCTTTGATCTGATTGCCTCGCGTTGCGCTGATGAGAGCGGCAATCAATAGCGGTATTTCGACCTGCTGCAGGACGCGCTGATGAAGACCGGTTGGCGGCAATTCATCTGCAAACTGGGCGAAATAATATTGCAGATGCTGCTCAACGGCTCCCTGTAGGTCTTCGGGCCCGGCAAAGGCAGATACGGTCGGGGATTGGTGTGCGTCGCCAGACTGCAATTCATCGCCAATCACAGCTTCGGAAATCTCGTCTTCGGGATAGAGAGCGCTCAGCCGCCTGACAAGGTTCTCCAATTCACGCACGTTTCCCGGCCAGGGATACATTTTCATCAGTTCCAGACCGGATGGGGCAATTCGCTTGGGATCGAGCCCTTCGTTTTCAATCTGCTTGAAAAAATGCCTAACAAGGTCGGGGATGTCTGTTGCGCGCTCGCGCAGCGCCGGCAGGCGTATCGGCACAACATTCAAACGGTTAGTACAAATCCTCGCGAAAAATCCCCTGATCAATCAGTTGCCGCAGATCCTTGTTGGAGGCTGCAACAATTCGCACATCGGTCTTTTGCGGGGTTCGTCCGCCCACGGTCGTATATTCGCCCTGCTGAAGCACCCGAAGCAGCCGGGTTTGGGCATCCGTCGGCATGTCGCCGATCTCATCGAGAAACAAGGTTCCGCCTTCTGCCTGCTGAAACCGGCCAGGTGAGCGGTGCTGTGCGCCAGTAAAGGCACCCTTTTCGTGTCCGAACAATTCTGATTCAATCAAATCACGAGGAATGGCGGCCATGTTGATGGCAACGAACGGCCCGTTCCTGCGCCGACCGAACTCATGCAATGCACGGGCGACTAGTTCCTTGCCGGTACCGGATTCGCCGGTAATCATTGCAGTCAGATCGGTTTGCATGAGGCGGGCGAGGACACGGTAAATGTCCTGCATGGCAGCAGAACGGCCGACAAGCGGCATTTGTTCTTGCGCGTCGCCTTCGCCTGGCTCCGATTTGCCCTGCTTTTTCGGCTCCGCCATTGCGCGGCTGACAATTGCCAGTAATTCGTTCAGATCGAACGGCTTGGGCAGATAGTCATAGGCACCTTTCTCCGATGCGGTGATAGCCGTCATGAACGTGTTCTGGGCGCTCATTATGATCACGGGTAATTCGGGACGAACCTTCTTTATCCGCGGCAGCAGATCGAAGACATTTTCGTCGGGCATGACGACATCGGAAATTACGATGTCGCCTTCGCCATCGGAGACCCAACGCCAAAGCGTCGTTGCGTTGGATGCAACACGTACGTTGTATCCGGCGCGGAATAGGGCCTGGCTGAGAATTGTTCGGATGGCGGCGTCATCATCGGCGACAAGAATATTGCCCTTGTTCATGCACCCTGCTCCTGCAATGCGATTTCGGGCTCGTCGGGCCGCGACCGTTCAGCCGGTGCGCGCCAATCGGGCAGTAGAATGCGGAATGTGGCTCCGTTCTCGTTGGAGTCACACTCGATCACACCACCATGTTCACCGACGATTTTTGCCACCAGCGCCAAACCAAGTCCGGAGCCGTTCTGCTTCGTGGTGATGAACGGATCAAACAGTATCGGCAGCAGATCATCAGGCACACCGGGGCCGTTGTCGGCGACGCTTATTTGCATCGGCAACGATACGCGGTCGCTCGAGCCCGGTACCGAAAACCGGATTCCGGGCCGGTACGACGTCGACAGCCGGATCTCCCCCCCTTTGGTTCCGGAGACCGATTCGGCAGCATTCTTGACAAGATTGAGAAACACCTGAACCAGCTGGTCGTGGTTTGCATGGACTGCCGGAAGCGACGGATCATAGTCTTCAGTAATCCTGATCTGGTCGGCAAATCCGTTTATCGCGATCTTCTTAACCCGATCGAGGACAACGTGAATGTTGACCGGCTCGCGTTGTACCGGGCTTTCGTCGGAAAACATTTCCATCCGGTCGACAAGCGAGACAATTCGATCGGTTTCTTCGGTTATCAACCTAGTCAGTTGCTTGTCCTGATCACCTACGGCGTTCTCAAGAAGCTGGGCCGCGCCGCGAATTCCCGATAGTGGATTTTTGATTTCGTGCGCCAGCATGGCGGCCAGGCCCGTGACCGAGCGCGCGGCGCCGCGATGGGTCATTTGCCGGTCGATCTTGTCGGCCATCGTGCGCTCTTGAAGCATGACCACGACCGCGCCTGCGAGCTCGTGAACCGGAGCCGCATAAATGTCGACCGTCCGGTTACCGCCAAGGCGCGGTGAGCCAATCTCCACACGGTATTCGTTGACCGGACCCGCACCTTCACGAACCTGCTGCACCAAGGTTGGCAATGGGCTCGAATAGGCCACAAAACTCTCAAGTTTCATCTTCGCCAACGTGGCTGCGCTGGCACCAAAAAAATGCTCCGCGTAATTGTTGGCGTAGCTGATATAGCCATCCATGGAGACCATGACCACGGGATGGCGGATCGTATTGAGCACCATGTCGGTCAGTTCGGGCAGCGCACCATTGCCGATTGTCATGCGGCCTGCCTCGGTGTCGATTTGCCTTGGGGAAACGACCGTCAAACACCTGCTTGATCAAGCCGAATACCTGATCGGGTCGGGTTTCGGTCATTAAGCTCGTGCGGATGTTGTTGTTTGAGCCGGCTGCATGTTTGTCGAAATACCAGCCAAGATGCTTGCGGGCGTGGCGAACGCCGCGCTGTACTCCGTATAGTGAGAGCATCGATTCGTAGTGACGAGCAACATATTCATCCAGTCTCATGTCGCCGACTGCCCGTGCAGGATCGGCCGACTTGGCTGTCAGTTGATGGACAATCGACCCGGCTGCCCACGGTGCGCCATAGTGTGCCCTGCCCACCATGATCGCGTCTGCGTTGCTTTTGGCTATTGCGGTGCTTGCACTATAAATGTCCACAATGTCTCCATTGAGAACGACCGGAATGGAGACCGACTTCTTCACCTCTGCAATCGCTGACCAATTCGCCAAACCCTTATAAAACTGGCTGCGGGTCCTGCCATGAACGGTAATCATAGAAACTCCGAGCGCCTCTGCCCGTTGGGCAATCTCCGGCGCATTGATGGATGCCTCATCCCAACCGAGCCGCATTTTCACCGTGACGGGGAGATCGACCGAGCAAATTACCGCATCGATAAGCCTTGCGGCCAGATCCGGATCGCGCATAAGCGCCGAACCGCAATAGCCACCGGTCACTTTTTTGGCCGGGCAACCCATATTGATATCAATGATATCGGCGCCCTCGCCTTTCGCCACCCGAGCACCCTCGGCAAGCAACTCGGGTTGCCGCCCCGCCAGCTGCACCATGTGTGGCGCGTCACCTGCCTTGCGGATGCGGCGCCTCGATTCAGCCTTGCCCTTGGCAAGCTCAGCACCGGGCACCATTTCCGCAACGACGAGACCAGCGCCGTGCGACAGGGCAAGCTGGCGCATGGGCAAATCGGTCACGCCCGACATGGGCGCCAGAAACACCCTGTTGCGGACCGTTTTGCTTCCGATCACGAGCGATTGCGCAAATGTTGCGA
>CAXXSI010000016.1:355000-374833 GCA_963669285.2 Rhizobiaceae bacterium | reverse complement strand
CCTATATATTAAAAGAATAAGCTCTTTTTAGTTCGCACGACCGTTACGATTGGAGAATAATACTACGAGTCGAAACTAGGTTGGCAAGAGCCAATCAAATTTGGCGTCTAACACAAAGCTTTATCAGACATCATGACCAAAGTAAGTATGTTTTCCTTAAGTAAACTTAAACACAAACCTGTAAAAGGATTTTGCAATTTCTTTTCCACTATTAATCTATTTTAACATGCATCTATAAAAACATTATCTATCCATTGAAATTCAATAGTTTTCTGCTAACAATATTTGTCTGTGAAAAAATTAATCACTGTTATCATAAAAAATAAGTAAAAATATCCGTTTCTTTAGTAGTAAATTTGGCGACCTTAGTCGAGGGCGACCCGAAGGCTTCCTTTTCAATAGCTACTACACCGAGGTGTAAGGGAGGGCGCTACTCATTTCCCTGGATTGCTTCACTTTATCCTTGATCCTATCCTTATAATGCTGAGTGCTAAGCAAGGTGGCATCAAGTACCATTTTTGAGACTTTCGTATGACTCGACCAGGGATTGAAGCCCGGATCATTTACAAACACTCCACTCATTAGGCCAAGGAAGTGTTTATTTAAGATAACCTTAAAAAGTGGCCATAATTTAAATATTAGTTCCCTTTGACGATCATACTTTTGATTGAACTGGTGGCTAGAAGGGAAAGAACAAGTTGTTTCTTGTGCATTACGCAATAATCAGTTATTATTTGATAATATTTCATGAATTTTTTCACAATGTTGACAGAAATAAAATGGCCTTCCGTACATTGTAGGAAGCAAATATTGTCATTCAACATTAACAACTCAAAATTTTCTTAAATGTATTAAAGTCTGTTGATTGGCATTGATGTTCACTTCTTCCAATTCCTAAAAAATCAGTCTTATATTAAAAGATTAGAGAAGAATGGATTAACATAAAAAAATAGATTTTTAAAGATTAAAAAATCAAAATTATTTACTTACACAAAGGAATTAAGATCTTTTAGAATTTAATTTCTTTGTAAGATCTTTTTTTGCAATTCAACAACCCCCCCACACACACATATATATATATATATATATATATATATATATATATATTGGTAGAATCTCGGATTGGCGTTTGAGTCAGCCATATTTGGATCCTCACTTCGGGAATCTAGCCTGACTAGCCACACTGAAGAGTTGTGGAAACAGTCTGTCTATATATATATATATATATATATATATATATATATTAATTTAAAAAATCAAGTAAAATTCTTTTCGGCATAATATTCTGGTATTTTTAAGCACTTTTTTTCTGAATTCATGGTCATTTTAAAAAAATTGGAAATATAAGAATTTCTAAAAAATTCATGATATAATTATTTAGACTTATCTTAATAAAAAAATTTTAATACAATATCTACCATATATTTTGTTCAGATTTCGTAAAATGAAATTGGGTGGGGTGGGTCGATCAAGTGAAAAAAGTATTTCCCTAAATATATTCTAAAAAAAACTATTTTAAACATGAATTCATCTATAGCTAAGTAAGTATCAAAATTTTCATGAAAATTTGACTCATTTCATTTTTCATGGAATTTTCAAGAACGACTGTACCAGTGACTTTTATGTGGTCACCTTAAATTTCAATTGATTAAATCGTGCGAAAAAAGAGAACTCTATTTTCGTTTTGAGTTTTCGTTATTTCTGTGACTGAAAATTATTTTTAAATCATCAAGAGTTTTTTTTTTTTTAAGTTTCTTCTTTTGAATAGTCCCAAAACATTGACGATACTATAATCCTTTATTAAAGTTTCATTATATTAAAGATTGGGTGGGCGGGCGGAGATAATTTTATACTTTGATTCGGAGGTACGTAAAGGTCAAAGTTTACGATCAAATAATTTTGAAATATAATGCAAAATTTTTAAATTATCGTAAGGATTTTTTTCTTTAAATCGAAAATCAGATGAAATTAAATATCTTTTGTGGTTTTTTAATAGGCAGTAGGAATTATCAATAAAATCAGATTTCCTGTCAGGGGCTTCTGGTAATTTCTACAGTTTTGAATTTAATTTTATCTTATTTGTTTTCTTTTTCCTTTTCTAATCACAACAAAAGTGACCTGAATAGTTAACAAGTTGAAGTTTGTGTTGCAGTTTCAACTCTCAAGTCGGAAACGAAATAGCTGAAAAGATAATTAAAAAAAAAAGGATCTTATTTTATTTGTTTTAGTTAGAAATATTTAAAGAGGGTAATGGAAAATGTTAATTTACCGTAAATACGATGGCTTGGTTTCTTTATTTAATGGCATATCAATCTTTGTAGGTAATTTAATGCCAAAAATATTCTCTTAGAAGAACAGTAGTGGTACTATTTAACCCATAGCTGGGAGGATAAGGGGTTCGTACCTTTTCCAAGGGTATTTGCCCAAAAGTGAACGTAATATCGCGACTGCAGTTCATCGCTTTAACCATCACACCACGAGGACACCCCCAGAAAAATCGATTTTTTTTCCAATCGAATATAGTTTGTACAAATGTATTGAGTCTCAATGGATCGATGGTGTTTCTTTTAGATGCACGTTAAATAAATTCATAGTGTAAAAAATATTTAGCAAAATACGTGTAATTAACACGGGTTTCAGCTAGTTTTTTTTTAATTATTTTGTGAGTTTTTGAAACTAGCGCCACCTGATGGTTTTCTGCTGGAGTTTGAGTGAAAGTGAGTCTCCTCAAGTTTCCTGGATTCTTTTCAGTATTCTGGCCGATCTCAACATTGCTGTAGCAAGGATGATCTCCACGCGTCCTCTTATTTCCAAGTCCAGCACCAGTTCTTAGGTAACTGTACCAAACGCACCAATAACAACTGGTATCACGGTCACTTATCATGTTCCATTGTTTCTTTAGTTCTCAAGCAAGGTCTAGGCACTTATCTCTCTTTTCGCTTTCTCTCAGTTTTACTCTGTGGTCAGGCGGAACTGCAAACACCACTATTCGGCAGGTTCTCTCTCTCTTTTTTTTTGTGACGATCACTATGTCTGGTCGTCTGGCCGAGATTAAATGATCCATTTGTATCAATAAATCCCAGAGGACTTTGTGCGTCCTATTTTCTTGGACGAATTCTGAGTTGTGCATATAATATTTGTTCTTTTGGTTAAATTTAAACTTCTTGTACAGTTCCCAGTAGATCACCTCCCCACCAGTCGCGTCAGAGAATTTTTTACACCAGTACTAGGTGATAGGTTTTCACTAGGGTTTGAGTGACAGCAAATCTCCTCAAGTCTCCAGGTCTCTTCTCAGTATTCTGGCTTATCCTAATAATGCTTTAGTTTGGATGGTCTCTACTCGTCCTCCTATTTTCAAGTCTTCCAGTCGCTTTACCAATCTTTTGGGGATTGGTCCGAGTGCACCAATTGCAATGGGTGTCACCGTCTCCGTCATGACCTATTATTAATTTTATTTTGCTCCTGGTGAGTTTTTCGTTGCAGCTCTGTTTTTTTTTCTACTGTAGTCTAACGGACAGCTGTTCTCCTCATATTTCGGGTACTCTTCTAGCTGATTTTAAGAGTGCTGTGGTCTGTTTAGTCTCGATTTTGTCCCTGATCTCCGGTTCTCCCTGGCTTTTTCCCAGTTTTCGAAGACTTTCCCAAAGACCTTATCTATAATTGTTTGTTTGTCACTTTCATGGTCGCTAACTTTTTCAACTCTCTAGCAAGGTCCTGGTACTTGGTGAATTTATTGTCTTCTTTTATTCTTACTCTGTTGTCTATTGAAACGGTAAAACCATCTAAATATAGAATTATTTTCTATTTGTTAATTAAAAATAGTTTTGCATTTTTTATTCGGGACTAGGTGATTTATTTGTATCTAAAAATCCCAGAGAATTTTTTCTCCAGTCCACCGGGTCGTTAAAATACACAAACTGCATCTCTGCAGACGGGTAGGAACTCCCTCTCCCTAATGAAACTCTTGATATGACATAAAACAATCTGATGGGGAGTTTCTAGTAATACTGGAGCTTTGGGGAATGCGGAGTACCCCTTCTTTGCCATCGCTCCCAGGTCTAGTCGGCCCAGAATGGTAGCACCTGATACGGTCTTATCTATGGATCAAATAGAACTAGACTGCCTACTTATGCTAAACACAATTGCTTGAAATAGAACTGTTTTGTCATTTAAACTACCTACTTATGCGAAACTGAATTGTTCGAAATGGGACTATTTTTGTATGTGTTACGGTGATATACCTCGTGACGTCACTGCATGGACCCTCCCCGATACTATAAATTGTGAGTGGCTCGATAAACGAAGCAAGCGAGTCTTGTCTGTTACCAGTAACCGTTACTGTCTGTATTTCGGTAAATATATACTGCTGTAAACATTATTTGTATAAATATGGGTGCCCGTGGTGTAATGGTTATCGTCGCAGGAAATGAACACGGCGATACGAGTTCAAATCTTGGACGAGACTGATTGCATTTCACATAGCACTAATACCCTTGGGAAAAGTATCAATCCAATTATTCTCCCTCCCGCTATGGGTAAATAGTAGGGCAGACTAGGTTCTTCAGCCTTGGTTAGGCAACTAGTTTAGAAGAAGGAAAACTCTGAATTCAAACCTGTTAAACTCCGCTTAAAGATTGACCTTGTGTCATATCCTGCCTGAGCGGAGGGGTTGGTAAATATGATAAATATGGGTTTGGCATTATATCACGAACACAGGTTAACATGCCATAAAACCCTAACGAACAAACAAAAAAAAGCAAGTAGAGAATTTTATACGTTTCATTTTTAGGACAGAAACTGGTTTGTGCAAATCGCATTTGTCAGTATGGTCAAGCTTCAGTCTCTTGAACAATTTCCAGTTCATCATCTTCCTCGCCCAGTCAGTTCTGTTGGTATATTCCCTTTTGTGCATGTTTTCTACAATCGCTTATTATATAATTAATTATTTCATCTCAATCACCACATACCCGACACTTGCTAATCTGATTATAATCAAAATTAGGAAGATATAAAACAATAGCATATATGACTCCTTCTTTTGTGCCCAATGTAAAAACAGTCGATCTACTGGTTTTGGAGTTCAAATTGAAAAAAGCCTCCAGTGGTGTAACAGTACCTCCCTTAAAAAATCACAGGAAGCGCTTCAGATTTTAGTCCATTACAATTAAAATAAAAACATGACTTTATCACCAAGGTTGTCGTACGAACGGGTATCTTCCATATATATATTCCTCCTGTATATTCATCACTTGTTAAAATAGGAATTCTTCAAGTCAGTGGTTATGCTGGTGCTATTGTATGGTTGTACATCTTCGACGTTAATTTATCACTTGGAAAATTGCTAGATAGAACTACAAAAGAACACAACGTGCTGTTTTGAAAAAAATCCTCAAAGAAACACCCTATAAAACAACAGTTGTACGGCCACTTACCTCTCATCTCACAAATAATCCTGGTAAGATGAACAAGACGTGGTAGGCACTACCAGAGAAGTCAGGACGTTGTCTGAGGGACTCCTACATATGATCATGCCAGTTTTGGCCAACCAGTAAAAACTTCCATTCACCAGCTCTGCAAGGACACGAGATGCCGTTGGGAGATCTTATAAAGAGTGATGGACGATAGGGACGGATGGTGAGAGAGAATCAAGAAAATCTGAGCTACCAGCACGCTTTGATAAGGATGATGATGATGACCTTTATGTGTAACCTCTCGAAAAATTAAGATCTCAACTGATTTATTTTGTTTGGAAATCATTGACTGATCCACATTTAATAACCCCTTCCTTAGAATTTCTTTACGAATCAATGTTTGCTGTCAAAATGACCTCGTAGCTTTTTTTTTTAAAAAGTCGAACCGAGTTTCCTCACAAAATTTTTAGTCTTTGATCAGTAATTGCAGTAATTTCAGCAACAGCCATTCCAATTCGGGCAAAACGATTTACAGAATCAAAAACGCACGGACACCAAGCCCCGAAGTGCATCATCATTTTCTTTCTTGTTTTAATTGGGGGTATTTAATCGTTTTGAGGGCCCTGAACAGCAAGTTCTCTTCAGCATTTTGGATTTTAAGCAGAAGAAAAAAAACAACTCACGACATCAATTCTGCCTTTTCCCACAGCGATCAACATTCCAAACTGGCTTTGGGTGCCCCATTCATACAGCCTTGTGCCACATAACATTCCAATCTGGCTTTCAACTAGTTGCAAACATCAACTATTATAGAACTGTTCAGGCGTAAGGTGCACACATGATAGGTTACTGGTTGATTTTAAGAGCATGTCAACCCTTCTGGGATTATTTTATGCTGACAGGTTTCGGAATCATGTGCATTATACATCAATATTAGCAATTTTTGTATCGTTATTTCATAAGAGTTTTCTTTTTGTTGTTTTTTGGACACGGTCATATGATATCAAATGTTCCTACATAATACAAGTACTTTGTATGGTTTCAAGTATTTCTATCTAATACTAATAATTTGCATGCAGTTCTACGGTTTCAAGTATTTCTCTCTTATATTAATAATTTATAGATAATTACAAAGTCTAAAGCAACTATTCCTTGTTGGTTGGGTGGTAGGTTGGATTTTATGGCATATCAAAGCTTTGGGGTTATTTAATGCCAAATCCTGTTTATATTTGTCAATTAGATATATACGATTTGTAAATAAATAGCTTTTACACAAGCCAAAGATTTTTGGTTTGCACCCACTAAAATAGTTTCAAGTATTCTAATCTAACATGAACTATTCTGTTGAGTATTAATCATTTTTTCATGTTATATAATGACTGTTGACATGGATTTTGGGGTTCGTTCCTGGTGACCCCGTGTGCTTTGACAAGCTGTCACATTGTGATTAGTCAATAGGGGGATGGCAGTGCGTCGAGGTAGGCCGGTCGAGCAGGTGTGTAACCGGAAGGAGACCACGTGATATGAGAACCGTGTGGTCAGATTTAGAGAGTCAGTCCAGTCAGAATCGAGAGTTGAGCCAGGGATACGCAGCCGATCAGAGGCGTCTCTGACGATACGGCTTGCAAGGGAGTGCAAGCGTTGACACCCTCCTGTCTTCAGGAAGAAGATATGGGGCAAGAAGAACCCCGCCTCACTGAGTATATGTCTTTCCATCTATGTCTCAAATTTATAACGAACTGTGTGCCTCTTTCGAAAATATAATGAGAGAGATATATTTTTATAAAGAAGTGTGTTTCGTTTCGTTTATTGAAGTTTGTTCATTATCTTTGATTATGTTCTTGGTTGGGTCTATGAGAAGGATACAACATTTGCACACTTTTAAATGGTTTCAAAAACTGCTTTCAAATGCAGATAGTTTTATTTTCACACAGTTAAATGTTTTTTTAAGTATTGGTGTGTTACACTAATAATTTCATTTTGCATCAGTCATTTGTTTGCACACAGTTCAATGGTTAAACAATTCTATTTGACCCATAAACACATTCCAGATCTGGGTGGGTCTGGGAGTAATGGTTAAAAGGAGTTCTTCGCATTCTCCAAAGCATCAGGACTAGACCCTCGGAATCAAATGGCTAAGTGTTATATCTCGTACACTCATTGAGTGGGTTTTACTCCTCCGCAGAGATGCAGTCGGTGTATTATTCAGCCCTACCCAACAACAGTGCCAGTTTTATTTCGCAATAACCGTTCTTTTCCGCACAGATCTATGGTTTCAAGTAATTCTATAGAATAGAATTAATTCTTAGGCCACTATATTGTTGCCCGGTCGGCTGTATACCAACTGCTTTTCTGCAGAGGGATAAGACCCCTACCCCGAACGAATGTCCTGGTTACATGACACTAAACAATCTGAAGGTGTGTTTCCAGTAAGGATTGAGTTTTGGGTAATGCGAAGTACCCCTTCATTGCCATCGTTCCCAGGTCCGCTAGGCACCTGATAGGGTCCTATCAATGAGTCAAATAGAACTAAACTGTGTACTTATGCTAAATTGAATAGCTTAAAACAGGAATGATTTTACATTTAAACTGCGTACTTATACTAAACAGAATTGTTTGGAATAGAACTGTTTTGGCATTTAACTGTGTGTAAAAAACTATACTTATACTAAGCTGATTGCTTGAACTAGAAATGTTTTTGACAATTAAACTGTGTACTTATGACAAACTGAATTGTTTGAAATTGAACTGTTTGTTTGTATAAAAATGGATTTGACGTTAACTAATTTTAAGTTTGATATGCCATAAAATTCGCAAAAAACAACAAACAAACAAGCTACTACATTGTTTAGAATAACTATTTATATTTCATAATAATACTTTGTTTCCAGATGCTTATATGGTTTCAAATAACTATAGAAGTCCATAGAAAATAATCCATAGAAAATGCATAGAAATCCTTCGAAAATAACTATAGCTTTAAGTAACTATTCATAATTCAAATTATTCACAGATATATAGTATCAGTTATTCTTCCCTTACACAAATAATTTGCGCACAGTCATATAGTTTCAAGCACTCCACTTCTGTCTAAGAATAGTCATTTACTTGCATTCATTTGAAAAACATCCAAGTAAGACGAAGAAGACAAATTCTCTTCTGTTGTCTTTCGCATGGACGCGCCAGTTTTAATCGATCGGCAAAAACTTACACCCATCAGCTCTGAATGGATACTAGATGCCGTCTACACGACAAGAGCAAGAGATGATGGAGATGGATGCGTGAATCAGGGAACTCACTGCTGCCTACGTCACTTATTGATTATGATGATTGATTATCCTTAGTAAACAATTATACGGTCAGTTAACTATTCATAATACAAATAGTTTACTGTCATAAGATATCAGTATACTCTTCTGATACAAATATATTTAGACAAAGTCTTGTGATTACTGGTATTCCTATTGTAAAAGTAATTATCAATACACAAGTATATGGTATAAAGTAACTATTTTTATTTAATAGTCATTTATATATAAGCAGTTATATGGTTTCAAGTATTCTTATCTAACACCAGTAATTTTCAAGCTATTACTTCTATGGACCCCCACATATGGCCGGGCAAAAGCAGGACGACCAGCTCGAACATACATACAGCAGCTATGTGAGGATACGGGATGTAGCCCTGAAGAGTTGCCAGAGGTGATGAACGATAAGGAGAAGTGGCGAGAGAGAGTCAGGGATATTCATGCCTGTGGCACAACATGATAATGATGATGATGATATGGTTCCATATTACCAATGATAATTGTCCTTAGGTTTCAAAAATTCTTAAGATTCATAGTTCTATTTAATTATATTACGAGGTTTGCACAAAGTAATATGATTTCACATATCAATATAATTACTGTTATATTGATAATCTATTTGTGTTTGAGATGGTAATATAACGGATACTTACATGTTGGATAAAAGTGAACCTGGAAGTAACAGTAATGAACAGGTACTCTACTCTTCCAAGAACTCCGGAACTGGGGCCTCATCAACAGATAAAGTTTTGTGTCATACCCAAAACAAAGGAATGCAAACTGAACACTATTTAAAATGTTTATTTTACAATCTTTGTTATAAAAATAATTGCGCCGAACGTGCACGAAGGAAAATGAAAACCGTCTCGTCCCAGATTTGGACTTTGGTCGCTGATTCTATTTCCTACGATAGTAACCGTAGCGGTAAGTACGCCTCAATGTGGACAATTGATGTACTCATGTTTCCACTTTAAATAAAGTGAAATTATCCGTCGACGAGAAACAGAGAATATATTTCCGATATCGATCAGAAACTGGTCCTTAAAAAATATCATTGAATATATTGGCCAATTGAAAAACAACTTTGGGGATAATGCCTATATAGATAATAAAATGGCTTCCTAAAATGGTAACATTGATGTTGTATTATGAATAGTTAACTGATCCTATAATTGTTTACTAGAAATAATCATTCATTTATAACCCAGTTGCCGTGATGGTTTATTATATTAATTATTTTTATTATCTGGTTTGGGCCGCGATTTTTTTTTTATTTAACTGTTAATTTAGCAAAAATCTCTGAGAGGAAATGTAAATCAAATTGGAAATTTCAAGCGAGTGCACTAGGGACAAATACAGAAAGACCAAATGTAAACAAAATAGATTCGTGTCTTGTCACAATTTTGATTGAAGGGATGGAAACAGTGAAATTGAGGACATGTGTGAGATGACGCAATAAGTTAGTGAGATGACATCACACTAACGATATCCTAAATTTAGATATATAAAAATTAGCGAATTTAGAAAAAGTTAGTTAGAAGTTAGAATTTGGCGTTCAGAGAGTTCAGTCGGATCGGTGGAGAGGGTGTCTCTTTGTGTCTCTGTTCATAGAACATTAAACAAATGTAACACTCTGTCCCTCGTGCTACAATATGCAGTCTGAACTTTGAAATGTATATCTGGATAATGAAGCGACAATTTCTATAAATACATTGGACATATTACTGTAATACCAATAAGTTTCAATAAACGATTTTTGATAGTTGACGGAGAGTTCTTCTTGTCTTTGAGTTGCCAACACCCAGGCATCTTTGTTTCCACGAATCACCCCGACTGTTAGAAGTTCCGGATGAATTATATCATTCTTTATCCGTGGATCTTTCAGGCACAACGTTGGATTGATAAATAAACAACCTGGAAACGCATTTTGCACCGTTACCAGGATAAGACATATCATTATTAAATTTGATACGAAAAATGCTGTCATGCACAACGGTATTACATTTGGCGCTGGTATCGGCGTAAGTATCGGTGACCGCGATATTGTTAGAGTTGTTTTTAAGCATAGTATCACACACACTGCTGGTACCAGTAACTGGACCAAGAGATAGTGTTACATTTGGTACCGATAACTGGACCAAGAGATAGTGTTACATTTGGTACCGGTAACTGGACCAAGAGATCGTGTTACATTTGGTACCAGTAAGTGGACCAATAGATAGCGTTACATTTGGTACCGGTAGCCGGACCAAATGATAGTGTTACATTTGGTACCGGTATCCGGACCAAGAGATAGTGTTACATTTGGTACTGGTAACTGGATCAAGAGATAGTGTTACATTTGGTACTGGTAACCAGACCAAGAGATAGTGCTACATTTGGTACTGGTAACCAGACCAAGAGATAGTGTTACATTTGGTACCGTTAACCAGAAAAATGGATAGTGTTACATTTTGTACCGGTAACCGGATCAAGAGATAGTGTTACATTTGGTATCGATAACTGGACCAAACCGTAGTATTACAGCCTACTGAAAAGCAAATTTTAGGATAATGTCTTTATAGATAATAAAATAACCCCCTAAAAAGGTAATATTGATGATATTGGCTTATTGAAAAGCAACTTTGATTATTCTGTCAATATAGGTACCAAAATGGTTCCTAGTAAAGCAAAATTGATGATATTGGCCAAGCAGATATATTATGAATGTGTCTTTCTTTTTTTCTCTCTTTTTTCTTCCTTTCTTTCTTTTCTTTTCTCAGAAATAGTGACCTTGATGGTTTCTCACGTCCATCTCTTGTCCCAAGTGGCTTTTGTCCGTTACCGCAACCCTTGTATCCATTAACTTCCTAACGGATTTTAGTAACGGAGGTGGGATTGGGCGTTCGGCTAAATTTTTATTTTAGCGCTCTCGCAGCTAATTACATACAACCCACGTGATCAATATGGAAGGTCTCTTTTCTCTCTAGCGGCGGGCTGCGTTTCCGGAAGTAAACAAGACGTTGCCATCGTGTAGTGACATGCGCACACCAGACACATGAAAGGGGAAGAGGAGGGGAATTTATCTCCGGTGAGTGCCACTGAATCCCTATAGGGATTGTTGGTTTCAGTAGCGACACCGAAATTTGGTGAGCCTATCTTTATTTAATGGAACCAGCGGATGTCATTTAGGCTTCTTGATTCGTACGGAAGCTGTTGAATTCTTGTGAACATCTTCTCACGGCACATTATTTCGACCCGAAACGACAATGAGTTCAAATTAGAGGTAATTTTCTACGCGTATTATTCGTTGTTCTTTGCGAATTTTATAAGGATTTGCGTGATTGTATGGGAACAGCGAACAAAATTCAACGAGAACAATAAACTTGCATTTAATTAGATAGAGGATGACTCGGATTGATATCAGTAGACTGGGAGTTTTTAACACGCTGCTTCTACCGTAGTAAACTCTAGCAACCTTCATTGAGTCACGTTCAAATTTGACAATAAGAAATTAATGGAACAAATAACTAATTAGAATAGCATATGTGCTTGGCTGGGTGTAATGGTTAACAAGCTATTTTTGTAAAGCAATACTGGTCGATAATTCGACATATAGTCTAAATTTGAGACATTATGGATCATTTTAGCAGTGTATTATAAAACTTAGTACGTATAGCAGTTATGTTTCAATAGTTCTTAGTGATTCCAAGGTCTCCGTTCTTAAAGAAGGGGAGCATGCAGAACTTCGATTATTTCTCTCTAGTGTTTTGGTTATACACATTATTGCAAAGTCAAAGACGCATTTCCTTCTCTTAAATATTTCAAAACGTTGTTAATCAAGAAATGCAGTTTATTCTACGTTTAATTGCTTTCAGAATTGCATCAAGTTCATCCTCTATAGAATGTCCTAGTCTGATGTCTAGGCGGTCATTAATAACTTATCCAGTAGGTTTATAAGTGATTTCAATGGTATGGTGGACCAGAATTCAATCCCAGATCGCGTCATACCAAAAGCTGTAAAAATGGTACTTGATGCCTCTTTGCTTAGCACTCAGCATTATAAAGTACGTATCAAGGGTAACGTGGAGCAATCAAGGGAAAGGAGAAGCGCTCTTTCCTATACTTTGGTGTAGTAGCTATTGAAAAGGTAGCCTTCGATTACGGTCGTCAACTTTACTTCTACTTATGTACTGTTCTTCGTTACAGATGATCAATTTATATGTTATAAAAGCCTTAATCTTTGATCGGGCACCTCCCAGCTATTCATTCCACCTTTCCTCTGCTCGGTCGTCTTGTTACCTGGTGTCACTCTGGTGTTGCCATCTCTGTTCTTATTCGTCTTGTCTTCTGTCATCATCTCCCGTTGTTTTATATTCTCCTCTACTAGGATGAGAAATGAAAACGCGACCACCTTTCCATGTGGTGCCCAGTCGGCTAGGGCTGTAGAATGAGCTGTCTGCATCTCTACAGAGGGTAAGACCTCCCCAGTGAGAGTTATAGATTTGACATAACACAATATGATGGTGAGGCTTTAGTAATGCTGCAGCTTTGGGGAATGCGGAGTAACCTTCATTGCCAGATTTCTTAGGTCCCCTCTGGCCCGGAGTCTAATCTATAGGTCAAATACGATTATGTGACATTTAAACTGTGTGCAAACAAATGACTTACTCTAAATTGAATTGTTAGAAATAGAACTGTTTGCTCATTTAACTGTGTGTAAACATATAATTGATGCCTAGTTGAATTCTTAGTGATACATAGCAATACTTGGAACTATTCAACTATGTGTAAATGAATGAATAATGTTGAAGAGAATGATTAGTGTATATTGTCCTTAATTGGAATCATTTTTGAGATGAGGCTTTTTTATTTATTTATTTATTGCGGACTTTTCCCCCTCATCTTGGTAGGTTTTTTTTTGTGTTGCTTTTTCTTTCACTACGTTCCGGCCAAATTCCCTCTGGCCTTCTTCAGGTGATTTTACCGCGACCTCGGATAGGAATGCTGAGTCTTGTAACCGTATCCCCAGTAATTACTGCCTTCCATAGTTGTTGTCTATCGCACCATGTTTTTGACCAAGTAAACCTCTGGCCGGCTTGGGTAGGATTTTAAACCGCTATCTTCTGACAATGCTCACCTGGAACCGAATGATTAGTGGTAAACAGCAATAAAAATCATTCAGCTGTATAGAAACAGTAGCGGCACGAGTGTGTAAAAATAGTCCTAACTCATTAATAGATGGAATTAGCCCCAAACTATTGACTTACAAATCATATCCATTTAAAAGTGCACAACCGAATGATTAATGGTAAATAGAATTATTCGTGTTTTATTGAAATATTAGAAATGATATAAATTGGCGACTGTTGTATATATATATATATATATATATAAGTCAGGCATTTTTATATGTCAGACTTATCCGATAAAATAAAACTTAATTTCTTCCAAACAGTGCTTGTGTCAATTCTACTATATGGATGCACAACATGGACGCTGACTAAGCGTATAGGGAAAAAGCTAAACAGGAATTGTACAAGAATGCTACGAACTCTACAGAAAGAATCTTGGAAGCAACGTCCAACAAAACGACAGCTGTACAGCCTCTTACGTCCCATCTCAAAAACCATCCAAATAAGACGAACAAGATACGCGAGACACAACTGTTGAAGTAACATAAAGACGAACTCATAAGTGACGTCCTTTATTGGACTCCATCATAAGGATGTGCATGTGTTGGCTAACCAAACAGAACTTATTGACAACAGTTCTTTAAGGACACGGGATGTTTTCAGGAAGACCTGCTGGAAGTGGTAGATGATACAGATAAATAGCAAGAGAGAGTCAGGAAAATCAGTGCTAGCATCGTGACACACACACACACACACACACACACACACACATATATATATATATATATATATATATATATATAAATTTCGTTGAACATAATAGATATTTTCTGTCAACATGTTTTCTTGTTGATCCGTTCATATTGCCGTATTGTTTTTATTCTGCGAGAATTGATTGATGTATTTTCCATTATTGTATATATCCCAAGTACTTTCTGCCCGACTTTGGGCCATCATCAGGGGTGGATCTATTACAAAAATGATGTAACTTTGGTTTTGCATTACTACTATTGGAGTGTGTAGCGTTTGCTTTTAAATGTGTTTCTATAAATTATGTCAGTAGCTAAAGGCATTTAAGTACATTAGCACTGATTTGAAAATTAATTCTGATGATGGCCCAAAGTCGGGCAAAAAGTACTAGGGATACATACAACTATGGACAATACATAAATCAATTTCTGCCGAATACGATAAAAGCAATACGGCAATATGAACGGATCAACAAGAAAATATGTAGACAGAAAATGTCTATTATGTTCAACGAAATTTGTATTAATGAAGAAATGCTGCCAAAATACACACACACACACACACACACACACACACATATATATATATATATATATATATATATATATATATATATATTCGGGGGATTCAATAAATAAGGGAACTCTTGAAAAAAATTGGATTTTATGAAATTAATTTATAGAAAGAAATACTTATATCAAACGGAAGTCTCTTATAGCAAATCTTTGTTTCGAGCATTTTTGGGAGGACGCTAAATCAAGCAAAGAGGTCAAGGCTTGAACAGAGGTCTGTCATCAAACCATTGGTGGCTACAAATGCAAACAATTTGAAATTTGCAATAAAAGGTTTACCACTACGAGTCTTTGTCTAAAAGACAGTTTATGGAGAATAAACACATAGATACACCGGTAAAGAAACAGTTCTGGGCGCCGTAGGCAGAAAAGAAGTTGATGCTGATAATCTTCTGGGAGATGAATGAAGCCATCATGATTGATTTTTGCAAAAAAATGGTATCTGTAAACAGTGATTCCAACAGCTAACGTTTTTGAGAAAATTCACTTTATTCATTGAGTAACCCCCCCCCCACACACACACATATATATATATACATGGAAATTATCTCTTTTGACTATCTCAAAAACCGGTTGCACAGCTGTGATCCACCTTGTTAACCAAACATAAACCATATTGCGCAATGTCTCCAAATATCTTTCGTTGAAAATGAGAGGGAGATGTTAAGTCACTTTTCGTATAGTGTCAGACGTGAAAATTAAAAAAAGGTTTCCATGGCGTAAGCGAATAATTGATTTGGTTTGTTTGGGTTTTATGTAGGTTATTTAATGTCTAATCCATTTTTTTGCCCAGTCGGCTGGGGGCTGTAGAATACACTGACTGCACCTCTACAGAGGGGTAAGACCCCCCACACCAATGATGGTCCTGGATATGACACAAAACAGTCTGAGGGTGAGGTCGAAGTAATGCTGGGGCCTTTGGGGAATGCGGAGCACCTCTTCATTGCCATTGCTCCCTGGTCCACTTTGGCTCGGCGCGGTAGCACCTGATAGGGCCCTATCTATGGGCTAAATAGAACTAACGGTATATTTATCCTAAACTGAATTGATTGAAATTGAATTTTTTTTTACAATTAAACCGTACTTACATATAAACTGCGTGTTCATGCTAAACTGAATTATTTCAAATAGAAATGTATTTTGATATCGAAACTGTATTTACACTAAACTGAATTGTTTAACATAGAACTGTGTGTAAACAAAATCTGTACTCATACTAAACTGAATTTGCTGAATAAGAAGTTTGACTAAACTGAATAGCTCGAAAGAGAAATGTTTTTCACAATTAAACTGTACTTACATTTAAACTGCGTGCTTATGCTAAACTGAATTATTTGAAATTGAACTGTTTTTGACATTGAAACTGTACTTACACTAAACTGAATTGTTATATATAATTGGTTGAAAAGTTTGAAAAAGAAATATTTTTGACAATTAAACTGTGTAGTCATACTAAACTGAATTGTTTGAAATGAAACTGATTATTTACATAAAAATTGATTTGGCGTTAAATAACCTGCAAAGGTTGATATGCCATAAAACCCAACAAAACGAAATCCATTTTTATGCAAATAATCAGTTCTATTTCTAACAATTCAGTTTAGCATAAGTACTGTTTTAATGTCAAAACCACTTCTATTTCAAACAATCCAGTTTAGCTTACTAAAACAGTTCTATTTCAAACAGTTCGCTTTACCATAAGTAGCATTTTAAAAGTAAAAAATAAATTTCTATTTCAAGCTATTCAGTTTTGTCAAACAGTTGTAAATCAAACAATTTAGTTTATTATAAGTATAGATTTTCTTTACACACAGTTAAATGTCATAATAGTTCTTTTTTTTAAACAATTCAGTTTAGCGTAAGCACAGTTTCAATGTAAAAAAAAGTTCCATTTTAAACATTTCATTTAGCATAACTACGCAGTTTAAATATAAGTACACAGTTTAGTTGTCAAAAACATTTCTATTTCAAACTATTCAGTTTACTCAAACAGTTCTTATTCAAACAATTCAGTTTAGTATTATTTTTGTTTATTCAAACAATTCAGTTTAGTATAGTTTTTGTTTGGTTAAATGTCAAAACAGTTCTATTTCAAACAATTTAATTTTGCGTAAGTAAAGTTTCAATGTCAAAAGCACTTCTATTTCAAACAATTCAGTTTAGCGTAGAAAAACAGTTCCATTTAAATAATTCAGTCTTGTATAAGAACGCAGTTTAAATGTCAAAACATTTCTATTTAAAGCAATTCAGTTTCACTTAATTACACAGTTTAGTTCTTTTTGACGCAAAGATAGGACCCTATCAGGTACTACCACTCCAGGCCAGTGTGGACCTGGGGTCGATGACAATGAAGGGGTGCTCTGCATCCCCCAAAGCTCCAGCATTACTGAAAACTTACCATCTGATTGTTTAGTGCAATATTCAGGACACTCGTTCGTTTGGGGAGGTCTTACCCTTCTGCAGGTTATTTAATGCCTAATCCATTTTTCGGCTGGGGCTGTAGAATACACCGACTGGGCAATAAATCGAATGATTCTAAACACAAGGCTGAATGAATATCAATTAAGTTTCACTAAAAAATAACTGTTTGGTCGATTTATTGGTACATGTAGACTGAAGATTTTGTGTATTAAACTGAACACTCACAGCTTTGTAAGATCGATTTGAAAAATATTACATAATCATCAATAAATAAAGTACTTTATAATTAAGTATTATATAGTAAAGTACGCTATAATAAGCAAGCGAGTACCAATCGCAATATGACTAAGATACTGGTCTGTTGCCTCAAAAGAAAATAAGTTCGAACTCAAGTCGTTAACTTTTAGACAAATACCCTGGGGAAAGATGTGAACTCCCTTATTCCACCAGCAATGTTCTTCTACAAAGATTGCTGCAGCAGTAAAAACCCACGAAGCTTGATATGCCGCTAGACAAAGAAATCGAAACCTCTATAATTAGCAACATATTTCTCCCATGATAAATTATAATGATTAGGCTGAGTGTGAATGCAGACCCTATTCTATTATTATTAAGTTACATGTTCTCGATTGGAAAGAGATTGTTTTATCTAAATGACAGCAATATCAAATCAACTTTGCAATTGCACTTTGCTTTGTCTTTTCTTTTATGTTCATTAATTTCTGATTAGGGAGCTAAAGAATCTGTGCATCTTTCAAATCGCGCACGGACTGAAGCAATGTACAAGGTGTCAGCACATTAAACAACTACAATACTACCCACTACACAGAATACTTTTCATGGCATGAACTGCTTTGGTCACGTGATATGAAATATTCAAAATTTTTGACTTGCCCTCATATTTTATTTCGGACTTGTACAGTTTATATTACTTCTTCAAATTTGTAACACGACACCTTCATTTAAATGAGCCCAATTCGGCTGGGGATGTAGAATATGCTGACAGCATCTCTACAGAGGGATAAGACTTTCCTCCAACGAGTGTCCTGTATATGACACTAAAATGAATCTGATAGCGAAGTGACTAACAGGCTTGTCAAAGAAAATGATTTCGAGGCTCTAGTTATGCAGCTTTGGGGAATGTAGAGTATATCTTTATTACTATTACTCCCATGTCCACTCTGACCCGAGATGGTAATACCTGTTAGGGTTCCACCTATAGGTCAAATAGAACTGCTTAGACATTTAACTGTGTGTAAACAAAAGACTGATGTTAAGTTGAATTCTCAGCAATACTTGAAACTAACTGTGTGCAAATAGAACGATTATGATTATAAATATTAGTGTTTGATAGGAATTATTTAAAGTATTTAACTGCATGCAAGCAACTGATTAATATTAAGTAGAATCATCAATGTTTGATAGCAATACTTGAAACCCTTTAACTGCGTGAAAACGAATAAGTTCTGGCTCGTTTAAAAAAGTTATCTTCAAACTAAGTATTCGGTTATAAATCATATATTTGATGTATGTATAAACAGAATTTGGTATTAAAAAATCCATAAGGGTTGATATGCCATAAAAACCTATCTAACCAAATAATCTTCTTTTAAATGTTACTCTGTTAAGTAATGCATTGGCAAATGAAATCTGCTAATTTCAAATCGACGTATTGGTTGGTTGAGTTTTAGAGCATATCAACCTTTGCAGGTGATTTAATGCCAAATCCATTTTTATACAAATAATCAATTCTTTTTCAAACAATTCAGTTAAGCATTAGTACACAGTTCAAGTGTCAAAAGCATTTCTATTTCAAGCTATTCAGTTTAGTCAAGTTTGTTTGGTTGTTTGGGTTTTATGGCATATCATCCTTTCGAGGTTATTTAATGCCAAATCCATTTTTATACAAAAACAGTTCTATTTCAAATAATTCAGTTTAGCATAAGTACACAATTTAATTGTCAGAAACATTTCATTTTCAACCTATTCCGTTTAGTATAAGTATAGAGTTTATTTACACACAGTTAAATGTCAAAATAGTTCTATTTCAAACAATTCAGTTTAGCATAAGAACACTTTCAATGTCAAAATAGTACCATTTATAAGTATTCAGTCTAGCATACAAAAACAATTCTATTTCTAACAATTCAGTTTAGCATAAGTACGCAGTATACATGTCAAATCACTTTTATTTCAAGTAATTCAGTTTTGCATAAGTACGCAGTTTAGATATCAAAAGAGTTCTATTTCAAGTAAT
>CAXXSI010000016.1:0-345000 GCA_963669285.2 Rhizobiaceae bacterium | reverse complement strand
ATTGTTCGGTCTTTTTAAGAAAAAAAAATGTATATACATATATTTAAAGGATATATATATATATATATATATATATATATATATATATTGGAGAAAGCTGTTTGTATTACACATTGCGCTAATTCCATCGGACAAGATACGCATCCAAGTGTTCTCCATTCAGTTAGTGCTAAATAGTAGGGCAGACTAAATTCTGATTTCAAATCTGTTAAACTACACGTAAAAATTAACTGCGTCTCGTAATATATAATATAATCGTAATATATATATATATATATATATAGTGAAATTTGATCCTAGTGAATAAATAGGGGACTAACAATTGCCTTACATTGAGCACTCTTATGGATTTATACGATATTCCTCATATATTTTATAAAAGATAATCCACACCCACTGTATTTGGACGCTGACTGGATATCATATATATATATATATATATATATATATATATATATATATATATATATATATATATATATATTCTTAATATTAACCATGTGAATCAATAGACATTCCACATTTTAAGGAATAAACAACTATGAAGATTTAAATGCCAATAATAACGTTTTTAGGTTACTATTCGGAGAATGTTTGAATACTAAGTTTATGACTGCTAGTACCTTAAAACTGGTAGTACCTCAAAACTGGTAGTAGCTTAAAACTGGCAGTACCTGAAAACTTTGTTTCTTTGGAGCACGTGGCCCGAAATTTGAGACACCTGATAAAAATCGAAGTCAAATTTTATTGTTCGACCATCCTTGTTGATTAACTATAACTGTGGTGATAAAGAAAGGAACGATATAATCTCCCTTACTTTCTGGGGACGAATTGTTCCGCTTTTGTTTAGTTGACTGACGAAAGGCCATTTTAGCTGTGACTACCTCTCACACCAGTTCTTAGTTGAATAAAGCTTTTCTTCAAGCTTATCTGACTTCTTCAATTAATTGCAAGCTCTAACATATCACTTATTACAATATCATAACGCCAAGTGGCTAGTTTATTCACAAGGTTTTAGTTTGTTTAGTAGTAAACCGTATGTATAGGGCACCACTACCTTAGCTTGTTAACCATTACACAATGCGAAATGCCTAAGGCAATGTTACTGTATATGATGAAATCACAAGCGTTTCCCAATAAAATAGTTGAATGTTCGGAAAAGTAATCGTAGCCTAAGGCCGGACATATGCCATGAATGGATGAAGAGACTGGATACACTGACGCATTTGTTTAATGTGGGATTATTTTCAGGGACACGTTCGTAGAAATGAGATAAATCACTAATATAAGGAGAGGAAACGATAGAAGAAAGCCCGGTGGGATCTGTTAATCTTTTGGTTTGTATACCCTTGAATTAAGAGAAGAAATTGTTACCCAGTGGTTCTATCCTCGCTTCTATTTTTCTTTTCTGTCTTTCTTGTTTTGTTCTGCTCTCTTTTTCATGACCCCCTGTGATTTCCATCAACCACCACTGCCAAATCAGCATCTTTTTCTTGTCTTTGCAGCTTGCACCATTTGACGGACAAATGACGGCGACCAACGTCCTCTTGCACACACGCGCCTGTGCAGATCTCGCTTGAATTCACACAGGCACGCACGTACAGATGCATACAGGCATGCGTATTAAACGAATTCTCCGCGATTTTGCTTCGATATAAGCCGATTTGTAGAGATATACAGAGGGGATTTTCGTTGTTGTTGTTGTTGTTGTTGTTGGCTTTTTTTTTCTCTTAAGAGAGTTAGATAACGTCGAGTTTTGAATTGAGTGAAAGAAAAGGGAAATATTGTTTGGTTTTTATTTTTTTAAAGAATTAAACTGATATACATGAATAGGTTGAGATAGATAGATAGGTAGGTATGATCTGACATAAATAGGTAGGTATGATCTGACATAGATAGATAGATAGATATGAATAGCTGGAGAAAGAAAGAAAGAAAGAAAGAAAGAAAGAAAGAAAGAAAGAAAGAAAGAATATGAATTGACAATAGAAAATATAGATAGACAGACATGAACAAATAGATAGATAGATAGATATGAATAGCTGGAGAAAGAAAGAAAGAAAGAAAGAAAGAAAGAAAGAAAGAAAGAAAGAAAGAAAGAAAGAATATGAATTGACAATAGAAAATATAGATAGACAGACATGAACAAATAGATAGATAGATAGATAGATAGCTAGATAGATAGATAGATAGATAGATAGATATGAATAGCTGGAGAAAGAAAGAAAGAAAGAAAGAAAGAAAGAAAGAATATGAATTGACAATAGAAAATATAGATAGACAGACATGAACAAATAGATAGATAGATAGATAGATAGATAGATAGATAGATAGATATGAATAGGTGGAGAAAGAAAGAAAGAAAGAAAGAAAGAAAGAATATGAACTGACAAGAGAAAATATAGATAGACAGACATGAACAGATTGATAGATAGATAGATAGATAGATAGATAGAACAGACTTAGATAGATAAATTTAAATAGACTTAGATAGAAAGAATTTAGAATAGGTTGAGAAAGAAAGAAAGAAAGAAAGAAAGAACGAAAGAAACAAAGAAAGAAATAAACAAAAATATGAACTGACAAGAGCAAATATAGATAGACAGACATGAACAGGTAAAGAGATAGATAGATAGATAGATAGATAGATAGATAGATAGATAGATAGATTTGAATAGGTTGAGAAAGAAAGAAATATAGAAAGAAAGAAAGACGAATCTAAACTGTCAAAAGCTAATATAGATAGATATGAACAGATAGATAGATAGACAGATAGATAGATAGATAGATTAAGTTAGCGATTTTTGTGTGCAATTTCACTTTTTTCCCTCTAAGATATTTTATTCCTTTTGAATTTGTTCTTTTTTTTTTTTTTTTCGTTCTCTCTTTCTTTTCTCTCCTATTATCCTCCACCCTCATTTATTTTTTCTCTGTCTTTTACTTTTTTTAAAGAATCACTCTGCTATCTCTTCCAAGAATAAGATGGTGCTTTCCATTTTATTTATAGGCGGAATAATTCCTGATTCTTGAATAACTTGTATGAAAGCCGAAAGAATTAATCAAAGATGAAAAAGGAAAAAAGACTAAAGAAAAAATGTTGGTAGTGAAGGCATTTCATCTCAAAATTCAAATGACTTAAAATAAGCGGTTTTTGGCGGTTCTTTCAGATGAACGGCTGCAATTAAAAAGAGGCCACCCCCATCTAGATAAGTAAAGATTGCATTAAACCAAAAAAATAAATAAATGAAATAAATAAATAGCATAACAACATAAATAAATTTAAAAAAAAACAACAAATAAGTGGACAAACAAACAAAAACAACACAAAAAAAAAAATGTCAATTAATTCGTTCTGACATTTTGAACTCGAAATGTTTCTTGGTTGGTTGGTTTGTTGGATGGATTTTTGGTTTTACGGCATATCAAATCTTATTGGTTATTTAATTCTAAATCATGTTTACATATATATATATATATATATATATATATATATATATATATATATATATATATATATAAACATGATTTATAATTAAATAACCAACAATTAAATAACTATATATATATATATATATATAGAGAGAGAGAGAGAGAAAGAGAGAGAGGGGGGTTTGATTTGTAAAAGAATTGTAACTTTATTTTTAAACGAACCAGAGCACATTTGTTTTCACACAGTTTAATAGTTTTAAGTATTGTTATCTAACATTAATAATTCTATGTGGACACAGTTAAATGGTTTCAGGTTCTGTTCCATAGCGCTAATAATTCTATTTGATATTAATTTAATTAATAGTTAAAAATTTTCAAGTATTACTATCTAACAGTAATGATTTTATCTAATATTAATCATTTGTTTGCACTCCGAGAAATGGTTTCAAGTATTGCTATTTAACACTATTAATTCTATTTAATATTAATCATTTGTTTAGACACAGTGAAATGGTTTCAAGTATTGCTATTTAACACTAATAATTCTATTTAATATTAATCATTTGTTTAGACACAGTGAAATGGTTTCAAGTATTGCTATTTAACACTAATAATTCTATTTAATATTAATCATTTGTCTGCATATATTGAAATGGTTTCAAGTGTTTCTATCTAACACTATTTAGTTTATTTGATATTAATCACTTGTGTTTGCACACTGTTAAATAGTTTCGAGTATTCCTATCAAACACTAATAAGTCGATTTAACATTAAACATTTGTTCGTCTATAGTAAAATGTTTTCAGTCGTTCCTATCTAACAAAAATAATTCTATTTAATATAAATCATTTATTTGCGCTCAGTTAAATGGTTTTGATTTTTTCTGTCAAATGCTGATAATGCTGGTTAACATGATTTTTGGTGCCAAGAGACAAAATACATTTTTGCCCTGTCGGCTGGGGCTGTAGAATACACCGATTGCATCTCCTCAGAGGGGTAAGACCCACCCACTAACCGGTGTCCTGGATATAACACTAAACAATCTGACGGTGAGATTCCAGTGATGCCGGAGCTTTGGGGAATGCGGAGCACACCTTCATTGCCATTGCTCCCAGGTCCACTTTGGCCCGGATTGGTAGCACCAGATAGGGTCCTATCCATGGGCTTAATAGAACAAACCACATACTTAAGCTAAACTGAATTGTTTGAATTAGAACTTTTTGACTAAACTGAATAACTTGAAATAGAAATGTTTTTGACAATTAAACTGTACTTACATTTGAATTGCGTGCTTATGCTAAACTGAATTGTTTGAAGTGGAAATGTTTTTCATATTAAAACTCAATTTACACTAAATAGAATTGTTATATATAGAACTGTTTTGATATATAACTGTGTGTAAACAAAATCTATACTTATACTAAACTGAATTAGCTGAATTAGAACTGTTTGAACAAACTGAATAGTTTGAAAAAGAGATGTTTTTGACAATTATACTGTGTACTCATGCTAAACTGAATTGTTTGAAATAGAACTGATTATTTGCGTAAAAATGGATTTGGCATTAAATAACCTTCAAAGGTTGATACCATAAAAAATCTACCAACCACAAAATACTTTTTATAGCAAATTTGATGGTGCTGATTCTAAAAATGACATTAGCTTTTTATGGTTAGTTAGCGTTTTTGTTGTACTGTAATTGCTCAGTTTTGGAAAAAAGATCAGTTTTTGATCTTGACTGATCACAAAATTTAATTAATAAAAGTCATAGAAACCCATCATTTTTCAGGTAGACCAAGCGATTTATGTCAGCAAACTGAAATAAAGTATTTTTATTAAAAATGTGTTTTTGAGTCAGAAAATCTAAAATAGTAGTATCGAATTTTTCAAGTTTATCGCCGAAATGCAAATTAACTGAAAAAAACTTTATCAATAATACATTTTATTATATAATTATGGACTTGTTCAATATTGAGCACCCCAGAAAGCAACAGCTGAACGGCCACCAACCACCCATCACGAAAACTATTAAAATTAGATGAACCAGACATGCGGGACACTGCAGAAGAAGTATGGACGAGCTCATAAGGGATGTACTCCTGTGGACCCCTTTGCATGGACGAGCAAAGGCAGGACGACCAACTCGAACCAACATACAGCAACTCTGTGCCGATACGAGATGCAGCCCTGAAGACATGCCGAAAGCAATGGGAGATAGGGAGGAGTGGCGAGAGAGGGTAAAGGATATCCGTGCTGATTGCGTGACATGGTGATGATGATGATATTGTTGTGATAGTTAAGGTGACATAAAAATGAAACCCTCAAATCTTCTGTTTGATATTCATAGAATTATCCCCATTTTTTTGTCCCTTCACTACGAAAGGAAACTAAAGACACTGAGAGCTTTCGTTTTCACAGTTGGAAAGAAACTTCAACTAAAGACATCCCAATTGAATGCACCTATTTTATGATCAAAATCATGAAAATGGTTTCTCTGTAACATCTGTAAACTCATTCAGGATTATGAATTTTTTAATTCAATGATTGACTTGGAATTACGTACTTAGACATCATTTGTTGACTTGGTGAAAAACTTCTTAGGCAATTGCCGAGCTCAAAACTACCAGGAATTAGTGAAAAAGCTATTGAAAAGTCTACAGGACATCGGGGCTAATATGAGTATAAGGGTTCATTTTTTATATAGGCATCTAGATAATTTTTCAGGCAATGGCGGCGATGTGAGAGATTAGCAAGGAGAACGATTCAATCAGGATATCAAAACAATGGAATAGCGCTACTAGAGACAGTGGAACAAACAGACGATGGCTGACAACCGATGGAGTATCAAAATGGACTTAAATAACATTGAACATGAAAGAAAACCAATAAAGAGAAAATGTTTATCATAGTTCTTATGTTCATGAACGTTTTATTTCTGCTGTTAGTTTATGAAATGATTTGAAGAAAATAATTGGTGATCGTGGTATATTTAATCGTGTTATTTTTAAAGAATCATGGCCTGATTGTTATTGCAAAAAGAGTATTTCTCAATCAGAACAATATTTGCTGGTTTCAGCACGAATTGATAGGTTTCTACGATTTTACTTTGAGAAATATTCCCATCGGTCAATATCAAACATACAGAAAACAAATGAAAACTTGATTTTTCCAAAAATGAGGGATTTCTGCACAGCAAAAACGGTAGCTAAGCCAGAAAATAAGGTCATTTTCGGATTCAGCACCCTCACATATACCTCGACATCATTTCGATTTTGTTGACCAGTGTAATTCTTCTTAATATTAATCACTTGTTTGCACGTCGCTAAATGATTTCATGTATGGCAATTTAACATCAATGGATCTATCAAGTATTCTTATCTAATACGAACACTAGTAGAGAGAAGCTTTAAAAAAATTATAATCCTTAGTAAGGGATTGAAAACTTCTATTTTACCCATTGTTGGGACCCTAACAAGTACTACCACTTAAAGTGGACCTGGAAGTAATGGTAATGAAGGGGTACTCTACATTCTTCAAATCATGTGTCAGACTCAAGTGGGATAATAGCTGGATTCCTAACTTTACAAATAGTTTTGAAATGTAAACAGCATCGTCCAGGAAATGAAAACGGGTTGCCAAGTCCACTTCCTACAATGATAACCACTGCACGACGAGCGCCTCCTTAATATAGCTGATATACTCTGTTAGCTTTACACATTAAATGCCGTTATCTAATTTGCTTAGTTTAATACGGTATAAGGTTGCTACTATATATATATATATATATATATATATATATGTGTGTGTGTGTGTGTGTGTGTGTGTGTGTGTGTGTGTGTGTATGTATAAAAGTGTGTCTCAAGGGATCGAACTCGCCACACTGGCAGCATTAGTTTTCTTATCCTTTTGGCAAGGAAGACTCTTACATTAGCTGTATGCAAACCTTCGCAAGAAATGGCGACACGTACAGTTGAATGTATCGATTTGAGCGCGAAAGGGAGTGTGTGTATTTGTAGGCAGACTTCATATTTATTTCCCGAGTTTCGATTGAGTTGCTTATAAAAACAGAGTACTGAAATTTAAATATTCGCAATTATCACTAGGTCACTTTTTTTTTTCGTATTTGGTCTAATCTCGTCTTCAAGAAGGCGAAATCGAAAAAAGGTATGGCGGCTGGCGGACAATATGGCGACGCGGAAGAAATTGGCAGATGAACAATATGACAAAAAAAAAAAAAAAAGAAAAAGAAAGACAGAATGAATGTGGCGTTTGTGTGTGGATTTGAGTGTGTGTGTGTTTGTGTGTGTGTTTATGTGTGTGTGTGACAGAGAGAGAGAGAAGGAGGAATGAAAATACGTAAACATGAAAAGAAGGAAATATGATGAAATGATTAAGAAAATGCTACTACTACTACTACTACTACTACTACTTATAATAATAATAGTAGTAATAATAATAATAATGATCATAATAATAATAATAATAATAATTACTATGCACCATGTGTGTTTTCATCATCATCATCATTATTATTATTATCATTATTATTAATTGTTAATAATATTGAATATAAAGCATTTATAATAAAAATTATAAAAAATAAAATTTAAAGTTGAAATTGTCATTTAATAGTAAGGAACATGTTATTTATAATAATAATAATAATAATAATAATAATAATAATAATAATAATAAGAAGAAGAAGAAGAAGAAGAAGAAGAAGAAGGAGGAGGAGTGGGAGGAGGAGAAGGAGGGGGAGGAAGAGAAAATAAGGAGGGAAAGAAAAAATCTAGAATTGTCTTCCTTGGCAATGACAACAACTGTATAATCCTTATTATTGCTAAATCTATCGTTGATATAAATAATCATATGGAAAAGGTAATTATGGAAAATTATTAACGTTGATGCAACCAGAAATATTGTAAATGAATAATATATATATATATATATATATATATATATATATATATATATATATATATATATAATATAATAAATGAAGCAGATTTTTAATTATAATTCGATAACATAACAATCGTTTTTTTTTCTTTTTTAGTTGTTGTTTTTTACAATAAAATATTTAGATGGAAATAATATATCAATAAAAAGAAAAATACAAAAATAATGTTGTTAATAATAGCAAATACGACAACAAAAACAAAAACAAGAACAAGATCAAGAACAATGATGATAATAATAACAACAACAGCAATAATAATAATAATAATAATAATAACAATAATAAATGAAATGAATGATGATGATAACAAAATATTTAATGCTGGCAGCGATGATTGGTGAAAAAAAATAGAATTATCGATAAGCAAAAAGAAATTCACAAAGAAATAAAGTTATGAAAAACTAAATCAGAATAGTGATAAGAATATGACATATACAAGGATAATGGAAACTAATAATAATAATAAGGATAATAATGATCATTATTATTTTCATTATTGTTATTTTTATTATTTTTATTAACATTGTTGGTCTTGTTGTTGTTGTTGTTGTTAATATGGAGCCAAATACACCGAAGATGAAGCAATTGATAGAAAATATAGAAAAGAGACTGAAAGAATATAAAGAAAAGAACAGAGAGGAAATGTAAAAAAAAAAAAGGAGTAAAAGGTGAGTCGGTAGAAATTGTGTTGATGGGATGCAAAGGGAAGAAAGAGGATGGGAAGAAAGAAGCAAAGACGGTGAAGACGAAGGAGAAATGAAGGGTGAAGCGGCAAAAAGAGAGAGGGAAGTAGGAAAGAAATGTGAGAAAAGATCAATGTGGGAGAAAATGTGGGAGAAAAGAGAGTAAGGAAGTAGAAAAGGGGAGACGAGGAAGAGGAGGAGAAAGAAGAGACTGAGCGGAAGAACAGGAACTTAATAAAGAAAAAAGAGGAGAATCGAAGATGATGATTTTAATTAGTTGCATAAGTAAAAAAAAAAATCTGATGAGTCTTCTACACACAAGACATTGCTTATTCTTTCTCCTCCTTCTCCTCCTTCTCCTCCTCCTCCTACTACTACTTATATACACACGGATCTCCTAATCTCGGTCTGAAGACCAGACTTATAACAGTTATAAAAAAAAGAGAATTTGCAAAATTGTCGACGTTGCTGTCCCTGTTGACCACAGAATAAAACTGAAAGAATGTGAAAAGAAGGATACATCGGCGGCAAGAGCCTGTCCGGCTGTAAAAACCGTCGTGGCCAGCAAGGCCGCTGCGGCACCCGCCAAAGTCATTGTCTTTTTCATATCTGCGAGCATGGTTTCCTCCTTGGTTGCTCGAAAATTTGGACACAGCTGCGCCTTCGCCCGAACAGCGCCGGGCGTGTAGAGCGATCAAGTTGTGCCATGACCCGTCTGGCTAACAGCCAGCGGAATTCTCATCAGGTCTCGTAGAGCCTTCCTCCCAATCGGCGACCGGCGTCACCGAGCAGTTCCTCCATAACCTTTTCCGCCTCTTCGCCGTCTCGGGCGGCGATCGCTTCATAGACTTCTCGGTGAAAGGGAAGTGAGGCCTCGTTCGAGCGCGGATCGACATTCGTCAGCCGAATACTGCTCAGCAAAGCGGAAAAAATGATGCCCTCAAGCGCCACCAGAAACTCGTTGCGCGTAGCGCGCAATATCGACCGGTGAAAGACGGCATCGGCGACGATAAAGTCTTCCACCGATCCCTTTTCCGCTTCCATACGTTCAACAGCGGCCTTGATCTGTTCGTGCGATTCAATGTCGCCGCGCTCTGCAGCCCAACGCGCCGCCTTCGGTTCAAACACCTGGCGAACATCCATCAATTGGCGAAGAACATCCGCATCCGGTGGCGCAGACTGGTACCAGGCCAGCACATCGTCATCCAAAAGTCCCCAACTGCTGCGAGACCGCACGCGCGTTCCGATACCGCGACGAACCTCGAGGAGCCCCTTCCCGACCAGTATCTTCACAGCATCGCGAACCACAGAGCGGCTGACTTGGTATTTGTCGGCCAAGGCGCCTTCGTCTTCAACAAGATCACCGGGTGCATAAGTACTGGAGACAATCCGCCGACCAATCTCCCTCGCAACTTGCGTGGCAAGGCTGGGAGCCAAACCGGCAATTTGTTTCAGATCGTAGTAGATCATCTCACTCATAGGATTTAACTAAACATATGATGTTTGATGCGTCAACTCTCGCGATCATCACTTGCCACAGCAATCCGACCAGATCGCCGATGGTGGAGCGGCGGCAAGATCGGAAATGCTGGGGGACCGGGGAAAAAGTGAAGTTGCGCCGGTGCGTCGATCCATCGATACCGTCTCAGTCCGGTCAGCCGACTAACCATACTTCAATCAGGAATTCTGGCGAATCCGTTGCGATCAGCCGCCATTATTCGGTGAAACAACGCCTAGTCGCTTCATCCGCCGGGTGTTTACAAGCCGATCCTTGTATCCGGATTGTCGAACAAATTTCGCAACACGGGCCATGTCTCGAAACAGGCCGTAGCAGTGTCGAACTGCTGCAGGCAGAGTTTACCATTGTCCCACAGATTGATGCCGTCGATTGCGATTGTCGGATCGAGCACCATCCAGCAGATCTCGCCCGGTGCGTAGTCACCGCAGGTATGGAAATGCAACAACCGGGGATTGGCAAAAATGTTGTTGGACCACCGATCCGGATCATCGGCGATGTTTCCGGGATAGAAGCAGGCAGGGTGAATACCCGGATGCCAGGAATGCACGACGGATTTTTTGATGCCGAACAGCGATGCCACATGATCGTACTGTTGTTCGATCAGTGACACCGCCTTCGGATCGCCGGAAAACCGGTCAATGTGTCCATTGGCTACCTTGGCAAATACAACGCCGTCGATTGGCACACTGGACGGCTCATAGGGCATCGATCCGGTCGTGGTCATGTAGTGGCTGAGCGCGACGCGGCCGCTGAAACCTGCAGCCAACACCGGTGCGGGAACCGCCAAAGGGAACCGGGCGACCGCTACATCGGCCAATTCCTCAGCGCTGTTGACGGCCGGTTTTCCGGTCATCTGTGTTCCCAGAGGGCATGTGATCGTAATCTGGCCGGCATTGGCGAGCAGCTCGTTAACGCAGCGTTTTACCTCGATCATGGCACGGTGATCCGTTCGGCCATAGGCCGACGACAAAGCCTCGGTGTCACGTGCGTAGACCATCACCGACCGGCAGCCGGGCGGCGGCTCCGAAAAACGATCCTGATCTCCGATCCGCGCAAAGAAAACCGTACAGTCATGTTGTTCCACCGCGCGGGTAATTTCGGTGCTGATCCGGCTTTGCGGTCCGTCAACGTCCATTATCTCGGCTTTAATGCCCAATTCGTGAGCGCATGCGATCGCTGCCTCGGGTGCCGCGTCGTCGTACCAGCCGAGCTCGGAACTTTCCTTGACGATCAGAAGGCTTTCATCGGATTTCATACCGGCGCAATTGACGAGGAGATTGCGCGCACCGGCGGCTAGCTCAGCCTCGCTGCTCATCGCCGCCGCTCCGCCTGGACTGTCAGGAATGTGAACTCCGGTGAAACGACGCGCTTGAAACCATGGCTGAGCTCGGCATCAATCGACAGGCTGTCACCCGCTTTGAGAACGATATCCCTGGGGCCGTATCCGTAAACCGCCTCGCCTTCCACCGCGTAGATGAACACAACGCCGTGACCAATATAGGTCGGTGGGCTGGCAGTTTGCTTGACCAGCGTCACCATACGCGCCTCGAACTGCAGATCGCGGCGGGTGTGGAAAGCCAGATTGACAAACTCATGACTGTGGCCACCGACAATCCGGGTGGATTTCAAACCCTCATTGGCAACCACATGGGTAAAGTCAGCGTGATCGGATGCGGTTTCGCGAAACAGGCTGACAAGCGGGACGTCAAGCGCGCCGGCAAGTGCGCTCAGCGACGAAATCGACGGGGATGCCTGTCCATTCTCGATCCGGCTTATCATCGCCGCCGATACACCCGACTGAGTAGCCAGTTGGCGCGCCGTCAGCCCGAGGTTCTCGCGCAGATCGCGCAGCGCCGAACCGATTGCGACGTCGACGTTCTCGTTAGCAGATCCTGTGCCACCCGAACTCATCTCATTTGCCTTTGCGGTAGGCGAATGCTTTTTCGAACCGCCATGTCAGATAGTCACCGCAGGTGATCGGCGGCTGAGCCGCATCATGCGCTGGTCCGAACACATCCCGCGCGTCGATCATCGTCTCCGGATCGGGATCGAACGCGAGTACCAGCGAAAGCCGCTCCCTGCCGGAACTGTTGACCACGCGGTGCGGCGTCGATTTGTACGCCCCATCGGTCCAGCGCGCCAGCAGATCGGCCACATTGACGATCAGTGTACCTTCGATCGGCGGCGCTTCGATCCATTCTCCATGGATGTCCTCGACCTGCAGGCCACCGACGGAATCCTGACAGAGCACCGTAAGCACACCGAAATCCGTGTGCGGTCCAACGCCGAATTGCCGCTGTCCCATCTCCTCAGGCTGAGGTGGATAGTAAACGAAAGACGCACGGCTCAATGGCTTCGAACAGGTTTTCAAAAAGAAATTCTCATCCAGACCGAGGCCGAGGGCAAATCCGCGCATCAAATGGTGGGCGACATCATGCGCCTGACGGAAATAATCCATTGCGGCATCATGAAATCCGGGAACAAAGTCCGGCCATTGATTGGACCCGCGCAATGCGTGGTCCTCGGGTATATTGCCGGCGTCATCCTCGAAGCCCCAGATGAAGCTTTCCTTCAGATCTGCTTTTGCATCATCCTTCATCTTGGCCCCACCGTGGCCCAGCCAGCCTCGATGCTTCGCCGAAACACCCACATCTGCCTTTTGACTGTCCGGGGACCGAAAAAAACTATAGGCCGCATTGCGTGCCGCGATTATCGCGGCCTCCGGAATTCCGTGACCCTTCACATAGATGAAACCCAAACCCTGGCTCGCCTGATGCAGTTGAGCCGCCACGCCCTGCGGATCGCTTCCGTCCCGCAACGGCGCAATGTCGATGACCGGTATGTAGTCAGCGTCGGTTTTCCGGGCTTGTGCGTAGGCCATCATGATCATCGTCTCCAACATTCTTATTGCATCATATGCAATTATTTGCGCATAATGCAATATCTATTTGTTCGCGTAGAACCCGACAATGTCGCCATCGGTCGTCACACCAAGTCCGTTGAGGCTTCGGTTGGCATAATTGAAGTAACAGATGATCTGGTTAGCCTCGAGAATCTGGCCGTCGTCCAACCCGGTCACGCGCATCGCCTCGATATCTTCCTTTCGCATCGCGCCCGGATTGAGGGTCAGCTTTTCGGCGTAGTGAAGTAAAGCCAGTTCACGGCCCTCGAACACGTCGTCAGGCTTGCGCGCATGAAGCGCCTTTTCGATGAGGTCCGCCCTGTCATTGTCACCGATCAGATGGCGGGCATTCTTCCAGTGATTGGCCAGCGAGTACAGGCAGTCATTCAGGATTGAAACGTAGGAACTGATCGTCTCCTGCAACCACATCGGCAGCGTATTTGCGTCATCGTGCAGCGCCGCGCGATAGAGAACGACGTGACCGCGCATTGTGTTGGGCCGCAGCGAATGCACGCGCATGACGTTATCGATGGTGCCGTGCGGTGTCCGCGCCAGGTCAAGTGCGGAACGCAGATCATCGTCCGCATCATCATCGGAAATCATTTTTATCCAGGCTGACACATTAGACCTCCTTTGATCTCCGGCTAATCACGTTCGTCGGCCTGCATTCGCCGCTCGAGCCAGCGCACAAATGCCGAAACCACAAGAATAAGCGCGAGATATTCCAGAACCAGAACGGTATAGACCTCTAGTGGACGATATTCGGTAACTACCAATTCGTTGGCCTTGCGGGTCAGCTCCTGCATGCCAATGACAGAAACCAGCGAAGACATCTTCAGCATATAGACCAACTGGTTGCCGAGCGCCGGCAGGATGCGTCGGATCGCTTGCGGCAGGATGACGAAACGCATCGTATCCGTGTAACTCAACGAGATGGAATGGGCGGCTTCGTACTGCCCGCGATTGATCGATTGGATGCCAGCCCTGAAAATCTCAGCCTGGAACGCACTGTCTGACAGGGCGAGCGCGATCACACCAGCCCAAAACACGCTGATCGAAATATCGGCAAGCTGCGGAAGACCGTAATACACCCACAAAATGAGGACGAGGATCGGAATTGCCCGCACGATTTCGACATAGACCCGATTGATGCTGCGTAGGCTTCGCGTCGGCGACAGGCCCGGCAGCGCAACCAGCAGTCCGACAACAACCGAAATGATGATTGCCGTCAGCGAAAGCAACACCGTGTAGTAGAGGCCGCTCAACAGGAACTTCAGGTTCGACATGCCGGAATCGGTCGCCGGGTTGACCACGTACCATCCCCAGTTGGCTGAACATCCGCTCAACAGCAAAGCCAGGCCGGCAACGATTATCGAATTTCTCATCACGGCCTCCTCAATGATGCAGGATCTTCTGCAGAAAGTCCTGGCAGCGTTCGGTTTCGGGCGCCTTGAAGAACTGTTCGGGTGAAGACATTTCAACGATCTCGCCGTGATCCATGAACACCATCTTGTCGGCAACACGGCGGGCAAATCCCATTTCGTGCGTGACGCAGATCATGGTCATGCCGGTGCCGGCCAATTCGGCCATCACATCCAGCACTTCGTTGATCATTTCCGGATCGAGTGCCGAAGTCGGCTCGTCGAACAGCATGATCTTGGGCTCCATGCAAAGCGAACGGGCTATGGCAACCCTTTGTTGCTGTCCGCCAGATAGCTGACGTGGGTATTTGTCCGCCTGTTCGGGAATGCGTACACGCTCCAAATACCCCATAGCCAGGTCCTTGGCGTCGGTCTGCGACTTGCCGCGGGCGCGCACTGGACCAAGCGTCAGGTTCTCCATCACTGTCAAATGCGGAAACAGGTTGAACTGCTGAAACACCATGCCGACCTGAGCCCGGATGGCGTTCAGGCTGCGGGTATTGTCGTCAAGCACGGTACCGTCGACGGTGATCGTGCCGGCCTCGTGTTTTTCCAGCCTGTTGATGCAGCGAATGAGGGTCGATTTGCCCGATCCGGACGGACCACAGACCACGACGCGCTCACCGAGAGCGACATCAAGCGAGACATTTTTGAGTGCCTGAAACGTACCGAAATACTTGGAGATTTCGCGAATCGCGATAATCGCGTCCACGCCGCCGGATGCCATCATTTCCTCCCTCATTTTTTGCACAGTTGATCATGATGTTTACTCTCATGCAACAAATTTATCGTTTTGCAATTCATATGGTTCCATGTCACACTGCCCAAAAATGATAGTCGAGGGAGGAATACGATGAGACTTTTCAAAACTATTTTGGCGACTGTTTTCCTGACCGGTTTCGCCGTTCAGGCGCAAGCGCAATCGGCGCTGCAGGAAATCCTAAATGACGGCGTTCTCAAAGTTGGAACGACCGGTGACTGGAATCCGATGACTATGAAGGACCCGGCCAACAATTCTTATACCGGTTACGACATCGATGTGATGACCGCACTTGCCACCGACCTCGGTGTCGAGGTCGAATTCGTACCGACGGACTGGAAAACCCTCGTGAGCGGTGTCACTTCGGGCAAATACCATATCACCGGTTCGGCCTCGATTTCTCCGGCGCGCGCCAAGGCGGCGGGGTATTCATCGAGCTATTTTTCACTCGCTACCGTACCATTGATTTTGGCCAAGAACGCTGACCGCTTCAAGGACTGGGACGATCTCAACAAGGCCGATGTTACGGTTGCCGCCACATTGGGCACCACGCAGGAAAAACAGGTCAAGCAGTTCTTTCCTGACGCCAAGCATCAGATTGTCGAAGCACCGGCGCGTGATTTCCAAGAAGTACTGGCCGGACGTGCCGATGCGCACATCACATCGAATGTGGAAGCCAACAAGCTAGTGGAAAAATACCCGCAGATGATGATCGTGCCGGTCTCCGAGCCGAAGGCGCCGACACCGATTGCCATGCTGTTGCCGCAGGCTGACCAAGTCTGGATCAACTACATCAACACCTGGATCTCACTGAAACAGGAACGCGGCATGTTCAAAGAACTGGGTAAAAAGTGGAAGCTCTTGAACTGACGCGCAATCGGGGCGCAGATATGCGCCCCGCTTCGCCATGCTGACAGTCTACGCCATCCCCGTCAGCCTGTACTGTGCCAAGCTCAGGATACTGCTTCGTCACAAGCGGTTGGATTGGCAGGAGATCCCACCGCCGGGCGGATATGGATCCGACGACTACAAGACGATTGTTCCGTCAGGCAATCTGCCGGCACTCGACGACGGCGGTCTGCTGATCGGCGATTCCGAAGCGATAGCCGAATATCTGGAAGAAAAGCACCCCGAACCGCCGATGCTGCCGGCACCGCCGGCTGACCGGGCCAAGGTGCGTGAACTGTCACGATTTCACGATACGCGGCTTGAGCCGGAAGTCAGGAAACTGTTTGCGCAAATCGATCCGTCGACAAGGGACACCCGGGTAACCGTATCCCAGTGCCAGGCGATCAATGACCGCCTGACGCAACTTGGTAGCCTTGTTGCGAATTCCGGTTCATTACGTCAATTGTCGCTTTCGCTGGGCGATTGCGGATATCCTGTGACGTTTACCTGGATAGAGTTGCTGGAACCACATCTCGGTCTCACCATCCGCTGGCCTGAACCGATCCTCGCATACCGCGAGCACCTTTGGTCTTTACCCGCAGTAAGCGACGAACTGGCATCATATCGACCGGTCCTGCAGAACTGGCTCGCCGAAAGAACCGCCTCATGAGATTGGATCACGCAACCTGGCAGGAAGTCGAGCGTTGCATTGAACGGGTGCCCGGCATCATTGTGCCTGCGGGTTCGACGGAGCAGCACGGTCCGATGGGAATGATCGGAACGGACACCATTTGCGCGCAGGAGATTGCTGAACGGGCCGCCCGGCATGCCGATTGCCTGGTAGCTCCCACCCTCGCCTACACACCTGCGCCGTTCAACATGGCATTTACCGGCACAGTCTCGATCTCACCGGCGGTATTTGCACAGCTGTTTGCCGAGATCGTCGATAGTCTGAACGCCCACGGTTTCCGATTGATCTACGTCCTCAACGGTCACGGTGCCAATCTGGAGCCACTTAAAAATGTCGTGGCCAGCCATTTTGACACGACGGTTCAGATCAGGTCGTGGTGGGACTTCGATACCGTCAACGCTCTGAGGCGGGAATATTACGGTGATTGGGAAGGTATGCATGCAACGCCATCGGAAATCGCCATCACCCAGGCGACTCATCGCGTCATCCTGCCCGGAGATGCCGAAAATCCTCCGGAGCGTCTAACCGCCGGCTACATCGCCCGCCATGCGGGTGACCGCCACGGTCCGCCTGCCGATCACAGGAAACGTTTTCCCGACGGTCGCGTTGGCTCGCATTCCGCGCTGGCACATCCGGATCACGGCAAGCGTTTTCTTGAAGCAGCCGCGATTGCAGTGGCGGAAGATTTTGCCAATTCACTTGCAAAAACTGTCACCGACTAGCCTCAACCGCCCGGTATGGTCGACGCCAAGGCTTCCGCAGCTTTCAAATTGGGTAGTTGCATCAATCTTCGGGACGGCGACAAATCCGTCATTTGCACCAGTCAGTCGGGCGGATTTGCTAGGTGCCTCTGCCACAAGCTCCAATGAAGCCGTGCCGACAAGTGGCATTGGAGTTTCGGTGGCGCTAGAATGGACGTGAAAGTCGCACACAAAACGCGCAGATTGGATTTGCCATGCGGTTTCGATTGCTACCCATCACTTGCATCCTGCTTCTGCTGCCTGCGCTGGCCCTGGCCGGCGCCAAGGAAAAGATCGCCGCCCTGGCGCCTTCGGGGCTGGTGCTTGTGCTTGACGAGCACGGAAACGAATTGGTGGCCCGGAATGCTGACCAGTCCTTCAGTCCGGCTTCGGTCGCAAAAATCGTTACGGCATGGTTGGCAATGGAGGTCTTGGGCGGCGACTTTCGTTTCAAAACCAGCTTCTACCTGGATAACGACCGGGTTTTATATGTGCGCGGAGGTGGCGATCCGTTTTTGGTTTCCGAGGAATTGGCGCTGCTCGCGCCAGAACTCATCAAATCTATCGGCAACAAGCCGCTCACCGGCATGGTGCTTGATACGAGTCATTATCCCAAAAAACTGAGCATTCCTGGTATCGAGGACGACAATGAAGCTTATAACGCACTGAATTCGGCGCTTGCAGTGAACTTCAACACGATCCACGCTGTGCGTCGCGGCAAAAACGTCCGCTCAGCCGAAAAGCAGACCCCTATCACGCCGCTGGCGATCTCACAGTTCCGTGCTCGCGGGCCCAACGGCCGCGGTCGTATCAGCCTGGCCCAGCAAGACCCCACGGTGGGCGCGCGATATGCCGGTGAGTTGATTGCCGCTTTTATCAAGATGGCCGGCGGAAGTGTTGACGGAAAGATTTTGACCGGATCGGTGCCTGCCGGCTTGAATCCGGTCTACGTGCATCATCAGTCACGTAACCTCGCCGAAATACTGACTCAAATGCTGATTGGGTCGAACAACTACATCGCTAACCAGATCTTCCTGGAGATCGGTGCACACCGGTTGGGTGGGCCTGTCAGTCTGAAAAAGTCGCTTCAGGTTGCAGGTAAAATTCTTGCCGAACATGATCTTGCCGATGCCATCGTTTTAACGGAGGGCTCTGGCATTAGCCGCGGCAACCAGTTTACCGCGCGCGGTCTCGCCAAGCTGCTTCACCATTTTTCTGCACATGCTGAACTGCTTCGCAAGAACCGCAAGGGTTCCCGGTACAAGACCGGCTCCATTCCCGGCGTCCGGACACTGGCGGGCTACGCCGTTACCTCCAAGCACGGGCGTGTGAGATTTGTCATCTCGCTGGGTGGCAATACCGGCAAAACCCGCTTCCGGCTTCTGCAGGCAATCGAGCGCGGACTGTAACCGGAAACACGTTGAGACAATGTGCTTCCGCTGTTTTGGGACATCTTGTTCCGCAATTGTCGTTGCCGCTTGCCGGGGTTCATCGCCGGCATAAAAACTTCGTCAGCTCTACAGAGCCGAACCTCCGTTCAATCGATCCGCATTTCCGTTTCGGGATCAAACAGGACAGCCTTGTCCATATTGATGGCGAAATCGTGCACCTGGCCGGCCGTCACATCGGCATCGGCACGCATGCGACAGATGACCTCGGTTTCGCTGAAGGTCGTCGTGACAAACGTGTCCGAGCCGGCGGGTTCGGTGACTTCGACGACGTTTGGCACGGTATGCACATTGGAGGCGTTCTTGTCGGCCCCCTCCGGGTCCGTCAGGGCTTCGGGCCGGATGCCGAAAATGACGTCGCGTTCCTGTTTTCCGTTCAATACCGACGGGGCGAGGTTGGTCGGCAGAGAAAACGCCTTACCCTGGGAGTCGGTCATCTCGACCGATACGGAATCGGCGCTTGCGAACGCCCGCGCCTTTATAAGATTCATCGAGGGCGAGCCCATGAAACTGGCAACGAAAATGTTCGCCGGACTGTTATAAATCTCCTTGGGCGTGCCAAGCTGCTGGATGTAACCGTTGTTCATGACCGCGATCCGCGTTGACAACGTCATCGCCTCGATCTGGTCATGCGTGACATAGACGATGGTCGTGCCGAGACGCTGGTGCAATTTCTTGATCTCGGTGCGCATGTCGACCCGCAGCTTGGCATCTAGGTTCGACAGTGGTTCGTCGAACAGGAATACATCCGGATCACGCACCAGCGCACGCCCCATGGCGACCCGCTGGCGCTGTCCGCCGGACAACTGGCCGGGCTTGCGCTTCAACAGCGGTTTGATTTGCAACATGTCGGCGACCCGTTCCATCGCCTTTTGCCGCTCCGCCTTTGGCACGCCGTGCATTTCCAGCCCGAAGGTGATGTTCTGGCCAACGGTCATGTTCGGATAAAGCGCATACGACTGGAACACCATGGCGATGTTGCGCTTCGACGGATGCACGCCATTCATCACATTGCCCTTGATCGACATGGTGCCGCTGGAAATCTCCTCCAGGCCGGCAATCATGTTCAACAGAGTTGATTTACCGCAGCCCGACGGGCCGACGAGAACGAGGAACTCGCCCTCCTCTACATCGATGTCCACCTTGTGAAGCACTTCGACAGGACCATAGGATTTGGTAACATTGTCGATTTTCAGAAAGCTCATGATTTAACCCTTGACCGAGCCGGACATAAGCCCGCGCACGAAATATCGGCCCGCAACGATGTAGACCAGGAGTGTCGGAAAGGCCGCATAGATGGCACCGGCAAAATGAACATTGTACTCTTTTACCCCGGTGGAAGAGTTTACTAGGTTGTTGAGGGCAACCGTCATCGGCTGGCTGTCGAAGTCGGCAAAACTCGCACCAAACAGAAAATCGTTCCAGATGTTGGTGAACTGCCAGATGATGCAGACGACAGTGATCGGACCGGAACTCGGCATCAGTATCCGCCAGAAGATCCGAAAAAAGCCTGCACCGTCGATCTGGGCGGCCCGGACAAGCTCGGTCGGAAAGGCGGCATAGTAATTGCGGAAGTAGAGCGTCGAAAATCCGATACCGTAGACGACATGAACCAGCACGAGACCCGCGGTCGAGCCCGCCAATCCGGTTACGCCGAGCACACGGGCCATTGGGATAAGAACGATCTGGAACGGAATGAAGCAGGAAAACAGCATCAACCCGAACAGGATCGTGTCGCCGCGAAACCGCCATTTGGTCAGCACATAGCCGTTCAGCGCACCAAGAACGGTCGATATGGCCACCGCCGGCACGACCATCTTGATCGAATTCCAGAAATAGGGGCGCAATCCCGTCGGATCCACACCGATCTGGGCGGTTGACCAGGCACTTCGCCACGCATCCAGCGTCCATACGTCCGGAGGCGACATCATGTTTCCCCCGGTGATTTCGCTTAACGGTTTCAGCGAATTCAGCACCATGATCCCGAACGGCAACAGGTAGAACAACGCAAATACCAGGAGAAAAACATAGATCAGCACTCGGCTGAAACGCCCGGTTCGAACCACCGTTTCCGCGGAGGCAATCGCCATTACTTCTTCTCACGCAGTTCGGAATAGAGATAGGGAATCATGATCGCCGCAATCGTCATCAACATGATCACCGCTGAGCTGGCGCCGATGCCCATCTGATTTCGGCTGAATGTGTAGGAATACATGAACGTCGCCGGTAGTTCGGTCGCCCGTCCCGGCCCACCACCCGTCAGGGCGATGACCAGGTCGTAAGATTTGACCGCCAAATGGCTGAGGATGACGAATGCGGACAGAAACGCCGGACGCAGCTGCGGCAGGATGATCCGGCGGTAGAGATTCCAGTTGGATGCACCGTCCATCTGAGCGGCTTTCAAGATCTCGCTGTCTATGCCCCGCAGCCCGGCAAGAAACATCGCCATGACAAATCCGCTGGTCTGCCAGACGGCAGCAAGGACGACCGTATAGAGGGCAAAATCCCGGTTCTTGATCCAGTCAAAGGCAAAGCTTTCCCAGCCCCACAGGTGCATGGTATTTTCAAGGCCGATTCCCGGGTCGAGGAACCATTTCCATGCGGTGCCTGTGACGATGAAGCTCAGCGCCATCGGATAAAGATAGATCGGCCTGAGAACCCCCTCGCCACGAATTTTCTGGTCGAGGAAGATCGCCAGCGTCAGGCCGATGACGGTGCAAATCGAAATGTACAGGAATGCGAAAATGCCAAGATTGGTGATCGCAATGTCCCAATGGCTGAGACGGAAGAGCTTGGAATAGTTTTCAAAACCGACGATGCCGAAGCTGGGCAGGATGCGGCTGTCGGTAAACGACAGGAATACCGTGAACGCGATGAACCCGTAGACAAACACGAACACTGCCGCCAGCGACGGCGCCAGGACGATTTTCGGAATGAGGACCTGGAGCCGCGTGCGTAAATCCGGTGTTTCCACTGAGGCGGTCATTGTCGTCCCCTCGCCCGCTGCAATTCGATGGGTTCAATTCGGCGGCGCGCCAGGCACGCCGCCGAATGCTCATCCTACTTTGCAATTTCCACAGCAGTCTGCAATTCGGCAGCAGCCGTTGCCGCATCATACTCGCCGTTGAAGTGCGCGGTAATGACGTCGTAGATCGCGTTCTTCACTGATGCCGGTGCCGAGTGGCCATGTGCCATCGAGCCAAACAGGTTGCCGCTGCCCGCCGCAGCCGCCAGATCCTTCATGCCCTGCTTGCCACAGGCGTCAAATGCCTCGTCGCTGACATCAGTCCGCGCCGGCACAGAGCCCTTGACCACATTGAAGGCCGATTGGAACGAGGGCGACAGAATCGCCGCCGCCAGCGCGGCCTGTTCAGCTGACACCTCGCCGCCCTGGTCAAACATGGCAAACTGGTCGGCGTTGAATGTCACCTGGTCCTGGGTTCCCGGAAAGCGGAAGCAGAGAAAATCTTCGCCCGGTTTCTTGCCGGCGTTGATGAACTCGCCCTTCGCCCAGTCGCCCATCATCTGGAAACCGGCTTCACCGTTGATGACCATCGCAGTCGCCAGGTTCCAGTCGCGACCGGAGAAATTATCGTCCACATTCGCCCGGATGACTTCCATCCTCTTGAACGCTTCCACCATTGTATCGGAACCAAGCGTGTCGGAATCGAGATCGATAAAAGCGGCCTTGTAAAAGTCGGGGCCTCCCGTCGACATGGCGACAGCATCAAACACGGTCGCGTCCTGCCACGCCTGTCCGCCATAGGCGATCGGCGTTACACCGGCTGCCTTCAACGTGCCGAGCGCAGCCACAAAGTCATCCCATGTCTGCGGCACCGATATGCCGTTTGCTTCCAAGACAGATTTGTTGGCCCATACCCAGTTCGTGGAGTGAACGTTGACCGGTGCCGAAACCCATTTGCCATCGTATTTAGCAAATGACTTCAGCGCATCGGGAACAACCGCATCCCAGCCCTGCTCGGCTGCAACGGCATTCAGATCGGCCAGCGCGCCCTGTTTGGCCCAGTCAAGAATATCAAAACCGAGCATCTGCACCGCAGTCGGCGCATTACCGGCAGTCACCCGGGCGCGCAAAACGGTCATCGCCTGCTCGCCGCCGCCACCGGCGACCGGCATGTCCTGCCATCCGATGTTCTGATTTTCCAGATCCTGCTTCAAGACGTTCAACGCGGCAGCCTCACCGCCGGATGTCCACCAATGCAGCACCTCCACATCGCCGGCCTGTGCACCGGCGGTCGTCAACGCCAGGGCTGCAACGGTTAGTTTCATTTTTCTGACAAGTGAGTTCATGAATTCCTCCCAGTTATTGCACCATACGGTTACTTATTTATAACGTTATAAATATGGCTATTGTCAACTCCCAAATTGCGGTATGGAGTGTTTTTACAGAGCATTTGAGGCCTTAAACCGAGTTTATGCGAGAAATCCGGCGATTGACAGGGAGGTATTTGGGAATTGAAGGTGGATGACACAATCTTCCGATCATCCAAGCCGACGCAGCAAACCATTGCCGACGTGACCGGCTTTGCCGTCACAACCGTTTCGCGCGCGCTGGCCAACGATTCCAAGATATCTCCAAAGACCAGAAAAATCGTCGCCGAAACCGCCAGGGAATTGGGCTATGTACCTGACCGGGCCGCGCAACGCCTGCGCACCGGACGAACCAACGTCATCACTTTGGTCCTGGATCCTCACAGCGAAGTGCCCGGCTTTGCAAGTTCGATGATCGCAGGCATTGCCGATGTCGTACGCAATACGCGGTATCACCTGACCATTATGCAATATCAACTGGGCGAAGATCCTCTGGAGCCAATCCGGTTCCTGGTGCGCAACAAGCAGGCCGACGGCATCATCTTTGCACGCACGGAACATGACGACCTGAGGGTCGCGTTCCTGCTGGAAAAGCGGTTTCCATTTGTGTCCTATGGACGAACCAAATTCCAGAACCACGCCTGGTTCGATTTCGACAACAGGATGTTCGCCAAAATCGCGGTAAAGCGGCTGGTCGACCGCGGCTGCCGTACAATCGGTATCATCCCGCCGTCACGGAAATTCACCTACAGTAAATACATGATCCAGGGATTTCAGGAGGCAATCTCGAATTTTGACGTGACCGGCGTCATCACCGATGATTTCCATCTGAACATCGAACCGATGGCCATCTACCGGCATGTTGGGGAATGGATTCGGACGGCAATCGGGATGGACGGCCTGATCTGCCCGGGCGAAGCATCGGCCATTGCCGCTCGCGCGGCGATCATTGATGCCGGCCTTGAGCCCGAGGTCGACATCAAGCTCGTCGCCAAGCAGACGTCGGTGGTGTTCGATCACCTGCGCCCGACATTTGACACAATAAACGAAGATCTGGAGGGTGCCGGCCGTGAGCTGATGCGCCTCATGCTGCGGCATTTGTCAGGCGAAAAACCCGAAAATCTGCAACTGCTGGAATCTCCCTGAACTTTTCAAGGCTCCACGTACATTGATCGAACGAGGTTTGATATTCCGAAACTGAATTCTGCCCCACCAGTTTGACACTGGATTTGCCATGTGAAGCCCTAGATATAACCAATTAGTTACTAATAGTACGAAAGCTGGACGGCTCCCTTGAAGCAATACGATTACATCATTACCGGCGCCGCCACATTGAAGGCCTGAAGATCGCGCGCGACATATTGCGCCAGCGGGCCCTGCAACCGTTCCTGAAGTCTGAGCGCCTGCCCGGGCCGGGCGTTCGGACCGACGACGAGTTGTTCGAATACACCTGCGCCAACGCCAAGACACAGCAGCACCCGGTCGGCACCTGCAAGATGGGGATTGACGACATGGCCGTGGTCGATCCCGAACTCAAGGTGCACGGAATTGACGGTCTCCGAATCTGCGATTCATCCATCATGCCGATCATCAATTCCTCGAACACCAATGCACCGACGATCATGATCGGCGAGAAGGCTTCCGACCTGGTGCGCGGTCTGCCGCCGCTGCCGCCGGCGATATTCGACTACGAGCGAAATGAGCCACGAACCGGAAACTTATCGACGTGACGATGACGGGAGGAAACATGTTCAGCCATACCGGTCGCGGCACACTGGCTACCCCTTGCGGCGCAGCAGCAAACGCAGCACGAGCGGGGCGGCCGCCGTATTAAACAGTGCCATGAAGATCAACGCCGAAAACAGGTGTTGCGCAATCGGATCGGCTGACCCGCTGTCGATAAACCCTGCTGCAAGCGCAATGGATATGACCACGATCATGATCTCGCCGCGCGGCGCCAGACCGACACCGATAACCGCCGCATCCCGGCGGTGATAGCCGATGGCGCGGGCCGCCAGGCCGCCGCCAATAACCTTCGACGCGAAGGCGACTACAGTCAGGACTACAAGAAACACCGGAACTTCGAACAGCGCGGTCAAACTTGCCTGCAGACCAATCCAGGAAAAGAACAGAGGCCCCAGCACACCGGCCGTCAGCGCATTGAGCATTAGGCGCATGCTCTTGTATGGCTGCTTGCCGATGCGGGATCTCTCCATGAACAGCCCGGCCATGAAAGCTCCAACGGCCCAGTGCAGCCCAAGCAATTCGGCTAAAAACCCATAGGCAAGCGCGACAATCATCAACGCGCTGAACTCAATCGCCGCTGCCTGCCTTCTATGTATGCGCTTGCTGATATGCGGATAAACGTGAACGCCAAGCACCCCGGTAACGGCAAAGAAGACAATGACCTTGGCGAACATGATCGCGAATCCATATGCTCCCGGTATTTCGCCGGTAGCGATCATCGAAGAGAGCAATGCCAGGAGAAACAGCCCGAAAATATCGTCGAACAGAGCGGCTGTAATCAAAATCCGGCCTGCCTCCGATTTCAGCAGACCAAATTCCTGCAACAGTTTGGCGGACGCGGCGATTGCTGTGATCGAGATGGCAACACCGATCAGGATTGCCTGCGCTGGCCGTTGTGGCCCTTCCGCAAGGAAGGCGAAGCCCAACAAGATACCGGCAGCTAGAGGCAGCACTACCCCTCCGACGGCGACAGCAAGGGATTTTCGCGCATCGCGTACCGTGTCGGCAAGCTGCATTTCAACCCCGGCCATGAGCACAAGAAAAAATATTCCGAGGTCGGCGACTTCGCTCAATGCCGCGTTGTCGGGCAGGCCTTCAACAAACTCCTGATGCGGGCCGGCGATTTGCGCGCTCAAGACGATGACCATGCCCGCCAGCATCTCGCCCACAGCGGACGGCAACCCGATGCGCTCGGCAAGCTCGCCGAAAAGCCGGGCTGCAACCAGCAGCACCAAAATAGCGCCTATTACTTCCATCGCCCGACTCCTTGCCCACGAAACTTCTCGGCAAGTTGAACCAAACTACCTGCTCGCCCCCCTGCAGCGATCGGGCCGTGTTCATAAGATTCGGCGCTACGATCGGCAAAGCTGAGCGGGTATCAACTGATCCGGGCCAAATGTCATTGTGCGCGATCAATCTTTCTGCACTACGCCGATAAGGCAAACATTTGCAAAGCAGGCAGTGTTCGCGGCGGCCGATTGTGGCTAAATCAGACGGTCAGATATTCGGCATCTGCCACGCAATCACTTTCCGCCGCCGGTAATATCTGACAAGGCCCGCAATGGTGCACGCCCGTCTTCATTGCTTTCAAGCAACAGCTTCGTCAGGATGTTTATCAACGCACGATGCTCTTCATCGCTCAGCGCTTTTACAAACCGTTTTTGCGCCCTGATCATTGCAGGCTGGACGGCGTCAACAAACTTCCTGCCCTCGTCCGTGATTTTCGCAAGCTTTGCTCTTTTGTCGGCAGTGCTTTTCGGCCTGACCAGCAGACCGCGACGCTCAAGCCGGCGCACCACGTCGGCCGCGGTATTGCGATCGACGCCGATCTGGCTTGCAATCGTTACCTGATCAAGTGTTTTGCCATCGTACAACACGGTCAGAACCCCAAACTGCACTGGCGTGACATTATGCGTCCGGCTTTCGTCAAGGAAAATGGCGACATGGATCTGGTGCAATCTGCGGATCAAGAATCCGGGACGGTTCCAAAGATCGGAGAAATCTCTAATCGATTTCTTCCCCTCGTTTTCGCTCATCGGTGATTCCAGTTTTGGTTGCTTCACAATCCGCGCGCCTGCAAGGACAGGGTCCTTTACCCTACCCCGCGTCCCACAATCAAATTGAAATCGGCGCAACATGCAATTCATGAGTAAAGTTGGAAATCGCTTAGTTGACTCTATTTTCGTAGTATACTACCTTTCTAGCCGAAACATCGCCTTGAATTGGGTGTTGGCCTAGCGAATGACGTTTGACGGGTGCGGCCAAAACCAAACCCCGCCGTCAGGGAGGATCAAAAATGAGCTGGACGATTGGCGTCGATGTTGGAGGCACATTTACCGACTTCCATGCAATCAACGACGAGACTGGCGCTCATCACGTCGGAAAGACTTCCTCGACGCCCGCCAATCCGGCCAATGCCATACTGAACGGTTTGACCGATTTGTGCGAAAAGCACGATATTCCCCTCACCGGTATCAGGAGGCTTTCTCACGGTACAACTGTCGGAACAAACGCCCTGATCCAGCGTCGTGGTAGCCGCGTTGCCATGATCACGACGAAGGGTTTTCGCGACCTTCTGGAGATTGGCCGTCAGACACGGCCGCATATGTACGATTTGCAAAAGGATCACCCAGCACCACTGGTCGATCGCGAACACCGCAGCGAAGTCAATGAGCGCATCGGTGCGGCCGGCGAAGTCGTCCGCGCACCGACGCAGGAAGAAATCGTTGCTGCCGTCGATGAAGTTATTGCGTCGGGCGCATCGGCATGCGCCATAGGTTTTCTGTTTGCCTTCATCAATCCGGAGCACGAACAAAAAGTTGCGGCGATGCTACGCGAACGGGCTCCGGACATGGATGTTTCGATGTCGTCCGAAGTACAGCCTGAATTCCGCGAATATGAGCGTCTCTCCACAACGGTGCTGAACGCCTATCTGCAGCCGGTCATGCGTCACTATCTGCAGACACTCGAAGACGGAGTCGCTGAACGTGCGCCCGGTGCCACGCTCGGAATAAACCAGTCGAGCGGCGGGCTTATGTCTCCCCAGCGGTCCAGAGCTTTTCCGGTCAGAACAGCACTTTCAGGCCCGGCGGCCGGAGCTGTCGGAGCGGCGCATATTGCCCGGCAAACCGGCCGACGCAACATCATTACGCTCGACATGGGAGGCACCAGCGCCGACGTTGCTCTGATCCGAGACTACAAGATCGATCTTGCGTTTGACCGTGACGTCGCCGGTTTCCCGATCAGAATGCCTTGTGTCGATGTCGAAACGGTTGGTGCCGGCGGCGGATCCATCGCCTGGTTCGACCGCGACGGCCTGCTCAAGGTCGGTCCGATTAGCGCAGGCGCAGATCCCGGGCCGGCTTGCTATGGTCGCAGCGGCGATCAGCCGACCGTGACCGACGCCAACCTGTTGCTTGGGCGTCTTTCACCTCGCGGTCTTCTCGATGGCGACATGGGTCTTGATCGCACCTTGTCCGAAGCCGCCTATCAACCGCTCGCCGACCGGCTGGGTTTCAGTGTTGAACGGACTGCACACGGTGTGCTGGGTATCGTCGTTGCCAACATGGTCCGCACCATTCGCACCATATCGGTGGAACGCGGTCACGATCCCCGCGATTTCGTGCTCATGCCATTTGGCGGCGCCGGCCCCCTGCATGCTCGCGATGTCGCTGTCAGTCTCGGCATGAAAGAGATGATCGTGCCGGCAGCACCCGGGATCGTGTGTGCGCAGGGATTGCTCGTCTCAGATCTCAAGGAAGATTTTGTGACCGGCCGGAGAATGGTGCTCGACGAGCCGGGCATCAAGATATTGCGGTCGGCGCTGGACGAACTGCTCACACGGGCAAGGCAGTGGTTCGCAGACGAAGCACTTCCGCAAGACGGCCGAAATCTGCATCTGTCTGTCGACGCCCGCTATGTCGGGCAGAATTTCGAACTCGCGGTTTCCGTTGCCAGCGGTGCGGACCTGACACCCGACAATGTACCGGAACTGGCCGAAATGACGGGACGCTTCCACGAAGCACATGAAACCGCCTACGGATATGCCAGCGATGAGGATGCCGTCGAAATCGTCAATGTGCGGCTCACAGCCAGCGCACGGCTCTTCAAGGATATCGATACCCAGCCAGCGTCCGATGATATTGGTGAACCAAAGCCGCGGGATAGCCGGGACGTCTATTTTGATGCAGATGCCCCTGTTCGGACCAGCGTTTTTTCCCGCTCCGACCTTATCTCCGGCCAGGTAATTCAGGGCCCGGCGATTATCGAGCAACTGGACACAACAACGCCGATCTATCCGGGTGACAGCGCTGAAGTCACCCCGGACGGCCATCTGATTGTCGCGATCGCAAGCCGTGAGGGCGGATCATGAATATGATACAAGACATTAAACTCGACCCGATCAAGCTGGAAATCATCGCCAACGGACTGCGTTCCATCGCTGATGAGTGCTTCGCTGCACTGATGCGATCGTCCTATTCGACCAATATCAAGGAGCGAAAGGACCACTCCATCGCCATCGTCGACCGGGATGGTCGGCTTGTGGTGCAGGCCGCGCTGACGCTGCCGATCCACATCGCCTCCATGGGTGGGTTGATGAAATGCGTGCTGGAGAAGTTCGGCGATGACATTCACGAGGGTGATGTCTTTGTTGCCAATGATCCGCATACCGCAGGCGGCACCCATCTGCCGGACATCAATTACGCAATGCCCATCTTCATCGAGGGTCAACTGGTCGCATTTGTATGCAACATCGCCCATCACGCGGATATCGGCGGCATGGTGCCCGGTTCGATGGCCGGCGGCATGTCGGAAATCTATCAGGAAGGCCTGCGCATTCCGGTCGTGAAGCTGTTCAAGCGCGGCGAGCTGCAATCCGACATCATGGACATCATGTTGCTCAATGTACGCGTTCCCGACGAACGGCGTGGAGATCACAATGCGCAGATTGCCTCGTGTCGGCTTGGATCGCGCCGTTTCCATGAAGTAATCGGCGTCCACGGATTGAACAACGTGCTGGCGGCGTTCGACGAGATTATATCGCGCACCGCCTCGCGCCTGCGCGCGGCGATCGCCGAGATCCCGGACGGGACGTACAAGTTCGAGGATTTCATGGATGGCGATGGCATATCGACATTCGACATCCCGATCCGGCTGGCGTTAACGGTATCGGGAGACCGTATCCACCTGGACTTCGCCGGTACCAGCCCTCAGGTGACCGGCAACATCAACACCACACTGAATGCAGTGCAGGCAAGCGTTGGCTACGCGTTGATCGCGGCGCTCGATTCAGAGCTTCCCAGCAATCAGGGCATTCTCGACGTTGTTGAAATCGACATCGAACCGGGCACGCTTCTCAATTCCGTCTTCCCTGCCCCGGTGGCCGCACGCGCACATGCATGCCAGCGCGCCATCGATGTCGTGCTTGGAGCGCTGTCGCAGGCGGTTCCCGAAAAGGTGATTGCAGCGGCAAACGGTGCCAACACAACGGCGGTGTTCTCCGGCGTCGATCCGCGCACCGGCAAACCCTATCTTTATCTGGAAACCCTTGGCGGCGGCATGGGTGCCAGGGCGACCCGTGACGGCAAGGACGGCGTGCAGGTCGGCATTACCAACACGTCAAACCTGCCTGTTGAATCGATCGAGCAGGAGTATCCGCTGCGCGTGGAAGAATACAGCCTTGTGACCGACAGTGGCGGAGCGGGCAGATTCCGCGGTGGAATGGGTTTGCGTCGCGTGGTGACGCCGGTCGGCCATCAGTGTGTCTTCAACGGCGCAGGCGAACGCTTTCGCTATCAACCTTGGGGCCTGTTCGGCGGTGAACCGGGAGGGTCCGGCAAGTTTCTGATCCGCGACGATGACGGTGAGCGGCGGCTTGACGACAAACCCAATGAGGTTGTTGTCGGACCGGGCACACGCATTGCGGTGGAGACGCCCGGTGCTGGCGGATATGGCGACCCATCCAAACGCGATCCGGATGCCGTTGCGCAGGATCATGGCAGCGGGAAGTTCACCGATAGCTATGTCGCAGAACACTACAAAACGGCAAACTGACAGGGGCAAAGAAATGCGCGTCTATTCCATGGTTCGGCCGAAGAAACTGTCGCAGATCCCCGATGCAATGGCTCGCGCCGAGCGTCTCGGCTATGACGGTACAACGCTGCTGGAGCTGACTGTGCCGCCGACGCTGTCGGCTGCCGCCGGCGCGATGTTGACCGACAATATTAAAATGCTTTCAGGGGTTTTTGTCGCGTTCCCGCGCAGTCCGATGGCCACGGCCTATGATGCATGGGCACTGAACGAGCTGACCGGCGGGCGCTTTCAACTGGGCATCGGATCGCAGATCAAGGCGCACCTGACGCGCCGCTTCGGCATGGATTTCCAGCCGCCGGTGCGCCGCATGAAGGATTACATCAAGGCACTGCGGGCGATATGGGATTGCTGGCAGAACGGCACCAAGCTCGACTATGACGGCATCTACTACAAGCACAATTTGATGATCCCCTACTACAATCCAGGTCCTTTGGAGTCGGGATATCCCGAAATCCACCTGGCGGCGATCAACAAGCTCATGTGCCGATTGTGCGGCGAACTGGCCGACGGCCACTTGCCCGGCGATCCGATCACCTGGAAATGGCACGAGGAGGTCATGCTTCCAAATCTGGAAATCGGGCTGGAGCGATCCGGTCGCACACTGAAGGACATCGAGCTTGGCGGATATGGCTTCATTGGCTGCGCCAATTCCAACGAGGGCATCGACAAGGTGGTCAAAGGGCTGAAGGAGCGGGTCGCGCTCTATGCCTCCACACCGGAATATAAGGATATGTTGTCGATGCACGGCTGGTCGGTAAGCCAGGAGGATTTCGCCGCCATGACCCGTGAAAACAAGTGGGAGGAAATGGGCAATCTGGTCTCCGACGAAATGCTGGAAGCCTATGCGGTGATTGCCAAACCAGCCGATCTGCCCACTGCTCTGGCCAGGCGCTACGGTGGCAAGGTGGATCGGATCCAAATCGATGAGACCTGGTTCGAAGAATTGAGCGATGACCAGGTGGCGACGCTCGTCACTGAAATCAAGAAGATCTAGGCGGGATCATGGGCCTGAGCGAGACAGCATCATACGGAAAAAGGGATTTCGCCCGGGAGGAATGGGCGAGGCTTTGCGCCCGGAATCCGAATGAACTGGCTGTCGCCGAGATCGATCGCGAGATATCCGTAGGTGAACTGATCAACCAGGCAAGGGTCCGCGCCGGGCAACTGATCGCACAAGGTGCTGTACCGGGCAGCAGGGTTATCGTTGCCCGTCCGAATGTCATTGAGTTCGTCATTGATTATCTTGCGGTTCGACTGTGCGGTGCGGTTCTGGTGAACCTGCCCTGGAGAGCCGGAACCAGCATCACCGAATTGGCGGAAATTCTCGATGCCAGGGTTGTGGTTCTTACCGAGCACCTTGTTGGTGACAATCCGCTGTTCGATCAGCTCGGCGATCGCCGGTTTCGCGAAGGCGAAAACGCGCCGATGGGTCCCGACGTACCAATCGGTCGCGGCGGAGATGAAATTGCGTGGCTGGCCTGCACATCCGGCACGACCGGCACGCCCAAGGCGGCCATTCACACCGGCGCAACCTGGCAGCGCCAGACCGAGGTTTTTGCAGAGCACTTCGGCCTCGGCCGTGACGATCCGATTCTGGTGTCCTCACCTGTCGGACACGCGGTATCGCTTTTGTTCGGAGTGCGCTTTTCCCTGCTTCTGGATTCACCGATGATCCTGGTATCGCGCTGGAAGATCGACACTGTGGTCGAGCTCATCGGTCGCTATGGCTGCACCTTTACCGTGGCGCCGACGCCCTTCCTGATGGACACGGTTACCTATGCAGAAGAGCACGGCACCGAAAAACTTCGTAGCCTGAAGTTCTTTCCCTCTGCCGGTGCGCCGGTTCCGCGTACCTTGGTGCGCAGAGGACTGGAGGCATTGCCCGATTGCCAGATCTGGTCCTATTTCGGCACGTCGGAGGCCGGTGCGGTGACGGCAGTGCCTCTAGATGCTGACCTCGAGCGCCGTCTCAATACCGACGGCATCGCCCTGCCCGGCTCAAGCACACGTGTCATAGACGGGGAGTTACAGTTGCACAGCCCTGAACAAATGATGAAAGGCTACTGGAGCGGCGATCCGACCGGCAGACTGCAAGAAGACGGCTGGTACCGAACCGGCGACGCCTGCGACCAGCGCGATGATGGCTATATCAAGATGATCGGACGGGCGCAGGACATCATCCTGCGAGGCGGCGAAAACATCTCCCCGCTGGAAATCGAAAATGTTCTTCTACAGCACCCGGCCGTTACCGATGTCGCCATTGTCGGCTATCCGGATGACCGCCTCGGTTCCCGGCTGGCTGCAATCGTCGTGCCGTCCAAACCTGTTGCGCTGGAAGAACTCCGTGCACACTGTGAGGCGATCGGCCTGGACAAGGCCAAATGGCCGGAATTCATGGCTGAAATAGAAGAGATACCCCTCTCGGCCATTGGCAAGGTCCGCCGTGACGAGTTGGAAACAATGATAGAGCGACTGGTTGCGGCACCAGCGCAATAGCTGACGATGTTGGCGTGGAGAGAGTTATGAACAGGCTTCAAATCGGATTCCATATCGACGGCGATGTTTGGGAGCCCGAGCAAATCGCCAAGGTCGAGGAACACGGATTCGATATTCTGACAACCGGCGAACACATCGTCTTCTTCAGGCCGATCCTGGATACGATCACCGTGCTGTCATACGCCGCGGCTGTCACCAAGCGCATCAAGCTGGTCCCGTCGACACTGATACTACCGCTGCGGCATCCGGCGATATTGGCAAAGGAATTGATCTCCATCGATATTTTATCGAAGGGCCGTTTGATTGCTTCGGTGGGCATTGGCGGTGACTATCCCCGCGAATTCGACGCTTGCGGCGTCTCGATGAAGGAACGCGGCATCCGAGCCAACGAAGGCATCGAGATCATGCGCAAATTCTGGTCCGGTGAGCGTTTCGATTATCACGGCAAAATTTTTCAGATGGAGGACATGGATATGCTTCCCGGTCCCTATCAACCCGGCGGCCCGCCACTTTGGGTCTGCGGGCGCAGCGATCCGGCAATGAAGCGCGCGGTAAAATACGGTAATGGCTGGCAGCCTTACATGTACACAGCACCACAACTTGCCGAGTCCGTCGACAAGATTCGCGGATTCGCCGATGAAACCGGCCGTGAATTGGAAGATGACTTCGCTTTCACGACTTTCCTGTACGTATCCATGCATGAAGATGTCGAAGAAGCGCGCAACCGCGCCATTGAGCAGCTTTCGTTTCGCTTCAACATGCCGTTCGAGAAAATTGTCGACAAGTACTGTACTTACGGACCGCCTGAAAGGATTGTCGAGGATGTCGCCCGCTATGTGGAGGCGGGAACCAACCACGTCATCTTCGGAATGGTTATGCCGCCTGAACAACGCATGGAGTATGTAGCCAAGTTCGCGGCCGACATTCTGCCGGAACTGCACAAGCTGAAACCGCATTGAGGTGCCAACGGTGAGCAGAAAACTGTCAGTGCCAGAACTGCAGGAGATGATCAGTCGGTCGCGGTTCCATCAATTGTTCAGACCGGAAATCATGCGCGCCGACAATGATCGGTTGGAGCTCGTCGTCAGGTTTTTCATGTCTGCTGAACTGGAGCGCCAGCCGGGCACCAACCAATGGCATGGCGGTGCAGTGTCGGCAATCGTCGATACGACCGGGTGCTACGGGCTCGCATTGCTGACCGGGGAACCATTGCCGACAATCGACTTCCGCACCGACTACATGCGCCCGGCTGTCGGGACAAATCTGACGGCCACGGCCAAGGTCAGGAAAGCCGGCCGCTCGGTAGCCGTTGTGGACATCGATGTCGTTGATGACAATGATCGGCTGATTGCGGTTGGTAGGGCGAGCTATTCGACCAAAGACTGGAAGTCGGCGGACTGAGGCAACTCAATGAGATGGAGCAAAAACGAATGCACAACGACAGCATGAACATTGCCATTGTGGGCGGCACAGGCGCATTAGGATCCGGGCTCGCACTTCGATGGGCAAAGGCTGGCCACAATGTCACAATTGGCTCCCGGGACAGTGCTCGCGCTGTCGAGATCGCTGGCGACCTTTCGACAAAGTTTGGCGTCGGCATTGCCGGCACGGACAACGCAACCGCTGCCGCAAATTGTGACATCGTTGTCATGACTGTCCCCTACGCCAATCATTCCTCGACCCTGGAAACAATCCGCGAAAACACCCAGGGCAAGATATTCGTCGACGTGACCGTGCCGCTTATGCCTCCAAAAGTTCGCACGGTCCAGCTACCTGCCGAGGGTTCGGCTGCCAAGGCGGCGCAAAATTTCCTCGGGGACGGCGTCCGTGTCGTTTCCGCCTTTCAGAATGTGGCAGCGGCACATCTTTCCGATCTGGATCACACGATTGACTGCGATGTGCTGGTTTGCGGCAATGATCCGGAAGCACGCTCGATCGTTGTCGGATTAGCCGAGGATGCGAGTATGAGGGCTTGGCACGCCGGGCGTATCGAAAACTCGGCCGTCGCAGAGGCGTTGACGTCGGCTTTGATCTTCATGAACGCGCACTACAAGATACCGGGCGCCGGGATCAGGATAACCGGAACGCCGGGCGCGGTCTCCTGACGAGCCGGTAGGCAAAAGATGATCGGATCATTGAGCATCAAGGCACTTGACCACGTTCCCCTGATCAGGACGGGAGACGATTTGGTCGCTGTCATCGCCACTGGTCTTGAGCAAAACGATCTCGAGTTGCAGCAAGGCGATATTCTCGTTCTGGCACAAAAAATCGTTTCGAAAGCCGAAGGCCGTTTTGTCGACCTTGGTTCTGTCGAGCCGGGATCCGAAGCGCTGGAGGTTGCAGCGACGACCGACAAGGATCCCCGTCTGGTCGAACTCATACTCGGAGAAAGCCGCAGCATTGTCCGGCAGGTTCCAGGCATCTTGATCACCGAGCATATGCGCGGATGGATCATGGCGAATGCCGGAATCGATGCCTCGAATGTAAGTGGCGAAGGCGATGATGATCTCGTTCTCCTGTTGCCCGCGCGGCCTGATCGGACCTGCTCAACCATTCGCGACGAAATCCGCGCGCGGCTCGGCATCGAAATCGGCGTCATCATCAACGACAGTTTTGGACGCCCATGGCGCGTGGGCACCACCGGCGTTGCGCTCGGTGCAGCGGGAATACCCAGCCTGTGGGATCAGCGCGGCGAAACCGATCTTTTCGGACGCGAACTGAAAGTCAGCCAACAGGCGGTTGCCGACGAGTTGGCCGCTGCGGCTTCGCTTGTGCAGGGACAAGGCGCCGAAGGCAAGCCGATTGTGCTGGTGCGCGGATTTCCGTCAATCCCGGCGGCAGCCGCGGAGAATGCCCTGGCAGCAAGGCTTATCCGTCCCCGGACTGAGGATCTATTCAGATGAGCGAGCAACTGAAGTTCCAACACCGCTTCACCGACGGACACTGTTGGCAGGCAATAACAGGCCTTGCGTACGATGGCGGCGAAAAGGCTGAGCTTATTTCACTCCGGGTGAACGCTGTGGACGACCGGAGATACACGGCCGAACACACCCTCGATTTCGCCGCCAGTATTGCGGGAGAAATGCCGCGATGACCGAGATTGTCCTGCCGATCAAGACACTGCCGCTTGCAAAATCGCGACTTGCTGGTTTGCTGCCCGGGCATCTGCGTGCGGGCTTGGTTCTGGCGATGTTGGAAGATCTCGTTTGCGCCCTCAAAGAGGTGGAACACAACCGGATCTGGGTTGTTTCCAATGACGATTTGGTTCGAAAAGTGGCTCGGCGTTTCGAAGTGAATTTTCTGCATGAAGAACCAGTGAGCGGTTACAATGCTGCCGCACGGTTGGGGCTTTCCGTTATCGCCGACGATAGACCAGTCGCAATTCTGCCTGGAGATGTGCCGCTTACCACCTCGTCCGAATTGGCTCGCCTGATTACACCGGCGAACCCGGGTCAAGCTGTTATCCGTTTGGCTCCGTCGCACGACCGGCGGGGGACCAACGGATTATTCATGTCGTCGAAACGCCTTTTGCGCCCGGCCTACGGAGCAAATAGCTTCTTCGGCTATTGCAGGTCGGCTGTCACCGCTGGTTTCCCCCCTCAGATCCTCGAACTTCCTGGGCTGGCGCGAGACATCGATCTGCCCAGCGATTTGCAGCACTTCGCATCCGAGCCACCCGCCGGAGCAACCTTCGATTTTCTGGATCGGATCGGAATCCATACACGCCTGTCACCGGCCAAACAGGAGACGGCCGCATGAACACGATGGCAAAGAGCGCCTTCAGAAAGACCGGCGGTCTCGGCAGATCCGATGCAATCGCATTGCTGGATCAGCCGCTGGATATGATGCTTGGTGCTGCATCAGCGTTGCGCGACGAGGGACATGGGGATCTCATCAGCTTTTCGCGCAAGGTATTTATTCCATTGACGCAGCTTTGCCGTGATGTCTGCCACTACTGCACCTTCGCAAAACCGCCGCGTAATCTTAGCGCCGCCTATCTGAGCCCGGACGCGGTGTTGGACATCGCCAAGGCTGGGCAAGCCGCCGGCTGCAAAGAGGCGCTCTTCACCCTCGGCGACAAACCCGAACTTCGCTATGCGGCCGCGCGCAAAGCCCTCAACGAACTTGGCTATGAAACGACGCTCGACTACCTGCGCGCAATGGCCCGGCTGGTCTTCGAAGAAACCGGCTTGTTGCCTCACCTTAACCCCGGTGTGATGACCGCAGCCGAAATTGTGTCCCTTCGAGAAGTATCGATCTCGATGGGTATCATGTTGGAGAGCGCATCGGAGCGGCTAAGCAAACGTGGTCAATGCCATTTCGGCTCTCCCGACAAGGTGCCTGCGGTACGCTTGGCGACGATTGAGGAAGCCGGCAGGCAGGGTGTTCCTTTTACCACCGGTATTCTGATCGGTATCGGTGAGACCCGAAAAGAACGCATCGAAAGCCTGCTTGCGCTGAGGGCATTGCATGAACGCTACGGCCACATTCAGGAAATCATCATCCAGAACTTGCGCGCCAAGGCGGGAACACGCATGGCGAATGCACCTGAACCCGATGTCAATGATCTGCAATGGAGCATCGCTGCTGCCCGGCTGATCTTCGGACCCGCCATGAATATCCAGGCGCCGCCCAACCTATCGGTCGACAAATCGGCCGAGCTGATTGGCGCCGGTATCAATGACTGGGGTGGTGTGTCGCCGGTGACACCTGATCACGTCAATCCGGAGGCGCCCTGGCCGCATCTGGATAAATTGGCGCGTCTTACTGCATCCGCGGACAAGGTGTTGGTTGAACGCCTCGGGATATATCCGGAATATGCCAACGGAGACGGTCGCTGGCTCGACAGCAAGCTGCAGCCCGCCGTGCTCGCCGCCATTGACGCGGATGGACTTGCCAGAACCGATGCGTGGGCACCAGGACGCACCGATGTGCATCTGCCCGAGCCGGCATATCTTCATGACTTGCCGGCACATCGCGACATCGATCGAATTCTGACCCGGGTGGAAGCAGGCGCCGATTTGCAGGCATCAGAGGTCGAGCGCCTGTTCGCCGCGCGAGCCGGTGCAGTCGAGCAAGTGACACACGCCGCCGATGCCTTGCGACGCCAGGTGTGTGGCGACACGGTTAGCTATGTGGTCACCCGCAACATCAACTATACCAACATCTGCTACTTCAAATGCCGCTTTTGCGCATTCTCAAAGGGCAAGACCGCGGAGAACCTGCGCGGCAAACCCTATGATCTCGGTATTGATGAAATCGTTGCTCGCGCCCGCGAGGCATGGACGCGAGGCGCGGTTGAAGTTTGCCTGCAAGGCGGCATCCACCCCGATTACACCGGCCAGACTTACATTGACATCGTTCGGGCAATCAAAGCGGATCTACCCGACATGCATGTTCATGCCTTCTCGCCCCTGGAGATTTTTCAGGGTGCCGACACCTTGGGTATCTCTGTTGAGAGGTTCTTGGGGCAACTCGCCGATGCCGGCCTCGGTAGCCTGCCCGGCACAGCAGCCGAAATCCTTGACGACGAGGTGCGGGCACGGCTTTGCCCCGACAAGATCAACACAGCCCAGTGGTTCGATGTGATCGATACGGCCCATCGGCTTGGCATCAAGACCACGGCGACGATCATGTTCGGACACATCGATCGGCCGGTCCACTGGGCGCGGCACCTGCTGCGTTTGCGTAATCAGCAACGCAAGACCGGGGGGTTTACCGAACTCGTACCCCTGCCCTTCGTACACATGGAATCACCGATCTACCTGAAAGGCGGTTCCCGCCGCGGGCCGACCTGGCGCGAAACCTTGCTGATGCATGCTGTTTCCCGTCTGGTGCTGCATCCGCACATCGCCAATATCCAGACATCTTGGGTCAAACTCGGTGCAGAGGGCGTGGCTGCCTGTCTACGGGCCGGCGCCAATGACCTCGGCGGAACGTTGATGAACGAGACCATCACCCGCTCCGCCGGCGCGTCACACGGGCAGGAAATGACGCCTGAAACTATGGAAGCGCTTGTTACAAGCCTCGGCCGAACGTCTCGACAGCGCACAACGCTTTACGGTGAGGTAACGCCATCCCGCCGCCAGGTGTCGTTTGTTCCGATTGCGGCAGAATAGATCTGCTAGCCGATCAGATTGGGTAGCCAGGTCGCGATGCCCGGGAACATGATGATAATTCCAATTCCGGCAAGAAACAGCGCCACAAACGGCCAGGTCGCGCGATAAACATCACTGATGGTCATATTGGGTACCACGGCCTTGAAGGCGAACAGCGTATAACCGAAAGGTGGGGTGATTGCGCCGAGCGTGATGTTGATCAGGAACAGTAGCCAGAACCACACCGGATCGAATTCGAGGCTTGTGACCACCGGCTGGTAGATCGGGATCGTGAGCAGGATGACCGCGATTGTGTCGATAAACATGCACAGCACGAATGGCACGGCCAGCATGATGATCAACATGATGATCGGGCTGAACCCCAGATTGGCGACAAGCTGAACCAGTTCACTCGTTGCACCGGTAAAGGCAAGCAACTGGGTGAACATCTTCGACATCGCCATGATTGCCAGGATCATTGCCGAAACAGTGATCGATGCCAGCACCGAATCCCAGATCATCTTGAGGTTCAAATTGCGGTAGATCGCAGCTGTAATCAGTGCGCCGAGCACGCCCGTGGCGGCTGACTCCGAGGGTGTGGCGATCCCCAGCATAATGAAACCCATTACCGAGAAGATGACGATGGCGAACGGTAGAATACGCACCAAAGCCATTATCTGTTCGGTAATTGTCGTATCACCACGTTCGGACGCCACGCTGGCGGGCGCCATTTTCGGATTCACGGCGATCCTCGCGAACACATAGACAATGAAGATGCCGCCCATGAGTAGGCCCGGCATGACCCCTGCGATCAGCAGTTTGGCAATCGATACATCGGCGATCGAGCCGACGATGATGGCAAGCAGACTGGGCGGGATGATCGGCGCGAGGCTGGCACCACTGACGATCAGCCCGGCAGCAATATCGCGATCGTAACCCCGTGCCTGCATGCCGGGCATTATCGCCCTGCCGAGCATGGCGGCAACGGCCATGGCTACGCCCGACAATGCGCCGAACACCGCGGAAAGCACCACTACAAGGACATACTGGCGGCCGCGAACCCGGCCAACGAGCTTGTCGATGGAATCAAACAAGACATCCATGGTGCCGGATCGGAACAACAGTTCGCCCATAAGGATGAACAAAGGAATTGATGCCAGCGAGGTTATCGACGCCGTATCGAGAATGCTGTTGGCAAACATCGGATAGCCGGCAGGCCCGATGATCACGTAGATGCCCGCCAAAATGGCAAACAGGAACGCCAGAAAGATTGGTGCACCGGACAGGAACAGTGCAAACAGGATTGCGATACCCAGTAGCAGGATTGTGTACCACTCCATCAGCCTGCACTCCCTGCGAGCGGGTTATCGCTTGCTCGAGCCGACGGTCGCGCGTGGCGCAACATGTAAAGTGCGCTCAGTGCCAGTCCGAAAGTGATGAAACTCGACACCCACCACTGTGGAATGGAGATGATGGCCAGAGTGTCGATACTCTTGCTGTATTGGCGGATGTTTTCCTGAAGGCTGATCCAGGCTGCAAAACCAAGGCAGAAAAACCCGATTAGGCTGATCACCGAGTGAACATAACCCGCGATCCGTCCGGGAAGGATGTCGACCAGGATCGTGACGGCGACATGGCCCTTGTCTTTTGTGACCTTGGGCAACGCCAAAAACACCGATATGCACAGGAAATAGGAGACGAAGTCGCTGACCCAGGCCGTTGGCGCATTGAACAAATATCGCGTGACGACCTCGTAGACGTAGAACACTGTAATGCAGATCAGGCCGAATGCTGCCAATACCGCCGCAGCAACGGTCAGGCCGTCATGGAATGTGCAAAGCCAACTCAGGATCTTCTTCATCGAGAAATCCGCCGCTCTGTTTCCGCCACATATCAGTCAGCATCCGTTCTGGGCGGATTTCGTCAGTTGCTGAACTTCCAAAAAGATCCGTCGCGGCGCACCGCGACGGATAAGTCTCGGGAGATAGTTTACATGCCTTTGGAGGCGACGAAATCGCGGAACGCTTCGCCGGTCGCACCCGACTTCTCAACAGCGACTTCCATGGCCCGGTCGGCAAACAGCTTGTTGGCTTCCTCGAGCGAATAGCCGATCGAGGTCTTCTTGGCGCCACCGGCCATCATCGCCGCGTTTTCGTCGTCCAGCAGTTTGTTGAACACACCGATGGTGTCCTGCTCGAGCTTGTGACCCGCTTCGAGCAGTGTCTTTTGGGTCTCGGCGTCCAGGCCGTTCCATTTGTCCAAGTTCATCATGATGAGATAGGACACGGTTCCAAATGCCGGCTCTGCGAGATATGGCGTAACTTCATGAAACTTGAAACCGACTGCGCCGACGCTCGGCCAGACCAGTCCATCGATAACGCCCTTTTCAGCCGCCGAATAAAGCTCCCCAAACGGGATAACCACGGCGGTCCCGCCGAGTGACCCGACGATCTTGTTGTAAGATGGAAGAGCGCGGATTTTCATCCCGTCCAACTTCTTGGCGGGATCCATTTCGTTTTTAAGGAAGAAGCGGAAGCCGGTGGTCGCCGTCGGAATCGACACGACTTTCAGGTTCTGCGTTTCCTGATAGTGTTTGTCCACCCACTCCCACACACCGCTTGTACGCCGCTTTTCGATATCGCCGTTAACAGCGTCGATAGCTGCGCCGATGCCGGTCGAACCGGTGTGATAGAGACCGTGCGTATAGATCAGATCAAAGACACCGGACGCGACCGGTTCGAGTTGTTTACCGCCCGGGACAACTTCCGGCCCGCTCGGCTTGATGGAAACCTTGCCGCCACTCATTTCCTCGACCAGCTTGATGTAGCCATACGCCATATTGGCGGTTCCGGAATGGTTCGGGCCCCATGCGGTGAGCATTTTCATGTCGGCAGTCATCGAGGTAGCAGTCGACAGCGCCAATCCGACGGCACTTGCCGCCAGCAACTTGATGAGCTTTCTCATTGGTATCCTCCCTGTTCGTTGCGGTCGTCTCTGCAGCGTTTTCAACGTGCTGCTGAAATCGAAATCCGGGCATTGAGCATTCACGCAATTCAACAATTATGTAGTATACTTCCTATTTTGTCGAGTCATGAATAACGAGATAAATCCAACAGCGCTTTTATTGCTTATTATCAGATGCTTAAGGAGGAATTCGAAATTCACATGATGCCGGATTGATTGAACAAGGCAGGCGTTAGCGCGAAAAAAGCGCCCGTGGAATGCGTTGCCGGCACGCAGGCGAACTGCAGCAAAAGCGCTGGTAGCCCGGATTAGCCAGCCGGCTCCGCCAAAGGCTCGACCTCTTTGGTAAGCCATTTGCCGAAAGCCACAACGGGCGGGTAAGTGGCGACTTCATTCGGGATCATCAGATAGTAGGCAGCTTCGGTCTTGACCGGCCGCTCGAAGATCACCCTGAGTTCGCCATTATCCAGTTCCTTGCCGATCAGGAACCGCGGAAGCAGCGCCACACCTGCGCCCGCGGAAGCTGCTTGGGCTATCGTCGAGAACTGCTCGAACAGAACACCCTGTTTGACCTTCGCTGCAACTCCCCTCTCCCGCAACCAGGATGGCCAGGCATCGCTGCGGCTTGCCAGGTGGAGCATCGGAACGCCACCGAGATCGATCGGCGAATTGATCGCATGGCGTTTAAGAAAGTCAGGCGACGCAACCGGAACTGCTTCCTCGCGCATGAGGAATAGAGCAACTGATCCGGGCCAATCCGGAAGCCCATAGTGGATTGCCGCATGAATGCCCTCGCGATTGAGATCGAACGGCGAAAGTCGGGTCACGAAATTGACGGTGATGTCCGGATTCTGTTCGAGAAAGGAGGGAAATCGCGGCATCAGCCACCGGGTGCCGAATGTCGGTAAAATGGCGATGTTCAGCAGGCCTGCGCGGGGGCTGGTCATGATGCTGAGAGATGCCGACTGTATGCGTTTCAGTGCCGGATTGATCTCGTGGACATACGCCTTGCCCGCATCCGTGAGGCTCACTTTCTTGCCGTGTCTTCGAAACAGGCTCACGCCCAATTGCTTCTCCAGCGCCCGAACCTGACGGCTAATTGCGCCTTGCGTCAGATTGAGCTGCTCTGCCGCCGCTGTGAAGCTCCCGTGCTCAGCCGCGGCATCGAATGCGATGAGCATACTTGTGCTCGGCAGCAGTCGTCTTTGAAATCGTTCATCCATTACCAAAAGTATCTAATATATGACGAATATTCGTTTGTCTGACGCTGCCTAATTGTACACTTTTACCCAACGAAGTGGCAAGCTTGCTGATTTCCAAGCTTTTATCAGAAATCGGCAATTTCACTCCACGATTATTCAATGGGTAGACAAAGGATCGATGGTAATATGGATAAGCCCGAAAAATATATTCCGTCCGCACGGGAACAGGGATTTCTGGACCAGGTTCAGAACGGCAAATACAATCGGGAAATCATCACCGGTCTGAAAAAATTCATCTCCGGCGATGTCCCGGACGACATGAAATCGTTCTACAGCGAAGACGAATTGAACAAACTGATTGCACTGGATGGCGGAAAGCGTGACGTGCAATCGCGGATGCCGGTCAAGATCACCCGGCACTATTTCGAGCAGGCCAGAACAAGCAAGCCATTGCAGGTGCTGGTCAAAGCAAGTCCGAAGGAAACCACCGATCTCGATGGTGCCGAAGATCCGGGCAAGCAGATGGACTACAGCCCGGTAGAAGGCCTGATCCACAAATACGAGCTCGGCTTGATCTACGTCGCATCGACCTGTTCGGCACATTGCCGCTTTTGCTATCGTGAAGAGCTGATTGCCAAGAAAGAGGTAACGCGTCCCGATGGAACTGTTGCCCCCAAAGGTCTGGCACAGATTAAGGAACTTGTTCCCTACATCGTCGAACACAATCGCCTGGTGGCGGAAAATGGTGGCCGGCATCCCGAGACCGGCCGCGAGAAGCTGCGGGAAATATTGATGTCAGGCGGCGATCCGATGGTTCTTGGTAACAGGAACATAGCCCAGTGGTTGGCAGCGCTTGCCGAAGCCGGCATCGAATCGATCCGTATCGGCACCAAGGAATTGGCTTTTTTCCCCGACCGATTCGATGACACGTTCATGGACATGTTGGACCGGTTTCACGAAACATACCCGGAAACCAACTTGCGCATCATGGTGCACTTCAATCATCCCGACGAATTTCTGAAGCGGGATGAGGCAGGCAATTACATCGAGAACGAAGCTGGCGGCCTTGCCTGGCTCGACAACACCCGAAGCGCGGTCAAACGCCTGCGGTCGCGTGCGTGGATCAACATCGACAATCAGGCGCCAATCATCAACGGCATCAACAATGATCCGGACGCACTACGCGTCATGCAGCGTGAGTTGAAGCGCAACGGCGTTGAAAATCACTATTTCTTCTGCGGGCGCGATATTGTCGGGCACAAGGCTTTCAACGTACCGATCGAAGAGGCTTGGCGTATTCTCAACGAGTCGCAAAAGGGATTGTCCGGTGTCGAGGCGCATGCACGGTTGTCCATTACCCACTACAAGGGCAAAACCGAAGTGGCCGCTGTGACAAATGAACCGATTGAGGGGCTTCCCGGCGCGGAAAACGGTGTGGTTTATACTGAAACTGCTGCGTTCAGCCGCTGATGCGCCGGAACGTTGCAAAGTCACGATCGTCGGCCGCAATCCGGATGCGATCTGGTTCAGCGGTTATGACGACCGGGTTCTGTTCGACGAGGCCGGGCTTTACTCGATGTATGGTATCGGATTGAAACAAGTTGCCCGGGCCGAAGCGGCTTAGGCGGTAACTTTCCGAATGGAGTAGCGGGCATCGAAGATGGGTATCGGCGTTACACTGGCTCAGTCGGTCACCAACATACGTGACGGATGTGTTGTCATGGTTGGCGGGGTTTGGCGAGGCGGGCAGTCCGCTTGAGCTGATCCACGCGCTGATTGACCATGGCGCGACGAATCTGACGGTGATCAACAATAACACCGGCAATGGCGAGGTCGGCCTGGCGGCGCTAATCGGCAACGGCCAGGTGGCCAAGATGATTTGCTCCTATCCCCGCTCCAGCCACTCGAAGGTGTTTCCTGAACTCTACCGCGCCGGCAAAATCGACCTGGAGCTGGTGCCGCAGGGAACGCTGGCCGAGCGTATCCGCGCCGGCGGAGCGGGTGTGGCCGCCTTCTACACACCGACGACCGTCGGCACACCGCTGGCCGAAGGCAAGGAAGTGAGGTCGTTTGGAGGCCGCGACCACGTCCTGGAATACGGTCTGAAGGCCGATTTCGCGCTGATCAAATGCGAGACGGCGGACGAGAAGGGCAATCTCGTCTTCAACAAGACGGCGCGCAACTTCAATCCGATCATGGCCATGGCGGCAACGACGACGATCGTGCAGGCGCGCAGGATCGTCGGAGGCCGGCCAGATTGATCCCGAACATGTGGTCACCCCCGGCATCTTCGTCGACCGCATTGTCGAGGTGGCCGAGCCGCTGGTCGAATCCGAACTGATCGCCAAGGGAGTGCGCTATCCATGAGCGATGACCAGACCCGTGGCCTGGAGCCGCGAACAGATGGCCGAATTGGCCGGCTGCCGACATCCCCGACGGCTCCTATGTCAATCTCGGTATCGGCATCCCCGAACTGGTCGCCAGGTTCGTGCCCGAAGGCCGGCACGTTTACATATCACACCGAAAACGGCCTGCTCGGCATGGGTCCGGCGCCGCAGCCGGGTGCCGAAGACCCCGAACTGATCAATGCCGGCAAGAAACAGGGTCACAGCGCTACCTGGCGCCAGCTTCTTCCATCATGCCGACAGTTTCGCCATGATCCGCGGCGGCCATTATCGATGTGTGCGTGCTTGGCGCAATGCAGGTCTCGCAAACCGGCGACTTGCGCCAATTGGTCGACAGGCGCCCCCGACGCCATCCCGGCCGTCGGCGGGGCGATGGATCTGGTCGCCGGCGTCAAAACCATCTTCGTCATCACCCAGCACACCACGAGAGACGGAAAGCCCAAGCTGGTCGAGCAATGCACCTATCCGCTGACCGGCAAAGGGGTCGTCAGCCGTATCTACACCGGACCTGGCCGTCATCGACATCACCCCCCAAAGGGGCTTCCGCGCCGCAAAACTGGCGCCTGGAATAACAATCAATGAACTGCAGAACCGAACAGCGGCAGAAGTTATTCCGGGCGCTGAACAAGCTTTGCAGGAGTAGGATCAAGATGACCAGATCGCAAGAACTGTTCCGGCAGGCTGAACGCATCCTGCCGGGTGGCGTCAGCCGCAACACGCTGCTCTATGATGGACCCGTGCTCTATGCCGATCACGGCAAAGGATGTCGGGTCGTCGATGTCGACGGGGTTGAGCGTATCGACTTTGCCAACAATGTTGCCTCGCATATTCACGGCCACGCTTATGGACCGATCGTCGAGGCGGTTACCGAACAGCTGACGCGTGGAACGGCGTTCACCATGGCAACAGAAGCGGAAATCCGTTTTGCCCGAGCATCTGTGCAGCCGTTCGCCAACATTCGACAAGATCCGCTTTGTCAATTCAGGGTCTGAAGCGGTCATGCGGCGGTCAAGGCGGCGCGCGCCTATACCGGCAAACCAAAGCTCGCCAAGGTCGAGGGCGCATATCACGGCGCCCTATGACTACACGGAGGTCAGCCAGGCACCCGCACCATCGAACTGGGGCGACAAGGCTCGTCCCAACGCCATACCGTTGGCTCACGGTACGCCACAGCGATTGGTCGAGGACACAGTGATCCTGCCGTTTCGACGACCCGGAAAAAGCGATCGAGCTGCTCGACGAACATGGTGCCGATATTGCCTGCGTGCTGGTCGATCCACTGCCGCATCGCATCGGCATGGTGCAAATATCCGATCGGTTCGTGCGTGCATTAAGGGATTGGACCAATCGAAACGGCTCGCTGTTGGTTTTCGACGAGGTGATCACCTTCCGCACCGAGTTTGGAGGCGTGCAGCAGCGTCTCGACATCGAGCCCGATTTGACGACGATGGGAAAGATGATCGGCGGCGGATTTCCGGTCGGCGCACTGGCGGGACGAAGCGACGTCATGGATGTTTTCGATCCGAGCAGCGGTGGCGCTCGCCTTCCGCTGTCGGGAACGTTTTCGGCCAATCCGGTCACGATGACCGCCGGTTATGTGGCGATGACCCACTTCGACCGAGAAGCGATCCTTCGCCTCAACGAGCTTGGAGATTGTGCTCGTGATGGCTTGCGCCAGGCGATCGGTCGGTTCTGGCGTCCCGGCTTGCGTGACAGGAACCGGCTCGCTGCTGCGAATTCATTTGAAGCCTGAGCAGCCACGCAATTACCGCGAATGCTTCATGACACCGAAGAGAAAGACGCCATGAGCGCGGTGATTTCACATCTTTACGGCGACGGCATCATGATGATTCACACCGGCTCGGCGGCCTTGTCGACGGCGATGGATCAAGCGGAAATCGACCGGTTGTGCGAAGCCGTTCAGTCGGCGCTCACAAGCGTTCGACCGATACTCGACAAAGCAGCCTGACCGATTTGTACGCATTTCCGCTGCGTCTTTGACCTTTACACTGCACCGTTATTTCCGCCGGTCCGACCATGATCGAAACTCGCTAAAATTCTGCTCGACACATTACGTCGTATACTACATAATATCACCGGAAGCGTCATCTCGTACCGGTGGATCTGGTTGTGGGATGAGTCGGGATACGCTGACTTGTATCAAACTTCCCCTATGCATTTCAGCGGTATGATGAATGCTGGAGAACTGCGGATGTCTTGGGATTTCGGCTTACAGATACCCAGCGGACTGGAGCATGCTCTAAGAATTTTGTCCGATAGCGAAGGTACGCCGCTGGCCGGCGGCACCAACCTGCTGATTGATATTCGATCCCGAAAGGAATGTCCGAAGCAGGTTGTCGCACTCGGCCAGCATAGACGAGTTGCGCGGCATCATATTCGATGACCGAAGGTTTGTTATCGGCAGCCGCACAACAGTCAGTGAATTGCTGCGATCCGCCGAACTCGCAAAATACTGCCCCTCGCTAATCGAGGCGGCCAAGCAGTTCGCCGGTCAGATGGTGCGCAATACGGCAACGGTGGGTGGCAATATCGCATGCGGATCGCCGGCTGCCGATCTGGTACCGCCGCTCATGTCACTCGATGCTGAACTGACGCTCGTCAGCATATCCGGCAAGCCGGACCATTGCGCTTGCCGACTACTATCAAGGATACAAACGGGATATCCGCCAATCCGGCGAACTAATCACGCAGATTTCCTGGAACCGGCCGCAACGCGAAAGCATCAATACCTTTCACAAGCTGGCTCGACGCCGGGGTGATGCCATCACCATAACCGGTGTCGGTGTGGCGCTCAGCATCTCGAATGGAAAATGCGACAAGGCCCGGATCGCGCTGGGGGCGGTTGCACCTTGTGTCATCCGCGCCAGAAATTCGGGAAACATGCTCGAAGGGCAGGTTTTCAGTGACGGTCTGGTCGAAGCCGCGGCGAGACAAGCCGCCGCCGAATGTAGTCCCATCGACGATGTTCGTGCCAGCGCCGGCTACCGGCGTCACACCGTGCAGGTGATAACACGGCGCCTCGTATCGCAGGTTTGGAACAGACTTGCCTAACTGGATTTGATCCCATGACCACAAGCAAAATCCTGACACTGAACATCAATGGCCGCGACGAGACTGTTCATGCGCCCGCGCATCAAACCCTGCTTGAGGCGTTGCGCGATATGGGCCATGTGGAAGTCAAACGCGGGTGTGAGAAAGGCCGATTGCGGGGCGTGTGCAGTGCTTGTCGATGGGGTCGCCGTTGACAGCTGCCTGACCTTGGCCTGGATGTGTGAGGACACAGAAATCACCACCGTTTCGGGTCTCGGCAACGCCGAAAATCCGCATCCCCTGCAAGCTGCATTCATAGATCTCGGCGCCGCTCAATGCGGCTTCTGCACGCCCGGCATGATTGTCGCGGCCGAGAGCAGCCTCCGTAAAAATCCCGATCCCGATGAAGACGACATCCGCGGCGCTTTGAGCGGCAATTTGTGCAGATGCACCGGCTACGTCAAGATTGTGGATGCCGTGAAACATGCCGCTTCCGTGATGCGCGAAGAGGAGCGCAAGTCATGACCTCTGTCTCGTATTCGGACCAGATGATATCGAACGTCAAGCGCAGTCAGATCGGTGTTCCGGCTCCACGGACCGACGCACCCGGCAAAATCTTCGGCACGACGCCATTCGCCGGTGACTTCGTCATGCCCGGCATGCTTCATGCGTGTGTTGTGCGGGCAGATGCCGCCAGCGCGAAGCTTGTCAGCCTGAATATCGAAAAAGCCCGCGAGCTCGAAGGCGTTGCCTGCGTCCTGACGGCGGAAGACCTGCCGGTTGTGGAAACTTGCGCGGAAGCAGTCGGACAAAAACAAGAAGGACCGGACAACGCTTCCCGCTGTTGGCCGGCGAGCGGATCAGGTATTACGGCGAGCCCTTTGCGCTGATTGCCGCCGAGACGCGCGACATCGCAAACCGCGCCCGCGAATTGGTCGAATTTGAACTTGAACCCGCTCCCGGCATCTATGATCCGATGGAAGCAATGAACCCGAAGCGCCCATCGTCCAGGGTGAGAGCAACATCATTGCCGAGCGCAGGATCCGCAAAGGCGACGTAGCGGCCGGCTTTGAAAAAGCCGATTTCATCGTCGAAAACACATTCAAAACGCCATTTCAGGAACATGCATTCCTGGAACCGGAAACCGGATTGGCCTGGATCGACGAAAGCGAAGTGATCAACATCCGAGTTTGTACCCAGGATATCGCCAATTTCAGAATCATTGCTGATGCAATCGGCGTTCCCCACAACAAGCTTCGCATTCGCGGTACCTACATTGGCGGCGCTTTGGAGGAAAGGAAGACTGCACGCTCGAAAAGTATCTCGCCTTGATAGCCCAAAAACGCGCCGGCCGGTGCGTATGGAGTTTTCCCGCGAGGATTCGTTTACCGGCCATGGAAAACGCCATCCGATGACCCTTCCGTTACAAGACCGGTGTGACCCGGGACGGAAAGATCTGCAGCCTTGATGTCGATATCGTTGCGGGATTCAGGAGCATATGTATTTCTCAGCCCAACGTGCTGCTGTATGCCGGCCATAGCTTCTCCTGGCCTTATCGCGTTGACAATCTCAGCGTTCGCGCCCGCGCGGTGGCAACAAACAATATGTATACCAGTGCCTTTCGCGGTTACGGAGCATGCAGGCTTGTGCGGCGTACGAACAGCAAATGGATGAGGTTGCCAAGGTCCTGAAAATGGACCGGATCGAGTTTCGCCGTTTGAAATCTGCTGAAAACCGGCGAGCCGATATCAACGGGATTTGTTCCGCCCAGCGCAATTTGGACAGAACGCTGCATGGACCACGCATGGGAGGCCATTGGTGGCGAGGTGGAATCATCACAAGGTCCGATCAAGATTGGCGAGGCGTAGCCGTCTACCAACAGAGCTACGGTCGACTGAGTTTCCTCGGTGACGCATCTGAAGTCTGGGTCAGCCTCGAACTGGACGGAACCGTGACCATACGTTCCGCGTGGCTGATGTCGGTGCCGGCAGGTATCGGCGTTGTGTCAGATTGTGGCGGAAATTTTCGGCATCACACTCGATGATGTCGTCATGCATGCCAGCGATTCAGCAGTAACGCCACCTTCAGGCAGGACGGCTGCGACACGCACGCTTTACATGACCGGTAATGCAACCAAACAGGCAGCCGAAGCCATTCGGTCCAGATTGGCTGAACGTGTGGCGGCGGAATTCGGAGTGCGTCCGGACGAGGTCGACATGGCTGACGGTAACGTTTTGACCGCGGCAAATCCGGGCGTATCCATGAGCCTGGCGCACCTGGCCAAAATTTGTGCATCAGAAAACATACGCCGATCGGAACTGGTGATGTTTCGCGCGCATCTTTCGGATTGGCTAGACCCTGAAACCGGACAGGGTCAGCCCATCCCGACTATACGTACGGCGCACATGCAGCCGAGGTGTCCGTCGATCTCGAAACCGGTGAGGTTCGCGTATTGAGAAGTATCGCCGCGCATGATGTCGGGCAATGCATCAATCGCGCGGCCGTCGAGGGCCAGATTGAGGGCGGCGCCCAAAACGGCCAGGGTTTCGCGTTAAGTGAAGAGATGCTGTACGAGCAGGGCAGACTGATGACGCCATCTCTCAGCGAATATCTGATGCCAACATCAATGGATATGCCGAGGGTTGAGAGCATTATTCTGGAATCCCGATCCGGACTCGGCCCGTTTGGAGCCAAGGGGATTGGCGAACCGTCGATTACCGCGGTCGCTCCGGCAATCGCCAATGCGGTGGCGGATGCCATCGGGGTGGCGTGTATTTCAAATGCCGATTACACCTGAACGGATTGTCAACGCACTAGCCGAACAAGCGCGCTGATCGGCTTTCGTCTCCATTGAACCGTCGACCGCGCGACATTTTCGGGCAAACCGGTCAGTCGCAGCGCCACACCTGCGATCAGCACGATGCTCACCGAGAATGCCAGGATGAGAGCGATTTCAAGTGCTGCCGCCTTATGGTCACACGCCGAGGTGTGCTCGACCGATTTCGAACGATGTTCGCACGAATGATTGCATGGCCGTCTCGGCGCCGGTTGCGGTTAGAACCTCGCCGCCGGTGGCGATTGCTCCGACAAAATCTTGAGTGTGCCAGTGGCCCGGTACCGGCGCATCCGGCAGCTTTTGCGGATCCATGTGCGGCCAGGGATTGATGTAGAAATATGGTTGATCGTAGCTCTCGTCGCCGGGTGACATGCCGATACCAATTCCCTTGGCGGATTCGAAATTCCCCTCTTCGAGCTGAACATAGGTGGCGATATCGAAGTGATGCGGCCAGCAACGCACCGGGCCGGGTTTCAGTTTGGAATTGTCATTGCAAAACCCTCCAGCACCAGGCTTGCGAGGTTAAACCAGGCGGAAAGAGTACCGAGCTCGGCACGAAGCCTGTCGGAGTCGAATTTCTCGACCGCAGCAACATCGGTGGGGAGTTCGTATGGCAGGTCAATATCTGATGCCGGTTGCAATCCGTATTTTGAAAGCTGGTCATCAAACCAATTGCAGATGGCCCGGTAAGACTCGCCGACAATGGGCCCGGTCACAATCACCGTTTCGCCTCGTACGAGTTCGACACGCAGTGGGGACATTGAAAGTGCAGCTGTAACGGACCGTTTTCCGTCGGCAGCGGATGTGAACAGAAACGCTTGTTTTCTCTGTCCCACCCGAGGTTGGAATGACTATCGTCCGGCTCGGAGTCGAGATTGGCTCGAGCGGCTTTTGTCAACAGCTGAACGGCTTTGTGCAGCAGGGGACCGCGCTTCGGAAAGCGCGGTCGGCGACGTAGCCCGCAACTTGGTGTCCAAACTCACTGGATCATCTCCCAATTAAAAAATCCTCCTAGACCAGATCGGCGTCTGTCATGATCTCGACCAGCGCCGGTCCGTCGTGGTTCAGGGCTTCGGAAATGGCTGCTTCGATTTCAGACGATTGCGTCACCTTGGCGCCGTGTCCGCACAAAGCCTGGCAAACGCCGCAAACGACGGATTGTGCAGATTGGTCTCCCAGACCGGCCACTCGCCGGCGCGCTGTTCCTTGGAGATCTTTCCAAGTTCGCCGTTGTGAAGCAGGATATGCGTGACATCCATGCCGTATTTGACGGCGGTGGTGAACTCCATCGGATACTGGCCGAAACCACCATCTCCCGAGACGATATCACCTTGCGCCCGCGCAACTCCTCAATGTCCTGTGTCGCCGCCCAGGCACCCATACCCGCCGGAAACCCGAATCCGATTGAACCGAGATAACCCGACATCAGCACACGCTGTAACCCTTTGGTTTCCAGATAACGACCAAAGGAATAGGTGTTGTTGCCGACATCGACGGCAAAGATCGCGTCGTCGGGAGCGAGTTTACCCAGCGCATCAAACACGGCGAAGGAATGGATGCCGTTGCGTGCTCTTCGTCGAGCCGCCGCTGTTTCTCAACACGCCATTTCTGCCAACGTTCGGCCAACTCGCTGATCTGATCCGGTGCGTCGCTGTTTCTCTTGATGTCTGGCGCAACCGCTGTACAAAACGCGCCGATCTCACCCCAGACCGGAATGTCGACGGGATGAAATTTGCCCAATTGCATGCGGTCGTAATCAACTTGAATAATCGGTTTTGACCGCTCGATCCCGGTGTGGTTGGCGAAGCTGGCGCCAAAGACGATCAATAGATCGGCTTCGTTCATGAACCAGCTGGCAATTGGTGTTCCCGAACGTCCCAACACACCACCGGCATTGGGGTGATCGTCTGGCACGAGCCCCCTTCGCCTTGAATGTCGTAACCACCGGTGCGCCGGTCCGTTCTGCAAAGTCGATGATTTGTCCGCGGGCCTCGAAGGCGCCATGTCCGGCGACGATTACCGGTCGCTTCGCTCCATTGACACGCGTCGTCGCCGCCTCGATATCGGCATTAGCCGGTATCACGTCGTGACGACCGATGCGCCCATCCGGGGCACCTGCAACACTGTCAGATGGTAATGTCTGCACATCGTCGGGGAAAATCAGATGTGCGACATCCTGATTGACGATCGCGTTTTTGCAGGCGAGAGAAGCCAGCTCCGCGTGGTTCGATGTGCTCAATACCGGTTGCGAAAACCGCGCCACCGGCTGAAACGCCGCCTTGAGATCTATATCCTGAAACGCGCCGGTCCGAACACCTGTGTTTGAACCTGGCCCGTCAATGCCAGGACCGTGTGCGCGGTCAACCTTTGCGTCCCACATGCCGGTCATCAAATTGGTCGCGCCGGGCCCTGCAATGGTCAGGCATGCGGCAGGCTTGCCGTCAGCTTGCCGTAGGCGGAAGCAGCGAAGGCGGCCGCCCCCTCGTGCCGGATGCCGTAATATTTGAGCCGTTTGTCGACGACCGCCATACGGATGGCGTCCGCCAATCCCAGATTCGAATGCCAACCATGCCAAAAACAGACTGGACGCCCCAGTTGGCCAAAGTATCGACCATTACATCGGTGACAGTTCTTGTACGGGGCGGTTCCGGCACTAGGCCGACGAAAATCCCGCCATCGCGAATTTCGAGCGGGAACATCCGTTGTCCGCTGTCCTCGTGGCCACCTGGCGGTTTGCCGGTCAATGGTCGAAATCCCAGCCGTGCCAGGGACACCTCAACCAGCATTTGTCATCGATCCCCTTTTCGATCGATCCTTCGCCAAAGGCCCGTTCTGGTGCGGACAGTGATTGTCCATTGCCGACCACTGACCATCGAAGTGCACAAGGCAGATTGAGGTCGTGCGCGCAGTGACCGTCTTTGCCCGGCCTTCGGGAAGGTCGTCGACATGTCCGACGGAAATCCAGTCCAGTTTTTTATCGCTCACCGTTCATCCTCCCTCGGCAATGCCGCCAAATGAAACGCCCGACAACGCAGCCATTTCCTTTTTCCACGTGGGTCAGATCGTCAATCGAGAACTTCGACAGATGATCATGGCCGCAGGCGCGCGCCATCACCTGCATCAGTTCGACCGAAGCCTCGAAGAAGTTGGCCAGCCGGCGCGCCGATTTCTCGACGACCAGCCGGCTCATCAGATGCGGTTTCTGTGTTGCGATGCCGACGGGGCAATTGTTTGTGTGGCAGGCGCGCATGGCAATGCAGCCCACCGCCTGCATGGCTGCGTTGGAGACTGCGATCGCATCTGCGCCCAACGCAATCGCTTTGATGAAATCGGCCGGTTTGCGCAGGCCGCCGGTGATGACAAGCGTGACATCACTGCGACCTGACTTATCCAGGTGACGCTTTGCGCGTGCCAGTGCCGGTATCGTCGGCACCGAAATATTGTCGCGAAAAATGATCGGCGCGGCGCCGGTGCCGCCGCCGCGACCGTCGAGGATGATGTAGTCGACCCCGACATCAAGTGCGGCGTCAATGTCCTTTTCGATATGCTGCGCGGAAAGCTTGTACCCGATCGGAATTCCGCCGGTCCGGGAGCGCACTTCATCGGCGAATTCCTTTATCTGACCGACTTCAGTCCACTCGGGAAAACGAGGCGGTGAAACAGCTGGGGTTCCCGGTTCAAGCCCGCGCACATCGGCGATTTTGCCTTTGACCTTGTTACCCGGAAGGTGCCCGCCAGTTCCAGTTTTCGCCCCCTGGCCGCCCTTGAAATGAAAAGCCTGCACCTTGTCGAGCTTGTCCCAGCTGAAACCGAAGCGCCCCGATGCAAGTTCGTAAAAATAGCGGCTGTTCTCCTGCTGCTCCTCGGGCAGCATTCCGCCTTCGCCGGAACATATGCCGGTCCCGGCCAATTCAGCGCCGCGGGCCAGCGAAACCTTGGCGGGCTCCGACAGCGCGCCGAAACTCATGTCTGACACGAATAGCGGGATTTTCAGCGTCATCGGTTTTTGGGCGTTGGGTCCAATGACAACCTCGGTACCCACCGCATCTTCATCCAGCAGCGGCGGCTTGGCGAGTTGCGCGGTCAGAAGCTGGATATCGTCCCATGTCGGCAACTGGTCACGCGGCACGCCCATCGATTCCACAGCGCCATGGTGGCCGATCTTCGACAGTCCGTCGCGCGCATATTTCCGGATCAATTGGTTGTACGGTTCTTCTTCCGCGCCGTGGCTGGTGTCGGCGTACAGCCCCAGATAGGCGTCACGGTTGAACGGCTGCGGATTATCCTTCGCCCAGCCGGCGATCTCGTCTTGGTCAACCAGCACCTCGCCGTTTTCGATCCAGGATGCGAATTTCGGCAACGCCTCGGTGTTGTTGTACTCTGACCACGCCGCTGTCGAGCCGGTAGTCCCAATAGTGCACGCCGCACATCAGGTTGTCGCCACTGACGAATCCATCGGCCATCAGTGCGCCGCGGTGCAGGCAGCGTCCATAAAACACCGACACGTCATCATCGAACCGCACGACGACCAAATCGACCTCACCGACCAGCGCATAGGCAGGTTTTCGATCCCTCAGTTCACTCAGTTTGGCAACGGCTGTTTTGTTCATGATGACCCTCTCGATGTTATTCTGACTGGCTGGAATTCGATGCACGAAGTGGTTTTGCGGTATCCGCTATTGCTTGGGTTTCGGGGCATTCACCCATCGCAGCGACTTTTGATGCGTAGTACCGCGCACACGGCTTGCGCGCTGAGCCCATGCAGCAAGGCACTGATCCAAACGGCGTTGATCGCCAGGCGCAAGCACCGGCTCGGCAAACTCGTGATCGACCTGAGGGACAATCAGCAGCGCAAATAACGCTGTGGCAAGGCCGCGTGGTCCGAACCATCCGAAAAACACCCGTGTCAGGGGCGAGGCATCGGTGCCAACAAGGGAAATCCAGATCGCAAAGGCCGAACGATGAACAGACTGGTTAAAACTACACCCAACGCCGCCCACGACAAATGTGCAACTGCTTCCGGCAGCAATGCCAGCCCGAGAAGAAAAAATGCGCCCCAGGTCAGCAGCAATCCTTCGCTCTCAGTGAACTCGTAGACGAACTTGCAGCGTCCCTGCACGATGTGGCCAAACGCCAGCCCGCCCGTGAATGCGGCGATGAAGCCGTTGCCGCCGATCAGGTCGGCCAACAGGTAGGCCGCACCGGCAAGTGCGATCGCGGCCTACGCCCTCGTAGACGTCGGCGGTCAGGTGTCTTTGCTTGGCCCAGATCAGCACCGCGCCGCCCGCAAGGCCGATGATGATCCCGGCCAGCGGTCCAAGCACCAGTTGCTTGGCGCCGAACAGCGGCCAATTGACGTCGGACTCGCCGACCATTCCGGCTGCGAGACTGGCAAACAACAACACTGCGGGTAAGGCAAGGCCGTCATTCAGGCCGCTTTCGACGGTCAGCGCGCGGCGAACCCTTTCGGGAACGGTCGGGGTTGGTTACGACAGCCTGACCAAGCGCCGCATCGGTCGGCGCGAGGATCGATGCGACCAGCAACAATGCGAATACCGGCCATCCGGGCAGGAATACCCAGGCGAACAGCGCTCCCAGCATGATCGCCAGCGGCATGCCGACAAACAACATCCGTACCGGCCACAAATGACGTCGTCTCAAAGCCCGCAAATCGATCTGGGCGGCATCGAGGAAACAATAAAACAACCAGCGCGATCTCCGCAACGACGTGGAGTAACCGCTCCGCCTCCAGATCGGGAAAGAGATTAAGCCTTGACAGCGTGTAACCGAGAGCGATGAAAATCATCGGAGCAGTTAGCGGCGAATTGGAAATCCGTCGCGCCAACATGGCAAAACAGGCGGAAAACGTGGCCAGAATCAGCAATCCGGTTGTCATGAAGGTCAACGTGCTCACCCTATTGCGGCCCTCTGCGCTGTTTGTCAGATGCAGTTGATTGCCGATCCGTTACAGTCCAATCTAATATATCTAGCGCACTATCTCGCCAGACACGGTCTTCAGTCCAATGTGCAGGAAATAGGGCAAAGTGAAGAATCAAAAAGATTCGCCCGGAACGGAACCGTCGTCAAACCAGGGTTTATCCTCTGTCGATCTGCAAGACGATAAATCGACTGAAAAGTTTGTTCGCGACAATGTATTGTGGATGTTGAAGACGGCCCGCCGAATTCTCGGAGACGATGGATTGGCGGAAGATGCGGTTCAGACCGCATTCGGAAGTATATTTCGGGGTTTGGCTTCCTTTCAGGGTCGCTCATCCCTGAAAACCTGGATGTATCGCATTGTCGTCAACGAGGCACTGATGCAATTGCGCAAGCGCGAGCGGCGCAGGGAATGGTCGATCGATGAGCTGTTGCCGGTTTTTGACGACAATGGTTGCAGGATAGAGCAGGATTGGGCGAGTTTCGAAACACCTGAAATCCTGTTGCAACGCAGCGAAACAAAAGAGGTGGTGTCGGAATTAATTGGTCAACTTCCGGAAAACTACCGTATCGTGCTACTGCTCCGCGACATCGAAGAAATGTCGACAGCTGAAGTTGCCGAAGTTCTCGAACTCAGCGAGGCCAATGTGAAGGTCAGGCTGCACAGGGCAAGAGCCGCGTTGAAAAAACTGCTCGAACCGCTTCTGAGGGGTGAGCAGCTATGATGGGCCTTGGGAAAACAACCATGCGCCGCCTACACGGTGTGATGTTCAAATTGCCCTACATGATCACCTGTGAGGCGTTTGAAGATTTCATCCTTGCGTATCTGGATGACGAATTGTCGCCAAAACAAAAGTTTGTTTTCGAGATGCATCTGAAACTGTGCCGCGAATGCCGGGAGTACCTGCGAGCCTACCGGGCGGCAATCCAGCTCGCCAAGGATGGAGATGAACAGATCCATCCGCTGCAGGATGTGCCTGAAGACCTCATCAAGGCGGTCATCGACGCAAGTCGTAGATAGTTTTGGGAATTTTCCAACGACTGCTTTGCGTATCCACCTGCGAAAAGTAGTACTGTCGCTTTGTCCTGTGTGGATGACTCCTGCTTTGCAAGACTTTTTTTGATGTGATCGGGCGTTTGTCAGATGCGGTCTTGTGTCCGGCCTGTTGGCGCGGAGCTTCGGTCCGCTGGCCCTGATGGTTTCCTCCGACCAGGTCCCATTCCGCTCATCGAACAGCTTGCGTTCTGGACAAAGCACGGGGTGTCTTGGTCTTCGGGCTGACAATGTTTCCATCACTTCATTGGTCTTGCGATACTGTATTTCGTTTTGGCCCTCAGGGTTGGATCGTTCTCACCTTGTAGGGTTCGTTGCGGGTTAGAACCGCCCAGATCATACGGGCAGTTTTGTTGGCCATGGCAATCGCAGCTACTTTATTCGGCTTGCGAGCCAGGATGTCGGCAAACCATGGATCAAAGGCTTCCGGTGTCTTGGCGATCTGCCTTATCCGGGACACCATGCCCAAGACGAGCAATCGCCGGATGTATTGATCACCCATCTTCGAGATGCGGCCTAACCGTTCTTTCCCACCGCTTGATTTGTTGATCGGCGTCAGCCCCAGCCAGGCAGCGAATTGCCGGCCATTGTTGAACTGGTTACCGCTTCCAACTGTTGCGACAATTGCTGAAGCGGTAATCGGACCAACGCCCGGAATGGTTTGAAGCAATGCAGCACGTTCCTCCCGTCTAGCGATTTGCACCATCTCGCGGGAGCATCGTGTGATCTTTGCGTGCAAGAATATCAGCTGATCACAAAGCTCAAAGATGACATCGTCAACAACTTCAGGCAGGTCAGGTTGCTCCCCTTGGAGGTATCGGTTGGCAAATTGAATGGCATGACTAACCCCCTGATGCAGAACCACGCCAAACTCCGCTAGCTGGGCACGCAACATATTGATCGTCTGTGTACGCTGCCGGACGATCAGATCACGGGTTCGATGAATCGCCAGTATTGCCTGTTGTTCGGGTGTCTTCACTTCAACAAATCGCATGGTCGGACGAGTGACCGCCTCGCAGATGGCCGCCGCATCAACGGCATCGGACTTACCCCTTTTGACATACGGCTTCACATAAACAGGCGGAATCAGCCTGATGTCATGGCCCAGCATGGCAAGCTCCCGCGCCCAGTAATGACTGGTGGCACAAGCTTCCATTCCAACCAAGCACGGTTTGAGATCCTCGAAAAATGACAATACCTGCGATCGTCTCAAGGACCGGTTGAACACGACATCGCCGGCGTCATTGATCCCGTGGACCTGAAAAACATTCTTCGCCAGATCCAGGCCGATCGTTGTAACTTGCATTGGGTGGCTCCTCTCAAGCAGTTCGTGACAACTGCAGTATGGCGCATCATGACGCCGATGGTGCAGGAGCCATCCACACCATCCACTCACCGCCCGTTCACGCCATATCGGCAAAGTCATGATCAGGCACAATAGGCGAGCTACGCGGGCACATCCCTACCCCGGTTTTTGTCTGCAACAGATGCGCCCCTGATCGGTGCCAGCAGCTTGCTTGCCTCGCGGTTGGACTTCCTGCAGCCTCCATGAAGCAGCATGACGGTAGTTCCAAATGCTCTTTGCGAACATTTCCTCTGCCGCATCGACCGGCTTTCGCGTGATCGAGTATCCGCCACGAGGGATATCGACGCAACTGGCGGCTTGAACTCGGGAGATCCCCGCTCGCCGCCTTTACCAAATATAAACACTTGCAGAACACAAATGGAACATATAGTGTTTGTTCTGGTTTTGTTTTGATTCTTCACGGCGCTGGCGTTGACCGCGCGAACTCGGAGACACCCTATGCTGACCCGAAAACAGCACGAGCTTTTGCTCTTCATTCATGAGCGGATGAAGGAGACGGGAATTCCGCCGTCATTCGATGAAATGAAGGATGCGCTCGACCTGGCGTCGAAATCCGGGATTCACAGACTGATTACCGCATTGGAGGAACGCGGCTTCATTCGCAGGCTGCCCAACCGTGCCCGTGCGCTCGAGGTTTTGCGCCTGCCTGACTCCATTGCCCCCGGACTGGGTGGTCCGCGCCGGTTTTCACCCAGTGTTATCGAGGGTGGCCGTGATGCGCCCTCGCCGAGCCGGGTTCCGGCGGCCAGCAATGACGACGATGCGGCCGCAGCGGTTTCCATTCCAGTGATGGGCCGCATTGCCGCCGGTGTGCCAATCGAGGCAATTCAGCACAAAACCCATTCGGTGACCGTTCCCCCGGACATGATCGCAGGCGGCGAACATTATGCGCTCGAAGTCAAAGGCGATTCGATGATCGATGCCGGGATATTCGATGGCGATACCGTATTGATCCGCAACACAGCCACCGCAAATCCCGGCGAGATCGTGGTTGCCCTGGTCGACGACGAGGAAGCCACCTTGAAACGATTCCGGCGCAAGGGCGCCTCAATCGCGCTTGAAGCCGCCAATCCTGCTTATGAGACGCGCATTTTCGGGCCGGATAGGGTTAAGGTGCAGGGACGTCTCGTCGGGCTCATCCGACGCTATTAGCGGTTCGCAGCAGCGGTCTTGCTTTTACGGCGCTTTATTGGTGCCAGACCGCGAGCCTCGCGCGAATAGGCGCGATGCGCGTGCCACGGTCGCCATGGCATCGAGATGGCATGACGAATATCGATAGCATAGGCCCGGTGCCCGTTTCTGCCGGAACCGACCTGGCTATCGCGCGCAACCGTCGCAATCGAGACTGCGGCCGCACCTTTGCGGGCAAGGTCGCGTGCCGTCAGAATAATGGCTTTGCTCGAATTGGATACACGAGCTGTCGAGCAAATGTCCGGTAGCGCTGTCGCGCTTTGTATGACGATCAAGCGCGCGAACCGGCAGGCCTGACGTGCATCGCCTGCGTTTTTGGCATGGGCAACGACAGCACCATTGGGTAATTGGACCGCGCACAAAGCCCTGTCGCAGACAAACTCTCCTGCGCCGGCCGCCACAGTCGCTTCGGTCAGGCGCGCTTCACCGTGCCGCGCTGGCCCGAAATGGGCGATTGCCGCCGAGGCCTTCAACCAGATTTTCAACACGAATTTGCGTGGCTTGCCCGTATTCAACGACAGCCCGTCATCAGCGCGCCGAACAGCGATCATTTTGGCGTGTTCATCGACAAGAACCATCGGCGGGGGCCTGGTGATTGCAAAAATGATCGCCGTGACAAGGAACGGCACGCCCAGCAAACGCAAAGCCGTCGCGGGCAGTGTCAGCACTATCAACCCCGCGCTGGCGAGCAACAGGCTCGCGAGCGGAATCATGCCGACAGCATCAATCGGTGAGCGTTGCGAAAACCAGTCTGCGATTGTGACCACCAGGCAAATCCCGGTTCCCATGACCGCGAAGGCCGGTCCATCGAGATCCAGAGGAATTGCCATCACGCCAAGAACGGCCGAAGGCATGACCAACAAGGACACAACCGGCATCGCCGCAAGATTTGCAAACAATCCGAGCGGCGCCAGGCGCTGAAAATGCCAGACACTGAATATGGCGGTTGCCGCGCCGGCAACGAGCGAAGTCACCGCCAACGTCGTGACATAGAACCGCAATTGGCGTCCCCATAAGGCCAATTGACCACTAGAGACGTCGACTTTCGCCGTCGCGGCTGCACTCCGGGACCGTCTGGTTGACCAGGCGGTGTAGACCGCGACAAGCGCTGCGGTCGCCGCAAACGACATCTGGAAGCTGGGCCCGGCGACCTCGTGGGGTTGGAGCAGGATGATGATGATGGCCGCTATCGCCAGATTGCGCATGGTGATGGCCGGACGATCGAGAATGAGCGCCGCCAACATGACCGCCAGCATCAGAAATGATCGTTGCGTGGCAATACCCGCTCCCGACATGAACAGATACACAAACACGGTCAGCAATGCCGCTGCGGCAGCGTATTTCCTGACCGGATGACGGGAGGCAAATTCCGGGAACAGCGCAAAGGAAAACCGCAACAAAGCCATCACCGTACCGGCAACCAGCGCCATGTGCAGTCCGGAAATGGACAAAATGTGCGCCAACCCCGTTCGCCGCAATGTTTCGTTGACCTGTTCAGGTATGCCGGCCTTCGCACCGGTGATCAATGCGGCGGCAATCTCGCCCTCCGGACCGTCAATTCGGCTTTTTATCCGTGCAGTCAGCCATCCGCGGGCCCGTTCCAGCTCTGTTGAGAGACCGAGGCCACCGATGCGCGCCCGATCTTGCCATGCACGAGGCTGGCCGAGAAAGAACCCAACCGCTCCAATGCCGCGAAAATAGTTGTGAAAAGCAAAATCGAAGCCCCGCGGATGCACCGGCCCTGCATGAGGAAGCAATCGTGCCCTGCCGGCGATCTTCATTCCCGGCTTCAGAGCATTGGGCGGTTTGCGCAGCACCAGGCGAACTCGCTGCGGAGCATATCGCAGTTTTGGCTTCGCAGTCGAAGTGATATCGATCGTGATGCGGGCGCGATCACCCTCCTGATGTTCCAGAGCGGCGATTGTTCCGTTCACCGTCGTTGTCACTGCCGAGCCGAGCATTGGCGTGCTCGCACGCCAGGTTTCAATCTTTCCGGCCAGCGCACCCGCCACTATTAGCAACCCCGCCCAAAACACCAAGCTTGCCAGCGGACGGGAACTGCCAAGCCGAATTCCGGCTGCTGCAATCATCGCGGCCAAGACCAGGGCCGACCAATCCGGCTCGAAACCGGCGGTGAAATAAAGCAGCGCTCCGCCACCCAGCAAAACCGGCACGAACAGGAATGGCGTGGCGAACTCAACCTCGGTATTAAGCGCCCTCGCCGCCAGCCTGTAGGCTGCGTGGACGAAAAAATACCGCCGGCGTGCGCGCACTTTGGCACGAGCGGCATCCGGTACCGCCGCCCGATCGGGAACGGATGGATCGCTTCGCCGGCCGGGCGCGTTGATCACACGGTTCGTTGCAAAATGAACTCGCTCGTCGGACCCGGTCTCGTCAGCGCTCATGGCTTCCGGCAAAAGCCTGCGGCCCCCCGTCACTTGCGCCCCGGAAATCTCATGCTACATCAACGCCAGCTGAATTCCACCCGGCTCTCCCATCGCGCTGCGATTTACCCGTGCGGGACCGGATCATACCAAAGGACCGTGAATGCCTGATACCGTTATTACGCGCTTTGCGCCGTCGCCCACCGGGTTTTTGCACATCGGCGGAGCCCGTACGGCGCTGTTCAACTGGCTTTACGCCAAACACACCGGCGGCAAGATGTTGCTGCGCATCGAGGATACCGACAGGGAGCGCTCAACGGAGGCGGCAACTGCCGCCATTTTGGATGGCCTGTCGTGGTTGGGGCTTGATTGGGATGGCGAACCGGTATCGCAATGCGCCCGTGCCGACCCGCATCGCGAGGTGGCGGCACAATTGCTTGAAGCCGGAAAGGCTTACCGCTGCTATGCCAGCGCCGAGGAACTGGCGGAAATGCGTGACAAAGCGCGCTCGGAGGGCAGACCGCCACGATATGACGGTCGCTGGCGTGATCGCGACCCCGCGGATGCACCGGCCGGTGTGGCGCCGGCAATCAGGATAAAGGCGCCCCGCGACGGCGACACCGTCGTGCATGACCGTGTTCAGGGCGATGTGCGCTTTCCCAACAAGGATCTGGATGATTTTATCATCCTTCGATCCGACGGCAATCCAACCTACATGCATGCCGTTGTCGTTGATGATCATGACATGGGCATAACCCACGTCATCCGCGGCGACGATCATCTCACCAACGCCGCCCGCCAGACGATCATATATCAGGCAATGGGTTGGAATGTGCCGGTTATGGCCCATATTCCGCTTATTCATGGTGCCGACGGCGCGAAACTGTCGAAACGCCACGGCGCCTTGGGTGTCGAGGCCTATCGCGAAATGGGTTATTTGCCGGCCGCTCTTCGAAACTATCTCGCCCGCCTTGGCTGGAGCCACGGCGACGACGAGGTGATGTCGACGCAGCAGATGATCGACTGGTTCGATATCGGCGATGTCAACAAGGGTGCTGCTAGGTTCGACTTCAAAAAGCTCGAAGCGCTCAACGGTCTGCATATGCGGGCAAGCGATGACGAGGCACTATGCACGGCGCTGATCGACGCCCTGCCCTACTTGCCCGGCGGCAGCGATATGCTCGACAATCTTACTCCGGTGCGGCGGAATCAGTTGACCATGGCCATGTCCGGACTCAAAGATCGCGCCAAAACGCTGGTCGAGCTCTCCGAAGGTGCATCGTTTCTGTTCCGCCAGCGGCCTCTGGACGTCGATGAGAAAGCATCCAACATCCTCGGCGGCGACGGTGTTGCCGCACGACTTGCCGCGATTGCCGACAGGTTGGAAACAGTCGAGCCATGGAAATCAGAGACGATAGAGACGGAAATCCGGGCAATTGCTGAGGAAGGCGGACACAAGCTTGGCCAATTGGCTCAACCGCTTCGGGCCGCTTTGACCGGACGGGCCACTTCACCAGGCGTGTTTGATGTTCTTGCGGTGCTTGGCAAACATGAGTGTTTGGCACGGATTCGCGACCACACAGGGTAAAGCACAATCTATCATATTTGTTGCGATGCAACATATTGGCCATTTGGGCAGCTTGGCAGTACCGAAAAAATCAGATAGCAAGTGGCACCTCCCGATCTTCGGCATGTATTGCACCGCCAATCGCCGGAACCAAAAGAAACCGAGAAACTGAAAGGAGTTCGCCATGACCGACGAAACCGCAAAGCTGGATTATGGCAGCAGCTCCTACGAATTCGGTGTGTTTGAAGGATCGGTCGGCCCGAAAGTGGTCGATATTGGATCATTGTACCGCGATACCGGCGCGTTCACCTACGACCCGGGATACACATCAACGGCCAGCTGCGAGTCCAAAATCACCTATATCGACGGTGATGAAGGCATTTTGCTGCATCGCGGCTATCCGATCGAACAATTGGCCGAACACGGCGATTTTCTTGAGGTATGCTATCTGCTGCTCTACGGCGAACTGCCGACCAAGACGCAAAAAGAAGATTTTGATCTGCGTGTAACGCGCCACACCATGGTCCATGAGCAGATGAACCGGTTTTTCACCGGCTTCCGCCGCGACGCTCATCCGATGGCCATCATGTGCGGTGTTATGGGCGCCATGTCGGCGTTTTATCACGACTCAACCGACATTTCCGATCCACATCAGCGCATGGTCGCCAGCCTGCGCATGATCGCCAAGACGCCGACAATTGCAGCGATGGCGTACAAATATCATATCGGTCAGCCATTCGTTTATCCGAAAAATGAGTTCAATTACGCCGCCAATTTCCTGAACATGTGCTTTGCCGTGCCCTGCGAGGACTTCAAACCAAATCCGGTCCTGTCGCGCGCAATGGAGCGTATTTTCATTCTGCACGCCGACCATGAGCAAAATGCCTCGACCTCAACGGTCAGGCTGGCCGGATCGTCCGGCGCCAATCCGTTTGCGTGTGTCGCTGCGGGAATTGCTTGCCTTTGGGGCCCTGCCCATGGCGGTGCCAATGAAGCGGCGCTGAACATGTTGTCGGAGATTGGATCAGTCGATCGCATTCCGGAATTCGTCGATCGGGCAAAAGACAAGAACGATCCGTTCCGGCTTATGGGTTTCGGCCATCGTGTCTATAAGAACTACGATCCGCGCGCCCGCATTATGCAGAAGACAACGCATGAAGTGCTGGGTGAACTGGGCATCAAGGACGATCCGCTGCTTGATGTTGCCATGGAACTTGAAAAAATCGCTTTAACGGACGAGTATTTCATCGAAAAGAAGCTTTATCCGAATATCGATTTCTATTCTGGCATTACACTCAAGGCGCTCGGGTTCCCAACGACAATGTTCACGGTTCTGTTCGCCGTGGCCAGAACGGTCGGTTGGATTGCGCAGTGGAAAGAGATGATCGAGGATCCGAACCAGAAAATCGGCCGCCCGCGCCAGTTGTACACAGGCGAAACAGAGCGCGATTACGTTCCGATCGCCAAAAGGTAAGTCAGGACCGTCATCGGCGTTCGCCAATGAGGCCGAGAACAATTTCAGCTGCGCTTTCACCAGCGGGCTTTGCTGTCGCCAGCGCACTGCGGACGTCATCAAACCCCTGTAATTGCGCGCTTCTCGGCGCCCCGTCGCTCCACAGCATTTCGATCGTCCGCGCCAGATTTGCCGGCCTGACGAAGCGGTCATAATACTCCGGCGCCACCGGCCTGTCCGCAATCAGGTTTGGCAGGGAGGCGGACCATGCGGTGATGAACGGATAGGCTAACTTCATCAAAACATCGGTCTTGTAGCAGGAAACAAACGGCACTCCAGCAAGGGCAAGCTCCAGCGAAACCGTCCCGGAAGCTGCCAAAGCTGCATCCGCCTTGCCGAATGCCTGCCATTTTTGATCCTCATCGGTGGTAATCGCAATCGGAGCTTCGAGGGCACTCATCGTACTCCTGACCAGTGCTTCAACCCGCGGAACCGTGGGGATCGTGATCCGAAAATCGTGCCCGCGTTGCAGGAGCAAGTTCGCTGCCTCCACAAAAGCTTGCCCGAGCGCGGCCACCTCGCTCGTTCTGGAACCCGGCAAAATCAGCAGTTCCTTCGCTTTGCCATCGGTCTTCTTTCGGGCGATCTGGGATTTTCTGGCCGCGACGATACCGGCATTGTCGGTTAGGCGATGACCGACAAACGTGCCTGGCGGCCCGCCCAACCGCTCAAGTTCCGCTGGTTCAAACGGCAACAGGCAAAGAACATGATCGGTAAACTCGCGCATTTTGGCCGCCCGACCCGGTAACCAGCCCCACACGGAAGGACAAACATATTTGACGATTGGAATGTCCGGACTCAATTGCCGGATTTTGCGGGCAACACGCAGATTGAATGCCGGGCTATCGATGGTGACCACGCAGTCCGGCTTCGCGTCCACCACCTTCTTCGCTGTCGATCCAATCAGGCGGAGAAGACGCGGCAGATCGCGAACAACTGACGTCACCCCGACAATCGCTATGATTCCGGGATCAAACAGGGTTTGCAGCCCCTCGGACTGAAGATGTGCACCGCCAACACCAACGAGTTCGATGTCAGAATCCGATCGCGCCTTCATGGCGCGGATCAGGTCCGCGCCCAACAGATCCCCGGATTCCTCTCCGGAAATCACGGCGATCCGCAGCGGGCGTACTGAATTGCTCAATTGTCCCGCGCCTCGATACCGTAGATGAAAACGCCGCTGTTGTTTGCACGGCGCAGTGTTTCCGACCGCTCCAGAATAAGCGACCGCCCCGCTTCCAGCGCAATGCCTGCAAGACCCGCCTTGGCAGCCGCATCGACAGTTTGTGGCCCAATTGCCGGAAGATCGGCCCGCATGTCCTGATCAGGCTTGGCGCATTTAGCCAGAACACCGCCCGATTTGCCCGCCAGCCGACCGTGATCCCGCATGCCGACCATGCGGGCAAGCAAACCCTCGGTGCCTTCAATACCCTCCAGCGCAACAGCCCTTCCACCAACTGCTATAGCCGCCTGTCCAATATCCAGCGCTCCAATGGCCTTTGCGGCCGTTGTCGCTGCCGAAATATCCGCAAGATCCTGTTTGCCTGGCCGTCCTCCGGCCACTACTCCCAGTTCGGTCAACAACTCGGGCAGCACATCCTGTGCTGAAACGACCTTGATGCCATTGTTCTCGATATGGTTGATGACCGCCTTCAACAAACCGTCATCGCCTCGCGCCAACGCCCAGGCAACATCTTTGATCGCCCTGAACAGACCGATGTGAAACTGCATTTCGGTCAACTTTGGTCTGCGGCTTACCGTACCGGCCATGAGAACGTGGCTGGCGCCGTAGCGCTTCAGTCTTGAAATCAGGCTTGCAAACTCTTCCAGACGAATGCGCTCCGCCTTATGGCTGCCAAATGAACCATCATCTTTGGCCTCACCTTCAATGAGCATCGCGACGGTATTGATGTTTTTTTGCGCAAGCCGATCTGCAATCTCGATCGGCAGGGAGCCACCACCGGCGATCAACGCAACCACGGCATCCGAGGGAATAGCCGTGGACCTGTCGTGATCAGTCGCCTTGTCCGTCGTCATCGTCTGCCGGATCGCCCTGTTTGGGAACACAATAGTATCTTTTGCCCCGTTCGGTCAGGAAATCGACAATCTCGATGACCGAAGCGTTGCCCGCAAACTCTTCCCTGACCCTGGGAGCATTTTCGCCAATTGTGCGACCACGATCGAATAAAATCCGATACGCCTTGCGCATGGCGAGAATATCGGACCTCGCGACACCGGACCGCTTCATTCCGATTATGTTGAAACCGCGTAACACCGCCTTGTTACCTGCTGCCATACCGTAGGGAATAACGTCGCCGACCAAGGCGGAACAGCCGCCAATGAATGCGTGATGGCCGATGCGCACAAACTGGTGGACCGCCGTCAGACCACTGATATTGACATAATCGCCGACTTCAACATGTCCGGCCAGCGCAGAACCGTTCGCCATGATGACATGGTTCCCCAATACGCAGTCATGCGCCACATGGGTGTATGCCATCAAATAGCAATTGTCACCGATGACCGTTTTGCCGTGACCGGTATCGGAGCCGACATGGGCAGTCATGCCCTCGCGCAACGTGCAACCGCTGCCGATTTCCAATGTCGTATCAAGTCCGGAGTGTTTGAAATTCTGCGGCTGCGCACCCAGGGTCACCTGCGGCCAAACTTGAGTCTTGGCGCCAATGCTGGTGTGGCCCTGCACGGAGACATGGCTCATCAGCTCAACGCCATCGGCCAACTTGACGTTTTCCCCCACATGGCAAAACGGTCCAATTTTAACCTGCTCGCCGACCTTTGCACCCGGCTCTACAATGGAACTGGGATGGATGGCGGTTTCACGACCGGACGCGTTCATGAGTTGGCAGCGTCCTCGTTTGGCGACATCATCGCCGTGATCGTTGCTTCCGAAACAATCTTGCCGTCGACTTTGGCCTCGCAGGCGAACTTCCAGATGCTTCGCCGCTGTTTGAGTTTCGTCACCTGGATATGCAGTTGATCACCCGGAACGACCGGCCTACGAAACTTGGCATTGTCGATGGACATAAAGTAGACGACATCGCTTTGCGTTGAAGTTGAATTCATGCAAATCGCTCCCGCCGTTTGTGCCATCGCTTCAACAATCAAAACGCCAGGCATCACCGGATTTCCGGGGAAATGGCCGACGAAAAACGGCTCGTTGACCGTCACGTTTTTAACGCCGGTAGCCGACCGGTCGCCATCTACATCAACAATTTTGTCGACAAGCAGAAACGGATATCGATGCGGCAACAGTTCCATGATCCGGGCAATATCAAACGTTTCAAGCACGGTGTTGTCAGGCTCAGCCATCGGATTTGCCTTTCGTTTTCTTGTGATCTGCTAGCGATTTCAGTGCCGCCACCTCGCGGAAGAACTCCTTCCAGGGCTTCGCCGGCGCGCCCGCCCATTTCCCGCCAGCGGGGACATCATGCATAACACCCGCATTTGCAGCCAATTGTGCACCGTCCCCCACAGAAATGTGGTCGGCAAGTCCGACGCGACCACCCAGCATTACGTAGTCACCAACGACACAGGATCCGGAAATACCGCAATGCGCGGCAACGGCGCAATGTCGACCAATGCGGACATTGTGGGCGACCTGCACCAGATTATCGATCTTTGTTCCCTCACCGATAATCGTATCGGCCATTGCACCGCGATCAACGGTGGAGTTCGCACCGATCTCGACATCGTCCTGGATGATAACGCGACCCGTTTGCGGCTGCTTTTCCAGACCCGCTTTGCCAGGAACAAATCCAAATCCATCCTGGCCTATCCGAGCGCCGGCATGGATCGACACCCGATTGCCCAAGAGCGACGCGATCACCGAAACGCCCGGGCCGACATAACAATCACGACCGATACGGACCGAAGATCCGATGACGGCATTCGGCGCTATAACCGTTCCGGAACCTATCTCTGCCTCTGCCCCAACAACCGCACCTGCCTCCACAATCGCACCGGCCTCGATTTTTGCACCTGCGGCAATATGGGCTGCCTCCGAAATCCCGGTTTCACCGGTCAACGCAGCCGGCTTCACCGCAGTTGGGAACATAAGGCGCGACACTGCCGCAAAATCTGATTTCGGCTTTTCTGAAATCAACACGGCCACAGTATCCGGGAACCGGTCGGCCAGAGGCTGCGGGCACAATATTGCGGCCGCATGCAACGTTTCGACGTCGTTGGCTTGCCGTTGCTGCTCGATATAGACAAGCTGGCCGCGCGCCACTCTCGTGCAGCGGTGCAACGCCACAAATCTCGACATCAGCGTGATCGGGATTATGAAGACGCGCACCGCAATGCGCGGCAATTTCGGCCGCGGTCAATGTGCGCGACGGCGGAAAAAAATCCGGTTCTCTCATGAAATCCTTCCGCGCCGGTCTTCTCGACGGCCGACCACGGCACTTCCGTGGTCAGAATCGGCTGGAAATTCCGAAATTGAACTCCTGCAACTGGTCTGTCGGGTGCTTTTCAACCGGGATCGCATAATCAACACGCAGCGGGCCGAACGGCGAATGCCAGATCAGGCTTGCGCCGACCGAAGCGCGCCAGAACGACACCACGCTTGCCATTGTATTCGCACCTGTCGCAGGAAGGCTGTTGCCGTAGAGCGTAGCGGCATCGGCGAATACTGCGCCTTTGATACCCAGACTGTCAGGAAGCACCGGAAGCGGGAACTGCGCTTCCACCGAACCGTGGAAGTAGGTTGTACCACCCAGATGATCGTTTGCGCCCGGGTCAAAAGGTCCCCAGCCCGCGGCTTCAAATCCGCGCACCATTTTTGCGCATTACCCTGGAACAGGTCAAACACTCTCTGCGCGCCGCCGCCATAATAGGCGATATGACCCGCGCCGCCAGACACGACTCCGACCACGTCGGCTTCATCCAGCAAGGGTTTTATAGTAGCTCGCGCGGCCGGTGATCTTGACGTACTTCGCGTCGCCACCTAATCCTGCAAACTTCTGTCGTTGCCGTCGCATAGATGCCTTCATGAGGATTTTTTACATCGTCGATTGTGAATTGTACAGCAGTGTCGCGCTGACCGAAGATTTGGTCCATGGACTTAATCCGGCCGCAGTAATAATAGACGCAGGCGCTGCAGCTGCATTAACAATCGTATATTTCTCTTGGGAGAAATTGTAAGCGATCTGACTGCTCAAAAACTCGGTTATCGGCAACCCAAATCTGATCGACGCACCGGTCAATTCCGTATTGTAGGTCGTGTCTTCCCGAGTACTGCGATACACATCAAAACCGCCCGCTATCCTGCGTCCAAACAGGTATGGTTCAGTGAATGAAATCTGATAATTGCGCGTATCTTCTCCGCCGCCGACCGAAACCTTGATGTACTGACCGCGGCCAAGGAAATTCCGCTCAGATACACCGATTTCGACACTGGGGCCCGGATTCGTTCCACCGGTCGAGTAACCTGCGCCAACGGAAAACTCACCAGTCGATTTCTCTACAACATCGACAACCAAAACAATCTGATCTGGCTGGCTGCCGGGCGCGGTCGAAATGTTAACCGTCGTGAAATAGTCGAGGTCTTCCAGACGCCTCTTGGCGCGCTGCACCAGCACCTGGTTGAAAGCATCACCTTCGGAAATGTCGAACTCGCGACGAATGACATAGTCGCGTGTCCGGGTATTGCCACGGATCTCGATGCGCTGAATATAAGTGCGGGGGCCTTGATCGATCGAGTAGACCACAGCAATTGTGCGTGTTTCGAAATCGCGGTTGCCGCGCGGTGTCACCTGTGCAAATGCATATCCCAATCCGGCAAGGTGTTCGGTCAGCGCAATCAGCGTGTCTTCGACATCCTTCGCACTGTAGACATCACCTTCGTCGGTCTCGACCAGGTGGCCAAGTGAATCGCCGTCAACTCCAGCGACCGTACTCTCGACAATGACGCTGCCGAAACGATATCGGTCACCCTCGTCAACAGTGATGGTGACGATATATTCGTTTTCATTGTCGTCCAGTTCCGCCGTCGAAGAAATCACACGGAAATCCGCATATCCGCGATTGTAGTAGAACCGGCGCAAAGTCTCCTCGTCCGCACGCAGACGATCTTCGTCATAGACGTCGTCACGCGCGATGAACGACAGGAGGTTCGATTTCTTGGTTGCGATCACACCGGCCAGCCGACGGTCCGAATAGGCGTTGTTGCCGACGAAAATAATCGTCGCAATCTTGGTGCGCCCGCCTTCGGTGATCTCGAAAACGACGTTGACGCGGTTTTCGCCCAAATCAATGACCTGGGTGCTTACGATCGCATCACTACGACCGATGGCTTCATAGGCATCACGAATCGCCTGCTCGTCGAGTTCCAGGGTCGACTGGGAAAACGTACCGCGCGGTTTTAGCTGAACCACACGCGACAGCCGCTCGTCCTTGATCTTCTTGTTGCCCTGAAACAGCACTTGATTGACGATCGCGTACTCCTCGACAATCACAACCAGAATACGGGCAACGCGGTTGATGCGCACATCAGAAAACAACCCGGTCGCAAACAGCCGCTTCACCGCCTCGTCGACATCCCCATTATCAAACGAAACGCCAGGTTTGATCCCTACATAGTTGATAATGGTTTCGTCATCGACACGCTGATTACCCTGCACATCGATAGAAGAAACGACGGCTGCTGACGCCTCAGTTGCGGTCCCCAACTGCACCGCACCGGCAATTGTGATTGCAGCGGCGGCGAACACTACGACCGCCGAAACGATGCGCATCAAATTCCATATTGCCTTCATCGGGCCTGTTTACCTTTTTTTCTCGTGGTCCCCACGGCGAGAAAACCGGATCATACGATTGATTTCACTTATCGTATTAACCGGATTTTATCTATACGCAAGGCGTTGGGTTAATTTCGTTTTATAATTGCGCCTGCGTGACATTACGGACACGCCAAATTGGCAATTATGGTAAACAGCATGTCAATTTTTTCCACATTACACACCCTACTCAACATCCAAACAGATCATTCCAGAAGACGAACGCAATGAACGCCAACACCAGCACGAGGCCAACCCTGTAGACCGCCTCCAAAACACGCTCAGATGGCGGTTTTCTGGCAACCGCCTCATAGCCGTAAAACATCAGGTGCCCGCCATCCAGCGGCGGAATCGGCAGCAGATTGAGGAATCCGATGCCAACCGACAGAAGCGCAGTGAGCTGTACCAGCCACTCCACACCCCGTTTTGCCGCCTTCCCGGCCATATCCGCAATTTTGACCGGGCCGCCCAACTGGCACTTGTCTTCGCGCCCTGCGACGAATCGCTTCAAAAACTGCCCGGTGCGTAAGATGACAAATCCGGTTTCCGATATCGCCTCGCCAATTGCCTCAATCGGACTGAGCTCGATAATTCTCGGCTGCCCCAGCGATTCGTCGTTTTGAACCCCGATCAGACCAATCTTGATCGTGTTACCGAGCGGATCGGTTTGTTCCTTGACCTCTGGCGTCGCAAAGAGCTCGATCTCATGTCCGTCGCGAAACACGACAAAGCGGATTTCATCGCCGGCACGGCCAGAAACATATCTTTGGACATCGCCGAATGTATAAACCTTCACGCCATCAAGGGATACGAATCGGTCACCGGGCTTAAAACCGGCCGCGTCGGCAGGTCCACCGGGTAAGACCTTTGCAACCATGGGTTCGGAGACAAACTTTCCGTACACGGAAAACATGACTGCGAATACCACGGCCGCCAGGATAAAGTTGAACAGCGGCCCGGCAAACACCGTGGCGGCACGTTTCCAAACCGGCTGATTGTGAAATGCAACCTTGCGCTGTTCTTCACTCAGGTCTCTTAGACCTTCTTCGTCGGGCGAACTCGTAACCGTCATGTCGCCAACGAATTTCACATACCCGCCCAGCGGAATCGCCGAAAGTTTCCAGCGTGTTCCGTGTCGATCGTTGAAACCCGCAATCTCAGGCCCAAAACCGATTGAGAACGCCTTGACGCCAATACCGCACCAGCGCCCCACCAGGTAGTGACCCATTTCGTGAACGAAAACCACCACCAGAAGTACGGCCAGGAACGGGACGATTGTGCCGATCAGGATCCCATCTGTACTGAACAGATTCAACATTATGTCGGCCAACTCGTCCCCCTGGAATTCTTGGTTTACCAGCGCCCGCAAAGAACAGCGAACAAAGGCTTTTTGACGGCAAATTCGTCCTTAGAACAGGCCGGAGGCTGGTTGATTCATCCCGCCAGCAAACGCGCCAATGCAATAAAGCGCGATTGCCGCCGCCACAAGCCCATCTACCCGATCCATCACACCGCCGTGCCCAGGAATGAGATTGCTTGAATCCTTGACCCCGGCCTGTCGCTTCACGCTGGACTCAAACAAGTCGCCGATCTGGGAAACGATCGATAAAAGCACGGCGACGACAAACAAGCCATGGCTCGCCACGCCGGCAATATTTGCAACGATCATACCGCCGGCAACGCCACCGATCGTGCCGCCGATTGCGCCAGACCAGGTTTTTCCCGGCGAAATTGAAGGTGCAAGCTTGGGACCGCCAAAAGACCTGCCGGTAAAATAGGCACCGATATCGGTAATCCAAACCACCGCGAACAGGAACAGAATTGCGGTCAATCCGGCCGCGCTGTCACCGCGCAGAAATGCCAGCGCAAATCCGGACACCGCAGCATAGGCAAAGCCCTTCACCGTCCACAGTCCCTGACCTTCGGTTTCGGCGAAAATCGCGGCCGCTCCGCCGGCAATGACAATCAGGCCAAGAACGATCAGCGCGCCTGCGCCTGCAATGAGTGCCACCAGTGCCGGTAAAAACAGGATGGCCGGCACAGCCAGCCGTGTTTTCAAGCCGCCGGGCGTCATAGAAAGCCATTCAAAAAACATGGCTCCGGCTATCGCCGCCGACAGTATCCTGAACGGCAGTCCGCCAAGCCAGGTCAGAAACAGCACGACGACAGCCAGGATAACCGCCGAGATGATTCGCAGTTGCAGATTGGAATAGCCGCTGGTGTTCATGTGGCCACGGCCTGAACCTCCAGGCCGCCAAAACGCCGGTCGCGGGCCTGATAGTCGGCGATCGCGCGTTCAAGATCGGGCCGGCGAAAATCCGGCCAATAGCAGGGAAGAAACACAAACTCGCTGTAAGCGGCCTGCCAGAGCAGGAAGTTGGATAGGCGTTGCTCTCCGCTTGTTCGGATTATCAGTTCAGGATCCGGCAAGCCCGAAGTGTCCAGATGGGCGGAAATCATCTCATCGGAAATTGATGATTGGCATACCTCGCCACTTTGGACCTTCTCGGTGATCCTGGCGACTGCCCTGGTGAGCTCGTCTCGAGCGCCATAGTTGAAGGCGATGACCAGATCCATTGCGGTATTGTGCGCGGTCAGCTGTTCGGCCTCCACCAGCAGTGCCCGGATTTCGGGCTTCAGGGTTTCCCGGTCGCCGATCATTCGAACGCGCACACCGTTTTTGTGAAGTTCGGCGAGATCCTTTCGGAAAAACAGTTTCAGCAGACCCATCAAATCGGTCACCTCCGATTGCGGTCTGGCCCAATTTTCGGATGAAAATGCAAATACCGTCAGATAGGCGATGCCGATATCGCCGGCCGCGCGAACCGTCTCCCGCAGCGCCTCGACACCGGCGCGATGGCCGGCAGCCCGTGGCAGCCCCCGCTCCCTTGCCCAGCGACCGTTTCCATCCATGATGATGGCGATATGATTGGGAATGGCCATTAGTCTCCTCGTCGGGCCGGCAAACCCACTGCAGGATCAGACCTGCATGATTTCTGTTTCTTTTTCCTCAAGAAGCATGTCGATCTCGGTGATCGTATCATCCGTCATGCTTTGAACACGGTCTGCGTTGGTATGATGAACATCCTGGCTGATCTCACCTTCCTTTTCCGCCTTTTTCAGGTGATCCATACCATCGCGCCGCACGTTACGCGCCGCAATGCGCGCGTTTTCCGCATATTGATGGGCGATCTTGGCCAATTCCTTGCGTCGTTCTTCGTTCAGCTCGGGAAGCGGAATTCGCAGGTTTGTCCCGTCGACAATCGGATTAAAGCCAAGGTTCGATTCCCGAATAGCTCTGTCGATCGCCTGAACCTGGGTCTTGTCCCACACCGAGACTGAAATCATTCTGGGTTCCGGTACCGATACCGTAGCAACCTGGTTGATCGGCATTTGCGATCCATATGCCTCCACCATGATCGGATCGAGCAGGTTTGCCGAAGCCCTGCCGGTGCGCAAGGTCGCCAGATCACTCTTGAATGCATTGACCGCGCCTTCCATGCGCCGCTGCAAATCCTTGAAGTCTATGCCATCACTCATCAGCCACTCTCCCTACCTGTCGTGATCCGACGGTTTGCGTGATCGCTAACTGTCCGAAAACCGTCGTGCAGCGGCCGCCGCCGGACAATATCGCGCCGAATCCGCCTTTTTCATGTATCGAGTAGACAATTATGGGAATGTTGTTTTCTCGTGCAAGCGCAATTGCGGCAGTATCCATCACTGCCAAGCCACGTGAAATGACTTCGGCGTGCGAAATCTGTTCATATCGGGTGGCGCTTGCGTCCTTGTTCGGATCGGATGAATAGACGCCGTCGACCTGTGTTCCCTTGAACAACGCGTCCGCGCCGATTTCCGCTGCCCGCAAAGCCGCCGCTGAATCGGTTGTGAAATAGGGATTGCCGGTCCCGCCGGCGAAAATAACTACCCTGCCCTGATCCATGTAGCTGCTGGCCTTGCGCTGCGAAAAGCTTTCGCAAATCTCGGGCATGGCGATTGCGGACAACACCACCGCGTCAACACCAATCTTGACCAGGGAGGTTCGCAGCGCCAGCGAATTGATCACCGTCGCCAGCATTCCCATGTGATCACCGGTAACGCGATCGCCACCCTTCGAAGCCACCGCGACGCCGCGAAATATGTTGCCTCCGCCGATCACAACACCAACCTCAACACCCATCGCACGGGCTTCGGATATATCGGCTGCAATCCTGTCGGCGACCGACACGTCAATGCCGAATCCCTGTTCTCCCATCAGGGCCTCGCCGGAGGCTTTCAGCAACACACGTTTGTATTGAGGTTTGGCGGACATTCAATCTCCCGTGGCGTAATCTTTTCATTAGTGTGCCGATGACAAGGCAAACCCCGATACAACAAGGGCGCTGCGTTGTCACGCAGCGCCCCGATAATGTTGCCGACTAAAATGCGGCCGGAAACTGTCCGTAATTAGCTGCCGGCGGCCGCCGCGACTTCTGCCGCAAAGTCGCTTTCGTCCCTGTCGATGCCTTCACCCAGCGCAAAGCGCACAAATCCTGTGATCTTGGCCGGTGCACCGATGTCCTTCTCGGCCTCCTTGACCGCCTGTTCGACAGTCTGGTCGGGATTGATGACGAATGCCTGTTTGAGTAGAACGACTTCCTCGAAAAACTTGCGCATACGGCCTTCAACCATCTTCTCGATGATGTTGTCCGGCTTGCCCGATTCGCGAGCCTGTTCCACAAAGATCGCCTTCTCGCGCTCGACGGCAGCCGCATCGACCTCCTCAGCCGTCAGCGCCAGCGGACTGGTTGCCGCGACATGCATGGCGACCTGGCGGGCAATCGCTCCTGCGGCGGTTGCGTCACCCTCGGTCTCGATCGCGACAAGGACACCGATTTTGCCAAGCCCGTCGGAGACTGCGTTGTGCATGTATGTCGCGACTGCGCCGTTGCCGACCGATAATTTGGCCGAGCGGCGGAAGGACATGTTTTCGCCGATTGTGCCCACTGCATCCTTGATAGTGTCGGTCACCGATTTGCCGGATTCCGGATAGGCCGCAGCAGATACGGCATCGGTGGATCCATCGGTACCCAACGCAACCGAGGCGACGTTACGGACAATGTCCTGGAATGCATCGTTACGGGCAACGAAGTCTGTTTCGGAATTGACCTCGACCACAACCGCGCCATTGTCGCCCGATGCCATTCCGATCAGACCTTCAGCGGCGGTGCGCCCTGCCTTCTTGTCGGCTTTTGCAATACCTTTGGCACGCAACCAGTCGACAGCGGCTTCGATATCGCCGCCCGTCTCGGTCAGCGCCGCCTTGCAGTCCATCATGCCCGCACCGCTGAGGTCGCGAAGCTGTTTAACCTGTGCTGCAGAAATGCTCATCTTTGCCTCTTTCGGACTATTCACTTTGCAATCGGGAGCGGCTCCGTGCGCCGCACCCGTTCAATCGTGCTGGTGCTGCCGCCAATTTGCCGGCAGCAGCCGCTTGATCAGGATTTCTTCTCGTCGGATGAAGATTCCGCTGCCGCCTCGTCGTCGGTTGCGGCGGCCTCAGCGCTGGCTTCTTCGACTGCCGGTTCGGTTTCAGCAGCCTTTTCTTCGACCGATACTTCGGCGGCGGCCTCAGCGGGTGCCTCGGCTTCAACCGGTGCTTCGGCGGTGGCCTCAGCAGGAGCTTCGGCTTCAGCCGGTACTTCGGCTGCCTTCTCCTCGGCTGGCGCCTCGCTGGCCTCTGCCTTTGCAGACGCCTTCTTTGCAGCAGCCTTGGCCGGTTTTTTCTCAGCCGGTGCTTCTTTGAGAGTGGGCTCTACCGGCGCTTCTTCCGATGCGCCGACGTCGACGCCCATCGATCCCTGTTGACGGGCAATTCCGTCAATCGCTGCTTTGGCAACCAGGTCGCAGTAAAGCGAGATCGCCCGCGCCGCATCGTCGTTTCCCGGAATCGGATAGTCGATCTTGTCTGGATCGCAGTTGGAATCGACAACAGCAACAACCGGAATACCGAGACGCTTGGCTTCCTGAATGGCAATCGCTTCCTTGTTGGTATCAACCACGAAAAGCAAATCGGGCGTGGATCCCATATCCTTGATGCCGCCCAAAGCCCGGTTCAGTTTTTCGCGTTCGCGATCAAGATTGAGTCGCTCTTTCTTGGTGAAACCTTCGGCTTCGCCGGCAAGCAATTCGTCCAGCTTGCGCAGACGCGAAATGGAATTGGATATTGTTTTCCAGTTGGTCAACATGCCGCCAAGCCAGCGCGCATTGACAAAATACTGCGCCGAGCGCGACGCCGAATCGGCGATAATCTCGGATGCTTGGCGTTTTGTGCCGACAAAAAGGACGCGACCGCCATTGGCAACCGTGTCGGATACGACTTTGAGCGCCTGATCGAGCAATGGCACGGTCTGGCTGAGATCAATGACGTGGATATTGTTGCGGGCCCCAAAAATATAGGGGGCCATTTTGGGGTTCCAGCGGTGGGTCTGGTGTCCGAAGTGAACACCGGCTTCCAGCAGCTGGCGCATGCTGAAGTCTGGCAATGCCATGGTCGTTTTCCTTTCCGGTTCAGCCTCCACGGACCAATAGCGGTAAACCCGCCACCGGGGGTCTTTGCCGGATTTCTCCCGCCAAAAACCAAAGTCCGTGTGTGGAATGTGCGCGCCTATAGACGGGAAGTGCGCGCATTGCAAGGGGGGCGACGGTTTCTTTGGCCGGTCCGTCCGCATCGAAAACGAATTTCGAACCGCCTCACTTGCCGGTCTTGCAGTACCCCGCTGAATGTGATTGGCCGCGAAAGACTGTCGGCGGCCAATCCGGCCAGGATCATACTGCGCGTCTTTGATCCGGGTGCAGGCTCGCGCCAAAAATATGTTCCGACCGGCCAATAACGTGCCGGCTGGTGCCGATCAGCAGTGGATCGGGCCGCCCGACGACCTTGTGGTCTTTCTTTGGATAATCGAGGGACGACAAAAAATGCCTCATGCAGTTGAGGCGCGCACGTTTCTTGTCGTCCGACTTGACGATCGTCCACGGTGCATCGGCGGTATCGGTGTAAAAGAACATCGCCTCCTTTGCCTCGGTATAGTCGTCCCATTTGTCGAGCGACTGCCGGTCAATCGGTGACAATTTCCACTTCTTCAAGGGCTCGCGCTCACGCGACTTGAACCGCCTGAGTTGTTCATTTCGGGTGACCGAAAACCAGTATTTGAACAGGATTATGCCGTTTCGCACCATCATCCGCTCGAGTTCAGGCGCTTCACGCATGAATTCCAGATACTCGTTCGCCGAGCAGAAACCCATCACCCTTTCCACGCCGGCGCGGTTGTACCAGGACCGGTCAAAAAGCACGATCTCGCCACCTGACGGCAAATGCTCGATATAGCGCTGGAAAAACCATTGTGACCGCTCGCGATCCGACGGTTTGTTGAGCGCCACAACGCGCGCACCGCGCGGATTCAAATGTTCGGTGAACCGCTTGATCGTTCCACCCTTGCCCGCTGCATCACGGCCCTCGAACAGCATGACGAGTTTTTGGCCGGTAGAATTCACCCATTCCTGAACCTTCAGCAGTTCAACCTGCAACTCAGCCTTTTGCCGTTCGTAGGATTTGCGCTTGAGCTTCCTCTTGTAGGGATACTCGCCGGTTTCAAACATTCGGCGGATCGCATCGGGATCGTGACGGATGGCTGTCAGGTTTCTCCGTACCGACGTGTTCGCAGTCAATTCCTCGGGGTTTGATCCGTTGAATCCGCCCGGCTGATCGACTTCAACCGCATTGGCGTTTTCCATCTTCGGCTCGGTCTGGCCATTCGACCGCGGTTTGACGGTCGCTGGTCTTTTCCCTGCTTTTGGCATGTTTCTTCCCTCCTGCAATCCTGCGGGTATTGGAGCACTTTAGCGCATCATCACCCAAAAGGGTTGATGTGTGTCAAATCAGGCAAATCCGCTGGTTTTATGGTAAAAGGAGTCTAGCAAACTGGAATACCGGCAAGTGGTCAGGTACCGACAGTGAGAACCAGAAATTTGAGAGCGTGGGCGATGGCGGTGTCGATTGCTCTGTTCCCGGTGACGTCACCCGCTTTCGCCGACTGCGCCATCAATCTGACCGGCGAAGTCATATGCGGAGCCGGCCGTTGTTTGAAAGGCCTCAATGGAAAAATCTGGTGTTCGCGTCATTTCCTGGGCGGAGCCGTTCGCACCAGAAAGGGCGAAATCCTGTGCGGAAGGGGACAATGCGTCAGAAATTCACGGGGCCAGGTCTATTGTTCTTCAGTGATTGGCGGAGCCGCACTCACCGACAGCCGCGGCAGGATCCGCTGCTACGGCCGTTGTCTTCCGGCGACGAAAACCGACTGCGAGCGAACGCTGGCCGGCAGTTCGGGTTGACGACATGAGCGGCGGTGAACCGGGCTTTGCCGGTCGGCTGTCAGCCGCAATCGGCAGGTTCTTTGAAAACCGACAGATCCACCAGTTTGCCGGTCATCGAGAAGTCGCCATAGTCCATCAGTATCGAGCGTGTGACACCGTTTGCGTAGAGCTTGAAGGATATCCGGTAAACCGGCAGTTCCTCGCCTCCGTTTGATGTCGGCTCGAAATAGGCGATTGAAACCGGCCAGTAACGTTGCCCCTCCAGATCACTAATGGCTGGAATCTCGGGGTCTCCGCTCTTCGTCTTGCCCTGTTTGCCGACAATGACGGTCGTGGTCATCACCTGGTCGGCGCCGTCGGAACCGTCAAATATTGTGGTCTCGTAGAATGTCTCACCGCGAGTTGCCCGATCAAGCAGGTCAAAAAGATGCTGGGTGGGAAACTGGGTCTTTTCCAGTTCGATATTGGTTTCGTCCGGCTTGACCAGCTCTACATTGGTCTTTCCGACACCGATATTCGCGGTCCCGCGAACCTCGCGATCGAGCCTCTGATCCACGAAGGACTTGGTGGCAAAGCTGAAGCTTTTGCCTTCCGGATCTTCGTAAGTTGTCGTCTGCTGGTCGGTGATGCGCGAAGAGCCATCGGTGTCGATCTGGGTGACGAACCGGAAGCTCACGGTGTAACCCTCGCAAGGCGATCCGTTAAACTCATAGACCATGCGGCCTTCGACACCGGTAATGCCTGAACGGTCCGACGCATCGTCGAGCTTGATGTCGTATACGGCACGGTGTGGCGCAAGCATGCTTGCTGCATGGACTGGCGCAAGACAGAGGGTAGCGGTTAGTGCAAATGCGGTAGCAGCAAGACGCATGAGGTGGATCAGTCTCCCGGAATCGGTTGGAATTCTTTCAATCTCACAGCATAGAGTAAAAAAATCGTGGCGGAAGACGGGCAATCCGGCCTAGGAGACGTTCTAAAGAACTTTTTTTGCATGGATGCACCCACATGAGTGATACCATTGATCAGAACTTGAAGCGTCTGGGCGTGGAATTGCCGCAGGCCGCGGCACCCGCCGCCAACTATGCGCCCTACGCCATTTCGGGAACCCTGCTTATGACCGCGGGCCAGTTGCCGCTCGTCGACGGGAAACTGATTTTCACCGGAATTCTGGGATCAGGCCTTGATGTCGCCGACGGTCAGGCTGCGGCCAGGGCCTGTGCGATCAACATTTTGGCGCAGGCGCGCGCCGCCATCGCTGACCTCGAAAGAATCACGCGGCTGGTCAAGATCACCGTATTTGTGGCTTCCTCACCCGAATTTACCGACCAGCATCTTGTCGCCAATGGCGCGTCGGATTTCCTCGCTGAGGCACTTGGCCCGCGCGGCATCCATGCGCGCTCGGCCGTCGGAGTTGCCTCGCTACCGCTTAACGCACCAGTGGAAATCGAGGCGGTCATCGAGTTCGAATGAGCCAACCGAGCCCTTACGATCTATCGTGGCTGACCGCCCGGCCGATCGCCCATCGCGGATTGCACGATCTCAATCAAAAGTGCTGGGAAAACTCCCTGCCCGCCTTTGAACGCGCTGTTGCCGGCAACTTCGCCATCGAGTGCGATGTCGTGCTGACGGCAGACAAGGTGCCTGTGGTTTTCCACGACCACGACCTGAAGCGGCTGACCGGTCACGGCGGCAAAGTGTGTGAGATGACCGCCGATGAGATATGTCAATTGACGGTGGGCGGCACGGCAGACCGGGTTCCACGATTGGATGAAATGCTGTCATTGGTCGGTGGGCGCGTTCCCATCGTGATTGAATTGAAGGGCAATGCCGGTCATGACGATGGTTTTGTCGAAGCTGTCCATGAAGTGCTGGAAGGCTACAACAGCAAGGTGGCAATCATGTCATTCGCGCATCACGTCATCAGGGGATTTGCCAAGGGCGCGCCCGGATTACCCGCCGGTCTGACAGCGGAACATACCGATCTCGAAGCGATGGAGGATCATTTTGCTATGCTTGCGCACGGCATTTCCTTCGTCTCTTTCGATGTCCGCGATATTCCCAACAAGTTTGTATCCTTCGTCCGTGACGAACTTAATCTGCCTTTCATCACCTGGACGGTGCGCGATCGCGAAGCCGCCGAACGGACATGGCGCGAGGGCGGGCAAATTACATTTGAGGGTTTTGACCCGGATTGTATCAGTTAGCCGCTCGTCTCATTCGCCAAATCGGATTGGTATTGCCGCGGTCTTGCCGTTCCGCCAACAACCACTAACTTGGTTGCGATGAACAAAGTTCCCGATCCAATTGCCGACAATCGCGATGATTTCGTTATCCGGATCGTTGCCTCGATGACCGGTTTCGGTCAAACAGAATGGGATGAACTTTCCAGCGCAAGCCATTGTTCAGAAACATACAATCCATTCATCTCCCACAAGTTCCTGACGGCATTGGAAACTTCCGGCTCGGCCACAAGAGATACGGGCTGGCTTGGCCAGCATTTGCGGTTGGAATCAAAAGACGGCGCGCTGATCGGCGCGGTTCCCTGCTACCTGAAAAGCCACAGCCAGGGCGAATATGTATTCGACTACGGTTGGGCGGACGCTTTTGAGCGCGCCGGCGGTCAGTACTATCCGAAATTGCAGGTTTCCGTGCCGTTCACACCGGTAACCGGGCCTCGCCTGCTGGCGGCGCGCAATTACGACAACGGTTCCGTGCATCAGGCGCTTGCTGACGGCCTGAAAACACTCACCCAGCGATTGGGGGTATCATCCGTCCATGTCACATTTGCGCCGGCTCCGGAAGTTGACGCATTGGAAAATGCCGGATTCCTGCACAGAACCGATCAGCAGTTCCATTTCATCAACCGCGACTACCGCGATTATGACGACTTTCTCGACACGCTTGCCTCACGCAAGCGCAAAGCGCTCAAAAAGGAGCGCAGGCAGGCCATCAGCGATGGAATCGAGATCATCCGCCTGACCGGCAACGAATTGACCGAGGCTGTCTGGGACGAGTTCTTCGCCTTTTATATGGATACCGGCGGACGCAAATGGGGAAGGCCCTATTTAACACGCGAGTTCTTCTCTCTGGTCGGAGAGGCCATGGCCGACGACATCGTCCTGATCATGGCGCGGCGCGACCGCCGCTACATCGCCGGTGCGTTGAACTTCGTTGGATCGGACACGATCTTCGGCCGTCACTGGGGTTGCGTCGAAGACCACCGCTTCCTGCACTTTGAGCTTTGCTATCATCAGGCGATTGACTACGCGATCGAGCACAGGCTCAAGATCGTCGAGGCAGGCGCACAGGGCGAGCACAAGCTTGCGCGCGGCTACGTGCCGGTCAAAACCCATTCCGCCCACTTCATACCGCACACGGGCTTCAGGCGTGCCGTTGATGACTACCTTGAACACGAGCGCCGGGAGGTCGATCGCATCGGCGAGCTCCTCGACGCGCATGCTCCGTTCAGGAAGGGGTGACGTTGGCATTCAGCCGCAACGATGCAACTGATCGCGGCAGACAATCCCGGTGTGCAGTACGAAATGCCCCAAAGCCTTGTTACCGGTTGAGGGCGATCGCCTGCTTGACGTAGTATGCAATCACATCGGGTTCGAATTCACCCAACGACAAGACACGGATTGCTTTACCGCTTCCGGTCAAACGATCACGTTCATCTGTCATTCTCGCTCCCTTCAGGAAACCGAGATCGATTCCGTGCGGCATCGTTCTCAGGTGGCAGATGCCTCCTTCAGAATCGAAAAAGGTGGTAATTCTGGGTTTCCGGATTTCCACGATCCCGCGGAACGAAAGCAGGAAGACACGCACCTCTTCGAACAATTCGCGATGCGGAGACTTCATGTCCCGATCATACTGTTTCATGAACCACCCCTTGATTTCGCAGCATCGGGCATCATCAAAGCACAACCCAACTGACACCTTTGTGTCAGGATGGTGCGCTGACCAAACTGAAATCAGTCTGCGTCTCAAATACCCTTGCAAACGCCAAATCCATACTTGACCACCAAAACATCAGCGGCGAACATCGTCGTACTTCCCAGAACAGGTAAATCCGATGCAATTCTCATATGACGACGACAACATTTTTGCCAAGATCCTTCGCGGCGAATTGCCCTGTGAGAAATTGTACGAGGACGCCCACACCTTTGCCTTCATGGACATCATGCCGCGCGGTCAGGGGCATTGCCTGGTGATCCCCAAGGAACCGGCTCGTAACGTAATGGATGTCTCCGTTGAGAGTTTGTCGGCGGTCATGGCCACCGTGCAAAAGCTGTCACGCGCGGTCATGAAGGCATATGAGGCGGACGGAGTCACGATCCAGCAGTACAACGAAAGCGCGGCCGGTCAGGTGGTCTTTCACCTGCACTTCCATGTCATCCCCAGATTCGATGGTGTCAAACTCGGGCCGCCCGCCACCAAGATGGAAGATGGCGCGGTACTGGCTGCAAATGCCGACAAGATCCGCGCGGTACTTGCTTGATCTTCAGCCGCCCGAAAACATCATCGCCGGAACAAGAACGAGTTCGGCTGCAATAATGCCGACAAGTGTCGATTTGCGCGCCATGAAATAGGCGGTAAATCCAACCGCTACCGCGCTTAACCTGACAATCAGTGCAACGCTTGCCAGCGCGCCAACCGGAAACAGAACCAGGTTCGAAATCACCGCCGCCACCAGAGCGGTCGCGACGCAGCGCACCAGCACCAGCATATCCGAGCTCTCGTCGATCCGTCCGCCGAAATAAACCCCAAGCACGCGCCAGATATCGGTCGCAAACCAACCGGCTGCCAGAATGAAGACATAGGGCCACCACCAGCTATCAATGGCATCCCAGGTCATGCGTTTTTGTCCTTGCGACGCAAGCGGTGCCCCGCATAGGCGAGCAAACCGCCGACAAGCCCGGCGGCAAGCAAATCAATCTGCGGCAAGACAAAATGAAACACCGGACCGAACACCAGCCCCAATACGAGCGCGGCATGTCCGGCCCATTCGCGCGCCGAACTCCAAAGCGAGGTCAGGAAATACATTGGCGTGAGGAAGAAAAACGCAGCGGCCACGCCCACCGGCATCCTTGCAGCGGTCACATAGACAGCAACGGTGACCAGCACATTCAGGATCAGCAATGTCGAGCCGATGCCGAAATAAAAGCTCGTCCGCCTGTCCCGCGGTACGCCGGGAAAGCGCTCCATCGCGATGACCCACGACGTGACCGCGATGAAATGGGATAAAAGATAGAGCACCCAGCTGCGTGTTTTCGGTCCACGCATTTCCGGGATCATCGCCACGGTCATCGGCATCAGCCGCACTGAGGACAGAGCCACTGCCAGCGCGACGGTCGGCAGCGCCGCGCCCGATACCACGGCGCCGACCAATACGACTTTAGCCGGCAGCGCCCAGATCACGATGATCATGAATGCGGTTTCGATCACGGAAAATCCGGTCTCCCGCGCCAGCGCCGCAAAGCCGATGAACGACATCACCAAGACGAGACCGGGAACGGAGAACGCGGCTCGAACGCCCCGGCGATACCAGAACACGTGATTCTTACTGTCCACAGAGCTTTCGATTGGAGTGGCCATTGGATCGCTCTATCACAGAGCACCGAACGAACAAGTGGCCTCAGCTATTTTGGCCGCCTAGAGCTGCCTGGCCCGCGCCGCGAGTGCCTTGCGCGAGGATTGTCGTGCTTTTTCGATCGCCTCGTCGGCAATTTCAGGGTCGGCAAGGCTGCGGTCCGCCAGCCGCTTCAGCACGGATAACGCGCACGCCGCCGCAATTGTCGAACGGTCGTCGATCTGTTTGATGAGGATGGACGTCAGTCGGTCCGCCTGCGCTTCGGTCAAAGCCAGCTCTGCCAGCACCTTGGGCACCTGCTCACCGACCTCCCATTGACGCGGTCGTTCGAGGATGCTGATCAGCCGGTCCACAAATTGCTGAAACAACAAAGGTTCAGCGGCACCGATTTGCATGACCGCATGGGCGGCGTGCGAAACGACGGTTTCGTTGCTCTCAAGCAGGCACTCCAACAAATCCGGCAGCATCAATGGATTGTCGAGCACCTCGCGCGCAACTTGCGTTGAGCGCCCTAGTTCACGACGATCACCCTCGCCCAGTGCAATTCGCAGCCGGGTCGCCGGATTCTCGCGCATTATTTGCGGATCAATCCTTGCGTGGCAGTTGTGGAACCGTGCTGCGCCTGGAACCGCCGTCTTTGGGAGCCGCCTTTGGCTTTGCAGCAGGTTTTTTCTTGGCCGCGGTTTTTCGGGCACGCCGGGGTTTCTTTGCCGCAATTTTCTTCGGCTTGACCGGTATTTCGTCAGGCACGGCTTCAAGCTTGAGGCCGCTCTTGCCGGCATCGTTCTTTTCGACCGTCACCTTGACTGTACCGCCGCGTTTCAGGTCGCCAAACAACACCTGCTCGGCCAGCGGCCGTTTGATGTGTTCCTGAATAACCCGGCCAAGAGGTCTCGCACCCATTCGTTCGTCGTAGCCCTTGGTGGCGAGCCAGGCGACCGCATCATCGGAAAGGTCGAAGGTCACGCCGCGCTCCGAAAGCTGGGCTTCGAGCTGCATGACAAATTTCTGGACCACCTTGTGGATGACAGGAACCGGCAGCGCACCAAACGGAATGATCGCATCCAGACGATTGCGGAATTCCGGGGTGAACAGCTTGTTGATCGCTTCCAGGTCGTCGCCTTCGCGTTTCGATGAACCAAATCCGATCGCCGCTTTCTGCATCTCCGACGCGCCGGCATTGGTGGTCATGATCAAGATGACATTGCGGAAATCGATCTGCTTGCCGTTGTGATCGGTCAGTTTGCCGTGATCCATCACCTGCAGCAGGATGTTGAACAAGTCGGGATGAGCCTTTTCCACCTCGTCAAGCAGCAAGACACAATGCGGGTGCTGATCGACACCATCGGTCAAAAGCCCGCCCTGGTCGAAACCGACATAACCGGGAGGCGCACCGATCAGGCGCGATACCGTATGCCGCTCCATATATTCGGACATATCGAAACGCAGCAACTCCACGCCCAGCGACGAAGCAAGCTGTTTTGCAACTTCCGTCTTGCCGACGCCGGTCGGTCCGGAGAAGAGATAACTGCCGATCGGCTTTTCGGGTTCGCGCAAGCCCGCCCGCGCCAGCTTGATCGACGAAGCCAGCGCTTCGATGGCAGTGTCCTGACCGTAGACGACGGTCTTCAACTCGGCATCGAGATTGGCCAGAACCTTTTCGTCATCCGTCGACACGGTTTTCGGCGGAATGCGCGCCATCGTGGCAATCGTCGCCTCGATTTCCTTGACGCCGATGGTTTTGCGCCGCTTGTTTTCGGGAACAAGCATTTGCGCAGCGCCCGTCTCATCGACCACATCAATCGCCTTGTCGGGCAGTTTGCGGTCGTTGATATAACGTGCTGATAGCTCAACCGATGCCTTGATGGCATCATTGGTGTACTTGACCTTGTGGAACTTCTCGAAATAGGGCTTTAGCCCCTTCATGATTTCCACGGCATCGTCGAGCGAAGGTTCGATTACGTCGATTTTCTGGAACCGGCGGACAAGCGCCCTGTCTTTTTCGAAGAACTGGCGGAATTCCTTGTACGTCGTCGAACCGATGCAACGGATCGCGCCGTTGGACAGGGCCGGCTTCAATAGGTTGGAGGCGTCCATTGCCCCGCCGGACGTAGCGCCCGCGCCGATGACGGTGTGGATCTCGTCGATAAACAGCACCGCCCCGGGAAACTCTTCCAATTCCTTGACAACCTGCTTCAGGCGCTCTTCAAAATCGCCGCGGTAGCGCGTGCCCGCCAGCAACGCACCCATGTCGAGAGCAAAAACCGTCGCATCGGCGAGAACTTCCGGCACATCGCCTTCGACGATACGTTTGGCCAGACCCTCGGCGATAGCGGTTTTGCCCACGCCTGGATCGCCGACATAAAGCGGATTGTTTTTCGAACGCCGGCACAGAACCTGGATTGTCCGATTGATTTCTTCTTCACGGCCGATCAGCGGATCGATCTTGCCGGATTTGGCTTTTTCATTGAGGTTCGTGCAATAGGCGCTCAGCGCATCCTGCTGCTTTTTCTTGCCGCCATCGTCGTTGTCGTCACCGGTGTTGGTCTGGTCGTCCTCAACACCCGTCGGCGAGCGTGTTTCGTTGCTTCCGGGCCGCTTGGCGATACCGTGCGAAATGTAGTTGACCGCATCGTAGCGCGTCATCTGCTGTTCCTGCAGGAAATAAGCGGCATGACTTTCGCGCTCGGCGAATATGGCGACCAGAACGTTGGCGCCCGAAACCTCTTCCCTGCCCGACGATTGCACATGGATCACGGCGCGCTGGATGACACGCTGGAAACCCGAAGTCGGTTTGGAATCCTCCTCGTAACCGGTGACGAGATTGTCGAGCTCGGTATCGATATAGTCGAGAACCGTGCGTTTCAAATCGGACAGGTCGACATTGCACGCCCGCATGACAGCGGCTGCATCCTTGTCGTCGATCAGCGCCAGCAACAGGTGCTCAAGCGTGGCGTATTCGTGATGCCGCTCGTTGGCAAGCGTCAACGCCTGGTGCAGCGCCTGTTCGAGGCTTTGCGAAAATGCAGGCATGTCTTACCTCACTTCTTTTCCATCACGCATTGCAGCGGATGTTGATGCTGCCGGGCGAAATCCATCACACTTGATACTTTGGTCTCCGCAATCTCAAATGTATAGACCCCACATTCTCCGACACCATGATTGTGAACGTGGAGCATGATTTTTGTCGCTTGTTCGCGATTCTTACTGAAAAATCGTTCCAAAACGTGAACGACAAATTCCATCGGTGTGTAGTCGTCGTTGAGAATCAGCACGCGATACAGGCTCGGCTTTTTGGTTTTTGTATGGGTACGCGTGATAACCGCAGTCCCACGGCCACCATCGCTGCCGTCGGCATCGTCGTCACGATCTTCCTGCATTGTTGTGCGGCGATCGATCAGTTGGTCAACAATCTGCGCCACGATATGCCCGTCTTGTCCTGATGTTCTGTCCTGATGCTATGCGTGTGCCCATGTAGGTGCTTCGCCCACAATTGTAAGGCCTGAAAATCAGGTGACAATATGGGCGATGCGATTATTCGCCACGGACTGCAGCAATTGTGGCGCGGCAAACATGAAAAAACCCGGCAGGCAGGCCAGCCGGGTTTGATCTCGACCGCATCGCCAACCGGAAGATCGGCGGCCATTGCGGCTATCTCAAAACGTCTACTTTGCTTTGGTGAACAGGCTTTCAAACGGCTTGTATGCGTCTTTGGCCATGTCGGTGTAGATTTCACCAACCTTGGTCGCCTGGGCGACAAAGCCCTCAAACGTAGACTTAGCGTATTCCGCCTGCATCTCCATTGCCTTTTCCGGCGTTTTGGCAGCAGCGATTTTTTCGAATGCGGCAGTGCCGCTTTCCATCGAAACTTTTGCGTAGTCGGCGGTTTCGGCTGCAAGCGTCTGGAACCCATTGGTCCAAACAGCGGCGCCTTTCATCGCACCGTCGACAAATTCCTTGTTGAGTTTGCTGACATTCTCAAATGACTGCATCACAGGCGCGTCCTTTCACGAACGGTTGGGAGGTAAATTGCTGCAATGCGATATAATTAGTGTGCATCGCACAAATTGTCAATTGAAATGCTGCATCGCAACAAAAAACGCCATCAACCATAATATTAGGTTTTGCACGAATTCATAAATGATCTGGTTACCATAAACGGATTGGTAACGAGCCGGCGCTAATCTCGCTCAGGGTCGATCGGCGGTGTTACCGGTCAAGTGTTTTTGAGTATCCAGTTTACGGGTGTTGACGTGCGTTTCGCGTTCTCGAGTTTTTCCAGGGTTTTCGCCCTCTTCTTCTTTGTCCTTGTCTGCGCTGCGCTTGTTGTTGCGCCGCATCCGGCAAACGCCAATTCCAAATATGCGGCAATCGTCATCGATGCCAATACGGGCAAGGTTTTATATGCCTCACGCTCAAACGCATCGCGTTATCCGGCATCGCTGACCAAGATGATGACGCTGTACATGGTTTTTGAGGCCTTGGACGAAAAGCGCATCTCGAAAAAGTCGCGCGTTCGCTTTTCCAAATACGCAGCCAGTAAACCGCCGTCGAAACTGGGAATCAAACCCGGGCGTTCGATCACCGTCGAAACGGCCATCTACGCCCTGGTGACGAAGTCTGCAAATGATGTCGCCGCTGCCGTCGGAGAATTTCTGGGCGGCTCGGAGGCAAACTTCGCCAAGATGATGACCGCAAAGGCCCGTCAGCTCGGCATGAAATCAACGCGCTTCCGCAACGCATCCGGCCTTCCCGATTCACGACAGGTCACCACAGCGCGCGACATGGCGACACTGGGATTGGCTCTGCGCGAGCACTTTCCCCACCACTACAAGTATTTTTCCACGCGTTCGTTCCACTATGGCAAACGCAGATACGGCAACCACAACCGGCTGTTGGGCCGGGTGCGTGGCGTCGACGGCATCAAGACCGGATACACGCGGGCATCGGGATACAATCTCGTAACCTCGGTTTCCAAGGGAAAGCGCCGCATTGTTGCCGTCGTCATGGGCGGACGGTCCGGTAAAACACGCAACGCCGCAATGACCAAACTGGTTGGCAAGTATCTGCCCCGTGCATCCAAGCGGTCGCGCGGACCTTTGGTGGCGGCACGCAAATCGACGCCAAGGATTGCCCTTGCAAGTCTGCCGCCCAAATCGGCACCTGTGCCGGCGCCACGTCCCGGCAAACTGGCTGTTGCCTCGGCCTATGCGCCAACGCCGAAGGCGCCCGTACCTGAGAGAAAGAAGCAAAAGATCGTCGATCCGGTTGAGACAAGCGCGACCGCAAAACGCGATCGGGCCAGACCGTCCGGCTGGGTCGTACAAGTTGCCTCGCTGCCGAGCGAAACGGAGGCGCAGGCCTTTATCGGCAAGACCAAGCACAAGGCCGGCCCCGTACTTGCCAGCGCCACCGGATTTACCGAGACCTTCGAAAAGAACGGCACGATTTATCATCGCGTGCGCTTTGGCGGTTTCAAATCCAAGGATCGCGCTTGGGGCGCGTGTTCCAAATTGAAGAAGCGCAAGATTTCTTGTTACGCCGTCGCCCAGTAACAACGGTCACGCTGAATTCGAACAGGCATCCAATTTGTATCGTGTATGGAGACCAGCCCTAATGCCCCCGCAAAAGAACTTCCTTGGCCTCATTGATTCTGGCAGCCAGGAAAGACGATCCTCCGAGATCGGGGTGAACACGCTGCATCAGGCGGCGATGCGCCTTATGGATGTCCGCCGCGGCAGCGCCCGGTTCAAGACCAAGGATCTCGTAGGCCTCCTGCTTAGTCATGGCGCCCGATCCTGGCGGCTCTCCCAGCCCGTCACCCGCATTCGCGTGCGCGTTCTCACGCCAGACGGAAAATCGGCCGTCAAGGTAGGCTTCCAGTAGGCGGATACTGTCGGCATCGCTGGCAAGTTCGTCGTGCAGTTCGAGCAGATCGACCAGATCGAGTTCGCTAAGTGTCTTGCCTTCATGGGTGCCGACCAGAACCAGACCTTCCATCATGCCTGAATCGTGATCCAGTTCCATTTCCAGCGCAGCCGTTCGCACCGAAGAACGCCTTCCCGGCGTTTTTCTGCGTGCGGTTCGCAGTCGTTGTGAGGAGATCCAGCCGGCTGCAGCCATGATCAACATAATGCCAAGGCCTGCCCGGCCGGCGAGCAGCGCGCCGGCGCCGACCAGACCGAGAATGCCGGGAACGATCAGGCGCAGCATGGATGCGACCGCCGCCGCATCGGCGCGCAGCAGCATCAAACCGAACAACCCCGCTGCCAGCAGGCATATCGCAAACACGAGAATAAAAGTCATGCCTTGTTCTGCCTTCGCATGTGGCCGATGAGCAAGCGATCTTCGCGCGTGCCGCGCGCTTCGAGCGCCGCAAACCCTCCGGATGCATACACCGCAATGGACGACAATAGTCTGGCTAACGTCGCTGCCGAATTGCGATCAAATCGAAACCACGCACCGTTGGAAAGCCGCGCAATTTCCCGAAACGCCGATTCGGCGGCCGGATCGCGCCCTTCCTGGAAAACGAAAACCGGCACATGGCGCAGACCCAGTTGACCGGCCTTGTCCGCCAGGTCATCGACCGATTCCTCCATCGCATCGCCAATATACACCAATGCGTCAACGGCCTCCCTGGCCGTCTCCTTCAATGCATGTGTCAGCACTTTGCCGATCTGTGTATGCCCGCCCCGGCAATCGATCTTGACCATAAGCTCCTTCAGCGAACCGGTGTTGCCGACGAACTTGGATGAACGGCATTCGCCAAATCCGCGAAAATAAACGAGCTGGACATCGAGCGCCCCTGCCTTGCCGGCCGCGTCGAACATCTCTGCCTGCAGTGAACACGCCATGTCCCAGGTCGGCTGCCGGCTCATAGTCGCGTCGAGCGCGAGGATGAGACGCCCTTTTTTTACCGATTTCAGCGCACCCAGAGCCTGCGCCTTGCGCACGAAAGCGGTGACGTCCGAACTGCTCGAACCGGCCGGTGACTGATCGGTCGCCGGAACTGGCGTCTTCTTTTCACTCATTGCCATCGAAACATGTGGCGCTGACGGGCATGTTGCAAGGATTTTTCGGTATTTTTGCGCATGCCGCCCTTCAAACTGATCCGAATGACAAGATCGGCGTACAATGAGTCGACAATAGGTTGCGGGAAAAACGAATGCCGGCCGGTGATGTCATTGAAGTGAATGATCGGATGCAAACCGGTTATCGTTACCAATTGGAAGCTCCCGAGGGCGAAACGTTTTCGGATGGTTTCACACCTCGTTTCACCCCAGCCGAAATGCTGCAATTGGGCGTATTCGAAGGCAAATACTGCAATGATTGCAGGACGGAGTTCCCCGAACACTGGTTCGTTAACGCCAGGATCGCCGAAAACCCTGATCCCTCATGCAACTATTTTGGCGTCAAGAGCAGGCAACCGCTCGCCGTTTGGCGTGAAAAGGGGTGGATTGTCGGCCCCGATCCGCGCGGCTGGTTCCAGTGGTATTGCCGCTACTATCGCGGTCGCAGGCTGCCCGAGGTGGACGCGTGGCAGATCAAGCGTTGGCGGGCATTTTCCCGCCACGCCGGGCAAATCAGGGCCAATTGCGATCCCGGCGACATTTTTTGCAGGCCACGGCAGAGGCAGGGCCTGCTGCAATGGGCGCATGATCCGTTCATTTGAAAACTTACAGCAGACCCAGTTCGGCCAGCTCCAGCCGCAATTCCGGCGGAACTGACGCCAGGCCGGCCTTGCCGCCCAGATCGGCGGGTGCTTCGGATCCTTTCAGGTAACGCCAGCCCTGGAATGCCCGTTTGGGCTGCCAGAAGGTTCTGATCACCTTGGGCTCCATCACCAGGTCACAGCGCCCGATACCGTTTGCATCCGTAAACGGCCTGATCGCCAACAGACGCTGACGGCACTGGATATTGCCCTTGATCACCCAATAGAGCGAACCGCCCTGCTCAAGTTCAGCCGCGCGTTTTGGCACCATGCGGGTTGTGTGAATGTACTCTTCGGCCTGTCCGGCCTTCTTCTGGCGCTTTCTTGTGCGCTCAACCGAAGACATCAGGTCTTCGACGCTGTCACATCCCACGCAGAGTTTGAGCAGATTAAGGGCCATAAAACAGGTGTAGCGCATGACCGTCATTGGTCAAAGCCGGGAAGCTTCCCATCCACAGACGGCAATCATTCCTCAGCACGCAACCACGTTGACCGCCAGTCCGCCCTTGCTGGTTTCCTTGTAGCGTTCGCTCATGTCGAGACCGGTCTGACGCATGGTCTCGATCGCCGCATCGAGCGGCACAAAGTGCTTGCCGTCGCCTTTGACCGCAAGTGACGCGGCGGTCACCGCCTTGACCGCGCCCAGTGCGTTGCGCTCGATACAGGGAACCTGAACCAGACCGCCGACAGGATCGCAAGTCATACCGAGATGATGTTCGAGCGCGATTTCCGCTGCATTTTCCACCTGCTCGGCGTTGCCTCCCATCACCGCGGCCAAACCCGCCGCAGCCATTGCGCTGGCCGACCCGACCTCACCCTGGCAGCCGACCTCGGCACCCGAAATCGAGGCGTTGTGCTTGATGATCCCACCGATTGCCGCAGCAGTCAGCAGAAAATCACGGATACCTTCCTGGTCGGCATCTTCATGGAAATGCAGCCAATATCGCAGAACTGCTGGAACGACACCTGCCGCACCGTTGGTTGGCGCGGTCACAATCCGCCCGCCGGACGCATTTTCCTCGTTGACCGCCATCGCATAGACCGAAAGCCAATCATTGGCGAGCAACGGATTTTGCTTGTTCTGCTTCCACTCCTCTTTGAGCTGATCGTGCAAGGCACGGGCGCGACGGCGAACATTCAGACCGCCGGGCATCATGCCGTCCTGCGACAATCCGCGGTCGATACAACTTCGCATGGCATCCCAAATCTTATCGACACCGGCGTCGAGATCGGATTTGCCCGTATGTGATTCTTCATTGGCGCGCTTCATCTCGGCAATCGAAAGACCGCTCGATGCTGCCATATCCAGCATTTGCTTGGCGTTGATGAATGGATAGGGTACGCCCTTTTCGGCTTGCGGCTTGGTCTGCGCCTTGAGCCTTTGAAGTTCCTCCTCCGAAACGACAAAACCACCGCCGATGGAATAATAAATCCGCTTGAGAAGCAGGCGGTCATCCTTGTCGAAAGCACTGAAAGACATGCCGTTGGCGTGCTCCGGCAACGGATTCTGGCGGTCGAACACGAGATCCTCGGCCGGATCGAACCGGTACTCCGGATGACCGGGCGGCTGTACGTTCTTGCCGGTGATGACGTGCTCGACAATCGCCGGCGCCTCATCCGGATCGATCGTATCGGGTGATTCGCCGGCAAGACCCATCATCACCGCGCGGTGGGTGCCATGTCCCACGCCGGTAAATGCCAAAGATCCATGGAGGCTCGCCGCCAGACGCATTGGTTTCGCGTTGTGCGGCCGGGGCCAATCATTGCCGATCAGTTCGTCGAGAAACCGGTTGGCGGCCGTCATCGGCCCCATCGTGTGGGAGCTTGAAGGCCCGATACCGATCTTGAACAGGTCGAAAACAGACAGAAACATGTGCTCACTCGATTATTGGCGCTCAAACGCAGCAAACTGTCCGTATGTCTACCATAACAGAGCAGTCAACCCTGCCCGCGCCGACATCGAGCAGCGTTGCTGCGACATCGCGGGACCGCAGGCACAAAAAAAGCGCCGGCCACAGCCAGCGCTCTTTGTCATACATTTTGCTGATGATCAGTTTGCAGCGAGAACCGACGCTGTCTCCACATCGCCAAACAGCAACGCCAAACCAATAATCGCGGCGAAACCAACTACTGCCCAGGCCGTTACGCCCCAGCAGGATTTTTGAACGCTTTCGTCCATCAATAAACCCGTTTGATTTGTCTTGTCCCCGAGGCCATGGACTCACTGTCCGCCCTCATGTTCGGACGCAATCCTTACCGTGCCGTTAACACTTCCGCAACCACATTTTTGTCGGAAATGTGTCGATTTGGACATGGCTGATTTGCAATGGCTGCATGCCATTTTCTTACGATATCGAATAGTTTCAATTGCTTGCCGTAAACGCTTGAGAAACGGGCCGAATTAACGCTTGTGTTCAAAAGTAGACATGACCTCGGGTAATGGCCGACCGCTTTCAGCTTTTGCCTGATTGGTGCCCGTTCGTTTCGCCCGGGCCGGCTGTATCCGGTGGCCAAACAACCCCTCCTGGAGGCCCTTTCATAATAACCTGCCGATGCGGATACGGGATTTCGATTCCGTTCTCCTTGAAGGCATCCCATAGAGCCAGCAGCACCTTTCCGCGGATATTCGTCAGGCCCTGCTGAGGGTCCTGAATCCAGAAACGAAGCACAAAATCGAGCGACGAATCGCCAAAGGCGGTCAGCCAGCACACCGGCCTTCGGGCTCCATCGATGCGTCCTACCGAAAGGGCCGCATTGATCGCCAGATCGGACACAACGTGCGGATCGCTGTCATAGGATACGCCAAAGGGGACATCGAGCCGCACCATCTTATCGCTGAACGACCAGTTGATGACCTGCTGGGTCACGAAATCCTCGTTCGGAATCAGGAATTCGCGGCCGTCCCGGGTGATGACGGAGACAAACCGCGCCCGCAATTCACGAATCCAGCCGAACGTGTCGCCCAGCGATATCGTGTCCCCGGGCTTGATCGACTTGTCGAGCAAAATGATCACGCCGGATATGAAATTGGAGACCACCTTCTGCAGCCCGAAACCCAAACCGACGCCGACAGCGCCGGAGAAAACCGTGAACGCGGTCAGGTCGATGCCGACGGCGGACAAGGCTGCAACGCCGGCCACCACAACAAGGCCGATTTTGGCCACCTTGCCGATGAGCACGCGTATTGACGGGGTAAGCTCCTCCGACTGATTGACTTTTTCCTCGGTGAAGTTGCCGACCACCAACGCTAGCCAAATTGTGCCCGTCAGCAGAAGCGCTGCTTTCACAACAAAAAGCGCCGTCAGCCGATAGTCGCCGATCGGCAGGGCAATCCCGTCGAGCAAGGCCGTCGTTTCTTCTTCCAGGCCCAAGATAACGACTGCCGCATAGATCCATGCAAGCCAGGCGAGGATCCGCGCCACCACGCGATTGCGGATGACACGGGAGATAACCGAGACCAACACCCAGGCCAGGACCAGAGAAAGTGAAATAGAAATGAGCACGGAGCGGCTGTACCAGGTGACCTCGCGCATGATTGTCAGCGCAACAAACAGCAACAGCGCGAACACCAGCCAGTCGATACGACGCAGCAACGCGATGACAACGCGCAGGACGCCTGGATGGCCCTTGATAGCCCGGGCCCGTTCCTCAAGGCGCGCCTCCAACCGGTTTCCGACGAACCGTGCGATCACGAAGCAACTGATGATGAGAGCCGCCTGTGTCGCAAACCACGGCAGCGAGGCATACTGATATCCGGCCTCGACGAGCTCCCACGCTCTGTCAATCAGCGCTTGCAGATTCTCGTTCATGGCGCGCTCCAGAATCAGAATGCCATTCTGGCACAATCCGGCAAGATGCGTCTAATGGGCCTGGATGCGCTATAGAACCCGGTCAAGATCGGCAATCAGGTCATCGGCGTCTTCCAGACCGACGGAAAATCTGAAGATGCCGTCGCCGGCAAACGCGCGGTAGCTTTCCAGCTGTGCTCCCTGCAATCTGAATGACGTCTCCATCAGACCTGCAGTCGGCATCCAGAAAATCAGCGAGCGGTGGTGGCCGAGCGAAACCGCGTAATGGATGACCTGCAACTGCGAGGCCATGCGCGCGGCAACACGCTCGCCATCGGCCTCGCTACCCACCTGAAACGCCATCATGCCGGAAAAATTGTTCATCTGACGCTTTGCCAGTTCGTGCTGCGGATGGCTGGCCAGACCGGGATACAATACCTTGTTTACGCGCGGGTCGGCCTCCAGCCATGCGCCAATGGCCAGTGCGGTTTCCTCATGCGCCCGCATCCTGATTGGCAGTGTCGCCGCGCCACGGGCGATCAGCCAGGCATTGAACGGCGACAACACACCGCCCTGGTGAATAGTCGCCTCGGCGTTCATTTTTGCGATCAGTTCCCGGCTGCCCGCTACCGCTCCGCCGATCGCATCGCCGTGTCCGCCGATATATTTGGTAATCGAGTGCATGACGAGGTCAACACCGAACTGAGCCGGACGCGTGGCGATCGGCGATGCAAACGTCGAATCGCATGAAACCAGTGCTCCGTGGCCGTGCGCCATGGCGGACACCGCCTTCAGATCGGTCAGCCGGATCAACGGATTGACCGGCGTCTCGGTATGGACCAGCCTTGTGTTCGGCCTGAACGCCTCGCCAAGCGCGACCGGATCCGTCATGTCGACCGCGGTGACTTCGATGCCCAGGCGCGGCAGCGTATCGCGGGCCAGTTCGGCCACCCCGGCATAGGAAACATCGGAGATGATCACATGATCGCCGGCCGACAGAAATGTGAGAAAGATCGCCGAAGCGGCGGCCATGCCGGATGCGTAACAGGCACAAGCCTCGGTACCTTCCAGCGCGGCGATTTTGTTCTCCAGCATGGCGACCGTGGGGTTCGCCCAGCGGCCATACAGAAACGGGCTGTCATCGGATAGGTCGTGCGCCGAAAACCCGGCCGGCTCGTCGACCACGAATGTCGTCGACATGGCGATATTGGGCGCCGATGCGCCGGTGGCCGGATCAGGCCCCTCACCTGCATGAACCGCTGTTGTTCGGATTCCCGAATAGGCATTCGATTTGGCCATTTTCTATCCCTGTTTTGCCCGAACCGGCCTGCCGGCCAGCTTGATTTTGCCGATTTTGGCGATTGTATCGGCCAAAGCCTGACGCTCGGCCTTGCCTGCCGGCACGTGCCGCTGGATCGCCTCAAGCGCAGCCATACGCTCTGCCTTGTCGAGCTGAACACCGAAGCTGCGCGATTTGCCATCGACTTCGAACGCAATGCCGCCCGGAGAGAACATACTTCCCGCGTCTTTGCCGGGAGGATTTACAGCGCGGATATTGGCGACGGCGTCGATTGGCCAGACCTTGCGCCGGGTAACATTCCAGAAACCGATCTCGCGCACCAGCGCGCCACCGGTGATGAACAGTTTCTCGACACCGAACAAGTGCCAGAGCACCACGGAAATCGCAAAGAACCCGCCGATGGTCCAAAATGTCAGCCAGACCAGCAGAAACAGGCCGGCAAAACCGGCTTCGTCACTGAGCAGCGCATGTGCGGCAAACACTTCGCCGACGGCCCAGCCGGTGAGCCAGAGCATCAAAAACAGCACAACACCGACATTGCGGCGCGTCGGGTTATAGATGCCGAGACCGTCCGGTGTTTCACGGATCGTGATACGGGAGGCGTCTGCCATTTGTGCGAAGCTCCGTTGCCGGCGGAACTATCCGCCGCACCGGTGATTCGTTCAAGCGGCGATTACCACCAGCGTTGCGGCTCGAAGCGGCCGGCGGCCTGCTCGATGACATTACCGGTACGAAACAGCGTTTCCTCGTCGAACGGACGGCCGATCAACTGCAAACCCAGTGGCAGCCCCTTGGCATCCAGTCCGGCCGGAACCGATATTCCCGGCAATCCCGCCATGTTGACGGTGACCGTGAAGATGTCGTTCAGGTACATCTTCACCGGATCGGCAGCCATATCTTGATCGGCGATCCCAAAGGCGGCCGAAGGTGTCGCCGGCGTCAGGATCGCATCCACACCGGCCGCAAATGTCTCTTCAAAGTCGCGCTTGATCAGATTGCGAACCTTCTGCGCTTTCAGATAATAGGCGTCATAATACCCGGCCGACAGCACATAGGTGCCGATCATTACCCGTCGCTGTACCTCGCGGCCGAAGCCCTCGGCGCGCGTTTTCTCGTACATCTCGACGATATCCTTGCCGGGCACGCGAAGCCCGTATTTCACCCCGTCATAGCGCGCCAGGTTGGAGGACGCCTCCGCCGGTGCAACGATGTAGTAGGCCGGCAGCGCGTATTTGGTATGCGGCAGCGAAATGTCGACGATTTCGGCGCCTGCATCCTTCATCCAGGCGATGCCTTGCTGCCACAGCGTCTCGATCTCGTCCGGCATGCCATCGACCCGGTACTCTTTTGGTACACCGATCTTCATGCCCTTGACCGACTGGCCGATTGCCGCCTCGTAGTCGGGGACGGCTCGGTCGACGGACGTCGTGTCTTTCGGATCATGCGAAGCCATTGACTTCAGCATGATCGCCGCATCGCGAAGATCCCGGGTAATGGGACCGGCCTGATCGAGCGACGATGCGAACGCAACGATGCCCCAGCGCGAGCAGCGGCCGTAGGTGGGCTTGATGCCAACGGTGCCGGTGAACGCCGCCGGCTGGCGAATGGAACCGCCCGTATCGGTGGCCGTGGCCGCCGCGCAAAGATCAGATGCAACTGCCGCTGCCGACCCACCCGACGATCCGCCCGGCACGAGATCGAGGTTGGAACCGGCTGCCCGCCAAGGATTCTTGACCGGACCGTAATAGGAACTCTCATTGGAGGACCCCATGGCGAACTCGTCCATGTTGAGCTTGCCCAGCATGACGGCACCATCGGCCCAAAGATTGGTTGTTACGGTCGATTCATAGCGCGGCTTGAATCCGTCAAGCACGTGCGAGCACGCCTGTGTGTGTACACCTTCGGTGGCGAACAGATCCTTGATGCCGAGCGGAATGCCTTCCAAGGCACCGGCTTCGCCCTTGGCCAGCCGCTCATCCGAGGCCCGCGCCATGTTGCGGGCCTTTTCGTGAGTGACCGTGATGTAGGCGTTGATGGCATCATTGGCCGCATCAATGGCGCCGAGATAGGCTTCGGTCAGCTCGCCGGCTGAGATCTCGCGCTCAGCAAGCTTCTCGCGTGCCTGGGCGATTGTCAGTTTGGTCAGATCACTCATTAAGACAGTCTTTTTTCATAAAATCGGTTGTATCGGGATTCTGGATAGTCGAGCACGGCACCGCATTGGACAAAGCCGCCACGTTCATAGAGCCGCCAGGAATCGGACATCTCGGCCATCGCGCCCGTCTCCAGCACCAGTCGCGACATGTCTTTTGCACGTGCCAGTGCTTCGATTTGCGCCAGTAGCGCCCCACCGACACCCTGACGGCGGACATCCGGCAATGCATACATGCGTTTGACCTCGCCAAGACCGCCATTGTGGTCCTTCAATGCACCCATTCCGATCGCTCTTTTTTCGCCAGTCCGCGCCACCAGTAATGTCACAGTCGGCTCGGCCATTTCGTCAACGGTGAGCTGAAACTGGTATTCAGGCGGCGAAAGCGGCAACAGGAAAGCATTCAATGCTTCGACCATGTCGCGCACGTCGTCCTGCAACGGTGTTTCGGCGGCGATCGTTACAGCCATCGCCTATTCCACAACCTTTGGAACCAGGAAAAAATTCTCTTCCGTTGCCGGCGCATTGGCCACGATGTCGTCGGCCTTGCTGCCATCAGTGACCGCGTCGTCGCGCATTTTCATTTCCATCGGCGTGACCGAGGTCATCGGCTCAACGCCGGTGACATCAACCTCGTCTAGCTGTTCGACAAATCCCAAAATGGCGTTCAATTCGCCGGTCATGGCTTCAGCATCGTCGTCGCTGACGGCAATGCGGGCCAGGTGGGCAACTCGTTTGACAGTGGCTTTGTCGACAGACATCGGGCGCTCCAGGCGGTCGTGAATTCCTCGACCGGGGCTATAGCGAGGCATGACTGGCAGCGCAATGGGCTGCCTTGTCCGCCGCCGTCCGGCAATTGAACGCACCATCGACAATTGCCACGCCGGATACCGGCATCCTAAGGTCGTTGCCAAATGCGAGTTTCGACAATGGGATCGATCAACAGGCGTCGGCTTCTGAAATGGTCTGCAGCAGCGTCCATTGGTGGTTTGATCAAGGACAGCGCGATGGCGAGTACGAATGACCGGCTTTATGTGCCGCCTGAAGAAGCAGAGCACGAACTGACATTCATGCAATGGCCGGTGAGCCTGCGGGTTCATCCCGAACTAGATTTTCTCGACGATCTTCAGGACACAATCGCCAGGATTGCCAATACGATCAGCCGGTTCGAGCCGGTCATCATGCTGGCAGGCAAAGAACACCATCGCGCGGCCAGAAAGTCGCTGTCATCGGCGGTTGAGCTCTGGAACATTCCGACCGAAGACCTTTGGTGCAGGGATTCCGGTCCGTTGTTCGCCATCAACACTGCCGGGCAAAGGGTGATCAGTCACATCCGTTTCAATGGCTGGGGCGGCAAGCAGGTCCACCGGCACGACAGCGCGATACCAGTCGCATTAGCCGAGCGCCTCGGCATAGCCGTCGTGTCCAGCGGCGTCGTCGGCGAAGCCGGTGGCGTCGACCACGACGGGCACGGTCTCATGATCGCGCATGAAAGTTCCTGGCTAAACGACAACCGCAATCCCGGTCTTTCCAGGGACGAGATCGAGAGGAAATTGCTGGACGCTTACGGCGCTGACGAGATGATCTGGTCGCCCGGCGTGTGGGGTGAAGATATCACCGACTACCACATTGATAGCCTGGCACGCTTTACCGCTGCGCGGCGCGTGATTGTGAACCTGCCGAACAATCCCGACCTGTCGGATCCGTTTCACGTCGCAGCGCTTGAAACACACGACCGGCTGGCCGTTGCGGGGCTTGATGTCGACGTCATACCGGAACCGACAAGCAAGCGGGTAAATAGCATCGATTTTGTCGCCTCCTATGTGAACTACTATGTGTGCAACGGCGCTGTCATCTCCGCCCAGTTCGGTGATGAGGAAGCCGATGCTGTCGCCGGTACTGCCTTGGCGAGACACTATTCCGGACGCGAGGTGATTGCGCTGAACGCGGACGCACTGGGAGAGGTAGGGGGCGGAATCCACTGCGCAACGCAACAAATGCCGGCTTGAAGAACCAGCAGATCAATCAGTTCGGCTGATATGGCCGCAATGTCGATGGCCCAACCTAGCTTGGCGAGCGAATTAGCCACCGATCCGAATATATGATTGAATGCTTATGTTACCGAAAAAACAAAAATGACAAACAGCAGGGAAACGACAATGGGTTTATACTGTTTCAAGATCCAGTACACGCCAGAGGCAGTTGCCGCGATCGTGAAATCGGGCTCCAACCGCGAGGAAGTCGCGCGCAAGGCTGTGGAATCGACCGGTGGCAAATTGCACGGATTTTATGGCATTTTCGGAGATCCCGATGGCTTCCATGCCATGCTGATCGCAGAAGCACCCAGCAATGCGGAATATCTGGCCACGGTTGTCGCCGCCGTCATGGGTGGAGCGCTTGCCAACGTCAGAACCACCGTCCTCTATTCGGCCGCAGACATGGTAGCTGCCGCCAAGATCGTCAACAGCTCCGGCGTCGACTATCAACCGCCATCCTAAGAAGCTGACCGGACTTGCGATGCGTGTGGAGGGCGGCGATTGCGCCACCCTCCTGCACAACCCGTGTAGTTCAACCGGAACAAGTCACCTTGGGCGAAATCAGTAGTCCGGAAACAGGATCCGTCCTTCGCCAACCAGCGTCCCATCCAGATAGGCTTGGCGCAGGTGAGCGTGTCGCACCTTGCCATTATCGGTTAAGGGGATGGTCCTGGGTTTGACGAGGTAAACCCTGCCCGGCCGCACACCGAGCTGGCGAAATATAGCACCAACGATCGACCGCACCGTCGCTTCGCGCTTTTCCGTCGTGCCGACGGCTGAAGGCCGCATTTCGGCGAACACATAGATCTGCTCCCCTTCAAGCCGCTTTCTGTCGATACCGACCGCAGCCGCCCGTCTCACCGGAGGCACGCCGTCGGCAATTTCCTCGACTTCGCGACTGTATATCGTGCGGCCGGACAGGATGATGATGTTCTTCTTGCGTCCGGCGATAAACAGATCGCCTTCCTCATCGATATATCCGAGGTCACCGGTCAGGATGTGGTCGCTGCGCCAGAACAAGGCCTGGTTGGCCGTATCATTGTCGAAATAGCCATGCGGCAATGCTGTGCTCTTGACGGCGATCTCACCGACGAGGCCGGTTTCAGCCGGCTCTCCGTTTTCGACAATGGCAACACTGATGCCATTGAACGGTCGCCCGGCGGAGACATTGCCGTGACTATCCGTCTTGATTGGCCGGCCAGGTGGCCAGCATGAAACGCCGACGGTGGCCTCGGCCAGCCCATAGGCGGGCGTAACAACGTTGCGGAGACCAAAAGCGCGCTCAAATGCCTCGATCGTGGTCCGCCGGACAGGTTCGGCTGCGTTCACCGCCATCCGTAGCGATGTCAGGTCGAAACGGGACGGATCACGTATTTGGCGCAGGCACAGGCGGTAGCCGAAATCAGGCGACGCCGTGAAGGTCGCCTTGTGGGCCTCAATGGCTTTCAGCCACGCGCTTGTGTGGTTCAGATCGGTCTCCAACAGGTGCAGATCAAGACCGAGATAGAATGGAACCATGGTCTTCAGGATCAATCCCATATCGTGATGGACCGGCAGCCAGCTGACAAAGATATCCTCGGTCGTAATCCGCATGGCTTCGACCATTTGGCGAATGTTGGTCAGCAGGTTGTCATGTGAAATTACCACGCCTTTGGGGTCGCCGGTGCTGCCGGAGGTGTACTGAATGAACGCGGTGTCCGACGATGATATGTCGGGAAACGCGATGTTGCAGTCACTTACCACCACGTCTTCCGGCACGGTTACGACCAACTCACCATCGCTGCAGGCCTGTCGCAGTTTGCCGGCCCGCTCGTCATCCAGTCCAGCGCCGAGGAAGATGATACGCGCACCACACTGGCCGGCATAGGACACGATCCGTTCCGGGCCAAGCTCGGGATACAGCGGCACCGGGATCGCACCGGCGCGCTGTGCGCCGTAAAACGCGAAAAAGAAATCGGGGCCATTGGGCATCAATATCGCCACCCGGTCACCGCGTGCTGCCTGCAGCGACACCAAATGCGCGGCAAACCTGTTTACGTGCCGCCACAGCGCTTCGTAGGTGACACTGTTGCCGCCGAATTCAAACGCCATCCTGGCGGGTGAATGCCGTGCCCTGTACTCGAGCAATTCGATCAGTGTCGAGACATCCGGTGCAGGCATGATGATCGCTATTTACCGGATTCAACGAGGCCGATTAGATCCGCCACGGTACGGGCATCCGCCAGGGCGCTCTCCTCGATCTCGATATCGTACTTGTCTTCGATAGCGACAACGATATTGAGGATATCGGCCGATACCGCGCCGAGATCTTCGGTCAACACCTGATCGGCCTCAACACTGGCGATACCCAACTGCAGGCGCACGAGGGCCTTGATGTCTTCGGCAACGCTCATACGCCCCCTTTCCCCCCAGTGTTTTTCGGCGATTTGAGCAATCCGACAACCTCATCGACAATGGCCTGAGCCTCATCCGCATTCATGTCAGCGTCAAGGTAGAGGAAATCCATGGTCAGCCGATTGTCCTGAATTGTACCGAAGGTGGCAATTTCAGGCCCCAGGACATTGTTGGCAATGAATCCCGACAGTCCGCGCACCTTGATGGCGCCGTAGCGGGTGGCAAGCTTGATCGGTCCGGCGTAGCTGAGTGCCGCCATGCCGAGGCGCATGGAACGCCTGGAAATCAACATGGCAATGAGCCTCTTGCCCAACAAAGGCGCGAGAAACTTGTCGTCGCCCTTGGTCGCCGCGTAGATTTGGCCGCTAATGTCGCTGGCCAGTTGCCAGGCATTCTTTTCCGGCGCCATTTCGACTGTGTAAGGCAGCATCGAAATGTAGACGCCCATGTCCCTTCCGGCAGGTGGCGGCTGAAGGTATGGCCGCATATCGGCAAATGACAGGCCGCGCATCGGCACCCGCATTCCACGGTAACGATGACGCGCAACGCTAATCAGCAATGCCGCGTTCAACAGGCTGTTCAGCGGCATCCGACGCTTGCGCGCGGCGCGCACGATTGCGCGGGTGGCGCCGGCCGGCAATGTGGTGGTCACAACACGGTTCTTGCTGCTGGTGCTTTTGTGCACAATCTGGCGCCGCTTCAGGCCACGCCGATACTTGGCCTCACCGATCAGTTGATCCACAAGATAGCGCGCGACATGCATAGGTCGTCGCCATCCCGAAAGCCGCTGCGGATAAAGATCCTCCATCGCCGGCAAGGGGTTCAATGGCAGTGCCGCGTCAGCCGATGCGTCTATCCCCGCACACAGTGCCAGCATTTCATCAACCAGAGAAACACCGGCGCGGCTGTCTATGATTGTGTGGTGAAATGTAAATACCAACTCACTGTCCGGCTCGCCCGTCAGATAGGTGAACCTGAACAGGGGCGGTGTTGCCGTGTCCAATGGCCGGTTCAATTCTGTTTCCGCAACACCGCGCCAATGATCCGGCCCGTCCCGCGCCAGCACAACCAACGGCACGCCTATCTCATCATCCCATTCTTGAAACATCGGACCGTCCTCGCGGTCGACGATGCTGACGCGCAATAGCGGATGCCTGGTTTGCAGTCTGCCGATTGCTCCGCGCAGCTGATCGGCGGAAGGTCCGTTGGTGAGCCGCAGCACGCCGACGAACAAGACCGGGACGAAACCGTCCATCATCGCCAAAGTCTGCTCGAAACTGCCCAGTTTCCGGGTGAACATCACGCCGTCCAGGGGACACGCGGAACGGCTCGTTCTCCGCTGAAGGGTTTCACGGCGCGCAGCACAGACCGAACCGGGCGGTCTTGTTTCTCGCTCAAATTTCTATGGCCTTGCCCGCTTCCGGCAGTACCACCTGTGTCTTCGCACCTTCCATCGCGGCGGCGAATTTCGACGCATCGGGATCGATGATCGGGAAGGTGCCGAAATGGCACGGAACCACGCTTTTGAAGTTGAAATAGCGCAGGCACGCCAGGGCTGCGACGGCGCCGCCCATGGTGAACCGGTCGCCGACCGGCACCAGGCCGATATCGGGTTTATGCAATTCCTCGATCAGCGCCATGTCGCCGAAAATATCCGTGTCGCCCATGTGATAGAGCGACTGGCCGTCGGCAAAATGCAGCACAAGGCCGTTGGGATTGCCGAGGTAGAGATTTCGGCCGCCATCCTCGCCGAACGAAGAGGAATGAACGGCATTTACGAATGTCGTGGTAAAGCCGCCACAATCGACGGTGCCGCCATGGTTGCCGGGGTTGATCTTGGTATCATCGACACCCTGGCCAACCAGGAACATGCAGATTTCGAAATTGGCGACAAGCATGGCGCCGGTGGCCTTGAGAATATCGGCCGCATCGCCAACGTGATCGTTGTGGCCGTGGGTCAAAAGCACATGCGTTACACCGTCCGCAGCCTCCTCCCAGCCCTTGCCCCAGGTTGGATTACCCGTCAGAAACGGATCGATCAGGATCGAAACGTCGCCTTCATCTATGCGAAATGCCGAATGGCCGTACCAGGTGAGTTTCATGGGTGCCAATCTCCTCGATTTTCGGATTACTCGAGGATAGAAGTCCAATGACAATTGTCAAAGGAAAGCAGAATCCCATGCCGCTGGCGACAGTCGAAGAGCTAACCGGCCTGACTTCCAGCGGAGGAGTCATCGCCGGTCTTGATCTGGGCAGCAAGACGATCGGCCTGGCGGTCAGCGATCGCTCGCTCAAATTCGCCCATCCCAGACCACTCATCCGGCGCAAAAAGTTTTCAACCGACGCCGCCGCGCTGCTTGCCACGGTCGCCGATGATCAGGTGGTCGCCTTCGTCATTGGCCTGCCCGTCAACATGGACGGCAGCGAAAGCCCGCGTTCTCAGGCTGTCCGAGCGTTCGTGCGCAATTTCGAGCGCATATCCGAACTGCCATTCGTGTTGTGGGACGAACGGCTTTCGACGGTCGCGGCTGAACGCGCGCTGATCGATATGGATGTATCACGAGGCAAACGGGGCGAAAGGATCGATTCGGCCGCGGCGGCCTTCATCCTTCAAGGGGTTCTCGACCGGCTTCAAGCAATTCGCCGCGATAATCCGCCTGATTGACGTTTCGCCGCTGGCGCCACCAGTTGATAATGCGTTTGCGGCGGCGAAATGCCAGGATCGCCATGATCAGCAGCGTATCGATCACACAGGCACGTGCAATCATGGCAGGTATGGCGCTGGCTTCGATATTCATGCCCGCATATTGATTGAGGATTTGGGCATAGAATCCAAACGCGAAGTCATGCAATAGCCGGCTGAAATAAACCGTGCCGAAATTGATGTCGTGGTAGGACAGGTAATACCAGCCCCAAAACATGCCCATTGGCGCCGCCCAGAAGATCAATACATAACGCATCAGCCAAACTCCTTGGGGCCCGCCGGTTCGCGACCGGAGATCCGCGACAACAACGCGCTGTGGGTGGCTTGCAGCGCCTTCACCCTGGCAAGGTCCGCCATTTCGCCATCCTTGTTGTCAGACGGTTGTGTCAAAAACTCGACTGATATCGCGGCGTAACTGCCCGCAAGTCCAGCCACATGCAGGCTGATCGACTGGAACAGTTCGGCCGACGGATTGAACGTTGCAGCCACGAACATGAACGCAAGTGCAATGCCAGCTAGAGATGTTGTGTGGTTTGCGATGCTTTGAAACTGCCCGGATCGTTCGCCCTTCGACAGGAGTGATGCCAAAAGCATCCACAAGAACATCGCCGCCGCAAGAAAAAACAGGCAGGCGAATCCCAGGCTGACCGCCGGTGAACCGGCGACCAGTTGACCCACCCCGGGAAATCCTGAGTTCAGCAAGCTGAAAGCGCTCGGCAATCCGTACTGGCTCGCCATTAACGCAGCAACCGCATGGCTGCCAAAGAAAGCAAGCCAGTAGAGGGACAGGGAAAATGTCAGAATCCGGATCATTTGACGGCCGCTTTCATCACCTCCAACACTGGTCTCATTTACCGCCCGCCGCAATTGAAAGGTTTTGTTAAGGTTAACGCCGATGCCGGTCTGTGGATTGCGGTACCGATGTTAAAGGCATAATCCGGTTACACAATTCAACCAGGCTGTTTGCCCTACCAATGTTTGCGACGTTCGAGAGCATTTTACCGATATTTCTGCTGATCGTGGCCGGGAATCTCCTGCGGCGGGTTCCGCTGGTCGATCAGCGCGCCTGGACAGGCCTGGAGCAGCTCGGCTTCTGGTTTCTGTATCCAGCGCTGCTTTTTGTGACGATCGTCAACGCCGATTTTTCAAGATTGAGCCTCAATACGATTTTTTTCACCATGGCCGGGGCGTTTGTGATCGTCACCGCGCTGGCGCTGTCGCTTTGGCCGCTGTTGAGCAGGACGAACCTCGTCGCGCACAGCGAGTTTTCGACCGTTTTTCAATCGACGATCCGCTGGAACGGTTTCATGGCCTTCGCGGTTGCCCAAAAACTGTTCCCACCGGAAGGGCTGGCCGTCGTCGCCTTGATGATGGCGGCAATCATTATCCCGATCAATATCGCCTCGATATCGGTCATCGTGAAGTTCGCCCAATCGAAGGCCAACTGGTCCAGCATTGCCGCCAAGATGGCAACCAATCCTTTGGTTCTGGCGTCGCTGGCGGCGATCCTGATCCGTGCGCAGCCGTTCGGTTTCTATGAACCGCTGAACCAGACCCTCGATCTGGTCGGAAGAGCCGCACTCGGTATGGGCCTGATTGCAATCGGTGCCGGCCTTCGCCCGGCCGATCTGTTCCGCCCTAGGTTTGCGATCTGGTTGCCTGTGTTTACGAAACTCATCGCCTATCCCGTAATCATGATCGGTCTGGCCATTGCTCTGGGATTGGAAGGCCCGCAATTGCTGTACCTGTCACTTTGCGCGGCGGTACCGACGGCCATGAACGGATATCTGCTGGCACGGCAACTCGGTGGCGATGCCGAGTTGTATGCGGCGATCACCACGATGCAGACGCTTGTTTCCTTCTTCTCTATTCCGGCCGTGTTGGCGATTGCGACCTATTTGGCCGGTGCGTAGAGCAGATCGATGATTGCACGGCTGTCGTGGCGCGCATCGAGCATGCCATAGGTGTTGCGCCACTGCCCGCCAAGCCTGGTGTCGATAAACGCGTCGGCCAGTCGGTCAACGCCAAGACGCTTCAACTCCGCAGCCGCTGCGGCTAGTGCCAGTTGTTCGGTCAAGATGCGTGCGGAACCTTCATCGGTCACTGCGACGTCGATTGCCGCGTGCAAAACCCCGATCGTGGCGGCGCCCTTTTCACCGAGCTCGGCTTCGAGCGATCCAAGCACTTCATCGAACAGACCCCTGCCCCGCTCCAGCACACGCATCACGTCCAGCGCCATGACGTTCCCCGATCCCTCCCATATCGCGTTTAGCGGTGCCTCGCGATAGTGACGCGTCATCGGCGAATCTTCGACATAACCATTGCCGCCGAGGCACTCCATGGCCTCGTAGGTGATGGCGGGCACCAGTTTACAAATCCAGTATTTGACCGCGGGTGTCATGGCGCGAGCAAACGCCGCTTCCGCCCGGCTGTTGGCGGCTTCGTCGAAAGAGCGGGCCAGCCTGAATGACAGTGCCGTGGCCGCGGCGACGTCGAGTGCCATATCCGCCAGTACCCGCGTCATCAGCGGTTGATCGATCAGGGTTTTGCCGAAAACCTCACGGTGGCGTACGTGATGAACCGCTTCCGCCATTGCCGCGCGCATAATGCCCGCCGACGCCACGATGCAGTCAAGCCGGGTCAAGGTGACCATATCCATGATGGTCGATACGCCCTTCCCCGGCGCACCGACCATCTGGCCGAGCGATCCGCGGAACTCCACTTCCGAAGAGGCGTTGGACCGGTTTCCCAGCTTCTCCTTGAGCCTTTGAAACTCCAAACCATTGTTGGTGTCGGCGCCAATCATGCGTGGGATGAGAAAACACGACAGTCCCGCCTCAGCCTGTGCCAGTATCAGAAAAGCATCGCACATCGGCGCAGACATGAACCATTTGTGACCGGTAATACGGTGCAATCCGTTTTCAGCCGGCTCGGCGCGGGTCAGATTGGCGCGAACGTCGGTACCGCCCTGCTTCTCCGTCATCCCCATACCGATGGTCAGACCGGCCTTCTCGCTCGCCGGCTTGTGACTTGAATCGTATTTGCGTGCGATGATTCGTGGCGCCCACTCACGAAAAAGCGGCTGCGTTGCCATCAAAGCGGCCAGCGAAGCATTGGTCATCGTGATGGGACACAGATGTCCGCATTCCATTTCTGCAGTCAGGTAGAACCTGGCAGCCCGGGCCTGGTGCCGTACCCCGGCTTCCGTGTTGTTTTCTTCCCAGATCGATGCATGCAGCCCCATCCCGATAGAGCGGCGCATCAGCGCGTGATACGCCGGATGGAACTCAACCTGATCGAGGCGCCTGCCCTGGCGGTCGTGGGTTTTAAGTCGCGGCATCTCAGTATTGGCCAGGCGAGCGAGATCCTGCGCTTCGGAGGTCCTGACGAAACGGCCGTGCTTGTCCAACTCCTGACGAACCGGTTCCGCCATACCGGCACAAAGCTGAACAAGAAGCGGATCATCGCGATAGGCGTTTCCGCCGACAAACAGCGGCGGTTGATTGATTGTTTCGTTTTCCAACTGTCTTTGCCCCGCCATGTCGGTTTTTTGCGTCATAGTCTCAAGTGCTCATACATAGCGGCTGTTTTGGGCCGATGCGACGAAAATTCGGTGTGTAGGGACCAAACATGCTTGCAGACCATGCCGACCGCGCCTATAGCAAGCGCCTGCTATGTCAGAGAACCAAGCTTACCCGCTTTTTCCACACCGCCATCTCCTCGGCATCCGCGATATTTCCCCCGACGACATTTCCATCCTGCTTGACCGCGCCGATTCAGCCGTTTCGATTTCGCGCAAGTCGGACAAGAAAACATCGGGCCTGCGCGGCCGAACACAGATAAACCTGTTCTTCGAGGCCTCGACCAGAACGCAATCCTCGTTCGAGTTGGCAGGCAAACGATTGGGCGCCGATGTCATGAACATGTCGGTTGCAAGCTCTTCGGTCAAAAAGGGTGAAACGCTGATCGACACGGCAATGACCCTCAACGCCATGCGTCCGGATATTCTCGTCATCCGCCACGCATCTGCGGGCGCTGCAGCCTTGCTGGCCCAAAAGGTTGGCTGCTCGGTGGTCAATGCCGGAGACGGCGCCCATGAGCATCCGACTCAAGCGCTTCTGGATACCCTGACCATACGCCGTTCCAAGGGCAATATCGCCGGTCTGACGGTGGCGATTTGCGGCGACATTCTCCATTCGCGCGTTGCCCGCTCGAACATTATCCTGCTCAATGCAATGGGGGCACGGGTTCGCGCGGTGGCACCGACAACGCTTCTGCCCTCTGGAATCGAGCAGATGGGGGCGGAGGTGCATACCAACATGGCCGATGGATTGCGCGACGCCGATGTTGTGATGATGCTGCGTCTGCAACGCGAGCGCATGGAAGGATCATTCGTACCCTCTACGCGTGAATATTTCCGCTATTTCGGTCTCGACGCCGAAAAGCTCAAACATGCCAGGCCGGATGCATTAGTCATGCATCCCGGACCCATGAACCGCGGCGTGGAAATCGCTTCCGACATTGCCGATGGTCCGCAGAGCGTCATCGAGGAGCAGGTCGAAATGGGCGTCGCCGTCCGCATGGCGGTGATGGAGGCGCTTCTTGATCCTCGGCGCAATCCCGAAGGGGTTGCCGCATGACCGCCCGGGTATTCGAAAAGGCCCGTATCGTCGATCCCTCGCGCGGCATCGACGAAACCGGAACCGTCATCATCGACAAGGGACGTATTGTGGCTGCCGGTGCCGATGCACTCAACAACGGGATACCGGACGGAGCCGAACGGATCGATTGTTCCGGCCTGTTGATCGCACCCGGCCTGGTGGATGCCCGTGTCCATATCGGCGAACCGGGCAACGAGCACCGCGAAACGATTGCCTCGGCATCCAGGGCCGCCGCGGCAGGAGGCGTGACGTCGCTGGTGATGATGCCGGATACCAGTCCGGTCATTGACGATGTCGCCCTGGTCGAGTTCGTGTTGAGGACGGCACGCGAAACGGCGATCGTCAATATCCACCCTTCGGCCGCCATCACCAAGGGGCTGAAGGGCGCCGAGATGACCGAGTTTGGGCTCATGCGCGAGGCCGGTGCGGTTATGTTTACGGATGGAAGAAACACGTTGAACAACGCGCTGGTCATGCGCCGCGCGCTCACCTACGCACACGATCTGGGCGCGGTCGTCGCCCTCGAGACGCAGGATCACGACCTGGGCGCTTCCGGTGTCATGAATGAAGGATTGTTTGCCAGCTGGCTTGGATTGCCGGGCATCCCGCGCGAAGCCGAACTGATCCCCCTGGAGCGGGATCTTGCGCTGGCACGGTTGACCGGCGGGCGCTATCACGCCGCCAAATTGTCGACAGCCATGGCGGCTGACGCGATCGCCCGCGTTAAACCTGCCGCTGACAACATCTCCGCAGGGGTTTCCATCAACCACCTGTCGTTGAACGAAAACGATATCGGGGAATACCGCACCTTCTTCCGGATGTCGCCGCCTCTGCGCGCCGAGGAAGATAGAATTGCGATGATCGAGGCACTGAAGGACGGCACCATCGATATCATCGTATCCTCTCACGATCCGCAGGATGTCGACACCAAACGCCTGCCATTTGCCGATGCCGCCGATGGCGCAATCGGGCTGGAAACGTTATTGGCGGTCGCGCTGCGCTTGTTTCACAACAAGGATGTTTCCTTGCCGCGGTTGATCGAGGCGATGTCGACGGCGCCGGCAAGGCTTCTGGGACTCGAGGCGGGATCGCTGAAACCGGGAAGCCCTGCCGACATGATCATCGTCGATTTGGATCGGCCATGGATCGTCGAAGAAAAGAAACTTCTGTCCCGATCAAAAAATACAGCCTTTGAGGGCGCGCGGTTGCAAGGTATGGTCTTGCAAACACTGGTTGCCGGACGCACAGTATATTCCACCGATTGACGGGGGGTGTCATGACAGAATCATTCATCTCCGCCACAGGGTTGCTCGCACTCCTGTTCGGCTATTTCTGCGGATCGATTCCCTTTGGTCTGTTGATCGCCAAAGCCGGTGGCAAAGGAGACGTGCGTAAAATCGGCTCGGGAAATATCGGTGCCACTAATGTACTGCGGACGGGAAGCAAGGGGCTGGCGGCGCTGACACTGGTCGCTGATGCTCTGAAGGGCACCGTTCCGGTTCTCGTCGGGCTTGCTTGGTTCGATCTTCCGGTCGCCGCATCTGCGGGATTCGGTGCGTTTCTAGGCCACCTTTATCCGGTCTGGCTCGGATTTAGGGGCGGCAAGGGCGTAGCCACCTATCTCGGCGTCCTTCTGGGGCTTGCCTGGCAAGGGGCTCTGGTTTTCGGTGCTGTCTGGCTGATGGCGGCCGCACTGTTCAGATATTCGTCGCTGGCCGCGCTCATCGCCGTTGTCGCAGTTCCGGTCGCTCTTTATCTTTTGGGCCACGAACTGGTTGCATGGCAGTTCGCCCTGATGGGCGTCATTATCTATTTCAAACATCGCGCCAATATTTCGCGCCTCATGAACGGCAGCGAAACGCGGATCGGAGCCCGGGAATGAAGCGACCGACCGAAGGCCCGCCACGGCTCTCGGACCGGCAAAGACTTCAATGGCTGCGGCTGATTCGCTGCGACAATGTCGGACCGGCGACTTTCCGGGATTTGATCAACCGGTTCGGCTCGGCCGAAAGCGCGCTGGAAATGTTGCCCGAACTCTCCATGCGCGGGGGCGCCAAACGCAGGATGCGGATTCCCGAATTGTCCGAAGCGGAAGCCGAATTGGCCAGTATCGCGAAGTTCGGAGCGGTGCTTTGCGCAATTGGCGAGGCCGAATACCCCAAATTGCTCGCCCATATGGACAATCCGCCACCTCTGGTCGCGATCAAGGGCGAACCGGCAGTCTTCGACCTGCCTGCGGTGGCAATTGTTGGATCCCGCAATGCCTCCGCAGCGGGTGCGCGCATGGCTCAAATGCTTGCCGCCGGTCTCGGTGAGGCTGGTTATGCAGTGATTTCCGGGCTCGCGCGCGGGATCGACAAGGCGGCACATGAAGCAGGCCTGGCATCGGGAACCGTCGGCGTCCTGGCCGGCGGTATCGACAAGCCCTACCCGCCGGAAAACGAACCCCTTTACCGTGACATCGCCAAGCGCGGGGGCGCGCTGATCACCGAAATGCCGTTCGGATGGGAGCCGCGTGCGAAAGACTTTCCACGCCGCAACCGTCTCATCGCCGGCCTGTCATTTGGCCTCGTCGTCGTCGAGGCGGCCAAACGCTCCGGTTCCCTCATCAGTGCCAGACTTGCCGCAGAAATGGGGAGAATCGTTTTTGCGGTTCCCGGTTCACCACTTGATTCCAGGGCCGCCGGCACCAACGGACTGTTGAAGGACGGCGCTGTGATGGTCACGAAAGTAACCGACATTATCGATGAAATCGCCCCGCTTACCGGGCGCTCGATTCCGGAACCGGACCATTTTGCCGATCCAGAGGATTTCGCCTCAATCCCTCCACCGGCAGACAGCGATCGCGAACGGGTGATCGAGGCGCTTGGTCCGGTTCCCACGACGCCGGACGAACTCATTCGCCATACCGGATTGCATCCTGCACAAGTGTTCATGGTGCTGCTGGAACTCGACCTTGCCGGCAGGCTGGAACGGCACTCAGGCGGCGCTGTGTCGCTTGTTGTCGGAGATGTTTGAAGAGCGCGCACCGCGGGCGATGTCGCTTGCTTCGATATACGCCATCTCGATCAGGAATGCGAGCATGTCATAACGCTCTGCCTCGGCCATCGTCCGCAGTTGCCCGAGCATTGTTTGCAGGTAATCGAGCGTTTCGGTTCGTCGTGAAGTGGCGTTTTTCGACATTATTTTGTTACCGGTCCCGATGATTGCCATGGTGTCAGAGTTTCAAAGCGTGCCACATATGGTCAATCATGGAACTCCCTTATTAGTTGTATAATACTATTTCACAACCGTCCGTTAAAGGCAACAAAATAAGAAAAGCTTCCTATGGTTGCAGCGAGTAGCATTTGGTCGATTTGTCCTTTGCCCCTTGACCAGCGGGGAAAGCACAGCCATGTGACGGGCTGATTTTTTGAACTGAAGAACGAGAATCACGGAATCTCGTATTTCGTGACGAGGGAATTTTGCGGCATGGATGTTGTCGTCGTCGAATCGCCGGCCAAGGCAAAAACAATCAACAAGTACCTTGGGCAAGACTATAAGGTTCTCGCCTCGTTCGGGCATGTGCGCGATCTGCCGGCGAAGGATGGTTCGGTCAAGCCCGATGAGGATTTCGAGATGACATGGACCACCGACGGTCCATCGTCAAAGCGTCTGACCGAGATTGCAAAGGCGGTTCGTGACTCCGACGGCCTGATTCTCGCGACTGATCCGGATCGCGAAGGCGAAGCGATTTCCTGGCATGTTCTGGAAGTGCTCAGACAGAAACGCGCGCTGAAGGACAAACCCGTTCGCCGGGTTGTTTTCAACGCCATCACCAAGAAGGCGGTCCTCGACGCGATCGCCAATCCCCGCGATATCGATACGGCGCTTGTCGAGGCCTATCTGGCGCGGCGGGCGCTTGATTATCTTGTCGGCTTCAATCTCTCACCAGTGCTTTGGCGCAAATTGCCCGGCGCAAGATCGGCCGGTCGCGTACAATCGGTGGCGCTGCGGCTGGTTTGCGATCGCGAAGCGGAGATTGAGCGGTTCATCCGCGAGGATTATTGGCAGATTGCAGCCAGGTTGACGACGCCGCGTCAGGACGAATTCGAAGCGCGATTGACCGCATTCGACGGAAAGAAACTGCAAAAGCTCGATATTTCCAGTCAGGAACAGGCCGACGACATCAAATCGATGCTGGACGGCGCGGCATTTACGGTTGCTTCGGTGGAAGCAAAACCGACCAAGCGCAATCCCGCCCCGCCCTTCACCACGTCGACACTGCAGCAGGCAGCCTCATCCCGTTTGGGCTTTTCCGCTTCGCGCACCATGCAAGTTGCGCAGCGGCTGTATGAAGGCATCGATATCGGCGGAGAGACTACCGGCCTGATCACCTACATGCGTACCGACGGCGTGCAGATGGCGCCGGAAGCCCTCGATGCGGCGCGCAACGCTATTGCAGCCGGATTCGGTGAAAAATACCTTCCCGAAAAAGCGCGATTTTACACCGCCAAGGCCAAGAACGCGCAGGAAGCGCATGAAGCGATCCGACCGACCGAGTTCACCCGCAGCCCCGATGAGTTGCGTCAGTATCTCGATTCCGACCAGGCGAAACTCTACGAGATCATCTGGAAACGGGCGATCGCCAGTCAGATGGCGGCAGCCGAAATCGAACGAACGACCGTAGATATTGACGCGACCAACGGCAGCCAAGCAGCCAAGTTACGGGCCAACGGATCGGTCATCCGGTTTGACGGATTTATCGCCGCCTATACCGATCAGGCAGAGGAGAACGGTGACGGAGACGACAAGCGCCTGCCAGAAATCCGCAATGGCGAGACGCTTGAGCGTAAGGCGATTGATGCGACCAAACACACAACCGAACCGCCACCGCGCTATTCCGAAGCTTCGCTGATCAAGAAGATGGAGGAGCTCGGCATCGGCCGGCCATCGACATATGCAGCGACGCTCAAAACGCTCGAAGACCGCGAATATGTCCGGATCGAAAAACGCAAGCTGATACCGGAAGCCAAGGGCCGGCTCGTGATCACCTTCCTGGAAGGTTTTTTCGACCGATATGTCGAGTACGATTTCACCGCCGCGCTGGAAGAAAAGCTCGACCGCATCTCCGACGGTAAACTCGCCTGGAAAGAGGTTCTCAGGGATTTCTGGAAGGAGTTTTCAAACGCGCTTGGCGAAATCAAGGATCTGCGCGTCACGGAAGTTCTCAACACGCTGAACGAGGACCTGGCGCCGCTCGTGTTTCCCGAACGCGAAGACGGCAAGGACCCGCGCATCTGTCCGCGCTGCGGCAACGGCAACCTGTCGCTCAAACTCAGCCGCTACGGCGCATTTATCGGCTGCTCGAACTACCCAGATTGCGGATTTACCCGCCAGCTTGGCGAAAGCGGCGAGGGTTCGAATGGCAACGGCAGCGATCGCGTACTGGGCGCCGATCCCTACACATCAGAAGAGATTACGCTGAAGAGCGGGCGGTTCGGTCCCTATGTGCAGCGCGGTGACGGCAAGGAGGCCAAGCGCACCGGTTTGCCCAAGGGATGGTCGCCCGATGACATCGACCATGAAAAGGCTTTGGCGCTGCTGTCGCTACCGCGCGACATTGGCCCGCACCCGGAGACCGGCAAGATGATTTCAGCCGGAATCGGCCGCTACGGACCGTTCGTGCTTCACGACGGCACCTACGCCAACCTGGAAACGCCGGAGGAGGTGTTTTCGATCGGCATCAATCGTGCCGTGACGGTCATCGCTGAAAAGAAGGCCAAGGGGCCGGGACGCGGCAGGACACAGGCCGCGGCACTCAAAGACCTTGGCGACCATCCTGATGGCGGTGGCAAAGTCACGGTTCGCGACGGACGCTATGGGCCATATGTCAATTTCGGCAAGATCAACGCCACGCTGCCCAAGGGCAAGGAACCGACCACCGTGACGCTGGAAGAGGCTTTGGAATTAATTGCCGCCAAGGCCGCGAAGGGCGGCAAAAAGCCTGCCAGACGCAAGAAGGCGACAAAGAAGGCGAAGGCGGACTGATTGGCACGCCGTTTATCAAAATCCAGAAAATCAGGCCGTGCCAAGCCGCGCCACTTGCCGACACGCGACGAGATATTGCGTTTCGTCGCCGACAATCCCGATCGCGCCTCGAAACGCGATATCGCCAAAGCATTTGCCGTCAAGGGCGATGCCCGCATCAAACTGAAAATCATGCTGCGGGAGCTCCAGGACGAGGGGCTCATCGAGAAACGGCGCAAACGGCTGATCAGACCGGGCGCCCTGCCCCACGTCACCGTTCTCGACATTTTCGGACGCGATGACGATGGCGGCCTGTTGGCTCGCCCGTCCGAATGGCCCGACGACGATGCACCTGTTGTCGAAGTCAAGATCGGCCGCGGCCACAAGGGCGCAATTCCCGGTGTCGGGCAGCGCATTCTGGCCCGCACGTTTCCCGGTGATGATCCGGCTGGCCCGTCCCACACCGCCCGCATCATGAAGGTCCTCGAAAAGCGCCGCGAAGCCGCGCTCGGCGTCATTCGCCTGACCGAGGATGGCGGCCACCGGCTCGAGCCGGTCGAGCGCAAGCAGCCGGAATTGATCATTGACGACGAGTTCCTCGGCTCGGCCAAGCCGGGCGACCTTGTCGAGGCGGCGCCCGTGCGATTGCGCCACTATGGACCACCGAAAGGCAAGGTGCTGACGGTGATCGGTTCGCTGGACAGCGAAAAATCGGTGTCGATGATCGCGCTGCACGCACACGACATTCCGCACATTTTCCCCGCCAAGGCTCTCGCGGAGACCGACGGGATCAAACCTTTCGACCCTTCAGGCCGCGAAGACTGGCGCAATCTGCCGCTAATCACCATCGATCCGGCCGACGCGAAAGATCATGATGATGCCGTCTACGCTGAACCGGACAACGATGAACAAAATCCCGGTGGCGTGATTACCGTTGTCGCAATCGCCGATGTCGCCACCTATGTCCGGCCCGGAAGCGCGCTTGATCAAGAGGCGTTGAAACGCGGCAATTCCGTCTATTTTCCCGACCGCGTGGTGCCGATGCTGCCGGAGCGCATATCGAACGACTTGTGCTCGCTACGCGAGAACGAGGACCGTCCGGCACTTGCGGTTCGCATGGCGTTTTCTGCCGATGGCCGCAAATTGCGGCATACATTCCACCGGATTATCATGCGCTCTAAGGCGCGCCTGTCGTATGTTCAGGCTCAAGGCGCCATCGATGGCGCTGCGGATGAAAAGACAGCAGAACTGCTGCAGACGATCCTCGATCCGCTTTGGCAGGCCTATGGCGCATTGAAACGCGGTCGCAAAGCGCGCGAACCACTCGAGCTCGATCTGCCGGAACGCAAGATTCTGCTTAAGAAAGACGGCACCGTCGACCGCATCATCGTACCCGACCGGCTGGATGCCCATAAGCTGATCGAGGAATTCATGATCCAGGCCAATGTGGCCGCCGCCGAAACGCTTGAGGCCAAACGCCAGGCGCTGATCTATCGTATTCATGACGCACCGTCTCTGGCAAAACAGGAGGCTTTGCGCGACTTCCTGAAAACCATCGGCCAGTCGCTTGCCCGCGGTTCGCAAATGCGGCCGTCACAATTCAACACGATATTGTCGCGGGTCGTCGGCAAAGACCATGAGCAACTGGTCAACGAAGTGGTTCTGCGGTCGCAAAGCCAGGCGGAGTATTCGACTGGCAATATCGGCCATTTCGGGCTCAACCTGCGCAGATATGCCCATTTCACCTCGCCGATCCGGCGCTACGCCGACCTGATTGTTCATCGCGCGCTGATCGCGGCATTGGGATTGGGCAAGGATGGTCTGCGCACCAGCGACGAGCAGGTGCTGGAAGAGGTTTCAGGCCTGATATCCGCAGCCGAACGCCGGGCCATGGCAGCCGAGCGTGACACCGTCGATCGCTTGATCGCCGCTCACCTGTCGACCCGTATCGGAGACGAATTCCAGGGACGCATATCCGGCGTGACCAAGGCCGGTCTGTTTGTGCAATTGTTACAAATTGGCGCAGACGGGTTCATACCCATATCCACATTGGGTGATGATTATTATCTGTTCGATGAAACATCCCGCGCGCTATCCGGCGAGCGAACCGGCAAAGGTTTCAGGCTTGGCGACGCGGTCGAGGTCCGGCTTGTCGAAGCCCAGCCATTGGCAGGATCGATGCGATTTGAGATGTTGAGCGAACCGCTGCCAATGCCGGCATCCGTACGCTCGTTTCACAAGGGCAAGACCGGTCGCAAGGGTGCAAGATCGCGCGGCAGAGCGGGTCCGCGCAAACGGAGATAACGATGAGCGAACATGTCTATGGTGACCACCGCCCGCCGCGGGAACGAAATTTGTGGCGGGCAATAAAAACCGGCGCTCTCGGCCGATGCCCGAATTGTCGCCAAGGGCAATTGTTCGCCTCGTTCGTCAAGTCGAACGAACATTGCGGCCATTGCGGCGAGGCGCTTCACCATCATCGCGCCGATGACCTGCCCGCATATCTCGTCATTCTCGTCGTCGGACATATCGTCGTCGGCGCCTTCATGGGTGTCGAAGCCACATCGGCGCTTTCGCTGTGGCAACATCTGGCAATCTGGATTCCGGTGACGATCGTGATGTCACTGGCCATGCTGCACCCAACCAAGGGAGCGGTTATCGGGCTGCAATGGGCGCTTTACATGCATGGTTTTGGCGGCCACGATGACGAGATCGAATCCCACCCGGAGGCTTGAACAGTCAAATGTCGTCGGAAGAACCGGTCGGCTCGGCCATGCGCGGCCTGACCCGCAAGCAGATTGATACCGCAGAATCGAAGGATTTTGCCATCGGCCCCGGCCCGCTGAGGCCGCGCGATGCCGCCACGCTGATCCTGCTCGACCGGCGTGACGCGATTCCGCATGTGCTGATCGGCAGGCGGCATCGAAACCACGCCTTCATGCCGGGCAAATTTGTCTTCCCGGGTGGCCGCACGGATCCGGCGGACGGCCGGATCAAGACACCTGATGAACTCGATGAGCAGGAGTTGGCGAAACTGACGGCAGGCCCTGGTAAAAAAGCCTCGCGTACGCGTGCCCGTGCGATTGCGCTGAGCGCCATTCGCGAAACCTATGAGGAAGCTGGATTCCTGATCGGCCGGAACAGCGAGTTTTCAACCCGGCACGACGATTGGCAGGGATTTGTCGAACACCACGTCGCTCCTGCCCTTTCAGGCTTGAGATTTGTCGCCCGCGCCATCACGCCGCCGGGGCGCGTGCGCCGCTTCGATACGCGCTTTCTGGCGGTCTTTACCGATAGCGTTGCCAAGAGCCTCGATGATGGAGGTCCGACAAACGAGCTGGAAGAACTGATGTGGCTGCCATTGACCGAAGCCATGCAGGCCGATGTCCCGGTGATCACCAAGACGGTGCTCGACGAGCTCAACCGGCGCCTTGCCAAGGATCCCGAACTGTCGCCCGGCGGCGATGTGCCGTTCTATCACATGCGCCACAACCGCTTCAGGCGCGACATCATCTAGAGGGAATGAGCACGGCCGCGCAAATACGATGGCGTGGCATGGTCGCCGCCACCGCATCCGTCACCGCCGTTGGCATCGGTATCGGGCTGGCCATCCCCCTGCTGTCGACCATTCTGGAAGCCCGCGGCTATTCCGCAACCTTGAATGGACTGAATTCGGCCGTTGCCGGCGTCGCCTCGATTGCGCTTGCACCGCTGGCAACGCCGCTGGCGGTCCGCTTTGGTGTCGTGCCCGTACTTCTTCTGTCGATCGCCGCTGCGGCAGTTTCGCTCAGCGGTTTTTTTCTCGCGCCGGCAATCTGGATGTGGTTTCCGCTGCGCTTTGTTTTCCACGGCGCATTAACGGTCATATTCATTCTGTCGGAATTCTGGATCAGCGATTCCGCTCCGGCCGAGCGGCGCGGCTTGGTTCTGGGCATATACGCAACCGTGCTGTCCGGCGGATTTGCGATCGGTCCGTGGCTGTTTGCGATCCTCGGTAGTACCGGTATTGCACCATTTGCGACCGGATCCTTGCTGATTGCTGCCGCTATCGTTCCGGTGATGTTCGCAATCGGCGACAGCCCGTACATCAGCGGAGACAGAAAACACGGCGGCATCATTCGCTATTCCCTTCTGGTTCCGAGCGCCACAGCCGCGGTCTTGCTGTTCGGCGCGGTCGAAACCGGTGGCTTTGCCTTGTTTCCAGTCTACGGATTGCGCATCGGATATTCGGAAGCGGAGACCGCGCTGCTGATCAGCATGATCGGTATCGGCAACTTCGTAATGCAATTACCGCTCGGCATGCTGAGCGACCGTGTCCGTGACCGCAGATGGCTGTTGTTCATCCTGGCGGCGATTGGATTTTCAGGTATTTTGGTGCTTCCGATGTTGGGCAATGACTGGATGCTGACCGCCCTGCTGATGTTTTTCTGGGGCGGGGCGACCGGCGGTCTCTACGTTGTCGGGCTGACCCATTTGGGCGCCAAGCTCTCCGGTCAGGATCTGGCCGCGGCCAATGCGGCGTTTGTATTCTGTTATTCGCTCGGCATGCTTGCGGGCCCACAAATAATCGGCGCCGGAATGGATGTGGTCGGGCCGTCCGGTTTTGCCTGGTCACTGGCCGCATTTTTCCTTGCCTACATGCTCTTTGCCAGCACCAGGTTGGGAACTCGGACTTGACAAAGCGCATGCGTTCTTTATGTGTCCGCCCGACATTGCCGCAATCGGGCGCCTAGCCCCTGGACCGCGGCTTCGATTACCGACAAGACGGACAAAACAAATGGCCAAGGCTACGACCATCAAGATCAGGCTGAATTCGACGGCTGACACAGGGTTCTTCTATGTGACCAAGAAGAACAGCCGCACGATGACCGAGAAAATGACCAAGCGCAAATACGACCCGGTTGCGCGCAAGCATGTCGAGTTCAAGGAAGCCAAAATCAAATAGTTTCGCGCCAAAGCGAAAAGTCGCAAACGCCGCTTTCCTCAAAGCGGCGTTTTTGTTTGCGCGCAGAGTTGGGGAAATGATGGGGGCCGGTCGGCGGTCTGGCAGCGGTACGAGGAGGCCACTATGTGCCAGTGCCGGCCGGCCAACCCCACGGACCCAGGAGATGCGGCGGACCTGAGCATCATGGGGTATTCGTCAGGTGGGCCACACTTGCCTCGTCATTGGCCCCACCCATAGCGTCCGAGCGAACATTTGCGTAACGCACGGCAGAAATCAACACTTTCTTAACCAACGATTGTGACAAACTCTTGATAGAGTTAAGCATTGATTTTTATGCAAATTTTATAGATCGCTAAGATGCGTAGCCGTCATGCGGCTTTGGCGACAACCCGGTTGCGGCCGCCGTTCTTGGCTTCATAGAGCGCGACATCGGCGCGCTTCATCAACGCCGCCACCGTATCTGAGCGCCCTTGCAGAGACGACAAACCGACGCTGACCGTCACTTCAATACTTCGGTCGCCAACCTGGAAAGGCGCGCCTGCCGTTTCCGCCCTGACCCGCTCGGCAACAATGTGCGCAACCTCGGGATCGGTGTCGGGCATGACGACAACGAATTCTTCCCCGCCGAAGCGGCAAGCCAGATCCATGCCGCGCACGCTCTTGCGCAGCCGGTTGGCAAATTCCTTGAGCACCTGATCGCCGGCATCGTGCCCATTTGAATCGTTGATGGTTTTAAAGCGGTCGAGATCGGCAATCATAATGGACAGCGGTCGGGCGCGACCCAGAGCACGTTCAAACAGCGCCTGAAGATGATTGTCGAGATAACGGCGATTGTGAAGACCGGTCAAGCTGTCGGTCACTGCCAGTTCGATTGATTGCGTTACATTGGCACGCAATTCGTCATTGTAGCGCTTGCGCCGTATCTGGGTTCTGACGCGGGCAATCAGTTCCTGCCGGTCGACGGGCCGCACGATGTAATCGTTGATGCCCAGTTCCAAACCCCGGGTGATGACGTCGTCTTCAGCTTGCTCGGCGATCAGCATGATCGGGATCGAGCGCGTGCGGTCCAACGAGCGCAGCTGCGAACAAAGCCTCAATGGATCGAAGTCGGAAAACGCCGTTGATACGATGATGCACTCGTGCGCTCCTTCGGCTGCACGAAACAGGCCCTGATGCGGATTTGTCTCCAACTCGATGTCAGCGACGGGTCGCAGCATCCTCACCAGTCTTTCGTAGGATGACTTGCGACCGTCGACCAGCAGCAGTTTCGGTTTCGGGCGACTGCCTGCATCGGCTTGCTCAAGCAGGTTTTCAAGTCCGATCGCCGTTGTCGTCGCCGCACGCAAGCGCAATTCATCGGTCAGCATTTTGAGCCGAACCAGGCTTTTGACCCTGGTCATCAACTGCAGGTCATTGACCGGTTTTGACAGAAAATCATCGGCGCCTGCTTCAAGTCCGCGGACACGGTCTTCAACCTGATCCAGCGCGGTCACCATAACCACCGGGATATGCGCGGTCGCGGCATCGCGCTTCAGACGCCGGCAAACCTCGAAACCGTCCAGCCCGGGCATCATGATATCGAGCAGAATCACGTCTATCTGGCCGTTGGCACAGATTTCAAGCGCTTCCTGTCCGCTCAGCGCGGTCACGACATCGAAATACTCGGCCAGCAATCGCTCCTCGAGAAGCCGCAGATTTGCGGGAATGTCGTCAACCACCAATATACGCGCGGTCATGGCAAAATACTCTCCACTGCAGCAATCCGATGCGGTCAGGCATCCCCCAGATACGACTTAATGGTTTCAATGAAATGCGGAACGGATATCGGTTTTGAGATATAGGCCTCGCATCCGCCCTGGCGAATGCGCTCCTCGTCACCCTTCATCGCGAATGCGGTCACCGCGATGACCGGGATCGGATGGAGCTCGTCATCTTCCTTGAGCCAGCGAGTGACATCCAGCCCGGACACTTCGGGCAGTTGGATATCCATCAAGATCAGATCAGGTTTGTGCTCGCGGGCCAGGTCGAGTGCTTCCAGCCCGTTTCGCGTGCGCACGGTTTCGTATCCGCTCGCCTCAATGAGGTCGCGAAAGAGCTTCATGTTGAGCTCGTTGTCTTCGACGATCATCACCTTTTTGGGCATCGACCTTTGTCCCGTAAACTGGTGTCCCGGTTAAATAATCTCGCCCGGCGACGATGGACGCGGGCGATACCGGATCAACGGTAGCCCAATATGATTGACGAAACGCAAATTTTGGCCGGGCGAAGCGGTCCATGCCCTTGCGGGGGACTGCGCGCACGCTGTATCGATCTCGCAGCAACGAATCCGGCGGATGGTGACATGGCGGAAATGAGCAAGGAAGCAGCCGAAGCACTGGCGATCACAGCCCTGGCGTTTGTCGCTGGTGACGAAGTTTTGTTACCGCGATTTCTGCAACTGACCGGCATTGAAGCAACCGCCATTCGTGAATCCGCCGCTGAGCCGGGTTTTCTGGCCGGCGTATTGCAGTTCATTGCCGCTCACGAACCGACGTTGGTGCAGTTTTGTGATGAGACCGGAGCCGATCCGCACAGCATTTCTGCCGCGTTGCGTGCGCTGCCGCTGGGCAGCCAATCGAATATGGTAAGCCCATGACCATCGATCCGGAGACAGCCCGTCAAATCACCGAATTATCCAAGGATTCCAGGCCCTTGCTTGTGCTCGACGTCGACGAGGTCGTGCTGGAGTTCGTGCGCCCGTTTATCGCATTCCTCAACCATCGCGGCTTCGATCTGAAGACCGATTCTTTTCGGTTACACGGAAATGTCGTCAATCAGGATAGCGGGGAAGTGACCGGGCGCGATGCGGTCAGCGGTCTGTTGGACAGCTTTTTTGGTGAGCAGGAAAACTGGCAATTCCCTGTCCAATATGCGGTCGATACCATCGCAGGCCTGGCCGACGATACCGAGGTCGTCATGCTGACCGCCATGCCGCACCGCTATCGCGACGCCCGGCGCCGCCTGCTTGATCGCGTGGGATTTGCCTACCCCCTGCTGACCACTGAAGCCGCGAAGGGTCCGGCAATCGCGCAATTGCGGGGTGAAACAGACCGACCTGTGGCCTTCGTCGACGACATTCCGCACAATCTGACTTCCGTGCAAAAAAGCCTGCCCGACGCCGGTTTGATCCACCTTATGGCCCATGAAGGCATGCGGGCGTTGCTTCCGCCATTGGATGATACCATCGAAATCGCTGATTCATGGCGGGATGCAGAGCAAAAAATTCGACGGAAATTCGAATTTTAATCTGCTAAATAATATACCGCATCAGCGGTCTGCCATCTTTTCTTAAAGCAATTTCTTCGAATCCGGCATCGCAAAACACGTGAGTTGATCCAACGAACAGGCTGAGCGGGCTTTTCGAGCTGTCCATAGGGCATGCTTCGACCAACCGGGCACCATTCTGACGGGCAAATTCCAGCCCGCCATCGATCAGTCGCCGCATCATTCCGCGTTTGCGCGCCTGCTTGGCCACGAAGAAGCAAGACATCGCCCAGACTTGCGGATCGTTCGCCGCCGCGTCCTCTACTGGTGCCGAGACGCGCCTTGACGAATTCCATTGTGGCACATCGGCTCGCGGACCGATTTGCAGCCAACCGACCGCAATCCCGTTGTCCATCGCCATTACCCCTGGTGGCGGACCGGCCATCACACGGCGCTTCATATGCGATTTGTTGGCTTCACGGTCATTGTTCCGCCGGACTTTCGGAGCCAACCGGAAATAGGTGCACCAGCAGCCGTAGCAGGCTCCCTGCGGCCCGAACAACTGCGCAAACGCACCCCAGCGTTCAGGTGTCAGTGGCACGATTTCGATTGCCATGCGATAGTTCCGTGATGTCAGGTCTTGTCCGGTGTGCAGAACCGGGTTAAGTAAAAATGTTCTTGCTATGTTCGCACCCATGACTAACGCTGTCAACAATCCCGAACACGGTTTTTGCCGGGACTGCATGAGTCCGCAGCCCGATGCCGTAAACCGGTGTTCGAAATGCGGAAGTCCGCGGGTTGTGCATCACGTGGAACTATACGATCTGGCCATCGCCCACATCGACTGCGATGCTTTTTACGCGTCAGTGGAAAAGCGCGACAACCCGGCGCTGCGCGACAAACCCGTGATTATCGGCGGCGGCCGCCGCGGCGTCGTTTCAACGGCATGCTATATTGCGCGGATCCGCGGTGTGCATTCGGCGATGCCGATGTTCAAGGCGCTCAAAGCCTGCCCCGAAGCGGTCGTTGTCAAACCCGACATGGCGAAATACTCCGCCGTTGGTCGCGTGGTTCGCGACATGATGAAACAACTGACCCCCGCGGTTGAGCCGATTTCCATCGACGAGGCGTTTCTGGATCTGACCGGCACCGAGCGATTGCATGGCAATCCGCCGGCTCGTGTATTGGCACAATTCGCCAGCGCGGTGGAGGCCGAGATCGGTATCTCGGTTTCAGTCGGGCTGTCCTATTGCAAGTTTCTGGCAAAGGTGGCTTCCGACTTCGAAAAACCGCGCGGTTTTTCGGTCATCGGCAAGGCCGAGGCAAAAACCTTCCTATCCGACAAGCCTGTCAGCATGATCTGGGGAGTGGGTAAAGCGTTCGAAAAAACGCTGGCCCGCGATGGCATCCGGCTGATCGGCCAGCTGCAGACTATGGATCGTGCGGCGCTAATGCGCGCCTACGGAACCATGGGTGACCGTCTTTACTATCTTTCGCGCGGCGAAGATCGCCGTTCCGTCTCCAGCCATGGCGCGGCGAAAAGCGTTTCTTCGGAGACAACATTCAACAACGACCTGGCAACGCTCGACGAGCTTGTGCCGGTACTCAGGTCGTTGTCGGAGAAGGTTTCCGAACGGCTGAAGAAAAAAGGCATCGCCGGCCGGACGATCGTTCTCAAGCTGAAAACCCAGGACTTCAAAATCCGCACCCGCAACCGGCAACTTGCCGATCCCACAAGGCTTGCCGATCGAATATTCTCAACCGGCCTGGAATTGTTGCGCAAGGAAACCGATGGAACAAATTTCCGCCTGCTGGGTATCGGCGTTTCCGAGCTTTGCGATGACAACCGGGCTGATCCGCCCGATCTGGTGGATGTGCCGGCGCGCAAACGCGCAATCGCCGAGGGCGCAATGGATGCGGTGCGCGACAAGTTCGGACGCAAGGCGGTAGAAACCGGTTACACGTTCGGTCGCGGTCGCAATGCGCGGCCGCAGCGCGACCAGGATACCTGAAGCGTCATAATCCGATCCATAAAATGGACGTCACGCCGCCGTTGAAAGCCATTCGGCCCACGCTTTGCGCAATATCTGCCACGAAGAGGTCAGAAACAGCCCGGCCATGACCATTGCCACGACCAAATCCGGCCAGCCGGTCGATGTGCCCCAGACACCTGCGGCGGCGACCATGACTGCAACATTGCCGATCGCATCGTTTCGCGAGCACAGCCAGACAGATCGTACATTGGCGTCACCGTCCTTGTACCGGACCAGGATGAGCACGCTGGCGACATTGGCCGCCAGGGCCAGAAAGCCGATGGCCCCCATGATCTGTGCTTCGGGAACGCCGAGATAAAACACACGATATATCGTCGTGCCAAACACCCACAGACCCATCGCAAGCAGGCTCAGCCCCTTGGCCATCGCCGCGGTTGACCGTACGCGCAGCGAAGAACCGATGACCGCGAGCGATATTCCGTAGGTTGCCGCATCGGCGAAGAAATCGAGCGCATCTGCCTGCAGAGCCTGCGATTGCGCCAGTTGACCGGCAGTCATCTCTACAGCGAACATGACCGCATTGATGGCGATAACGAGCCAAAGTCGCCGTTTGTAGTCGGCCGATATTCCCGAAAACTCATGGCTATGTCCGCAGGACGCGCTCATGGAAATCACCTCTTGCAATTGCTTTAGACCAACCTAGTCTCTCTAGTAACTAGAGGTTCAAGAGGAAATTTGATGTTTTCCATCGGCGAGTTGTCAAAACGCACAGGCGTGAAGGTGCCGACCATCCGCTACTACGAACAGATGGGCATTCTGTCTGCCTCGGACCGGACCGACGGTAACCAGCGCAGATATTCGCGCGATGAGCTCGAAAGGCTCGCATTCATCAAACATGGGCGCGATCTTGGTCTGTCGATCAGCTCGATCCGCGACCTCATCAGATTGAACGCACATCCCGACGAACCGTGCGCGGACGCCGACCGCATCGCTAGGGCACATCTCGGTGCGGTCAAAACCCGCATCGAACGGCTAAAGCGTCTTGAAACCGAGCTTGAGCGCATTGTTTCAGCCTGCAATGGCGGCAGCATTGCCGATTGCAACGTCATCAAATCGCTTTCCGACCACACGCTTTGCAGTAACGAGCATTGACCAAGGCGAGTGAATCAGCTCACGGCGAGGCAAAGCCGTCCGCTGCCGCCGGCAGCAAGATCCTCGTCTTGGGCGCCTACGGTTTCATTGGCTCCGGTATTGTGCGGCACCTGAATGACCGCGGATTTAAAGTCGTCGGCCTGGGGCGTAATCAGCGAGCCGCCAAGCGGGCGTTTCCAGACCTTGAGTGGATTATTCACGACCTGTCCGATCTTCAGGCCGGCGCAGATTGGCAATCCCTCCTCCAGGGGGTTGGCACCGTGATCAACTGCGCCGGAGCGCTGCAGGACGGAGGCAATGACCGGCTCGATATCGTCCACGAGCGCGCAATCGCCGCCCTGGCCCATTGCTGCGCAAAGATGGGTGTATCAATCGTGCAAATCTCGGCAGCTGGCGCACATCCCGATGCAAATACCCGGTTTTTGCGTACAAAAGCCGCCGGTGATACCGCCATTCGCGAGTCCGGCGCCCGACATTGGATCATCCGGCCTGGAATTGTGCTCGGCAGAACAGCCTACGGCGGCACCGCGCTTTTGCGCATGGTGGCAGCGACACCGCTGATCCAACCGATGGCCTATGCCGATGCGCAAGTACAGACAGTCGGGATGCAGAACCTCGCCGGAACCGTGGAAATGGCCGTTCGCGGGCAATTGCGCGAAGGATCGGTGTTCGATCTCGTCGAGGAAGAGGTGCACGGTCTCGGCGATCTGGCGGCTGCCATACGCGGCTGGCTTGGATTTTCCCCCGCCCGCTACCGGTTTCCAATTCCGGCATGGTCGGTGCGCTGCCTGTCCGTCGTTGCCGATGGTTTGGGGCACCTTGGATGGCGTTCCCCGCTGAGATCCACGGCCATATCCGCAATTGAGGTGGGCGTTACCGGCGATCCTTCACAATGGCGCGAATTGTCCGACAGGCCGATCAGCGGCATGCATCAGACGCTGGCCGCGCTGGAACCATTGCCGGCAGACCGGCTGGCAGCGCGCTTGAGCCTGCTCATGCCGCTTACGGTGGCAACTCTGTTTTTGTTCTGGCTGCTCTCGGGGATCATCGGACTGATCAGCGTCGACAAGGCCGCAGCAACGCTCATCGATGCAAAATGGCACGCCGGATTGGCAATTGCTGCGGTGCTGTTCTGGTCTGTGGTCGATATCGGCCTGGCAGTTTTGGTACTGGTGCGCCGATACTCGAGAATTGCCTGTATTGCGATGGTTATGGTTGGCGCGCTCTACCTAGTGGCCGCAACCGCGACAACACCATGGCTTTGGCTCGATCCGCTCGGACCGCTGGTCAAGATCCTGCCTGCGATCATGCTTGCCATTGCCGGTGCTGTGATGCTGGAAGAGCGCTGATGGAATACGAACTCGCATTGCGCTGGTTACATGTCGTCGGCGCCTGCGTGCTGCTGGGCACCGGCGCGGGAATCGCGTTCTTCATGCTGATGGCGCACCGCAGCGGTGAAGCGAGAATCATCGCCCACACGGCGGGAATTGTCGTGATCGCGGATTTTTGTTTACCGCCACAGCGGTCATCGCCCAACCGATCACCGGCATTCTCCTGGCCCGTTCTGTCGGCTGGTCGCTCACCGAAGGTTGGATCGTCCTGTCGCTGGCGCTCTACGCCGTCACCGGCGTGTTCTGGCTGCCTGTCGTCTGGATACAAAAGCAGATGCGCGATCTGGCGCGAACAGCAGCGGATAACGAGACAGTCCTGCCGCGAACCTATTTCCGGCTATTCTATGTCTGGTCCGCCTTCGGTATTCCGGCCTTTGTCTCGGTGCTGGCGATCGTCTGGCTCATGCTGGCGCGACCCGCGGTTAATCTGTAAACCGCCTGTCAGGCCGATCACACCAGCTCGACGTCGACAACGCCCGGAACGGACCGCATTGCCGAAGCAATGCGGTTTGAAACCTGATAGCGGTCAGGCAGCTCGACTTCGATTTCGCCCTGACCATCATCCTTGATGACGATGAAGCTGACCTGGCCCGTGCCGGAAACGTCCAGTTGCGATGACAATCCGGCAACTGGTGCGGCGTCGCGCACAAATATGCGCATCGACTTCTGCAACCGGTTCGCCTCGTCCTCCAGAGAATGAACCGTCCCGATGCGCAAATTGACGCCCTCGGGTCTGTCCTCCGCCGACACCGTGATCACCACCGATTTACCTGCCTCCAGCAGGTCGCGATACTGGGCCAGCGCTTCGGCGAACAACACCGCCTCGAACTGCCCGGTAGTGTCGGAAAACTGGATCACACCCATGCGATTTCCCGTCCGCGTCTTGCGCTCCTGCTTCGACGTAATGGTCCCGGCGAGCCGGCCGGCGGTCGCTCCACGCTTGACCGCCGCTTCGAAGTCGGACCAGGCCTGTACACGCATCTTTTCAAGCGCGCTCTTGTATTCATCGAGCGGATGCGCCGACAGGTAGAAGCCGACAGTCTGAAATTCGCGGTGCAGCTTTTCGGCCGGCAGCCACGGTTCAGCATCGGGCAGCCGAATGGCTTCGATCTCGGCGGAAAATCCGTCACCGAATATGTTGCCCTGACCTGAACTCGCCTCCTGTGCTGCCAGTTGCGCTGTGCCCAAAAGCCGGTCGACACCGTTCATCATCGCCGCGCGGTCCCGCCCGAAACAATCCATGGCGCCGGCCGAAATCAGGCTTTCCAGTACGCGCTTGCCGACAATCCGCGGGTCGATGCGCTGGCAGAAATCCTCAAGGCTGTCGAACGGGTTTTCCTCGCGTTTCTCCACGATGTGCTCTACTGCCGCCTCGCCGACGCCCTTGATCGCGGCAAGCGAATAATGGATGCGGTTCTCGCCAACCTCGAAGTCGCGAAACGATGTCATGACCGATGGCGACACGACTTCAATACCCAGGCGCAATGCGTCCTGCCTGAAATCGCTGAGCTTGTCGGTATTCGACATGTCCAGCGTCATGGAAGCGGCGAGAAATTCGACCGGATAATGCGCCTTCATATAGGCAGTCTGGTAGGAAACGATCGCATAGGCGGCGGCGTGCGATTTGTTGAAACCGTAGTCGGCGAATTTCGCCAGCAGGTCGAAGATCATGTTGGCCTGCGGTTTACCGACGCCGCGTTCGACCGCACCATCAACAAACCGCGCGCGCTGCTTATCCATTTCGGAACGGATCTTCTTGCCCATGGCGCGGCGCAGCAGATCGGCTTCGCCGAGTGAGTACCCGGCCAGTTCCTGGGCGATCTGCATCACCTGTTCCTGATAGACGATGACCCCTTGCGTTTCCTTGACCAGGTGATCGATCTTCGGGTGAATCGAGGCCATCTCCTCTTCGCCGTGTTTGCGGGCATTGTAGGTGGGGATATTCTCCATCGGACCCGGACGATAGAGCGCCACCAGGGCAATGATGTCTTCAATCCGGTCGGGCTTCATGCCCAGCAGCGCCTTGCGCATACCGGCACTTTCCACCTGGAACACGCCGACAACCTCACCGCGCGACAGCATTTCGTAGGTCTTTTCGTCATCAAGCGGGATCGTCGCCAGATCAACCTCGATGCCGCGGCGGCGCACCAGCCGCACCGCTGTCTCGAGCACCGTCAGTGTCTTGAGGCCGAGAAAGTCGAACTTGACCAGCCCGGCCTGCTCCACCCATTTCATGTTGTACTGGGTGACCGGCATATCCGATCGCGGGTCGCGGTACATCGGCACCAGCTCCGACAGCGGCCGGTCACCGATAACGATTCCGGCCGCATGGGTGGATGCGTGGCGGTAAAGTCCCTCCAGCCTGCCGGCGATATCGAGCAGGGTTTCGACGATCGGCTCGCGCGCCATCTCCTCGGCAAAGCGCGGCTCGTCATCGATGGCTTTGGCCAGCGATACCGGCGCTGCCGGATTTTGCGGCACCATCTTGCACAAGCGGTCAACCTGTCCGTACGGCATCTGCAATACCCGGCCGACATCGCGCAGCACGGCGCGGGCCTGCAAGGTCCCGAATGTAATGATCTGGGCGACCTGATCGCGCCCGTATTTCTCCTGCACGTAGCGGATTACTTCATCGCGGCGGTCCTGGCAGAAATCGATGTCGAAGTCGGGCATCGACACGCGGTCGGGATTGAGAAATCGTTCGAACAGCAGTGAAAACCGCAACGGATCGACATCGGTAATCGTCAGCGCCCAGGCGACCAGCGAACCTGCGCCGGATCCGCGCCCCGGCCCGACTGGTATGCCTTTCGATTTTGCCCATTGGATGAAATCGGCAACGATCAGGAAGTATCCCGGATATTGCATGCGTTCGATGACACCGAGCTCAAAGTCGAGGCGTTCACGGTAGTCGTTTTCGGCATATCCGTCGGCCATCCCGAAGGTTTTCAGCCTGTTTTCCAGGCCCGATTGAGCTGCCTCGATCAACGCTTTGGCTTCCTCGGCAATCGCATCACCGGCATTGCCGGAACTCACGAAACGCGGCAGGATCGGTGCCCGCGTTTGCGAAAAATGGCTGCAGCGTCTGGCAATCTCGATCGTGTTGTCGACGGCCTCCGGAAGATCGGCAAACAATTCGATCATTTCCGCCTGTGTCTTCAGACTGTGATCGCGGGTCACACGCCGGCGTTCATCGACCGCAACGACAGAACCTTCCGCAATCGCCAAAAGCGCGTCGTGAGCGTCGAAATAGTCGCGATTGGGGAAGAACGCATTGTTGGTCGCCACCAGTGGCAGTTCAGCCTGGTAGGCAAGATTTGCCAACGCGGCCTCGGTCGCCTTGTCATACCCGTCATGGCGTTGCAACTCGACATAAAGGCGATCGCCGAAGATCGTCTTCAAATGCTCCAGCAGCGCCGCCGCTTCCGCCGCATGTCCGCTCGCCAGAGCCCGGTCGACTGGTCCGTCAGGACCGCCGGTCAGGCACAGAATTCCCGCCGTATGCCGTTCAAGGGTTTCGGCGTCCACATGAACCGGTGCGGTATCGGCCTTGTCGAGATAGGCGCTGGAAACCAGGCGCACGAGATTGGCCTGTCCCTCCTCGCTGGCGGCGATAAGCACCAGCTTGGCAAGCGGCGAATTGTTACCGCCATGGCGCTCGGTATCGCCTTGCCCTGAGGCGAATTCGACATCGATGTCGCAGCCGATGATCGGCTGCACACCTTCGTTCGACGCCTTTTGGGCGAATTCGAGCGCACCGAACAGATTGTTGGTATCGGTAATGGCGATGGCCGGACAGTTGTCCGCCACTGCGTGTGAAATGATCTTGGCAACCGGCAGCGCGCCCTCAAGCAGCGAATAGGCCGAGTGGACCCGCAGATGGACAAACCGCCGTTTACCGCCCGCAGCCTGATCAGCGACCGAGACATCATCCGCCATCGTACCCTACCCGAGAATCTGTTCACCGAAGACCGGATTGTTCCGTCTACGCGCACAACTGTCCAGAGCGATTGCGGATTGCCCACCGTTTAGCACATAGGGCGCGCCGGATAGTCGGGTTAATCTAGAAGGCGCCGATCCACATGGCCATCGTCACCAGAAACATGCTGACCGACACGAGCGAGATAATGTCCTTGGCAATATCGAGCATTTTGACCTCCGATTGGCTGTTTGTATTCCTTTTGTTCTATTTTTGTTCACGAGTCAAGAGCCTTTGTCCGCTGGTCGTCTCCCTATGCCGGATCGGTGTGAGTGAATATCCATTTCACCGCGGCGGCCAGATCGTCGACAATGACCGTCGGTGCCGGATCGAGCCCGGCCTCGGCGCCGGGCGCATATTTGCCGGTACGCACCAGCAGTCCCGCCACAAGACCCGCGGCGATCGCGCCGGACACATCGGCCTCGGCATCATCGCCGATCATGGCAACCTCATCCCGTTTGAGCCCCATGCTCTCGACTGCACCGTCGAAGAACCCAGGCGCCGGTTTGCCAAGAACCGTGGCCTTCCTTTGCGAAGCAAATTCGAGCGCGGCGACAAACGCGCCGGTATCCAGGCTAATCTCGCCGGCATCGTCCTTGAACGTCCGGTTGGCGGCAAGAGCGATAAACTCGGCGCCCTTTTGCAGTTCATGAAACGCTTCGTTGAGCGATTTGTAGGTGATCGCGTCTCCGGCATCGCCGATGATGACGGCCTTGCCGCCGTCGCCGGACATCACATCGGTGAAATCCTCCATGAGGCGCGGGCTGATCAGCAGGTGCGGCTGCAATTGCCGGGCGGCCAGGTAGTCACAGGCCGCCTGTGCGGGTGTAAAAAGCTCTTCGATTCCTGCTTCAACACCCATATCGGCGAGTTTCTGCAGAAGGCTTCGCTTTGGTGCGCTAGTGGTGTTGGTAACAAACCTGACCGCCAATCCCCGCGACCGCAATTCATCGACTGCCGCGACAGAACCAGGCAAGGGATCATTGCCGACATAGATGACGCCGGAGACATCGAGCAAAACGCCTTTGATGACCATCTGCGCTCCCTCGCAGGCATTGTTGATTGGCGTGTTGTAGCGGTTCGATCGCCTCGCTGCTACGAACGGGTCAGTCGTGGCTTGGCCGCAAAACCTCAAACGCCGCGCGAAAATGGTCGGCCGCCGCTCTGACCGGCGGAGACGGATCGGGCGACACCCACATCGCCAGCGAGTAACAATCCATCTCCGGCAATCCGTCGTCTTCGCCAAGCGCGACCAGATCATCATCGACGAATGTCTTCGGCAATGGCGCAACCGCCAGATCGGCCCGGATAGCAGCCCGCTGGCCGGATGCGTGTGCACTCATGAAGGCAACGCGGTATTCTCTGCCCTGCCGACCGAGCGCCTCGACCGCGCCGGCACGCCAGGCGCATCCCTCTTCCCACAGCGACACCGGCAGCGGATCGCGAAGATGGGCGCATCCCCCCTTCGCACCGGTCCACACCATCGGATCGTTGAGCATGATCTCTGCGCCATCGGGTATTTCACCGTGAATGCAGGTCAGCAAGGTGATGTCGAGCGTACCCTGTTCCATACGCTTGCGCAGGTTTGACGACTGATCAATGACCACGTCCACCGCCACCGACGGGTGCGACTTTGCGAACAGCTTCAGCACATGCGGCAGGATCCGTTCGCCATAGTCGTCCGGTGATCCCAGCCGAACGACACCGGCAATATCAGGTATCACAAATTTCGAGACCGCCTCGCGGTTGATCGCCAGCAAACGGCGCGCATAAGATAGCAGCACCTCACCATCCGGCGTCAGTGAGACATTGCGGGCATCGCGAATAAACACTGACCTTCCAAGGATTTCTTCCAGTTTCTTAATCTGCATAGAGACGGCAGACGGCGTCCTGAAAACCAGATTCGCCGCGGCGGTGAAACTCCCTGTCTCCGCAATTGCAACAAACGAGCGCAAGACATCAGGCTCAAGTAACGGCAGAGGATGATTGATTGGTGCGTTCATCTGACCATCTTTCAATTTTTCTGATCGATACATTCATATCATTTCGTTTGATTGAACAGTAAAATATCACCATTGTCAATTCTGAACCCGGCAACAGCCAACTGCCGATCGATCCACCGGAAGACAGTCGAAAGGAAAACGTCATGTCCTGGTATTTGAAGTTCTGGCACCCGAGCGAAGAGGAACTGATCGCCCGAGAAAATGCGCGGACCTATCGAATGATCCGCTCCCTGCCCGAAGAGGTTCAAAAGGATATCGGGTGGCCGGACGCCCAGGATTCGCGCCGAATCCGCAACCGCGCCAGCGTCTCCTGAAGCCGTGCCATGCAGTGTGCGCATAGCCGATACGCAAACGTGGCATGGCCGGTTAACAAGAGGTTATCTCATTGTTTTTATTAATGAAATTCGAAGGTAAAAACCACCGGAAATACGACATGTCGCATTTGTCTTGTGGGGCTTCGTTTTTCAGTCTGCAACACGCCCTCAACGTACCTATTTGAGGATCAACAACCCAACCCCAGGCAAGCGCGCAATCAGGCAGCCCCTGTGGATACCAAAGCAAGGAGAATGTTATGAACTTTTTCGCCCGTTACTTCGCATTCACCGCTCCTTCCAGCCTGACGACTGTAATTGAGCGCAAACGTCTCTCTGACACCATGCCAGGCCAGACCGGTGCCGTCACCGCTGCACGCCTCGGCCACACCCTGGGCTAACAGATCCAGTTTCTGCCTCCCATCGAAGCCCCGGTTCGCCCGAACCGGGGCTTTTTTTGCACCCAGACGCCGGCGCAAGGGTGAAGCCGGTCAATGCGCGCATTGACATTTACGCAAATTCCTGATGACGCTTTTGCAACAGTTGGCCAACTTGCGACCAAGCGGCCAGACAGGGAGGTAGTGTTGAACGCTCACGACGACGTTCGGCCGGACACGCTCAGGTCCATTGTTTTTTTCCTGGTACCGGATTTCACCATGATCGCCTTTGCCACCGCGATCGATCCGTTACGCTCGGCCAACAGGATGCTGGGTTTTGAAGCCTACAAATGGCGCCTTGCCAGCATTGACGGCGGTCCGGTTCGCGCCTCGAACGGTGTTGTGTGTGCGGTCGATTCATCACTGGCCGAAGAACGCAAGGCCATGACCGGCAGTGAGCGCCCCTCCATGGTCGTCGTGTGTGCCGGTATCCATGTCGAGGATTATTCCAACAAATCGGTTTTTGCCTGGTTACGGGAGGAATACAACCGCGGCGTGGCGGTTGGCGGATTGTGTACCGGCGCCTATGTGCTGGCAGCTTCCGGTCTGTTGTCAGACAAACGCTGCGCCATTCATTGGGAAAATCTGCCGGGATTCGCGGAACGCTACCCGAAGGCCGAAGTCTATTCGGACCTATTCGAAGTTGATTCCAACATCTACACCTGCGCGGGCGGCACGGCGTCGCTCGACATGATGCTGAAGCTCATCGGCGACGACTTCGGCGACGATCTGGTCAATCGGGTCTGCGAACAGGTGCTGACCGATCGGGTCAGAAGCCCTGGCGACCGCCAGCGCCTGCCGTTGCGCGCTCGCCTTGGCGTCCAGAATTCGAAAGTCGTCTCGATCATCGAATTGATGGAAGCCAATATTTCCGAGCCTCTGACGCTTTTGGAGATTGCCGATCACATCGGGCTGTCGCGCCGCCAGATTGAACGCCTTTTCCGCCAGGAAATGGGGCGCTCGCCTGCCCGCTACTATCTGGATCTGCGGCTCGACCGGGCCCGCCACCTGTTGCTGCAATCGTCCCTGCCGGTGGTCGAGGTGGCCGTCGCCTGCGGTTTTGTGTCGGCGTCGCACTTTTCCAAATGCTACCGTGAGCTCTATTCCAGAACACCGCAACAGGAACGCGCTGACGGCAAACGCATGCTGCCGGTATAGCAGTAGAATTATCCGGTTCTTTCGCAACGGTGGCGAATGGAACTACCGCCCGAACTGCTTTTCCCAGAGCTTTTCGCCGATCAGGCAATCATAGTGGTTTGAGACAAGCCTGGCGTTGATCAGATGTGTGGGCGAAGGCTGCTGATCGTGTCCGGGCATCTTGCCGGAAAGTTCGAGTACCAGTTTGCGCCGCACGGCGGACAAGAACTGATTCCAGCGAAACACCGGAATGACAAACGAGCCGGGGCCGCCAATGACGCATTCACTATAGTAGCGGTCGAGATCATCGATCTCGAACACGCTCATCAGTCCAATGCGCGTCATCAGCGGCAGGCCGTTGACCGTAATGCCGCGACCGACTGCTGCATCGCGCGCCAGCGTGACGGCGGGACCGTCATTGTTGGGGCCGTCGCCAGAAATATCGATGATGCGCCGAGGTGACTTAAATCCATTGGTCTCAAAAAGAGACGCGGAAAACGCCAAGGCCCCCGACAGCGATGTTCTGCGCCAACCTCCCCGCCTGCGGGCGGAAATCTGTTCTGCAAAGCGCTGCGCATCGGCAAGGGATGCGATTTCCTGCCACGGCACGACCACCGCTTGATCCCCGAAACCGGCCCATTCGACGAATGTGATCGCCACGCGGCCGCGAAGCCCGCTCAGCATGGCGCCCACGACAGCGGGATCATTGAGCGCCGCCGCATAGCCTGAACGCTGGATTTCCAACTCTTCCGGCATCATTGACAGCGACAAATCAACCGCCAGAACCAGTTCCACATCGACCGGTATGCTGTCGGCAGCCCGTACCGGCTCGCGCGCTCCCATCAGGAGCGCGATCACCGCGACAAATGCCATCAACGGGCGCATGGGCAAAGACTGCTGCAACTGAACCGGTTTGGCCAGCCCGCCGAGCGCATTTCACGAAAATGTAATGTAGGTCCCCGCTTCGTCGGCGACACGCCAATTTGCGGTTGACGCGCGGCGAATTCCGGGATTCTGTGGGCTCAATTACGCGATTAACGAAGGAAAACAGGTCCAAATGCCCATTCCGACTACCTGCATCGGCGCCTATCCCAAGCCCGATTATGTTCCGATGACCGACTGGTTCCAGATGGACGGTGGCCTGACCGACAGATCCGTTGCGGTAACAAAACAGGCAAATGAACTAGAGGACAATGAAGAGATAGAGGCGCTTTACGTCCAGGCAACCAAGGCGGCGATCGAAGACCAGGTCTCGTGCGGCGTGGATGTGCCGACCGACGGCGAACAGCGGCGCGAAAACTACATCCACTATCACTGTCGTCACTTGACCGGGATCGATTTCGACAACCTGACCGAACGCACCCTGCGCGACGGCGCCTATACCACCGAACTGCCGACCATAAACGGACCTATCGCCGCCAGAGGTGAACACTTCCTTGATCGCGACTATCGCGTTGCCCAGTCATTTACAGACCATCCCGTCAAGATCACCGTTCCCGGACCGACAACGGTGATGGATACCTGCGCAAACACCCACTACACCGATGAGCGGCAACTCGCCTTCGACCTGGCCGACGCGCTCAACCATGAAATCCGTACACTTGCAGAGGCCGGATGCAGGTACATTCAGGTCGATGAACCCCTGTTTGCCCGCAATGTCGAGCGCGCATTGGCCTACGGCGTCGAATGCCTGGACCGCTGTTTTGATGGCGTGCCTGACGATGTAACGAGGGTGATGCACATGTGCTGCGGCTATCCGGGCCACCTTGATGACGAGGAATATCACAAGGCTGATTCACAATGTTACTTCCAACTGGCCGAAGCCGTTGATCGAACAACGGTCAACCAGATCTCGCTGGAGGATGCGCACCGGCACAACGATCTGTCGCTGCTGGAAAAATTCCGGCAATCGACAGTGATCTTCGGTTCGGTGGCAATTGCCCAAAGCCGCGTCGAGACCGCCGAGGAGATCGCGACACGGCTGACGACCGCATTGGAACATATCGATCGCGATCGGTTGGTCGCCGCGCCCGACTGTGGTCTTGCCATGCTCGGCCGCGATCTGGCGATGAAGAAACTCGCAGCCCTGTGTGAAGCTGCAAAAGCGGTCTGATCAGTTTCCCGCACCCATCGATCCGGCAGGCATCCGGGTTGCCGGCGCTACCGGGGCCGATCAGGTGCGTGGCTTCAGGTTTTCCGGATCATAGAGCGGTTCATAACCAATCCCCGCCACGGTGACCGGATATTGTTCACCCATGTACTCGATCGAAAACTTCCCGCCCTTTTTGGCGCGTTCGTGCGGCAGATAGCCCAGTGCGATGTTCTTGCCGATTGTCGGGCCGAAAGCGATGCTGGTCGTGTAGGAGCGCCGACCGAGCGAATCCACCAGCGTTTCGCCGCTATTCGGATCGAGGATCGGGCATATGCCGACCGGATAGCGGGCCACACCGCCTGAATCGACATTCTCATCCATCACAAATGTGCACAGCATTGCTGGTTGATGCTCGCGGGCGCGGTATTCGAGATGCTTTGCCTTGCCGCGGAAATCCGCTTCCTTGACCTTCGGGCGCGCCAGATCGGCTTCATACAAATTGTACTCGGTCAGCAGATCCGCATTTTGCAGCCGCAGGCTCTTCTCGACTCGACGGCTGTTGGCATAGGTTTCAACGCCGAAAACCGTTACGCCCTGCTCGCGAATTGCATCCCAGACAGCAAGGCCATCTTCATAGGTCATGTGCAGTTCCCAGCCCTGCTCGCCGACATAGGAGATGCGAAACGCGCTGACATCCTTGCCGGCAATCCTGATCGACTTGATTGCGGCAAACGGGAAGTTTTCCGGGCTCAGTCCCTCTGCATCTTCAACGACCTTCTGAAGCGTCGTTCGCGCGTTCGGACCCCAGACGCCGATGGTTACATACTTTGCTGTGACATCGCTGATCGTGACATCGAAGCCTTTGTCGTCTGCAACACGCTTCATATAGTTGAAATCGCGCGGTCCTGCGTCAGCGCCATCAATAATCCGGCAACGGTCGGCCATCCGGAATACAGTCAGGTCCGCCCGGACCATGCCCTCGTCATCGAGGAAGTGCGTGTAGATCCCTTTGCTGACCATGTTGTCGCCACCGACCTTCGCCGCACAGATCCACTCCATCAGAGCGACGTGATCCGGACCTTCGACATCGTAAATCGCGAAGTGCGACAGGTTCACCATGCCGACATTTTCGCTCATCTCCAGATGCTCGGCATTTGAGACGCGCCAGAAATGGCGGTTGTCCCATTCATTCTCGCGCACCGGCACCCGGTTGCCGTATTTCTCGAGCAGATGCTCATTGGCAGCGTAGCCATGGGCACGCTCCCAGCCACCAAGCTCCATGAAATAACCGCCAAGCTCTTTCTCGCGTTCATAAAACGGCGAGCGCCGAACCCCCCGCCCCTTTGAATACGGCTCACGCGGATGGACCGCAGGATTGTAGATCTTGAAAGCGCTCTCATAGCAGCGGTCGGCGATGAACTGCTCTTCGGTCTGGTGCGGATAGAAGCGCGAATAGTCGATGCTCGCGTGATCGATCGCCGTGCGCCCATCGGTCATCCAGTCGGCGACGAGCTTGGCCATGCCAGGCGCATCCTTGACCCAGATTGCCACGGCATACCAAAGGCCGCGCACCTTCTGGGATTCACCGATCGAAGGGCCGCCATCGGCGGTAACCTGCAGTAGCCCGTTAAACGAGTGCTTTTCGTCGTACCCTAGTTCACCCAAAATAGGCGTCAGTTCGATTGCCCGTTCGAGCGGCTCGATAATCTGATCCATTTCCAGGTCGCGCTGCGACGGTGACAGGCGTGCCTGTTCCTTTTCAAGCAGATCGCGAGGGTGACACAAGCGCGGATCCTTTTCCTCGTAGTAGCCCCATTCAATCTGGCCACCCTCGGTCGATTCAGGATCGCCGGTATCGCGCATATAGGCCGAGTTGCCCTGGTCACGCAGCAACGGCCAGCCGATTTCCTTGCCGGTTCCGGCGAATTCCTTGTATGGACCGAAAAACGTAAGCGGGTGATCCACCGGCATGACCGGCAAATCCTCGCCAGCCATCTGCGCAATCAAGCGTCCCCACAATCCCGCACAAACGACCACATAGTCTGCTTCGATCGTCCCGCGATGCGTGACGACGCCACAAATGCGACCGTTCTCGATTTTCAGACCGGTCACCGGGGTGTTGGCGAAGGATTGCAGCTTAGCGCTTGAGACCGCCTCGTCGACGAGCTTGCCGGCCACCGTTTGTGAACGAGGCACAACCAGCCCGGCGTCAGGATCCCACATGGCACCCTGGATCACGTCTTCCTCTAGAAGCGGGAATTTCTCCTTGGTTTCGGCCGCGCTGATCATTTCCACGCGGGTGCCGAAAGCCTTGCCGGATGCGACCTTGCGTTTCAGCTCCGCCATACGGTCGTCATCGCCGACCCTGGCAACCTCAAGACCGCCAACCTTCGAATAGTGGCCGAGTTTTTCGAAGAAATCGATCGAATACAGTGTGGTCCAGCAGGAAAGAAAGTCGTGGCTTGTCGCGTAGCAGAAATCCGAAGCATGGGCCGTCGAGCCGATGTCGGTGGGAATACCGGATTTGTCGAGACCGACAATATCATCCCAGCCCCGTTCTATCAGGTGGTGGGCCACACACGCGCCAACAATGCCGCCTAGCCCGACGATTACGACTTTTGCCCGCTCAGGAAAATTTGCCATTGATGCTCTCCGCCTGCAATCGCGATGTAACTAGCTGCGGTCCATCGCGTCCGCACACTATTCCGCGGTTGGGCGGTGACTTGATCCTGTTTGCGACATGCCAATATCGCGTCCAGAAGAGTTGCCGTCCCGGTGCGGTCAAGGTTCTGTTAACCATAACAAAACCAATGAGTGCGTATCGTCAAACCGAATTTTCGCGATGGCTGGCCTGGAGCCGTACTTGAACCATTTTGTCGCAATCGACGAGCCTCGATCCACGCTGCTCACAGACACTCGCCTGCTGGCCGCGCTGGCGGGCATCACTGCGACGATTTTGCTGACCACCCTGCTGATTTCATTCGAGCCCTTCGCCGCTGCTGAGCGAACATCCAAAGTGCCCATCGGTCCCAACCCGGTAAATCAGTTCGGATTTTCCGCGCTCGGTTTGTTGGCCGTCGCCGGAATGGTTATGTTGGCCAACCGCACCCGCGTATTCGCTGTCGCGGATTTCGCCTGGCTACCCGTGGTCGCCTGCCTGTTCTTTTCCGCTTCAAATGCGCCTGACCCGGCAAGTGCTTACCGTTCGGTCCTGTTTACGCTGATCGTTGTCGTCACATGCGCCGGCGTTCTCTCGCTGCCGCACACCGCATTCGATTTTCGGCGCGTGATCGCCCGGTCGCTTCTGCTCGTTCTGGCAATATCCTATGTCGGCATCCTGTTGTTTCCCGATGCCGCATTGCATGGCGCCGGTGGAGCGGAAGCACAACACGAGGGCTTGTGGCGCGGGGTGTTCACACACAAGAACGTTGCCGGCCCCGTCATGGCGACCTTTGTGTTTCTTGGGATTTATCTTTTACGCAGTGGCGACCGCTGGTCGGGCCTCGCCATCACAATTCTGGCAGGGTTATTCGTGATACAGACTGGATCGAAGACGACCAACGGCATGATACCGATCGCCATTGGGGTCGTATTCCTCGCACGGGTGTTCGCCTCCCGCTGGCTGGCGGTAATTCTGGCGATAGTCGCTGTCGCTGCAGGCGTCCTGTTCACTGTTGGCACCGTTGTTTCACAACCGCTCGCTGATTTCGTTGCAGCGGTCCTCAGTGATCCGACATACACCGGCCGAACGGCGCTGTGGGCTTACGGGCTTGAGAACATCGCCCATCATCCCTGGGCGGGCTACGGTTTTGACGGTTTTTGGCTCAAGCCGGTCGTGACGGATTCATTCCTGCCGATTGATGCCGATTGGGACTATCGCGATATCGTCAATGGTCACAACAACTACATCGACATGGCACTGTTCATGGGAATTCCCGCTGCATCAGTAGTCGTCTTTGTCTTGTGCGTACGCCCGTTGATCGACTACCTGAGATGCAGACCGGGAGTACAAAACAGGCGTCTTGCGGACTGTTTCCTGATGATACTGATATTCGTGCTTCTCAACTCTATGCTCGAAAGTTCATGGTTTCGCCGCGCCGATCCGACCTGGATCATGATGGTGATTGCTGTGCTGGGCCTTCGAATGACGGCGTGCCTCGATCTCGGATGGAAGCCCGGGCTGGCGCGGATGCGTTAACCAGCAAACCCGAAAACAGATGAAACAAGGCTAATATTCTCTTAATCTCGTCAATGTGATCCGCGTGGATTGTGACCTAGAGCGTATCACCGTTGCCGGTATGGGGAATGATCATGATAACGCTTTCACGTGAGGCTGGATGGGACTATTCCGGTTCCGCCTATCGCGATCTCTTCTCCAATTCTGACGCGACCGGCTTCCAGCACCCTCTTTGGATGAGCGCGCTCTACGACGAGTTGCGGCCGGCCAAACACGGCGAACCTCTGACAATCGCAGGGCGCGACGACGCCACAGGCGAGCTGATCCTGGTGCTCCCATTGATCCGGCGGCGAATACTTGGAATGGTGATCGTCGAATATGCCGACTTTGGCGTGACCGACTACTGCTGCGCCATTATCCGGCGAGGCTACCAGAGACAAATCACCGAATGCACCGGATTGCAAACACAACTGTTCGACCTGATTGGGCATTGCGATTTGTTCCGGATTAAGGCAGCCAGGCCGGAACATGCCAGTGTGCTATCCGCTGTGGTCGGATCACAACCTCTTTCCGGCGGTGTCTGCGCCCACGAACTGGCCTTCAAGACTCCCTTCGAGGTGTGGCGCAAGGGCCAGTTCAGCAAACGGCAACGCTACAATATCGACAGCGCGCGCAGGCGCCTTGAGAAGCTGAACGGCGTGCACTTCGAACGCGTTTGCGATAGCCACAAGGCAATTGAGGCAATCACCGAACTGCGTGCGTTGCGCCAGGGCAGGTTCAAGGATGATCCAATCGCTGAAGATGCGGTCAGCGCATTCTACATGTCGGTTGCAAGGCGCGGAACGGCTGAGGGATTCTCGCTCTCACACAGGCTCAATCAGGATGGCCGTCCGGTCGGAATAAGCTTCGGCATCGCCTACAATGGTCGATTCCACGGCATATTGACCGGCTGCGATTATGAACGGTTCGGCAGATACTCCCCGGGTCTGCTTGTCTATGACGGCATCATGGCTGAACTCGCATCATCCGGATTCAAGGTGTTCGATTTCAATGTTGGCGATGCGTCCTATAAGGACAGGTTTGGAACGACCGCCATTCCTGTCGCTTCATTCCACTCGACAATGACCATTCCCGGGTATCTGGCCGATAGCGCCATAACGGCAAGGAAGCGCCTGCGGTCGCTTGCCGGCACGCGACCTCGCAACTCCAGGCCGGCGCCCAAGCCTAAGGCAGCAAAGCCCCCGGTTCACACCTGAAGCCAAACCGCAGTCTTGATGGCCGCAATATCAAATATTTAACCGCCATCTCCGAAAATAGGTCCAAGATATGGAAAGCGAATTGAACAGATGCGGAGCCTCATGATCGATATCGCTTGCGAACCGGATTTTGATTTCGACGACAGCGAATACGCTGATCTGTTCGCCAGCGCCGCGGCGACTTCGTTTCAGCATCCGGTCTGGCTGGGCTCGCTCTATCGCGACCTGGCCCCGAAAGTTGCCGCCGAACCGATACCGGTAACCGTACGTGAACAGGCAACTGGCGAACTTCTTGCGCTTTTCCCGCTCATGCGTATTCGCCGCCGCGGCGTACGAATTGTCGAGTTCGCTGATCTTGGCGTCTGTGATTACTGCGCACCAGTCGTTCGCAACGGCAAGCAACAAACACTCCACGACCAGGATGACTTGGCCGAGAACGTCATGTCATTGATCGGTCCATGCGACTTGTTCAGGATCAAATCGGTTCGCCCGGAGCATGCAAAACTGGTTGAGGACATTATCGGTGTCCCGCCGCTTCCCGCTGGTTTCGCCGCTCATGAGGCCCCGCTGGAGGCTCCATATGATGAGTGGCGCCAAAAGGCCTTCGGTAAAAGCCGGGCGAAATACATCGACCGAAAACGCCGTCGTTTTGATCGAATGGGCAACACGACCCTTGAATTGATAACCGATCCCGCATCCGTCAAAGCAGCAATTGCCGAATTGAGAGAATTACGCATCGGGCGCTTCCAGGGTGATCCAATCCAGCAGGAACCGGTACTGCAGTTTTATCAAGCCGTGGCTGTGCGCGGATGCTCTGACGGATATGCCCGCACATACCGGCTGACCGAGAACGGCAATCTGGTCGGAGTTCTGTTTGGGACAGCATATCGCGGCCGCTTCAGCTACCTGCTGATCGGATGTGATTATCAAGCATATTCAAAACACTCGCCCGGCTTATTGATGTACGATCAGATTATGGCCGAGTGGCTTGACGCCGGGGGCGATATTTTCGACTTCACAATCGGTGACGAGGCATTCAAAGGCGATTTCGGCACCCGACCGGTGCAGATGTCGACATTCAGCAAAGCAGTCAGCGTGACCGGCAGGGTCGCTGATTCCGTGCGATCGATAGCCGGGCGGTTCGCATGACAATGAAGAAAAGCAACCATCATCCGAACAAAGAAAACAGGCAAGGCATGCACTCCATGACCCGCCCCGGTTTCCTTGACAACTCACTGATTATTGGTGCCCATCCAGACGATGAACTTCTATGGTTCACCTCCATTTTGAAGGATGTCGACGAGGTCATCATCATCTACCGCGATTTCTGGGCGCATCCCGAACTGGGAGCCAAGCGCCAGGCGGTGATCGAAGACTACCCTAGGCAAAACGTGGAATGCCTCAATTTCGAGGAAGCGGGAACCTATGGCTGCGCCGATTGGAGCAATCCGCAATGTGATGAAAACGGCCTTGTCTTTTCGCTGGAAGCCTCAAAACGCGAATTCAAGCGCCTGGCCAGGAAAACGCTGTCGACGGTCGTTCCGTTTGGCCAAAAACCGCCCTCGACCAGCGTTCAGGCCGCATACCGGGAAAACCGGCACAAGATTCATGATGCGCTGAAACCGCGGCTGCGGGCGGACATGAATGTGTTCTCGCATAATCCGTGGGGTGAATACGGTCACGAGGATCACGTCCAGGTCTTTCGCGTTCTCGATCAGTTGCGTTCCGAAATCGGCTTCAAACTCTGGATGTCGAACTACTGCACCGAGCGAACCATTCCGTTGACCATGAGATATATGACCAAATCACCGTCGCCGGCGGTGCGCCTTCCATCCAACAAACCATTCGCCGACCAAGTCGCTCAAACCTACAAGAAGCATGATTGCTGGACATGGGACGACAACTGGATCTGGCCCGACGAAGAGTGCTTTATCGAGGCTCCCGCCAAACAGGCGGATTCGCCGCAGCATCGCTACCTGCCGCCTTTGAATCTGTTCGCCATCGACCCGCCGGCAGCAAATCACGCCGCCTCTCCTGCCGCAGCGCGCTGATTAGGCACAATAAACGCTAAAGCGCCTCAAGAAGACGCGCGGCGGCAAACATGTCGGCACGGCGAAATTCCCGTCGTTTAGCAGCTTCGGCGTCTTCTCCCCATTGAGAGATATTCCAGTCTTCATCGACATGCGCCGCAGCCCACGCTGCTTCCGTGTCCATTAGACGGTTCGCCACGCACAATGCCAACAGCGCAGAACCCGTTAGAGATGTCATGGAATGGATTGCCGCCAATGCGGCGGGGTGGTCATGCGGTTTCAGCGCAGCACCGATCGCCGCGATCGCCTCGCGTGACTGATCCACATGCATCACCCCTTCCGAGAGCACAAACTGCGCTCCGTATCGGTCGCGGATAATATCCAGGATCGGGTCCCATTGTTCGGCTTGCAATTCAATGAGGCGTTGCGGCGTTGCGGCGCGATAGCAAAGCAGGTCCGATGATGCGAAGCGCAAAACATCCTCAAACACCGGCTGCGGATCAACCGCCACGCCGTCAACAGCGGTGTTGGCAAGCCTTGTCACCGGCATCGTTGCCGGGTCGACATGTTCGACCTGGGCCTCGAATTCCGCCGCAATCAAGGCGGCTGCCGCTTCGCTCGGTAGGCCCAAAACCGCCTTTGCCGGTGTCTTGACCGGCCGGCCATCCAGTAGAATGCCGAATTCTGCCTGTTCGACAGGGCCAACTGTGGCCGATTTGTAAAATCGCTTCACTAGAACTGGCTTGGAGTGTTTTCGCGCCAGTGCTTCAGGGTACTGTTCCGCTGCCTTTGCCGCGTCGTTCAGGATATCACGCATCGATGTATCGCCTATTCGTCACCACTCACCTCATCGAATCCGAGCAGATTCCAGCTCTGCACCATATGCTGCGGCAGCGGCGCGGTCACATCAATCATCCCGCCCGACGGATGCGGGATCACTATTCTGCGCGCATGCAGGTGCAACCGCTTTTGCATGCCGCCGGGAAAATCCCAATTGTGATCTGCGACGAAATACTTCGGATCACCGATGATCGGGCAATCAATGTGCAGCGCGTGGACGCGAAGCTGGTGCGTGCGCCCGGTATACGGCTCCATCTCAAGCCAGGTCAGGCCGTTGGCCGCCGTGTCGATCGTCCGATAGTATGAGACTGCGTGATCGGCATCCGGCTCGCCGTGCTTTGCCACCCGCATGCGATCACCATCGGGCGTTTGCTCCTTGACCAGCCAGGTCGATATCTTGCCTTCGCGTTTTCTCGGGATACCCTTGACCAGGGCCCAGTAGGTTTTCCTGGTTTCCCGCTTCCGAAACGCCTCGGTCAGCCGCATGGCCGCCTGACGGGTGCGGGCAATCACCAAAACGCCTGAAGTATCGCGGTCTAGCCGGTGAACAAGGCGTGGTTTCTCGCCCTTCTTGCTGCGCATCGCCTCAAGCATGCCGTCAATATGGCGCGATACGCCGGAACCACCCTGAACCGCCAATCCGGGCGGTTTGTTGAACACAAACACCTTGTCGTCTTCATAAAGCAGGATTTTTGCCAGCGCCTCGGCATCGCCGTCGCCGCGCAGGCTGTGCGCCGTCTGGGGCGTATCTTTTCGGTCGACGGCCAGAGGCGGCACACGCACGGTTTGTCCGGGCTTCAGCCGAACGTCCGATTTCACCCGCCCGCCATCGACACGGATTTGCCCGGAACGTAACAGTTTCTGCAACTGGCCAAATCCGAGGCCGGGATAATGCGCTTTGAACCAGCGATCAACGCGCATTCCGGTTTCATCCGCATCCACAATTATCTGCTGTACTGAATTCATGAGCTGACGCGATAGACCAAGCGAACGCCGATGTCATCAGGCGACGCTTCGCACAAGCCATAAACCGGCAAACAGTGCGAGGATAGAAATGGCAACGCTGCCGGCCACATAGCCGAGTGTTGCGGCGGTCTCGCCGCGCTCCCACAGCAACGCCACGTCCAGGGAGAACGCCGAAAACGTCGTAAACCCGCCGAGCAATCCGGTTGCCAGGAACAGCCTGACTTCCGATGGCGTTCCGGAGCGTCGTGCCAAAACGGCAATCAGAATGCCCATAGCCAGCGAACCCACGATGTTGACGAAAAACGTACCCCAGGGAAATCCGGTGCCAAGCAGCCGCATTGCAGCCAACCCGGCCAGATGCCTGAGTGCGGCGCCGATCGCGCCACCGAGCGCCACGAGTGCCAGATGTGTCATGCCGGTTGAATAACTGATCGCCGGGATTGCGAAAAGCCAAAAAACCGATGAAAACACCGTTAGGCGGCGGCTTTCTTAAGAAACCCGGCGACAAAGCTCGACAGTTCGTCCCAGTCAGTAAATTCGTGATCTTTCGTCGTGTCCAGCGGCCCGCCCTCCTGCTTGGCGAAATGACGCATCAGCAACCGTTTGAAGAAGTCATACTTCAGGTAGCGTAAAGCGCCCGCTGCCTGATGAGTTGCCGCCGGTTTCCATTCGGTTTCGTTGAGAAACGCGTGAGTAATATCATCAATTTCGCGGTGTTCTTCCGGAAATGCGGATGCCGCGGCCAAAGACACAGACACAAACGCTGATGGAAGCGCGTTGATCGCCTCGCGGTTGGATTTGATCCAGTGGGTAAGCGCAGCTGGATACATGGCCGCATGAACCGGTGCCGCAACAATCAAGGCATCCGCAATGGCAAGATCGACGTCTTCCATATCGGCTGAATCGAATACCGTGACGTCATGTCCGGTATCCTGGACGGTTCCCGCGATGTTGCGGGCAATTTTTCGGGTCTGGCCTTCGACTGTGGCGTAAACTACGACAACATGCATGACGAACTCCTTTGCGGCCGTTTTCCCTTGGTGGATACTGCCCAGATTATCGCAGTTTGGCTTTGACCGCGATCAATCGTCAGTTCGTTTCGCGTTTCGCTCCTGCCGCAGCTTGGACCAGTAATCCAGCCGCTTGCGGACCTCTCGTTCAAATCCTCGTTCCGGCGGGTCGTAGAAGGTCTGGCGCTCCATTGCATCGGGGAAGTAGTCCTGACCGGAGAAGGCGTCCACCTGGTCGTGATCGTAGGCATAGCCGGAACCGTAGCCCTCTTCCTTCATCAGCTTGGTCGGTGCGTTCAAGATGTGTTTTGGCGGCGGCAGCGAGCCATGCTCCTTGGCAGCCCTTGTCGCCCTTTTGAAGGCGGTATAGGCAGCATTCGATTTCGGCGCCGTCGCCAGATAGAGGCATGCCTGTGCAAGCGCCAGCTCACCCTCGGGCGAGCCCAGATAATCGTAAGCATCTTTCGCTGCGTTCGCGACCACCAGCGCTTGCGGATCGGCAAGACCGATATCCTCGGACGCCATGCGGACCAGCCGTCGGCCGATATAAAGCGGGTCCTCCCCCGCATCGAACATGCGAGCGAGATAGTAGAGTGCCGCATCCGGATCGGATCCGCGCACGGTCTTGTGGAGCGCTGAAATCAGGTTGTAGTGACCGTCCTGGCTTTTGTCATAGACCGGGGCACGCCTCTGAACGATCTGCTGCAACTGTTCGGCAGTAAAGATTTCCTCACCCGAAGCCGCACGCCAGACCTCTTCCGCGAGTGTCAAAGCCGATCGTCCGTCGCCGTCAGCCATGCGCACCAGGACGGCACGCGCCTCCTCATCCAGTGGTAGTTCGCGCTGCTCCACCTCCTCCGCACGCCGAAGCAACGATTGGATGCTATCCGAATCGAGTGCGTGAAACGTGAGAACACGGGCGCGCGACAACAGCGCAGCATTCAATTCGAACGAGGGATTTTCCGTCGTCGCACCAATCAGAATAACCGTTCCATCTTCCATGACAGGCAGAAAGGAATCCTGTTGCGCCCGATTGAACCGATGGATCTCGTCGACAAACAGCAAGGTCTGCCGGCCATTGGCCTGGCGCAGTTTCGCAGCCTCGAAAACCTTCTTCAAATCCGCCACACCGGAGAAGATCGCCGATATCTGCTCAAATGCCAACTCGACCTCTCCCGCAAGCAGGCGCGCCACGGTGGTCTTGCCGGTGCCGGGAGGCCCCCAGAAGATCATGCTGCCAAGCGACCCCGAACGTATCAGGCGTGTCAGCGAACCGTTTTCACCGGTCAGATGATCCTGTCCGACGACGTCGGCGAGCCTTTCAGGCCGGAGACGGTCGGCAAGCGGCCGGGCGGCGGGTGTTTGCTCCGAAGCTGGCTTGCCAAAAAGATCGCTCAAGACGTTGCAGCCCTAGTAACGCAGGGTTTGGCGCAACAACCGTCCGTCACGTTCGATCGAAAATCGCCACCAGCGGGTTCGCTCCGCCGCCAATGACGCCAGTTGTTGCGCATCGCGAATCTCTTCGCCGTTAAGCTCCCGGACGATATCGCTGGGCCGCAATCCAAACCGGTGCGACGGCGAATTTCGGGCGATTTCGACAATGGCAACGCCACGTGCATTCTCCGGCAAACCGAGCCGGCGGGCCAGACGCGGAGACAGTTCTGCAACCGTAGTCCCGGCGAACGGGCTTCGGCCATCGATTGAAACCTGTTCTTTCGACTCGCCTTCCGGCGCTTTTTCCAGGCTGATGTTCAGCGACACCGTCTTGCCGCGCCGCAACACCTCGAAAGCCGCGACCTCTCCGATCCTGCGGGTCGCAAGCCGGTATCCAAGCGCGTCGGGATGCTGGATTTCAACACCGTCGACAACCAGAACCACATCTCCCGGCCTCAGACCGGCGCGCGCGGCAGGACCACCATCAGTGACATCGGAAACGAGAGCACCGACCGGGCGCGCCATGCCGAGCGCTTCGGTAACCTGTGCATCGACAGCGTCAAATCCTGCACCGATCCACGGCCTTTCGACGAATTCGCTGCCGCCGAGAGCGGCATCGACGACGCCGCGCACCATATTGGAGGGAATTGCAAAGCCGATACCGTTCGAACCGCCGGAGCGCGAGTAGATCGCCGTATTGATACCGACCACCCGGCCGGCCATGTCGATCAGCGCACCGCCGGAATTGCCGGGATTGATCGCCGCATCCGTCTGAATGAAGAAACCGAAATCATTGATGCCCAGATGCGAGCGTGCGAGCGCCGAAACAATGCCTGACGTCGTCGTCTGGCCGACGCCAAATGGGTTGCCGATAGCGAGAACCAGATCGCCGACTTCGAGGCGGTCCGAATCTCCCAGCTCCAGTGCCGGAAACCCCTCACCGTCGATTTTTAGTACTGCAAGATCGATCGATTCTTCCTGGATCAGGATACGGCTTTCGAATTCACGGCCGTCAGCCAGCGCAACCTTGACCTCGTCGGCGCCACGGATGACGTGATGGTTGGTCACAACCAGGCCCGAGGAATCAACGATCACGCCGGAACCGAGCGAAGATTGCACTCTCGGCGGCATTCCGCCGCCGAAGAAGCGATCGAAGAACGGATCGCCCATGAACGGTGATTGCGGCGGCGCTTTGGCCGAAGCATAGACGTTGACAACGCCGGGCGCGGTCTGCCGGACCAGCGGTGCAAACGAAAGCTGAATTTCGTCGCGGCCGAACGGCACTCGTTTGCCGCCCGAAATCACCGTGTCGGCGCTGTCTTCGCCGATGGCACCCTTCAAAAGATCAAGAACACTGTCTTCTGCCTGTGCCGCATGGCCCATGGTTAGAAAAATCAAAAACAGCCCAATGATGCGAACCGACCGATGAGACGCAAAACGCATGTTGTCTGACCTCGCAGAATTGCCCGATTCGTATTGATGGATAAGGTAGTGACAGTTCGCGACCAGACCAAGGCCGTACCTACAAAAAAGGCCCCGCTTTCGCAGGGCCTTTGTCAATCTGAAACGTTAGAAATTACGCTGCCGCAGTTTCTTCCGCACCTTGATCCTCAACATCGCTTCGAGCCCGGTCCGCAGCGCCTTTGGCATCAACATCGCGGTCAACGAATTCAACCACTGCCATGGGAGCGTTGTCGCCATGACGGAACCCTGCTTTCATGATGCGCAGGTAGCCACCATTGCGGTCCGCATAACGCGGCGCGATCGTGTCAAACAGCCGGCGCACCAGCTTCTCGTCGCGGATTGCCGAAATTGCTTGACGGCGGGCATGCAGGTCACCGCGCTTGCCGAGCGTGACGAGCTTCTCCACGATCGGCCTGATTTCCTTGGCTTTTGGAAGCGTCGTCGTAATCTGCTCGTGCTCAACGAGCGAAGCAGCCATATTGGCAAACATCGCCTTGCGATGGCTCGACGTACGGTTCAGCTTGCGGCCTGATTTACCGTGGCGCATGAGCTTTCTCCTTCAACTCTTTCTTCTACGAGGCCGCGTTGAGCCTCAGTACTGATCTTCGTAGCGCTTGGCCAGATCTTCGATATTCTCAGGCGGCCAGTCCTGCACTTCCATACCGAGATGCAGACCCATGGCGGCCAGTACTTCCTTGATCTCGTTCAGCGACTTGCGACCGAAATTCGGCGTGCGCAGCATTTCTGCTTCCGTCTTCTGAATGAGATCGCCGATATAAACGATATTGTCGTTCTTCAGGCAGTTGGCGGAGCGAACCGAAAGCTCTAGTTCGTCGACCTTCTTCAGCAGTGCCGGATTGAATGCCAGCTCGGTAACTTGTTCGGCGGGCTCTTCGCGGCTGGGCTCCTCGAAATTGACGAAGATCGACAACTGGTCCTGCAGAATGCGGGCGGCAAATGCGACGGCATCCTCACCGGAAACCGAACCGTCGGTATCCACGGTCATGGTCAGCTTGTCATAGTCCAGAACCTGGCCTTCGCGGGTGTTCTCGACCTTGTAGGAAACCTTCTTGACCGGCGAATACAGGCTGTCGACCGGGATAAGGCCGATTGGCGCATCCTCGGCACGATTGCGCTCGGCGGGTACATAGCCCTTGCCGGCATCGACGGTGAACTCCATGCGGATTTCCGCACCTTCGTCCAGCGTGCAGATGATGTGATCGGGATTGAGGATCTCGACATCGCCAACCGTCTGGATGTCGCCAGCAATGACGGTACCGGGACCCTGTTTGCGCACGACCATGCGCTTGGGTCCCTCACCCTCCATGCGAATGGCGATTTCCTTGATGTTGAGCACGATGTCGGTAACGTCCTCGCGCACACCGGCGATTGACGAGAACTCATGCAGCACGCCATCGATCTGAACGGCGGTCACGGCAGCACCGCGCAACGACGACAGCAGCACACGGCGCAGCGCGTTGCCGAGTGTCAGGCCGTAGCCGCGCTCGAGCGGTTCGGCGACAAGCGTCGTGGTATTGTTCTTGGTCTGGAACTCGATCTTGTTCGGCTTGATGAGTTCCTGCCAGTTCTTGTGGATCATATTCGTTGTCCTTCCGTTTCCTTGCCACCATCCAATCGTGGCAACAGAGCTGGAACCGGCAGAGGAGCGCCTAAAACCCGCGCTCGTGCGGTCATGAAATTATGTTATACGCGGCGCTTTTTGCGCGGCCGGCAACCATTGTGCGGAATCGGTGTCACATCCCTGATGGAGGTGATGGTAAATCCCGCCGCCTGCAGGGCACGCAGCGCTGATTCACGACCCGAACCCGGACCGCAAACCTCGACTTCAAGCTGGCGCATGCCGTGTTCCTGAGCCTTCTTGGCGACGTCTTCCGCGGCAACCTGAGCTGCAAATGGCGTCGACTTGCGCGATCCCTTAAAGCCCTGAGCGCCCGCCGATGACCAGGCAATCGCGTTGCCCTGCGCATCCGTGATGGTGATCATCGTGTTGTTGAATGTCGAACTGACATGGGCAACGCCCGAGGAGATGTTTTTGCGCTCGCGTCGGCGAACACGTGTGGCTTCCTTGGCCATCGATTATCCTTCCGTTGATCTCAACACCGCCGTAACGCCAGCGGCTCCACCTGGAAAACGGGTAGAAGTTGGTCAACAACCACCCGCAGTCTGTTGGTTGGTTATTTCTTCTTGCCTGCAATCGGTTTAGCCGGTCCCTTGCGGGTGCGGGCATTGGTGTGAGTACGCTGTCCACGCACCGGCAGCGAACGACGATGCCGCAGACCGCGATAGCAGCCCAAATCCATCAGGCGCTTGACATTCATCGACGTTTCGCGACGAAGATCACCTTCGACCTGATAGTCGCGGTCAATCGCTTCACGAATCTGAACCACTTCAGCGTCGCTCAACTCATTGACGCGACGCTCAAGCGGAATGTTCGCCTTCTGCACGATCTCGGCGGCGTATTTCGCTCCGATACCGTGAATATATTGAAGCGCAATGACCGTGCGCTTATTCGTCGGGATGTTGACACCAGCAATACGGGCCACACCTGTTCTCCTTGCAGTGATTTCGTTGGTCCGGCGGAAACTCGTAATTCATCCGGACAAACACGAAAGCGCCCGATACCGGTTCCAAATCTCCAACCGGTTCCGACCGCCTTCAATTTCAAGCGAATTGGCGCTGTCAATGGCGGAATCGCCATCAAATGTCAACTCCTCAAGCGCGCTTTTCGCCGACCGCTTAAACAGCATCCAAAACGCCGTCAATCTCCTCCGCTACAGCATCAATCGATCCCATGCTGTCAACGTTCTTCAAAAGGCGCTTTGCGTAGTAATAACCGGTCAGCGGCGCCGTCTTTTTGTAGTACTCGCGTAGCCGCTCATCGAAAACTTCGGCTGTATCATCCTTGCGAACCGGCTGACCTGCTGCCTTGGCATCTTCCGCCCGTTTCAATACGCGCCCGACCAGTGCCTTGTCGTCGACGACGAGCTCGACAACCACATCCAGCTTAAGCCCCTTGGACTCGAGCATCTCTTCAACAGCATCGGCTTGCGCCAATGTGCGCGGATACCCGTCAAGGATGAAGCCACGCTGGCAATCGGCTTCGTCGATGCGCTCTGATACGATCTGGTTGACGATCGCATCGGAAACCAGTTCACCTGCATCCATGACGGCCTTGGCGCGTTTACCGACTTCCGTTTCCGCCGCCACGGCAGCGCGTAGCATTTCTCCGGTTGAAAGTTGCGGAATGCCGTGGTTGTCGACTATTTTCTGTGCCTGGGTGCCTTTGCCGGCTCCCGGCGGACCAAGCAGGATAAGTCTCATCGTCCCCTTCTACCCCCGCGCAGTTTGGACTTCTTGACCAGCCCCTCATATTGGTGAGCGATCAGATGGCCCTGCACCTGTGCGACCGTGTCAAGCGTAACGCTGACAACGATGAGAAGCGATGTGCCTCCCAGATAGAATGGTACGCCCGTCGCCGATATTAGAAATTCGGGTAATAGGCAGACAATGACCAGGTAAATCGCACCGACAACGGTAATGCGGGTCAGGACATAGTCGATATACTCAGCCGTGCGATCGCCCGGACGGTAACCCGGGATAAAGCCGCCATTCTGCTTGAGCTGATCTGCGGTGTCCTTGGGGTTGAAAACGATCGCCGTATAAAAGAAGGCGAAAAACGCAATCATGCCGGCATAAAACGCCATGTAGAGCGGTTGCCCGTGACCCAGAGTGGCAAGAATGGTGCTCGCCCACCCCGGCAGATTGGTCGTATCGGAGAAACCGGCAAGCGTCGCCGGCAGCAAGAGCAGCGATGAAGCAAAGATCGGCGGAATGACACCGGCCGTATTGAGCTTCAAAGGCAGATGCGATGTATCGCCCTGGAACATGCGGTTGCCGACTTGCCGCTTCGGATACTGGATGAGCAGCCGCCTCTGCGCCCGTTCGAAGAACACGATCAGGCCGATTACCACCACGGCCAGCACGATAATCGCCAGAATCAGGCCGGTTGAAAGCGCACCGGTCCTTCCAAGCTCCAGCGTGCCGGTAATTGCCGAAGGCAATCCTGCGACGATGCCGGCAAAAATGATCAGCGAAATACCGTTGCCGATGCCGCGTGCCGTGATCTGTTCGCCCAGCCACATCAGGAACATCGTACCGCCGACAAGGGTGATCACCGCAGATATTCGGAAGAACCAGCCCGGATCGGCAACGATGTTGTTGCCGCTCTCCAGCCCGACAGAAATGCCGTAAGCCTGCACCGTGGCCAGCAAAACCGTACCATAGCGGGTGTATTGGTTGATAACCTTGCGGCCCTGCTCGCCCTCTTTCTTCAACTGCTCCAGTGTCGGGATCACCGACGTCATCAGCTGCATGATGATGGAGGCGGAAATATACGGCATGATGCCGAGCGCGAAGATCGCCATGCGTTCGACTGCGCCACCGGCAAACATGTTGAACATGCCCAACACGCCGCCGCTTTGCTGTTCGAACGCCTGTGCAAACGCATCGGGATTGATCCCGGGCATCGGAATGTAGGTACCGACTCGGTAAACAAGCAGCGCACCCAGCGTAAACCAGATGCGCTTTTTGAGATCTTCCGCCTTGGCGAAAGCCGAAAAGTTCAGATTGGAGGCAAGTTGCTCAGCTGCCGATGCCATATTTGGGTATTCTCCGCTTGGTCCCGACAGCGATTTCAAGATCAGCTGTCCGCCGAAGCCCCGAGATAAGCCCCGGATATCAAAGTTGCAAGCGGCGGTCGGGCAACCGCCGCTTTTTGTGATCGGCTATTCGGCCGCTGCCTTCTTCGCCTTTTCAGGCACTTTCACCGAACCGCCGGCTTTCTCGACCTTCTCGATCGCGGTCTTGGATGCGCCCGCAACCTCGAAATTGAGCTTGGACTTGATCTCACCGTCACCAAGCAGGCGAACGCCATCCTTGGCACGGCGCAGAACGCCGGCCTCGACCAGCGCTTCGACCGTCACCGGTTTCTTGCCGTCGAGTTTCTTGGCATCGACCGCCGCTTGGACGCGAGCAACCGATACAGTATTGAAATCATTGGCGAAAATATTGTTGAATCCACGCTTCGGCAAGCGACGATAGATGGCCATCTGACCACCCTCGTACCCGTTGATTGCAACACCGGAACGTGACTTTTGACCTTTTACACCACGGCCAGCGGTTTTACCGCTGCCGGATCCGATGCCGCGGCCAACGCGCTTGCGAGCCTTTGTAGCGCCGGACTTGTCGCGCAAATCATTGAGTTTCATCGTCAAATCTCCCTGGCAGCCTATGCCTCGTCGACCACGCGAACGAGGTGCTGCACCTTGCGGATCATGCCACGCACCGCAGGAGTGTCTTCCAGCGTGCGACGGCGATGCATTTTGTTGAGGCCCAGACCAACCAGCGTAGCGCGCTGATCACCCGGGCGGCGCAACGGGCTGCCAACCTGTTCGACGGTTACCGTCTTGCCCTTGCTCTTCTCAGCCATGATGTTCGTTCCCTGAACCGTTTGGGTCGAGAGCTCGCCAGAAGCGAGCGCAGACCTCTGTCCCTATTCCTCGGCGCCAATCAGATCGCGGCGGCGATCCTGCAAGGTCGAGTATTTGATGCCGCGCTGGGCTGCGATGTCCTTGGGATGCATCTGATGCTTCAGTGCGTCGAAGGTCGCGCGAACCATGTTGTATGGATTGGACGATCCCATTGATTTCGCGACAACATCCTGCATGCCGAGCGTCTCGAAAACGGCGCGCATCGGGCCACCGGCGATAATGCCGGTACCGGGCTTGGCTGCACGAAGCAGTACCTTGCCCGCGCCATGGCGGCCGGCAACATCGTGGTGCAACGTCCGACCGGACCGAAGCGGCACGAATATCATGTCGCGCTTGGCACTTTCGGTTGCCTTGCGGATTGCCTCCGGCACCTCACGTGCCTTGCCGTGCCCGAAGCCGACGCGGCCCTTCTGGTCGCCGACGACGACAAGAGCGGCAAAGCCGAAGCGGCGGCCGCCCTTGACCACTTTTGCGACACGGTTGATGTGAACGAGCTTGTCGACAAATTCGCTGTCGCGCTCGTCGCGATCGCGACCACGACTGCGGTCGTCCCTGCGGTTTTGCTGTGCCATATCCTATTCCTTGTTCTTTTCCGGTAGCACGGGGTTGAAGTTAAAAGACGAGTCCGCTTTCGCGAGCGGCATCGGCCAGCGCCTTGACGCGGCCATGATAGATGTACGGGCCGCGGTCAAACACGACATCCTTGACACCCGCTTTGGAAGCACGCTCGGCAACAAGCTTGCCGACGGCTGCTGCGGCATCGGAATCGGCGCCGGTTTTCAATTTGCCCTTCAGATCCTTGTCGAGCGTCGAGGCTGCTGCAAGCGTCTGCCCGCTTGCGTCGTCAATGACCTGCGCATAGATGTTTTTCGACGAACGGTGAACCGAAAGCCGAGGACGGCCGGCGGCGACCGACTTGAGAGTGCGGCGAACGCGCGAGGCACGCCGTTTGACGGTATCTTTCGAAGCCATGGCGCTTTATCCCTACTTCTTCTTGCCTTCTTTGCGCACGATGCGCTCTTCAGCATACTTTACGCCTTTGCCCTTGTAGGGTTCAGGCTTGCGATACTTGCGAATTTCAGATGCCACCTGGCCAACCTGCTGCTTGTCAATTCCGGTGACGACGATCTCGGTCGGTTTCGGACAGACAATCGAAATGCCTTCGGGCACTTCGTAGAGCACATCATGCGAAAAGCCGAGTGCAAGCTGCAGGTTCTTACCCTGCATTGCAGCACGATAGCCCACGCCGTTGATCTCGAGCTTGCGCTCAAATCCGTCCTTCACACCGGTCAGGATATTCTGAATCTGGGTGCGCGACATACCCCATTTGGAGCGGGAGTCTTTCGACTCGTCACGCGGATCAACGACAATATCGCCGTTCTCCATCTTGACCAGAACTTCGTCGTTGACAACGAATTTCAGTTCACCCTTGGGGCCTTTTGCGGTGACCGTCTGGCCTTCCACGGTGGCGGTAACGCCCTCGGGCACAGCCACTGGTCTTTTGCCGATACGGGACATGTTTCTCGTCCTTGCCGTTCAGTTCAGTTTCACTGCGACTAGAATATCTGGCAGAGAATCTCTCCGCCGACATTCTGCTCGCGGGCATCGTGATCAGCCATCACGCCCTTGGGGGTGGACAGGATCGAAATGCCGAGACCGTTGGCCACATGCGGTATCGACTTGACCGAGACGTATACCCGGCGGCCAGGACGGGAGACACGCGAAATCTCGCGGATCACCGGGCCATCGTCATGGTACTTCAGCTCGATCTCGATTTCCGACTTTCCGTCCTTATGGTCGGTACGCGAATAACCGCGGATGTAGCCTTCGTTCTTCATCACTTCCAGAACACGCGCCCGCAAATTCGACGCAGGCGTCGATACGGAGCTTTTACGCCTTCCGGCAGCGTTACGAATACGGGTCAGCATATCGCCGAGAGGATCACTCAAAGACATCGTTTGTCCTCCTTACCAGCTTGACTTGACAAGGCCCGGGATCAATCCGAGCGAGCCGAGTTCGCGAAGTGCGATACGTGACATTTTCAGCTTGCGGTAATAACCGCGTGGCCGACCGGAAACCTCGCACCGGTTACGGATGCGGGTTTTTGATGAATTCCGTGGAAGCTGCGCAAGCTTCAACTGCGCTGCAAATCGCTCGTCCATCGGCAACGAGCGGTCTTTGATGATTGCCTTCAGTTGAGCGCGCCTCTCGGCGTACTGCGCTACCTTCTTGCGTCGCTTGGCGTTTTTGTCGACTGCACTGACTTTTGCCATTGATATCGTCCTCTTACTCGCCTGCCGTTACTGCCGGAACGGAAAGTTGAAGGCTTTGAGCAACGCTCTAGCCTCATCATCCGTCTTGGCTGTCGTACAAACGATGATGTCCATTCCCCGGATCTCATCGACCTTGTCGTAGTCGATCTCCGGAAAAACGATGTGCTCTTTCAGGCCCATGGCGAAATTGCCGCGGCCATCAAAGCTTTTCGGGTTCAGTCCGCGAAAGTCGCGAACGCGCGGAAGCGCGATCGTGATCAAGCGATCCATGAACTCGTACATGCGGTCCTTGCGCAGCGTGACCTTGGTGCCGATTGGCATCTTTTCACGCACTTTAAAACTCGCGATGGAATTACGCGCATATGTTATGATCGCCTTCTGACCGGCAATCAGGGATAGTTCATCTGCGGCAACAGCCGGCTTTTTCGAGTCCGTTGTCGCTTCTCCGACACCCATGTTCAGCACGATCTTCTCAACCCGCGGAACCTGCATGGCGTTGTCGTATTTGAACTGCTCATGCAGGTCTTTGCAGATCTGCTCGTTATAGCGCTGTTTCATGCGCGGTGTGTATTTCGCCTCAGCCATCGATCAACTCTCCAGAGCGCTTTGCAATGCGCACTTTCTTACCGTCTTCGACCTTGAATCCGACGCGGGTCGGTTTTCCGTCCTTGTCAGTAATTGCAATATTCGACAGGTGGATGGGCGCTTCTTTCGAAACAATGCCCGCCTCCTGGGTCTGGGTCTGTTTTTGATGGCGGCGCACCATGTTGATGCCACTCACCAGGGCGCGGTTCTGCTTCGGCATCACCGAAATGACCTCGCCGGTGCGGCCCTTGTCCTTGCCGGCCAAAACGACGACCGAATCGCCTTTACGGATCTTCTGCATTGTCCGTTCTCCCTCAGAGCACTTCCGGGGCCAGCGAAATGATCTTCATGTGACGCTTGGCGCGCAGTTCGCGCGGCACGGGTCCGAAGATACGGGTTCCGACAGGCTCGGCCTTGTTGTCGACCAGTACGGCTGCATTTCCGTCGAAACGGATGACACTGCCATCGGCGCGGCGAATATCCTTGGCCGTGCGAACCACGACCGCTTTCATTACATCGCCTTTCTTGACGCGTCCGCGCGGAATAGCTTCTTTGACTGAAACGACGATGACGTCGCCAACAGAAGCGTATTTCCGTTTGGAGCCGCCCAGAACCTTGATGCACATGACACGACGCGCACCGGAATTGTCCGCCACGTCGAGGTTTGTTTGCATCTGAATCATGACTGGCCGCCTTCTTCAAATATCTCGGCTGGATATCCCGCCGAATTGTTCATTCATTCAATCTCAGGCGTCCGCGCCCGCTACCACTGTCCAGCGCTTGTCTTTCGACACGGGCTTGGACTCTTGGATGAAAACCGAATCGCCGACCTTGTGGGCGTTAGCTTCATCATGTGCCTTGTATTTCTTTGTCGTGCGCACGGTTTTCTTCATGACCGGATGGGTGAATCGACGTTCGACCTTGACCACGACGGTCTTGTCGTTCTTGTCGCTCACCACGGTGCCCTGCAATACGCGCTTCGGCATGGGTTTGTTCCTTAAGCCTTGTTTTCAGCCGCCTTCTGGGCGGCAATCGTCTTGATGCGGGCAATATCGCGGCGAACCGCCTTTACTCGCGCTGTTTTCTCCAACTGGCCGGTCGCTTTCTGGAAACGCAGGTTGAACTGCTCTTTCTTCAGCTTGGTCAGTTCATCGTTCAACTGGTCGGGGCTCATTGCCCTGGCTTCTTCGGCTTTCATGGTGCCTGCCTCTCCTAGTCGGCAATACGCTGGACAAAGCGTGTCTTGATTGGAAGCTTTGCCGCGCCGAGGCGCAAAGCCTCACGCGCCACGTCCTCGTTCACGCCATCGATCTCAAACACAATGCGGCCGGGTTTGACGCGGGCAGCCCAATACTCGACCGATCCCTTGCCCTTACCCATGCGAACTTCGGTCGGCTTGGATGTGACTGGCACATCCGGAAAAATCCGGATCCACACGCGGCCCTGACGCTTCATGTGGCGCGTAATCGCACGCCGCGCAGCCTCAATCTGACGGGCGGTTACCCGCTCCGGCTCCATTGCCTTCAGTCCGAATGAACCGAAGTTCAGGTTCATTCCGCCACTGGTAACGCCATGAATGCGTCCCTTGAACTGCTTGCGGAACTTCGTGCGCTTTGGCTGCAGCATTTCAGTCTACTCCGAATTCTTCTTCTTGCCCGCGCCGATTCAGGCGTTCTCGCGACGGCGACCGCCGGGCTGATCGCCCTCGACCGCCTTGCGTTCCGATGCCATCGGATCATGCTCAAGGATTTCGCCCTTGAAGATCCAAACCTTGACGCCGCAAATTCCGTAAGCCGTTTTGGCTTCGGCCGTGCCGTAGTCCACGTCCGCGCGAAGCGTATGGAGCGGCACACGGCCTTCGCGGTACCATTCCATGCGTGCAATCTCGGCGCCGCCAAGACGGCCGCCACAATTGATGCGAATGCCTTCGGCGCCCAAACGGATCGCTGACTGCACGGCCCGCTTCATCGCGCGGCGGAACGCGATACGGCGCTCAAGCTGCTGCGCGATCGACTGGGCAACCAGGGTTGCGTCGGTTTCAGGCTTGCGGACCTCGACGATATTGAGGTGCGTTTCCGCCTTGGTCATGTCCGTCAGCTTTTTGCGCAGGCGCTCGATATCAGCGCCCTTCTTGCCGATGATCAGACCCGGGCGAGCCGAATGAATCGTCACACGGCACTTCTTGTGCGGACGCTCGATCACGATCTTCGAGATCGCCGCCTGCTTGAGTTCTCTCTCAAGCTCGCTGCGGATCGCCAGATCTTCGTGCAACAGCCGGCCATACTCGCCGGACGCGGCAAACCAGCGCGAATCCCAAGTGCGATTGATGCCGAGGCGAAGGCCGATCGGATTAACTTTCTGGCCCATCAGGCGGCCTCCCCTTGTTCTTCGACTTCGCGCACCACAATCGTCAGATTGGCAAATGGCTTTTCGATCCGGCTTGCCTTGCCACGGCCGCGGGCCATGAAACGCTTCATCGTGATCGACTTGCCGACCCAGGCTTCCGCGACGACCAATGCATCGACATCGAGATCGTGGTTGTTTTCCGCATTGGCGATCGCCGATTCCAGCGTTTTCCTCACCGTCCCGGCGATCCGCTTGCGCGAGAACTCCAGGTCGGCCAATGCGGTCGAGACCTTCTTGCCGCGGATCATCGCCGCGACCAGGTTGAGTTTCTGCGGGCTGATGCGAATGGTGCGAAGCACGGCACGTGCCTCATTATCCGCAAGCCGGCGTGGAGCTTTGGCCTTGCCCATCTTACTTTCTCCTGGCCTTCTTGTCGGCGCCGTGACCGTAATAGGTCCGCGTCGGCGCGAACTCGCCAAATTTGTGGCCAACCATGTCTTCGGAGACAGAGACCGGAATATGCTTCTGGCCGTTGTAGACACCGAAGGTCAGACCGACGAACTGCGGCAGAATGGTGGAGCGACGGCTCCACATCTTGATAACCTCGTTACGGCCGCCCTCGCGCACTTTCTCGGCTTTCTTCAAGAGATAGCCGTCGACGAATGGGCCTTTCCAGACTGAGCGTGTCACTTGTCTTTGCCTCTTTCCTACTTCTTGCGCTGATGGCGCGAGCGCATGATGAATTTGTCAGTGGTCTTGTTGGACCGCGTACGTTTGCCCTTGGTCGGTTTGCCCCACGGGGTGACCGGATTGCGTCCGCCGGACGTGCGGCCTTCGCCACCGCCATGCGGGTGGTCGACGGGATTCATCGTCACGCCGCGATTGTGCGGTCGCTTGCCCATCCAACGCTTGCGGCCAGCCTTGCCGAGCGAAATATTGCCATGATCCGAATTCGAAACCGCCCCTACCGTCGCCATGCATACGCCCGGTACGATGCGCTGCTCGCCCGAATTCAGGCGCAGGATCGCCATGCCCTGGTCGCGACCGACCAACTGAGCATAGGCACCTGCAGAGCGCGCGATCTGGCCGCCCTTCTCGGGCTTCAGTTCGACGTTATGGATAATCGTGCCAACTGGCATGTTTGCCAGCAGCATCGCATTGCCGGGTTTCACATCCACACTCTCACCGGCAATGACCGTGTCGCCGACAGAAAGCCGCTGCGGTGCGATGATATACGACAACTCGCCGTCCTCGTAGCGGATCAACGCAATGAAGGCGGTACGGTTCGGATCGTATTCGATACGCTCGACCGCCGCGCTCATGTCGAACTTGCGACGCTTGAAATCGACACGGCGGTAGGTGCGCTTATGCCCGCCACCACGGAAGCGCGTCGTCACACGGCCGGTATTGTTGCGCCCGCCTTTGGCGCTCAAACCCTCGGTCAGGCCCTTGATCGGCTTGCCCTTGTAAAGATGTGAGCGGTCCACCAGTACCAATTGGCGCTGACCGGGCGTTGTCGGATTGAATTTCTTCAGTGCCATTTCATCTACACCCTAAAGACCTGTCGCGATATCGATGGACTGGCCTTCGGCCAGCGTCACGATCGCCTTTTTCACATCGCTCTGGCGGCCGATCTTGCCGCGAAAACGCTTCACCTTGCCCTTACGGACGAGCGTATTGACTGCGGTGACCTTGACGCTGAACAGCGCTTCCACCGCCGCCTTGATTTCCGGCTTGCTTGCCGACCGGGAGACGTTGAAAATCACCTGGTTGGCTTCCGACGCCATGGTCGATTTTTCCGTGATCGACGGGCTGACGATAACGTCGTAGTGGCGAAGATCCGTCATTTGAACCGCTCCTCGAGAGCCTCAACCGCAGCCTTCGTCAAGACGAGCTTGCCGCGGCGGAGGATGTCGTAAACATTAATGCCCTGAACAGGCAGCACATCCACATGCGGGATATTCGATGCCGCAAGGCTGAAATTCTTGTCGAGCTCGGAACCACCGATCATCAACGCATTGTCCAGTCCGAGTTTGGCAAGCTGCCCGACCAGCGCCTTCGTCTTGGCGTCCTTGGCGGCCAAATCGTCGATAACGATCAGATCGGATGCTTTCGCCTTGGCCGACAGCGCGTGTTTCAGTCCCAGTGACCTGAACTTTTTCGGCAGGTCGATGGCATGATCGCGGGCCACCGGACCGTGAGCCTTGCCGCCGCCGCGGAACTGCGGTGCGCGAGCCGAATGGTGACGTGCGCGACCCGTCCCCTTCTGACGGTACATCTTGGCTCCGGTGCGCGATATTTCCGAACGGCCTTTTGTCTTGTGCGTGCCCTGCTGGCGTTTGGCCAGTTGCCAGCGCACAACACGCTGGAGAATGTCGTCACGCGGATCGAGACCGAAAATCTCGTCAGATACTTTGACCTTGCCGGCGCTTTTGCCGGCGAGCGTGGTTACTTCGATATCCATTATTCGGCTCCCTCACTCGCCGGAGCTTCTGTTTGTTCGGCCGGAGCTGCCGCCGGTGTGTCTTCCTTGGCCGGCTTCGCCGCAGCGCGAACAGCGCCCGGCTTCGGGGCTTCGTCGGGAAGTGCGGCCTTAACCGCATCCTTGACCAGGATCCACGCGCCTTTCGACCCCGGAACCGCGCCGCGGATCAGGATGAGGCCGCGATCGGCGTCGGTAGACACCACTTCGACATTTTGCGTCGTCACCCGCGTGTGACCCATATGGCCAGCCATTTTCTTGCCCTTGAACACCTTGCCGGGGTCCTGGCGCTGGCCAGTCGAACCGTGTGCGCGGTGCGAAATCGAGTTACCATGTGTCGCACGGCCACCGCCAAAGTTGTGACGCTTCATAGAACCCTGAAAGCCTTTGCCGACCGTGGTGCCGGTCACATCGACCTTCTGGCCGGGAACAAAATGCTCCGCGGTAATCTCCGCGCCGACGTCAAGCAGATTATCGGGCGACACCCTGAATTCGGCCACCTTCGACTTCGGCTCGACCGAAGCGGCGGCAAAGTGGCCGCGCATCGGCTTGGTCGTGTTCTTGACCTTGGCAAGACCAACGCCAAGCTGGACCGCCGAATAGCCGTTCTTTTCCTCGGTGCGCTGCGCCACAACCTGACAACTCTCCATCTTGAGAACTGTCACGGGCACATGTTCGCCAGCGTCGTTGTAGACGCGGGTCATCCCGACTTTCTGAGCAATTACACCTGAACGCATCGGTTCAATTTCCTCTGGTTAGAGACTCTCGGCTGTTTAGCCTTCATCTCCAGAATTTCCGCAATCCTAAAGCTTGATTTCGACATCCACACCGGCGGCAAGATCGAGCTTCATCAGCGCATCAACCGTCTGCGGCGTCGGATCAACAATATCCAGGAGCCGCTTGTGGGTGCGCATTTCAAACTGCTCGCGGCTTTTCTTGTCGATATGCGGCGAGCGGTTGACCGTGAATTTCTCGATCCGCGTCGGCAGCGGAATGGGCCCGCGGACATTTGCACCGGTGCGCTTTGCCGTCGACACGATTTCCTTGGTCGACGCATCAAGCACGCGATGATCAAACGCCTTTAGGCGGATGCGGATATTCTGTCCGTTCATGCGACTGTTCCTTGTTCTGCGCGGGCGTTTTACGAAGCGCCCGCGTCAGAGCTGTCCTCGTTTACTCGGTTATGGATGCGACGATGCCTGCACCGACGGTTCTGCCGCCCTCGCGGATAGCAAAGCGCAGCTTCTCTTCCATGGCGATCGGCACGATCAGCTCGACATCAACCGTCACATTGTCGCCCGGCATCACCATCTCCGTGCCCTCGGGCAGCGTCACAACACCCGTCACGTCGGTCGTGCGGAAATAAAACTGCGGACGGTAGTTGGTGAAGAACGGCGTATGACGGCCACCTTCTTCCTTCGTCAAAATGTAGGCTTCCGCCTTGAACTTGGTGTGCGGCTTGACCGAACCCGGCTTGCACAGAACCTGACCGCGCTCAACACCGTCACGCTCGACACCGCGAAGCAGCGCACCGATATTGTCGCCCGCCTGACCCTGGTCGAGCAGCTTGCGGAACATCTCAACGCCCGTGCATGTCGTCTTCGAGGTGTCGCGGATGCCGACGATCTCGATCTCGTCACCGACATTGACAATGCCGCGCTCGACACGACCCGTCACAACCGTGCCGCGGCCCGAAATCGAGAACACATCCTCAATCGGCATCAAAAACGGCTGGTCAACCGGACGCTCAGGCGTCGGAATGTAGCTGTCAACCTCGGCCATCAGAGCACGGATCGCATCCTCGCCCTTCGCCTTGTCGCCGTCCTCAAGCGCAACAAGCGCCGAGCCCTTGACAATCGGAATGTCGTCGCCGGGAAACTCATAGGTCGACAGAAGCTCGCGAACTTCCAACTCGACAAGCTCCAAAAGCTCCTCGTCGTCAACCTGGTCAACCTTGTTCAAAAACACGACAATCGCAGGAACGCCAACCTGGCGCGCCAGCAAAATGTGCTCGCGTGTCTGTGGCATCGGACCATCGGCAGCCGAAACAACCAAAATCGCGCCGTCCATCTGCGCCGCGCCAGTGATCATGTTCTTCACATAGTCGGCATGGCCGGGGCAGTCGACATGCGCGTAGTGACGGTTGTCCGTCTCATACTCAACATGCGCCGTCGAAATCGTGATCCCGCGAGCCTTTTCCTCAGGCGCCGCATCAATCTGGTCATAGGCCTTGAACTCACCGAAAAACTTCGTGATCGCCGCCGTCAAGCTCGTCTTGCCATGGTCAACGTGACCAATCGTGCCAATGTTCACATGCGGCTTGTTGCGCTCAAATTTTCCCTTAGCCATGTGACCTCTCCATCTCTCAATTCTGCGCCCCTGCGGGCAAATTCATTTCTCTGTTTCGAACGCCATAAAGGCGTTCCCAATTACGCGTACTTGGCCTGAATTTCCTGCGCTACGGCAGAAGGCACGGGCTCATAATGGTCAAACTGCATTGTGTACTGGGCGCGGCCCTGTGACATCGAACGCAGGTTATCGACATATTTGAACATGTTGGCGAGCGGCACGAAGGCGTTGACAACCGTGGCAATGCCGCGGGCTTCGGTGCCCTGAATTTGGCCACGCCGCGAATTCAAATCGCCAATGACATCACCGACATAATCTTCAGGTGTCACCACCTCGACTTTCATGATCGGTTCGAGCAACTGCGCGCCGGCCTTCTGCGCACCTTCACGAAAGGCCGCACGTGCGGCGATCTCGAATGCAAGAACCGACGAATCCACGTCGTGGTATGCGCCATCGAGCAGCGTCGCCTTGACGCGCAGCATCGGGAAGCCGGCAAGCGGGCCGGATGAAAGTACGCTCGCGATACCCTTCTGGACACCCGGAATGTACTCCTTCGGCACGTTGCCACCGACAACCTTGGATTCGAACTCGAACTCTTCGGACTCTTCATTCGGCTCGAATACGATCTTGACGCGGGCGAACTGCCCGGAACCACCCGACTGCTTCTTGTGAGTGTAGTCGATCTCGGCAGCACGCGTGATCGTCTCGCGATAGGCAACCTGGGGCGCACCGACATTGGCCTCGACTTTGAACTCCCGCTTCATGCGGTCGACCAGAATGTCGAGATGCAATTCACCCATGCCGGCGATAATGGTCTGACCGGATTCTTCGTCCGATTTGACCCGGAACGACGGATCCTCGGCAGCCAGACGATTGAGCGCCAGGCCCATCTTCTCCTGGTCGCCCTTGGTTTTCGGCTCGATCGCGATCTGGATGACCGGATCAGGAAATTCCATCCGTTCCAGGATCACCGGTTTCAGCGGATCGCAAAGCGTATCACCGGTGGTCGTCTCCTTAAGACCGGCAAGTGCCACGATGTCACCGGCAAACGCCTCGTCGATATCTTCACGGCTGTTGGAGTGCATTTGCAGCATACGGCCGATGCGCTCACGCTTTTCCTTGACGGTGTTCATGACCGACGAGCCCTTTTCCATCCTGCCGGAATAGATGCGGGCAAAGGTGAGCGAGCCGACAAAGGGGTCGTTCATCACCTTGAATGCAAGCATGGATAGCGGCTCATCATCGGAGGATTCGCGCACCATGTCGGCATCCGTCTTCGGATCGATGCCCTTGATCGCCGGCACATCGACCGGAGAAGGCAGAAAGTCGACCACGGCGTCGAGTAGCGGCTGAACGCCCTTGTTTTTGAAAGCCGAGCCGCAATACATTGGGAACAGCTGGACGTCGATCGTGCCCTTGCGGATGAGGGCTCGCAATTCGTCGTTGGACGGCATTTCGCCTTCCAGATAACGCTCCATTGCGCCTTCATCGACCTCAACGGCCGTCTCGATCAGTTTCTCGCGGTATTCTTCCGCCTTTGCCTGCATGTCGGCCGGGATATCCGAAACATCCCACTCGGCGCCCAGATTTTCCGATTTCCAGACCAGCGCCTTCATTTCGATCAGGTCGATCACGCCGGCGAAATCGCTCTCGGCGCCGATCGGCAATTGCATAATGGCGGCGGTGGCGCCAAGACGGCTCTTGACCATCTCGGCAGAGCGATAGAAGTCCGCGCCGATCTTGTCCATCTTGTTGCAGAAAATCATGCGCGGAACGTTGTATTTGTCGGCCTGGCGCCAGACCGTCTCGGTCTGCGGCTCGACACCGGCATTGGCGTCCAGCAGTGCTATCGCTCCATCAAGCACGCGCAGCGAGCGTTCCACTTCAATGGTGAAATCAACGTGGCCGGGTGTGTCGATGATATTGAAGCGGCGCTTCTTGCCGTCACGGCCTTCCCAGAAGGTGGTCGTCGCAGCCGAAGTGATGGTGATACCGCGTTCCTGCTCCTGCTCCATCCAGTCCATGGTCGCGGCGCCATCGTGCACTTCGCCGATCTTGTGCGACTTGCCGGTATAGTAAAGCACACGCTCCGTCGTCGTGGTTTTGCCGGCGTCGATATGCGCCATGATGCCGAAGTTGCGATAGTCTTCGATTTTATATTCGCGGGCCATGGTTGAATGCCTTTAGATCGCTTCGTGCGGACTGTTTGATTACCAGCGGTAGTGCGAGAATGCGCGGTTGGCCTCGGCCATCCGGTGCGTGTCTTCGCGTTTCTTGACCGCGGTTCCCCGGTTGTTGGCCGCGTCCATCAGTTCACCCGACAGCCGATCGACCATTGTGGTCTCGTTACGGCCGCGCGCCGCGTTGATCAGCCAGCGAATGGCAAGTGCCTGGCGGCGTTCGGTACGAACTTCCACGGGCACCTGATATGTAGCACCGCCAACGCGGCGGGAACGGACCTCGACGTGGGGCGAGACATTTTCCAGCGCTTGATGAAACAGGCCCAGCGGCTCGCTCTTGGCCTTCTGCTCAACCTGATCGAGCGCGCCATAGACGATGCGCTCGGCGACCGATTTCTTTCCGTCGAGCATGATCGCATTCATGAATTTGGTGACCACCTGATCACCGAATTTGGGATCTGGATTGATCTCACGCTTTTCTGCACTGTGGCGTCGGGACATATCTTTCGTCTCTCAACTTGTTCAATCGCCCGGCGCCAAATGAAAAAAGCGCCGAAGCAGGATTTCCTTACTTCGGACGCTTAGCGCCATATTTGGAGCGGCGTTGTTTGCGGTCTTTGACGCCCTGTGTGTCGAGCACGCCGCGGATAATGTGGTAGCGCACACCGGGCAAGTCTTTGACGCGGCCGCCACGGATCATCACAACAGAGTGCTCCTGAAGATTGTGGCCTTCGCCGGGAATGTAGCCAATCACTTCGAAACCGTTGGTAAGGCGGATTTTGGCCACCTTGCGCAGAGCAGAGTTCGGCTTCTTCGGCGTCGTTGTATAGACGCGCGTGCACACACCCCGCTTTTGCGGGTTCTGCTGCATGGCCGGAACCTTGTTTCGCTTGACCGGCGCGGTGCGCGGCTTGCGGATCAGCTGGTTGACGGTAGGCATTCAAACCTTCCCCTTGATTACAAATTCGGTGTCTCAAGCCCAAAACAGGCCAGATCGTCTTGCGTATCCGATGGCATTTCCAAACAAAATTCGGGGCAGAAAACCGCGTCTTGCGGTCCTGCCCGAATGCAAACGCAGAGGAAACGGATACCCGTTTCTTGCATGCCGGCAATGTCATCGTTCGTAGAACGAACCCTGTTTGAGACCAAATCCGGGGCGTTGGACGCCCTGAAAGAAGAAGCCTCACATCGGCTCAGACAGCGGTCCAATACTCATTTGCCGGGATAGCGTCAACCCCGGTTTCAAGAAACCGTCGCATTTTCTTGCGCTTGGCCGCCATGCGCAAGAAAATTTCACTGTTCTGACGCATGCGAAACGAAATTGCCATCGGCAACCTGTCCAGTCCGGTTACAATGTGAGAGAACGGAATGATCGAAACGGATTCGCAAGGTAACCGGCATGAACGACAACGAAGATCGGCAACCAGTCTATATCATCGTCGGCCAGGTGTGGAAGCAAAAGGATGGTGATGCCGAGCGAGTTCATGTGCTGTTGACAGCCGCAGACGATGACACCGCGGTACGCAAGTCGCTCGAGGCTCTGGCGAGCGAAGGATACGTCGAAGCCGATCTCGATCAGATCGGCGAGATCACCGACATGCCGGACGAGGAGCCGCACGCGTCGGCCTATCAGGGCGCACTGGAAGGAGAAATTGCCATCGTCTCTATGGGCACACCGGACCTGATATGAAAACGCCGGGGCAATGCCCCGGCGTAATCGGTACAGTGTATCCTTCTTCGCCTTATTGCGGCGCGCTGGTCATCTCTTCCAACATCGGGACAGCCTCTTCGGAGTCTGCCATCTTGCGACGCTCTTCGAGGATGAGATCGTCGCGCGATGTGGCAATGCGCCTGACCTGGGTCATCGCTCCGCCGGTACCGGCCGGAATCAAGCGACCAACGATGACGTTCTCTTTCAGTCCCTGCAGAGTATCGGTCTTGCCTGCAACAGCGGCCTCCGTCAGCACCTTGGTGGTTTCCTGGAAGGACGCAGCCGAGATAAAGGACGGCGTTTGCAACGACGCCTTGGTGATGCCGAGCAGGACCGGCTGTCCTTCGGCGGGCTGCTTGCCCTCCTCGACCAGCCGTTCATTGACCTCATCAAACTCGATAACGTCGACATTGTCGCCTGGAATATAGACCGAATCGCCCTGCTTGGTGATCTCGATCTTCTGCAGCATCTGGCGGACGATCACCTCGATATGCTTGTCGTTGATGACAACGCCCTGCAACCGGTAGACTTCCTGGATCTCGTTGACGAGATAGGAGGCAAGTGCCTCAACGCCCTTGATCGCAAGAATGTCGTGCGGTGCCGGATTGCCGTCGAGGATGTAGTCGCCTTTCTCGATCATGTCGCCATCCTGAAGATGGAACGGCTTGCCCTTCTGAATAAGGTACTCGGCCGGTTCCGCACCCTCTTCATGCGGTTCGATCATGATGCGGCGCTTGTTCTTGTAGTCGCGGCCAAAGCGGATAATTCCGTCGATCTCCGCGATAACCGCGTGATCCTTGGGCCGTCGAGCCTCGAACAATTCCGCCACCCGCGGCAGGCCGCCGGTGATATCCTTCGTCTTGGCGCTTTCCATCGGGATCCGGGCAACCACGTCACCGGGATTGACCTTCGAATCAGGCTCCACCGAAAGGATCGCTTCCACCGACAGCATGAAGCGGGCATCCCCGCCTTTGCCGAGTTTAGCGATCTTGCCTTTCGAATCCAGAACCGTGATGGCAGGCTTCAAATCCGAACCACGCGGCGTCGACCGCCAATCGATGATCTCACGCTTGGTGATACCGGTGGATTCATCGGCGGTCTCCTGTACCGACACGCCATCGACCACATCTTCATAGGCGATCTTGCCACCAACCTCGGTAAGGATCGGGCGGGTATACGGATCCCATTCGGCGATCCTCTGACCACGCTTGACCTTATCGCCGTCGTCGACATGAAGCCTTGAGCCGTAGGTGATCTTGTGCGACGCCCGCTCCTTGCCCGAACCGTCCTTGATCAGCACGGCCATGTTGCGGCCCATCGCGATCAGGTGACCGTCGGAATTGCGCACGATATTGCGGTTGCGAACCGTCACCGTACCCTCATACGAGGCCTCCAGGAACGACTGATCGACGACTTGCGCGGTGCCGCCCATATGGAACGTCCGCATGGTAAGCTGCGTACCCGGCTCGCCGATTGACTGCGCGGCTATGACACCAACCGCCTCACCGATATTGACCGGCGTACCGCGAGCAAGGTCGCGCCCGTAGCACGTACCGCACACACCGGTTTTAATCTCGCAGGTCAACGCGGAGCGGATCCGCACGGACTGCACACCGGCTTTTTCGATCGCCTCAACATCGCGCTCGTCGATCAACGTACCCGCCTTGACGAGAACGTCTCCGGAGGTCGGGTGAACGATATCATCGAGCGATGTACGGCCAAGGACACGCTGGCCGAGTGAAGCGACCACCTGGCCGGCATCCACGATCGGCTGCATGGTCAGGCCCTTGTCAGTACCGCAATCATTGGAATTGACGATGCAATCCTGCGCTACGTCGACAAGGCGACGGGTCAGGTAACCCGAATTCGCTGTTTTCAAGGCGGTGTCTGCCAGTCCCTTACGGGCGCCGTGCGTGGAGTTGAAGTACTCCAGAACGGTCAGGCCTTCCTTGAAGTTGGAAATGATCGGCGTTTCGATGATCTCGCCCGACGGTTTGGCCATCAGTCCGCGCATGCCGGCAAGCTGACGCATCTGCGTCGGCGAACCACGCGCACCGGAGTGGCTCATCATGTAGATCGAGTTCATCGGCTGCTGACGGCCATCGTCGCCAAACTCAACAGCCTTGATGCGGCCCATCATCTCGTCGGCCACTTTCTCGGAACACTTCGCCCAGGCATCAACAACCTTGTTGTACTTCTCACCCTGAGTGATCAGTCCGTCATTGTACTGCTGCTCGTATTCCTTGGTCAGCGTGTCGGTCTCATGCACCAGTTTCGATTTGGAATCGGGAATCAGCATGTCATCCTTGCCGAATGAAATGCCGGCCCGGCAAGCATGGCCAAAGCCAAGCTGCATGATCCGGTCACAGAAAATGACTGTGTCCTTCTGACCGCAGTGACGATACACCGTGTCAATCATCCGCGAGATGTTCTTTTTGGTCATCTCCTGATTGCAGACCTCGAACGGAACATTGCCGTTGCGCGGCAGCAACTCGCCGATGATCATGCGGCCAGGTGTTGTGTCGTGGATTCCGGAGACAGCGTTGCCATCCGCATCGACGGTTCTGAAACGCCCTTTGATCTTGGTGTGTAGCGTAACCACGCCGTCTTCCAACGCATGATGCAGCTCGCCCATATCGGCAAACACCATGCCCTCGCCCGGCTCTTTCTCATTGACGATCGAAAGATAATACAGGCCAAGCACCATATCCTGGGACGGCACGATGATCGGCGCACCATTGGCCGGATGCAGAATATTGTTGGTCGACATCATGAGCACGCGTGCTTCCAGCTGTGCCTCGAGCGAAAGCGGTACGTGCACAGCCATCTGGTCGCCGTCGAAATCGGCGTTGAACGCCGTGCAGACCAGCGGATGCAGCTGGATCGCCTTGCCCTCGATCAGCACCGGTTCGAACGCCTGGATACCCAATCGGTGCAGGGTCGGCGCGCGATTCAGCAAAACCGGATGCTCGCGGATAACCTCATCCAGAATGTCCCAGACTTCCGGCTTTTCCTTCTCGACCAGTTTCTTCGACTGCTTGACCGTGGAGGAGTACCCCTTGGCATCCAGCCTCGCATAGATGAACGGCTTGAACAGTTCGAGCGCCATTTTTTTCGGCAGGCCGCACTGATGCAGTTTCAGTTCCGGACCGGTCACGATGACCGAACGGCCCGAATAGTCGACGCGCTTGCCGAGCAGGTTCTGACGGAACCGGCCCTGCTTGCCCTTCAGCATATCGGACAGCGATTTCAGCGGGCGCTTGTTGGCGCCGGTGATCACGCGGCCACGGCGGCCGTTGTCGAACAGGGCGTCCACCGATTCCTGCAGCATGCGCTTTTCGTTGCGGATGATGATGCCCGGAGCCCGAAGTTCGATCAGCCGCTTCAAACGGTTGTTGCGGTTGATCACACGGCGATAAAGATCGTTCAAATCCGATGTCGCAAACCGGCCGCCGTCAAGCGGCACCAGCGGACGCAGATCCGGCGGGATAACCGGCACGGTCTTCATGATCATCCATTCGGGACGATTTCCGCTCTCGACAAAGTTCTCGACAACCTTGAGCCGCTTCAGCAGTTTCTTCTGTTTGAGCTCAGAAGAAGTGGTTGCAAGTTCCTCGCGCAGATCGACAGCGATCTTTTCGAGTTCCATCGCCGCCAGGAGATCGTGAATCGCTTCCGCGCCGATCATGGCGCTGAATGAGTCCTCGCCGAACTCGTCGACGGCAATCATGAACTCTTCTTCTGACAGAAGCTGGTTTTCCTGCAATGTGGTCAGGCCCGGCTCGGTGACTATGTAGTTCTCGAAATACAGTACCCGCTCGATGTCCTTCAACGTCATGTCAAGCAGCGTACCGATGCGGCTTGGCAGCGATTTGAGGAACCAGATATGGGCCACCGGCGCGGCCAATTCGATGTGCCCCATACGCTCGCGGCGCACGCGGGACAAGGTGACTTCAACGCCACACTTTTCGCAGATGATGCCCTTGTACTTCATCCGCTTGTATTTGCCGCACAGGCATTCGTAATCCTTGATCGGACCGAAAATACGCGCGCAGAACAGACCATCGCGTTCGGGCTTGAACGTGCGGTAATTGATCGTCTCCGGCTTTTTGATTTCACCGTAAGACCAGGAGAGAATCTTCTCCGGGCTGGCCAGCGATATCCGAATTGAATCGAATGTTTGCGCGGGGGCCTGGGGATTGAAAAGATTCATGACCTCTTGGTTCATGCCATTCTCCTTATCGAGGGAACCGCGTTCCCTTTCGAAATTGTGCCTGGCCGTTTACGCGGCCACTGCCCTTTCGGGCGGTTCGAACCGCCGGCGGCTTCACCCGCCGGCAAGCTCCAGATTCACTACTCCGCCGCGTCGGGAAGCTGTTCTTGCTCACCTTCCGTTTCGACGCGTGTGTTCTCCAATTCAACGCTGAGACCCAGAGAACGCATCTCCTTGACAAGCACGTTGAAGCTCTCGGGAATACCAGCCTCGAACGTGTCGTCACCGCGTACGATCGCTTCGTAAACCTTGGTGCGTCCGGCCACGTCATCCGATTTCACCGTCAGCATTTCCTGCAGGGTGTAGGCGGCGCCGTAGGCTTCGAGCGCCCAGACCTCCATTTCACCGAAACGCTGACCACCAAACTGCGCCTTGCCACCCAGCGGCTGCTGGGTAACCAGCGAATACGGACCGATCGAGCGTGCGTGGATCTTGTCGTCGACCAGATGGTGCAATTTGAGCATGTAGATGTAGCCAACCGTGACCTGACGATCGAACTCTTCGCCGGTCCGTCCGTCATAAAGCGTCGATTGGCCACTGGTCGCCATACCGGCCTGTTCCAGCATTGTATTGATGTCGGCTTCCACCGCGCCATCAAACACCGGTGTAGCGATCGATACACCGCGGGTAAGCTGCCGGCCGAGCCGCACGACGGAAGCGTCATCATACTCGCGCACGGGTTCGTTACGGTCGTTCTCGGGAATGACCGCCTCCAACGACTTCCGCAGCGGCTTGATGTCACCCTTTTCGTTGTAGGCCTCAATCAGTTCGCCGATCTGCTTGCCCATACCGGCACAAGCCCACCCAAGATGGGTTTCAAGAATCTGCCCGACATTCATGCGGCTTGGCACGCCGAGCGGATTGAGCACGATATCAACGTGGGTACCGTCCTCGAGGAACGGCATGTCCTCCGCCGGTAGAATGCGTGAAACCACACCCTTGTTGCCGTGACGGCCAGCCATCTTGTCGCCCGGCTGAATCTTCCGCTTAACGGCGACGAAGACCTTGACCATCTTCATCACGCCGGGCGGCATCTCGTCGCCGCGCTGCACCTTCTCGACCTTGTCCATGAAACGCTGCTCGAGCGCATTCTTGGATTCATCGTACTGGTTTCGAAGCGCTTCCAGCTCGTTTTGAAGCTTTTCCTTGTCGACAGCGAACTGCCACCACTGACTGCGCGGATACTCATCCAGCAACTCCGCCGTCAGCTTGGTTCCCTTTTTGAAACCTTTGGGACCGGCAATAGCGGCCTTGCCTGTCAGCATGCCGGCAAGACGGCCGTAAACGTTGCGATCGAGAATGGCCTGCTCGTCGTCGCGGTCTTTTGCGAGACGCTCGATCTCTTCGCGTTCAATTGCCATGGCGCGTTCGTCTTTTTCTACGCCGTGCCGATTGAACACGCGCACCTCGACAACGGTGCCGAATGTTCCCGGCGGCATGCGCATCGACGTGTCGCGTACATCCGATGCCTTTTCGCCGAAGATCGCACGCAGAAGCTTCTCTTCCGGTGTCATCGGGCTTTCGCCCTTGGGCGTGATCTTGCCGACCAGAATGTCGCCGGGCTGCATTTCAGCACCGATATAGACAATACCCGCTTCGTCGAGGTTCTTCAGCGCCTCTTCCGAAACATTGGGAATATCGCGCGTGATCTCCTCCGGTCCAAGCTTCGTGTCGCGGGCCATTACCTCGAACTCTTCGATATGGATCGAGGTAAACACGTCATCGCGAACAATGCGTTCGGACAGCAAGATGGAGTCTTCGTAGTTGTAGCCGTTCCACGGCATGAACGCGACGAGCACATTGCGCCCGAGCGCCAGATCTCCAAGATCGGTCGACGGGCCATCGGCAATGATGTCGCCCTTCTCGATCTGATCGCCTACCTTCACCAGCGGGCGCTGGTTGATGCAGGTGTTCTGGTTGGAACGTTGGAACTTCTGCAGCCGGTAGATATCAACGCCGGATTCCGACGCATCGACATCTTCGGTCGCACGGATGACGATACGCGTCGCATCAACCTGATCGACCACGCCTGTCCGGCGGGCACCAATGGCAGCGCCGGAATCGCGGGCAACAATCGATTCCATGCCGGTACCGACGAACGGCGCCTCGGCCTGCACCAGCGGCACGGCCTGACGCTGCATGTTCGATCCCATCAGCGCGCGGTTGGCATCATCGTTCTCCAGGAACGGGATGAGAGCGGCGGCAACCGAAACGAGCTGCTTCGGCGAAACGTCCATCAGATCGACATTTTCGCGCGGCGCCATCATCACTTCGCCCGCATGCCGGCAAACGACAAACTCGTCGACGAACTGGCCTTTCTTGTCCAGTTCGGCATTCGCCTGAGCCACGTAGTGACGCGCCTCTTCCATGGCCGACAGATAGACAACGTCCATCGTCACCTTGCCCTTGACGATCTTGCGGTACGGCGTTTCGATAAAGCCGTATTTGTTGACCCGCGCGAATGTCGCCAACGAATTGATCAGGCCGATATTCGGGCCTTCCGGCGTCTCGATCGGGCAGATGCGGCCATAATGCGTCGGATGCACGTCGCGCACCTCGAAGCCTGCCCGCTCTCGCGTCAGACCGCCCGGCCCAAGCGCCGAAAGACGACGCTTGTGGGTAATTTCCGACAATGGATTGGTTTGATCCATAAACTGCGACAACTGCGAGGAACCGAAAAACTCGCGCACCGCAGCCGCTGCAGGTTTGGCATTGATGAGATCCTGCGGCATCACCGTGTCGATCTCGATCGAGCTCATGCGCTCCTTGATCGCGCGTTCCATGCGCAGCAGGCCGATGCGGTACTGATTTTCCATCAGTTCGCCGACCGAACGCACACGCCGGTTGCCGAGATTGTCGATATCGTCGATCTCGCCCTTGCCGTCGCGCAGATCGACCAGCGTCTTGACCACGGCGAGGATATCCTCCTTGCGCAGTACACGTACGGTGTCCTCTGCATCCAGATCGAGACGCATGTTCATCTTCACGCGGCCGACAGCTGACAGGTCATAACGCTCGGAGTCGAAAAACAGCGAGTTGAACATCGCCTCCGCGGTTTCGATTGTTGGCGGCTCGCCGGGACGCATGACACGGTAGATGTCAAACAGGGCGTCTTGACGGCTCTCGTTTTTATCGACGGCAAGTGTGTTGCGGATGTATGCGCCGACATTGACGTGATCGATGTCGAGGATCTCGATCTCCTGGTGTCCGGCATCGACCAGAACCTGAAGTGTCTTCTCATCGAGTTCGTCACCGGCCTCGAGATAGATCTCGCCGGTTTCCATGTTGACCACGTCCTCGGCAAGATAGCTGCCGTAAACGTCTTCCGCAGTCACCCGGATCGCTTTCAGGCCCTTCTCGGCAAGCTGCTTGGCCTGCCGCGCCGTAATCTTGCGGCCAGCCTCGACGACAACCTTGCCGCTGTCCGCATCGATCAGGTCCGTAACGGTTTTCAGACCGCGGAAACGGTCAACCGAATACGGGATGCGCCAGTCGTCGCCATCGCGCTTGTAAGTCAGGTTGTTGTAGAATGTGGTCAGAATTTCTTCCGTGTCCATGCCCAGCGCCATCAGCAGCGAGGTCGCCGGAATCTTGCGCCGGCGGTCGATACGCGCATGAACGACGTCCTTGGCATCGAACTCGATATCCAGCCACGAGCCGCGGTAGGGAATGACCCGAGCGGCAAATAGCAGTTTGCCCGAAGAATGCGACTTGCCTTTGTCGTGATCAAAGAACACGCCCGGAGAACGGTGCATCTGGCTGACGATTACGCGTTCCGTGCCATTGACGATGAACGTGCCGTTGTTGGTCATCAACGGCATGTCGCCCATGTAGACATCCTGTTCCTTGATGTCCTTGATCGACTTGGCACCCGTATCCTCGTCAATGTCGAATACGATCAGGCGAAGCGTCACTTTTAGCGGTGCCGAATAGGTCAGATCGCGCTGGCGGCACTCCTCGACGTCGAATTTTGGTGGCTCGAACTCGTAGGAAACGAACTCCAGCATCGACGCACCCGAAAAATCGGAAATCGGGAACACCGAATTGAAAACCGCCTGCAATCCTTCGTCCAGACGCCCGCCTTCGGGCACCTCGACCATCAGAAACTGATCGTAGGATGCCTTTTGAACCTCAATCAGGTTCGGCATTTCAGTGACTTCTGGAATTTTCCCGAAGAATTTTCTTACGCGTCTGCGGCCATTGAAGGTTTGGGACTGCGCCATCGTCGCTCCTTGTATCGCCTAGTATGCTGCCGGGTAATACCGGCTTTGCCTCGCCCGCTTCCCGAACACGTTGCCGGACCTGAAAACGGTAAAAACCCAACTCCGAAAAGCCCCCAATCAGGGCTTTCGGGAACGGGGTTGTTGCCTGGTAACTCACTGGGTCGCAGAAAGGGCGGCAAACCGCCCTTCCCGCTGATACACAATGCCTACTTGAGCTCGACTTTCGCGCCTGCGGCTTCGAGCTTCTTCTGGATTTCCTCGGCTTCTCCCTTGGAAACCGCCTCTTTGACGGCCTTCGGAGCGCCTTCGACCAGATCTTTGGCTTCCTTCAGTCCGAGGCCGGTAATGCCGCGGACTTCCTTGATCACCTCGATCTTCTTGTCGCCGATTGCGGCCAGAACGACATCAAACTCGTCCTTTTCTTCAGCCGCGGCGGCTTCTCCGCCACCGGCACCAGCAACGGCGGCAACCGCAACCGGTGCAGCGGCCGATACGCCCCATTTTTCTTCAAGCATTTTCGAAAGCTCTGCCGCTTCAAGAACGGTCAGGCTCGAAAGGTCATCTACGATCTTTGCAAGATCAGCCATTTTACAATTCCTTTGTCAGGTTCGAACGTTTGTGTTTCCAAATCTTGAGGAACGGCCTCATGCCGCTTCGTCCTTCTGGGCATAGGCGCCAAATACCCGGGCAAGCTGACCTGCCGGAGCATTGACGACCTGGGCGATCCGGGTTGCCGGCGTGGAAATCATGCCGACCAGCTTGGCTCTCAATTCGTCTAGCGATGGCATGGTGGCAAGCGCCTTCACACCATCGGCATCGAGCGTTGTCGGACCCATCGAGCCACCGAGAATAACAAGATTGTCATTCGTCTTGGCGAAATCGGCCGCAACCTTTGGAGCCGTTACCGGATCATCGGAATATGCAATCAGCGTCTGTCCTTGGAACAGCGCGGTCATGCCTTCCGATTCCGTGCCCTGAAGAGCGATTTTGGCGAGACGGTTCTTCGCGACTCTGACGGTACCGCCCGCGGTGCGCATTTTCGATCGCAGATCGTTCATTTGCGCCACGGTCAGACCGGCATAGTGGGCCACCACAATAGAACCGGTGTTGTTGAACACCTCATTCAATTGCGTGACGAATTCGCGTTTTTGCGCTCTATCCACTTGCCTCTCTCCAGTTGGCAGGCGATGGAATTTCCACAAACCTGCCGGTTGCCTTTTGCCGCGCGGGGCATCCAAAATGAGGATCTCCCGAACGACTGCGAGGATCCTGTCCCCTTTCTGCAGATCCGCTTCCAAAGCGGCTGACAAAAGGCCAACACGGTTCGAACCTCAATAATCCGGGCGGATGCCCTTCAAATTTCGGTCTCACCCGTCTCATGCAGGCTCATTTGAATTAAGGCGAGCCACCCACAATCTCGGACAGGATTTCCGAAAGTTTCCTTCCGGATTCCGGGCCCCGTAAGGTCCGGAATTCTTGGTTCAAGCCGGTTGACAAACCAACCGGCGAAATCTCTTACGACGCGGTCAAGCTTGATAGTTCAAGCTTGAAACCGGGTCCCATTGTCGTGCTGATGGCAACCTTCTTCAAATAGTTGCCCTTGGCACCCGATGGTTTTGCCTTCATCACCGCATCGGTGAAGGCACGAACATTTTCCTCAATCGATTTGGCGTCGAACGAGGCCTTGCCCACGCCGGCATGAACGATGCCGGCTTTTTCGACACGAAATTCCACCGCACCACCCTTCGAGGCCTTGACTGCAGCCGTGATGTCCGGCGTTACCGTACCCACCTTCGGATTCGGCATCATGCCGCGCGGGCCAAGCACCTTACCCAACCGTCCGACGAGCGGCATCATGTCCGGTGTGGCAATGCAACGGTCGAAATCAATGTCGCCCTTTTGCACCTGCTCGACCAGATCTTCGGCGCCAACGATGTCGGCGCCTGCTTCACGTGCCTCATCCGCCTTGGCATCCTTGGCAAAAACGGCGACGCGAACGCTCCGGCCGGTTCCGTTCGGCAGGTTGACGACACCACGCACCATCTGGTCGGCGTGACGCGGATCTACGCCCAAATTCATCGCCAGCTCAACGGTCTCGTCGAATTTGGCGGTTGCGCGATCTTTCAACAGGGCAACAGCCTCAGGCAGATCGTAAAACTTGTTGCGGTCGATGCCCTCGCGGGCCGCATTAAATCTCTTACCCATGTCGTCAGCCCACCACTTCTATGCCCATCGAGCGGGCCGAGCCCTCGATCATCTTAGCCGCAGCCTCAACGTCGTTGGCGTTCAGGTCTTTCATTTTCGCCTCGGCGATCTTCAAGACTTCCGCGCGCGAAATTTCACCGGCTTTCTCTTTGCCGGGCTCACTGGAACCGGATTTCAGCTTGGTCGCCTTTTTGATGAAGTAAGACGCCGGCGGTGTTTTCATCGTGAACGAAAAAGACTTGTCCTGATAATAGACAATGGTGCACGGAATCGGCGATCCCTTCTCCATCTCCTGACTTGCGGCGTTGAACGCCTTGCAGAACTCCATGATATTAATGCCGCGCTGACCCAGCGCCGGTCCGATAGGCGGAGACGGCGTGGCCGCTCCGGCCGGGACCTGGAGCTTCAGTTGGCCTGCTACCTTTTTAGCCATGACTGCTTCTCTTACCTTGTTGTCGCCGGCGAACCGGCAGTTGCAGTTTGGTGGTCCGGGCTTTTCACGAACGGTCGGCTAGACCATTCACCCTCCCACCTGTTTTGTCTCCCAGCCACGGCGGAGAAACGCGACGATCAGCCCTTTTCGACCTGACCGAATTCCAGATCGACCGGTGTTGCACGCCCGAAGATCGAAACTTCCACTTTGAGGCGCGAACGCTCCTCGTCGACTTCTTGGACTGTACCGTTGAACGACGCGAACGGACCATCCGAAACCCGGACCGCTTCGCCAACCTCGAAAGTCACCGACGGTTTTGGACGCTCCACGCCCTCCTGTACCTGGGTCAGAATGCGCTCGGCCTCCGCCTCGGTAATCGGCACCGGTTTCGAATCGCCAAGAAATCCCGTTACTTTCGGTGTGTTCTTGATCAGACTGAAAACCGCGTCGGTCAGGTTGGCCTTGACCAGCACATAGCCCGGAAAAAACTTTCGCTCGGCGTCGACCTTGCGACCGCGACGGACCTCGACAACCTTTTCCGTCGGCACCAGTATCTTTTCGAACTGTTCCCACAGGCCTTTCAGCTTGGCCTGCTCCTCGATGGAATCAGCGACCTTCTTCTCGAAGTTCGAATAGGCGTGGACAATGTACCACCGCGCAGTCATTTCAAAACAATCTCCGTAAACGCCGCTTTGTTGTCACCGGGCTGCTTGGATCAGACACCCAGATCGAGAATAAGGCCAACGCAGAACGCGATGACCTGATCGGCGGCGAAGAAAAATATCGCCGCAAGAAACGCCATTGCGATCACCATAACGGTTGAAATCAGCGTTTCTCTCCTTGTCGGCCAGGTCACCTTCGCCGTTTCGGCTCTGACCTGTTGCAAGAAAGTGAAAGGATTGGTGCTTTTCGACGCCATTGCCAGCCTGTCATGTTTCTTCGCAAACGCGGGAAGCTCCGCAGCGAATCAACCAATTATTTCAGCGTATTCCACGCATTTTCGGTGCGCAAAGCCTTATCAGCTCCACGCACCGCGTGACCCGTTAGTGCTACATAAAACCGAAAACGCCTCTGTGCAAGGGTTTGTTTCCGTTTCATGACCAAACGCCAACCCGAAACAATTCCACCGTTCCGGCCCGGCTATGTTCATCTGCCCAATAGACGGTTTCGGCGTCGCTTGCAACACCCGATCGGCTGATCATCGAGACGGCCGCAAACCCGGTTTATGATGCGTTCCCGTCAATTCCGGAACAACTGTTCCGTTCCACAATCGCACTGTACCAGTCGGCGTACGATTCTGTTAACGTGGCGAACAACTGAATTCAAGCCGCCGCTAATATGCAGGCGGTAATTGACCGGAGACATTCATGGACCGCGCCGCCATTCAGCCAAACCTCCTGCGCACAATTCTCACCGCTTTCGCGGCGGCAATGGCCTTGTTGTTTATCTCGGCGCCCGCACCGGCCGCTTCGCCGCTTGCCGGGTTCGACCTGGGCGCGGAAATGGAGCCTTTCCTCGAAAAGGCGAAGGAACAGGGCCTCGGCGTCATCATCGTCACACCGCTTGAAACCGACGAAGGCGCCGATCAGCCGGCAACCAGTTGGCAGGAGGACGGATTGAAGTTGCGCCAGGAGATCAGGCGCATACTGACGCATGCTCCTTTGGCACCTCAGGCGATCATGACCGCAATTCGCAACGCCAGTCCTGACGGTACCAATTGGTGGTTAGCCTGGGCGCTGGGCATTGTGGTGCTGTGTATCGGGGTCATGAATCTGAGCCAGTTTCTCGTCACCCGCATCAACCGGCATTTCCTTCAAACCATGCTGACCGATGATCCGCAGAACAGGGCAGAGAAGATCGGTTTCCTGCTGTTTCGTGCCGGATTGGTTTTCGGAAACATCATCGTCAATTTCGCTATTGCAATGGTCGTGGCGATCATCCTTGACTACGGCCATGAGCCCAGTCGTTCCACCATATTCATCATTATCGTCGCCTACTCTTTCTACTGGATTTTCCGCGCCGTAATCCTGTGGAACATCATCGCCCATGATCTTCCCAAGCACCGCATGATCAATCTGGACGACGACAATGCGAAGATGATCCAGTACAGCTGGCGCAATTCAATGGTCGCGGTCATCATATTCTTTTCGATAACCGCGTGGTTTGATGCGCTTAATATCGATCGGGAAACATACAAGTTGTTGCTGTTGGTTTCGATGACGCTGGCCGTGCTGACATTCAGCTATCTGACATGGCGTCATCGCAAGCCTTTCGCGGGCGTGCTTCTGGGTGCAGGAGAACCGGCAGCCAAGCCGGCATGGCGCCGTTTGTTCGCAAATAACTGGCACTACATCTCGCTTGCCTACCTTGCTGTTGCCGGTGTGATCAGCGTCTACCGGACTGTGCTCGACCTACCAAGCGCCACCATTCTCGTGGCCGCACCGATCATCGCCTTCCTTGGCGGTGTCGGCGCATACGGGATCGTTCTGCTGATCATCGACAGGGCATATCTGGCGCGCCAGCGTCGCTTTGAAATCAAGGTGGCGCTTGCCCATGAGAAAGAAAAAATACGTCGCGAGCTTGAACAGGTCGCCATTGATGCCGCGCTTCGCGATGCTCCGGAGGATGACGAGGAACTGATCATCAACAAAGTGATGGCGGAAAAGCACATGGAGGAGATGCCGGCGTTTAAACCTGTGTTCAAGCCTCTGTTGGAGCAAGCATCCGGTATTCTGATCACGATCGTTGCCGTTGGCTTTGTGCTGGCGACCTGGGACGTCAATATCGGCCAGCGCGGCAATCCCATAACCGCTTTCATCGATACGTTGATGATCGGATTTGTCGGCTGGTTTCTATTCCGCGGTGTAGCGATTTACATCGATGCTCAGATCGCCGAGGAAGGTGATGATGGCGAACCGGGCGAACCAGGAGAGGAAATGGGCGGTCAGGGCGCAAGCCGGCTGACCACCCTTCTCCCACTTATCCGCAATGTTACGATCGCTGGCATCGTCGTGCTGACCTTCATGGTCATCCTGTCAAACATGGGGGTGGACATCGCGCCGTTGTTCGCTGGCGCCGGCGTGATCGGCCTTGCGGTCGGTTTTGGCGCACAGACGCTGATCCGCGATATCTTCTCCGGCGGGTTCTTTCTGTTCGATGATGCTTTCCGCCGCGGCGAATACATTGAGATGGAAGGTATACAGGGAACGGTGGAGAAAATATCGCTGAGATCGTTCCAGCTACGCCACCATAATGGTCCGCTCCACACGATTCCATTCGGAGAGATCAAGCGGCTTACCAATTTTTCCCGTGACTGGGTGATGATGAAACTGCCGCTACGACTGACTTATGACACAGATGTGGAGCGCGTGCGCAAGCTGGTCAAAAAGCTTGGACAGAGGCTGTTGGAACACCCCGATGTCGGACATCTCTTTCTCCAGCCGCTAAAATCCCAAGGCGTCTACAAGATGGAAGATTCGGCCATGATTGTGCGGATCAAATTCATGACCAAACCGGGCGATCAGTTTGTGACCAGAAAAGTGGTCTATGCGCAAATCCGCGAACTGTTTGAACAAGAGGGTATCAAATTTGCCCACAAGGAGGTCACTGTCCGCTTGGCAGACGAACCTCAGCGCCCGCTTACCCCGAAAGAGGAAAAGGCAGTCGCCGCTGCCGCTCGCGCATCGGTCGACGCCGACGAAATGGTGCCGGATCAAATCGACGACGGACCATAGATCGTCGGGCCGGAGAGCGGCCGATCCAAGCGGCCACCGCAGTTGATATTACCAAAATGAAACTTTCTTGCAATTCTGCAAGAAACTTGGCATGTCATGCCCATGGACGAGCAGATGAACACAAGCCATCCCGACCTCGGATCGCGGATCAAGGCAATGCGCCAGGCACACGGTTTATCGCTGGCACGCCTGGCAGCATCAATTCCGATGTCCGAAGCGACGCTGTCACGGATCGAAAACGGTCTCAGCGATATCACTGCAAGAAATCTCTATGCGCTTGCCGCCGCATTGAACGCGCGCATTGAGGATTTCTTTGTCTATCAGAACAGCTCACGGCCAGCCGGTCTGCGTTCCATCACCCGGGCAGGCAAAGGCATTCCCTTTCGGTCCGGTGCGTTTGAATCGGAGCTTTTATCGCCGGATCTGTCGTCAAAGAAAATGAACCCGTTTCTCAATATGACCTCAGCACAGACGATCGCCGACGCCGGTGGTCTCAACGCGCATCCAGGCGAAGAATTCTTGTTGGTCATCGATGGCCACCTCCAACTCAATACGGAATTCTACGAACCGCTGGATCTTGGTCCCGGCGACAGCATCTATTTCGATGCGACGACGCCCCACGCCTATCTCAGCAGTAGCGCCGACCCGGTGCGCTTTCTGGTCGTGACTTCGGAACCAGCAATAAGAAAGGAAGACAAGCCTTGAGTAACCAGATGGCAGAAGCCGAAATCCGTATCGGAACCCGCGACGTCCGCGATGATCTCCCATTTTTCACGAAAAAGCTCGGATTTCGGGTGGACAAGATTTTTCCCGCGGATAATCCGAGCGTTGTCGTGCTGTCCGGCTACGGTGTCAGATTAAGACTGGATAGCCATGCAACCGAGATTCCCGGTACGCTGCGAATTCTGTGCGACGATCCATCGAAATTCGCAGACGGCGAAACCAGTTTAACCGCTCCAAACGGAATGCGCATCGAAATCGACCGACTCAATCCGCCGATGGACATGCCGCCGACCGAACATGCATTCATCGTGCGCCGCCTGAAAGACAACGCGCCCTGGGTAATCGGCCGCGCCGGCATGCACTATCGCGATCTGGTCCCCTCGCGGCTCGGCGGATCGATCATCGCCAGCCATATCCGCATCCCCGATGGCGGACCGGTGCCCGACATGGTGCATTATCATACCGTCGGATTTCAGTTGATCTTTTGCTACAAGGGATGGGTTGACGTGCTCTACGAGGATCAGGGCGACATGATCCGGCTTTCAGCCGGCGATTGCGTGATCCAGCCACCGGAAATCCGCCACCGTGTCTGCCATGCCTCTCCCGATATCGAAGTCATCGAGATTGGCGTACCGGCCGAACATGTTACGACGATTGATCATGAGATGGCGCTGCCGAACGGAACGGGCGATCCGAACCGGACGTGGCAGGGGCAGAAATTCGTGCATCATCTGAAGGACAAGGCGACCTGGGCAGCTTGGCGCATGCCGGGCTTTATTCACCGCGATACCGGCATCAGCGTCGGCACCCAAGGCGTCGCCAATGTGCAGGTTGCCACCTATGACGGCGGCCAGACAACCGAAACGGAACATGATTGCGATATCCTGTTCACTTTCGTCATGGAAGGCACGATGACGCTTCATGGCGAAGATCAATCACGGGCACCGCTTGAAGCTGGTGACGCTTTCGTCATACCACCGGGTATGAAAACACGATATGCGGATTGTTCGTCCGACCTCGAGCTACTTGAAGTGTCGCTGCCTGGCGAGTTCCGGACTTCGCTGCACAACGGTCAAGGCGCGTGAACGACGATCAACTGATTGCCATATTGAACGGTCTTGCCGAAGCTGTTCTGCTGCTCGACAGTAATCGCAAGATCGTTCTGGCTAATCCCGCAGCTTCCAAGCTGTTCGGTGACGATCTTGTCGGCCGTGATGTCGTGCGCGCCGTGCGACATCCCGAATGCCTGGATATGATCACCAAGGTACTTGGTGGCACCGAAAGAGCCAAGGGTGTCGTCACGATGGAAGCCCCGCTGGAGGGCACGTTTGAGATCAGCGTGACCGAGCTCGCCGCGGAAAATGCAGACAATTCTCGCCTTGCGATCAGCTTCAGTGACATCACCCACATCAAGCATGCCGAGCAGATGCGCAGCGATTTCGTCGCCAATGTCAGCCACGAACTGCGCTCGCCGCTCACCTCGCTGTCGGGAATCATCGAAACACTCAAAGGCCCTGCCAAGGGCGATGATGACGCGACCGCTCGCTTTCTGGAGCTAATGGAGAGCGAAGCCTGGCGAATGAACCGGCTGATCGGTGATCTATTGTCATTGTCCAAGGTCGAGGCAGACGAACGCGTCCGGCCGTCGCAGCCCGTCGACCTCGTCGCAATCATCAAGGACGTCATCGCCACCCAGCAAGTACAGATCGACAAGGAAAACAAATCGGTCAAGCTGGACAGTTTCGCAAGCGCGGTGTCCTTGCCCGGTGACCACGATCAATTGATCCAGGTGTTCCAGAACCTGATTGAGAACGCCGTAAAATATGGAGCAGCTGGATCGGAGGTTGTGGTTACCCTTCGCAGGCAGGAATCCGTGCCTAACATTAGAGGGCCTGCCCTGACCATTTCGGTCAAGGATCACGGAGAAGGCATCGAGGCCATCCACATTCCCCGCCTGACAGAGCGTTTTTACCGGGTCGATACCGGCCGATCACGCGACATGGGTGGAACCGGTCTGGGACTTGCGATCGTCAAACATATTGTAAACCGCCATCGCGGCCGCCTGCAGATCGAAAGCGCCCCGGGAAAGGGAAGTACGTTTTCGGTGCACCTACCAATCGAAGTTCGTTGAGACCCAGCGGTCCACACACTGTCACAAAACTGCAATGTGACTGTCATATTGCCGTGACCCGAACCCGATAGCGGATCGCTTGCAAACTATTAGAAGCGAATCGGTCCAACCCAGGGAGTTCCGGGCATGTCCTCAAAGTTAAAATTTCTCACGACACTCTGCGCCAGCGTCGCCGCACTGACAATCGGTACGAATGCCGGCCAGGCTCGCGATCAGATAACGATTGTCGGTTCTTCAACCGTGTTCCCGTTCGCAACGACGGTCGCCGAAAGATTCGGCAAGAACACCGACTTCAAGACACCCGTAGTCGAAAGCACGGGCTCGGGCGGCGGGCTCAAGCTGTTTTGCTCAGGCGTAGGCGAAAGCTATCCCGACATCACCAATGCTTCGCGTCGCATCAAGAAATCCGAGGTCGATAAATGCGCTGCAAATGGCGTGAACGAGATTGTCGAGGTGAAAATCGGTTACGACGGCATCGTCCTGGCCAACTCGCGCAATTCTGACGCCTATGCATTGTCACTCAAGGACGTTTTCATGGCCTTGGCAAAAGACGTGCCTGACGGTGAGGGCAAAACCAAGCCAAACCCTTACACGTATTGGAATGAGGTCAATCCGAACCTGCCGAAAGTGAGGATCGAGGTGCTCGGTCCGCCACCGACCTCCGGCACGCGCGACGCATTTGTTGAACTGGCGATGGAAGGCGGCTGCAAGAAGTTCGACTGGGTCAAGGCGCTCAAGAAACAGGATAAATCTGCCTACAAAGCGCTGTGTCACACTATCCGTGAAGACGGCGCATTCGTTGAAGCCGGCGAGAACGACAATCTGATCGTCAAGAAGCTCGACGCAAATCCGAATGCTCTGGGCATTTTCGGCTTTTCCTTCCTCGATCAGAACGCCGATGTCGTGCAAGGCTCGACAATTAACGGGCAAGCGCCCGAGTTCGAATTGATCGCCGACGGATCCTACCCGGTTTCTCGTTCGCTCTACTTCTATGTGAAGAAAGCGCATATCGGCGTCATTCCCGGTATTGAAGAGTATTTGGCCGAGTTCACCGGTGAAGCAGCCAACGGCGAGGAAGGTTATCTTGCCGACAAGGGATTGATTCCCATGACCGGAGAAGAAGCTGCCGAGTGGAAGGCCAAGGTCGATAATCTCACCAATTTGTCGATGTAATTGCACGTCGGCGAGCCGGGGCGTGAACAAATGAGCACAACCTTGAGCATCACGCGCTCCGGCAGGCGCCGCAATATCGGAGAACTGGCGATCAGGGCTGTTTTGATCGCCTGTTCATTTGCAGCCGTTCTTACAACGGTCGGCATTGTTTTTTCCCTGATGTTCGAGGCGGTCCGTTTCTTTGAGCAAGTGGCGATCACCGAATTCATGTTTGGCTTGGAATGGAGCCCGCAAACGGCTATCCGGTCCGATCAGGTGGGTGCCTCCGGCGCCTTCGGCGCCATTCCGCTGATCACCGGAACGTTGCTGATCAGCGCAATAGCCATGTTTGTCGCAGCTCCCCTCGGCCTCATGTCGGCGATCTACCTAGCCGAGTACTCGAGTTCGAGAATGCGCAATGTCGTAAAGCCGCTTCTGGAAATGCTGGCCGGTATTCCGACTGTTGTTTACGGGTTCTTCGCCGCCCTTGTCATCGCTCCCTTTATTCGCGACGCCGGAACAGGCGCCGGATTTGAAGTCGCCTCAGAAAGCGCACTCGCTGCCGGCCTGGCGATGGGCATCATGATCGTGCCGCTGGTTTCATCCCTTTCCGATGACGTGATCAGCGCAGTTCCCCAGTCGCTGCGCGATGCGTCGTACGGGCTTGGCGCGACACAGGCCGAAACCATCAGAAAAGTGGTGTTGCCGGCAGCGATTCCCGGCATTGCCGGCAGTATTTTGTTGGCAACTTCGCGCGCCATTGGCGAGACAATGATTGTGGTCATGGCCGCCGGACTGGCCGCCAAACTCACGCTCAATCCACTGGACGCGGTGACCACGATTACCGTCCAGATCGTGACCTTGCTGACGGGGGATCAGGAGTTCGACAGTGCCAAGACCCTGGCCGCCTTTGCGCTCGGATTGTTGTTGTTCGTCGCCACGCTGATCCTCAACATCATCGCGCTCAAGATCGTCGAGCTTTTCAGGGAACAGTATGACTGATCTGATTACAAAATCCGACGGGAGGCTGAAAGGCCGCCATGCCGGTGAACGCCGGTTCAAGGCTTATGGCATGATCGCCATCCTGATATCCCTCGGCTTTCTGGCGCTTATGGTATCCACGATACTCTATCAGGGCTTTCCCGCATTCAAGCGCAACCTTGTGGGACTCGACATCAATTTTGATGCGGTCGTCATCGATCCGGACGGCAACCGCGAATCCTCCGCCCTGCGGTCAGCCAACTACACCAAACTCGCCAGAGCGTCGCTCCGCGGCTTGTTTCCCGATGTGAAAAAACGCCGCGACAAGCGCAAACTTAATAACATACTGAGTTCCGAAGTCGGTTATGAATTAAGAGCGATGGTGCTTGCCGACCATTCGCTCATCGGATCCACAAAACGAGTCTGGCTGTCGGCTTCCGGCGAAACCGAACTCTATTTTAAAGGTTACATCTCCGCCGACCTGCCCGAAGACCAGCGGCGCCTGGACAACGATCAGATCGGCTGGCTTGATACCCTCGCCCACGACGGGCGCATTCAAACCCGCTTCAACACACCTTTCTTGACCAGCGGAGATTCCCGCGAACCAGAACTCGCCGGCATTCTTGGTGCGCTCCTCGGTTCATTCCTGACATTGCTAGTCTGTTTCGCGCTGTCGTTCCCGATCGGAACATTGGCCGCTATTTACCTCGAGGAGTACGCGCCAAAATCGCGACTCAATCGTCTGATCGAGGTTAACATTAACAACTTGGCCGCTGTTCCCTCCATCGTCTTTGGATTGCTGGGCCTTGCCATCCTGCTCAACACATTTGGTTTGCCACGGTCCACGCCGCTGGTCGGCGGCATGGTTCTGGCATTGATGACCCTGCCGACCATTATTATTGCTTCGCGGGCGTCGCTACGCGCGGTACCGCCATCGATCCGCGAAGCCGCAATGGGTATTGGCGCCAGCAAAACCCAGACAACCTTCCATCATGTCGCTCCACTCGCCATGCCCGGTATGCTTACTGGGGCGATCATCGGTATGGCCCAGGCACTCGGAGAAACGGCGCCACTGCTCATGATCGGTATGGTCGCCTTCATCGTCGATCTGCCGACCGGCATCACCGATGCGGCAACCGCCCTGCCCGTCCAGATTTTCCTGTGGGCCGACAGTCCGGAACGCGGATTCGTTGAGAAAACCTCGGCGGCCATTGTCGTTCTGCTTGTCTTTCTGATCATCATGAACCTCGCAGCCATCGTACTGCGCCGCAAACTGGAAATCCGCTGGTAGGGAGTTTGGAGAATGGAAATGCAGGCGCAGCGCCTCAATCTTGTTGAGTTGCCGGAACTCGCACCCGCCCGGTCCAAGATTACTTCGAGCAACGTCAACGTCTTCTACGGCGACAAGCAGGCATTGAAGGATGTCACGCTGGATATTCCTGAAAAGCAGGTCACCGCACTGATCGGTCCGTCCGGCTGCGGCAAGAGCACCTTTCTTCGCTGCCTCAACCGCATGAATGACGTCATCGACATCTGCCGTATTACCGGTGCGATTGAACTGGACGGGCAGAACATCTACGCACCCGACGTCGACGTGGTGACCTTGCGCGCCCATGTCGGCATGGTCTTTCAGAAACCGAACCCGTTTCCAAAATCGATATTCGAGAATGTCGCTTACGGCCCCAAGATCCATGGGCTAACCAGCTCAAAGACCGAACTTGAGGATGTTGTTGAATCCAGTTTGAAGCGCGCAAGCCTTTGGGACGAGGTCGCCGACCGGTTGCAGGAGCCCGGCACCGGCCTTTCAGGGGGGCAACAGCAGCGTCTCTGTATCGCCCGTGCCATTGCCGTACAGCCGGACGTCATCCTGATGGATGAACCCTGTTCGGCACTTGATCCCATCGCCACGGCGCGCATAGAGGAACTTCTCGATGAGTTGCGCGAAAATTACACGATCGTCATCGTCACCCATTCCATGCAACAAGCTGCCCGTGTTTCGCAGAAAACCGCATTCTTCCATTTGGGCGAACTTGTCGAAAGCGGCGACACCAGCGGAGTATTCACCACACCGCAGGATGAGCGCACCAGTAATTATGTGACCGGGCGCATCGGTTGATTGGAGAATTCGAAATGGAAAGCAACCATATCGTCACCTCGTTCGATCAGGAACTCGGACAGGCAGAAACCCTGTTTCTCGAAATGGGCGGCCTGGTCGAGTCCCAGATCGCCGAAGCGGCGGAGGCGCTGGTGCGCCGCGATGTCGAACAGGCCGAAAAGGTCCGTACGAGAGACAGTGAGGTCGATGCGCTTGAAACCAGGATCGACGAACTGGCCGTTCGGCTTCTCGCACTCCGTCAGCCGGTGGCTGATGATCTGCGCATGATCGTGTCGACGCTCAAGGTTTCCGCCAATCTCGAGCGCATTGGCGATTACGCAAAAAACGTCGCCAAACGGACCACCGTACTGGCCAATTCCAATCCGGTTGGTTCATCATCGGATACGATCCGGCGCATGAGCAAGTTGGTCCGCGAGATGCTGACAAACGTTCTCGACGCCTATGTCGCACGCGATGTCAGCGCCGCTGACGAGATCCGGCGGCGCGACGAGGAGGTTGATCAGATCCACAATGCGCTGTTCCGTGAGATCCTCACCTATATGATGGAAGATCCAAAGGCGATCACGCCATGCATGCACCTGCTGTTCATCGCCAAAAACATCGAACGCATCGGCGACCATGTGACCGGAATTGCCGAACAGGTCCACTATCTCGTCAATGGCAAGATGCCCGATGATGACCGACCCAAGGGCGACGTGACGAGTTTCATATCGCACGAACTGGGCGCCGAGTCGGACAGGGCTTGAACGACATGGCCAGTACCATCACACCGACAATTCTGCTCGTCGAAGACGAAAAGCCGCAGTTGGAGATGCTCTCCTACAACCTTTCCAAGGCCGGGTTTGACGTCACCGGCGTTGAGGACGGCGAAGAGGCGTTGATTGTCGCCGATGAGCTCCGGCCGGACCTGATCATCCTCGACTGGATGCTGCCGAGCGTCTCCGGCATCGAGATTTGCCGGCGCCTGAAGGCCCGTGACAGCAGCCGCAACACGCCGATTATCATGCTGACCGCACGCGGCGACGAAAGCGACCGCGTGCGTGGTCTTGATACCGGCGCGGACGATTATGTCGTCAAACCCTATGCTGTCGGTGAACTGATCGCCCGCGTCAAAGCGGCGCTGCGGCGCGCCAGACCGGCAAGCGTGGGTCAGACGCTGACCTTCAAGGACATCACGTTGGATGCCGAACGTCATCGCGTCACCCGGGGCGGCCGGGCCGTTCACCTGGGGCCGACCGAATACCGACTGTTGTGCACGCTGATAGAGAAACCCGAACGTGTCTGGAGCCGCGATCAATTGCTTGATTTGGTCTGGGGCCGCGACAAGGAGGTCGACATCAGGACGGTCGACGTTCACGTCGGACGCCTGCGCAAGGCGCTGACGAAAACCGGCCGCAAGGACCCTATCCGCACCGTACGCGGCGCCGGTTATTCTCTCGACAGCGAATAGATCTATGGCGAAATACCGCGTGCACCGGGCGCTGGCGGCGTTTCGGGTGGGCCGGCAAAACACTGGGCATGCTTCATCCACAGTTCGGCCGCCTCACCCTCGGTATTGATATCGGTATCGGCAACATTGCGGGTTTGGGTGACAATCTGGGCAAAGCCCACCGCACTTCCTGATACGGTCGAAGCGCTTTCCTCTCCGAAAGTCCATACCGCACCAGATGGAGCAATCAGCTTCACGAACGGCATCGGTTTCGGCGCAGTCATTCCGCGGACCTTGAAACCCCACTCATAGGTGTTGATGCCGAGAACCACGATGTTTTTAATGCGGTCATGGTCCTGGCGTTGCACGCCGAACAGGTCAAAAACCTCCTGTCCGTGCGCCCAGGTTTCCATTTGCCGCGCCGTCGCCGACGAACGTACGGACATTTCCGGTCCCGCCCATTTTACACGGTGTTTGGGATCAAGGTTCTTCCAGCGTTCGGCCATATCCAGGTAAAATGAGCGCCAGGTCGTCAGCAGGGCCGTGCTACGATCTTGCACGTGGCTGTTTTCGAAGCCGCGCAGTGTCCCGGATGCAAGGCTCTGGCTCAATTCATTGAAAAGCCCCATGAAGCCATCCGGATCATTCAGCGACTGGTCCGCCGCCTGGTTCCAGAAATGCAGGTGCACCAGCACATCGTTGACCGTCCAGTCCTTGAATTGGGTTGTACGGGCAAAATCAGCATCGCCTTTTGTCTGCAGCAACTCGAACAAAACCTCAGACTCGTCACGAAAATCAATGGCTTGCTGCAACATGTTGATTCAACCTCTTAAAAAAAGCGATCACGTTTCTTCCATAACTTCGATCTCAATGATCAAATCGTCCGCGCCAACCTGATCGTCGGTGGCAATGTGAACAACAGCAACCTTTCCGGCGACGGGAGCCGTAATCTGATGCTGCATTTTCATGGCTTCGAGAACCGCCAATCGGTCGCCGGCGGTAACTTCATCGCCGCCCGATACAACAATTTCGGTTATCCTGCCATGCATCGGCGCCAGAACCGCGCCGCCGGACGCGACGGCTTCGCTATCCCCTGATCCGGCATCGGCGACACGAAACTCGAATATCCGCTTTGAAGTGGCAAGGAACACAATCCCGTTCCCAGACCAAAAAGTGACGTCACAGCCATGGTCATCAATCCGGAACCTTGCCCGGTTTCCATCCAATTGGCTCAATCCAACATTGGTTTCAGTTCCGCCCACCGACACCCTGTATTCATTTCCGTCAGCGGCAACGAACACTTCCGAATCATCTCCACCGGCACCAAGGCGCATGTGGCATGGGATGGGACCGCGACTCGACCAGTTCAACAGTTCTGGTGAAACCATACCGCTATGCGCCATTGATTGGTCGCGCTGCCAGAGGAAATGCAATACCGCCGCGATGGCAGTCTCCTGTGGCTTCGGACTCGGTACCTCAATCCCGATTTCAAACTCAGTAGCGATGAATCCGGTGGTTGCCTCGCCGGATACAAAACGCTCTCGTTCGAGCGCCTCGATCAGGAAATCGCGGTTTGATGCCGGGCCGAACAGCACGGTGTCTCCCAAAGCGGCGACAAGCCGCCGGCGTGCCAATTCGCGGTTGTCGGCCCAAGCGACGATTTTCGCCAGCATCGGATCATAATGCGGTGATACCACCCCTCCGGTTTCGATACCGCTGTCGACACGAATGCCCTCGCCGCGTGGCGCAATCCACGATTCGATCGCGCCGGTCGACGGCAAGAAATCCTGGCCGGGGTCTTCGGCATAAAGCCGCACTTCTATCGCATGGCCGTCACAACGGACATCCTGCTGCGATATTGGCAGTCTTTTTCCTTGAGCAACGGCAATCTGCATCGCCACCAAGTCAAGGCCTGTCACCATCTCGGTAACGGGATGTTCGACCTGCAGCCTCGTATTCATTTCGAGAAAGTAGAATGAACCTTCACCATCGAGCAGAAACTCGACGGTTCCGGCACCGCTATAACCAATGGCCTTGGCTGCCTCGACAGCCGCAGCGCCCATGCGCTGGCGAAGCGCAGCATCGACAGCCGGCGACGGCGCCTCTTCAATCACTTTTTGATGGCGGCGCTGGACCGAGCAATCCCGCTCGCCCAGATGGATCACATTGCCATGATTGTCGGCAAAAACCTGTATTTCCACATGCCGCGGCTCGACAATGGCCTTTTCCAGGATCAGTTCACCTGAACCAAACGCGTTTTCCGCCTCCGACCGGGCCAGCGACAAAGCCTCGCCCAGTTGCGCGGGCTCCTCGACCAGACGCATGCCACGACCGCCGCCGCCTGCCGCGGCCTTGACCATAACCGGATAACCGATCTTGTCCGCCGCCGACACGAATGCCTTTTCGGATTGGTCCCGGCCTTCATACCCCGGCACGCAGGGCACGCTCGCCGCAATCATCCGACGTTTGGCTTCGGCCTTGTTGCCCATCAGCGCGATGGCCTCGGCTCCTGGTCCGACAAAGACCAAACCGACATCGACGCATGCGCTGGCGAACTCGGCGTTCTCGGACAGAAATCCGTAACCCGGATGAATCGCATCGGCTCCGCAAGAATTGGCCGCTTGCAGAATGCTGTCGATGTTCAGATAGCTGTCAGCCACCGGTGCCGGCCCGATCAGAACCGCTTCATCCGCCTGCATGACATGCGGTGCTTGCGCATCCGCTTGCGAATAAACCGCAACGGTGCGAATGCCGAGTTGGCAGCACGTTCGGATGATGCGGCAGGCAATCTCGCCGCGATTGGCGACAAGCAGGCTGTTGATCATGGATTTCATCCGTCCGCCCATTTGGGTTTTCGTTTTTCGATGAAGGAGGAAACGCCCTCCCTGCCCTCGTCCGACAATATGCGGTCGGCAAAGACGTTGGCAGCCAGCTCGATCTGTCCGTCGCGATCACGGCCGCCGAGTTTGAGGATCAGTTTCTTGGTATCGGCAACGGCGCCAGGCGCGCATTTTCTGACCTGCAGAGCAATGGCTTCGATTGCATGATCGACGCCGGCAGTACCGTCGGCGACCTCATCAGCGAGCCCCAGTTCACCCGCACCAGCGCCATCGAATGAAGCCCCGGTCAACATCAAACGCCGTGCCAGCGGGTAACCCAAACGTTGAACCAGAAATGGCGCGATCTGCGCTGGCGACAGGCCGATCTTGGTTTCCGTCAATGAGAATTTCGCCGCTCTTTCGACGATCACAATGTCACCCGTGCACACCAATCCCAGACCACCGGCAACCGCCGCACCCTCAACCGCCATCACCGTGACCTGCGGCAATTCATTGATCGCGTCGAACAAACGTCCTCCTGCCCGGCTCATCTCAAGCGTGGCCTGTCGGTCGCCTTTGCCCTGAAACACCGCGCTGAAGGCTTTCAGATCGCCGCCGGCGCAGAAAATGCCGCCACGGCCGCGAAATGTGACTCCGCGAATGTCCCGCCTGGCGGCAACCGCTTCGCATATCGCGAGAAGGTCGCGGGAACGTGCTTCCGACAGCGGATTTCGCTTTTCCGGCTCGTTGAACCAGACGGTCAGCCATTCATCGTGCAATTCGAGATCAACGGCGGATGTTTCGGGTAATTGCTCCATGATCCGCCCTCACATTCTCGCCACGCCAAAACTGTTCGAATTGACGCGGCGATTGCGAGCCTCCCAACAGGTCTCAAGCGCGAAACCGAGCACCTTGCGGGTGTCGCGCGGGTCGATGATGCCATGGTCGAGGGCGCGTCCCGATGTGTAAAAGGCGCTCGACTGACGATCGAAATGATGTGTGATCATCTGCTCCTGCATGGCGAGTTGCTTTTCGTCGACGGCATCACCCTTGCGCTTGGCTGAAGCCGCCATAACGATGCTCATGGTCTTCGCCGCCTGTGCGCCGCCCATCACACCGGTGGTGGCGTTGGGCCAGGCAAATAGGAAATCGGGCTCGTAGGAATAACCGCACATGCCATAATTGCCCGCACCATAACTCGCGCCGATGTAGAGCGTGATTTTCGGAACATGCGCGTTGGAGACCGCCTGGATCATTTTCGAACCGTGCTTGATCATGCCCGATTGCTCATACTCGGTGCCGACCATGTAGCCGGTCGTGTTGTTCAGGAAGATCAAAGGTGAGCCGGCCTGATCGCAAAGCTGGATGAATTGCGCCGCCTTGGTCGCGCCTGCCGGATCGATCGGCCCGTTGTTGCCGATGATGCCGCAAGCCTGTCCATAGATGTCAGCCTGAAGACAGACCGTAGAAACGCCATAACGGGGTTTGAAATCCTCAAAACGTGAGCCGTCCACAAACCGCGCAACAACCTCGCGCACATCGTAGGCAACCTTGTTGTCGACCGGAACCACACCGGCAAGTTCATCCGGCGACAGGACCGGTTCCTCAAAAGTGCGCCGCTCGATGTTCGGCAAACCCTTGTTCCAGTCGATGCGCGCCATGGCCCGGCGGGCTATCTCGATACCGTGGGCATCGTCTTCTGCAAGATACTCGACCAGGCCGGAGACCGAGGCATGCATTTCCGCACCACCCAACTCGGCATCGCTCGCCACCTCTCCGGTTGCAGCTTCGGTCAGCGCCGCGCCGGCAAGCGCGGCCATGCCGTTTTTCTTCACCCCGATCACATAGTCGCTCATGCCCGGCATGTAGGCGCCACCGGCCGTCGAAGGCCCATGCAACACGACCATCGTCGGTATACCGGCAGCACTCAGTCGGGCGAGATTGAAGAATATCTTTCCGCCTTGCGCCCAGGCTTCCACGGCATAGTCGACAAGATTGGCGCCAGCGCTTTCGACCAGATGCACCAATGGCAGCTTCTGGCGTAGTGCAATTTCCTGCAGGCTCAGTCCTACCGGCAGGCTCATTTTCGCCATCGCGCCGGCCTTGATGCCGCTGTCATCCACCCACACGACGCACCGCGTACCGGAGACAAATCCGATGCCACCGATGATCGACGCCCCGGGCACGCTTGATTCGGCTTTCTTGTCTTCGACCAGGTAGTTTGCCATCGTGTGCAGGGCGAGAAATGGCATTCCGGGATCGAGAAGCCTTGACAGCCTTTGGCGTGGCGTGAGTTGGCCGCGTTCCTCGAACCTGGGCCGGCGCTTTTCTGACAGGACTTCGGCGCGCGCCTCGATCTCCCGCAACTGGTCGACAAGTTCCAGCATGGCTTCGCGGTTCTCACCGTATTCAGACGAATGATTGGAAACCTTGGTCTTGAACTCCCCCATCAGCTGTTCTCCGCTTTTGTTTCCGCCGCAATGCTTTGCGGAACCGGCACGGGTTGGGCAAGCAACATCTGTGCATAACCCTTGCCTTGCGCGTCGTTACGCAGGCTGGCGATACCGCCACCGCCAAGCACATCATGCAGCAAAATATTCATCGAATGGCTGCCGGGTAGATAAAATCGCTCAACATCGCCGGCCAGGAAATCGGCAAATCGGTTGGCAATTGTCTTCTCATCCAGAGCCGCCCATATCCACGGCAGGAATTCCGGCTTGCGCGCCATCACACCGATATTGGCCTTGTCACCCTTGTCCCCCGATCTGGCCCAAGCAAGCGAAATGAGCGGCACCTCCACCAGGTCATCGGCTGTGTCGACCGGTTGCGGCTGTTTCGCCGGCCCGGATTCCCGTGCTCCGTCCGGCACGACCGGTTGCACAAATGGCTCAGCGCCATCTCCCAGATCAATCGCAATTGGCACGTCATCCTTGTCGAGCGCAAACGAAAACAGCCGTACAACCGGCGAAGGTCTTGCCCGTCCGCCACCTGTAAAGACCGACATGCCCGGCGGTGTCGCCAACCCGAGACCGGTCAGTTCCTTAAGGAACAGGCCAACGGCACGGGCGTCGCCATGGCGAACTGCCACCTTGAGTGTTACCTCCTCATACCCTATCGCATCGGATGACCGTCCGCCGACCAGCTCGACGCTGGTCTCATCGAAATCAGGCGCGTTCATCGCCCGCAGGATGTTACGGGCTCTGGCAAGTGCGGCGGCGGCCAGTGCCTGCGCCTTTTCGCGCGCTTCAAATCCGTTGAAGGCAAGCAATTGCCCGGCGCGAAATCCGTCCATGAACGTTGCGCTGATCTTGTAGGTTGGTGGCGGTACATATCCACGGGCCCCTGTCACCGAAACACAATTGCTGCCTGTCTCCTCAAGAACCACATCAGTAAAGTCGCACACGAGGTCGGGCAGCAGATAGCTTTGCGGATCGCCGATTTCGTAGAGCATCTGCTCGCCAACTGACCCGCGCGAAACAATTCCGGACGTATCATCGGGTTTGGTGACCGCGAACCGCCCGTCCGCTTCGATCTCGACGATCGGATAGCCGATTTCCGCAATGTCGCCGGCATCGCGCCAATCGGTGAAATTACCGCCGGTGGCTTGTGGTCCGCATTCGATAATGTGCCCGGCCAGCGACCCGGCAGCCAGCAAGTCGAATTGATCCGCTGTCCAGCCGAAGGCATGAATGCAGGCGCCGAGCGTCACTGCGCTGTCCACACATCGACCGGTGATTGCGATATCGGCGCCACGATCGAGTGCCGCTGCGATTGGAAATGCGCCGAGATAGGCGTTGATGGAGGCGATTTTTCCGGATTCCGGCAGAGCTTCGCCGGAAAACATTTCCGCAATACCGCTCGAAGCCAGTTCATCGGCGCGCGACAACAGATCGTCTCCCGTCACCACGGCGACCGTGAGATCAAGGCCTGCGCTTTCAATCAACTTGCGCAATGCTGCCGCGCAGGCCTGCGGGTTGACGCCGCCGGCATTGGAGATGATGCGCGTCTTTTGGCGAACGATTTCCTTGAGGTTAGGCGCCACCGCTCCTGTCACGAAATCGGTTGCGTATCCGGCTTCGCTGTCCTTCGCTCTTGCACGCGCCATGATAGACATCGTGATCTCGGCCAGATAGTCGAAGACGATGAAGTCGAGGCCGCCGTCCTGCAGCAATTGTCTGGTTGCGAATGACGCTTCGCCCCAGAAACCGCTTGCGCCACCGATCTTTATTGTCTTTTGCGCCATTGATACTCCCAAGGACCGGCCAGTCTACCGGACCATATCAAGGGAGTGATGGTCAACCCGCGGCTCAATAACAACTTTCCAAAAGCGGCAAGGTGTTTTCACTGGTCATTTTAACAGGATTACCACCCGCTGAGGGATCTTCCAGCGCCATGGCGACCATGCGGTCGAGGTTTTCCTTCGGGACACCAAGCGCGGTCAGGTTTTCAGGAATACCAAGTTCGGCGCACAGCTCGCCAACAAAGCCATCAAACCCGTCAAACCCGCCGTCTATTCCAAGATACGCGGCCGCGAGTTCGATTCTGCTCTCAATTGCCGTCCGGTTGAAACTGAGGACCGGTCGCATCACGACTGCATTTGTCGTACCATGATGCGTGTGATGAATGGCGCCGATCGGATGTGACAGCGCGTGAATGGCGCCAAGTCCCTTTTGAAATGCCGTCGCGCCCATCGCGGCAGCGCTCATCATTTCAGCCCGAGCGGCTAGATCAGCACCGTCATTGAAGGCGGTTCGCAGATTGTCCTTCACCAGGCGCATGCCTTCCAATGCTATGCCTTGCGACATCGGGTGGTAGAACGGCGAACTATAGGCCTCGAGACAGTGGGCAAAGGCATCCATGCCGGTCCCCGCTGTGATCGGTTTCGGCATCGAAACCGTCAATTCCGGGTCGCAGATCACCACCGCTGGCAGGATCTTCGGATGAAAGATGATCTTCTTGACCTCGGTCTCCGAGTTGGTCAGCACCCCGGCCCGACCGACTTCCGAGCCGGTGCCCGCTGTCGTCGGTACCGCGATGACCGGCTTGATGGTTTCTGCATCGGCGCGCGTCCACCAGTCGCCAATATCCTCGAGATCCCATACCCTGACCGTCTGGTCAGCCATCAGCGCCACAAGCTTGCCCAGATCAAGGCCCGATCCCCCACCGAAGGCAATCACCCCATCATGCCCGCCAGCTTTGAAGACTTCGATGCCGGCCGCCAGGTTCTTTTCGTTCGGATTGGGATCGACATCGGCAAAGAGACCGCGTCCGAGGCCGGCCGCTTCCATCAGGTCAAGCGCATTGCGGGTCACCGGCAAATCAGCAAGCCCCCGATCGGTGACAAGCAACGGATTGGCGATACCAGCGCTCGCGCAGGCTTCGGCGAGCTCCTTGATCCGGCCCGCACCGAAACGGATCGCGGTCGGATAGCTCCAGTTGGCAACCAGTCTCATAGCAATCAGCCCTTCTTCAAATGGTAGGATTTGGGACGCGTCACACTGTCGTAGCCCAGCACCGACAGTGAAACGCCGCGACCGGTGTCCTTGCAGCCGGTCCAGCAAAGGGCTGGATCAAGATAGTCGCAGCGGTTCATGAAAATCGTGCCGGTCTCGATGCGTTGACCTATTGCCTGCGCTGCCGCTTCGTCGGCTGTCCAGATCGACGCGGTCAGACCAAACGGCGAATCGTTCATCAACTCGACGGCCTGCTCGTCGGACGCGACCGGCATGATACCGACCACCGGACCGAAACTCTCATCGCGCATGACGCGCATGGAATGATCGACATCGACGAGGATTTGCGGCGCAAGATAGGCGTCAGCGCCATTGTCGCGCGGAAACAGGGCTGGATCGATCAGTGCCTTGGCACCAGCGGCCACCGCTTCGGATATCTGCGCACGCACTTCGTCGGCAAAACGGATATGCGCCATCGGTCCGAGTGTCGTCTCCTGATCGAGCGGATCGCCAAGCTTGTAGCCTTCGACAATCGCTTTGGCCTTTTCGACAAAAGGCTCGAACAGGCTTTCGTGGACGTAGATGCGTTCGATACCGCAGCAGCACTGGCCGGAATTGAACATCGCACCGTCGATCAGCGTATCGACGGCTGCGTCAAGATCGGCATCCGCGCGCACATATCCGGGGTCCTTGCCGCCAAGCTCAAGCCCGACACCGGTAAAGGATTCCGCCGCCGCCCTCGCGATCGCGCGGCCGCCGCCGACCGATCCGGTAAAGTTCACGAAGCCGAAATTGCGGGCAGCAATCAGTTCCGAGGTCATGTCGTGATCGAGGCGCACATTTTGAAACAACCCGTCCGGCAGACCGGCCTCGCGAAACGCCGCCTCGAACCGCTCGCCGGCAAGCAGCGTCTGCGTTGCGTGTTTCAACACGACTGCGTTTCCGGCTACCAGCGATGGAACAATGCCGTTGATCGCCGTCAGATACGGGTAGTTCCAAGGCGCGATGATCAAAACCAGTCCGGCGGGTTCCTTGGCAATATAGCGATGAAAACCGTCGCTAACTTCGATAACAACCGGCGCCAGCCCCCGTTCGGCGACGTCGATTATATAGGATGCGCGTTCCTTTACCCCGCCAATCTCGCCACCGTAACGGATCGGCCGTCCCATCATCCAGGCGATCTCGGTCACAACGTCGTCATTCATCGCCTCCAGTGCCTCAACCGCCTTGCCGACAATGCCTGCGCGCTCCGCGACGGAACGCCTTGCCCAATCCTGTTGTGCGGTCCTTGCGGCAGAAAGGCGGACTTCGATTTCAGCGCGGCTATCGACTGGTTTTTCGACCAGGACCGAGCCATCCACCGGCGATGTTAACGTCAGCTTCTTCACGCTTTTCGCTCCTCACGCTAGGCCCGTTCAAATCCCCGCGCCACCTCCCAATCCGTCACCTTGCGCTCGAACTCCTCCTGTTCCCAGTCGGCAGCGCGGCAATAGTGGTCGATCACCTCGTCGCCGAAAGCCGCACGCAGCATATCGGAGCCGCGCATCGCATCAGCGGCATCGCGGAGGTTGGCGTGGATGCGCGATTGGTCTTCGGCGTCATAGGCGTCGCCAGTGAACTGGTTGTCCAGTTCGAGTTTCTCCTCGATTCCCGCCAATCCGGCGGCAATTTGTGCGGCAATTGCCAGATGCGGATTGAGATCGGAGCCGCCGAAGCGGCACTCGACGCGAATGGATTTTGTTCCGTCACCGCACAGCCGGTATCCGGCGGTGCGATTGTCGCGCGACCAGACAATGCGCGTCGGCGCAAAGGTTCCTCTCGCAAACCGTTTGTAGGAATTGATGTGCGGCGCCAGAAAATAAGCCGTTTCGGACGAATACTTGAGCAGCCCTGCCAAATAGTGGCGCATCAATGCGGACATCCCGTATTTGCCATCGGGATCAAAAAACGCCGGTTCGCCGTCCTTGGTCCACAGCGACTGGTGAATGTGGCTGGAGTTGCCCGCAGCATCATGGCTCCATTTGGCCAGGAAGGTCAGCGACCGCCCATTCGCCCAGGCGATCTCCTTGGCCGCATTTTTTGTAATCGCGTGATTGTCGGCCGCATCCAGTGCGTCAGAATATTTGACGTTGATCTCTTCCTGCCCGACATCGGCTTCGCCCTTGGTTCCCTCGACGGGAATCCCCGCCCCGTGAAGCCCATTGCGGATCGCCCGCATGACGTTTTCTTCCTTGGTGGTCTGGAAGATATGGTAGTCTTCGTTGTACGGACTGATCAGGTCGAGGTTGCGGTAGCCGCCGGCATGCGCCTCCTCGTAGGATTGGTTGAAAAGATGGCATTCCAGTTCGGTTGCGACCTTTGCCTCAAATCCATTGGCTTCCAGCCTTGCGACTTGCATTTTCAGCATCGCCCGCGGTGAATGCGTTACCTCCGCATGGCCGTGATGATCGAGCACATCGGCGATCACCAGCGCCGTCTTTTCCAGCCATGGAATCCGGCGCAGCGTGGTTAGGTCCGGCTTCATCGTGTAGTCGCCATACCCTTCCGACCAGCTCGACGACGCATAACCCTGTATCGTCGACATCTCCATGTCGGTTGCGAGCAGATAGTTGCAGCTGTGCACCTCGTCGACGGCGGAGTCGAGAAAGTAGGAGGCATGCAGGCGCTTTCCCATTAACCGGCCCTGCATGTCGACCTGGCAGGGGATCACGGTATCGATCTCTCCAGCCTCAACAGCATTCGTGAGTTCCTGCAGTGACAGATTGCCCGGCATGCATGTTTCCCCTTCCGTTGATGGTCCACAAACGCCGGACGCATATCAATGGCTGCGCCGCGCCCGCGGAGCCATAGTGTAGACAAAAATAATTCCTTTTCGAAGAGAATTTTTCAGTTTCGTGCAGCCTGGGGAATTTTTTACAGTTTGGCAATTCCGCTCCCGCCGCAACCGAAAACCCAGATCGGTTTGGCTCACACAAGCAGATCCACCTTCTCGAACTTGGTGACGTCGACAATGCCCTGATCGGATATGCGCAACTCCGGAATCACAACCAGTGCCAACAGCGAATGCTGCATGTAGGCATTGTTGAGCGTGCAACCGCACTCCGCCATGGCATCGACCATCCGCTGCGCCTTGATAGCTACGATATCGGAGCGCTCGTCGGACATGAGACCTGCAATCGGCAATTCGACGAGCGCCAGTTCCTTGCCTTCGGAGAACACTGTGATCCCGCCGCCGACCTCGCCCAACCGATTGGCGGCCAAAGCCATGTCCTGCTTGTTGGTTCCGACGACAATCATGTGGTGGCTGTCATGCGCCACGGTCGACGCGACGGCGCAATCCTTGTTGTAACCAAATCCGGAGACAAAACCGTTGACCACAGCGCCGGTTGCCCGATGGCGTTCGACGACAGCGATCTGGCAGACATCGCCGTCTCGATCCATGCCGACGGATCCGTCTTCGACCGGCAGGTCTGCCTCCAGCGCACGGGTCGGCGCCTGATTTTCGATCACACCGATCACCCTCGCCCGCACCTTGTTGGCGCCGGCGGGCGCGGCAATTTCGAAATCAGCCGCAGAAACCTGCTTGCCGAGATGAACGGTGCCTCTGGCAATATCCGGATACTCGAATTGCGGCAATTCGATCTGCAGTTCACCGTTCTCGGCGACAACATCTCCGCTGGCCAGGACAAGCTCGACCGGCAGGCTGGGCAGGTCCGAGGTCACGACAAGATCGGCGCGCCTGCCCGGCGCGATCGATCCGATCTCGCGCTCCATACCGAAATGCTGCGCGGTGTTCAGTGTCGCCATCTGGATGGCAGTAATGGGTTTCAATCCCTGCTCAATGGCGTGGCGCACAACCCGGTTCATGTGGCCGTCATTGACCAATGTGCCTGAGTGGCTGTCATCGGTGCACAGGATGAAATTGCGCGGATCAATGCCCTGCTCGGTCACCGCCTTGACCTGTTCGGCAACGTCGTACCAGGCCGAACCGAGCCGGAGCATCGCCCGCATGCCCTGCCTGACCCGGGCAATGGCGTCTTCGGCGCGCGTTCCTTCGTGGTCATCTGCAGGTCCGCCCGCAGCATAGGCGTGAAATGGCGGTCCGAGATCCGGTGAGGCATAGTGGCCACCAACCGTCTTTCCCGCCGCCTGGGTCGCCGCGATTTCACCCATCATCTTGGCATCGTTGGCGGCAACGCCGGGAAAATTCATCATCTCACCGAGCCCGATGATATTGGGCCAGTTCATGGCTTCGGCGATATCCTCGACATTCAGTTCTGCGCCAGCCAGTTCGAGGCCCGGCGCCGACGGCACACAGCTCGGCATTTGCACAAGCACGTTGATCGGCAGCGCAAAGGCTTCGTCATGCATCAGGCGGACGCCGGGAACGCCCAGCACGTTGGCAATCTCGTGCGGATCGATGAACATCGACGTCGTGCCATGTGGAATGACCGCGCGGGCAAATTCGGTTACCGTCACCATGCCGCTTTCGACATGCATGTGCCCGTCGCACAGTCCGGGTACCAGGTAGCGGCCTTCCGCTTCGATCACCTGCGTATCGTCGCCGATCGTATGGCCGGCATCCAGCCCCACATAGGCAAACCGGCCTGCTGCAATCGCAATATCGATGCCCGCAATGATTTCACCTGAATAGACATTGACCCATTTGCCGTTGCGGACAACCGTATCGGCGGCCGTCCGTCCCATCGCCACATCGACAAGCCGGGGCGCAACATCGTTCCAGGGTTTTACGGCAACCATCCGATATCTTCCTATTCTGCAATCAATTGGTCAAAACACTCTATCGCGCGTCGCGCTTGGCAATCCAGTCATGATCGGGATGGTTTTTGAACCGCCATTTGCGCATCGGGCCGGCCATGACGTTGAGGTAGTACATGTCATAACCGTACGGCGCCGCGCACGGATGGTGCCCTTTCGGCACCAGCACGACATCGCCGTCGCCAACGGCCATGGCCTCATCCAGTGATCCATCCTCGGTGAAAACCCGCTGAAATCCGAACCCCTGCGCCGGATTGAGCCGATGATAATAGGTCTCCTCCAGATAGGTCATGTTCGGATAATCGTCTTCATCATGCCGGTGCGGCGGATAGGATGACCAATTGCCCTGCGGTGTGAAAACTTCCGTGACCAGCAGGCTGTCGGCAACATCCTTGTCTTCCATGGCGATGGGATGAATGTAGCGCGTGTTGGCGCCCTTGCCCCTGACCTCCTCGCCGATGTCATCCGGTCCGATCAGGCGCGGCTTGTGGCCGCCTTTGCCCGGCGCCGTGCAAACGGCCAAAGTGCAGTCGGTGCTGGCTGTAGCCTGCCAATTGCTGTCGTTCGGCACATAGACACACCATGGTTTTTTGCGCTCGAACACATCCATTCGCTCGCCGATCTCGCCGAAATCCTCATCTCCGGCAGCAACGGAAGCCCTGCCCTCTACCAGCACCAAAATGGCTTCGCGGTCGCCGGTCGCCTCACTGATAGTTTGTCCTTGTTTCAGGCGATAAAGTCCGAAGCCGACATAGCCCCAACCGGCGCTTTCAGGCGTAATATCGTGCACTTTGCCGGTATTTCCCGACGGTTTGACCAGAAGATTTGCCAATGGGTCCTCCTTGGCATTTGCCTACCGACCGCCATTCTACCCGCAACGTCATCACTGGTCATCGGCAATTCAGGCCGAATTCCGCCGTGCGTCATACGATTCCTGCATTTCGGGCCAGACCGAAACAGGCCAACCCGATGAGCAGCAGCAGGCAAAACCGCTTGTAATATCTTTCCAGTGACGGCCGGAATATCCACTTCCCGGCATACACGCCGGCAATCACCAGTGGCACCGCCAAGGCGGCGCGCGCCAGGACCGTATTGGTCACCAGACCAAAGAACGCAAGATAGAAAAACGTCGCCAGACTGGTTGCAAACAGGAACAGGACCAAAGACGCGCGCATAACCCGTGCCGGTATGTCTTGTGACAGCACGTAAAGGGCAACGACCAGCCCGCCGACAGAGGCAAGACCCGTCACCACACCTGCCGTTATGCCGCTCGCATACAGACCCGGTTTCGTCGCCAGGAACCGCCAGCGCACACGCGCCAACTGAGTGACCGCGAGAGCAAGCACGGTCAGCAGGGCTATCGATTTGGATGTATCGACCGGCAGGGTTGTGGTGAAATACAGACCGACCGGCGTGGCGACAATCGAACCGACAACCAGCCCCGTCACAATGCCGCGGTCAGCCTCGGCGATACCGCCCCGCACCATCGCGATGCTCGCCGTCATCTCCAGGAACCAGCACAACGGGATGAGTTCGACCGGCGGAATGATCACCGTGACCGATGCCATCACCAGCGCCGAGAGCGCAAATCCCGAAAAACCACGCACCACTCCCGCCATGAAAATGGCGGAAGCGACGATCACGCATTCAACCGGTGTCAGGCCGGCAAATGCTGCAAGGCTGTCCAACAATCAATCAAATTGGCTGTTGCGGTCGCATGTCGGCCGGGTCGATGCCGGCAACTTCAACAGGCTTTTTCATGGCGTCGCGACGGAACGGTTCGCCAAGTTCCTGATTGAGAACAACCTCGATAAACGTGGTGACACCGTCTTTTTGTGCCGCGCACGCAGTTTGCAGCGCGTCCGTCAACTCGGCCTGGGTTTTCACCGTCACGCCCTTGAGGCCGCAACCTTCCGCCACCCGCGCATAGGACAAATGCGGGTCAAGCTCGGTACCGACGAAATTGTCGTCATACCAAAGCGTCGTGTTCCGCTTTTCGGCACCCCACTGGTAGTTACGGAAGATCACCATGGTGATCCCCGGCCACTCTTCGCGACCGACCGAACTCATCTCGTTCATCGAGATACCGAATGCGCCGTCGCCGGCAAATCCGACAACCGGTGTATCCGGGCAACCGATCTTGGCGCCAATGATCGACGGAAAACCGTAACCGCACGGCCCGAACAGTCCCGGCGCCAGATATTTGCGGCCCTGCTCAAATGTCGGATAGGCGTTGCCGATCGCACAATTGTTGCCGATATCCGAAGAAATGATCGCGTCCTTAGGCAGTCCCGCCTGGATCGCCCGCCAAGCCTGGCGCGGCGACATTCTGTCTGCGTCACGGTCGCGTGCGCGCTGGTTCCAGCTCGTGCCGGGATCATCATCCTCATGGTCCATGCTCGAAAGCGTCTGCAGCCACGCCGATTTGGTTTGGTGGACCAACGCCTCGCGCTCGGCGCGGCCGGCATCGCCTGCACCGTCAGCCAGTTGATCCAGAATTTGCTCGGCAACCTGCTTTGCATCGCCCTGAATGCCGACTGCCACTTTTTTCGTCAGCCCGATGCGATCGGCATTGATGTCGACCTGTATGATCTTGGCTTGCTTGGGCCAATAGTCGATGCCGTATCCGGGCAATGTCGAGAATGGATTGAGCCGCGAACCGAGGCACAAAACCACATCGGCCTTGGAGATCAGTTCCATCGCCGCCTTTGAGCCATTGTAACCTAGCGGTCCACACGACAGTTTGTGACTGCCGGGAAAAGCATCGTTATGCTGATAGTTGCAGCACACCGGTGCCGACAGCCGCTCGGCAAGTGCTTTCGACGCGTCGATCGCATCACCAAGCACAACCCCGGCTCCATTCAGGATCACCGGAAATTTCGCTTCCGACAGCAGTTTTGCCGCATCCGCAATCGCCTGCTTGCCGCCGGCCGGGCGTTCAAAGCGGATAATCTGTGGAAGCTCTATGTCGATGACTTGGGTCCAGTAGTCGCGAGGTACGTTGATCTGCGCCGGCGCAGAACCGCGCCATGCCTTTTCGATCACACGGTTGAGCACCTCGGCAATGCGTGTCGGATCGCGCACTTCCTCCTGATAACAGACCATCTCGGCGAACATCGGCATTTGGTTGACTTCCTGAAATCCGCCCTGCCCGATAGTCTTGTTGGCCGCCTGCGGCGTAACCAGAAGCATTGGGGTGTGGTTCCAGTAGGCAGTCTTGATGGCAGTCACAAAACCGGTCACGCCCGGCCCGTTCTGAGCTATCGCCATCGCCATTTTACCGGTTGCCCGTGTGTATCCGTCACAGATCAAACCGCCGTTGGTCTCGTGCGCCACATCCCAAAAGGTAACTCCGGCCTTGGGAAACAGATCCGAAATCGGCATAAACGCCGAACCGATAATGCCGAAACCATGTTCGATACCGTGCATTTGCAGAACCTTTACGAAGGCTTCCTCGGTGGTCATTTTCATTTTGCTGCTTCCCTTGTCTCTCACAGATTATCCGGCTCACAGCCGGTTCCCCGAACTAAACTGCCATTTGGTTTAGTGCGGCATTTCAAATTGGCTTAGGGCCTCATCGTTATTCTGCATTGGTCCATAGTCATTGGCACAGTTAGAGGCAGCCGCGACTCATCGTGCGTCTTCCAAAACCAATTGCGATGCCTTCTCGCCAATCATGATAGCAGGCGCATTGGTGTTGCCGGATACGATCTGCGGCATGATCGAACAATCAGCGACGCGAAGACCCTTCAATCCGTGAACCCGCAACCGATGGTCAACCACGGCATCTCGGCCGGCACCCATTTTGCAAGTACCGGCCGGATGGTAGATCGTCGTTGAATTACCGCGTGCCCAATCCAGCAAAGCATCGTCTGTGTCCGCGCCATCTTCCGGGCGAAAAAACTCCGAAATCTTACCCGACAGCGGTTCGGTACGGGCGATTTTCAGTGCAATTCTTATGCCCTCGACGATTGTTTGCCTGTCTGTCTCCGTCGACAGATAGTTGGGGTGAATTTTCGGATAGGTCAGCGGGTCGGCCCCGGCAAGGCGAACCTCACCACGGCTTTCAGGCCGCAACTGGCATACCGATGCTGTGAACGCGGAAAACGGATGCACACCTTCGCCGGGACTATCTGCGGACCACGGTTGAATGTGAAACTGGATATCAGGAGTTTCGACTTCCGGTCTTGTCTTCAAAAATCCGGTAGCCAGACTGGCGGCCATCGTCATCGGCCCGGCGCGGAACAGAAGATATTTCAGTCCGATGCGAAACTGGTCGAACAGGCTGCGTACTTCGTCATTCAATGTCGGTTCATGGCATTTGAATACCAGCCGCGCTTGAAGATGATCCTGCAGATTCTTGCCGACACCGGGCAAATCGCTCAGTACCGCAATACCATTGTCCTTGAGCTGCCCGGCTTCTCCTACACCGGAATACATGAGAATCTGCGGCGATCCGATAGCGCCGGCGGAGAGGATCACCTCGCGTTTGGCGGCAACCGTTGTTTCACGGCCATCGCGCCCCGTAAAGGTGACGCCTGTACAGGTCTGGCCATTAAACCGGAGGCGCCGGGTCTGCGCCCTGGTGATGATGGTCAGGTTTTCGCGTGTTTTCACCGGGTTGAGGTAGGCAACCGCAGCACTGCACCGCCTGCCGTTCTTCGTCGTCAGCTGGAAATAGCCTACACCCTCCTGCTCCGCACCGTTGTAATCCGGATTGAACGGATATCCGGCATTCTGCGCCGCAGCCACCCAAGCGTCGCAAATCGGGCGCGAAAGCCGCATATTGGATACCGACAGAGGTCCGCCGGTACCGTGAAAATCATCCCCACCACGTTCCTGGTCTTCCGATTTCTTGAACAGCGGCAGCACGTCCTCCCAACCCCAACCGGCATTTCCCATCTGCCGCCAGCCGTCATAGTCAGCCGGTTGTCCCCGCACATAAAGCAGGCCGTTGAGTGAACTCGAGCCGCCAAGAACCTTGCCGCGCGGCCAGTCCAAGCGCCGACCGTTGAGCCCGGGATCAGGCTCGGTCTTGTAACACCAGTCCACCTTCGGATTGTGCATGGTTTTGAAATAGCCGACCGGGATGTGGATCCACGGATTTGTGTCACGGCCACCGGCCTCGAGCAGCACAACCCGCGTTCTCGGATCGGCGCTTAAACGATTGGCCAGCACACAGCCGGCAGATCCGGCGCCAATCACGACATAGTCGGCTTCAATTTCCTGCAAACCCACGACTCCAACCAGGCGACTTCTCCAACAAGCAATAATGAGAAATTATTGAGACTGCAAGTCTCATTTTCTGACATTTTTCGATTTTCTAGCTGCAATGCCCCCAAATTCTTGCGACGTGGCCTCAAGGATCAATTTTGGTTGTAATTCCATCGGATTTATTGCGGTTGAAACATCCTTCTGAATCATGCTTCAGATCGGCGGGAAGCAATCCATCCTTCCATTTGACTTTTCGCGAGGGACATCTGCAATGGCCGGAAAAGTTCTTTTCATCGTACTCGACCAATTACGTGCTGATTGCATTTCCGGGTCGCTCTCAGGCGCTGTGAAAACGCCCAACCTGGATCGCCTGATATCTCAGGGCGTCGCCTTCAAAAACCACTATTCAGTGACCGTTCCCTGCGGGCCGTCGCGCGCCAGCCTGCTGACCGGGCGCTATGCGTTGAACCACCGGTCGATCCGCAACGGAACACCGCTGGCTGGCGATATTCCCAACCTCGCGCTCGAGGCACGGAAATCGGGTTATGAACCTCTGCTGTTCGGCTATACCGACACCAGCACTGACCCCGTCGGCCGGGCAACCGCCGATCCCGATCTCACGGACTACGAAGGCGTGCTGCCGGGATTTCGCGAACAAGTCGAAATGCGTGCCGAAACCAATCTGACCTGGTGCGCGGACCTTCGACACAAAGGCTACGAAATACCGGACGCCTATTGGGCGACGTTCTTTCCGCAAAATGACGGCAAGCCGCAATCCCACATTCGCGGACCGGCAATGTACAAGGCAGAGGACGGCGAATCGGCGTTTCTAGCGACCGAAACGATGAAAGCGCTATCGGTGCGGCAGCGCAATGACTGGTTCGCGCATGTTACCTTCATCAAACCGCACCCGCCGCTGGTAGCCCCCGAACCGTATAACCGCATGTACGACATCGCCGATGTGCCGAAAGCCGACCGTCCGGACGACTTCGATCATTACCGCAAAAGCCATCCATTCATCGAAGCATTTTTTTCGTCTCCGGACGAACACGGGCTCTACATCGGCTTCGACGGCCGCATGGACAGGTTGCCCGACGATGACGCCGATGCCTTGCGCGCCGTCTATTTCGGCCTTGCCACCGAGGCCGACCACCATGTCGGTCGATTGCTCGATTATCTCAATGAAACCGGTCAAGCCGACGACACCCTGGTGATCGTAACCGCCGATCATGGAGAGATGCTCGGTGACAAGCGCAAATGGGGCAAGAGCACCTTTCACGACGCCGCCTATCACGTTCCGCTGATCATCCGCGACCCGCGCCGAGCGCATACGGCCGGTCAAACGGTCGAGGAATTCACCGAATCCATCGACATCGCTCCAACGATTCTGCAGTGGATCGGCCAGGAAATTCCGCCGGCTTTCGATGGCCGCTCGCTGTTGCCATTTGTTGGGGAATCACAGCCTGCCGATTGGCGCGACCACATTTTTGCCGAGTTCGACTTTGGCCATCCGCTTGAGCCGACGCGCTTTCAGCGGCATCTGCAATGTCACCATACCGAGGCCAATTGCGCAATTCTGCGCGAAAAGCGGTTCAAACTGGTCCATTTCAACGGCGGATTACCGCCAATTCTGTTCGATCTGGAAGCCGACCCCGGAGAAAACAGCAACGTCGCCAACGATCCGGCCTATCAGTCGGAACTTCTCCGACTGACCGCCAGAATGCTGGACCACCGCATGCGCCATGCGGATCAATCCCGTGCGTTGATGATGATAACGGATAATGGGATCAGCACCGGCAACCGCTGGTAGCTCAAGCGTTTTCGGCGGCCAACTCCTGCCAGCGGTGGCAGGCGACCTCGTGTTCGGTGCCCACTTCTTCCAGCTTTGGTTCTTCGCGTCGGCAGTGATCGGTGGCAAAGCGGCAGCGGGTCTGGAACTTGCAGCCGGGTGGCGGATCTGCCGGGCTCGGGATTTCCCCCTCGAGCTTTTGCGCATGGCCGCGATGATCGGGATCGAGCGACGGGATCGCCGACAGCAACGCCTGTGTATATGGATGGCGCGGATTGTTGAACAGGTCGCGCGTCGGTCCGCTTTCGACAAGACGCCCGAGATACATCACCGCTACATGGTCGCAGATATGGGCAACCACGCTGAGATCATGGCTGATGAACAGGTAAGTCAGCCCGAGTTCGTTCTGCAAGTCTTTCAACAGGTTTAGAACATCAGCCTGAATCGATACATCAAGCGCTGCAACGCTTTCATCGGCGACGACGAAGCGCGGATTTGAAACCAGTGCGCGGGCTATCGAAATGCGTTGGCGCTGACCGCCGGAAAACGCATGTGGAAACCGCCGCAGATGTTCCAGGTTCAACCGGCATTTGGCCGCGATCTCACGGACTTTCTCATCGGTTTCCTGACGTGACGACGTCAGCTTCATCACTTCCAGCGGTTCGGCGATGATATCGCGCACCGTCATGCGCGGGCTCAGCGCCGCATAGGGATCCTGAAAGATCAATTGTGCCCGCTTTCGGTATTCTTTCAGGTCGTTCTTGGTTAGCTCGGCGACATCATACTGAACTTCGCCATCGTCGTAATTGATGGTGCCGTCACTGATCGGCGCAGCCTTGAGCAGCGCCCGGCCAAGTGTGGTCTTGCCGGATCCCGATTCACCCACCAGCCCGAAAAACGAACCCTTCGGAATGTCTATGTCGACCTTCTCAACCGCCCGGATGACCGGTGTCGTACCAATCAACTTGCGGCCGAGTCCGTAGTACACGCAAAGCCCTTCGGCCGAAATCAGCGGCTTGTCGCTCATGCCGCCGCCTCCTGCTTTGCGGCCACAAAGCATGCCGCGTCATGGTCGGGTTCCATGGCAAACATCTCCGGCACGTCCTTGTCGCAGCGCCCTTCAATTGCAACCGGGCAACGCGTGTTGAACACACAACCGGACGGCCGCTCCAATGGGCTCGGAATGTCGCCGGCAACCGGCGTCAGCTGCGCATCGAGATCGTCGAGCTTCGGCAGCGCGTTGATCAACCCTTGCGTATAGGGATGGGCGGGATTGCGGATGACGTTGCGCACTGGCCCCTGTTCGACAAGCCTGCCAAGATACATCACCGCCACGCGGTCCGCAGTCTGCGCGATGACGCCCAGATCGTGGGTGATGAAGATGATACCCATGCCGAATTCGGCAACCAGATCCTTCATCAGGTCGATCACCTGGGCCTGAATGGTAACATCGAGAGCTGTCGTTGGTTCGTCGGCGATCAGCAGTTTCGGATTGGTCGAAAGCGCCATTGCAATCATGGCCCGCTGACGCATGCCGCCGGACAGCTCGAACGCGTATTGATCAAACCGCCGCGATGCATCGGAAATGCCGACGTGCTCTAGCATTTCGATGGAAATCTTCTTGGCTTCCGCCTCGGAGATCGACTTGTGCAGAACAAGCTGTTCGACCATCTGGCTGCCGATCTTGATCGCCGGCGCAAACGAGGCCATCGGCTCCTGAAAGATCATCGAGACCGCACCGCCGCGAACCATCATCAGTTCGTCGTTGTTTTTCAGCTTCAGCGCATCGACCGTCTGCCCGTCGGCTGTCAGCGTGATGCTGCTGGCGTCGTCGTAAACCGAGTTGTCTGCGTTAAGATGCATAATCGATTTGGCGGTGACCGATTTGCCAGACCCGGATTCGCCAACCAAACCGAGAATTTCTCCCGGCGCGACATCAAAGCTCACATCATCAACTGCGGTCACCAGACCTTCGTCGGTCTTGAATTTCAGCTTCAGATTCTTGACGGACAGCAACTCGGTCATTTCTTCGTGCCCCCGTAAGGATCGGCAGCATCGCGAAGACCGTCACCGACAAACACGAACGCCATCACAAGCGCGATGAAGAATATCACCGGTATGAAATACCATTGATAGTTCAACAGCACATCGGCGCTGGTGACATTCTGCAACATGACGCCGAGCGAGTTGACGGGGTCTTTCAAACCGAGACCGATGAACGACAGCGCCGTCTCCGACAGCACCATGTAGGGAAACGAGATCACCAGGTCGACGATGATGTAGGAGGTAAATGACGGCAGCAGGTGCTTGCGGATGACGTGTCCGGGGCTTGCACCGCACATCTGCGCCGCCAGTACATAGTCCTGATTGCGCTCCACCAGCAAGTGAGTGCGCACCCGTCGAGCCAGCGTTGGCCAACCGATAAAACCCAATATGATCGATATGAAGAAGAACCGCGTTTCCGCCGACCATTCGTCCGGCACGAATGCGGCCAGTGCCATGAACAGTGGAATCGCCGGAACCGTTCGCACCGCATCGGTGACCATCTGAATGGCGCCGTCGATTACGCCGCCAAAATAGCCGGACACGCCGCCGATGATCAGCGCCAGCACGAATGAGATCATCACGCCCAGGGTCCCGACCGCCATCGAGGTCGCAATCGCGTGCAATGTACGACCGAATATGTCCTTGCCGGATTCATCGGTGCCGAAGAGATGGATCTTGCCCTTGTCGACGCCAAACAGATGGGTGTCAAAGCTCAGGCCGATATTGTCCGATCCGAGCAGACCGTATTTCCAGTCCTCGACGAAAAACTGCATATAGCGCCGGTCTTCGGTGTCGATGGTCGTCACCCAGCGGAAGTTGGTCTTGATCGAGCGTTCGCGTTTGACGCCGTAGATGAACGGACGCACCGAACAGCCATTGTGATCGCAAAACTTGGGTATCTGCGGAGCACCGTTCTGATACTCGGTATCCCGTCCCGCAATCGTCGGATTGTAAGGCGACAGGAACGGTGCAAACAGTCCAAGCAGGACCAGACCTACCAGGACCGACGCGGCGATCATCGCGGTGCGGTTGCTCTTGAAACGCGCCCAGATCAACTGCGATTGCGACGCGGTAAAATAGGCTTCCTTGGCCTTTTGGGTCGGGGCGGAGGTGCTTGCTGCCATGGCCCTAACCTCCCATTACCGAGCGGCGGACGCGCGGATCAATCAGCGCCAGCCCAACATCGGTGACAAAATTGAGCGTCACGATCGACGCGGTCAGAAGGAAGATGATCGCACCGGCGAGCTGCTGGTCATTGGATCGGGCCAGCGACTCCAGCAACAGCGCGCCGGCCTCCGTCAAGGTCAGGATCAAGGCGACAATCGGCAGTTCGTTGAAAATCCGGTTCAGATCGAATCCCAGCGAATTGACGATTGGCCCAAGCGCGTGTCGAGCCGGATAGCGCCAAAGCAGTTTGCGCCCGATGATGCCGCGCGCCGACGCCGCGGTGACGTAGAGCTTACCGATTTCATCGAGCATGAGCGCGCGAACGGTTTGCAGCGCGAACGCCGTCGCAGACCAGCCGAGGATGAAGACCGGTAACCAGGCCCGCGATAGGAAATCCATCAGCTTGTCAAAGCTCCACTCCGCGTCACGGTATTCCTTGGAGAACAGGCCTGTCAGAGAATCGCCGAAAACCACCGTGGAAAACAGCATGATCATCAGTGCCAGCAGGAAGTTGGGCATCGCCAAGCCGAGATAGGATATGAATCGCAGCGATCCGTTGAGCCAGGCGTTCTTCGACGCCGCCGCGATTATGCCGACGGGTATCGCTATCATATAGGCAAACAACAGCGAGGTCAGACAGATCGCCAGACTGACGAGAAACTTGTCACCAAGCAACTGATTGATGTTGAGGCGCAGGATGCAGGAATCACCGAATTCGCCCTTGAACATCACATTGCCGACCCAACTGCCCCATCGGACAATGAAAGGCCGGTCGAGCCCAAGCCGTCTTTCTTCGGCCTTGATGTCCTCGACGGTGATCTGCGCACCCTGGGTATTCTTGAACGCCAGATAACGCTCTGCGCAGGTGCCTGGCACCAGTTCCATCAATGTGAAAACAATCAGCGAGACAGTCAGCAGGGTAAACAGCGCCATGCAGGCGCGCACGAATGCAAACTGTGCCAACTGAGCCATTGCGTGCCCCGTTCCCTTTTACTCGAACACCGAACCGCCGACAGTGCTCAAAGTCTTCCCCTGGTCAGAGCGGAGGCCATGATTTTGACCGTGGCCTCCGCAATTATCAACCGGTAACGCAGTTCTTACTCGTCAAAGAACCACTGCTGCGGCCGGTACGGGAATGTCCGGTAATACTCATACGACGCCGTCTTGAACTCCACGAAGTTCTTCAACGCATTGCGATGGTAAATCGGATCGGGCGTCAGCGCAGTGCCGATGAACAGCAGATTGCCGGTCAGGTTCTCCACCAGGCGCGCACCAACCATCTTGGCCTCATCTGAACCGGGCGACGCCGACTGGAAGGCATTGATATCAGCAACGATCTGCTTGACGAAATCCGGCGGCTCAACGCCGCTTGCGCCCTTGGAATCAACCCATTCCGCCCACAGCATGCCGGTGCGGTGGCCGAAGTAGTTCTCGAACGGTGGCACCCACAGCTCGTTGTTGCCAAGCACGATACCGAGCGGCTGACCCTTTTCCCAGGCGCCAACATCGAGCTGGTTGGATGATTGCGCCGAACGATATTCGTCCGGGGTCACTTCCTTGACCGTGGTCTGCACACCGACATCGGCCCAGTACTGACCGACCAGTTCGACCACCTGTCCGGCGATACCCTGCGTCGCGAACTGTATATTGAGAACGATCTTCTCGCCATTCGGCAACTCGCGGAAACCATCGCCATCGGTATCCTTCATGCCGATCTCGTCGAGCAACGCCTTGGCGCCATCGGCGTCATATTCGGTGGCGAATGTCTTCCATTTTGGATCGACAAAATCCGGCACGGGCGAGAAGCCGGTATACTGCTGCGGCGTTCCCTGTCCGAAATAGGCGGTTTCGTTCAACTCGGCGCGATTGATTGCAATCGACATCGCCTTGCGGAAACGAAGATCACCAAAAACCTTGCGCTTTTCAGCATTGTCCGACGTCACGTTGAACGAGAATGCGTGCATGGCGATCTTCGGTTTCAGATTGACCGTGTAGTCGCCCTTCTCCTGGTTTTCCAAAAGCAGCGGCGCATCGGACAACTGCAGTGATTGGGTCTTGTAGTCGGCTTCCGCGTTGACCAGTTTGAGGATGCGCACTTCGTTGTCATTGGCGTAAACTTCATCCTGCTCGTTGATATACGGCAACTGATTGCCAGCCGTATCGACCATGAAGAAATACGGATTGGCGACATAGTGCCGGCCTTCCGTAGTGTCGGACACGGTCAGGAAGCTCTCCAGTGTCGGAACAACAGCTTTCGGCAGCTTGCCGACGATGTCGGGGCTGTTCAACAGCGGCGACGGCGTGTCGGTCCAGTCGGAGTTGCCGAAATAGGCCTTGATCGCAGCCAGGCCGTTTTCAAAGCCGAGGCCCTGTGCGTAGCTGTCCGCATCCGCATTGATGTCGGGATGGAACTTGCCGAGAAAGTGCTTCGGCTGGAAGCCCTGCGCGAACGACGTCGCAAAGTGCGCAAGCAGTCCCGGCTTCGGCGCCGGTAAATTGAAGCGCACCGTCTGCGCATCGATGACATCGACCGTCATCCGTTCACCACCGACCAGGACATAATCCTTCGGCTTCTCGATCACCTTGGAATCCAGAGCCAGATTGTCGTACCAGAACTTCACGTCCTCAGCGGTAAACGGAGCGCCGTCAGACCATTTGTGCCCTTTGCGCAAATGGAAGGTCAGCTGTGTGTAGTCATCATTCCAGTCCCAGCCTTTCGCCACCATTGGCACGATAGTCTGCAGATCGTCGGAATAGCGGACCAGATTGACGTGACGCGTGGAAAGGAAATCCGACGTACCGGCCTCGGTCGCATTGGACAGCGCGTCGAGCGTACCGCCATATTTGCCGACCATCTCGTAGGGAGCGACAACCAGCGGTTCCTCGGGGAGGCGCTCTGCCAGAGGCGGCAGATCGGGATTGCCCTGTATTTTTGCATTCAGGTCGCCGATTGCCGGGTTTTCCTGAAATGTCATCGTGCAGTTGGCCAGCGACTGGAACTCGCCAAGCTCATACTGTTGAGGAAATGCGCCGGCGCCGACGCCCATCATGTCGGCAATCGTTACCGTCGGACAGTCGGCAGCAAACGAGCTCCCCGCCATCCAAACCAGCGCAGAACTCGCCAATAGAAATTTTTTCATGGTCTACTCTCCCTTGCCACAAATATTTGGAGGCTTTTGATGCCCCCGATCGATTGTTGTTCGTGTGACCCGCTGTCACTTTAGTCACCGTCGTGCCGTGTCGGCAACATAATTTATAAGATGGACCTCCTACTTCCCGCGTGCTGGCCCAGCCTTCGGCTCTGTGCAATTATTCGGCAATCACGACAGTCGGATGACAAGTCTCTCGTTGGGATCGGCAACGCATATTATCTGTCATCAACCGCCATCGTCTCCTCAATCCGCTCCCTGAAGCTCTGAATCCAGACCAATATCGGCTGTCGTTGAGAACTCCCTGAGTCAATTACGCACGAATACGCTGCATTGCTAAAATCTATTAAATTTATGGGAATATCAGAATTGTCGATGATCTATAAAATGGCCTGCGCGCAGAAAGCCAGGATTTTCATCGGATTTCCCAGAATTTTTAGTCTGGCTAAAAAACCTTGACACACTCCGCAATACGGCGCACGATTTTAGCAATACTAAAAAGGGAGGAGCCCGGTGGCCAAACAGGCAACCATTGGCGCCGAATCCGACGGCGAGAATTTTGCGTTGTTGGAGCGGTTGCGCACACGGCGAAAGGAAGTCGGCCTGACCATGCAGCAGGTCGCTGACCAGGCCGGATTGTCGGTTGGATTCATTTCACAGATTGAGCGCGGCATCACTACACCGTCGTTGTCATCATTGGTCGCGGTCTCTCGCGTCCTCGGTCTACACGTCAGCGAATTCCTTTCACAACCGCGCGTCGATACCCCCCAAACACGCCATGATGAGCGTCCGGTCTATGCCATCAGTGAAAGCTCGGTCACCTACGAGCGCATTTCCTCATCATTTCCCGGCAGCATTCTGCGCAGCGTCATCATTCACGAACCGCCCGGCTACCGGGCCGAGCCGATCGCCCATGAGGGTGAAGAAATGCTCTTCGTGCTGGAGGGAACAATCACCGTCGAGGTCGACGGAGAACGCACGGTTCTTGAGACCGGGGACTCCATTCATTACCCGTCCACAAAGATTCACACGACGTGGAACCATTCCGACACCCCGGCGACAATCCTGTGGGCGGGCACGATGGATGTGTTTGGCGAGGGAGATGGAGCCGCCGATCCGCGCCACGGCACGGCGCCTTAATTCAGATTACGGAAATAAACAGGGAGCGAAAAAAATGAAACGTCTGACCACAACAATTGCCGCAGCCGCGTTGTCGGCCACCGCACTGACCGCGATTGCACCATCCGATGCCTTGGCCGGTGGTGTCCTGCGCCTCGATGAGGTCGCCGTTGGCGAGCTCGATCCGGGCAAGGCATCCGACTACGCCGACTCGATCCTGATGTTCAACGTCTATGACACGCTGGTACTGCCCAAGCAGGGTGGACCCGGACACGTGCCGCATCTGGCCGAGAGCTGGGACGGCGACGGCAGCAGCTACACATTCAAGCTGCGGCAGGATGTGAAATTCCAATCCGGTAACGGGATGACGGCCGACGATGTAGTCTTTTCCTTCGACCGTATGAAAGCGCTTGGTCAGGGACTGTCATATCTGTTCGGCATCGTCGAGAGTGTCGAGGCCGTCGATGCCAATACGGTCAAATTCAACCTGTCGCAGCCGTCTGCGCCCTTCGTGGCATCACTGGTGCGGCTGCCGATCATCGACAAGCAGACCGTCATGGCCAATCTCGGCGACGGCGACGGTGAAATGAAGGATTGGGGCCAAGCCTACCTGTCAGCCAATGGCGCCGGAACCGGCGCCTACAAGGTCACTTCGCACAATCCGCAGGAAGAGACCGTTATGGAGAAGAATGCCGGTTACTTCCTGGGTGTTGCCGATGTCGCGCCAGATACGGTGCGCCTGCGCTACGGCCTGGAAGCCGCAACCGTTCGTACCCTGATCGCGCAGGGTGAGCACGACATCTCATCGCAATGGCTGCCGCCGGAAGTGATGAAGGCGCTCGCAGGCGACGGTGCACAGTTGCTTTCCGAATCCGGGACTGGCGCGTTCTATGTCAAGATGAACACGTCAAAAGCTCCAATGGACGACATCAATTGCCGTCTCGCGCTTTCAAAGGCGTTCGACTATGGCGCTGCGGTCAAGATGATCGCCATTACCGATGATGTGTCACAAGGGAGCGCGGCCACCGGTGCAGTACCGGTCGGCATGTTTGGCGCCAACCCGCCGGACGCCATCCTGACCCGCGATCTGGACGCGGCGAAACAGCACCTGGCTGACTGCAAACACAAGCCAGAGGACTTCACGCTTGAGCTTTCATGGATCGCCGAGGTGCCGCTTGAGGAGAGGTTTGCGCTGCTGATGCAGGCCAATTTCACCGAACTGGGCATCAAGTCGGAGATCAGGAAGTTGCCTTGGGCACTGTTCGCCGAGCAGGTTTCAAAGCCGGAGAACACGCCACACATTTCACAGCTGTTCGTCAACGCCAATACCGGCGATCCCGACACACTGCTTTATGGTCAGTACCATTCGTCGGCAGCCGGCACCTGGCAATCGCCGGAATATCTGAACGATGCGGAAGTCGACAAGCTTCTGGACATGGGTAAAACCGCGACATCCGAGGAAGACCGGCAAAAGGCCTATGCGGCGCTCAATGCCCGTCTGATGGCGATCGCACCCTCGATTTACGGCTATGACCGCAATTCGGTGTTCGCCGCCAGCAACCGGGTGAAGGTGCCGGCTCTGTCCGATCCTGCAAAAGCCTTCGGCCTCGACGGTATGGGCTTCTCCTTCCGTCTGATGGAAATGACCGAATAGGTCCAAACAGGGCCGGGTCAGCGTGCTCTTAGAGAGCATTTGTCCGCATTGAATGCGAACTGCTGATCCGCCCTGATGCGGGCCGCTGCTCCCGGCGGCCCGCTTGCCTCGCAACTGGAAACATCATGTCGCCTGTCGCACGTCTTTTGGCCCACCGGCTCGGTATGTCGCTGATCGTTCTGGTCGGTGTCTCGATACTGATATTTGCCATAGCCCGGATCATTCCTGGTGATCCGGCGCGCATTGCGCTCGGGCCGAACGCGACACCCGAACAAGTCGAAAACCTCCGCCAGGCCCTGCATCTCGATCAGAACATTGTCGTCCAGTACGGGTACTTTGTTGCCGACCTGTTGCGCGGAGATCTGGGCGTTTCCCTTTATACCAACAGACCGGTAACCGCGGACATCGCGCAATTTCTCCCGGCAACCCTGGAACTGGTGATCGCCGCCGGCATCATGATGATCGGCATCGGTCTGCCATTGGGCATCATTTCGGCGAGATACCGCGGGCGTTGGCCGGACAATCTGATCCGCCTCGTCTCGCTGCTCGGTGTTTCTGCCCCCAGCTTCGTCTGGGCAGTCATCTTCATGCTGTTGTTTGCGTTCTATCTACCGCTGTTTCCGATTGCCGGACGCATATCCGATATCTACTCGATTGAAGCAGTCACCGGCTTCCTTCTCATTGACACGTTGATCGCCGGCGACATGCGAGCCTTCGGCAATGCCGCCTGGCATATAATACTTCCCGCATTCGCGCTGTCGGTGTCAGGTATCGGCCAGGCCGCGCGCCTGACCCGAGCCAACATGGTCGAAACCTACGACAAGCCATTCATCGAGATGGCACGCTCCTATGGATTTGCCGACCGGCGCATCGCCAACCGTTTCGCGTTCAGGCCATCCCTGATCCCGTCCCTGACCATTATTGGGCTCGACTTCGCCGCCATGTTGGGCAACGCTTTTTTGGTCGAGGCGGTGTTCGCGTGGCCGGGCCTGTCCCGCTACGGCGTCGCCGTCATTTTGCGCAAGGATCTGAACGCCATCGTCGGCACTGTGCTGATCATCTCGGCGACATTCCTGATCATGAACATCATCGTCGATTTGCTGATCGCGTTCATCAACCCGCGCATTCGCCATTCGCAGAGGCCGGCATGAAGCGCACGATTGCCATATTGCTCGCCAACCCGCTTTCGCTTCTGGGCGTCATCCTGGTGTCCATCGTGGTGTTTTCGGCGATTTTCGCCGATTTCATCGTCCCCTTCCCCGAACACCGCGGCGCAGTCGTCGATTTCGCAAATTTCAACAAAGGTCCCGAGTGGCCGTATATTTTCGGCACCGATCTTGTCGGTCGTGACATGTTTTCGCGCATCGTCTACGCCTATCGCATATCGCTGATGCTCGGCATCGTGGTGTTGGCGATCGCCGTACCCATCGGCGTCACTGTCGGCTTGGTTGCCGGATATATTGGCGGCTGGACCGAATATGTGCTGATGCGCATCACCGATGTCTTCCTGTCAATTCCGCCCCTGGTGCTCGCTATGTCGATTATGGGCGTGCTGGAACCGACGCTGCTCAACGGCATGATGGCCGTCACCGCTATGTGGTGGCCCTGGTATACGAGGCTGGTCTACAACCTCACGCGCGCCGAAAAGGAAGAAGGCTATGTGCTGGCCGCCGAGGTCATCGGCGCTTCGAAACTGCACGTCATCTTCGGAGAGATCCTGCCCAACTGCGTGCCCGCCGTCATCACCAAGATGACGCTCGACCTCGGTTTTGTCATCATCATCGCTTCTTCGCTTTCATTCCTCGGCCTCGGCGTTCAACCGCCAACGCCGGATCTCGGTTCAATGGTCGCTGACGGGGCCAAATACCTGCCGGATTCATGGTGGCTCACCGTATTCCCCGGACTTGCAATCCTGATTGCGGTCTTCGGCTTCAACCTGATCGGTGACGCGTTGCGGGAAATTTTGGGAGCGGATCAATGAGTGTGCCGACCCTCGACATTCGCGACCTTCACCTGTCGTTCAAGGGATACACAGGCACAGTGGAAGTGCTTCACGGCATCTCGCTGCACATCGAACGCGGCGAACGAATCGCTCTGGTCGGTGAATCTGGTTCCGGCAAGTCGGTCACCGCGCGCATCATTTTGGGCTTGCTGCAGGAACTGCGCTCGGCGCGTATGTCCGGCGATTTACACTTTGAAGGTAACGATCTGAACAACCTGTCGGCCGCCGCGCGCCACGATCTGCGCGGCACCAAAATGTCGATGATCTTCCAGGACCCGACATCCTCGCTCAATCCGGTCTACACAATCGCCACCCAGTTCCACGAAGTACTGAAACGCGCCCTGCCCTCGGTCACCGCGCAAGAAGCACGCAAACTGGCCTCCAAAATGCTGCTGGACGTCTCGATCACGGAGCCCGACCGAGTCCTCGATTCCTACGCCTTTCAGCTTTCTGGTGGCATGAACCAGCGCGTCATGATAGCCATGGCGCTCGCCAACGAACCCTCGCTTCTGATCGCCGACGAACCAGGCACCGCGCTCGACGTCACGGTACAGGCACAAACGCTGGCACTGATGCACGACCTCGTTGCCGAACACGGCACATCGGTTCTGTTCATCTCGCACAATCTCGGCGTCGTCCGCGAATTCGCCGACCGGGTTTATGTCATCTACAAGGGGCGCATCGTTGAGAAAGGCGATACCGGCGCTCTGTTTTCAAACCCGGGCCACCCTTACACACGCGCGCTTATGGCAGCGGTTCCCAAGATCACCGGTGGCGGGATTGCCGACGTCGACGAAGCTTCGGAAGCTTTTACCGAACCACTGGTTGACCACGACGCGGAGGCGGCCTTATGAGCACCGTTCTCTCAATCAGAGATGTTTCCAAAACCTTCATGCTCGGCGACCATGAGATCAAGGCCGTGCAGAATGTCTCAATCGGCGTTGCCGAAGGTGAATGCCTGGCCATCGTCGGCGAATCCGGATCGGGAAAAAGCACGATCGCCAACATGATCCTCGGTATCTATCCGCCGACGGAAGGATCGATCACCTATCGCGGCGCGCCATTGCCGGCCCGACGTGAACTCGCGCACCGCCGCGCCATTCAGCTGGTACAGCAAAATCCGCTCTCCTCACTCAATCCCAAGCGGTCGGTCGGCGCCTCACTAAGGCTAGCACTGGACGTGCACCAGATCGGCGATCGCGCCGGGCGTCCCGGGCGCGTCGGCAAGCTGCTCGAAGAGGTTGGATTGCCGGCCGAATTTTCCAAACGGTCACCGGCAGCGCTTTCAGGCGGTCAGCGGCAGCGCGTGGCCATTGCCCGTGCGCTCGCCTGCGAATCCGATCTCGTGGTGCTCGACGAGCCCACATCGGCGCTCGATGTTCTGGTCCAGGCCCGCGTTCTGAAGCTGTTGCAGGAACTGCGCGAAGCGCGCGGCCTGACCTACATTTTCATCACCCACGATCTCGCCGTCGTGCGCAACATCGCCGACCGTGTCGCCGTGTTCGAAAAAGGTCGACTGGTCGAACTGGGCGATACCGAAACACTCTTCGCCGATCCGTCGGCACAATACACCAGAAACCTGATTTCGGCCGTACCCGTGGTCGGAGACGACGAAGTGCAGCTTCGCCAGCAACTTGCAGGAACAAACAATGGCTGAGTACGATTTGTCCCCACTGACGGCTGCCGTGGCCGAAGCGCATAATCAGCCCCGGACGGCTTTCGATGCGCTTTGCGCGCTGACCGACACAGTTGTCGGGCACAAGCTCTTCACGCTGATGACCTTCGACACGCAGAAGGGCGAGGCCTCCCGGATTTACTCCAACATGCCGGACGCCTATCCGGTTTCCGGCAAGAAGCCTGCCCGGGAAGATGACTGGAGCCGCCACGTCATAGCCGGGGGACAGACTTTCGTCGCCAACACCATCGAAGCCATCGCCGATGTCTTCCCCGACCACGAGCTGATCTGCTCACTCGGCTGCGAATCGGTGGTCAACGTCCCCATATTCGTTGCCGGCCAGTTCCTCGGCACGATCAACTGCCTTCACGAAGCCGGGCATTACACGCCCGAACGCGTGGCTGCCAGCGAAGCGCTCAAGCTTCCCGGCGCCACCTGCTTTCTCCTTCAACACTCAATCGACAATGGAGGCCGCTAGTGGCTGACAAAACTATTCGCGTTGCAACCGACGTCGGTGGCACATTCACCGATCTGGTCTGTTTCGAAACCGATCCATCGACGGGCGACTCCAAGGTCGTCACCGCCAAATCCGATACGACGCCGCCCGATTTCGAGCGCGGCGTTTTAAACGTGCTGGAAAAGGGCGGTGTCAATCCGGCCGAGGTTGACTTCCTCGCCCACGGTACCACTGTGGTGATCAATGCGCTGACCGAGCGAAAAGGTGTCACTGTAGGCCTGATTACCACGGAAGGATTTCGCGATACGCTTGAGATCGCCCGCGGTAACAGGCCGGATTTCTTCAATCTGCACTATGAGAAACCGAAACCATTCGTGCCCCGCTACCTGCGCCGCGAACTGCCCGGACGGCTGAGCTACAAGGGCGAGGAGATGGCGCCGCTTGATCTTTCTCCCCTGCCCGGCATTTTGGACGACTTCAAGAAGGAAGATGTCGAAGCCATCGCCATCTGCTTCCTGCATTCCTATTCTGACCCTTCCCACGAGCAGGCAGCCATGGCACGAGTGCACGAGCTGTGGCCGGAGGTTGCCGTTGTCTCATCGCACCAGATCACCCGTGAATGGCGCGAGTACGAGCGCACCAATACCGCAGTATTGTCAGCCTATGTGCAGCCTGCCGCCGAACGCTATTTGCGTCGGCTCGACGACGGCCTGAAAGCCAAGGGCTTCAAGGGCAGCCCGTATATCATGCAGTCGAACTGCGGTGTTGATTCGCTGGAATCAGTTTCCCGCATACCGATCACGATGGTCGAATCCGGTCCGGCCTCGGGTTTTTGGGGGGCAGCGGAGCTTGGCCGCCTGATTGGCGAGCCCAACGTACTGGCCCTCGATATCGGCGGCACCACCGCCAAATGCTCGCTGATCGAAAACGGCCAGGTCAAGATCATGACCGACTACTGGATCGAGCGCGACCGCACGTCGGCCGGCTATCCCATCATGGTACCCGTCGTCGATCTGGTCGAGATCGGCAATGGCGGCGGTTCGATCGCCTGGGTCGATGATTTCGGCAAACTGCATGTCGGTCCGCAGTCGGCCGGCGCCCTGCCCGGCCCCGCCGCCTACGGCAAGGGCGGCACCGAAGCGACCGCTACTGACGCCAATCTGTGGCTCGGTCGGATCAACAAGGACTATTTCTGTGGTGGCGAAGTCGACGCTGACATGACATCGGCCGAAGCGGCGATCAGAAATGTCGGCAAGAAACTGGGTGTTGACGCCGACGAGGCAGCACGCGGCATCGTCCGCATCGCCAATAACAACATGGTCAACGCGCTGAAGCTCGTATCGCTCAATCGCGGCTTCGACCCGCGCGATTTCACCCTTGTCGCATTCGGCGGCGGCGGCGCCATGCACGCCATGGCGCTGGCTTCGGAGCTCGGCGTGAAAAAGGTCGTTATCCCGGCCGGTGCGCCGGTGTTTTCCGCCTGGGGCATGATGATGTCGGATCTGCGCCGCGACTATTTTGTCACCCGCCTAGCCGATCTCGCCGAGGGATCGGAAAAGGATATCGAGCAGACCTTTGCGGACGCCGAGGCGGTTGCAGCAAGGCAATTCGAGGAAGAAGGCATTGCCGCCGACAAGATAAAGTTTCTGCGCTTCGGCAAGTTCCGCTACCAGAACCAGGAGCACACCACCGAAGTGCTGCTCGAAGGGCCTGTGACCGCTGACAACCTGGCCGAGATCGAAGCCGATTTTCACGAAACCTACGAACGCGAATACACCTACCGCCTCGATGCCCCCGTAGAGATGGTCGGCATTCATCTGATCGCGTCGGCGGAAGTCGGTAAACTGACCATGACCGAGCACGCACTTGGCAAGGCCGACGCCGGTTCAGCCGTCAAAGACAAGCGCAATGTCGATTTTGCACTGGAGGGCGTGCATGAAGCTCTGATCTACGATGGCACGAAACTGGCCCCCGGCATGAAGCTGGACGGACCGGCGATCATCGAAGATCCGGGAACCACCGTTGTCCTGCATCCGGGCAACCACGCCGAAGTCGACGGTTACGGCAATATCCACATCGAAATGGCGAACTGAGGAGCGGACCGATGACAAACATATCCAATGATCCGATCACCTTGGAAATCATCCAGAACTCGCTGCAAGCGGCCGCCGACGAGATGTTCGCGGCCATGAAGAAGACCGCCATGAGTTCGATCATCTACGAAGTGCTGGACATGGGCACCGGCATCATGGACGGCAAAGGCGAACTGGCATCGTCAGGCGCCGGCATCCCGGCTTTCATCGGCGTGCTCGACAAGGCGGTAAAAGTGATCATCGCCAAGTTCGACAAGGAAGGCGACATTGAGCCCGGCGACGTTTTCGCCACCAACGATCCCTATTATGGCGGCGTCACCCATTTGAACGACATCGTTGTCGCCATGCCGGTCTTCGCCGAGGGCCGCATCATCGCCTGGACCGCCAATATCGCCCACAACTCCGATGTCGGCGGCATGGCGCCGGGATCGCTTACCGGTGAGGCGACCGAGATATTCCAGGAAGGCCTGCGCCTACCGGCCATCAAGATCATCTCGCGCGGTGAGCCGATCAAGCCGGTGATGGATATCATCAAGGTCAATTCGCGCATGCCCGACGTACTGGAAGGCGACGTCTGGGCGGCGATCGCCTCGGTGCGTGTCGGCGACAAGCGACTGCGCGAACTGGCGGAGAAATACGGCGTCGCCACGTTCGAAAACGCCATGGTTTCCTTCATGGATTATGGCGAGCAGGCATCGCTGAAGGCACTCGAAGACCTGCCGAAGGGCACGTTCGAACTATCCGAGGAACAGGACGACGGCAGTGTTTTCAACGTCAAGATCACCATTGGCGACGGCGAATTCGCGGTCGATCTCCGCGACAATCCGGACCAAGCTGACAATCCCACTAATACCAGCCGCGATGGCGTTATGGTGGCAGCACAGATGATCTTCAAATCGCTGACCGATCCCTATTCGCCGGCCAATGGCGGCTCGTTCCGCCCGATCAGTTTGCAAACCCGCGAAGGCTCGGTCTTCCACGCCAAGGAACCAGCACCCATCGGGTTTTACTACGAGATCGAATTGCGGGTGTACGACATCATGTGGCGCTGCCTTGCACCGCACATGCCCGATCGCCTCGCCGCCGGCCATTTCGCTTCGGTCTGCGGCACGTTCATCGGCGGCATTCATCCCGATACCGGCCGCCAATACACGATCATCGAACCGCAGCTCGGCGGCTGGGGTGCCAGCCGAGATGGTGACGGCAATTCCGCCATGTTCTGCGGCTTCCACGGCGAGACCTTCAATTGTCCCGCCGAGATCAACGAAGCGCGTAACGGTCTTTACGTCGACCGTATGGAACTGAACATGGAGCCGGGCGGCGAAGGCAAGCACACCGGCGGTCGCGGCATTGTCATGGATTACCGTGTTCGCGGCGACAACGGCTTTCTGACAGCCGGCTACACCCGCTCGAAATTCCCCGCCTGGGGTGTCGACGGCGGAGCCGACGGTTCGCCCAACTATGTCGAGTTCCGACCAAAGGACGGAGAGCCGGAAAAGTTCGCCTTCGTGTCCGGACAGGTCACCCATGTCGATGATGTGATCCGCGTCGTGACAGGCAACGGCGGTGGTTTGGGCGATCCCAAGGAGCGTGATCGCGACGCTGTTCGAACCGATATCAAGAACGGCCTGATTTCGAAGGAGCGGGCCGAAGAGATCTACGGTCCGGTTTGAAGCATCCGAATCAAAACGGAAATTCACAGAGGAGCATTGAAATGACTGCACCACTGAAAATCATGTATCTGAGCCCGGTTGGCAATCGCGGTGCCGATGACGGTATCTTCGCCCAGATGGCAGCCGACAACAAACTGCCGGGCACGGAAGTCCACGTGACATCCCTGCCGGACGACGATGGCGGTTTTACCCACATCGAATTCAGGTCTTACGAGGCGATCGTCACCCGCGGCATCATCCGCGCCGCGCGCGCTGCCGCCCGCGAGGGCTTCGACGCGCTTGCCATCGGTTGCTTCTACGATACGGCGCTGCACGACGCGCGCGAGATTTCCGGCGAGATGATCGTCACTGCGCCCTGTGTCGCCTCCTGCGAGATCGCCGCCAGCCTTGCCAACCGTTTCGGGGTCATCGTCGGGCGGCGCAAATGGGTAAATCAGATGCAATCGACCGTCCATGAACACGGGCACAGAGACCGGTTGGCCGGTTTTTATCACGTCGAGCTCGGCGTCAACGACTTCCAGCGCGATCATGCCGAAACCAATCGCCGATTGACCGAAGCCGGCCGCAAGGCTGTTGAAGAGGATTATGCCGAGGCAGTCATCCTTGGCTGCACACTCGAGGTCGGGTTTCACAACCAATTGTCCGAATCTTTGGGCGTACCGGTGATCGATCCGTCGATCGCCGCGCTCAAACGCGCCGAATACGCCGCGATCCTGAAACGGCAGTGCGGCTGGGTGCCGAGCCGCAAATGGTCTTGTGAATCGCCGTCGGAAGAGGAAATCGCCCGTTTCGGCGGATTCGATGACGGCGAAGCTTTCGGCAACCGCGTCGTCGTGGAAGCTGAACCCGGTGCAACTCCGCTGGCCGCCTGAGCTAGAGCGTGTCCGGTTTAGAAAGGAATGCCGAAACCGATGTCTGTCCCCACCGCTGAACGCCTCGCGCTGCTTCGCACACGCATGACCGATACCGGAACCGATCTGGTCGCCCTGGCCCCCGGAGCCCACATGGATTGGCTGCTGGGTTTTCATCCGCACCCCGATGAGCGCCCCTGCCTGTTGCTTATCGGATTGAAGGATGAAGCCTTTCTGATGCCGGCGCTCAACGCCGAAGGCACTCGCGAGATGACCGATATTGCCTTTCATGAATGGTCAGATGAAGACGGGCCAAACCAGGCGCTCAACGGCGCGCTTGCCGCGACCGCGACTGATCGCGCCCGCGGTGTATCGATCGACGAGACCATGCGCGCCGATTTTGCTCTGCTTCTGCTCGACAATCTGCCCAATGCGCGACGTGACTTCACCGAAGCAACCGTCGGTGCTCTGCGCATGCGCAAGGACGACACCGAGTATCGGTTGCTGAAGGAAAATGCGCTGATCAACGACCGGGCCATGCAGGCTGGATTTGCGGCCCTTGCGCCGGGAATCAGCGAGCTGGACGTGGCTGCCGCGATCCGCGCGCACTATGGGTCGGAAGGTGCCCAGCCACAGTTTTCCATTGTCGGATCCGGCCCCAACGGCGCGTTTCCGCACCACGCCACCGGTGAACGGACGCTGGAAATAGGTGACGCTGTCGTTATCGATATCGGTGGCCGCAAGGGCGGTTTTCCTTCGGACATGACCCGCATGGCGGCGATCGGCCATGCGCCGCAAGACTATGATGCAGTTCATGCCATCGTAGAAAGCGCCGTTCAGGCCGCCCTCGCCGCTGCCAAGCCTGGCGTGCAAGCCAAAACGGTCGACGCGGCCGCACGCGGGGTCATCTCCGATGCAGGTTACGGCGAATTCTTCGTTCACCGCACCGGGCATGGTCTCGGCATCGAGGTGCACGAACCACCATACATCACCGCGACATCCGAAACGGTTCTAGACGAAGGCATGGTGTTCTCGATTGAACCGGGCATCTATCTGCCCGGCCGATTCGGCATTCGCCTGGAGGAGATCGTCATCCTGCGGAAAGACGGCCCGGAAATCCTTTCCGAACTGCCGCGCGACCTATTCATCACGCCAGCTTGAACAAAATGACAGATCATATTGATCCTTTTACGGTTTCCGTTATTCAAGCCAGTCTCATTGCGGCTGCCGACGAGATGTTTGCGGTACTCAAAAAGACCGCGATGAGCCCGATCATCTACGAAGTGCTGGATGTCGGCACCGGGATCACCGACGCCGACGGCAATCTCGTTTCCTCCGGTGCAGGCATTCCGACATTCGTTGGCGTGCTCGACAAGGCGGTCAAGCGCATTCTGGAACTGCATTCCGACGATGCGATAGCACCCGGAGACATGTTCGTCACCAATGATCCGTATTTCGGCGGCGTGACCCATCTCAACGATGTCGTCGTCGCCCAGCCCGTCTTTACCGATGATGTACTGGTCGCATGGACCGCCTCGATCGGCCATTGGAACGATGTTGGCGGCAAAACGCCGGGATCGATGGCGGTCGATGTCACCGAGATCTTCCAAGAGGGATTGCGGTTGCCGGCGATCAAGCTGTTCGAAGGCGGCGAACCGGTTCGCTCGGTTTTCGACATCATCGCCGTCAATTCGCGACTGTCGGATTTCGTCGACGGCGATTTGTGGGCCCAGGTCGCAGCCTCGCGCAAGGCCGCCTCGCGCATTGGCCAGCTCGTCGAAAGCTATGGGCTTGACGCTTACAGGCACGCATTGACCGCCCTGTTCGACGAAGGCGAAAGCCGCGGCCTGGCAGGCCTTGCCAAACTGCCTTGCGGGTCTTTCAAGATCGAGGAAGAACAGGATGACGGCGCACTGTGGCGGGCCAAGATCACGGTCGAGGCCAACCGATTCATCGTCGATCTCAGCGGCAATCCCGCCCAGCGAGACGCGCCTTACAACACCAGTCGCGACGGCGCCGTCATATCGGCGCAGATGATATTCAAGGCGCTCACCGACCCGACCCTGTTTGCCAATGCCGGATCGTTCTGCGCCCTCGAGGTCATCACCGAGCCCGGCACGATCTTCCACGCCACGGGTACAGCACCGCACGGCTATTATTTTGAAACCCGCATCCGGTTGTACGATATGTTGTGGCAGTGCATGGCACGCGCCCTGCCCGAGCATCTGCCGGCCGGCCATTTCGCCTCCATTTGCGGCACCGTGATCGCCGGCGAACATCCCGACACCGGCCGGCGCTACACCATGGTCGAACCGCAGATGGGCGGTTGGGGTGCCACTAAGAACCGCGACGGCTTGGATGCTATGTATTCAACCAGTCACGGTGAGACCTTCAACTGCCCGGTCGAAATATGCGAGGCACGCTACGGTATCGATGTCGGCTACAAGAGGTTGAATGAATCTGGCGAAGGTGCCGGCCTGCACCGCGGCGGCAAGGGCTTGCAGACCAGCTACCGTCCGCGTGGGCAAGCCATCCTGTCGGCCGGCTACAGCCGCAACAAACAACCTGTTTGGGGCTCCAACGGCGGATCGCGCGGCGGCACCAACGGTATTTCGGTTGTCGCACCCGGATCCGGTCGCACCGACTACAGCTATGTCAGCGGGTTGACGATCGAACCGGGTGACGAGATCCTGATCCAGACCGCTAATGGCGGCGGCTGGGGCAAATCGAGTTAACTCGCGTCAGCCAGCGCCGCCTCGAGCGTCAATTCGACCATGTGCGAAAAGCCGCGTTCTCGCTGCTCGGACGGCATTTCCTCGCCGGTCTTCAGATGATCCGATACGGTCAGAACCGTAAGCGCCCGGGCGCCCAGTCGCGCCGCCAGCGTGTAGAGCGCGGCCGTCTCCATTTCGACGGCGAGCACGCCGTGCGAAATCAGCGTATCGAGCGGGTATTCCGGGTGCGTGTAGAATGTATCCTGCGAGATGATTCCGCCGACATGTGGCGTAATCCCCCCCGCCTCTGCCGCCTCGACAGCCTTGCGCAACAGCCGCCAATCGGCGCACGGTGCATACTCGATTTCGCCGAATATCATCTTGTTCTTCGACGATGCAACAGACGACGTCATGGCGATGACGATATCGTTGAGCTTGACCTGTTCGGCCATGCCGCCGCACGAACCGATGCGGATGATCCGCTTGGCGCCGTAGTCGCGGATCAGTTCGTTGACATAGATCGACAGCGAAGGCATGCCCATACCGCTGCCGTGAATGGTGACCGGCATACCCTTGTAGCTGCCGGTATATCCCAGCATGCCGCGAACTTCATTGATGCATTTCGGCTTGTCCAGAAATGTCTCCGCGGCCCATTTCGCCCGGTACGGATCGCCGGGCATCAACACCAGCTCGGCAATCTCCCCCAGTTTCGCGCCAATGTGGATCGACATGCTTCCCTCCCGTCCATTGTTATCGTTGGCTTGTCAGACGGTCACTTTTGACCGGCTTCAGGCCGAACGCAAGCGTGTGACGCAGGACAAAATGATGGCGCCCACAGCGATTTCTCCCAGCAACACGGCCGGCCAGATCTGTGCAATCGCCGGATCGATCCATTTCTGTGGGCCAAACGAAATCAGCGCCAGGATTGCAGCCAGAATGGTGACGCCCATGCCCAAGCGTGAATTTGCAGCTCCCAGAAGAAACGCTGCAACCGCCACAGCAATCGACGCGCCAAGAAACGGCCCCAGGGCGAACGGTGCGACCGCAAGCGGCGGATGCGGAACGGTCTGGGTAAACAGCGCGCAAAGCATGACGACCTGAAGAACGATCAGGACGCCGAGCGCGGCGTGGGACAGTGAATTTGATGACGTGGTTTGCATGGTCGTGCCTTTCCGTAAAGTTTTGTACGATTGACATATTCGTACAAATCTTTACACCTTTCGTCAAGCCCGGAGCAAAACCATGAAACAAGCCAATCAGGAAAAGCGAAAACGCGAGATCGAGGCCGCCGCTTATGAGCTGCTGGCCGAGTGCGGCTACAAAGCGACATCGATGCTGGCTATTGCCAGAAGAGCTTCGGCTTCAAACGAGACGCTCTACAAATGGTACGGCAACAAGCAGACCTTGTTCCGCTCGATGGTCGAAGAGAACGCGAAAACCGCCCGCCTGCTATTCGCCGAGCATCGAGCGAATGGCAAAGACCCGCTCGAGGTAATCAAGTCGCTCGGACCGCTACTGCTCAACATCGTCACCGGCGAACGGGCGGTCGCACTGAACCGTGCTGCTGCCGGCGATGTTCACGAAACCGGACGTCTCGGTGCGTCCATTGCCGCGGGCGGAAAACAAACGCTCATGCCGCTTATCCGGGAGGTTCTGCAGGATGCCCGCTCGGCAAATCTTCTGGCATTCGATGACAGCGACAATCCGGCGGAAGCCTATATCGCCCTGCTCATCGGCGACCTGCAGATAGAAAGAGTCATCGGTGTTCGCGCCGCCCCCGAACAAGCCGAGATTAGCGCGCGGGCGGATTGGGCTTACCGGCTGTTTCTAAAGGCCTTTGCTGTCGGGAATTGACACACCGGGACGGTTGGTCCGCCGTCCTTTACAAATGACCGCGCGGAATGGTTTCGGTTTGCTGCTTCTCAAACGTTTTCTTGTTGCCTTCGAAGGCAACAATCGTCCTGTTCAATTCGAATGCATGCGTTGAGGCTGTCATCATGTTTTGCGTGTCGATCGCCACCGACCAGTCTCCGCGGCTGAGTTCGTAGCGCCACATCGCTTCATGACGCGCTGAAATCGGATCGTCGGGGTGGATGGAATAACGTTGCCTGACATGGCTGCCAACGACAAGACCGTGATCCGGATCGCGTGTCGCGCCGAAATCGTCAAACGTCTCGAGCACATAATTGCCATCGGGATCGACAAAGCGCTTCGTCGTGCTGTCCGGCGGGCGCAGTTCATCAGCCGCAAGCACCGGGAATTTGTGTGGCGGCGCCGGCGCTATCGGGTCAATCTCTTCCGCAACTTCGCGCACCGGCAGATGCAGGCGGCATTCTGCGAGAACAAGCTCGACAGTCGCGGCCTCCGGTGACGGCCAGATCACCGGCCAGTACCCGGTCGATACGGCAAGCCTGATCCGGTTTCCGGCGGCAAAGCGATGCGCGCATTCATTGAGCGGAATACGCGCACGATAAGTCTTGCCCGCTATCAGGCTTTCCGGGATTTCATATCCGGCGTGGCAAGCTAGATTGAACGGCCGGTAGCTCACGCGCCGCGAAACACCGGCCGGATCGACCTCGCACAGCCGGAAACACAGTTGGGCGGAGGGTTTGTCGACACGAAAAGCAATTTCGACCTCGGGTCGACCGAGAATCTCCAGCGCTTCGTCGATCGGTCTCGAATCGAAATAGACCGAGAGCGCATCATCTTCCGCCTGATCACCGGCCAGCTCATTGCCGATGCGCATGCCCGGGCAGAAATAGGCAGCGTTCAGACCGACATGATGCGGCGTTGCGACTATTGTCATGCCGCTTCCCGGCTCTTCGCCAAGGCCGGCACTTTGAAGATGCATCACCTTGCCGGATATGCTGGGAGACGGCCACGCCGCTTCGGCGATCCACTTGCCGCACCGCGGCTTGTAGGCAGACGACGGATCGTCATGCTCCTGCATGAAGGTGCGGTAGGCGGGCAGGTTTTCAGCGCCATTGCTGACATCCTTCAGCCAGCAATCAAACCATTGCAGCACTTCGCCGTGGAAATCGGCCGGATTGATTCGTGCAATGTGCGGATATTTGTGATCCCACGGCCCGACCAGCGCCTTGACCGGCGCGGCAAGGTTGGCGGCCAGTGCCGGAGGTGCGTTGACATAGGCGTCGGCCCATCCGCCGATCGCAAGCGTCGCGGCTTTAATAGCGCTCCAGTCTTCGCACACCGAGCCATGCTTCCAGAAGTCGTCGCGTACCGGATGCCGCAGCCAGTCTGCGGCCATGAACGACAACGTGTCCATACGCTCGATCCAGCGCTCACACCAATCCTCGCGCAGCAGCGGATCCGGCGGCCGCGTCTGGTAGGCATGCATCTGGCCACCCCAGTTGAAATTGTCGGTCAGCAGACAGCCACCCATGTAGTGGATATCGTCGGCAAATCGATCAACGGTGGAGCACACCGTCACAATCGCTTTTAGAGCTCTAGGCTGCCGATACGCCAGTTGAAGACCGTTGAAGCCGCCCCAGGAAATACCGATCATGCCGACATTGCCGTCACACCAAGCCTGTGACGCGATCCAGGCGATTACCGCTTCGCCGTCCGACAGCTCCTGTTCGGAATACTCGTCGTCGAATGTCCCGTCAGAATCGCCGGTTCCCGCTATATCAACTCGGATTGCCGCATAGCCGTGCGAGGCAAACACCGCATGCGTCGTTGCATCGCGCGCTGCGGTGCCGTCGCGCTTGCGATAGGGCAGATATTCGAGAATCGCAGGCGACGGATCGCGATGCGCCGGTTTCCACAGTCTGGCGGCCAGCCGCCTGCCGTCAGCGAGCGGAATCCACAAATGTTCGACGATCTCGATCTCCGGCATCCCCGGTTTCCCCTTACGGTGCGCTGGAACCATGCGACGTCATCGTTTGTTGCGCAATGGGGATGGCAGTTGAAATATTTCAAGCTTGAAGTGAATTGCCCGGCGCTGTTAGCATTCATGATCTTTTCCCGTTAGAACCGATCATTCAACACACTGGGCAGACCGAATGGCGTGGCCTTCAAACAGACCGGAGATCAGCGCCGAGACACGGCAAGCCTGGCGGGAACGCTTTGCCGAAAGCGACCGACTTCTTGGCATCGAAACCACCGAAGACTTCGCGCCTTTTGACCAGATGAACGACATGTTCACCCGTGCTTTCTGGGATCCGGCCATCAAAAGCAAGGATACCGACGCGTTTTTCGCCAGTTACCGCATGGAGGCGGTCCACCGGCGCGGCGAAGGATTCCAGCAAAAGGATTTTGCGCTCAGAAACGCCGCCTGGTCAGTGTCGGACATCATTTCCAACCGCGCCAATGATCGCGGCCTGCGCGAGGGATTTCAGGCAGCGATCGAAAACGACACGCCTGTCGCGCCCGAGAAAGCCGACCTTGGCGCCCCGGCAACCGAAACCGCTGAAATCAAGCGATTGGCGCATCTCTTCGGCGCCGATCTGGTCGGCGTGACCGGAATTGACGAGCGCTGGCACTATTCCGCGCGCGTTGATACGCGCGATTTCTCCGCCGCGCCCAACGAACTTCCGGACGACGTCACCCATGTGATCGTCCTCGGTCATGCAATGGATTTCGACCTCGTGGCCACCTATCCGTCGGCACTCGCCGGCGCATCAACCGGCCTTGAGTACTCCCACGAGGCGGCAATCGTCATCCAGCTGGCGACCTATATTCGCAATCTCGGCTTCCAGGCGATCGCCTCGATGAACGATACCGCCCTCGTCATACCCTACGCCGTCAAGGCCGGCCTGGGTGAATACGGCCGCAACCAGATGGTGATCACGCCTCAATTCGGCCCACGGGTGCGGTTTTCCAAGATATTCACCTCCCTGCCGTTGATCGCCGACACGCCGAAGCCGCTGGGCATCCGGCAATATTGCGATATCTGCACCAAATGCGCCGATGCCTGCCCGCCCAAGGCGTTGCCGTTCGGGCCTCCCGAGGCCGGTGGGCCAAACCAATCGACGATCGCGGGCGTGAAAAAGTGGTCGGCTGATTGCGAAAAGTGCTTCGGCTATTGGGCGAAATTGAAGAGCGATTGCGCGATTTGCATGCGCGTTTGTCCGTTCAATCGGCGAAATGACAGGGTTGGCGACCGCCTGTTTCGCTGGATCGCCACCGGCCGATTACGCAAACTGGCGCTGTGGTGGGAGACGCGCCGTGGTCTGCCAGCGCGATTGAAACCAAAGGCCTGGTGGACCGCCCAACGTGAGTGACGTGCCTGCAACCGACGAGCTTTCGACAATGAATTGCATTCCAATATCGATTGAACTTCGACATCGCCTTGACAGTTCATGACAGCCAAAACAAAACACTGCGACAATTGACTGAGGGGAACGATCCATGAAACTGCTGCGTTATGGTGAGCCGGGTGCGGAAAAACCAGGATTGCTCGATGCCGATGGCAATATCCGCGATTTGTCCGCACATATCGATGACGTGGCTGGTACCGCACTTGACGACACCTCGATGCAACGCCTTGGCGCAATCGATCCGGCATCCCTGCCGCTGGTGTCAGGCAATCCGCGACTGGGGCCGTGCGTCGCTAACATTGGGAAGTTCATGTGCATCGGCCTGAACTATTCCGATCACGCCGCCGAAACCGGCGCAAAAATACCCGAACACCCTATTTTGTTCATGAAGGCGACGTCGGCTGTCGTCGGCCCCAACGATACGGTTTCAATCCCGCGCGGGTCGAAATCCTCTGACTGGGAAGTCGAACTCGGTGTGGTTATCGGTAAGAAGGCCAAATATGTCAGCGAGGGCGAGGCGCTTGATCATGTCGCAGGCTATTGCGTCATCAACGACGTTTCGGAACGGCATTTCCAGGCCAAGATCTCCGGCCAGTGGACCAAGGGAAAATCCTGCGACACCTTCGGCCCAACCGGCCCGTGGCTGGTGACCCGCGACGAAATCCCCGATCCGCAGAACCTGGGCATGTATCTCGACATCAATGGCGAGCGCCGCCAAACCGGCAACACCAGGACGATGATCTTTACCGTCGCCCAGGTCATAGCTCACCTGTCGGAACTGATGAGCCTGCATCCCGGCGATGTGATTTCCACCGGCACGCCCCCCGGTGTCGGCCTCGGCATGAAACCCGAACCGGTCTTCCTCAAGCCGGGAGATGTAATGGAACTCGGCATCGACAGGTTGGGCAGCCAGCGTCAGGATGTCGTCGAAGACCAGTAAACTGCGCCGCAGCATTGCGGGATATCGGTTCGCCAAGGAAGACAGATTCGATTGTTCGGACGCCTTGGCGCAGAAGCCTTGTGCACAATCGATGCAATTGTGCCACTTCGCCTTCAATGTTAGCATACAAACAAAACTGCTGACTGTTCCTACAGGAGGATGCAATGGCCGATCAGGCGCAAAAACTAGTCATCAGGAACATCGGATTGATCCTGTCAGGCAAGCTTGAGCAGCCGCTTCTCGATGGCGATTGCGTCGTAGCGGTTGACGGCAGAATTGCCGCGATTGGTAAGGAGGTGGACCTCGACACCGATCGGGCACAAACGGTCATCGATGCAAAGGGCGTCACACTTTCTCCCGGCCTTATCGACAGCCATGTGCATCCGGTCATCGGCGATTACACGCCGCGTCAGCAGCAGATCAACTGGATCGATTCCTGCCTGCACGGCGGCGTCACTACAATGATCTCGGCCGGCGAGGTGCACGCGCCTGGACGGCCAAAGGATATTGTCGGTCTCAAGGCAATGGCGATCGCCTCGCAGCGCTGGTACGAAAATTTTCGCCCCTCCGGTGTCAAGATGCATGCAGGCGCCCCGGTGATCGAAGAGGGCATGGAAGAGCAGGACTTCAAGGACATGGCCAAAGCCGGCGTCAAGCTGCTCGGCGAGGTCGGGCTGGGGTCGGTCAAGGCCGGCGAGACGGCCCAGCAAATGGTCAAATGGGCGCGCAAATACGGCATGCAGTCGACCATTCACACCGGCGGACCTTCCATTCCGGGCTCCGGTCTCATCGACAAGGATGTCGTACTGGAAGCCGATGCCGACATAATCGGTCATATCAACGGTGGTCACACCGCCCTGCCCGATGACCAGATCACCTGCCTTTGCGAGAGTTGCCAGCGCGGTATCGAGATTGTTCACAACGGCAACGAGCGGGCCGGCCTGCTCGCCATGCGCACCGCCTTCGAACTCAAGCAACCCGACCGTGTCATCCTGGGAACCGACGCTCCGGCGGGATCCGGCGTTCAGCCGCTCGGCATCCTGCGCATGATCGCCATGCTGTCGAGCCTTGGCGACATCCCGCCTGAAATCGCCTTCTGCTTCGCCACCGGAAACACCGCCCGCATGCGCGATCTCGACTGCGGGATCATCGAAGTCGGCAAATCCGCGGACTTCATTCTGATCGACCGCGCGCAACATGCGCCCGGCAAGGACATGCTGGAATCGATCCACCAAGGCAATCTGCCCGGCGTCGGCATGACTGTTATTGATGGCGTTGTGCGCTCACATCGAAGCCGAAACACGCCGCCGGCCACCACCCTGCCTGAGATCGTCTCGGGGTAGATAACCGGTTAGAGCGTATCCGGCTTGAATGGAATCGTTTGAACGCAGGGATTTTGTGTTCCGGCAAGGAGCACGGGGCGACGCGGTGCGAGTACCGTTAGACCCGCGCGACGCAGACCGGGGCGCAAAAGACCAAGTTCAAACGGTTGCGGTTTATCCATATCATTCAAGCGCTTGACGGTTCGCCTGCTTGGCAGTCTTTTTGCCATCAAACCGCTCCCACTTAAGCCGGACACGCTCTAGGCAATTTTGGACAGCAGCGACAGCAACAAACGCTGCTCATCACCGGTGAGCGGTTCCAATGTGGCGGCCGTAATCCGTTTTGCGGTCTCAAATGCTTCCGTCGACAGTTCCCGGCCGGTCGGCGACAGAGAAACGATCGTTCGCCGACGATCTGTTGCATCCGGTCGTGTCGTCAGCAGACCACGAGCGGCAAGACGGTCGACAACGCCCTTGATTGTCGCCGCGTCTATCGCAACAAGTCGCCCAAGCCTGTTTTGCGAACACTCGCCCAACTCATTGAGCTTGGCCATCGCTGCCAGCTGCATCGGCGTAAGGTCGCCCGGAATCATGCTGGCGAATATTGCCGTGTGCCGCTGATTGGCCTTTCGCAGGATGAAACCGATTTGCTGATCAAGTTTGTAGTTGGTTGGTTTTTCGATGTTTTTTGTCAATTCTTGCTGCCGCTGCCCGGAAATACCGAACTCCCTTCCTGAAAAGCCACAGGATTCATAGATCGGATTGGGGCAAATTGAAACGCCCGAATTTCAAGGACGCTCCCGGGCCTGTACGGTGATTTCCAACAGCGCCCTAACGCAGTCCGTCCTTGCCCTCGGCGTCTTTGGCTTCCAGCCCTCCGACCCGCGGCAATGGCCTGCCGGAGTCGGTCACCGCTATGGCGACCATGATTTCATTGGCGCGCGGTGCATCGTTGATCCGCACTTCCATCCCGTCAAAATGCGACCGGACATAGGCGGCATCCTTGTGGCCGAGCGGCACATCGAGGGGCTGGCCCATCGAACCCATCTTCTTTGAAGACGGAACCAGAGCTGCGCCCTTTTCGACCGCCGCCCTGAGTGGTTTGCCGAGGCGTGGATGCAAAATGGCGGCAGCGTGCTCAAGTTCACCGTTTTCGCCGACCATCGCCGCTTTTCCATAGCTCTCGGCCTGCGCCGGTGAAATACCAAGTGCCACCACGCATTTGTCGCCAAGCAAACCGCCGAGTTCCTCGCCGATCGCCATCAGGTCATCAAGATCATCCTGATAGCGCCCGGAAAACGGATTTTCGATGACCGCGATGCTCGCCGCACGCCTGGTCGGCGGATCGATGGTCTTGTCCATTTCGATATTGGTTTGTTCGACCACCGTGACGATTTTCCTGATTTTTGCTTTACTCATCTCAATCCATCCTCCCCGACGATTTTACTGGCATCCAATCCGCCCGCGCGGTTGTGTACTCGCGGTCCCGTGGTCATGACGAGCGCCACGACCATTTCATCAGCCCGTGGTGCATCGTTAATGCCAACCTCAATCGCATCGAAATGCGAACGCACATAAGAAGCGTTGGAGTGCGTTACCGGGATATCCAGACGGCAACCGGGACCACCGACCTTTTTCGACGATGGCACGATCGCCTTGGATGCCGGTATCTTCTCGCGCATCGAGTAACCGCCCGGCGCGTGCCAGAGTGCCGCGTGTTCCAGTTCGCCGGCTTCACCGACAATGGCGCCCTTTCCGTAACCTTCCACGACGGTAGCGTCGCCGCCGAGCACGGCAATCAACTCTTCCGCCATCTTCAGGCCAAGCGGTTTCAGATCATCGATAAAACCAACAATCTCTTCCACATAGCGTCCGGCGAACGGATTCTTGATCACTGCCAGCGCTGCCGCGCGCCGCACCGGCACATTCGATGCCGGACCACCTTCATGAAAAATCTCGTCAACGACTGTCACCGTCTTTCTGACGATCACTTCAGGCATTTAGGTCCTCCAGCGCTGCTGCGGGTTCTATTTGATCTACCGATAAATCAGGTGACAGCTGCTTTTCACCGACAATTCTGATTTCGCCGTCAAGGCAGATGAATGCGGCTGAGATCAAGCCGCGCTCCAGCATCGCGTGAGCCGCATTATCACCGCTGTCGAGTGCTTTTCGAACCTCGACTGGTGACAGATCATCCACCGCAACCGTAACAGGACGGTCCCCAAGATCGGAATCCGGGGACAATGCGCTGGCGGGCAAACGCTGAACATGCGGCGAATTCAATGTTACCTCATTGGCAATCATCGTTGCCGCCGCGTCGGCCGCTGCGGCATCAGCGCCAAGCACGGTGACCGCATCAGCAATGCCGAACGAGTGGCTGCGCCCGCGCCAGCCGCTGGTGGCGACGCCACGAACCGCATCATCTCCATTGATCCTGACGCTTCCGGCCAATTGTCGCGTAATCGGATTGGCGCAAATGCCTATGTCAAAATCTGTGTCCGGGGACAGATACAATGCGATATCGCCACCATTGTTGACATAGGCCCGCTTCAGGTCGCGACCCTTGACGAGCGCATGAACAAGATGATCGGCCACGGCGCCGGCAACCGCGGCCATCGGCGTGACGAATTGGTTCGAATGCGCCATGGCCGCACAATGCATGCGACGCGCCACCGGGCCGGAAGGAACGTCGGTCGCCGCCGATAAGGGACGCCGCAACAGCGCAAGTTCACCCACGAGATCGGTCAATACCGTTTGAAACGCCTTGGCGGCCTGCCGGTATGCGGTGGCGACGTCGCAAGCGTCCCCGTCAGCCTCGATCCACAAATCGATCGGACCGTGCCGCAAGTTCAGGCGCCGGCCGTCGGGCGTCATCGCAGCAACGGGAATATCGGCAAATCCGCTCATTCACCGTCCTCTTTGCTGCCCCAACGATAGTGGCGCGCTTCGGTCGGCCAGGGATTCTCCTCGCCCTGCCCCACCTGCCGTTTACCTTTCAAAATATGGTCGCTCTGTTTGGCTCTTGTGCCGGCCGCGACGTCGGCCAACGGCATGACGTGATCCATATGCCCGCCCAGCGCCTCGTAGTCTTCGCTGCGCATGGTGAATTCAATCGGCGCGACCAGCGCCGGTGTCGGCACATAGCCGAACGAGTTTTCCGGCATGCGCGTAACATCGGCCATCACCGTTATTCCCCCACCGGGCCAGATATAGGCTGGCGCGCCGCCGCAGGTCACGTAGGTCAGGGCCTGCTTGACGGATCGGGTCAGCTTGACCGGATTTTCGGTCACGCCGGCTCGCAACGAACCACCGGCACCGCCCATGAACACCACCGAACATAACGCCGGCTCGCAATTTTCCTCGATGCGAATGACAGACGGCATCAACCTGTCCGGCATGTCCAGCTTCACCGGATTGAGCGCTTCATCCAGTTCATAATATGCAAACTGCTCCCCGGTGGTCGAAACCATCAGCAATGATTGGCCTGGTTTTGCCACCTTTGCATTGAATTCGCCCAGGATCAGCAGGGGATCGTTCAGATTGGTTCCACCCCATCCCGTTCCTGGTTCGGCGACCTGGAAATAGCGTCCTGGGGTGGAGCGCCGTCCCTTGATCTTGATGCCGGTCGGTTCCCATCCGATCACTTTGCCAGCCTGATGTTCCGACATCACCCCGGTAATATGGTCGTCGACAACGACCACTTCGTCGACAAGGCCCTTCCACTGGGATGCAAACATACCGACCGTCGCCGAACCGCAACCGACGCGCATCCGTTCCTCCGTCACGCCATTGACGATCGGCGCCTGTCCGGCCTGCACCACAACCGTTGATCCCTCATCGATTTCGAGCTCGACGGGTTCGCGATTGCACAGCGCCAGCAATGTTGCGCAGGTCACGCGACCTTCCTTCTTGCCGCCGCCGGTCAGATGGTGCACACCGCCGATCGCAAGCATCTGCGATCCGTATTCCCCGGTGGTCACATGTCCGACCGGTTCACCCTGCGCGCGGACCAGATTGCGCTCCGGTCCCAAGTGCCGGTCGGTATCGATTTTGAGCTTGGCGCCGCAGTAGCTGTATATGCCTTCGGTCACGACGGTGACCATATCGATACCATCGACCTCGCTCGAAACGATAAATGGAGCGGGCTTGTAATCCGGATAGGTTGTCCCGGCACCGACCGCGGTAATGAAAGTACCCGGTTGTGCGATAATCTCGCCGTCCCACTCCTTTGCACTCTCCAGGAATGGAACCAGCTCTCCCCCTTTCTCCGCGTTGCGCTCGATGATGGTCAGCGCGTCGAGGCGTACAAGTTGTCCGCCCTCATTGGCATAACGGTCACAGGCGCCCGACCTGCCATCGGCGATGTAACACATCACCGGGCACGCATCGCAGCGGATCTTTTCTGTCTTGGCGGCTGTTTCAACCATCGTTCCTGGCCTCTCTGATGGCCTTCAATACCCTGTCCGGCGTGGCAGGCAAATCGCGAACCATTGCGCCCGTTGCATCACGGATCGCATTGAGAATGCCGGGTGCCGTCGGGATCAGGACATGTTCTCCCAGCCCCTTGGCACCAAATGGCCCCTCCCCATCCGCCACCTCGACAATAATGCTCTCAATCGGCGGCACGTCGCCAATGGTCGGTATCAGGTAATCGTGCAAATTCTCGGTACGGCCCGGGATAAACTCCTCCATTAGCGCCAGGCCTATTCCCTGTGCAATCCCGCCTTCGATCTGGCCTTCGACCAGCATTGGATTGATGGCGCGCCCAACGTCGTGGGCCGCGGTAATCTTTTCCAGTTTCACGGTTCCCAGCCTGGTGTCGACTGTAAGTTCTACCATCTGGGCTCCATAACCGAACACGGCATATGGAATGCCCTGTCCGTTTTCATCAAGCGGTTTTGTCGGCGGATCGTAGGTTTCCTCCGCCATCTGCACATAGCCATGTGCATTAACCGGCAAATTGGCCAGATCGATCTCCGTTTCGGTGCCGGCTTCGCTGACGGCGATCTTTCCATGGCGGAACGAAATATCGGCAGTCTCGGAGACATTGGCGCGCCGAAGGATCGCCGCCCTGAGCGCTTCTGCCGATCTCTGCGTCGCCTTGCCGCTGACAAAGGTCTGCCGTGACGCCGAGGTTTTTCCTCCATCCGGCGTTACCGCGGTATCCGGACCGACAATTTCGATATCCGCCGCCGGCACGCCAAGCACTTCCGAGGCGATCTGGGCCATGACCGTATTCGAACCTTGGCCGATATCGATGGCACCTTGATGCAAAACCACGGTGCCGTCCTTTGTCACGCCGATACGGATTGTCGATGGGTTGGGCAGCGAAGTATTGCCACAACCGTACCAGCAGGTGCCGACCCCGACACCGCGCCGAAGCGGTGCACCCGATTGGGCCGCATTACGGTTGAAGGCTTCAGCGGCCGTACTGGCCTCCTGCCAGTGGGCTTGCAGCACCTCGAGGCAAGGCCTGATCCCGACCCCGCTCTCGAAGACTTGCCCGGTCACCGTCGGCAGTCCGTTGTCCAGCGCGTTCTTCAGCCGGAATTCCAACCGGTCCAGACCCACCTTGTCAGCAAGCTCGTCAAACAAACATTCCTGCGCAACGGCCGATTGCGGAACGCCAAATCCGCGAAACGCACCGGACGGCGCGCAGTGGGTGTGAACCGCCAAGCTGTCGGCACAATAGTTCTCGATATGATAGGGGCCGGACGCATGCACCGGCACCCGGTTGGCGACCGTCGGGCCCCAACTGGCATATGTGCCGGTGTTAAACGTGCCGGAAAAACGCATCGCGGTTATGCGCCCCTCGGCGTCACAGCCAACCGCAACCTCAATTTGCGATGGATGGCGCTTGGTGGTCGATTGCATCGACTCGCAGCGCGTAAAGGCGATCGCCGCCGGCCGGTCGAGCAACCAGGCGGCGATAGCGACATAAGGTTGCCACGAGATATCGAGCTTCGAGCCGAATCCGCCGCCGCAGGCGCTTGGCATCACCCGCACCGCGTCCGGATCCAAATTCATGATCTCGGCAAGACCATCCCGATCCATATACGCGGCCTGGGTGCAGCCGAAGACTTCAATCCCGTTGCCGACGCGCCGCGCATATCCGGCCTCCGGCTCGATATAGGCGTGCTCGATAAACGGCGTCGAAAACCGGCCCGAAACGTTGTGAACCGCCTGCGTCATCCCCGCCTCGACATCACCGCAGCGCACCAATCCGCGAACCAGCACATTGCCGGGCCTGCTTTCGTGCACCGTGGGCGCATCGTTCTTCATCGCCGCGTCGGGCGTCAGCGCGGGTTCAAGTTCCGACCATTCGATTGGAAAATCGGCCGGATCAAGTTGCGCAATCGCCTCACGCTCACCAGCGACTGCGGCAACCGCTTCGCCTTTGTGCCGTGCGATACCTTCGGCAAACACGGGTTGGTCGGCAAACGGTGGAATGACACCGTGATTGTTGCGGCCCGGTACGTCGGAAGCGTCGAACACCGCCAGAAGACCGGCATGAGCGTCCAAAAATGCCTGCTTGTCACCGACGACGAAACTCCCATGGTGGTACGGGCTACGGATTACCTTTACCCATACCGACCCGTCGGGGATCTCATCGGCGCTGAAGACGGCTTCTCCGGTCACTTTCGGCGGGCCGTCAACATGGCGGATGCGGTCACCCAAACCGCCCTGCAGATTTGTCGCAAGACGGGGTGTTTGGGCCGCGCCCATCACCGCGTCGATGATCTTGGCATAGCCGGTACATCTGCACAGCACGCCGCCAAGAGCATCCTGCACCTCGGCCCGGCTTGGATTCGGATTGCTGTCCAGCAACGCTTTTGCGTTGACCAGCATGCCCGGGGTGCAGATACCGCACTGTGCTGCTCCGTAAGCGAGAAAACTGTTCTGCAAGTCGCTCAGGCTGCCATTGGCGCTAAGACCTTCAACGGTGGTAATCTCGCTTCCGGCAACCTGCCCCGCGGCGACAAGGCAGGAACATGCGATTTTTCCATCAATCAGAACCGTACAGGCACCGCAATCGCCTGCATCGCAGCCGACCTTGGTGCCGGTGAAGCCCAGCTTGTCGCGCAGCACCACCGACAAGCGAGAGCTTCCGGCATCGTCTATGCAAACAGCGTTGCCGTTCACCGTCATGGACAGGCCACCGCTCATGTAACACCAGCCTTTTCAATACAGGCGTGCAACGCGCGCTCAATCAGCCGCGCTGCCGCCTCGTGGCGATACCCGGCAGTCGCGCGCACATCGTCGATCGGCGCCAATCCTGCCAGATCATTATCCGTGACCAATCCATCGAAGCCCCGTTTCGGGTTTACTCCGGCCAGTTTGCCCTCCAGCGCGCCAAGCCGCTGCGCCACTTCCGAGCATGCGCCGACCGCAATTGCTGCGCTGGAAATCAATCCGTCACCTGAAAGTTTCAGACGAACCGCTACCATGGCAATCGAGATCACCAGATACTTGCGTGCGCCCAGCTTCAGAAACGATGAAATGCCACTTGCCGCGGATTTGGGGACAATCACCGCGGTGACCATTTCTCCCGGCGCCAGGGCTGTCGAGCGGTAGCCGTCGATGAAATCGCCAAGTTTCATTTGGCGGGAGCCGCTTGCCGATGTCAGTTGAATCTCTGCATCAAGCGTCAGCAGTGGAGGAACGCCGTCGGCGGCCGGTGAGGCGTTGCACAAATTACCGGCAATGGTCGCCCTGTTCTGGATTTGCACAGAACCAACTTCGCGTGCCGCCAGTTTCAGCCCTTCAAACGCCGCAGGAAGATCGGCATCGACAATATCGCTCCAGGTGGTAAGCGCGCCAATGCGCCAGGCGTCGGCGTCGTCATGAATACCGTGCAGTTCCGCCAGCGCGGTAACGTCCAATATCGGTTTTTTAATCGGCCGGTCGCCGAGCATGGGGAAGAAGTCCGTGCCTCCCGCCAGGATTTGCCGCTTGCCGTCCACCAGTGCTTCAAGCGCACTTTTAAGATCGGTTGGGCGGAAATAATCCATGAATTAATCTCTAAGCTGGAATGTCCGTCGCGGCCGCAAAGCTGCGCATGTGGCCATTGACTTCATCGGCATGCAGCCGCGCCGTCTTGTTGGTGGGCGGCAGTTCCTCGCGCCGGAAAAACTCCGGCAGTTCGTCGTCGGCTTCGGTGAATCCCGCCTGGCGGTTGAATTCATCCTCCAATCGCAACGTTTCACGGCCGATTTCGACAATGAAATCCTCATCGACATCACAGTCGTGGGCGTTGTTGATGCCCTCGGCAATCAGTTTCCGGTTGGGATCGGTTACCGACCTGCCGAACACGCAAAGCCCGAGCGAATCGGCAACCGCGCTGGTGACCTGCATGCGATAGCTTTCAGCGGCCACCGCCTCAACATCCTTGTCTGCGGTGACGAAGGAAGGCGCGTTGCCGGTCGTATGATCAGCACCCTGTGCCGTCACCATCATCGAAATGCCTGTTACCTCGATGATGCGCGGATCATAGGCGCTGATTGCCTGTTTCTTGATGACGGGAACGCGCTTGACACCAAAATGCTCGCCAACCCGCGCTGTGCCCTGCGCCAGCAATCGCCCGCGCTCATTGCCCTTGCCGATATCCTCCAGACAGGTTGCCATGAACTTGGTGTCGCCATAACTGGCCTGGCCGGCATCCATCAGCACGGCGATCATGGCGCCAACTTCAATCGTATCGATTCCAAGGTCGTTCGCCGTTTCATTGAGATAGGCGAGATCATCGGGTTCGGTCAGACCGCAATTCGTGCCGAGCAGACCAATTGTTTCATATTCGAACGGCGAAACGATTTCCCTGCCCTTTTTGTCGACATAGATATTGGAGCACATGATCAGGCAGCCCGGCATGCAGGCATGCGACGGCTCACCACCGCGTTCCAGATAAAGTTTGCGGATGTAGTCGCCACCCATCTTCAGCGGACCTTCATCGGCGGAAACGATCTGACCGCTGGAAAAATTGTTGACCGGCAAAGCCCCCAGCCGGTTTGTCAGGTCGGCGACCATGGCGGTTCCATGGGTTTTAAACGCCTGGATCGCCATTCCCTCGTTTAGATGGCGGTTATATTCCTTGACCGCGGTCATGACCTTCTTGCGGTCGTGCAGGGTCGGCATCTTGTGCTTGTCGACGATGATCGCCTTGACCTTCTTTGACCCCATCACCGCACCGACACCACCGCGCGCGGCAAGCCGCGAAGGCCGGTTGTCCGTATCGGAAAATGCGATGCCGGCAAGCAGTCCCTGATACTCACCGACCGGTCCGCAAAGCGCGATCGATATCTTGTCGCCAAAGCTTTCATGCAGTTTTTTCGCGGTTTCAAAATTGCCCATGCCCATGTAGGGGCCGGCGTCGAGAAAGCGGATACCGCCTTCCTGCGGTATATGGATAATCACCCAGTCGTCCGATGCGCCGTGCAGAGTGAAACCGGCAATTTCCAATTGGCCCATGGCGAAAGCAAATGTGCCGCCGGAGTTGGCTTCCTTGATGCCTCCGGTCAGGGGGCTTTTACAGCCGACACTCAACCGGTTGGCATTTGAGAAATTCGTTCCGGCGAAAGGGCCGGCCGAGAATATAAGCGGATTTTCCGGACCGAGCGGGTCGACTTCTGCAACGCCCTGCTCCAGCAACGTCTTGGCGATGAAATAGCGCCCGCAAATGGCGATATCCTTGCCGTGCAGTTCTTTGGTTTGTATTTCTTGCCCAGCAAGATCAATCTCAAGATAGCGTCTCACGCCGGCTGCCTCCGTCGTTCGGGCTCTGCGCGACAAGCGGTGGTCGGCCAGCTCCGTTATTCATTCGTACACTAACAAGTTTGTGTTCACGCGGCAAGCATGCTCGCCTGCGCCCGCACTGGTCTAATGATATCGCGCGGTATTTGATGGTGATCAAGATAACGATATCATTTCAGCCTATTATCCTGTCATGGCAGAGGCAAAGATGAAACCGGCAACCGAACCAGTCTTCTCGACTCGTGGTGTCACCAAAGTGTACCGTACGGGCACGGTGGACGTCTGGGCCTTGCGCGGTGTCGATCTCGACCTGTTTCCCGGCGAGCTCGCGGTCATGCTCGGCCCGTCAGGCTCCGGAAAATCGACATTGCTCAATATCATGGGCGGACTGGACACGCCGACCGACGGTGAGGTCTTTTTTCGGGGAGAAAAGCTCTCCGCCTACAGCGAACGCAAGCTCACCCGCTACCGGCGCGACCATGTCGGCTTTGTTTTCCAGTTTTACAACCTGGTGCCGAGCCTGACCGCCTGGGAAAACGTCGCACTGGTGACCGAGATCGCCAGGAATCCGATGAAGCCCGAAGATGCGCTGGCGATGGTCGATCTGGAAGACCGGATGCACCATTTCCCGGCTCAATTATCCGGCGGTGAGCAACAGCGCGTGGCCATTGCCAGAGCGATCGTAAAGCAACCCGAGGTCCTGTTGTGTGACGAACCGACCGGCGCCCTCGATTCAAAGACCGGCATCATCGTTCTTGATGCCCTGTCGCGAGTGAACACCGAACTCGGCACCACGACCGCAATCATTACCCACAATGCCGGCATCCAACGGATGGCCCACAGGGTATTTTTCTTCATGGACGGCCGCATCAGCGAAGAAGTGGTCAACGAGACCCGTATTTCGGCGGCGGAAGTGAGCTGGTAAGCGATGCGCGTTCTTGACCGAAAAGTTGTCCGAGATATTCGCCGTTTGTGGGCACAGATTATCGCCGTTGCGCTGGTTATGGCCTGCGGTGTCGCGACCATCGTGCTCGCCGTCGGTGCCTACCGCTCGCTGGAAGAAACCCGTGAGACCTTCTATGCCCGGCAAAACTTCGCTGACCTGTTTGCCACTGCAACACGTGCACCGCTCCGCCTCGCCAGTCGTATCGAAGCTGTGCCTGGCATCAAATCCGCGGAATATCGCATTTCCAAGCCTGTTATCCTGGATATTCGGGGCATGCGGGAACCGGCTTCCGGTGCGGTCGTTTCGATCCCTGACTTGCGCGAACCGGCGATCAACAATCCCTACATCCGCCGCGGCAGGCTACCGTTTCAAGGCCGATCCCACGAGGTCGCCATCGTCGAGAAATTCGCTGATGCACATTCGCTCGAGCCGGGAGATGGATTCCATGCCCTGATCAACGGCAAGCGCCGTCTTCTCACTGTTACCGGAATTGTGCTGTCGCCGGAGTTCATCTATGCGCTCGGGCCCGGAGACATCATCCCCGACGAACGCCGTTTCGGCGTGATCTTCATGCGCCGATCTACCCTTGAAGGCACATTCGACATGGAAGGTGGCTTCAATTCGCTTGTCGCCACCATCGATGCGGACGCCAACATGGCGGCGATCCTGGACGAAATCGATGACCTGCTCGAACCGTATGGCGGTCGCGGAGCAATCGAGCGCGATGACCAGATCAGCGATGCTTTCCTGGACAATGAGCTGCAGGAACTCAGGTCAATGGCGTTGGTCATCCCGCCCATATTCCTGTTTGTGTCTGCATTTCTGGTCAACATGATCCTGTCGCGGCTGATTTCGCTGGAACGCGAACAAATCGGACTGCTGAAGGCAATCGGTTATTCGAACACGGTCATAGCCGCTCACTACGCCAAGCTAGTTCTTGTCATCGCGGCCATCGGCCTGGCAATCGGTTCGGTCGCCGGCGCCTGGCTCGGACGCGCATTGACCGAATTGTATGGCAAGTTCTTCTCATTCCCCTACCTGATCTTCAGGGAAAGCCCGGATTTGTATGCCCTTGCCGGTGGCATCACCGCGGCAGCGGCGTTGGCGGGTGCCGCCAATGCGATCTGGTCAGTCGTGACCCTGCCGCCTGCTGTTGCCATGCGGCCTGCGGCGCCGTTGCGTTACCGAAGCCTGTTCGGCGAAGCCGGGTTGATGGTGCATGTGTTTTCGCAGACAACCACCATGGCGCTGCGGCATCTGATCAGGCGACCTGTCAGAACGCTGATTACAGCGCTGGGAACATCGTTCTCGGTCGCCATATTATGCACCGCGCTGTTCATGTTCGATTCTATCGAGGAGATGATTGATATCTCTTTTTACCAGGCCGAGCGCCAGGACGCGATGCTTGTGTTCGCCAGTGAAAGACCTGTCGGCGCGATCACCGAGGTTCGCTCACTTCCCGGTGTGTTGCGCGCCGAGCCGTTTCGCGCCACCCCGGTCCGCATGATCCGCGATCACCGCAAACTCGAACTCGAAATATCGGCGCTGCCCGCCGGAGGTATTCTGGCGCAGGTGCTCACCGATAGCGGGACACCTGTCAAACCACCCGATGCCGGGCTTCTCATTCCGCAAAGGGTGGCAACCAAACTGAATTTGAAGCCAGGCGATATCGTCCGGCTGGAGCTTCTCCAGCACGGCAATCGTGTCGTCGAAGCGCCGGTGACCGCGATCGTACAGAGCCTGATCGGTCTGGGCGCCTACATGGATCTGGAGGCGCTCAACCGTCTGATCGGCGACGGCAGGCGCATATCAGGCGCCCGGGTCAAGGTCGATGCCAACCGCGTCGAGGACATCTACGCCAAGGTCAAGCTGACACCGGCAATCGCCTCGTTCACAGAGCTGAGCACTGCCAAGGTCAAGTTCCGCGAGATCATCGAACAGAATGTAACGGTCATGTCGACGGTCTACCTCGTGCTTGCGATCATCATCACATTTGGCGTTGTCTACAATTCCGCCCGCATCCAATTGGCGGAACGCGCCCGCGAACTGGCGAGCCTGCGGGTGCTCGGTTTCACCCGCGGCGAAGTTTCCGGCGTGCTGCTGACCGAACTGGGCGTGATCATCGCAATGGCCCAACCGCTCGGCTGGTTGCTCGGCTTCGGATTTGCCTGGTCGGTGATCAGGGGCTTTGAGAGCGACCTGTTTCGAATTCCGCTGGTCATCGAACCGGCAACGTTTGCCCGCGCCAGCCTGGTTGTGGTTGTTGCGGGAGTAATTTCAGCACTGATCGCGCGCCGTCGGATCGACAAGTTCGATCTTGTGAGCGTTTTGAAAACACGGGAGTGATGTCATGAGAACCTTCACCAAATGGCTGGGCATAGTGGCCGCCATAGCGGTGGTTGCTGCCGGGCTTTACGTGGCGCTCCGCGAACAGCCGGTACTGGTAGATACCGCAACCGTGGTCGAGGAACCCATGACGGTTACGATCGATCAAGAGGGCGTGACAAGGGTTAGAAGCATCTACACCGTTTCAGCCCCGATCGCCGGGCACCTGGCGCGTACGACCCTTGAAGAAGGCGATGCGGTTACGGCCAACCAGACCGTTGTCGCTTCGATTCGCCCTCTTGATCCACCCCTGATCGACAAGCGCACAGAAGCCGAATTGCTGGCCGCAATCGAGGGTGCCCGATCCGGTGTGGCACAGGCCGAATTGGAACATCAGCGCGCACTTTCCGCTCTGGCGCTCGCCAAATCCGAGCTCGAGCGGGCATCCCGCCTTTTTGGTTCAAACATCGTTTCCGAACGGGAGCTGGAAAAGGCCACAACCGAAGTGGCTCTGCAGGAAGCCTACGTCAAAAGCACGGAAGCGCGCATCCGCCAGCGGCAGGCCGAACTGAACAGCGCCAAGGCACGATTGATGCAGCCCGGCGACGAAGTGCTCGACATTGCCGGCAACGATTGCTGCGTCGAAGTTACCGCGCCGATTGACGGCATCGTCCTTGCCGTCAAGGTCAAGAGCGAACAGGCTGTGACGGCCGGAACCGCGTTGGCCGAGGTTGGAAATCCCGGCGATCTGGAAATCGCCGTCGACTTGTTGTCCGAAGATGCGGTACGCATCCGGCCGGGCCTGAAGGCCCAGATCACAGATTGGGGCAGCGAACGCCATCTCGAGGCTGTGGTCAGGCGGGTCGATCCATCGGCATTCACCAAAGTATCGGCCCTCGGTATTGAGGAACAGCGGGTGAATGCCGTGCTCGACCTGACCGAGCCTGAACCGCTACTCGGCCATGGCTATCGCGTATTCGCCAAGCTCGCCATCTGGAAATCGGAGAAGGCGCTGCAAGTGCCCATCGCCGCGCTGTTCCGGACCAACGGCCAGTGGGCCGTTTACCGTATCGAAGGCGACCGGGTCGCCTTGCAAATCGTTGAAATCGGTCATCTGAACGACAACACCGCCGAAGTAATTTCCGGGCTGTCGAAGGGTGACAGTGTTGTCATCCACCCGAGCGATTTGCTGGATAACGGCAGCCTGATCGGGTTGCGCCGAGCAGGCTAGTCTACAGCAACACGTGATCGGCGGTTATTTCGCGGCGACGATCAGAATTTCCACCCACATGCCGGTCGCAGCCAGCCTGGCCTCTCCGCAGGCTCTTGCCGGCGCGTCGCCCTCCGGCACCCAGGCATCCCACACCGCGTTCATCTCGGCAAAATCACGCATGTCGTCGAGCCAGATATCCGCGCGCAGGACCCTGGTCTTGTCGCTGCCGGCCTCAGCCAGAAGCGAATCGATCTTTTCAAGGATTTCCTTCGTCTGATCGGTAACCGACTGATACGCAGTGCCGACCTGACCGGCCAGATAGATCGTGTCGCCGTGAACGACGATCTGACTCATGCGCTGGTTTGTATGGTGTCGCTCAATTGTCGCCATTGGCTCTTTCTCTTTTTTCTACGTTCTTTGCAGTCGATGATTATGCGTTTTCCACGCTATGACCGAACAATTCAATAGCCCATCCACAGCACGACGATGGCAATCAGAGCAGGCAAAGCCTGAACGAAAATTATGTTCCGTGCTGCCGAAACGGCACCGTAGATGCCTGCAACGGCAACAAAGATCAAAAAACAAATCGCCACATTGAAATGCCACACAGGGTCGTTGATCAGCAAAGACCAGATCAGCCCGGCGGCAAGAAAGCCGTTGTACAATCCCTGATTAGCCGCCAGCGCCTTTGTCGGTTCGAACAAGTCCTTGGGAAACGAACGAAATACCTTTGGACCGCGGCTGGTCCAGGCAAACATCTCGAACCACAAAATGTAAATGTGAAGGGCGGCGATCAGCGCGATCAGAATTGACGACGGCAACATGGAAAAATCCCGGTTGGTGGAGCGGGCGTATTCCGGTGGATCGATCCCGCAGTCAAGAATTGCCAATTCACGACAAAATGGCAAGGATCAGAATGCCGGTGGCGACAATCAGCGCTGACAGCACGCGCAGGCGCCACGGCCGTTCGCCGAACCAGATCACGCCGATCAACGCGGCGATGATGACACTGGATTCGCGCACGGCCGAGATCGCGCCGAGCGGCGCCAGGTTCTTGGCGTAGATGACGAGCCCATACGCCAAGGCAGAGAAAAAGCCGCCGGCGAGACCCGTCCGGTAGGTGGCAAAGGGCACGGTGCGCAATTTGTGCCGCTCACGCCAGAAAATGAAAATCGCACACAGACCCTCCAGAAAGAACAGCCAGCCGATATAGCCAAACGGGCTTTGAGCCGCCCGAACGCCCAATCCGTCGACCACCGAATATGATGCGATCATTGAACCCGTCGCCAATGCGGCCCCGAGCGCGCCGATACCGGCCCGATTACGACCGGTGCTCCACATCAGGATAAGGATGCCGCACGATACCAACACGATGCCGGTAATCGCCGCCACACCCGGCACTTCACCGGCAAACAGGAACGCGCCGCAGGTCACCAGCAATGGCGAGATTCCGCGCGCCACCGGATAGACCTGGCTCAGATCGCCGAGCCGGTACGACACCAGCAAAAACCAGTAGTAAAACCAGTGAATGAATGTGGATGCGGCAATGTAGGGCCAGCTCGCCTCAGCAGGCGGCGCATAGAGCGCAATCAAGATGAGCCCGACAACCACATGGCCGGCAGAAATCAGCCCCAGCACCAGCGTGCGCTCGCCGGTACCCTTGATCATCGCATTCCACGCGGCATGCAGAAAAGCCGCCGTCAGCACCAGCGCAAGCGCGAGTTCGGCGCTGTCACCCATGCGGTTTCAGACCGGCACGGAACTTGGAACCTGTCAGCCAGCGCATTCGGCAATCGCTTCCTCGACAATCGTCAGCGCGTGATCGAGATCCTCACGGCTGATGGTCAGCGGTGGTGAAAGCGTCAGCACGCAGCCTTGGGAAATCTTGAAACTGAGACCGGCATCGAGGCAGCGATAAAAGATCTTCTCCGCAAGTTCATTGCCTGGTGTTTTAGCCTCACGATCGCTGACGATTTCAACGCCAATCATCAGCCCTCTGCCCCGGACATCGCCGATCGGGTTGCAAGTAGCGGCGAAATTGCCGAGCCGCTCCAGCGCATGGCTTCCCAGCTCAGCGGCGCGCTCTACCAGTCCCTCATTCTCGATGATCTCAAGCGTCGTCAGGGCAGCGCGCGCCGTCACCGGATTTTTTTCGTGGGTATAGTGACCGATGGCGAAGTCTCCGCAGACATCCAGCTCGGGCCGCGCCATCACCGCGGCGATCGGCAGTGTGCCGCCGCCCAGCGCCTTTCCAAGCGTGACGATATCGGGAACCACGTCGTCATGCTCAAAGGCGAAGAACTTTCCCGTCTTGCCCAGGCCGGTGGGAATTTCATCAAAGATCAGCAGTGCGCCGTTGTCGTTACAGGCCTTTCTGACAGACTGCCAGAATCCCGGTGGCGGCACATAAGGCACCGCCCGCATCGGCTCGGCGATCACTGCCGCCACATCGCCCTCGCGTTCCAGAACGTAGCGGACCATGTTGGCGCAGGCGAGTTCGCATATATCCGGACCCGCATGTCCGTAAGGGCAACGGTAACAGGCAAATGGCGCGACATGTTCTGTTCCGGCCATAAGCGGACCGGCGATATGCGAGCGAAACGTCGCCTCTCCGCCGACCGATGCGGTGCCGAATCCAGCACCGTGGAAGGCGTCCCAAAACGACACCGTCTTGAACCGACCGGTCGCCGCGCGAGCAATTTTCAACGCCACCTCATTGGCATCCGATCCGCCGGTGGTGAACAAGGTTTTCGACAAGTCGCCCCGGCGCCACGGAAGCCAGTTTTTCGGCCAGTTCGACGGAAACATCATTGGTGAAGCGGCGCGGTGAGAAACTTAATCCCTCAATCTGCTTTTTGATCGCTTCGACAAGTCGCGGATGGCTGTAACCAATATGGTGGACGGAATTGCCATGGAAATCCATGTAGCGGTTGCCGTCCGGATCCTCGATCCAGATACCCTCTGCCTTGGCGACAGCCGACATGACGGGCGTCGATAGGCTTTGATGTAGGAACGCGTCGCTGTCACGGGCGATCAGGGCATCGGTGACGGGCCTGTGCTGGCGTGCCGCCCAGTCCGCCCGCGCTTCAGATGTATTGGCCTCGCCCTCGGTGTGAACCTGGTTTTTGTCCGGCATACGACGGCTATCGGATCGGCCAGGGCAGCGAGTAGGTCTTCACGTTTGTGAAGAACTTCATGGCCTCAAGCACCCCTTCCTTGACACCGTTACCGCTGTCCTTGATCCCGCCGAACGGCGACATCTCGATGCGGTATCCAGGCTGCTCCCATATATTCACCGTACCGACGTCAAGCCCGTCGACATAGGCGGTGATACGGTTGAGATCATTGGTGCAAACGCCCGCCGACAGGCCGAAAGGCGTCGAGTTTGAAATGGCCATCAGCGCCTCGTCGTCATCCGGCACGCGCACGATCGGCACCACCGGTCCGAATGTTTCCTCGTAAACGAGTTCGCTGTCATGCGGCACGTGATCGACCACGATCGGTGGCAATAGCGCACCCTGCCGGCCCGGATCGTAGAGAACTTTCGCCCCCTTCTCGGCAGCTTCGTAGACGCGCTTTTCGAAGGTCGCAGCGGCTTCCTCGTGGATGACGCATCCGAGTTGCGTTTCCGGATCCTGTGGATCACCGAATTTCAGCTTTTTGGCGTTCTCCAGGATCATCGGGACGATTTTATCGGCAATGCTCTCCTGGACAAGAATACGCTTGACTGCGGTACAGCGCTGGCCGGAATTGCCAGTCGCACCGGCCACTGCAATCGCCGCTGCCTTCTTCAGATTATCGTCGGACAGATCATTCAGGATGATCAGCGGATCATTGCCGCCAAGTTCCAGCGCCTGCCGCCTGGCGCCGGCCTTTTCGGCGATCATCTTGCCGACTTTCACCCCGCCGGTGAACGTGATGATGTCGATATTGTCGTTGACGACCATCTCGTCGCCAATGTCTTGAGGCCAGCCGGTGACGATCTGGAACATCTCCGGCGGCAGACCTGCCTCGTAGAGGATATCGGCCAGCGTGATCGCCGTCAGCGGCGTCAGTTCGGTCGGCTTGCACACCACGCAATTGTTGGTCGCGATCGCCGGAGCAATCTTGTGAGCGACCATGTTGAGCGGGTGGTTGAACGGCGTGATCGCCGAAATCGCCCGCACCGGCTCGCGTTTGGTGTAGATCTTGCGCTCCTTGCCGTTGGGCGTGAGGTCGCAGGAAAAAATCTGCCCGTCGTCGAGCGTCGACAGCATGCCGGCAAAGGTGAACACATCATAGGAGCGCCCCGTCTCGTAAAGCGCATGCTGGTGGCAGATGCCCAGTTCCAGTGTCAGCCACTTAGCGATTTCCTCGCGCCGCTCAATAATGAGATCGGCAGCTTTGGTCAGAATTTCGCGCCGTTCATAGCGGGTGAGCTTCGGTCTGTAATTGGCAGCAAATCTCGAACGCCTCGGCAGCATGCGATGCATTGCCCGCGGGAACCGTGCCAATCACTTCGTTGGTGTAGGGATAGCGAACCTCCACCACATCGTCCGTCGTGACCTTCCGTCCGCCGATGCGCATGGCCTCATGGCGGATATCCGTTTGTGTCTTCGTCAGCATCACTTCGATCCAGTCTATCGGGCAGCCGCCATCATGGCATAAAACAACGCGTCGAAATTGCGCAAGACCGGCGCATTGGGCAAGTCCTCGATCTGGCGGTTGACGATGAACGGCACTTCCTGCTCGGTCAATCCGCCGTGCGATCTGAGCGGCTCTTTCAACGCAGCCAAATCGTGCCGATGTTCCGATGTGCCGATGGTGAGGTTTTCTGACGAGATCATCACGATGTCGCCAATTCGGTCGGCAGGCAGTTCAAAGCGCTCACAGGCTTCCTCTTTCCCCCACCACGAGATCGATGCCGTCGATGGTCGCAATCTTGGCAATGATATCGCTGCGGTCGGCCCCGTCAGGCAGATAGGCCGTGGCGAAGGATCCGAGCGCGCCATGGTGGACCACATAGGGGTCAGTGATCGGCAGGATTACCCTTGCCGCGTCCTTGCCGAGCCAATCGTCGAGCAAGTCCTGCACATAGACGACAGCAGGCGAGCCGTCCTCCTTGTGTTTCGGTTTCATGCCGTGATCGCCAGTAATCACGATCGCCGCACCGGCGGCATCCAACTGCGCCAGATATTTGTCGAACATCGCGTAAAACGCATTCGCTTCGGTGTCGCCGGGCTTGTATTTGTGCTGCACAAAGTCGGTTGTCGTCAGGTACATGACATCGGGTTTGAAGGTCTCAAGCAGCTTGACGCCGGCGGCAAAGACGAATTCCGACAGTTCCGCCGAGTAGACTTCCGGCACCGGCATACCCAGCCATGCCGAGGCGTTGTCGATTCCATGTTCGGCCACAGTCGTGGTGTCCGAACGCTCGGCGGAAAAACACATGGCGCGGCCTTCATCGAAGCCAAATCGGTGACCGAGCAACGCCCGCAACTTGTCCTTGGCCGTGACCACCGCCACCTTCAAGCCTTCGTCATAGCAGGCCTTGAACACGGTCGGTGCGCGCAGGAACTTCGGATCGTTCATCATCACTTCCTCGCCCGTATCCGGATCGTAGAGGAAGTTGCCGCAAATGCCGTGCACGACCGGTGGGCGGCCCGTTGCTATCGACAAATTGTTGGGATTGGTGAAGCTCGGAATGACACTGTGCGCCCGGCGATCCGTCCCCTTGGCCAGCACCTTTTCAAGCGCTGGCATCAATCCCGCCTTGATGGCAACGTTGAGGTATTCCGGCTCGCAGCCATCAAGGCAGATTGCGATTGCGGGAACCTTCGGACGGGCATAATCGCGGCCGTTGGCTGTGATCTTGATGGGCGTCATGTCGTTCATTTCAATTGTCCGTTTGTCTTGAATCTGTAATTCGGCTTAGGTCATGACCTAGGCCGCCAGTTTGGCGCGTTCTTCAAGGGGCTGCCCGCGGCGGTGCTGCGCTGTCGACCCCCATTTCGGCAAGCGATTGTCGCGCCGCCTCCACCACCTTTCGCATCACTGCACCGTCCATTCGGCCGATACATCCAATGCGGAAACTGTCGACCACCGTCAATTTGCCCGGATAGATGATAAATCCCTTGTCCTTCATCCGGTCATAGAATTCCTCAAACCGGAAGTTCTGATGGGCGGGATTGAAGAACGTCACGATGATCGGCGACAACCATCGGTCTTTGAGCAGTGTTTCAAAACCCAGTTCGCGCATTCCGGCAACAAGAATGTCCCGGTTATCGGCATAGCGGCGACCGCGGACCGGCTACACCACCTTCATCATGATGGATCCGCAATGCCTCCATGAACGCCGCCACGGTATGGGTCGGCGGTGTGTGAACCGCCACTGGCCGGTCTTGTTCATCGTCGCCCATTGGGCATGAACATCCAGGCTCAACGAGTGCGCATTGCCCTTTGCCGTTTCCAACGCCCGTTTTCTGGCGATCACGAAGCCAAATCCGGGCACGCCTTCGATGCATTTGTTGGCGGATGACACCACGGCCTCGAACTCCAGATCACCGGCTTCTAAGGCCAGCGCGCCGAAAGCGCTCATCGAATCGATCAGCAACTTGCGGCCTGCGACTTTAACGGCGTCGGATATCTCCTTGATCGGATTCAGTATTCCGGAACTTGTTTCGCAATGGACGACCACCACGTGGGTGATCGCCGGATCGGCGTTGATCGCCTCAGCTATCTCGCTTCCGCGCGGCGGCATGTAGTCGCCTTTGTCGATGACCGAATAGTCTCTCCCCAGATACTGCATGGTCTGGGCGATCCGCTGTCCGTATGCGCCGTTGACCAGCACCAGCGTCTTGGATTCGCGCGGCAGGAACGATCCGAGCATCGCCTCGACCACGAACGTTCCGCTGCCCTGTATCGGCACGCAGTCGAAGTCTCCGGCGCGATCCTCGATCATTGATACGAGTCGGTAGCGCAGGTCGGCTGTCAGCGCCCGAAAATCGCCATCCCATGAGCCCCAATCCTTCAACATGGCCTGCTTCACCGAAAGCGCTGTTGTCAGCGGGCCCGGCGTCAGCAGATAGGGCTCGCCCATCGCCGGCGGGCCGAATACTTCACTTGTGTCGCCAATGGTTTTCAAGTTCGGGTTTGGCAACGGTTCAGCACTCTCGCTCATGTTGCATCCTCCGGCAGATTGGAGCCATCGACTTGTTGGGGTACGTCACGCTCTGTCTTGCAATGATCTCTACATCGTGGTTTTGGATTTGAAAAATCTATATTATAGATCATCCAATCGATAATTCTTATGATAATATATTAGCTGCACCGGTAGAACCATCTATCCCTGGATGAAGCGGTCCATGACCTAGTCGTTTTCCACCCAAACGCGTGTCGCGCAGCAATCCGCTCTTCGACAGGATCGGTACAGCCACCGACGCGATCAGCGAGTTGAATTCCTTCAGAGCTCGCACCGTTTCGAGATGAATATCGCTGGATTCGATGCTGGCTTCGGTACCGGCCCTCAGGCGCACGAGATGCTGGTCGTGGCTCTCGCGCTCCAGGGTTCGCATCCGGTCCTTTTCCGCAATCAACTGGCGCGCCGAATCGACATCGCCTGAAACCAGGACATTCAAAGCCAATTGCATGTTGGCCATGACACGATCATGCAGGTTGGTCAGTTCGGCCCAGCCTTCGTCAGAGAATTGGAGCTTCTTCTTGTGCTTCTTGATCACCAGGCCGAGCAGGTTCTTGGAAACGATATTGCTGGCACGCTCAAGATTGATCGTGAACGTGGTCAACTCCATGCCCCGCTCGGCTTCATCGGCGCTCAGCTCACCGCGATTGACCTCGGCGACATACAGCTTGATGTTGGTATGCACCTCGTTGACTTCGTCATCGAGTTTGCGGATCTGTTCAACTTCCTCCTTGTTCCCGGTCTCATAAAATTCCATGACCGGGCGGATCATCACTTCGACGATTTCGCTCATCCGCAGCAGTTCGCGTGTCGCACTGGCAAGCGCCAGTTCGGGTGATCCGATCACCGAGCGGTCAAGGGCGGATGTCGGGCGAAGCCGAACCTCGTCCGCTATCGGATCGTCCGGCACGGGCACCAGGGTTTCCACCAGCCTGGCCACCAGGCCCACGAATGGCAGGCAAACAATCAAAAGCGCCAGATTGAAAAGAAGGTGCACGTTGATCGTCTGCCGCGCCGGTGTGGCTCCCACCTCGTGAAGCGGTATATCGACCGACCAGAACAAGGCCAGCGCAATCAATGCCCCCAGTACCCGAAACAGGCAGTTGCCGATTGGCAGCAGGCGCGCTTCACGCCCGCTCGCCCGTGTCAGCCAAACCGCCAGTAATCCGCCGCCGGCATTCGCCCCGAGAATGATCGCCACGCTTGCTTCGATTGCCAATACGCCTTGCGCGGTAAACGCGGCGACCATCAGCACCGAAGCAACGCTGGAATGGAACAGGAATGTGACAATCGCTCCGGCGACAAACGCCGTGACTAAATCGTCGGCGAGGTAACCGGCGAGCAATGGCATGAACGGATTCTGCTTCAGCGGCACGGTGGCTTCGCCAATCATCCGCAACGAAACCAGGATGAGTGCGACGCCGAGCAGGATGCGTCCGAGCTGCTTGGCGCCACGCGCCTCGAACTTCAGAAACAACCAGCCGCCTGCCGCCAGTAGCAAGGGAATCAGCCAGACAAAGTCAAAGGATAGGAACTGAACCACGAGCGCCGTGCCGACATCGGCGCCCAGCAACAGCGCCAGTCCGCTGGTCAGCGGTACAAGTCCGCTGGCGGCAAAGCCAGACGCCCAAAACCGCGGTCGCCGTCGAACTTTGCAGGAAGACGGCAATCACCGTACCGACCGCAGCACTCGCCAGCCAGCCGCGTTTGGGATCTGCAATCGCTCGTCGTAGCGCAGGCCCCGACGCCCGCTCAACGCCGGTTCGGACCATGCGCACCGAGTAGAGTAGGAGCGCTATCGCGCCTGCCAGATGCAGAATGATCATCAGGATTGTCATCCTGGCTGTCCCTTTCGGCAAATCCCTTGGCCCCTCACGTGTGGAGGCAAACACGGCCTCCGGCAGTTCAACTAGTTCCAAATGGTGGTCCGATTACGTCGGATACACGTACCTGAACTGTTGAAGACTCCCACGACATCATCATTCGGCTCTTTACATAACTCAAATCGTTGGTTTTTATGAATCGATTAAAATTTATTATGGAAGTCATCCCGTTGCGCTATGTTCAGTTGAGAGCTTTTCACAATGTTGCCATTCACGGCGGGTTTTCGCGTGCCGCCGAGGCGCTGAGGCTGACCCCAGCCCGCAATCTCCGATCAGGTGCGCAAACTGGAGGAAGAGTACGACATTCTGCTTTTCAATCGGCGCAAGAAGCAGGTTACTGTCACCAGGGCGGGAGAGAAACTGCTGGAAATCACCAACCGGCTGTTTGAAGTGGAGAACCAGGCACTTGAACTGCTGTCGGAATCACGCGCTTTGTCGTCCGGACGATTGCGGATCATCGCCGATTCCGCGCTGCACCTGCTGCATGTACTCAAACCGTTTCGCGAAAAATATCCCGGCGTCCATGTTTCGGTTCGAGCCGGCAATACCGAGGAAGTGATAAATGCTCTTTTCGGTTATCATGCCGATATCGGCGTCCTGGGCGACTTACCCGAACACAGGGTGTTTGAGACGGTCAAACTGAGCGCCACACCGCTGGTGGCGTTCGCTGCCGTCGGCACCGAATTGGACAAATTCAATCAACTGGCCATCTCGGATTTGGCAAACCACCCGCTGGTATTGCGCGAATCGGGCTCGAAAACGCGAGAGAAAAACTGGAAAAAGCGGCGGAAAAGGCAGGTATTGTGCTGGAGGCCGCCATTGAAGCGGAAGGCCGGGAAGCCATTCGCGAAATCGTCGCCTCGGGTGCCGGAATCGGTATCGTCTCGGAGGCTGAGTTCGGGCACGATCCGCGGCTGCGCAAGATCCCGATCATCGGTGAGAAACTCTATATGGAAGAAGCGCTCATTTGCCTCAACGAGCGATCCGCAGGCAAGCTCATCCGCGCGTTCATGAACATGGCAAAACACCCGGCGCAGGGCGTTGCCGCCGAGCCGCGTATTTCAGTGATGTGATCAATCGAATACCACGCCGACAAATTGCGGATTGCGCCAGCACACATGCGCCCGGCGTTCGCTGGTCTGATCAGCGAACTTGATGTCGAATACCGGTGGGATGCCGGTTGTCTCACCGAAAGCCAGCATGGCACCGTCTTTTGTCATGTTGCGGGCCACACACTGCAGCGCGCCATAACCGTTGTTAAAGGTGATCGTTGCGCCTTTCAGCACACGTTTGCGGCGCTCCTGGCGCCGTTCGCCATGATACTCCGGCTGCACTTGCGGCTCGATAATTCGTGTGTCCATGTCAGAACTCCTCGAAAGAACTTAGAATACCGGATGCATGTATCGTGCCACACTGCCTGTGCCGGTTCGGCACACCCTTGGCACGTTTATTGGCGCGGCGTCCAAAAAACGCACACCCAATGATATCTCTGGTGACTTGGATAGCGCTTACCGCAAACCGCAACCGGCCCACTGGACCGGTTTGCGACTGGGTAAAGCCAACTCCGTTACGCATTGCGCAACATCAGAGCGGCACCTTCGCGCTATAGTGGTACGGCGCCATTGCGCGTTTAATTTCTGGCACCTTCGCGCATCGGTATCGATCCACTACCTTACCGTTTGGTCAGTGTCAATATTGTTAGCAATTCTTGATGTAATTTGCTGTTTCGTAATAACTAATATAGATATTCAAGTATTGTCAGCAGTCGCCAAAATGTAAGAATTACCGGCCATGAAAAGGAAACACCCCAAAGTTGCATCGGACCAAACGCGGGACCGTCTGCTTGAGGCGGCAACCCGCCAATTTGCTGAGCGCGGGTTCCACGGTGTCAGCATTGCTGATATTGCCAGTGAACTGAGCATGAGCAAACAAGCACTGCTCTATCACTTCGACCGCAAGGAAGCCTTGTATGCCGCGGTCATCGAGCAGATCACCAAATGGATGCTCCAATTTGTTCCAAGCGCTCCAAGAGAGGGATACAGCCCGGCGCTCCAGCTGGAACATACTTTTTTGCGCTTGTTCCGCGTGGCGATGGAAAATCCGGTACAGATGCGGCCTTTTGATGCGCGAAATCCTGGACAATTCGAGCAGGGCGCATATCGTGCACAATTGGCCGGTTAGGGACTATTTCGACGCGTTAGTCGCGCTTATCAAATTGAATCCGGGATTGGAGAAAACAAGCTATCCGCTTGTCTTCACATTCGTATTTCAGGTGCTTGGAGCTACCTTGTGCTTTTCGGTTTCCCGACCCGCGCTGAAGCACATGTACGGCGAAGAAAAGTACACGGTCACACGCAATCATTTCTTGATCGAACTGCAAAACCACATCAGATGGTTTCTGGCAGCGGCCGAGAAGGAGCACGGAGAAATACCGCTCGACCGGTGAGATACGGCTTTCTGATCGACAGCAGCCAGCCGGAACGACATGTCATCGCCCCGGCTTGCTGAATTTGATGTCGCTTACCCGAAGTGACACAAATCTTGCAGCTCAGTTCTTGGTTTTGTCCACCAGCTGATTGGCGGAAATCCATGGCATCATGCCGCGCAGTTTTTCGCCGACTTCCTCGATCGGATGGGAATCGTTCATACGTCGTGTGTCGCCTTGAAGCGCGCGGCACCCGAATGCCACTCCTGCATCCATTCCGAGGTGAATTTGCCGGTCTGGATATCATTCAGCACCCGCTTCATCTCGGCCTTGGTTTCATCAGTGATGATACGCGGCCCGGAGGCATATTCTCCCCATTCGGCGGTATTCGAGATCGAGTAGTTCATGTTGGCGATACCGCCTTCATAGATCAGATCGACGATCAGCTTGACCTCATGCAGGCATTCGAAATAGGCCATTTCCGGCGCATATCCGGCTTCGACCAGGGTCTCGAATCCGGCGCGGATCAATTCGACCAGCCCGCCGCACAACACCACCTGCTCGCCGAAAAGGTCGGTCTCGCATTCCTCGCGGAAATTGGTCTCGATGATGCCGGAACGGCCGCCGCCGACACCGCAGGCGTAGGAAAGCGCCAAATCAAGCGCATTGCCCGATGCATCGCGCTCGACGGCAACAAGACAAGGCACGCCGCCGCCCTTCTGGTATTCGCCGCGAACAGTGTGACCAGGTCCTTTTTGGTGCGATCATCAGCACGTCGACGGTGTCTTTTGGTTCGATTAGACCAAAATGCACGTTGAGACCGTGTGCGAATGCGATCGCCGCGCCGTCGCGGATATTCGGCGCAATCTCGTTTTTGTAGATGCCGGCCTGCAGTTCATCAGGAGTGGCCATCATCATCAGGTCAGCCCAGGCTGCCGCATCGGCCACCGTTTTGACTTCAAAACCATCGGCCTCCGCCTTCTTGGCGGTGCCCGAACCGGCCCGCAGTGCGACGGCAACATTGGCCGCACCGGAATCCTTCAGGTTGAGAGCATGTGCCCTGCCCTGACTGCCATATCCGATGATGGCGACCTTCTTACCCTTGATCAGATTGAGATCGGCATCGCGATCGTAATATACACGCATTGCATTTCGTCCTTTCCGTTGCTGTTTAGGTGAGCCGCTATCGGCCCGATTGGTTTGAAAGTTTGATGTGAATAAAGGCGAATGAACTGGGTCTGTTGCACGGCGAGCGTCGTTGGCAATCACCTCACTGTTCATTGTGAGCCTGTCACCGAGAAGCAGCCTGATCTGCACATCGCGCACAACCAGTCCGAAATAGGTTCTGAAGAGTGTTTCCGTATCCTCCACGGCAACCAGAAGACCGGCTTCCTGCCCGGCCCTTATCACGGGTTTCAGCCGTTTTCCCATGGCAAACCGACCGTTTTCGAGCACGATCGTGCCAAGGGCCGTTTTCGATGAACCGGTATGACTGACGGCAAGCCGGTTGAGAGCGACCGAAATATCTCCAGACAACACGGTCAGCAGATCCATGGCAAAGTCGGTCAATCGCTGTCGCAGCGCGTCCAGATCAAGCTGTTCCCCGGCTTCGGCGGGTATTCGCACTTTCGATGCCTGTCGCCGGACAATCGCAGCCAGCAATCCGTCACGATCACCGAACCAGTTGTAGAGCGTTTCCTTCGAGCAGCTTGCAGCGCCCGCGATGGCCGACATCGTCAATCGGTCGCCCGATGCAACGAGCAGATTGAGCCCAACGTCCAGCACCTCCGCCTGCCGTGCAGAAAACTCCCCCTGCCCCTCGCCTGTCGTAACTGCCAAGTTCATGTTTGTTCAATCGGATGTCGTTGCGGTTATTTGGTTGTTTAACCGTACCGTACGTTACGGTTCGGTATATTATCCGCCAGTGATCCGCTTGCAAGCTCTTTCTCCCCCCGCGACAAAATACTTGCTGCGCCGTTTGACTTGCCGGTCCAAAAAAGACAACAAGACAAACCAATAACAGCCAGCAAGCAGGCCTCGGGGCACACGCAATCACATGAGAAATATAGGCTTCGGCCTTGAGCATCTCGGTTTGGCCGCTTTGCGATGGCCGAAACTCTTCATCGCGATTGTTGCGCTCATCACAATCGTCGCCGCTTTCGGCATCACCCGCCTGGGTTTTGACGATGATGTCGTCTTGGCATTTCGCTCCAACAGCGAAACCTACCGCGACTTCAAAGATTTGCTCAGCGAACGCACCGGTTCGGCCAACGATGTTGTCATCATGGTGGAATCGGAGCGGCGGCTTGACGCTGAACGTTTGAAAGTCCTTCGCGAACTGCATTTTGAGCTCGAATTCGTCGATGGCGCGGGTTCGGTCTTTTCAGCATTTGCCCTGCGTCCATCCGTCTCGGGATGGCGAACCGGGTCAGGCGTTGTTTCCCGAATCGTTTGACGGTGCCGACGTGCCGGCGATCTTGCGGAGCGTCGAAAAAAAACCCCATTTGGTCTCGGCCGTGCGATATCTACCGATCGGTCAGCGATGATGCTTGTTGTCACCGAAACAGCGGCGGCGAAGGACAATGGCGCGGCAAGGCGCTTCATCGAAGACATCGAAACCGTCGTCAACCAGTTTGAGCAAACCGATCTTCATTTCTCGGTACTCGGCATGCAAAAGACTCGGTTCGAGATCGCCGACGCCATTCTTCGTGATCAGATCGTCTTCAATGCCGGTGGATCGCTGATTTCGATACTCGTCGCATTCCTGGTTTTTCGCAGTGTGCGCATGACGGCGCTGGTGCTTTCCTCAGGCACTGCCGCGTTGATCTGGACACTCGGCGCGGCCGGTCTTGCCGGGCAGAGCATCACCGTGGTTACCAACATCATCCCCGTTCTTACCATCGTCATCAGCTTCACAAACTCGATGCACCTGGTGCACAGCCTGCGGGAGAGCGAAGTGACAACAGGCGCATCGGTAAGCGAAGCCATCCGCAGCACGATCCATCGAGTGGGACCCGCTTGTGCCTTGACCGGGTTGACCACGGCTGCCGCATTCGTTTCGTTGTCTTTGACAGGATACGGTGCCTTGACCGAAACTGGCCTGGTTCGGTGCGGCAGCTGCATTGATAGCTTTCCTTGCCATCATCATGGTGTTTCCGCTTGCCGCCAAAATTCTCGTCCGTCCCTGCGATCTCGGCACCTATCGCCCGCCATCCCGGGCGCGCAAAAAAGCTTCTCGAAAGGCTGGCCTCCGTCATCAGACCGAACCGCCATGCAATCGCGGGTATTGCCGTCATACTGCTGCTGGGCGGAGCGATTGGTCATCTGACAACGACACCGCGGTTTTCGACCTATGACAACGTTCCGCAAGGCAGCCCGACACTGGCCGCCAGCCTGCGCGCCGAGGATCAGTTCGGCGGGCTGTTCAATCTGTGGATCAGGATAGCCGGTGATCCCGAAACGATGATGACGACGCAGGAAGGCTGGCGCCGGATCACACGGGTTCATCGCGCGGCGGAATCGGTACTGGGGGCCAACACCGTCTTGTCACCGCTGACGGTCGCTTTGGCATCCGAAACGCCCGACAAGCCGCCGAATGTCGAAACACTGGCCGACCTACCGGCTGAGTTGCGGAATCGGATTGGCGGCGATGGCTATGTCACCCTCTCCACGATGGTCGGAGACCCCGCCCGTTCAGAAGGCCACATTGCCAAATACGATGCGCTGGAGGGCGCCGTCTTGTCGGCCGGCGCGGCTGTGGTCACCGGCACACCGGCGTTGGCGAGACACGACGCGCAGCGCATGATCGAACGCCTGAACGCATCAATACTCGCCGCCGCCGTCGGCACGATCTTCCTTGTCGCACTGGCATTTCGCAACGCATCCATGGTGCCGGCGGTGGCTCTGGCGAACCTGACGCCGGTGCTGCTGACCGGCGTGCTGTTGCACGTCTTCATGGGCGGCGAAGTCAAGATTGCCACGGGCCTGGCGATGACGATTGCGTTCGGTGTTGCCGTCGACGACACGGTGCATTTCATCAACCGCGCCTTTCTCGAACGGGATCGCGGCAAGAACGCCGTCGATGCGATAAGAAATGCGACGACCGGAGTTGGTTTCGTGTTGTGCGCCACAACACTCGTGCTCGGCACCGGTATCGCGCTCACCTTTCTGTCGAACTTCTATACGGTCCGCCTCTTCGGGCAACTGATGATCATGATTTTGGTGTTTGCGCTCATCGCCGATCTGCTTATTCTGCCGGCCATCATGCACATATATCAACGCTGGCACAGCCGATGAACCTGCTTTTACGTCTCGCAATTTCCGCCGCTCACGTTTCTCTACTGGCTGGCACTAGCGCATTTCTGGCGACCGCGGCGCCGGTTCACGCAGGCAGCAATCCGCTTGAGCCTTATGCCGGCAAGTTTCGCGGCAGCGGTACGGTGCGGCGCGCGCCGGACGAGCCGGCCGAAAGCGTACGCTGCCGTATCACCGCAACATTGTCGGAGGACGGAAGTACGCTGCAACAGAAAGGCACCTGCGCGGTACCCGGCAGCAAGGCAAAAATCGACAGCCGGATAAAACACAATCCGGCAAACGGTCGGTTGACCGGATCGTGGACCGATGTCGCAAATGGCAGCCGCGCCAGTGTTGCCGGTTCGGTCAGGTCGGGTACGGTTCGCCTGACAATCGTCGGCAAGGATGAAAAAACCGGTGAGAACCGGACCGTATGGATGATCCTCAAGCCAACGTCTTCGGGTTACCGGATGACGTCGACCTCACCGGACAATCGAACCGGTAAAAAATTCCAATCCGGTGAAATCCGCTTCACGAAGTAGGTTGGCTACCGCAAGCGGCCAAAAACCGCTTGACCGTTTCCGTCATGCCGAACTCGAGTGCATCCGCTGTCAGGCCGTGCCCGATCGACACTTCAGCCAGTTTCGGGATCCGCTGCACAAGCGCCGGCAGGTTGGCGACTGTCAGATCGTGCCCGGCATTGATCCCGAGACCCGTTGCCACAGCCGCATCGGCGGTGCTGCCGAGTTGCTCGATCTCGCGGGCGGCAGCGGAGGGATTGTCGTAACAGGCACCGTATGGACCGGTATAAAGCTCGATGCGATCGCAGCCGGTGGCCTTCGCCGCCTGCGCCCCGGCTTCGCCGGCATCCGGATCGCAGAATAATGAAACCCGCATCCCGCCGCTTTTCAGCCGCTGAACAACGGACCGCAGGAAGTTTCCCTGGCCGGAAAAATCCCAGCCATGGTCGGAGGTCGCCTGTGCCGGATCATCGGGCACCAGGGTGACCTGTTCCGGTTCGCTTCTTTCGACCAGATCGAGGAACTCTTCCGTTGGATAACCCTCGATATTGAACTCCGCGTTGGGAAATTCGTCATCAATGAGCGCACGCAGATCCGCCACGTCGGAAAACCGGATGTGGCGCTGGTCCGGCCTGGGATGAACGGTCAGGCCGTGGGCGCCGGCGGCAAGGGCAGTCCGCCCAAGACCGGTCACGCTCGGCCATGGCAGATCACGCCTGTTTCTCAACATCGCGACCGCATTCAAATTGACTGACAGCGCCGTAGCCATTTTCGGTTCCCGCTTTCGACAAGAAACGCTGGCCTAACAGGAACCGCGACCGCCAGGCAAGCGTCATACGGTGTGCCAGTCAGGACGCGGCAATGTCATCCGGCAAATCTGTGCGCACGCGGATCGTTGAGATTTGTCGATACCGACACGAGTCGGGAATTTGATCTTTCTGCGCAAGCGACTATCCTCATTCCACCGGGTTTTTCATTCGGCGGTACAGGATGGATTTGGCGCGTTCGACAAAAACCGAAACGACGGCATATGCGGACCCGAAACGCTATTTGTGGCTGTTCTCCGTCGCGGTTCCTGCAGTACCGCTCATCGGCGTCTGCCTGGTTGTGGCAACCGGAAATCCGCTATTTGCCTTTTTCGCACTCGGTTTCGACTTTGTTTTCATTCCGCTGATGGATGCGCTGATCGGAGAGGATCCCAACAATCCGCCCACCGAGGCGATCGAAGCATTGTCCGCCGATACCTGGTATCGGGTCCTGCTGTTCGCCTCTATTCCGGTGGCCTGGATTTCGTTTCTGGCAACGGCCTGGGCAATCGCAACTCTCGACCTGCCATTGTGGGCCATGGCCGGGCTGGTGCTGGGTGCGGCGGTCATGAGCGGCGGCATGCTGACCGTCGGGCATGAACTGGGCCACAAGCCGAACCGGCTCGACCGGGCGGGCAGCAAGCTGGCTTGCGCGCTGACCGGCTATGCCCATTTCTGCATCGAGCACAATCGCGGCCACCACGTGCAGGTGGCGACACCCGAAGATCCTGCTTCGGCGCGCCTCGGTGAGAGTATCTACCGTTTTGCCTTACGCGAAATTCCCGGCGCGGCGGTCAGGGGGTGGCGACTGGAGCGTCAGCGCCTGAACAAAAAGGGACTGCCCTTCTGGTCGCTGCAAAACGACCTTTTGCAGGGCTATGCCATTGCGCTTGCAGTAGCGCTTGCCCTCGTCTGGCAATTCGGCTGGATCATGGTGCCGTTCCTGCTTGTTCACCACCCGGTGGGCTGGCTGCAGCTGACCTTCGCCAACTATGTGGAGCACTACGGCTTGCTTCGCGGAAAGCTGAAAAACGGCCGCTACGAGCCCTGTGAGCCGCGCCATTCGTGGAACACGAACCACATCGTATCCAACCTTTTATTGTTTCACCTGCAGCGCCACTTCGACCACCATGCCAATCCGCTGCGCCCCTATCAGGCGCTGCGCAATTTTGAAGGCCTGCCGCGCTTGCCGAGCGGCTATCCCGGCTCATTCGTTCTGGCCGCAGTTCCGCCGATGTGGTTTGGTGTCATGGATTCGAAGGTGCTGGACTGGGCCGACGGCGACTTGAGTCTGATCAATGTCGATCCGCCAGCGCTCGCGCACTATCAGTCACGAAGCGCTGTCTGAACAGGCCGCGCATTGATTGGCCGGATTGGTGCGACCGGCACGGAGGTAATTGAGCTCGACATGGCCTGGTCATTCCCCATTGCACGCATTTTCGGTTCCGAGGTGAGAATTCACGTCACCTTCTTTCTCCTGCTCTTGTGGATCGGATTGGCACATTACAATCAGGGCGGCGCTGATGCGGCGATCACCGGCGTGCTTTTCATCCTGGCGCTGTTTGCCTGCGTGGTCGCACATGAATTCGGACACGCCCTGACGGCCAGGCGTTTCGGTATCCTGACCCCCGACATCACCCTGTTGCCGATCGGCGGCGTTGCGCGGCTTGAGCGCATGCCGGAAAAACCCAGCGAGGAAATCATCGTCGCCGTGGCCGGACCGATGGTCAACGTCGTCATCGCCGCGGTGCTTATTTTCATCTTCGGCGCAGATCCGGGTCTTAGTGCGCTGGAAAGCCTGGATGACCCCGCACAAGGCTTTATGTCGCGTCTGGCGACGGTGAACATCTTCCTGGTCGTCTTCAACATGATTCCGGCATTTCCGATGGATGGCGGGCGGGTGTTTCGGGCATTGCTGGCAACCCGCTATTCGCGCACAAGGGCAACCCGTATCGCCGCGCGTGTCGGACAGGGTTTTGCCTTCCTGCTCGGTTTTCTCGGATTGCTGGGCAATCCATTGCTCATTTTCATCGCGGTCTTTGTCTACATCGCCGCCACGGCCGAAGCGCAGACGACCGAACTGCAACAGGTTTCGCGCAACATCAGCGCCGCCGACGCGATGATCACAAGTTTCGAGTCGCTCAATCCCGAAGCGACGATCGGTGACGCCGCCGACGCACTTTTGCGGACTACCCAGGTCGAGTTTCCGGTAATGGAAACCGACGGCAGGCTTGCAGGGTTCGTAACCCGAACGTCGATGATCAGTGTTTTGGCAAATGCCGGCCTGGACGCCCCTGCCCGCGCCGCGATGAACGCCGACATACCTTCGGTCAGCCCCGGCGACCGTCTCGACGCCGCACTTCTCGCCATGCAGAAATCGAACGCCCCCGCGGTCGCGGTCATAGACCGGAGCGGCAGGCTGGCCGGCTACATCACCGCCGAGAACATCGGCGAACTGGTCATGCTGGAAACAAGCGCCGGCCGGGTGTGATGCATTTGCACCACTCGTTTTCCCGCCAGCCAGTGCTGGATCGCGGGCGGTTCACCTGACGATCGTCAGCCTCTCCGCTGCCCTGGTGATCGCGGTGTAGAGCCATCGCTGACGCATGTCGCGGAAAGCATAGCTTTCATCGAACAACACCACATTGTCCCATTGCGAGCCCTGTGCCTTGTGTACGGTCAGCGCATAACCGTAGTCGAAATCGTCATACCGCTTCTTCGTCGACCACGGTATGTCGGCATCGTCGTCCTCAAACACCGCCTTGAGCAGCTTGATCTTGGCCACGCCGCGATCGGTGTCCTCCTCCTCCGGCGACACCAGCAGATTGATGCCCGGTTTGGTGGTTTCCTTCGACGCCGTCATCACCCGCCACAGCGAACCGTTCAGCAGGCCCTTGGACGGGTCGTTTCTCAGGCAGACCAGCTTGTCGCCCGATTGCGGGGTGGCAAGCGTGAAATCCTTCAATTCGCGCAGGCGTCGGTTGTAGCGCCGCCTTGTTCGGTTGATGCCGACAAGCACCTGATCGGCCGACAGCACCAGTTCGCTGTTGACCTCCCCCTTGCCGATCACCTGGGCGGCCCCAAAATCGCCATGCATGAATTCGCGGCCTTCGCGCACGTCAAGCGCCAGCTGTATAATCGGATTGTCGCGCGCCTGGCGGTGGATTTCCGTCAACAAAATATCCGGTTCGTGCTCGGTAAAATAGCCGCCGCCGGATATCGGCGGCAATTGCCCCGGATCTCCGAGCACCAGGATCGGCGTGCCGAACGACTGCAGATCGCGGCCAAGATCCTCATCGACCATCGAGCACTCGTCGATGATGATCAGGCTGGCCTTGGCCACCGGGCTTTGTCGGTTGAGCGAGAATGTCGGCGCGATCGATGTCTTGCCGGTCGTTTCGTCCTCGACCGTCTCCTCGCCACGCGGCCGGTAGATCAGCGAATGGATCGTGCGCGCATTGCTCGCTCCGCGCGCCCGCAGCACCTGTGCCGCCTTGCCGGTAAACGCGGCGAACTGCACATCGCCATCGACGGCCTCGGCAAAGTGCCGTGCCAGCGTCGTCTTGCCGGTGCCGGCATAGCCAAACAGGCGGAAGATCTGCCGGTCGCCGGCTTTCAGCCAGTCGGAAACAGCCTTGAGCGCATCATCTTGCTGGGGAGAAAACTGCATCGTTCACGCAAAACAGATTCGGCGCCGGTTGAACAGGAAATTGTCTAGCTATCGGGATTGGGCGTGTATCCAGGCCCGATCGTCAGCGGCTTGTCGGGCATCACCGTTTCCGATATCTGGCTCTTTACGGTGAAAGCGTGTTGCCACAGTTCCTGTTCGCCCCGGCGATCGATCACCCGGACCGCCACCTGATAGGGTGTGCCTGCAACCACGCCGCGCACCGGCTGTGACTGGAAGCCGTAGCGCACCGTATCGGTGCCGACGCGTTTGCGGATCAGGTGATCCGGCCCGCCGGCGGGATCCTGAAAACGGGCCTCGATGGTGGAACCGACCGGCAAGGGCCTGATCACGATCGCGGTGAAGCCGTAAGTCACGTCAGCAACCCGGTAGTTGAACACAAAACCGCTTCCGGCGATTTTCAAGTATGGTTTGCCGGCCGGATCTTCCCGCGTCGCCCAGCCGATCGCCAGCAGGATTGCAACCAATCCGACGCTTGCGATGATGACTCGTTTTGGCGAAATCATACTCGACATGCCGGAATTGTATCACGAGCGGAGCTGACGGCGCGACAGGAAGCGAAGTGCCTCCCGTTGACGCGACACGGCGTCTTTTACTCAGTTCGCACTGCCTGGATGCCCGTATTTGCAGGAGTTTGCGAGATCGCGCCGATCGCAGCCGGATATCGCCTGCTGAGTGAGAGCCCGCTCGGATCGTTGTTCATCGGTCGGCAGCGGCCTCCGTTAACTATTTGTTAACCATAATCCTACAGGTTGCAAAATGTTCGCTCGGTTGCACGAAATCCTTGCCGAACCGCAACGCTTGGTTGTTGCTAATGTGGGGTGGGAAACGATCATGACGCTTCTGAAGCGATGCGCCGGCTATTGGCGGCGTGCGGGAAATGCTGCCCGCAATTCACTCCATGCATTCCCGGTTTTGTTCGCTGCGCTGCCCCGCGGCGTGGTGCGCGCATTTGCAACGCTGGTTTTGTTATTTGCTGTTTTGTCGGGTGTGTCGGCGCCTGTTTCGGCGTTTGAAGCCAAGAATCTGAACGCTACCCATGCGGGACCGGCCGGAAATTGCTTGCGTGCTTTCTTAAGTACGCGCAAGACCGCGTATGTGGACGCCGGTCCGGCGGGGCGCGGCTATATAGGCGCGGGTGGGTCCTTTTGGCTGCTGAACAAAAAAACAACGGTGAAGTCCTTTACCGAGACCAACCTGAAGACCCTTTGCGGATATTTCAATCTTGATCTCCTTAAAAACCAAGGGGCACAAACCAACTCTTTTACCGATGAAGGCTTCATGGGACTCATCTGGCGCGCCCACGAGACAGAAAACGGTCAGAAATACTACTACCGATTCGGAATAAATGGGAACATAAATACAAGCATACTCGACACCCGCGAGGATATCCAAAAGCCTGGCGTCACGATCAACGGCGCTCCAAGCCAGATAACGACCCGGACGCCCTTTACCGTCACCTACACATTCGACGAGGATGTCTGGGGCTTCGATGATCTGACCGCTGTCAACGCGGCGACGCAAAACGCCACCGCCACCAATCTGGTGACCATAACGCCAAATCGCGTCTTTACCGCAACCATCACGCCCGACGGCGCCGGCGATGTCGTTCTGGGAGTGAGAGCCGGCGCTGCGCAGGACAAAACGCCGAACAGGGGACTGCCCGGCACCAGCGACAATCCAAGCAACGCGGCCGCCAACGTCACGGTCCGCCGGGCGCCCATGATCGCGGTGAATCCGTTTGGTAAAAACTCCATCGCGAACGGCGGAACGGATCAGCAAGGCACCCAGCCGGCCGGCAAGGCCATGACGGTCTTTTACAATATCACGAACACCGGTCTTGCCGACCTGACGTTTCAAGAGGTGACCACGACCGGCGCCCTCGACAATGTCAAGGTCGAGATTACAAATCCCCCTCCCCCGCGGAGAAGGGTTGCCCCGAATGAGACAGCAACATTCGCTGTCAGCTACACGCCTGACTATGCCGGCGCATTCTCCTTCAATCTGAGAATCCCCAACAACAGCACCCATGCGAGACCGTTCGACTTCACCGTCAGGGGCACGGCAACGGGCGATCCCGTGATCAAGGTGACATCCTCGGAGGACGGTGTACTCACCGATAACGGCACCGATGATCAAGGGGTCAACGTGGCGGCGGGTCAGGCCAGGACCGTGACCTACACGGTCACGAACACCGGTTTTGCCAACCTGACGTTTAAAAAGGTGACCACGACCGGCGCCCTGACGAATGTCGGCAATGTCACGATTAAAAATTCCCACCTGACCAATGGTTCCTTGCAAAAAAGGCTTGCCCGGAATCAGACAGCAACATTCGAGGTCACCTACACGCCCACGGTTGCCGGCGACTTCTCCTTCGGCCTGTCTTTCGAAAACAATGACGCCGGCAGAAATCCGTTCAACTTCACCGTCAGCGGCACGGCAACGGGCAAGCCCATGATCGAGGTGCGTTTGTCGGAAAACGGCCGGCTCATCCAAAACAGCCAACGGGATCAGCGCCGAAAAGTGCCGTTGGGTCAGGCCAGGGCCGCGACCTACAAGATCAGGAACACCGGTCTTGCCAACCTGAGGCTTCAGGATGTGACGGAGATCTCAAAGAGCAGAAAGAATATCAAGGTTCTCACGATCACCGGCCCGGACCCGAAAAAGTTGCTGCTTGAACCCGGCCAAGAGACGGAGTTCACGGTCACCTACACGCCCAAGGCTGCCGGAGTGTTCTCGTTCGGTCTGAACCTCCGCAACAACTCCGCCAATGCGAACCCGTTCAACTTCACCGTCGGCAGCACGGCGATAACTCCGGAAATCAAGCTGAGTTCACCCACAAATAGTCACATTTACTATGACGGCAGGGATGATCAAAAGACCGCCGTGGCGGCGGATCAGGCCAGGAACGTGACCTACACCGTCAAGAATATCGGCACTGCCGATCTGACGCTACAAGATGTGATCAAGATCGGCGCCGCCGACAATGTTGCGGTCGGCACGATCACCAGCCTGCGTGGAAAGAGGCTCGTGCCCAATGCCACCACGACGTTTACGGTCACCTACACGCCCAAATTTGCCGGAAAATTCTCCTTTAAGCTGTCTTTCAAAAACAACACTCACGATGAGGACCCGTTCGACTTCACCATCAGGGGCACGGCAACGGGCAAGCCCGGGATCGTGGTCGCGTGGAAGAAGACCGGCGCCAACATTGCCGATAACGGCGCCCATGCACAGGGACGCAAGCCTGCCGGCACGGCCGAGACCGTGACCTACAGGGTCAGGAACACCGGTCTTGCCAACTTGAGGCTTCAGGATGTGACCGTGATCCCGGGCACCAAAGATAATATCAAGGCCATCACCATCACCAACCCGGATCCCAAAAAGCTGCCGCTTGCACCGGGCCAGGAGACCACATTCACGGTCAGCTACACCCCGACGGTTGCCGGAGCCTTCTCCTTCGGCCTGACATTCAACAACAATGACCTCAAAAAGAATCCGTTCAACTTCACCGTCAGCGGCACGGCAACGGGCGATCCCGAGATCGTGGTCGCGTTGAAGAAGACCGGCGCCACCATTGCCGATGGCGGCGCCCATGCGCAGGGACGCAAACCTGCCGGCGCGGCCGAGACCGTGACCTACAGGGTCAGGAACACCGGTCTTGCCAACCTGACGCTTCAGGAGGTGACCGTGATCCCGGGCACCAAAGATAATATCAAGGCTCTCACGATCACCGGCCCCAAAAAGAAAAAGCTTGCGCCCGGTGAAGAGACGGAGTTTGAGGTCAGCTACACGCCCACGGCTGCCGGAGCGTTCTCCTTCGGCCTGACATTCGACAACAACGACGCCAATAAGAAACCGTTCAACTTCACCGTCAGGGGCGTGGGGAGCGCTAATCCGGTCATCACCGTACCGGACGATATCACCGTGGATGCCGAGGACGACAAGCCGACGGCCAGGGTTGAGTTTACCGGCAAGCATGCGGCAACGGCTACCGACCATGACGGCGTCAAGCCGCTGATCTACAACCCGCCCTCGGGCCACGACTTCCCGATCGGCCCCAACGGGGTGACGGTGACGGCCACCGACAATGCCGGCGACAGCTCCCAGGCCTTCTTCAAGGTGACGGTGATCGACAAACAAAAGCCGAAAATCACCGTGCCGTCCGACATCACCAGGTCGACCGGCAAGGACGAGAGGACGGTCAAGGTGACGTGGGCCGCCCCGACGGCGACCGACAATTCCCGCAAAACCACCACTCCCAAATGGGTCTCCTCCAGCCCAACACCCAATTTGACGAGCGGGTCGGACTTCCCGATCGGCGTCACCGAGGTGACCTACAGTGCCACCGACAGCTCCGGCAACAAGGCGGAAAAATCCTTCACGGTGACGATCAACGACAAACAAAAGCCGAAAATCACCGTGCCGGACGATATCACTGTGGATGCCGAGGACGGCAAGCCGAGGGCCAAGGTCACCTTCACCGGCAAGCGTGCGGCGACGGCCACGGACAATAGCGGCAACGACCTGACGCTGACTTATAGCCCGGCCTCCGGCCACAATTTCCCGGTCGGCTCCACGAAAGTGACAGTGACGGCCACTGACAAGGCCGGCAACAAGGCGACGGCGACCTTCAAGGTGATTGTGAAGGACAGGCAAAAGCCCAAATTCACTTTCTTCCCTGACGATATCGCGATCAAGGTGGATTACCCGAAGAAAGCCGCGGTGGCGACATGGAAAGAGCCGACCGCCGCCGACAATGTCGATGAAACGGTCACTCCTGAATGGGTGTCTTCGGCGCCGGCGAAAAATCTGAAGAACGGCGATGAATTCCCGCTCGGCACCACCACGGTGACCTACGAGGCGCGCGACAAGGCCAAAAATGCGATCGAGCGTTCCGTCAATGTCAGCGTCAGCCAGATCCCGCCCGGCTCGGTAACCTTCATCGTCAAATCCGCCAAGGACGGCGCCTTCACCTTCAAATCGCCGGAACCGGCGCTCAACATCACGATCAATGCCAAGGGCGGCAGCGGCAAATCGGACAAGGTCCTGATCCGTCCCGGCTCCTATGACGTGTCCTTTGCCGCCGCCGACAACAGCAACATCGCCGCGGCACAATGCTCGCCCGACAGCAGCAAGCTCGACGCCGAGACCAAGAAAGGCACGATCGTGCTGGTCTCCGGCGTTGCCGTGACCTGCACCATCGATGCGCTCGATTCACGCGGCATCACCAGCGGCCAGATCGGCAGCTTCATGCAGGCGCGTTCCGAACTCATTCTTGCCAACCAACCCGACCTGGAGCGCCGGCTCGACCGGCTGAACGGGCGCACCGGGGGCGCGACCGGGGTTTCCGGCTTCGGCCTGTCGCTGTCCCCATCCCGGCCTGCCGTTCAGCGCCCGGCTGGGACGCAATGAGGGTTCATTTGCCTGGAGCCTGCGAAACACCCACGCGCAATCGGCCAAAACCAGACTTGAGGCCGATCTCGGCGCCATTGCCGGCGCGCTCGGTATCCCGCGCTCCGACGACACGGCGGCTAATGCCAATACGCCAACCAATGGGCCGGCCAACATCCATGGCCTGACATCGGCCGAACCGGTCGCCAACTGGAAACGCTCCGGCTCCGCTTCCGATGACAGCCCTTCATCAAGCGGCGTGCTGGCGCTGGGCCCGACCGATATCGCCATTGATGACGGCGATGCCGATCCGATGGCGCAGCGCTTCGATGTGTGGGCCCAGGGCACCTATTCGGCGTTTTCCGCTTCCGGCGGCAAGGGACGCTTTGCCATCGTCCATGCCGGTGCCGACTATCTGGTCAATCCCAACCTGCTGATCGGCCTCGGCCTGCAGACCGACTGGACCACCATGGATGCCTCCAATGGCGCGCAGGTCAAGGGCTACGGCTTCATGGTCGGCCCCTATGCCACCGCCCGGCTGGCCGACGGCTTCTATGCCGATGCGCGCATCGCCTGGGGCCGCTCGTTCAACAAGATAAGCCCGTTCGGCACCTACACCGATCCGTTCCGCGCCGAACGCTGGCTCGGTTCGGCGGCGCTGATCGGCGAGACCAGCTGGAACATGCTGACCATCCGGCCGGAACTGCGGCTGTCCTGGTTCCGCGAGCGCTCAAAGGCCTATGTCGATACGCTCGGCGTCGCCATTCCGGCGGTCAAGGTGGAGACCGGCACGCTGGAGTTCGGCCCGACGTTTACGCTGAAACCCTTCGAGATCGGCAGCGGCCTGTTGCTCACCCCGCATCTGACGGTCGAAGGCATCTGGACATTCGCCCAGACCAACACCGCCACCACCGTGTCGCAACAGCCGGGTCTGGGTGAGACCGGCGTGCGCGGCCGCGTCGAGGCGGGATTGAACCTCGCCGACGACAACGGCACAAGCGTCAATGCCTCCGCCTTCTATGACGGGCTCGGCAATGCAGACTTCAAGGCATGGGGTGCAAAACTGTCAATCCACATGCCGTTTTAGGGTTCCTGAGATCAGATGGAGCAGTTTTTGATAAACCCGGAGGGATGGAATGACCAAAGGACCGGTGGCGTGCGCGACTAAAGCCGTCGAATGAATTCGGATTCTCTATCACCGCTTTCGATTCTGACAATCTCGAACCGCCGGTCACCATCGAGCAATTGCTTCAGATAACTGTCCGGCTGGCCCTTGTTTGGGGGCGGCACAAGCAGGTCCGTCGAGATTGCCGCATAGGCGACATCCGACAACAAGGCGTAGCCGTTGCTGTCTTTATGGTCTGAAATAAATCCGTCCAGAAGCAGCGTCGCGTCATCGGTCAGCAAAGAGCCCGCTTCTTCGTCAGACAACGGCGGAGGATTCTTGATGACGGTGGCGGTATTCCGCCCATTGCCCTCGATCGCCGCCATGGCATCGATATCATCAAATATCTCATCGTCCGAAGGCCCGTCGGTTATTGCGCTGTGCGGCCACTCGGCACATTGGGATTGACGCGTTCGGGCAGTCTGGACGGCGGCTTCGATATCCGCGTCGGTTACATCAGGGCCGGCTGCCTCGATCGATTGACGCTCTTCGCCAACACTCATGTCTTCTGTTTGCGAATTCGCCTCGATTGAGACAGGTTCGCCGGCCACATCCATCGGATCGGCATTCTCCATAGCGACGCCGAATTTGCCTTCGGAAGTATCGACACCGCCTGCATTTACAAAAACGCCTCCGTCGGTTTCGTCCAGCGCATGCCAGGAATCAAACCAGGGCGCCATCGCAATCCCTGCTCCGCGGTTCCGAAACCGAGCACCGGCAAACCGGCCTTTCGGATTCTGACAGCCAATTGGGAAAAATCTCCCTCGCCGCAGAAGATGCAGATGGCAGCGGCAAGATCGCTATGTACGATCTCCATTGCATTCATGGTCAGACAGATGTGGACGCTATTGTGATGGCCTGCCGTTGGCGTCACCTGCAACGCCTGCCCTTCAAGTTCGTCGAGAACATCGCACCAGGCCTGCAAAGATGAATCGCGGAAATCGCCGAATGCATGGAGGATCAGCGGCGGAAACCGCGCGCCGAGCGCAGCGATTGCGGCGCGCGCATCGCGGGCATCGACAGTCTCAGCATCAACCAGTACAGCGACGGGATTTCCACTCGAAAACGACATACGCACTCCACACTGGAGGCGACCATATCCAAAAACAATTTCGGAAATATTGATATAAGTTTCGCAGTTTATTTACGAATTACGCGCCGACCGGCTGCGTAGTAGAACGCGGTGCTCCGCTCAACCGGCAATGAGAGCCGGATTGCCTACATGCCCTGCGAACCACGGTTCATGGCCGCCACACCGGTTCGGCAAACCTCAACCAGTCCAAGCGGTGTCATGATAGCGATGAACTGCTCGATTTTCGATGTCCTGCCGGTGATCTCGAAAATGAAATGTTCGGTGTTGGCGTCAATCACCTGGGCTCGAAACGCATCGGCGAGACGCAAGGCCTCTACCCTCGCCTCACCAGTGCCGGATACCTTCACCAGCGCCAGTTCGCGCTCCAGCGGCTTGTCGTGACCGAACTCGCCGGCGCGAACCGACAGATCGACAACACGGTGGACCGGAACGATCCGCTCCAGCTGATGTTTGATCTGATCGAGCACATGCGGCGTACCGTGGGTTACGATCGTAATACGCGAAAGATGTTTCTCGTGCTCGGTTTCCGAAACCGTCAGGCTTTCGATATTGTAGCCTCGTCCCGAGAACAGCCCGATCACGCGCGCCAGTACACCGGGTTCGTTGTCCACGAGCACCGAGAGCGTATGGGTCTCCGGTAGCTCGGTCTCCTTGGCGATGAAATAGGCCGATCCCGTCGGTTGCAGACTGGCGTTCATTGTCTTTGTCCTTTGTCGGTGCCGGGCCGGGACTTATCATGCATCCAAGCCGCAGCGTCTATTAGGCCGGGACCGCACCGATCTGCAAGCTTTAGACCTGCTCGAACTGTTTGGCTCCGGTTGTTCATTACGGTTTTGCGTTCCCCTGACGCGCTACAGGATTGTTTTCCGTCATCGGCGGCGATGTCATATTGCCCCGCGCAATCCAGATTCCCGATAAAACGATTGCCAATGCGATCAGCGCCCTCGCCTCCGGACGTTCACCCAGGATAAGAGCTGCCCAGACCACGCCCGACAGCGGTACGATAAAGTTGACCTGGCCGAAAAACGCCGCTCCCTGCCGCTCAAGCACCTTGAACATCACCAGCGTGGCAATGGCCGTCGGGAACACACCCAAAAGGCACACGGCGGCAAGAGCGGTGTTGCCGGGACTCAGTGCAATGGGGTTCTCGGCCATCACTGAAAATGGCACGAGAATCAGCGCGCCGGCCAACAGCACCCAAGCGGCGGTCGCTCTGCGTGGCAGGCCAAGCAGCTGCTTCATCAGCACCGCATTGACCGCATAAGAAACCGCCGCCGCCAGTATTGCCAGTTGGCTCACGCCGTCCTGGCCGAGCCGTAACAGTACAGCGGGACCAACCAACACTGCCAATCCCGTTAAGCCAATTAGTCCGCCTAATAGTTTCCGTGGACTCATTTTCTCATCACCAGCGAGAAAATGGGCCAGGATCAGCGTCGTGATCGGCATGATGCCCATCAAGATGGCGGCCAAACTGGCATCGACGGTTTTTTCACCCCACGAAATCAGCGCGAAAGGAAGCGCGTTTCCGATCACGCCGACCAGGACAATTAGCCCGGCATGCCTGAATCGAAATGTTATCCTCTCTCCGTAAGCCATTGCTGCAACAAACAAAATCAATGAAGCAATCGACAGTCTCCCCGCGGTCATGGTCAGCGGCGGTATCTCCTCGACCGCCAGTTTGATCAGCATGAAAGAGCCGCCCCAAAAAATACCCAGCGTTGCGAGCAGAGCATAGTCGGTGGGACCCGGACCGGATTTGCTCATAGGCATCTTTGCCGATGTGCCGGAATTGTCCTCAAACCAGTGCCTTGCCTTTGGCGTCGATGGCGTTGGCCACGGCCTCATCAGTCGCCTCATCCGGCAACAACATTTCATTGTGCGCCTTGCCGGACGGGATCATCGGGAAACAATTGGCGAGGTTGGCAACCCGGCAATCGAAGATCACCGGCCCTTCGGTTTCGATCATTTCTTCAATCGCCGCATCCAATTCACCCGGTTTTTCGCAACGGATACCGTGGCCACCATAGGCTTCGGCCAGTTTGACAAAATCTGGAAGCGCTTCCGTATATGAGTGTGACAGGCGATTTCCGTGCAGTAATTGCTGCCACTGGCGCACCATGCCCATATACTGGTTGTTGAGGATGAAAATCTTGATCGGAGCATTGTGCTGCACCGCGCACGACATTTCCTGGATGGTCATCAACACCGAAGCATCGCCGGCGATGTCGACGACAAGGCTGTCGGGATGGGCAATCTGAACACCCAATGCCGCCGGTAAACCGTACCCCATCGTTCCAAGTCCGCCGGAGGTCATCCAGCGGTTGGGCTCTTCAAATCCAAAGAACTGTGCCGCCCACATCTGGTGCTGTCCGACTTCCGTTGTGATGTATGTGTCGTGGCCTTTGGCCGCCTCATAGAGCCTTTCGACAGCAAACTGCGGCATGATCACGTCGTTGCTGGGCGCATAAGCCAGGGAATTGCGTGCTCTCCAGCGTTCAATTTGCTCCTGCCAGGGACGCAATGTCTCGCGTTCGGCAGTTGCTGAAGCGCGCCAGAGCCTGACCATATCTTCCAGAACACGGCCGACATCGCCGAGAATGGGGATATCGACCCGGACATTCTTGTTCAAAGACGATGGGTCGATATCGATATGGATCTTTTTCGAGTTCGGAGAAAACGCGTCGAGGCGACCGGTGATCCGGTCGTCAAAACGCGCACCGATACAAATCATCACGTCGCAATCATGCATCGCCATATTGGCTTCATAGGTGCCGTGCATTCCCAGCATTCCGAGCCAGTTTTCGCCGGAGGCCGGGTATGCTCCCAGTCCCATCAGCGTCGAAGTGATTGGAAAACCGGTCAAATCCACAAGTTCACGCAACAAATGGCTGGCTTCGGTTCCCGAATTGACGACCCCACCACCTGAATAGATGACGGGTTTCTTTGCCTCTGACATCAGCGCGATCGCCGATTTGATACTCTCGAGATCGCCCTGAAGTTTTGGCTGATAGCTGGTTCGCGGCGCTTCCCTGGGCGGTGTATAGGTTCCGGTGGCGAACTGAACGTCCTTCGGAATGTCGACGACGACCGGCCCCGGGCGACCGGTTACCGCCACGTGAAATGCCTCGTGAAGTATTCCAGCCAGTTGATTGACATCCTTGACCAGCCAGTTGTGTTTTGTGCAGGGGCGCGTGATTCCAACCGTATCGCACTCCTGAAACGCATCCGATCCGATCAGCGGCGTTGGCACCTGCCCTGTAATGCAGACCAGCGGGATCGAATCCATCAGCGCATCCTGAAGCGCCGTGACCGCATTGGTCGCGCCTGGACCTGAGGTAACCAGCATGACACCTGCCTTGCCGGTCGAACGGGCATAGCCTTCCGCCGCATGACCGGCACCCTGTTCGTGGCGAACCAGAATGTGCGCCACATCTTCCTGCTGAAACAGCTCATCATAGATGGGCAGCACCGCTCCGCCGGGATATCCGAATATGTGCTCAACGCCGTTATCTTTGAGCGCCTCGATAACCATCTCGGCACCGCTCATCTCCCTGCGGCCGGTCTCTTTGTTTCCCTGATTCATCGATTATGTCCGTGTTCCAGTTTTTCACGCCCCAAACAGCAAATTGATTTAGCTGTGTCAGTCCCAATAAAAAAGGCCCCGATTAGGGCCCTGTTGTCACGCATGGGATGCTTTCGCCCGGTGGTTACACCACCTTGCCCACGCGCTTTCCCACCACGAGAATGGTCTTTTCACTCATAAATCGGACACTATGGCGCTTTTCCAGACTCGTCAAGCACGGCGCAAATTGCGCGTAAAAGATGGAATTTTATCAAATGCGCCATGGGAACAAGGTTTTAACCTTCCTGCGCTAATCATTTCACAGGCGGCGGTAGAGGGAAATGAGAATTGCAGACGATTGCGGACCAAAAAACTGCACAACCCATGGGTTTAGAGAGTCAGAATGACCCTTCTGACGGCTATGTGGATGATGCCGGTCAGTTTGTAGAACGCAACCGAACCGAAGGACATGTCGTTGAATGCGATGGCGAATGTGCCGTAATTGCCGCCGAGGCAGGTACCCACGCCAAAGGATCCGAGGATTATTGGGCCGTCGGTCAGCTGATTTCGGTTCAAGTGGGCGATAGCCGCATCGTCGGCCTGATCTACCAGGTGGATACCCAGGGCAGTGATTGGCGGGCTGACGGCAGAAACACCGTCCAAATCCGCATCGAACTCGTCGGAGAAATTCGGGTTGAGGATGACGGACGGGAGTGGTTTTCCTCCGGAATCGCCAACTACCCGTATATGGGCGCTGTTGCACACCGTATCCGCGCATCGGATCTGACGGCAATTTATGCCGCCGGTACTGAAAGCGCCATCTCCATCGGTCATCTCTCGCAGGATGCGAGCATTCCGGCACTAATCACGATTGACAAATTGTTGTCACGTCACTTTGCCGTGGTCGGAACAACCGGTGTCGGCAAATCGACCGCTGTCACCCTGTTGCTGCGAAAGATCGTTCAACAGCGGCCAGATATCCGCATTCTACTGCTTGATCCTCACAACGAGTTCACGACCGCCTTTCCCGATCACGCGGTAACAATCGATTCTTCGACGCTGGAATTGCCGTTCTGGATGTTTCAGCTTGACGAATTCGTTGAGGTGATCTTCCGCGGCAGGCCGATAATTCCAGAGGAAGTCGACGGACTGCGCGATTTCATTCCTATGGCCAAGGAGCGGTACGTCAACGAAAACAACGGCTTGCAAGGCGGACTTCGAAAGCGCGAACGCGAGGCCAATTCGATAACCGCGGACACACCCATCCCCTATCGCATGATCGATCTCATCAAGATCATTCAGGAACGCGAAGGCCAACTTGACGGCAAGGCCGATCGCCCAACCCTGCGCGCACTGCGAAATCGCCTTGAAGCGATCACGCAAGACACCCGGTTCCGGTTCATGTTTCAGCCGAAAACCCCGGGTGACACGCTTGAGAAAACCGTCAGCCAGATATTCCGGGTGCCGCAGAACGGCAAACCGATTTGTGTATTCGAGATGTCGGGATTGCCTTCCGAGGTGATGAATTCCGTCGTTTCGGTGCTATCGCGATTTGCCTTCGACATCGCTGTTTCGAGCGAAGGCTCAATACCGACGCTACTGGTTTGCGAAGAGGCTCATCGCTATATCCCGGCCGACTTGGACGCAGGCTTCTGGCCAACCCGTGCGGCAATAGCGCGGATCGCCAAGGAAGGCCGTAAATACGGTGTGTTCCTTTGTGTGATCACGCAGCGTCCGGGTGAACTTGATCCGACCATCCTGTCTCAGTGTAACTCGATCTTTGCCATGCGGCTCGGAAACGAGCGCGACAAAGACATTATCCGCCAAGCCATTTCCGGCGCGGCTCGAAGCACCACGACGTTCCTGTCTTCCATCGCCAATCGCGAAGCCATTGCATTTGGTGAGGCCGTTTCCACACCGATGCGCATGATGTTCGAAACCGTGGAGCAAAAATCGCTGCCCGGGTCACACATCTACGAGATGCAGGAGAAACTGCGCAGCGGGGATGCCGGCACCTCACTTAGGGATGTTGTCCGCCGCATGCGCAAGCAGGATGACGTGCAGACCTTCATGGATTCCGAGAATGGCACGGTGCCTGAGCTCTCCTTCGTGGGAGAACGCGTCGACGAGCAAAAACCGTCAATAAACAGACTCGCACCTGAAGCCGGCGCCAACCAGTCTGTTCGCGTCAAGGATCCCGCAGCGATAGCCGTCGATTCTTCACCTGCACCAGCAGCGGCAGCTCCGACACCAGCCGCAGCAGAACCGCATCGAGCGGCACAACCGACACCGACACCTGCCGCGTTCGAGCGAAATCCTGCGCCTTCGAGGGTTGAGCGCCCACCAGAGACACCGCAGAAGCGATTTGGCCAGGAGGCCTATAGTGGAACCGGCACGGGAAATGCCCAGCCGCAGCCTGCGCGGGACAGCAAAGCCAGCGATCTGGTTCGCAGCTTCAGATCCGGTCGCTAGAACCGGTCATTTTTTGATGGGAGCAGTCAAACAGATTTTCTGAATTTGGTGGTCTCGCGGTGCACTTGGGTCGGAGCAGGAAATTGACATCTGGCTCCTGATCACGCACAGACGCGGTTTCTGCCCAGTTGCTTTGCCCGATAGAGCATCTTATCAGCACGTCTATAGAACCCGTCCGGATCTTCGTTTCGATCCCAAACGGCCAAGCCGACGCTGGTTGTGACTTTAAGGCGTACATTTCCCGACGTGATGACGAGTGCCGCAATCGCCTTGCGAATCCGCTCGGCGAACTTCATCAGGTGATCTTCCGACATGTTCGGCACGACAATGGCGAATTCCTCTCCGCCCAGCCGCGCCACGACGTCATGATACCGGGTAAAATCCTTCAGGCAGTTTGCGACACTGCGAAGCACCTCATCACCGACATCATGGCCGTGCGTGTCATTGACGCCTTTGAAATGATCGAGATCGAGGATCATCAATCCGATCGGTTTGTCGATCTTGCTGAACTCCTCGAGATATTCGCGCAATGCATCATCGAAATACCGCCGATTCTGCATTCCCGTCAGCCCATCGGTCAGCGCCGCCTGTTCCAGCGTGACGGAACGCGCACTCAATGACTCCGTCATCGCTCTGAGTTTCACTTCCTCACGCGCTGTCGTGCGAATCTGCGGGTAAATGAAAAACAGTCCGAAAACGAGATCGGTGGCGACCAAAATGCTCGCGCTCAACATCGATGTCTGCGTCGATGGCCAAAAACGTAGGGCATTGGCGCCATTGCCAGAATACAAAGCGCCGACGAGCAGAAGCCCGGCGGCTGCCAACAGCGCCATGAAAACGAAAAACGCAACTTCCGCCTTGGAAAACTTCAAGGGGGCCCCACAGTGAAAATGTTCTAAACTGCTTATGCATCAAGCGGCCTTACATAGGGTTAACACCGACTGTAAGAACGGCGCGTATTACCCAACAACTGCATGATTTGGCACGAAAAATTTCCGCGACCAGGGAAATCTCGGACGGTTTGTGGCGGGATCAGCGTCCTGAAATATCGGCGGCAGGAACAAATGCCTGCGAATCCGCATCGAATTTCAACCGTCTCCAATCCTGATCACATTGATTTCGAAACCAGGTCGCTTGCCGTTTGGCGTATTGGCGAGTGGCGATCACGGCGCGCTCAATTGCGACTTCAATCGTTATCTCACCTTCGATAACCCGCGTCAGCTCCCTCACTCCGATGGCTTTCATGGACGGCATATCCGGATCGATCTCGAGTGCCAGCAGCTTTTGCACTTCCGCAAGCGCGCCGCGCTGGACCATGTCGACAAATCGTATTTCGATCGTCTGACCCAGCTTGTCGCGGTCCGGGTCAATGACCAAGCGTTCGCATGTCTTTGGATCGATGAGCGGTTCGCCCCGCTGCTTCTGCCAGTGCAGAATTGACTGACCCGAGGCGTCCATCACTTCCAGCGCCCGCACAATCCGTTGTCCGTCACCGGGTTTCAGAACCAATGCGGCCTCCGGATCGGCCGACCTGAGGACACGATGCAACTTGGCGGCGCCTTCTTCTGCCAGCCGGTACCGCCATCTTTGTCTGACCCTGTCCGGAATTTCCGGCATGGCCGACAATCCGCCCAGGAGCGCGCGAAAATAGAGCCCGGTGCCCCCCGCAAAGACCGGGATCCTGCCCTCCAACTCCGGTCGTTTCAGCAGATCGGAAACATCGGAAAGCCAGCTTCCGGTCGAGTACAGATCACGCGGGTCGACATGGCCATAGAGATAGTGGGGAATCCTCTTCATATCCTCTGGCCCGGGTCGTGCCGTGAAGATGTTCAACACGGAATAAACCTGCATCGAGTCGGTGTTGATAATGACACCGTCACGCTCCTCGGCAATCCTCATTGCCAGAGCGGACTTGCCGCTGGCTGTCGGCCCGGCTATCAGAACCGCTCGTTCTGCCGGTTTCATAACTCACCTGAATGTAAAGTCGCCGATGTCACTGGTCGCCACTCTAATTACCAACCCGGCCGAGCCTTGCTTGACGCCGCAGATTGCCGACCGAATAGCCGATACGATTGGCACAACCGCGCCGGACTGGCTAGCCCCTGGAATTGCCTGCGACATTCCGATATTGGACGATTGCAGCGAAGCTCGTATCCTCGTCGACTGCCGACAACAACTTTCCGGTCAACCGATAGATGTCGTCGTTCAACAGTCGCAAACCCGCCGCAAGAAAATCCTGTTGGCCGATATGGATTCAACCATGATCGGTCAGGAGTGCATCGACGAGTTGGCCGGTGCGATCGGCATTAAGGAACAAGTCTCATCGATTACGGCCCGGGCAATGAACGGCGAAATTGCCTTCGAACCAGCGCTACGCGAACGGGTTGCGTTGTTGAAGAACCTGCCGGTTGAGACAATTGAAGAGGTCATCGCCAGCAGGATTACGCTGGCATCCGGCGGGCGCGAACTGGTTGCCACGATGAACAAATTCGGCGGATACACGGCACTCGTTTCCGGTGGATTCACCGCCTTCACCTCTAGGATCGCTGAAATTCTCGGCTTTCATGAAAACCGCGCCAATGTGTTGCTCGAGGAAAACGGCATGCTGACGGGCAAGGTCGCTGATCCGATTCTCGGTCGCGAAGCCAAGGTGGCAGCCCTGAAGGAGATTGCCGCGCGGTTGCAGGTAGCCCCGGACGATGTCATCGCCGTTGGCGATGGCGCCAATGATCTGGATATGCTGGCGACAGCCGGTTCCGGAGTGGCGCTTCACGCCAAACCGAGCGTTGCTGCAGCCGCACAGCATCGCGTCGACCACGGCGACCTGACCGCCCTGCTCTACATTCAAGGCTATCGGATCGGGGAGATTGTTCGATGAAGGCGGATACGACTCTTGAGACGGAGCGCCTGCTGCTGCGCCATTGGCGCGATGAGGACCTGGACGCATTTCATCGATTGAATTCCGATGAACAGGTAATGCGCTTCTTCCCGTTCAGGCGAAGCCGGGCTGAAGCGGCAAACGCGCTTGAGCGCTTTGGAAACATCGTCGCAGAAGACGGGTTTGGCTGGTGTGCCGTGACCCAGAGGTCAACCGGCAAAGTGGTTGGTTTTTCTGGTTTGTCCAAAGTCAATTTCAAAGCGCCGTTTACACCGGCGGTCGAAATCGGCTGGCGGTTTCTGCCCGAGCACTGGGGAAACGGCTACGCAACGGAATCTGCAAGCTCACTCATTGCCCACGGTTTTAGCGATCTCGATTTGGCGGAAATTGTCGCCTTCGCGGTGCCTGCGAACACGGCTTCAACGAAGATCATGGAGCGTATTGGCATGCGTCCGGATCCAGGATTCGATTTCGACATGCCGGGAATTGCCAACGAGCATGTCGATCTGCGCCGGCATGTCTATTATCGGATCACACGCCAAGAGTGGGAAAACCAATGAAGAATCGCTTCGCTATTTCATTCTGAGGGTCACGAACCGAAGCTCGCCGGACTTCGATGAAAGCATCAGCAACGCATTCTTGCGACCCTGATCCTTCAGTTCATCGATACGCGAAACGACATCATCCGGTTTGGACACAGAATCCTGAGCGATCTCGACAATCACATCACCGGCCTTGACCCCTTTATCCGCGGCAGCCGAACCGTCTTCGACTTCGGTGATTACAACACCGGAGACTTCAGCTGCGATTTCAAATTTGCCACGCGCCTCATCGTCAAGTTCGGCGATGGTCATGCCAAGGACCTTGGCAGTTGTGACTTCTCCGCCACCACCGGAATCGTCACCGCCGGCGTCGGCGAGTTTTTTCGCCATCCTCGAGGCGACCGAGCGTAACCGAAACCGTCTGCTCCTCGCCCTTGCGGACAATCACAACCTCGACCTCCTTGCCGACCGGGCTTTCCGCCACCACACGCGGTAAAATCACGCATATCGTCAATATCGCGGCCATCGAACCGAATGATGACATCGCCGGGCTGTATCGAACCATTGTCCACCGGACCGCCCTTTATTACACCGGCGACAAGCGCCCCCTTGGCCTCGCTCATTCCCAGGCTTTCGGCAATATCATCGGTAACTGGCTGAATGCGGACGCCAAGCCAACCACGTCTGGTCTCGCCAAATTCGCGCAGCTGGTCGATCACATCCCAGCGCCAGTTCCGAAGGTATGGAAAAACCAATGCCGATCGAGCCTCCGGACGGAGAAATGATCGCAGTATTGATACCGATGACCTCACCATTCATGTTGAACAGCGGACCACCCGAATTGCCTCGATTGATTGCCGCATCCGTCTGGATGAAGTCGTCATACGGTCCGGCGTTGATGTCACGGTTTCGCGCCGAGATAATGCCAACCGTCACCGTTCCGCCAAGACCGAACGGATTGCCGATCGCCATCACCCAATCGCCAATACGCATTCGTGTCGGAATTGCCAAACGCCACATCGGTTAGCTTCTTTTTCGATGGATCGACCTTGAGGACGGCGATGTCCGTCTTGGGATCTGTGCCGATGAGTTTGGCAATCAATTTCGTTCCATCGGAAAAGTTGACCTCGATCTCATCGGCGTCAGCGATCACATGATTATTGGTCACCACAATGCCGTCTGCCGCATCGATAACAAATCCCGAACCCAGCGATTGAACCCGCCGCGGCGTCTGCCTGTTTCCGCCTTGGCGATCCTTGAAGAATTCGTCAAAGAAGTCCTGAAACGGCGATCCTTCGGGAAGGCGCGGCATCGGGACGGCTTCGTTGCCGCCGCCGCCGGTCACTTTCTGTGAAGTCGAGATGTTGACCACAGCATCCAAAAGCCCTTCAGGCCAGATCCGCAACCGATGCCGGCCCGGCATTTTGCGCCAGCGCGGTTATTGTCGCTGGCGCAGACACAAGCAATGCGACCGATAGCAATGACACTGCAAGGCAGGACAATACGCGCCGGCCAATGTCCTCGACAAGGCGACTTCTAGTGCTGCAGGTCATTTGTGGGCCTCCCGGTGGAAAATTATTGCCGTCTCGGTGAAATTTGGTTTGTGCGAAACAAATAAGGCACTGTCGCGGCCTTGCACATCCGGTGCAATGCACCTGTTGTTGATCATCCCGTTACCCGCGCACAATCCAGACAATGGCGACAACCGATTGCGACCGCAGCCAGACCGGCTATGCGGAGCAGCTCGTCGGGTGCGTTTGATGCCTCGGCGGCCATCCGTTTTGCAAAACGCGGAAAGCCGCCATAAAACACGCCCTCGATAACGAGCACCAGTCCGATTGCTGCGACAAGGTCAGCCACCGTCCTCACAGACCTATTCGGACGCTGGCAGGCCGTCGCCGCTCTGTGCAGCGGTTCCTTCCGCGTCGGAGAAGAAACGGAAGAACTCGGAGTTGGGCGACAGAACCATTGTCGTATCCGAATCGAGCAAAGCCTGACTGTAGGCGATCATCGACCGGTAAAAATCGAAAAACTCAGGATCGCGTCCGAAGGCATTGGCAAATATTTTGTTGCGCTCACCCTCGCCTTCACCCACGCAGGATCTCCGATTCCTTGCGCGCCTCGGCAATGATCTCGACAACTTCACGATCGGCTCTCGCCTTGATCCGCTGCGCCGCTTCACGCCCGCGCGCCCGAAGTCTTTCGGCTTCTGCCAAACGTTCGGCCTTCATGCGGTCATAGGTTTGCTGCGACACTTCGGCCGTCAGGTCCGTTCTGCGTATGCGCACATCTTCGATCTTGAGGCCAAGCGACACAGCATCGGGGCGGAGCGTATCGGCCACCTCAAGCATCATAGCACTACGCTCCTTTGAAAGTGCTGCCTCAAATCCACGAAGGCCATAGACACCACGCAATGCCGCGTCGAGACGCGTTTTCAGACGCTGTTCGGCAAGCTGTAAACTACCGGAAACCGTCTGGCGAAAGCGTCGGGCATCTTCGATGCGATAGGCAATGAATGCATCGACCTCGTAAAACTTGCCGCCGGAAACCTGGAACACGGATATCATCGAGGTCAAAGCGCAGAATCCGGTCTTCGATCAGCTGTACATTGTCCGCCTCCAGAAAGGCAAACGGCAGTTTAAAATAAAGGCCTGGTTCCGATTTCACTTCGACGATTTCACCGAAGCGCAGCACAATCGCCTGCTGTCGTTCGTTGACCACAAATATAGAGCCGTAAAGCAGCGCCACGATCAGCGCCACGACTACACCGAGAATTGGGAGACGATTTGCCATCAGTTGCTGCCTCCTTCACGGCGCTTGTTGATTTCGGGCAATGGTAGATAGGGCACGACACCCTGACCACCACCCTGTTCCAGGATAATTTTGTTGGAGTCTTTCAGCACGCGCTCCATCGTCTCAAGGAAGATACGCTTGCGCGTCACTTCAGGTGCTTTGGCGTATTCGTTGTAGACGGAAACAAAGCGCTGCGCCTCACCGTCTGCTTCCTGCACGATGCGGTTCTTATAAGCCGCCGCATCCTCGCGGATTTGCGCACCCTGTCCTCGAGCCTGGCCCAGCTTCTGGTTTGAATACTGGTTCGCTTCTTCGACAAAGCGGTCTTCGTCCTGCTCGGCGCGCTGCACCTCGTCGAACGCATCGGCCACTTCGCGGGGCGGTGCGGCATCCTCGATGGAAATTGCATTGACCGACAGGCCTGCACCGTACTCGTCGATCGTCGATTGAATAATACCACGGACTCCCACCGCGATACCCGCACGGTCATCGCGGAAGACCTCCTGTGCCCGCCGTCGTCCGACCACCTCGCGCATGGCGCTTTCGGCAACCTGACGCACCATATCGTCCGGATTTGAGACGTGAAACAGGTTCGCCTGCGGATCGCTGACCTGATAGGCGACCGTAAACTGCACATCGACGATGTTCTGGTCACCTGAAAGCATCAATCCGGACGAGCCACCGCCGTTTCGGTTGCCGCCGCCGATCGTCAACAGCTTTTCAGCCGTATTGACCTTTTCGACGGTCTCCAACGGCCACCAATGGAAATGCAGTCCCGGGGTAGAGACTTCTTCCTTCGGCTTGCCAAATCGAAGCTCGACACCCAGTTCATCGGGTTGCACCGTGTAGACGGCCTTGAAACCCCAAAGCACGATAAGTCCGACGGCCAGAATTCCCAGAAAAATGGGGCTCGTTCCGCCGCCGCCGGGGATTGCGTTCTTTAGCCGATCCTGGCCTTTACGGATGATATCTTCAAGATCGGGCGGTGTGCCTTGTGGTCGGCCACCTTTCGGTCCTTGGCCCCATGGACCACCGCCGCTTCCGTTACTTCCGCCGCCGCCCCAAGGGCCGCCGCCGTCTCCGCCACCGCTCTGATTGCTCCAGGGCATGGAATTCCTTTCAAGCGCTATTTGCATTGCCGCTTCGTATAAAGCGGCGTGTCACGGGTGGTTATAGGGATGCAGCCAGCCGCTTTCAACGCGCAATGACAGTCATTTGCAGTAATTTGCAGCGGTTTGAAGGCGTTGACCGGCCCTATTTAGCGATCCGCTCATAAATCACATGGCGTGTCGGGTGACTGTCCTTCTCGCCAGCCGGAAAATCCTGCGAGGAGACCGCATGCCAAACAGCCGGATCGATTCGCGGAAAACAGGTATCGCCTTCAATCTCGGCTTGGATGTGGGTCACCCGCAGACGGTCGGCATGTGGTAACGCATCGGCATAAATCTGCCCGCCACCGATGACACAGATTTCTTTGGCACTTCCATTGTCGCGACAGTGCGCATTGGCGAACGCGAAGGCATCTCTCAACGAAGACACTCGCACAACACCGTCTTGGCTCCAGTGCTCGTTGCGCGTAACCACGATGTTCAGCCGACCGGGCAGCGCTTTTCCGATACTGTCAAAGGTTTTGCGGCCCATGATGACCGGATTGCCCATAGTATCGGCCTTGAAGCGCTTCAGATCCGTCGAAAGCCGCCACGGCATACCGCCATCACGGCCAATGACGCCGTTTTTAGCAATCGCGACAATAAGCGAGACGGGCCGATCCGCACTCATACCGCGATCGGCGCCCTTATCGTTGAATCAGCTTCGTAGTTTTCCAGGCTAAAGTCTTCGTATTGAAAGGAAAACAGGTCCGAGACATCCGGGTTAATACGCATACAAGGCAAGGTTTTCGGCGTCCGCGTCAATTGCTCGCGCGCTTGGTCGAAATGATTGTGATACAGATGCGCGTCACCCAGCGTGTGTACGAATTCGCCCGCCTTTAACCCCGTCACCTGGGCGATCATCAACGTCAGCAGCGAATACGACGCGATGTTGAACGGCACACCGAGGAAAATATCCGCCGAACGTTGATAGAGCTGGCAGGAAAGCTTTCCCTCCGACACGTAGAACTGGAACAGGCAGTGACAGGGCGGCAGCGCCATCTCGTCGACCTCCGCCGGATTCCAGGCCGAAACGATCAGCCTCCGCGACTGCGGATTGGTCCTGATCTGCTGGACAACATTGGCGATCTGGTCGATCGAACCACCATCGGGTTTCGGCCACGAGCGCCATTGGGCGCCGTAGACCGGACCGAGATCGCCGTTTTCATCGGCCCATTCATCCCAGATCGACACGCCGTGCCGCTTCAGATAACCGATATTGGTGTCGCCCGCGAGAAACCACAAAAGCTCATGGATGATCGACTTCAGGTGCAGTTTCTTGGTTGTCAGGACCGGAAATCCATCTTCCAGATCAAACCGCGACTGATGGCCGAATACCGATCGTGTGCCGGTCCCCGTCCGGTCGCCGCGATCGGCACCGTTCTCAAGTACATGGGAAAGAAGATCGAGATACTGCTTCATGGATTGTCCGCGATTCGCTCGGACGCGATCCTAAACCACAAAATCCGGTTTGGCAGCGCTTCTCATCTTGCCCGAGCCGTCTATGCGCATAGAAAACCGGAGCGAATAGCTTCGCCCCGGTGATTTCACTGTGAACTGGTAGTCGTTCGCCGGGCGTTGCGGCTTACAGATCGCCGAGTTTCCCCAGATGCTTCGCCACCAGATAGTAAAACGTTACCCGGCCCTTCGAGCGGTCGGCTGACATGGTCTCGCAAACCGCCTCAATCACGGAATCGCATTTTGCGCCGTCCGTCACGCCGAGTTTCTTGCCGCACCAGCTTGATTTGACACGACCGAGCTCTTTTTCGTCCGAACACGATACCAGCGCCGAATCGCGGTTTCTGAGCGCGATACCCAGGTGTTTGACGATCTTGTTGACGGTATCCTCGTCCGCCGTTGCATCGTATTTTCTCACATCAGCAAGATAGTCGGCCATATTTGTCTCCCGTTGTTCACGGTGCAGGCCCGCACCGGTGTCAGTAGACCGCCAACCTGTCAGAGCTGTAGCGGTCGTCCATTTCCCTTCACTGTTGAAGATGGCTTGCATAAGCAAACGCTGTCAAGCCGGACATTTGCCAATTCAACCTTTCATTTCATCCATGCCCAACCTATATTCATATCGTCAGTTCTGCTGACTATGGCGATAAATGGCCGATGTAATAAACCATTCGGACCCGGGGGCGGTACCCGGCGCCTCCACCATAATCCGCTGGCAAAGAGCGGATTGTGATGGGGGCGAAACAGGATCGACGAGGGTGTAAAGATCGTGCTTTTGCCCGGCATTGTACCACCGTTATCGGGCTAACTTTGTAGTTGCAAACGACAACTATGCAGAGGCACGTCTCGCTGCTTAATGCAGTGCGACAGCTTCAATAAACTCCTGACCGGTATGCTCGGTTAGGCGGGGTCCGGAGGCACCTGGCAACAGAAGCCTCCACCATTTTTTCCGAACTGATGAAATGTGGAGTTCATGCCTGCCGGCGTGTTGCCGGCGCTGATCAATCTTCCTGACGGCGGGATATCCAGTAATCAGAGCCGGTCAGCCAGATATCGTCTTCGCCATCCGGCGGTGGGCCAACGTGATAGCACCCAAGCGCCGCAAGCGATCCCGGACGTTTCACGGCAGCCGATATGGCGGCAGCCTCCTGATCAAGACGAGCGCCACGGCAGGGGTAGAAGCCGCAAGGTCCCAGTGATTTCACCGGCAGACGATCACCGTCTCGAGCCGCTTGCATGAGAAAGCCCCAACCGTCGACGCCGGTCACTGGCAGAACCATTCGGCCTTTGTCCGAAAGAGCGGTAAGCCAGTTGCCGGGAATATGTGTTACCCCGGCGCACGCAACGACAACATCGCATTGCGGCAATCCATCCGCCCGGGTCGCATCACCCGAGAAAATTTCGACATTTGCATAGTGCTTCAGGTTACTCGCAGCGCGTGCAGCAAGCTTTGCCTCGATTTCATACCCGACGATATGACCTTGAGCGCCAACCAGTTCGGCGAGAATTGCCGTGTAGTAGCCGGTGCCGGCGCCGACCTGGAGCACCCGGTCGCCGGATTTGATGTCCAGATTGTCGTACACCAGTGCCCATAGCGACGGCAGGCCGTTATTGATTCCAGAGGCCGCATCGATCGAGACCAGAACGTCATGATAAAGATGCCGCGGGTCGGAAGACCTGCTTTTATGCAGTGCAAGAAAGCTCAGGCGCGAATGGATCAGCCAGGGCCCCGCGCCCAGATAATGTTCGCGCGGGACGGTCGCAAAGGCCTCGACCACTTTGTCATTGTGAGCAACCGGTGCAACTGCGCGAATGTCTTCGGCATACCAGCAACGCGCTTCCTTCAGGCTCTCTTCGACGGTCAACCGATTGTCTCCATTGTTGATCGATGTGACGACAGCAAAGGGATTCGCGTCATCTGACCGTAACGCCACTCTGGTCCGGATATGAATTGTTGTACTGCAAAACGCTAACTGTCATCAGATTTTGCGATCCGGTTGATCAAATAGGCAATGGCCTGAAGTGCTTATTGGCGATATTGGACTTTTCCTTTTGCCGAAAAACCGCAACCATCACCCACAAACCGTGAGTTGGCGGTTTACGTTCGCGCCAAGCTTGATTACAGCTTGGAGTGTAAGATCAAAGCATCCGGTGCGGACATGGCCGAGGATCACATTCGCTACGACATACTTGCCCAGGAGGCCCTTCGCGGCGTCATGCGCAAAGTTATTGGTGAGGTGGCAAAAACCGGCCTGCCCGGCGAACACCATTTTTTCATCACCTTTTTAACCAACGCCCCTGGCGTACGCATTTCCAGCCGCCTTCACGAGCGCTACCCGGAGCAGATGACCATCGTTCTGCAATATCAGTACTGGGACCTGAAAGTATCTGACAGCCACTTTGAGGTTGGACTGTCTTTTTCCGATATTCCCGAGAAGCTTGTCGTACCGTTTTCGGCGGTTCGAGGATTTTATGATCCATCTGTCAATTTCGAGCTCGAATTCGACGTCAAGTCCGAGGAAGAAAACGCCGAGTCGGTGTCCGGCGAAGTGACGCCGCTGGCGCCGGTCGAACCGGAAAAGCCGAAAAAAACGAAGCGCCCGGCAAAAAAAACCGCGGCCAAACCCAAGGCGACCAAGAAAAAGGAAGCCGAACCGGAAAATCCGGCTGACGGAGAAGAAGGCGCAAAGGGTGCCGATGTGGTCTCGCTCGACGCGTTCCGCAAGAACAAATAGAAGCTGCAATTATGGCAAGCGCGGTCCGAAAGCGGTCGGTCACCATCGGCGGTCACCGCACCAGTTTTTCCGTTGAAGACGAGTTTTATGCGGAACTTGAACGGCTGGCTTCCGCATCGCAAAACTCGGTCTCCGCGCTCGTTGCCGAAATCGACAAAAGCAGATCTCAGGACTGCAATCTGTCTTCGGCGATTCGGTTGTTCGTATTGCAGGAACTGACCCGGACAAGAAGGTGAGCAGGCTAGGCCATGGACCCATAAACAGGATCAACAATGGTATGCGCAATTTTGGTTGGATATCAGGAGCGAGCTTGCAGGAAACCGTCCGGTTTTCAAAAGCTTGCGACGCAATAGCCGGGCAAATTTGCCATATCCTTCGGACGATCGAACCCGCTTGCCAAACCTTCGTCAAAGGCCTCAACCGGGGGAATAGCCCCGCTTTTCGGCCGTTTCCTTGGTTTGCTATGCGGTTTCGACGCCATTTTGACCCTGTTTGTGACTCCATGACCTAGAGCGTAACCGCACCGTTACCTGTCGAGCGTCCTGAGAAAATTCTCGATTGTCAGCTTGTCATCGCGCAGTTTCTCAAACGCGCGTGTGGACCCTTCTTCCGCTGACACCGGAAGATCACCATCCTCAACACCGCTGATGACCGGGCGCAACTCGGTGACCGTGCCTTCTTTCAACTGCTGCGAACGCTTGTCGGGCTGGTTTTTCTCCTGCGTGCGCTTGGCAGCTTCTTCGTCGAGAATCCGCCGTACGGCATCCTCCAGGGTGCCCGCTGTCGGCCCAGAAGCGTCCGCTTCCTCCTCGGGGACGTCCAGAGCCTCTTGTTCGGCCCGCCGCCGCGCTTCCTCATCGAGCCGATCTTGCTCCAGGCTGGCGTAATAACGAACTTCGCGGCGCAGCCTCTGCTTCTCCAGAAGTCCCGCCTGCAGGGATTCCACACGCGACTGCTCGATCTCCAAGGCTCTCTGGGTCAAAAACTGGGCCAGCGGTGTGGCATCATATTCGGTTGTGACCGAACCCAGCCTGCCCGTCGAGGTCAGTCGGACTGCGGGTACGGCGCCAACCAGTGCCTCTCTGCCGGGATCGTAGGTCAGTTCTGAAAGGATTTGTGTCTTGCCAGTATAGAGATCCAGCTTCAGTTCCGACTGCAATCGCGCACCGGGCTGATCGAATTGTACCTCCGGTGTGCGCAGGACACCGCCGGCGACCACGAAGCTCAGTTCTGCTTTTCCGGCTGGATACGACCCGGAACCCACCAACCCGTCCGCGAACACCGCAACATCTCCCGCCTTGATATCGCGTCCGAATGTATCGGCCTTTTCGACAATTCGGCCGAATACGTCGGGATTCGCTCCTGGAACCACGATATCCTCGACAATGGCGGCGCCCGAGCCTGAGAGCGAAGAGATCAAACCCGCCATGGATTTGCCGTTCGCCGTCAAACTCGCGCTGATCGTAGCCCGGCCCTGTAGTGCTTCCGTTCTCGCCAATTTGGATAGCGATGCATTGCCATAGCGGAATTGGATCGAGATCAACGCCGTACCCGCATTGTTCTTTATTTCACCCAATCCGGAAATCTGCGCCTCGCCAAACCGGCCTTCCAGATTCGAAATGCGAACACCGTTGTCGCTGACAGCCAAAGTCATGCGGGCATTGTCGAGGGGTTCTTCCAAGCCAAATGCAAGCCGGCCCGCCGAGAGTTCAAGTTCACCGCTAAACGGAAATCCGGCTTTCGATGCAAACGGCGCCCTGCTCCAATCGCCCTCACGTGCATATTGTGTGCCGGCCGGCCCCAGCAACATCGCTGCCAACGGAACCACATCGATATCGGGAACCGAAAGCGTTCCCGAAACCGCCGGCTTGGTTCCCGACAGCCTGGCGGCGACATCTCCTTTGACCGGACGTCCGCCGAGATTTCCGGCAAGATTGGCGATTTTTGCATCAATGCCATTATGATCAATTTCAAATGCAATATCCGTCGACAATCCGTTCCCGAAACCAGGAAGCACTACTCCGGCCGTCGCCAACCACGGCTCCACGTCACTCGATTTGACGGTTGCCTTGCCGGTCGCCTGCCAACGATCATCGACAATGCCGGTCCAGCCTTTGAACGCTGCCTCCGTCCCCTGCCCCCGGAGCAGGAGATTGGTCTCGAACAGGCTGCCGATTTCACCGGCGATGGTCAGGCTTGTTTCCGCCGGCCCGGTCAGGTCAAGAGGAGCAGCCGGCAGTCCGTAGAGCGCAAATAGCGGCGCAGCATCGTCATTGTTGACCGTCAGGGTAACGGAAAGCGGCCCATCGAACTCTCCGGCGAGCAGATTGCCGGACCCTGAAACGGTATATCTGCCGGTACCACTCATGCCGTGGGCGCTGACGGCAAGACCGATGGAGTCATCGCTGTTGGCCGCGGCGCTTCCGACAAGATCGATCCGCGTATCGGTGAACAACCCGGGAAACAGCTCCGCCCGTTCCGCCAAGTGGACCGCCAGCCTGTTCTTTGGGTACTTTTTGGCCAGCAACGCCACCAACGGTTCAAGGTCGACCGAAACAACCGAAGCATCGAGGTTACCGGTCGGACTTTCGGGAAAGCTTTTCAGTCTGCCTGTCGCGCTCAACGTTGCACCTGCCAGATCGACGACAGAAAGCCGATCAATGTCGAGTAGTCCGTTTTTGAGGCGCATGGCCGTATCGACGGAACCAGCAGTCATCCCTCCGGCACTCACGGGACCGGCTTTGACAACCAAATCGAGGTCATGCTCGGCAAAGCGGGCAGCGCCCGTATCACGGACGAAAATCGAGGCGAATGCGGCCAACCCGTCCACATCAAGCGCACCCCCATCGAGGCGCAAAAGCATGGACGGTTTGGCGTTTTCCAAAAGCAGATGGTCGATTTCGCCGGTAAATCGGGCTCCGCCGAGTATGAGTTCCAGGTCGCGAAAAGTCTGTCGTTCCGCATTGATGTCCACGAGTGCAGAAAATCCTGCCGCCGGCAGTCGCCTGATCGCTTCATCAACATCCTGCGACAACCACGCGGCAAATCCTGACGGCTGGTTGACTGCCAGCAGGAGCGATCCGTGAAATCCAAAGTCGCTACCTGTGAGTAGCGAACCATCGGCCTCGATGGTTGCGCGGCCGGGCAACTGGGCGGAGAACTTTTCAATCTGCCAGCCTGTATCTTCGGGTTTGGCGGCAAGCCTGACTTCCCGAACGGTCGTGTCGCCTGCAACAATTGCCGGCAGATCGACCCTGACAATGCCGGGTATCCGCGGTTTTGGCAGGCTTTGCACCATATCCCTGAAAACCGAGATCCTATCGGCTAGTGGTCGGGAGCCGTCGCCAACGCTTGCCTTTCTGTCGATTCGAATCTGCTGGCCATCGGCCTGAACTGAAAAGCGCGGTTCTTCTCCATAGTCGAGGAACGCGGTTCCTTCAGCCGTATAGGGATCGGCTTCGGTGCCGGTTTCAAACAAAAATTCCGGAATGTCGATCAACCGGTGATCGATTTTGAACCGGCCGCTGAACCGGAACGGAATAACCGGTTCTTCCTCAGCTTCGATGCTGATCGCAAATGAGGAATCATCACCCTTTACCTCATCAGCCTCCTCGCTTTCTGCTGCTTCCATCCGGAACAAGCCGGTATAGGTCGCACCACCATCGGCTATCCTGACATTTCCGTCAGTTTCCAGCGCGACAGGAAGCTTGCCGGGTTTGGCCTTGAGCCGCAGCCGCAGGGAGCCATCGCTGCTCGCAGTTCCCGTGGAAACGGTTACCGCCATCGGAGAACCGTCAAATTCCATTTCTCCGGCAATGCGCCAGGGGCCGGCCAGCGTTCGGGCGGAAATTTTTGCGTCGATCTTATCGAGCAGATAGCTTCGATTTCCTGCGGCGTGTTCGATCGTGATGCGACCGTCGGAAATCGAGATGTTCTCCAACTTGACGTGGCTGGCATCAAACGGTGTATTCGGCCGTATCGTCCAGTCGATGAGACCGTTGTCTGCGACATCGATTGTCAGAACCGGCTTATGCAGACGCATGTCAAAAATGAGAAACTCGCCGCGCATGAACGGCGCAAGCTCGGCGTCCATCGAAAAAGTCTCGACCGTCATCGACGGTGCTTCAGGCGTTTCGCCTGCGACTTTGACATCTGAGAATGTCACCGATGGAAACGGCAAAATGCGTGCTTGCGCATCTCCGGCGACCGTCACCTGCCGGCCTAGGATCCGACTGGCTTCACGCTCGAAATCGGTCCTGTAGGAAGTCCAGTCGATGAAGTATGGACCGACCAGCGCCATTGTCAGCGCCAGGACGATCAGTCCACCGATCAGAACAAACAGCCGCGCCAGAACATTATCTCCCGGTTTTCGGAAGGCGTAGCCGGATGCCAGCCCCCGCCTCGCTCCATCCGCCTCGATCCTAGTTCGATTTGCGTCGATATGGAACCATAGTGCGCGCCGGTGGTGACCACATCGTGGCATCGGCACTCAAATTGGCCAATTCCTCGATCACACCGGCAATATCTTGCCCGGATTCATGATATTGTCAGGATCGATGGCCTTCTTGATCGCGCGCATCATGTCGATACCGACTCCATGTTCCGTTCTCATAAAGCCGACCTTTCCCTGACCGATGCCATGCTCGCCGGTACACGTACCGTCCATCTCGAATGCCAGATGGCCCAAACGGTCAAGAAACGTTTCGCAAAGTTCGATTTCCTTAGGGTCTTCGGTGTTGATCAACGGTGCGACATGGAAGTTGCCGTCGCCGACATGACCCAGGATCGGCGCGATCAAACCGAGTTCGTCAAGATCGGCTTCCGCACGTCCGATGCATTCGGCCAAACGCGAAATCGGCACACATACGTCTGTCGCCACGGCCTTCGCGCCCGGTCGCAATGTAAATCCTGCCCAGTAGGCATCATGACGCGCCTTCCAGAGTCTCGTTCGTTCTTCGGCGACACTCGTCCACTGAAATGGTCCGCCGGCGAACTCCTCGGCGATCTCGCCGAAAAGTTCCGCCTGCTCCTGCACGCCATGGTCGCTGCCATGGAACTCCAAAAACAGGCAGGGGCTTTCTGGGTAATCCAATCCCGAATATTGGTTGGTGGCCTTCATTTGCAACGTGTTCAACAATTCGATCCGAGCGACCGGAATCCCCATCTGGATAGTTTGAATCACGGCGTTGCAAGCCGCTTCGACCGAAGGGAACGGACACACACCACCGGATATGGCTTGCGGAATTCCCTGCAATCGCAAAGTCAATTCGGTGATAATGCCAAGGGTTCCCTCCGATCCGATCAAAAGCTTGGTCAAGTCGTATCCGGCGGATGATTTTTTGGCCCGGCTCGCGGTAACAACCTGCCTTCCATCCGGTAATATGGCGGTAACGGAAAGCACATTCTCACGCATCGTTCCGTATCGAACTGCGTTGGTCCCTGACGCACGTGTGGCCGCCATGCCGCCAAGCGTGGCATTCGCGCCCGGGTCTATGGGAAAGAACAGACCCGTGTCCCGCAAATGAGTGTTGAGGTCTTCACGGGTTACACCTGGCTCGACTGAACAATCGAGATCCTCAGGCCTGACCGCGAGAATGCGGTTCATACCGGACAAATCGAGCGAGATGCCGCCGCCGGGTGCGTTAACATGCCCTTCCAATGAAGTGCCCACCCCGAAGGGAATGATCGGTACACGGTGCTCGGCACACACTTTCACCACTTCGGTAACGTCATCGGCACTGTTGGCGAATATCACCGCATCGGGCAATTGAGCGGGCAGATAGGTGGTCGTGTGAGTGTGCTGTTGGCGAATCGCGTCACCGGTGCTCAATTGTTCGCCGAACTTCTGTTTGAGGACCGAAACAGCGAGTTTGATCCCCTCCTCGTTCCGTTCTACCCGCGGCATATCAGCCAGTGCCATGCAAACGCTCCGTGTGGACCAATTACTGCTCTTGTGCGTTGGAGCCGGGCGGTTAATTTGCCCGGGTCAATGTTTTTGTCTACCACGTTCAAAATCGTTAGCGAAACAACCAAAGTCGGATGCGCTCAATGCACAACGCCGCACCATTCATTTCAGCACCAATGCAGGTTGAAAAAGACTGGATTGACTACAACGGCCATATGAACATGGCCTACTACAACGTCCTTTTCGACCGGTGCGCGGATCAGGCATTCGATCATCTCGGCATCGGTGCTGAATATGCGCGTTCTCGCAGCATGACCATTTACACCGCTGAGATACATGTCTGCTATGTCCGCGAACTGCACCTGGGCGATGAAGTGTGCTGCTCATTCCACTTGCTCGATCATGACGCAAAGCGCCTTCATGTATATCAGGAACTATCCCATAGCGACGGTTGGCTGTCGGCAACTTGCGAAGCGCTGTCGCTGCATGTTGACATGTCGGGACCGCGCGTCGCGCCTTTCCCCGACGACGTGGCCGCTAATGTCGTACAGATGGCAGCCGGTCACGCCGAACTGCCCGAACCGGAACGCGCCGGCCGTACCATCGGTATCCGACGCAAAACCGGCTGACGAATTCGGGAGGCGCAACAACCGATGTTCACGGTTCTCTCCCGGCTGCCATTCATCGTAAAATCCTGGATCGAGCCGCATCTCAGTCGCTTTGCCGGAGAACGTCAACCGCTGATCTGGAGCTTGTCGTTGTTAATCGGCGCAGGCGTCGGGATTGCCTCGATCCTGTTTCGCGAGTTGATCGGCCTGGTACAACTGCCTTGGCTTGCAACACGCTCCGAGAAAGTTCTGACCGCAGCCCTGGAATTGCACTGGATCACGATCCTTGTAGCGCCGGCTATCGGTGGTCTTGTGGTTGGGTTGCTGCTCAATCGCATTCAGACCCGTCGTGCCGGCGGTGTCGCCGATGTCATCGAGGCAAGAGCAATATCGGGTCGTAGACTGTCCTTGCGGGACGGTCTGTGGTCGGGCCTTGTGACAGCCATCTCGCTTGGATCGGGCGCCAGTGCCGGGCGCGAGGGGCCGGTTATCCACCTTGGCGGCACGTTGGCTTCGGCAGTGGCCGAGCGTACGCAACTGCCAGCTGCAAGTGGCCGTACTTTGCTGTCTGCCGGTGTCGCCTCTGCCATCTCCGCCTCGTTCAACGCCCCGATCGCCGGGGTCCTGTTCGCTCACGAAGTCATTCTTGGCCACTATTCGATGCGGTCCTTCGTACCGATCGTTATCGCTTCAACTGCCGGAAGTCTCATTTCCCGCATCTGGTTCGGCGATGCTGCCGCCTTCCTGCTTCCAGACTACCAAATCACGTCCTACTGGGAATTCCCGGCTTTTGCCCTGCTTGGCATTACCGCTGCTGTTGTCGCCATCCTGTTTGAGTTTTCGTTGTTTGCGGCCGACTTCGTGTCGCGCAGGATTACCATTCCGCTTTGGAGCCGGCCCGTGATCGGTGGCCTCGCGGTCGGAGCCATCGCGATATTTTTTCCCCATGTGCTCGGTGTCGGCTACGAAGTCACCGACATGGCACTGTGGAACCAGTTGCCACTTTATCTGCTGTTGGCACTGATACTCGCCAAGACAGCGGCCACCGCAATCACACTTGCCTCGCGCTTCGGAGGCGGTATTTTTTCGCCGGCCCTTTATCTTGGTGCGATGACAGGCGGAGCCTTCGGCATCATATCGTCTTCGCTGTTCCCGGAACTGGCTTCATCCAACGGCCTCTACGCCATACTCGGAATGGGTGCTGTAGCGGGCGCGGTTCTTGGCGCTCCGATTTCCACCACGATGATCGTGTTCGAACTGACCGGCGGATACACACTGTCAGTCGCACTTCTTCTTTGCGTCGCCATCGCCCATGGCATCGCGCAGGCCGTGCACGGCCATTCATGGTTTCAGTGGCAACTCGAAATGCGCGGCATTTTCGTCACCGACGGTCCACATACAACGGTCAGGCAATACACCCGGGTGATGGACTTCATGGATCCGCTGGACGAAGGGGAAACTGAAACATTCGATCCCGACCTTGAAGTTCCTCCACTAAGGCCTGCCGATACCCTGGATCAGGCATTGCGCGCTTTCGATGCAGGTGGTCATGCCAGTCTTCCGGTTGTCGATCCCACCGATGCGACAAAGATCATCGCCTGGGCCAGTCACGTCAGTGCATTGCGCCATTTCAATAAGGCGTTGATCGATACCAGCGAAGAAGAACACCGGTGACGTGTGAGGGCCTTGTCGCAGGTACGGTCGAAAACTGGCACTTAACGGAGTTTCGATAGCGCTTCGTCAAACGGTTTAAGTTCCTCGGCAAAAAAAGCATCGTACTGTGCATATCCGGCTGAATTGAACGCATCGCGGGTTTCCTCAACCAATCCCTTGCCCAACTCAATCGACTCGTGATCTCCTGACAACCGTCCAATCTCAAGATATGCCTTGCCCATTTCCAACATGGCTGTGCCCCAGTTTCGGGGTGTTTGATCGAAGGAGCGCTCTTCCAGAGAAGCCTCATATGCGGCGATGGATTGACGCAAGGTCGCTTCATCTTCTTCGAGAACGCCCAGCGCCTTGAGTGCTCCGGCGATGTTTGATTGCGTGGAGGCCCATTCGAACGGCATTTTGTCCCGGGTATGTATCGTCAGGGCCTGTTCGTAGGCGGCCAGTCCCAGTTGCAGAACGGTTGGATCGCCAGTCCTCTCGCCGAGGAACAAATAGGTATTGCCGAGATTGTTTTGCGAAGCCGCCCAGGTAAACGGATCATCGTCGACCGTTTGAATATCCAGCGCTGTCAGCAGAGCTTCGGCCGACTGTTGCAGTTCGCGTGTTCCCTTTCCCCGAGTACCCAGCATGCGCAGCACATCTCCCAGATTTGTCTGCACAATTGCGAAAAAAGCCGGCTCCTTTTCCGGTGTGAACACACGCAGAGCCTGCCGGTAGGCCTTGACTGCCTTTTTCAGTGATCCTGTTCCCGTTTCGCGTATCCCGAGCTGGGCTAGCGCTATCCCGAGATTGTTCTGCGTTTTTGCCCACAGTACCGGCACCTGCGCACGCGGACGCTGTTTGAGAGCCTGCTGATAAAACTTGAGGGCCGTGTGAATCGGCTCAACACCCTCCTCCAGATGTGAAAGCAACAGATAGGCACCTGCGAGATTGTTTTTCGCTTCGGCCCAATCGAGCGGGCGCTCACGGCGCGGCGCCAGCTCCAGAGCATCCTCATAGGCCAGTACCGCATCTTGGAGAACATCACCGTCGCCGCTGAATGATCCCACCTTCGTAAGCGCATCCGCCTCGCCCAACTTGTAGCGGAACGCCTGGTCGTCGTTCCAATTACCAACCTGCTCGAACGCATCGCGATAGCGATCAGCAGCAAGCTGAAAATCAAAAGCAAGCACGGCGGTCTCGGCGTGGTCTCCGTAGACCGCTGCCAATTCCAGCCGGTCGGCGGAAAGGTTCTGTTGACGTTTGTCCAATACCGTGTCGAGTTCATCTGCCCGCGCACTCGCCTGGGCGCGAAACTGCTTGGCAAGGCCGATCGCGCCATCCGCCTCGGCGCGGTCTGCAAGTCCAGCCAACCGCGCCAGTTCGGCATCCTTGCTCACAACGCTACGGCGCTCGGCCATGAACCTCTTCAGATTGGCCGCGCCCGCGCGTAGCTGCTGGTCTATCCGTGCCGGCCCGGCAGAGGTGTCGACCTGCAGTTCGGCCAACATGCCGTACAGCGCATCGAGCGGTAGTTCGTCTCTGACCGCTAGTCGCTCGACATATGTACGTGTCGTTTCCGGTGTAGCGGCAATCTTCAACAGCAGTTGACGCCGCGCCCCACGCAGCAATGCTTCATCGCCGTCGTCATTTTCGCGTTCACCGCCGAAATAGAGCAGCCGCCTCAGACTGGCATTGGTCCAGGGCCGCTGCCGGGTGCGGGTCTTCAAATACACCTCCTCGGCAACCATGGTCATGATGTCTGAGAAGTTCCGTTCGCCGGCTGAGAAGTGTTTTATCAACGCGGCCGCATAAGGGCTGTTTCCCCCAGCATCGCCGTCCAGGGCGACACGCCCCGGTTCGGTTGCGAAGCCGATCACCTCGCCCAGGCTGGCACTGCCCTGTGTTGCGAGACCGGTTACACCGCGCGGCACGCCAAGACCACCGGCGGCGATCGCCTCGCCTTGCGTGTTATCGGCGGTGATCAGTTTGGTGCCGGCGGGAAACGGACTTGTCTGGCAGGCGTCGACAAGCAAAATCACCACCTTTGCCTGCTCACTCAGCGTATCGAGCAACCCGGACAACCGCACCAACGAGCCATCGGTGGCGTCCAAGCGATCCGGATCAGCGTCAACGGGCACGAGAAAGTTGTCGCCGCCGGCTTCGAAACCGTGCCCTGAATAGTATACCAACGCGACATCTGCGCCCTTGGCCCGTTTGGAAAACGCATCGACATCATCGACGAATTGTTCCGCGTTGCGGTCGGTCAGCATCACAGCGTCGAATCCCAGCCTTTCCAGTACCGATGCGATATCGCGAGCATCGTTAGCCGGATTCGGCAGTGCTGCCAGTTTTCCGTAAGCCGATTGCCCGACCACCAGCGCCACTCCGCGCAGTGTTTCCGCCTTTGCAACCGCCGCCAACAATCCGGCGGCCAGCGCACTTGCAAACACGAAATATCTCAGCCAGTTCGGTATCGGTTTTGCCAATGCAACAAGCTCCCGGCCACATTCTGCACCGATATGTCAGCATCTTGCGCGCAACGTGGCAAGCGCTGGTCATCCGTGGCCTACAGCCATTGACGCATATCAAGGAATCTACGGCTGCATCATGGAAACGTGTCCTGCAGGTTCCGTATGTGCACCGTTTGCCACGACCTGGAGGTCATAATGAGTAATCTGGCAGGACTTGGAATATTCTTCGGCGGATTGGGCGTCTTTTTCATGGGCATTGGTTGCCTGTGGTGGATATCGCAGCAAGACAAGTGGAAAAAGCCGGAACAGCGTTAGGCTACAGGCTGTTGCCTTTGCTCGAATACCTTCCTTAGCGAACTTTTCGCCCGTTTGGTCTCGTCAAGCAGATAGATGGAGACTGCACAGATGGCTGATAGGCGCCTGTCGGACGGATTGCTGGCCGCACTAAGTTCACAGACCGCTTCGAACAGGCCTTCGATGGCAAGCAGCGATTGCTCAATATCGTTCAAATGACGCCAGTCCTCCCCGCAAAGCGGTTGCGGCACATCGATGGCGACCGGTGTTTCGTCGATGGGTGGATGCGGTTGCGGTGACATCCTGTTGCTCCATGGGTTGCCTTTTGACCGGCTGCCATCGTGCAGTCAGGCAGACCGGTGACATCGGCATACTGAGAATCGCGCCGAGGTTGTTCCAACAACGGCAAAACCATGATGGAGGGAAATCTTGAAATTACAAATTAGCCGCTTCTTATGCGGCAAATGACCGGTTGGTCCGTTGGTGACGGCTATCGGGAGTCTTGGTCGCTGTTCTTCGCCCTACTTGCGCTTCCTTCGCTGCAAATCAACTTTACGGGCTTTCTTGATCATGGATTGACGCGCCTTGATCGGCGGATCCGATTCTTCAGCCAATTCCCTGCCGGCGATTTCCAGCATCGCGGTGATAGTGATTCCGTGTCTGGCGCAAAAATCACGCCAACCGGCCACGGCATATGACGAGATCTTTGCAGACAGCACTTCCCTGGTTTCAGGATCATCGAACTCGGCCAACTTTATCCTCCCGGCATTCATCAACCGCTTGATGCAACAACTTTCTGGTAGTTTCAACAAATTCCTACTTGTAGCAGGTCGCGAATGTGTTACAACGCATAGCAGCTACTAGTAGCTACTATCTGTAACCATTTCCATTTTCTGAGTTCATCCCAACCAGATATTTGGCCAACGAGAACGGGATTCCGCCGTGCCCAGAGTGCGATCTGCTCACAAAGGTGCCGCTGACGTTTCGGGACCGTCTGCATTGGAAGTATCCGCTTTGCAGATGCTCGCCGACGGCAATACGATCGAGGCGATATCGCGGGAACTTTCATATTCCCCATTCACCACCGATGCGATTCTGTCCAATGCCAAAAGAAAGCTGGCAGCCATAAACAACGTGCATGGCGTGGCGATAGCCCTTAGGCGCGGATTGATCAGCTAGCTAATTTCACCCGAACTGATTCGCGGCTGCGTCTATCCCACCCCTTCGACAAAACCCTCCAAAACACGTTTCTGTCCGGCCTTGTCGAAGTCGATGGTTAGCTTGTTGCCGTCTATTGCGGCGATGTTGCCGTTGCCGAATTTCAGGTGAAACACCCGGTCGCCGACGGCAAAGCGTGATGGTTCGTCGGCCACCGATTTGGCAACCAGTTCGCCCTCGATCGTGCGCGCCTTGACCGAGCCGCGACCGGCGCCGAAGTCAGAATCGGCTTCGCCATAACCAATACGCTCGACCGCATGGCCGGAGCGCGAGCCCCAGTTGCGCGCCGTGGCTTCGGATCGGTTGGCCTGCGCCCGCTTCCAGCCCGGCGTCTTATAGGAGTTGGTGAACGGATCGGCCTCGTCGAAACGTGAGGCGCCATAAGGTCCGCCGGAGGTGCCACGCCCTGCCCCCATATTGTAGCCGCCATAGGAATTGCCGCCCTCGACCACCTCGACATGATCTTCCGGCAGTTCGTCGAGAAAGCGCGACGGGATCGTCGATTGCCAAAGCCCGTGAATGCGACGGTTTGAGACGAACCAGATATGCAGATTGCGCTTTGCCCGCGTCAGGCCGACATAGGCGAGCCTTCGCTCCTCCTCGAGGCCGGATCTACCGCCCTCGTCGAGAGAACGCTGGTGCGGAAACAGCCCCTCCTCCCAGCCGGGCAGGAATACGGTTTCGAACTCCAGCCCCTTGGCCGAATGCAGCGTCATGATGTTGACGGCATCCATGTCCTCGTTCTGCTCGGCGTCCATGACCAGCGACACATGTTCGAGAAAACCGCGCAGGCTTTCATATTCCTCCATCGAGCGGATCAGCTCCTTGAGGTTATCGAGCCGGCCCGGCGCGTCGGCCGACCGGTCATTCTTCCACATGTCGGTGTAGCCGCTCTCCTCAAGGATCTGCTCGGCCAGTTCGGTGTGCGGCGTTGTGTCAATCAGGCTCTGCCAGCGCTGGAACGCCTCAACCAGGTTGCGCAGTGAGTTGCGTGGCCGCGGTTTCATCTCCTCGGTCTCGACCAGGTCGGCCGCCGCCTGTAACAGCGGCACACGGTTGAGCCGCGCCGCATCGTGGATCTGCCGCACCGCCGCCTCGCCCAGGCCGCGTTTCGGCGTATTGACGATACGCTCGAACGCCAGATCGTCCGCCCCTTGCGCGACGACGCGCAGATAGGCCATGGCATCGCGGATCTCCATGCGCTCATAAAAACGCGGACCACCGATGACGCGGTAATTCAAGCCAAGCGTGACAAAGCGGTCTTCGAATTCGCGCATCTGAAACGATGCCCGTACCAGGATGGCCATATCGTTGAGGTGCTCGCCTTTGCGCTGGTGGCTCTCGATCTCGTCGCCGACGGCGCGGGCTTCTTCCTCCGAATCCCAGGCGGCATGCACATTGACTTTGGCGTCGTCGGGGTCGTCGGCTTCGGTAAACAGCGTCTTGCCCAGCCGCCCGTCATTGTGGCTGATCAGATGCGAGGCAGCGCCGAGAATATGAGCGGTAGAGCGGTAGTTGCGCTCCAGCCGAATGACGGTGGCGCCGGGAAAGTCCTTTTCAAAGCGCAAAATGTTGTCGACCTCGGCCCCACGCCAGCCATAGATCGACTGGTCGTCATCGCCGACGCAGCAGATGTTGGGAGATGTATTCCCTTCCGCCGCTGCTGCCGGTCGCTGGGAGATCAGCCGCAGCCACATATATTGCGCGGTGTTGGTGTCCTGGTATTCGTCAACGAGGATGTACTTGAACTTGCGGTGGTATTCGGCCAGCACATCAGGATTGTCGCGTAAAACGCGGATCGGATGGCAAAGGAGATCGCCGAAATCGACGGCGTTCAGCGTTTTTAACCGCTCCTGATAGGCCACGAACAATTCCCGGCCCTTACCATTGGCGAATGATCGCGCATCACCCTCGGCAATGTCGGCCGGGCCAAAGCCCTTGTTCTTCCAGCCGTCGATCATCATGGCGAACTGCCGCGCGGGCCACCGCTTGTCGTCCAGCCCTTCGGCCTGGATCAATTGTTTCAGCAACCGGATCACATCGTCCGTGTCGAGAATGGTGAAATTGGACTTCAGCCCGGCAAGTTCAGGGTGCCGGCGCAGGATCTTCACGCCGATCGAATGGAAGGTGCCCAGCCAAGGCATACCCTCCACCGCCTCACCGACAAGCATACCGATGCGCTGCTTCATCTCCCGCGCCGCCTTGTTGGTGAAGGTCACGGCGAGGACCTGACTGGGAAATGCTTTACCGGTCGCAAGTATATGGGCGATGCGCGTCGTAAGCACCCGGGTCTTACCGGTACCGGCACCGGCCAAAACCAGTACTGCACCCTCGGTCGTCTCCACCGCATGGCGTTGTTCAGGGTTCAGCCCATCCAGATAAACGGGCGCTGCCCGGCCGGCCATGGCGCGCGCAGCAATGCCGCCGGCGCGCGGGCGCGGCGCGTCGTCCTCGGAAAATTCATCGGAATACCCAGCCATTGCCTCGAATGTAGTGATTCGGCACCAAAACGCCAGACAAAGTGAGAACGCTTTTTCAACACCAACACTGGCGTGGACCAAGCGCATGTCGGGCTTTCACTAGGTTGATCCATCAGCAGGTCGCGACCGGTTGCCCATTGCAAGTTTCAATTGCTGGAAAGTTGTTCTTGCATTTAGTTTAACATCAAACTATATAGTTCGACATTAAACCATTTTGCATCTCAATCGAGGATCTGACGATGACCACAAGACGCAATGTTCTGATGATATTGGGCGGCGGCGCGATCGCTGCTGCCGGTGGTGCCAGCACCTGGGCCATGACGCGCGATCCGGCACGGGCGCGCGAGCCATGGGAGACCGCAGCCGCTCTCAAAGCGTCAAACACAGGTGACGCGCGGCGCTACGCCCTGTCGCATGCAATTCTGGCTCCCAATCCCCACAACCGCCAGCCCTGGATCGCCGATCTATCGGTCGAAAACGAGATCACGTTGTACTTCGATACTGATCGCCGCTTGCCGTTTACTGATCCGTTCGACCGGCAACTGACAATTGGACTTGGCTGTTTTCTTGAACTCTTGACCATGGCAGCGGCCGAGACCGGCCGCCGGGCCGAGATGATCCTGTTTCCCGATGGCGAGCCGCAGCCGGTCCTCGACAGAAGTCCCGTGGCACGCATCCGCCTTATCTCCGATACCAAGGTCGCCCGCGACCCGCTGTTTGCGCAGATCTTCCACCGCCACACCAATCGCGAAGCTTATGACACCGCCCGGCAGGTGCCAGCTTCAGCGCTGTCGAGAATCGCCGCGGCGGTACGCTCCGTCCGCGCCGATCACACGGCCGACATGACAAAAGTCGCCGAACTCAGAAAGCTCACCTGGGAGGCCATGGATGTCGAACTGCGCACCCATAATACCGCCAAGGAGAGCATTGATCTGCTACGCATCGGCAAGGCGGAAATTGAAGCCAATCCTGACGGCATCAGCCTGTCCGGACCATTGATGGAGGGGCTCGACATGCTCGGCTTCATGTCGCGAGAGGACATGCTGGACACGAATTCGAGCGTGTTTCAGCAGCAGATCGCCGCCATGCAACCGCCTTTTGATGCGTCGATGGCCTTCCTGTGGTTGGCGACGCCGGGCAACAGCCGCACCGACCAGATCGCCGCGGGCCGCGATTATGTGCGTGTCCATCTAGCCGTCACCGCCGAGGGTCTCGCCATGCAACCGTTGAGCCAGGCTCTGCAGGAATTTGAGGAAATGGCGGAGAAATACACCGAAATGCGAAACGCGCTGGGGATTGCGGCAACCGAGACGCTGCAAATGTTGGTTCGGCTCGGTTATGGTCCAGACATCAAGGCTGCACCGCGCTGGCCGCTCGACACTCGGATCAGGAACGCATGACAAAAACGCCCGCCGATGCCGACATCTTGTTCACCTTCTTCAACGAGATCGGCATCCTCTCCCAACTATCCGGCGCCGCCTTTGAAAAGGCGATGCCGGAGGGAATGACCCTGCCACAGTTTTCCGTACTCAATCACTTGACCAGGTTGGGTGACGGGTGGTCGCCCTTGCGCATCTCCCGAGCCATGCAAGTCACCAAAGGCGCCATGACCAACACGCTTCAGCACCTCGAAGGCAAGGGCTTGGTTGACATAAGGCCAGACGAAAAGGACGGACGTGCCAAACAGGTTTTCATCACAGCCGCCGGCCGCGCTGTGCGCGATGCGTGCATTGCTTCAATGATCCCGTATATGAACAAATTCGCCGCCGACATTCCTGCAACGGACATCGCGCCCGCCCTGCCCCTGCTGCAGCGTGCGCGCGAATGGCTGGACAAGGAGCGGGAATAATTCCACCGGAGATATCCCTCCGGTTTAAATCTAGACTACCAAATATCCACATCTGGCCTTGAAATGCCGTCTCAAATGAGACATATGTGTCTCATGAACAAAATCAGACCCGGCACACGCGAAGCCATAATCGAGGCTGCGTTCCAGACCTTCAGCCGCCACCCGGCGGCAACACTTGCCGACGTGGCTGCGCATGCTGGTGTCGGCCGCGCCACACTTCATCGACATTTCAGTTCCCGCAATGCCCTGATGGTTGAACTTGCCCGGCAGGCGCAGCGAGAACTGGATGAGGCAGTCGACGAGGCAACAAAAACGGCGATCAGCCATACGGAAGGACTGAGGCTGGCGTTAAAGGCGATCATTCCACTCGCCGACCGGCAATGGTTCCTGGCCACCGAGCCGGTCGACCATGATCCCGAAATAGCCAAAGCCTACAAGACAGGTCTCGAAGAGCTTGCGGTCGAAATCGAAGCGGCGAAATCCGAAGGAACATTCGATGCGTCGCTGCCGACGGAATGGATCGTGCAGGCATACGAAAACCTCATCTATGCCGCCTGGACGATGATCCGAGACGAAAAGGCCACACCTGCGCAGGCTGTGGACCTTGCTTGGCGAACCCTGACAAGAGGTCTTGGCGGAGAAAGATCATGACTCTGGAGGCGCTGGAAACACTCGGTACACGGATCGATGACGCGTTCTTCATCATCGGCGCGATCATCTTCGCAATCGAGATCGCCGAAGCGTGGTTCAAAGGTTCGCTGCGCGCCCGCAAATTTGGAGAAATGATCGCCAGCGCCTCGACGCAGATCCCCTATCTACTGTTTGAAATCGGCATCATGACGGGTGCCTATGGCGTCTATTACGTGCTGGCCGAAGCGCTCGTTCCCTGGTCGATCCCGGTCACATGGTGGAGCATTGCGCTCGCGCTTCTGCTCACCGACCTGACCTATTACTGGGAGCATCGCATTGCCCATGAAGTGCGCCTATTGTGGACTCAGCACGCGGTGCACCATTCCTCCCGTGACATGAACATCATCACCGGAATTCGCTTTGGTCCGTTGGAAGGTGTCTGGTCGCTGTTTGCCCACATTCCGCTGGTGTTGCTTGGTTTTCCGCCCGAACTGATCTTCTTCGGAATGTTGTCGGTGCTGGCCTACCAGACCTGGATTCACACGGAAACCATCGGCAAGCTCGGGCCCTTGGAGAAAGTGTTCAATACGCCGTCACACCACCGTGTGCACCATGGATCGGAGCAAAAATACCTCGACAAGAACTATGGCGGCATCCTGATCATTTGGGACCGGATGTTCGGTACGTTCCAAGTCGAGGAAGAAACGCCGCGCTACGGTCTGGCTCGCGATTTTGACAGTATCAATCCGATACTCGTTTGGTTCTCCGAACTGCCGCAGTTGGGAAGTGATCTGAAAAACGCCAAATCTACCCGCGAAGTTTTCATGCGTCTGTTCGGACGTCCGGGCTGGCAGCCGGAACAAGATCGTTGAACCGGCCAGCACTGACGCACATCACCCCTGCGGGGTCATCACCCGCCTTGCGCCCTTGCGCTTTATCCCAAGCCTGTGTTCACGCCATATGATAAACAGGCCGGCAGCCACGACGATGGAGCCGCCAAGCAATGTCTGTGCGGTCGGAATGTCGGCGAAGAACAAATACCCGGCGGCGATACCGAGCAGCATTGATGTGTAGTCAAATGGTGCCACCGTCGACATCGGCGCATGGCGATAGGCCTGCGTCATCAGCAATTGTGCAATACCGCCGCAAATGCCCGAGCTGATCAAAAGCACGACCTGGTTGACCGACAACATCTGCCAACCGAACGGGATTGTGAACAGCGCGGCGATTGTCGCCGTCATTGAAAACCATACGACGATCGACGCCGTCGTTTCGGTGTCGATCAGCCGGCGCACGAGGATCATAGCGATGGCAGCAAGGGTGGCCGAACCCAGCACCGCCAGCACGCCGGCCGCCTCCGTTTGCCCAACCTCACCGTGACCAGTCAATAAGGTCAGTTTGGGCCATGATATGATCAAAACCCCGATCATGCCCGCCGCGACAGCGCTCCAGCGGAAGATGCGGATCGTTTCACCCAGGAAAATTGCGCTGAGCACAGTCAGCACAAGCGGCTGCGCGTAGGAGATTGTGATTGCGTCGGGTAACGGCAGAACGGTCAACCCGAAAAACCCGAGCGCCATCGCACACACGCCAACCAACCCGCGCGCAACATGGCCTAGTGGTCGCTTGGTCGCGAACCCGCTTGCCAGTTCCCGCCGCCATGCCAGAAAGGCGAATACCGGCAGCATGGCAAAAGCGGAGCGGAAGAATACGATTTCGCCGGGCGGCAGAGGGCCAGCTGCCTTGATACACGTCATCATGGCCACGAACACCGCGACCGAAGCGATCTTGAGCGCTATGCCGGTCAGCGGTTTGCCGGTTGCTGAACTGCCGCCGCTTGTCGGGGCGGTCATTTCGCGTTCATTCAGACGGACCCGGCATCCGCAATCGATTGCCACACCTTGTTGGGGGTCGCCGGCATATCGATATGGCGGATACCGTGAGCCCGCCAGAGCGCATCTTTGATCGCGTTCATCACCGCTGGTGTGGCGCCGATCGTTCCGGCTTCGCCGGCGCCCTTGATACCGAGCGCGTTGGTGGTCGACGGCACATTGCGCGTTTCAAATCCAAATGAAGGCAGGTCGTCCGCGCGCGGTATGGCGTAGTCCATGAAGCTGGCGGATATCAATTGGCCGTCTTCGCTGTAGACGGTGTCCTCCATCAGTGCCTGACCCAATCCCTGCGCCACCCCGCCATGCACCTGGCCTTCGAGCAGCAGCGGATTCACGGTGGCACCGAAATCATCAACAATGGTGTAGGTAACGATTTCCGTCGTGCCGGTTTCAGGATCGATTTCCACTTCGCAGATATGAGTGCCCGCTGGATAGGTTGCCTCCTTCTGGACATATTCACCCTCGCCCTTGAGGTCGTCGGGAGACTTGGCGGCTCTGGCAATGGCGGCAAAATCCATGCGCCGATCGGTTCCGGCAATCACCGCGACACCGTCAATCAGCTCGATGTCATCGGGCGCAGCTTCCATCTCGTCAGCAGCAACTTTTCGGATTTTCCTGGCGAGATCCTCTCCCGCCCGTGCCGCCGATATCCCGCCAAGCGGAACGGATCGTGACCCACCAGTGCCGCCGCCCTTGTCCAGTTCGTCAGTATCGCCTTGGCGAACACGAATTTTGGCAATGTCGACATTGAGCTTTTCGGCGGCAAACTGCGCATATGCCGTTGCATGGCCTTGCCCATTCGATTGTGTGCCGATCTTCAAGACCACCGTACCGTCTTCCGTCAGCTCGACAAATGCGGGTTCGGAGCCGGCAAAGGCGCAAGCCTCGATATAGGTCGACATGCCGATACCGCGTATTTTCCCGCGGCCCGCTGCTTCGACCAGTCGGTCCTCAAAACCCGCCCAGCCGGATCGCTCTAGCGCCAGATCCATATTGGCTTCAAATTCGCCGACATCGTACATGCGCCCACCGGGTGTGTGATACGGAAGCTGGTCCGGACGAATGAAGTTGCGGCGGCGGATTTCCGCCGACGAAACACCGAGGTCCCTGGCGCACACCTCGACAAGGCTCTCGATCATAAAGGCTGCTTCCGGACGGCCGGCGCCGCGATAGGCATCGACCGGCGTGGTGTTGGTGAAGACGCCGGTGACGGTGTAGTCCATCGCCGCGATATCGTAGACACCGGTGGCCATGAATGAGCCAAACATTGGAATCATCGGTCCGAACTGATGGGTATAAGCGCCCAGATTGGCAATTACATGCACGCGCACGGCCAAAACCGGCCGTTTTCGTCCATCGCCATTTCCCCGATTGTGACATTGTCCCGCCCTTGTGAATCGGTCAGGAAATGTTCCGAGCGGTCCGATGTCCACTTGACCGGGCGGCCAAGCCGTTTGGCGGCCTCCAACACCAGCGCGTGCTCACGGTAAAGAAACGCTTTTGTGCCGAAGCCGCCACCCACATCGCCGGTAACAACCCGGAGCTTCTCTTTCGGAATACCAAACACCACTCCGGCAAGTCCGTCGCGAATTCCGTGCACGCCTTGGGAACCCGTGTTGAGGATAAAGCGGTCTTCATCCTGCCGCCACTCGCCAGTCGCTGCCCGCGGCTCCATGTAATTGGTCACCAGGCGGTTATTGACGAACTCGATCCTCGTAATATGAGCGGCCGCTTCAAACGCGGCATCGGTCGCCTGCCGGTCTCCCCACTCGTTGACAAAGGCACGGTTTGTTCCGAGTTCCGGCCATACTAAGGGTGCGTCCTCGTCCAAAGCATCTGCCGTGCCGATTGCCGGTTCTTCGTCCTCGTAATCGACCTCGATCAGTTCGGCGGCATCCTGTGCGGCGGCACGGCTATCGGCGACAACGAATGCGACCGCATCACCGACATGCTGTACGCGGTCCTCGCACAGGATTGGAATGTCTTTGGTTGGCGCGCGCGTTCCATCTGGCTGGGGCTGCATGACACTGCATTTCAATTTGCCCAGATGCGGGATATCGGCCGCGGTCAGGATCAGATGAACCCCCATTGAAAGGGACGCTTCATCGGTTGCAATATCGGCAATACGCGCTTTGGAAAAAGGCGAACGCAACACGAAACCGTACAACTGATCGTCTGACCGGTGGTCATCAGCGTAGTTGCCCTTGCCGGTGACGAATGCATCATCTTCCAGTCGCAGCGCAGAAGCGCCCATGCCGAATTTTGGGGGAACCACGTTCATTCGCTGAAATCTCGCTGCTGGGGAGTTGTCCGCAATTCGTAGACAGATAGGTGCAAATCAAGTTTTGTCGATACCGGATAAACGTGTAAAGAGGCGCGCCCCAGATAATTGTGTGCCAGAAAGTACCTCGATGCCCACCCAAGCCGGTCAGACATTCCGCCTCGAAGATTATGAGCCCACCGCTTACCTGATCCCCGAGACGAATCTGGTCTTCGATCTATCCCCGGAAAATGCGGTGGTGAAGGCTGAACTCACCATAAAGCGGCGCAATACGACCGAAGGTGGCACGCCTCTGGAACTGAACGGCGACGGACTGGTCCTCAGATCGCTTCTGCTCAACGGCAAAACGGTCAAGAATGACAACATCTCGGTCACGCCCGAACGTCTGGTCCTGAAACACCCGCCGAAGGCCAAATCGTTCAAATTGACCATCGAAACGGAAATCAATCCCGACCAAAACAAGGCGCTGATGGGCCTCTATCGTTCCAGCGGCAATTATTGCACCCAGTGCGAGGCGGAGGGATTCCGCAGGATCACCTATTTTCTCGACCGGCCCGATGTTCTGTCAGTTTACACGGTTCGAATTGAGGCACCCGTTGCCGAGGCGCCGATCCTTCTTTCAAACGGTAATCCCGGTAAAACCGGCAAATTGAAAAACGGCCGTCATTTTGCTGAATGGCACGATCCGCATCCCAAACCATCCTATCTGTTTGCACTGGTCGCCGGTGATCTGGGCCTTCTTGCCGACCGTTTCACGACGATGTCGGGCCGCAAAGTAAAGCTCGGTATTTACGTCGAGCCCGGCAAGGAGGATCGCGCACATTATGCGATGGATGCACTCAAGCGCTCCATGCGCTGGGATGAAGAGCGGTTCGGGTGCGAATACGATCTGGATGTCTTCAACATCGTCGCGGTTTCCGACTTCAACATGGGCGCCATGGAAAACAAGGGGCTCAACATATTCAACGACAAGTTCGTGCTGGCGGATCCCGATACCGCAACCGACACCGACTACGCCAATATCGAAGCCATCATTGCGCACGAATATTTCCACAACTGGACAGGTAACCGGATCACCTGCCGCGACTGGTTCCAGCTGTGCCTGAAAGAGGGATTGACCGTCTTTCGCGATCACGAGTTTTCCGCGGACCAGCGCTCGCGCGCCGTCAAGCGCATCAGCGAGGTTCGTGCACTAAAGGGTCACCAATTCCCGGAGGACGCCGGCCCGCTGGCCCATCCGGTCAGGCCACGCCGGTACCGCGAGATCAATAATTTCTATACCGCGACGGTGTACGAAAAAGGCTCCGAGGTGGTTCGCATGATCCGAACGATCCTCGGTAACAAAACCTTTCGGGAAGGCATGGATCTCTACCTCAAGCGCCATGATGGCGATGCGGCGACCATTGAGGATTTCGTGGCATGTTTCGAAGAGGCTTCCGGCCATGACCTCAAACAGTTCTCGATCTGGTATCACCAGGCGGGCACGCCGAATGTATCCGTCTCCACATCACATGACCGCAAGGCTGGTACTTTCACCATCGAACTTGAACAATCGGTGCCTCCCACCCCCGGGGAAAGTCGCAAACGACTGATGCACATTCCGTTGGCCTTCGGGCTGGTTGGCGGAAACGGCGGCGACACGACATTTGACAAGGTCGAGGGCGCACAGGTCGACGATGGGGTAATCCAGTTGACCAAGCGCCGCCAGCGCATTGTATTTTCCGGTGTTGGATCGAGGCCGGTCCTGTCAATCAATCGGGGTTTCTCAGCCCCGGTCACGCTTTCTCTACAACAGTCGGATTCAGACCGCCTATTTCTCGCTCGCCATGACAGCGATCTGGTCGCACGTTCAACCGCACTGACCACATTGCTGGTCGAGGCATTGATCAGTGCGGCGCGGCGTATTCGCGGTGGCAAAGAGCCCGAATTCTCCGCCGATCTCATACAGTTGATGGGTGATCTGGCCCGCGACCCGCAATTGGAGCCTGCCTTTCGCGCACTCGTGCTCTCCTTGCCAAGCGAAAGCGATATCGCACGCGAAATGGCAAAGAACATCGATCCCGACGCGATACATGCCTCCCGCCAGGCGCTGGCGAAAGCCATTGCAGTCGAGCACGTCAACCTGTTCGGCGAACTCGTTCGCGAACACACAGGCGCGAGGTCATTCAGTCCCGACGCCGAAAGTGCGGGAAAACGCGCCCTGTCCAACTTGCTCGCCGACTATCTTTCCATCGCCGCAGATGCACCCGAATTGGCGGCCAAACGATTTGCGCAATCGAAGAACATGACCAACCTGACCGCGTCGCTGACCACGCTTGTGCATCGCTTTGGCTCCACCCGCCAGACTTCCCACGCACTTTCGAAGTTCCAGAAAAAGTTCGGTGATGATCCGCTGGTCATGGACAAATGGTTCATGGTCCAGGCCACCGCGCCTGGTCCCGCCTCCGTTGAGACCGTCAATCGGCTGTTAAGCCATCCCGGTTTCTCTCTGACCAATCCAAATCGCGTGCGTTCGCTGATCGGCGCATTCGCTGCCGCCAACCAAACCGGTTTCCACCGCGCCGATGGTGCCGGCTACGACCTCTTCGTCGAAGCAGTATTGGAAATCGATGCCAACAATCCGCAGGTCGCCGCGAGACTTGCCACGGCGCTGCGCTCATGGCGCTCGCTCGAACCTGGACGACGCGAGAAAGTTCGCCGGTGTTTGGCCCGCATTGCCGCAGAAAAATCCCTGTCGACCGATCTGCGCGATATCGTCGAAAGAACATTGGGATGATTGTCGGCCGCGCTCCGGACGATCCGGCGCCAAATCATGTTTATTTCCGGTCGCATATGCCGATTTCCTAACAAAACGTAAAAAAGGACTGGACAAGGCGAATCACCTTTGATTCTTTATGGATGATTCGGGCGTGCGGCGTTTGTCGGATCATACGGGGACAAGTTTTTGGGGAGAGCCTTCATGGCCAAGGCGGACGCGCAACGCGCGACCGGATGGCGTTTCTTTGACCGCGCTCGAGGGAGGTCGGAGCGCAGCCTTCAGGGAGCAGCCAGGATTATCGCGGCACCCGACTATCGGCGTTTGCTGGCGATCGAGCCAATCGTCCGGCGGTCCATACCTGCATTGATCATTGTTTTTCTGGTCATTGTCGCGGCGGCACGGATGCTGGCCTTGGCAAACTGGCATGAAAGCATCGAGTCCAACGCACGCGCCATGCTCTCGCTCAGCAGCGTCCAGCTCGAGCGCGCATTGTCCAAATCCGGCCTTGGCAACGTCAATGAGGCGATTGAATCTACCAGACGCCTTGGCGCCCTGTCGCAAAGCCATGTGCTGGTCGTGACGGACGACCATTTCAAGGTAGTGAAAACAAGCAACAACGCTTCGGTGTTCGCAGGGAAATCGCTCGATAAGCTTCTAACTGGCGCCCAGCCGTTGTTTTTGTTCGGCGAACGCGCTGGCGTGATGCGGATACATGTCAACGGTATGGAATGGTTTGCAGCACTCAGCCTGACGCCACAAGGTGGTGCAGCGGCAGCATTCGTGCCGGTGGATGCAGTATTCGGCGAATGGCGCAAATCCGTTTCACTCAATGTGACCCTGTTCGTCCTCACCGCCGCCATTCTCAGCATCATCCTGTATGCCTATTTCAGCCAGGCAACCCGCGCCAAGCTGGCAGACAAGATTTATCTGAATGCCCACCAGCGCATTGACCTAGCACTTGCACGCGGCCGCTGTGGTCTGTGGGATTGGGACATGAGCCGCGGCCGTATGTACTGGTCGCGATCCATGTACGAGCTTCTCGGTTACGAACCATCCCACTCGATGCTGTCGTTCGGTCAGGTTGCCAAGATAATCCATCCCGACGACGGTGACCTGCTGGAAATCGCCAAGCAGATCGCGGCAAACGAGATTGAGAGCATCGACCGGGTGTTCCGCATGAAGCACGCCGAGGGGCACTGGGTTTGGATGCGTGCGCGGGCCGAAGTGTCAGACCGTGAATCCCCGGAGGTGCACCTGGTCGGGATCGCCGTCGATGTGACGGAACAGCAGCGCCTAGCCATGCAATCTGAAACCTCAGACATCCGCCTGCGGGCGGCTGTCGAAAATGTGCCGGAATCATTCGTGCTCTGGGACTGCGATCAGCAGTTGGTCATGTGCAACACGATCTACCTCGACCACATGGGATTGACCGACGCCGATGTGATCCCCGGCACGTTGCGCGCCGACGTTGAGAAGCGCATGACTGCTTTCGCTTTTGAACGACGCCTGGCAAGCCCGATGAACCGGAAGGGCAACCGCACCTTCGAGCGCAGGCTTGCGGACGGCCGTTGGCTGCAGGTCAACGAACTGCCGACCAAGGATGGCGGCATGGTTTCGATCGGCACCGACATCACCCAATTGAAGCAACATGAGGAGAAGCTCGTCGACAGCGAACGCAGACTGATGGCGACGATCCACGACCTTTCGCTGGCGCGCAAATCCGAAGAAGAACGCACCCGCGAACTTGTCGAACTCAACAAGAAATACATGAAGGAAACCGAGCGCGCGGAAGCCGCCAACAAGGCGAAATCGGAGTTTCTCGCCAACATGTCGCATGAATTGCGCACACCGCTCAACGCCATCATCGGATTCTCCGAACTGATGCAGTCTGCGCTGTTCGGGCCAATTGGCTCCGACAGATACGAGGAGTACGTCAGCGACATCCATTCCAGCGGCGGCTACTTACTCGGTGTCATCAACGACATTCTCGACATGTCGAAGATCGAGGCCGGTCGCATGTCGCTTGAGCGCGAAGCGGTCGATCTTTGTCCGCTGATCACCGAGACGGTCAAAGTCATCTCACTTCAGGCGAAGGAGAAAGACATAAATGTCGAGCTCAGCATTCCCGAAAACATGTCTGTGACCGCAGACCGGCGTGCGACCAAACAGATTCTTATCAATCTCCTGTCCAATGCGGTGAAGTTCACCGATACCGGCGGCAACATCCTGGTTCGCGCCCGCAAGACATCAAGCGCGCTGGTGTTGACGATAGAGGACAGCGGTTGCGGTATCCCGAAAAAGGCGCTGCGAAAACTGGGCCGACCGTTTGAACAGGTACAAAACCAATTCTCCAAAAACCACACCGGTTCAGGGCTCGGACTGGCGATTTCCCGCTCGCTGGCTGAAATGCATGGCGGCAAGCTGAAAATCCGTTCGACCGAGGGCGTGGGAACGATCGTTTCGGTCAGAATTCCCGATATCACAGTCGCCGAAGCCGCCTGAGGCTTCCGTTGGCACCGGCGGTGCCCCGCAACATGTCAGGGCTAATCTCTGTAGTCCTCGGCCTCCATCACCCGCCCGAGCGCGTCAAGTGATGCAACGACGCCATTTCGATTGCGATCGTCGTCCGGCTCAATCGCCAACGCCTTGAAAAACGCCGTCGCCGCAGCATCGTAACGCTCACGCCTCAGCTCAATCTCACCGATCAGTCGCCAGGCGATCCAAAGATTGTCCCGCTGTTCCAGCGCCGTGCGGGCCAATGCGATCGCCTGTTCATCCTCGCCTGTCCCGGATTTCATGACCGCAAGCCGGAATGTCTGCTCGGCGCCGCGGTCGATCTGCCCCTCCAATATGGCGATGCCATTTGGTTTTTCCCCCAAAGCGTAGCGAGCTGCCGCCTCAATCCGCATGACCTTCGGATGATCCGGAACACGCTCCGCAGCTTCGCGCGCATATTTCAGGGCATTGGCATAATTCCGCCGCTTCAGATGGCTCCAGGCCAGTTCCAACCATGGTTCGAAAGCTGCATGGCCATTCTCGAGCAGGTGACGCTCGAGACTGTTTGCCGCCGCGGCATAGCTGCCGCGAGAATAACGCAATATTCCTATGGCCTTGTAGATCGTCTGTTCACTCTCCGTCATCGCCGCTTCGGACAATCGCGTGAACACCTCCTCAATATCGGTCTCTTTCTTCTCAATCGGTGCAAGCAACTCCAATCCGCCGGATTTCTCGCGATCAGATGATCAGTCATCGTAACATGAATGACATCCTGGGTTCGCCTCTCAGGCATGTGGCATGCGGTGCAGTCATCATCATCCGTAACAGTGGGATGACGGGCACCCGCTGCGGACGCAATTTCCAGGTTGCCGTCGCCATCGCCGTGGCAAGACAAGCAGGCTTTGCGATAGTGTGATGCACGTTCTGCCGGCGTCCGTTTGATGTGCGGATCGTGACATGTCAGGCAACCAAGCTTGCCTTCGCTTTTGATAAAACACTGGCTTTGTTCCAGTCGGTATGGGTGATGGTTGATCTCGAATCGCTCGATCCGGGTCTTGTCGCGCTCTTGAATGTCCAGATCGACGCGGAAATCGGACAGCAATTCACCGGGACGAAACGAATAGGCCCCGCGACCGAACTTGCGTACGGCGGTCATCGCCACGGCGGGCTGCATGTGGCAGCCGTAGCAAATGCTGTAGAGCTTCTCGGGCGGTAGTTTTGCCGGATTGACGATTGCATTTCGGACTGCGTCCAAATCCTGCTCTTCTTCATGAAGCAAGCTGATGTGCCGGGCACCTGGTCCATGGCAGCGCTGGCAACCGATCCCTTCCGGCAAATCATGGGGAAACAGATCGTCCATACCAAAAATGTCACTTCCCGCCACAACGTCGGGATAGGCATTGTGGCAAAACATGCATTGTCGCCTGACGGTACGCATGATGCCCAAATGCCGTTTCCATTCGAACCCCGGCGCCATCTCCCATTTGTTGTCCCGGCTGTACCAGCCAAGAGGCAATTGGAACATGGCGCCATCGGCGGTCTGGTAAAGATAGACCCGGGTGTTGTGCCCGGAACCCAGTATCCAATCCACCTTTCGTTCGAACAGATCGAGTTTGCGGCCGTCATTTGCCAGGCGATAGCGCCTAAACCAGTATTCATCGCCGCGCAGATCCATTTCATAGTGTCGGTTCGACGGCTTGTGATGGAAATGGTTGTTGTCGAAATCTTCAATCACCGTCGCAAGCGATGGGCGGTAAAAGCTTTTTGCCATCCCGACGCTGCCAAAACTCTCGGCCTTGTCGGCATGGCACTGCGCGCACGCTGCATCCAGCACATAACCGGCGGCGGCACCCTTCGTGACGGAAATGCCGATATCCGATAACGCATCGTTATGATAGTCGCTATCGCCGGCGGCAAACGCGACGAGTCGAAAGCCCCCCAGCAATAGTGCTGCCAGACAGACACCAAGGCAGCGGTGCAAAGTTGTCATGCGCGACCCAACCTAGTGAAGCCCATTCGGATTATGGCCTGAAGATCACGTATGTCCAGACGGGTGGCGAAATCACCTGAAGCCGTCGCTGACCGCACACGGAATTTGTGATCCACCTGCGGCATCAATGCCTTTGCCCGGCCACAAATCTCCGTCTATAGAGAGGATTATGCCAGTACTCTCAGCCAAATATCCCGGGCTAAAAATAACGGCTGCCGTCGTCATTGCCGCCGCATTGAGCGGTCTGGCCTTTGCGGGTTGGATGAACAACGGCGCGGAGATTCTCATTACCATGGCAGAGGCAGGCTTGGCCTGGTGTTTCTAATGTTTCTCCAATCCGATTGGCCACTATGACAAGATCACGCCTTTTCGCCTATGCCATGCTCCTGGTCGTCGCAGTTGCTGTCGGCTGGATGACCTTTACCTGGTATCGCACGCTCTATGGAAATGAGGCATACGGAGCACCATTCGAGCTTGTTGATCAAAGCGGTCAGACAATCACCGAGCAGGCATTTCGCGGGCACCCGACTGCAGTCTTCTTCGGCTTTACTCATTGCCCGGAAGTTTGCCCGACAACCCTGTTCGAGCTGGACGGTTGGCTGGAATCCCTTGGCAATGACGGTACTGAAATAAGGGCATTCTTTGTCTCCGTCGATCCTGAGCGCGATACGCCGGAGGTCTTGGGCAAATACGTGTCGAACGTTTCCGAGCGCATCACCGGGATTACCGGAGCGCCGGACAAGATCGCCGAAATGGCCAAAGCGTTTGGGATATATTCCAAGAAAGTTCCGCTTGATGACGGCGACTACACGATGGATCACACCGCATCGGTCATTTTGTTGGACAGTGGCGGCGCCTTCTTCGGCACGATCAGCTACGGCGAAAGTTCCGATACCGCCATTGCCAAGCTCAAGCGCCTCGTCAAAGAAGGCTAGTGCCCTTTTGACCCAGTCACGTCTTCATTTCGTTGCGCCAAATCCGCGCGCAAGCGAACTCTACGCTGCGATAGAAACGGAATTTGAGGAAGACGGTCATCCGCTGGCGATAAGCGAGGTCGACGAGGACAAGGACACGCACGAAATATCCATCTATTCGACCGATTCCGAGACCGATACCGGCCGGCTGCACGCAATGTTCAGGACCTGGCGAACATTATGACGTCGAATGCGAAATCCTGCCTGATATCGACTGGGTCGCCAAATCACTAGAAGGATTGAAGCCGGTTCGCGCCGGTCGTTTTCTGGTCCATGGTTCGCATGACAGGCAGGCCCGCCGCATCGGCGACATCACAATTGAAATCGAGGCGGCCCAGGCATTCGGTACGGGACATCACGGTACAACGGCAGGCTGCCTGCAGATGATCGAGCGCATAGTTCGCTGCGAACAACCGGCAAATGCGCTCGACCTTGGAACAGGCAGCGCTGTGCTCGCAATCGCCCTTGCAAAAAGCGCTGCAATTTCGGTTCTAGCGAGTGACATCGATCCAGTGGCAACGCAGATCGCCAAGGCCAATATCAAATCCAACGGCGTTGCCGGTCTGGTCAGCGCTGTCACCGCCACCGGTTTCAGCAATCCTGCCGTCGCCAATGCGGCACCATTTGACCTGATTGTCGCCAATGTGCTTGCCGGCCCACTGATGAAGCTGGCACCGGCAATGGCGCGTCACATCGCACCGGGGGGCAGCATTATCCTATCCGGTATTTTGGTTCGCCAGCGATGGCCCGTTATCGCCGCATATGCCAATCAGCGTATTCGCCACATCAAAACGATCCAGATCGGCGAATGGATAACTATGCAACTAAAGCGATAGTGCACCCCGGGGCAGTTTTCGCGCTGCGTGTCGATACAATGTCGTCCGAAGTCCTTCCAAATGCGGACTAGTAACAGTTCAGATAAATATCAGCGCCTTTATTTCCATAGATATTTAAACAAATCATACATCCATCAGTTGATTGAATACATGTCAGAATTTGATAGTTTTGTTTTGCTGAAATAAGACTTTGTAATCAACGAGCACTCAGCATTTAGGCGGATTCTCCTCGCGGGATTTGTGGGCAAACCTTGAGAGTATCTATCTCGATTAACACAAATCAAGGATAGCAAAATGAAATTGCGAATATTGAACATAGGTGCTTTAGCCTGTGCAGCATTAATGTTGCCGGCAATCGCCCATGGCGGACAGACTATCGTCAAGGAGGAGCGCCTTGCGGCTTCGGAAGCGTTCGAAGGGACAAGATTGGCTTTCAAGCCGCGCGGCAAATACAGCAACGCGACACTGATCGTCACGGGTCCGGCTGAATATTATGCCGAAATCTATAATCCCAGTTCCCTGCCCTCCCTGAACCTTGAGAAATACGGCAAGGTAGTCGACGGGTTTTTCAGCTATCAGCTGATCGCAGCAACCGACAAGAAGATCGAGATCCTCAATCCCGGCTTGAACAACGGCCGCGATGATATCCCTGGCGCCAAGCGAGTTGGTGTCCAACTGAGCGGAACGTTCTGCATCAAGAATGGCGTCATCGCTCCTTTCGAGGATATTCCTGAAGAGAGGGCGAAATGATGTTGACCACACACAGCAAAAAACTTCTCGGCACTTCCGCAATCGCTGCGTTTGCAACAGTCGCCTTTACGTACGGCGCACACGCAGATTTCGTGATCAATGACGACCTCATCGTCGATGGCAGCGCCTGCGTCGGATTTGATTGCGTTAATGGCGAGAGCTTCGGCTTCGACACCATTCGCCTGAAGGAAAACAATCTTCGAATCAAGTTTGACGACACCAGCGTCGCTGCCAGTTTTCCACGCACCGACTGGCAGTTGACCGCCAATTCCAGTGCAAACGGCGGCGCCAGCAAGTTTTCAATTGACGATATTTCTGGTGGCCGAACCCCCTTTACCGTCGAAGCCAACGCGCCGTCTCATTCTTTGTATGTTGACGATGGCGGCAGGCTCGGTCTGGGAACTTCGACCCCTGTAGTGGATATCCACGCAATATCCGGCGATACACCGACCCTGCGCTTACAGCAGGACGGCAGTTCCGGATTTGCGCCGCAAACCTGGGATGTTGCCGGCAATGAGACCAACTTCTTTATCCGCGATGTAACGAATGGCAGCCAATTGCCGTTCCGCATCCGCCCGGGGGCGCCGACGAGTTCAATTTTCATTGACGTGGATGGCGATGTGGGACTTGGCACATCAAGCCCGGATGGACGATTGCATGTGACCGGTACCGGAGTACAGCTATCGTATTTCGAAAGCTCAAACAATGACGCGGTCCAAGTACGCCTGAAATCGGGCAGCACAAACCGCCGGATTTTGGCTACAGATGCAGGCGACGCGACGGTTTCTCAGATTATTCTGGGAGATACCGAAATCAAGCTTGCAGGCGCCACCGACACAGGTGCCAACTTGTGGGCGACGATCAATGCTACTGGTATCGTCACACAGGGTCCCACATGTAATCCCGGCCCATGCGATGGCGTTTTCCGACCGGATGAATATCGAATCGAGTCGATCGATGAACATTCTGAGTATATGTGGAAAAACCAGCATCTGTGGGCGGTTGGTCCAACCGCGCCCGGCAAGCCGTTCAACCTAACACAAAAGACCGCTGGGATTCTTCATGAACTGGAGAAGGCTCATGTGTACATCGATCAACTGCACAATCGACTCAGCGATGCAGAAAAATCGATAGCGATGGTCGAAAACCTTAGGGTTGAACTGGAGCAATTAAAAGCTGCCAAAAACTAACACAGGCGTTCATTTCGACTGCCCAATATCCTCGGGGTTCTGCCCCGGGGATTCAAACCTGAACTGATGCGCAAAGCGGTTCGCCGTTTTACATGAGGGTGAGATTTGGTAGCCGTTGCGTACAGCGACCTTCCCCGTTACCGTCCCGGCAATCCGATTTCCATCCATTTTCATGGGCGTAGCGCAGTAAAAATGTTCCAGACCTTCGATGACGTTACCGATCCATCGCTGGCGGCAGTGCGGATTGCCGAACTCCGCGCGCAGATGGCGACAATCGGTGCCGATGGCTTTCTTGTTCCGCGAGCAGACGAGCATCAGGGCGAATATGTTGCGCCCGGAGCCGAACGGCTGAAATGGCTGACAGGATTTTCCGGATCCGCAGGCGCCGCACTGGTGCTTGCCGATCAGGCGGTCATCTTCGTCGATGGCCGCTACACGTTTCAGGTTCGCGAACAGACCGACGGCAAGGTGTTTGCATATGACGACCTGACAAAAAATCCACCGTCGGCTTGGCTCAAGGCGAATGCAACCGCTGGATTCAGGCTCGCAATCGATCCGTGGCTGCATACTGTTCGCGAGACAAGGAACCTGCGCAAGGCGCTTAGCGATGTTGGCGGCGAGTTGCTTGAACTGGATACCAACCCGATTGACAATATCTGGCCTGATCAGCCGTCCCCTCCATTGGGACAGGTGTCAATTCACGACCAGCGCTATGCCGGAAAGCTCGCAACCGCCAAACTGGCCGAAATGGTAAAAGCGCTTGAACAAGCCCGGGTCACGCATACAGTGCTGACGGATCCATCCTCCATTGCCTGGACCTTCAATATCCGCGGCAGCGATGTGCCGCACACGCCGCTCGCACTTGCATTTGCGATAATCGGTGCCGACGGTGTCCATCGATTGTTCATCGACAAACGCAAACTGTCGATGACGGTCGAGGCCTATCTCACCCAACTTTGCGACCTGTACCCGCCCTCGCATTAGAGGATGAATTGGTTTTGCTGGCCAGTTCCGGTGGAACCATTGGCCTGGACGAGCAACTTACTGCCGATCGATTGCGGCTGATCGTAGAGCAATCCGGCGGCAAGGTTGTTGCCATTGCCGATCCCGCCCGTCTGCCACGCGCCTGCAAGAACGACGCCGAGATTGCCGGAACCCGTGACGCTCATCGGCGCGATGGTGCCGCTATGGCCCGTTTTCTCTGCTGGTTGGATTGCCAACCACCCGGTTCAGTGGATGAAATCGGCGCAGCAACGAGGTTGGAGAACGACCGCCGTAAGGTGGGTGATGATCATCAGATGCCACTGCGCGACATTTCATTCGATACCATATCGGGCGGCGGTCCCAATGGCGCTATCATACACTACCGTGTCACGACACCGACCAACCGGACTCTCAAGCCCGGCGAGCTTTATCTTGTCGATTCAGGCGCCCAGTTCGACGACGGCACGACCGATATAACGCGTACCGTGGCGATCGGCGATCCGACCGTTGAAATGCGCCGCCATGCCACAATCGTGCTGAAGGGCATGATCGGCGTTTCGATGCTGCGGTTTCCCGCTGGCACGAGAGGCATGGACATCGATCCGGTGGCCCGGATTGCCCATTGGAAAGCCGGCCTTGACTATGCCCATGGAACCGGACATGGCGTCGGCTCGTTTTTGTCCGTGCATGAGGGACCGCAACGCATCGCCCGCACCGGCACAGAACCGCTGCTCGCCGGCATGATCCTGTCGAATGAACCGGGATACTACCGCCAGGACCAATACGGCATACGCATGGAAAACTTGCTGCTCGTCGAGCCGGTATCGGCCATCGAGGAGGGCGAGATCGACATGCATGGTTTTGAAACGCTGACTCTTGCGCCATTCGACCGGCGCTTGATCGATCCGGCGCTGATGAACACAGAAGAATTGGACTGGCTCAATGCCTACCATGCGCGGGTAGTGGATGAGATCGGGCCGCTTGTGGATGCTGACGTGCGGGAGTGGCTTTCGGCAGCCTGCGCTCCGATTTGAGCTTTACCCTGTCAATTGGCGCAGCAGGACCAGAACAAACCCACCGGCGATAAAAACGACAAACATCCCGTGACCACGCCAAGCCACTGCGGCGGCGACGGCGAGCGCCACCAACTCGATCGGTCCGCCGTTATAAACGGCGGGCGCGACAATCGTGGTCAATACCGCCGCAGGTACCGCATCCAGCCCGGCTTCGACGCGCGGATGGACACGTTCGAACCGCGAAAGCACCATATGCCCGGCAATACGGGTCACATAGGTCATCACCGCGCTGGCGAGAATGATCCATACGGTCGGATTATCCATTGTCACCCCCGATGGGCTTTACGGGCGCGACTACCGCGACCAGAACGCCGGCGATGGCGCCAATGGAGACATGCCAGGGTGAGCCGATCATTTCGTGCGCGATGACTGCGGCAACCGCGCTTGCCGAGACCACCGGCAGCCACAATGGCCGGCCGCGAAACGCCATGACCAACGCCAGAAAATAAATCGGCAGCATGTAGTCGAGACCCAGCGCTTCGGGATTGGTGATCAGGTTGCCGAACGCGGCCCCAATCCAGCTCAGCAACACGAATGAACCGTACAACGGCACGACCATGCCGAAATACCACCATGTTGAAACGCCCCTGCCCGCCGTTCCGCGATGCTCGGCTTCGGCGAACTGCGGATCGGTCAGGAAGAAGAATCCCGTCGCCTTTGCCAGGAAGGACCAGTGCGCGATCCGCCGTCCGAGAGCAGCGGAATAAAGAACATGTCGGAAATTGACTGCAAAAATCGACAGTACGATCAGCCACGGTGCGACCTGTTGGCCGAACAGCTCGATCCCGACCATCTGGCTGGCACCGGCAAACACCGTCATGCTGAACAACACGGTTTCTCCGATGGAAAAGCCATTATTGACAGCAAGGGCACCGAACAACGCGCCAAACGGCAGAACGGCGAGCACAACCGGCACCCCGGCCTTCGCACCGTCCATGAAATCGACTGCCTTTCCATTCATGTTGCTTTCCCATCGATCGAACTGGTGATCTGTCGTGATAATAGGTCAGTATTACTGACATGTCATGTCAATTCGACTGACAAGCCTTTCAACCTTGTTGAGCACCGGCTGGAAGGTGAGAAGTCCGGGAAATCGCAGTAACTCACTACGATTCACGTTCTTTTGTCTGTGTGACGACGTTCACAGCCGCCGCCGCCGGTCATGTCTAGCCTCGCATCAACAATTCGCTGAAGATCCGAGGAAGGGAGAATTTCGATGAATACGACAAAACTCATGCTTTCAGCCGCCATGGCCAGTCTGATGCTGGTTAACCCGGGTTCGATCGGCGAAGCCGATGCCGGCAAGATCAAGATCCACACCAAGGCGGTTAAACTGCCTAACAAGGTCGCAAAGCCAAAGGTTCGCATCAAGGTCAAGGTCGCGGCCCCGAAGCTCGCCAAGAAGATAAAGATCAAGCGAACGAAGCTGCGCCGCAACGAGAAGATTGATCCGCAACCGAATATCACCGAACAGCCGAAGATCGCCAAAAACAACGTCGGTACCGGAAAGGACATTACCGCGGAAAGTCAGGCAGGTGCCGGCAATACCGCCGCCTCGCTGCCCGAGACCATGGAGGTCATTCCGCAGTTTCGTATCGCCCATCTGGACCAATCGGCAGGCAAGGATGCTGCCGAAGCCGCCCGCGCTGCCGAAGCCGCCATGGAACTGGCCGATCTGCGTGATCTTCGCGATCTCGCGACGCCGGATCTGGGCCTTCCCATGCCAGACATGGCGCGTAATGTTCCCAGCAATGCGGAACGTCTGGGTACACCTGATGTCGGTGGAATTGGCGGGAGCATGGTTCCTGGAGACGACCTCGGCAGCGGTCCAGGCGGCATTTCCGGGCCAGCAAACAGCCATAATAGCGATACGCCGGCAAATCCGTGGGGCGTCGACATCGCCGGCGCGATATCAGGTGTCGCCGGACGGGAAGTCACAACCACACACGACACCGGTGATTCACTGATCAGCAAGACATCAAACACTGAGCACGGCAATGTCACAATCACGACCGCCAATAATGGTGGCGGAGCCGCACAGGGTCATCGGTATCAATATGTGGACGGTGTCATTCAGACCGCGGAACACACCACGGTGGACAACCAGGGCAATACGATGTTCGTCTACGAGAACTTCAACAGCGGCTGGTCTCATTGGAGCTACAACGGTGAGGAAATGGCTCCCATGCGTCTGGAACCGGGCTCCAGGGAGCATTTCCGGCGCGACGATCAGTTGGACCAAGGCATCAACCAGTTGCAAAATCCCGATTATGTCGACGGTG
>CAXXSI010000015.1:0-21592 GCA_963669285.2 Rhizobiaceae bacterium | reverse complement strand
GGTCGAAGACCGAAGACAACTGTCCGGCGGTGTGAAACAACCGATCCCGCCTGACGGCTCACGGTGATATTTCGGCATCATGCCTTCAAAGCGCTTGTGACAATGAGCCAGAGCCGAGACCCACATATGGGCAAATTCGTGGCTCGACACGAACTCAGGTGAAGATGGTCCATAGGGATCGATCTTCACGTCGTTGACCGGCGTTTCCACCTTGTATGGGGCTGCGCCGCCCTGAATGCCGCCGAAATGCCAGTCGGGTTTGTAGTAGATGCCCCACATGTCCTCGGTGATGGTGGAGCCCGTCGACGTCGGACACCAGTGGGCGCATCGGTATCGACATGGTATCACCGGCGGCATGGTGCCGTCATTGGCCATCAGCATCTCGGGATCGACGTTCAAGACACCTTCCTCAAGCTGCCAGAAACGCCACATGTCGATATCCTTGTGGACGTTACCGTTCAGATCCTTCAGATCGATCTGATCGGGCAATCCGAGCATCGACCAGAAATCCCGCACCCAGGGCCCTGGCGCGACGACGACCTGCCCGCACTCGATGTTGCCGCGATCGGTCTCAACGTGGGTGACGGCGCCGGTTGCCGTTGGATGAGGTGAAGCCGGTTACCGTTGCGCCCGGTCAGAATGCGGACGCCGAGATCCTCGACCTTTTTCGCCAGGCCATACATGGCTTTTGTGTTGTTGGCGTATCCGCCGCGTTTTTCGTGGAGAACCGAGGTGATGTTCTGTGCCTGCCAGTCATCGAATATGCCGCGCATGTAAGAGGTCGAGGCATTGGCGCCCTCGATGAACACGCTTTCATATCCGATCGCCTGCTGTTCTGCGTAGATCTGGCCGACATCATCGCGCATGGCCTCACAACTGATCTGCATGTAGCCGACAGGATGATAGGAGAAGGCTTCCGGATCGCTCTCCCAGACGCCGACCGAATGCGCCATCAATTCGCGCATGGCGGGCTGGAAATAATTGTTGCGCACGACACCGCAAGCGATACCGGTTGCGCCGGCGGCAATACCGTCCTTATCGACGATGATAATCCGGCCCTCAATGTCCCGCCCGGCTTCCTTCTCGATTTCAGCCAGACGCCAGGCTGTCGACAGCCCGTGAATGCCGGCGCCTATGATCACCACATCGGCAGATTGCGGAAACGCCATTGATGTCCTCCCGAAGACACTCGCCGCTGGAATGGGCCCTTCACATTCGTCGAGCCCGACCTTTCGGAGCACCTAAACACAATCTTCAAAGCGAGACAAGACCAATTTCACACCAGTTTCCACCCAATTCTCGACCAATATGTCGATTTTTCTTGTTTTCCGGTGGAAAATTTCGTCAAATGCGCGCACATCGAGACACAGGTACAAAATCAAGCGGGATAGTTGCCGGGATATGGACCAAGCGAAATGAATGGGACCAGAAAACCCGGATCCGGCGACGTGCTGGCTGCACTGCGGCGCCAGATCATCTCGGAACAGTATTTCCACAACGAAAAGCTGCCGCCGGAGCGCGAGCTTGCCGACCAGTTCGGTGTCGCGCGCGGAACGGTAAGAGAGGCGCTGAAGCGCCTGGAAGCGCTCGACTTTGTCAAACGGCGCCCGGGTAGCGGCACCTATGTTTCATACTCCAACGACAAGGCATCGCGGCCGATGGCCGAAACGATGCGGCCGCTCGAGCTGATCGAAGCGCGCACGGCAATTGAACCGCAAATCGTCCGGTTGGCAGTGTTGCATGCCGACGAACGCGATTTGATGCGGATCGAAGAATCGGTTCGTAAAATGGAAGCCAATGCCGAAGACACGCATCAGTTCGGCGACCTGGACGAGGAATTTCATCTGCTGCTGGCAGAGGCGTCGCACAATTCGCTGCTGATCTGGATGGTCCGGCACGCAAACGAAGTGCGCTCGCATCCAAGCTGGCTCAAGATGCGCCATCTAACTCACAACTCAACAATCGTGGTCGAGTACAACAAGCAGCACCGTCGGATTTTCGAGGCCATTGCGGCAAGAGACCCCGATACCGCAGCACGGATTATGCGCGAGCACCTGAACCTCGCCCGGCAATCGCTGATTGATGCTGCAACCTAAATAATTTCAATTAGTTAATGAGATTATCATCTGGCGGCTGTGGCCTGCAGCCAGTTGATGTAGAGCCGTTCGGCAAGCGTATTGAAGGTTTCGAGTTTTTCCACGACCGCTTTTTCGAGCGATTCTGCAGCCCCGTCACCGAGCGCCTTTTCCAATGCTGAATGATATTCGGAAATGGCCGCCCAGTTGGCGACCGTGTCGGCCTCGACTTCGACATGGAACTGCGCCGAGAACGCCCTCGGCCCCCAACTGATCGCCTGAACGGCGCAGTCCGGCGACGTTGCCAGAACCTTGACATCGGAGGGAAGGGTTTTGACTTCGGCGGAGTGCCATTGCAGGCAGTCAATTTGTGCAGGCGCGCTGTCGAAATAGACCGATTCGGCGCCAAGCTCGGTCACGGTAACCGGCATTACGCCAATCTCGGGTGTCTCCGACGGCCCCACCGTCCCGCCAATAGCTTCGGCTAATAGTTGGTGACCGAGGCACAGGCCAAGGAACGGTAATCCCCTTTCCATGACGGCATCGCGAATGAACTCCTTTTCATCCTTCAGCCATGGATGGATATCTTCCTGCCAAACATCCATCGGACCGCCCATGACCCATAGCGCATCAAAACCGTCGACCGACGGAAGCGTCTCGCCCTGATCCAACTCGACCTGGGTCATATGATGGCCATCCTCGGCCAGGAACTGCCGCAGGATTCCGGGATGTTCGACATCGGCATGCTGCAGGACAAGAATATGCATTGGATTGATTCCGGTTCTAATTGGTTCGATTTTGGTTCAGAAATGAGATGGTGTCAAACCAACCGGTTCGAGCCCTGTCAACAGTGGCGACAAGCCGCTTTGGCGGAATTGATCGCCGTCGGACCGGCCGCTTTGGTACGTTGCGTGAGAATTTCCCAATCAAATCATTGCCTCGGCGTCCTTTTGGGGGCAACCTGTACCAAGCTCGCGCCTGGATCCCTTGGTAGTCGTTGGGAGCGCCAAACATGAAGCCCGAAGAAAGCCGCAAGATTTATCTGAGCGAGGACGAGGATTTTTCCGACTCCCAGTCATATGGCCAGCGGGTTGTCACACCCATTCGCTATTCGACCGATCCGCGGGACATTGGCTGGGTGGAAGAAAACGTCCCCTGCCAGTCGGCCTGCCCCGCGCTGACGAATATCCCGGCCTATATTCGCATGATCACCGAACAGCGGTTCGGCCGCTCCTACGAATTGAACCGCATGGCGAATGTTCTGCCGGGGACGCTCGGGCGGATCTGCTCGCGGCCGTGCGAAGCCCAGTGCCGGCACGGATGGCCGGGTAACGGCGAACCGGTGGCCATCTGCCATCTCAAGCGCCTGGCCGCCGATTTCAAATCCTCCGGACACCGCATTAACGAAAGCCTGTTCACGCCGACCGGTAAACGTGTCGCGGTCGTCGGCGCCGGGCCGGCCGGCGTTGCCGCAGCGCATGACCTGTCCACGCTCGGTCACAATGTGACGATCTTTGAGCGCGAGGAACGGACCGGCGGCATGCTCAGCTACGGCATTCCGGAATTCCGTCTGCCGCGCGACGTTCTCGATGTCGAATTGCAAAACGCGATGCGGTTGGGCGTTGAACAGCGGACAGGAACAGAGATCGGCGTTGGCGAAGGTCAGACCCGTCTGTCCGACCTTCACAAGGAATACGACGCGGTGCTCCTGGCCACCGGTTCGATGGAGGCGACGCCGCTTCCGCTGCAGGGCATCAGTAACGGTGAGACCGATCCGGTTCGCATCATGGACAATGTCGAATACGGGCTGGATTTTCTTGTCGAGTTGCATCGCGGCGAGAAAAAGAAAGTCGGCAACAGGGTGTTCATTGTCGGTGCCGGCTTTACGGCGCTCGATTGTGCCCGCGTGGCACGGCGGCTCGGCGGCAAGGAAGTCACGATCCACCTGCGCACGACCGAAGAGTATATTCCCGTCGAGAAGGACGAGATTTTCGAAACCAAGCGCGAAGGCATCGCCATTCGCGGATTGCGCACGCCCACTGCCCTGCTGACGGATGACGACGGGAATTTCAGAGGCGTCAGATTCGTTCAGAACCGGCTCGGGGGATGGCGTGACAATGGACGCCGGGCTGCCATTCCCATTGAGGGTTCGGAATTCGAGGAAGAGTGCGACACGCTGCTGGTGGCCATCGGCCAGAGGACAGTGAACGACTACCTCGATATCGAACTTAAGCTGGACCGGTGGGGCAGCGTGGCGCTCGATAAATCCGGCATGACCTCGCGCGAGGGTATTTTCGCCGCAGGCGACTTCGTGCACGGCCCGACGACCGTGATCGAAGCCGTTGGTCACGGGCGTCGCATCGCGATCGACATCGATACATGGCTGATGGGCCGCGAGCGGCGCAAGCTGGTCGTCAAGATCGAATCCGTCGAGGAACCGTTGCGCGAACGCTCCTTCGATTTCATTCCGCGCCAGCACATGCCGACGGAGGAAACGGGAAAACGCTTCAAGGATCTCAATAACGAGGTGGAAAAAGGCATGGAGCTCGAAACGGCCTATGAAGAGGCCAAACGATGCTACCTGTGCTACCACCGCTACAGCATCGACGTCGACAATTGCATTTACTGCCGCGCTTGTATCGACGTGGCGCCGCGCGACTGCATCAAGCTGGTCGAGGGCGTCGATATCAAGGACGACGGCACCTACGGCGAATTGCAGGAGACCAACAGCTGGGACCGCGTCGGCGCCATCTGGATTGACAATAATCAGTGCATACGCTGCGGCGCCTGCTACATGGTTTGTCCGACCAAGTGCATTTCGATCACCAAGAACGAGATGTTCTATCACGATGTGTAACGGAAGCCGGGAACGGATGTGATGGCAAAATCCGAACACTACGTCATCATCGGAAACGGTGTCGCGGGAAGCGAAGCGGCGCGGCACCTGCGTCAACGCGATCAGGACAGCCGCATCACAATGGTGAGCGCCGGCAAGCTGCTGTCGATCAACCGCTACGAATTGCCCAAGATATTCAGCTCGTCCGCCGATTGGCGCGACTTCCTGCTCCATCCGCCGGAGTATTATGAACAGCAGAATATCGCTATTCGCCGCAACACATGGGTAACCCACGTCGATCCGGCCGCAAAGACGCTGACTCTCCGGCACCGCGAGCCATTGTCGTACACCAAACTGCTTATCGCCAGCGGCGGCGGCCGGTATATTCCTGAAAACCTCAATCAGTTTAAAGATCTGATCGCAAAATTCGGTACTTACGAAGAAGCCAGATCCGTGAGCGACGCCCTGCCCAGGCGCGGCCACATGGTCATGCTCGGCGGCGACATGATCGGCCTCGATCTGGCGCGCGCGCTCGTCAAGGAGGGATTTAACGTCACCGTAATCAGCGAGGACCACCTGTTCTGGCCGCATCATGTCGAGGCGGATGAAAAGCAGAAGTTCATCTCCGTCCTTATCGATATGGGTATCAAAGTCAGAGCGGATGCAGGGATCGCTTCAATTCAGAAAGGCGAGCGTAATCGGCCAATCCGGCGCATCGTGCTTGAAAACGACGAGACCATTGACGCCGATGTGGTGTTGTCGTTTTGCGGTTTGATGCCGTCGCTGGCGTTCATGGCCGGGGCCGGTGTCGACATCGAGCGCGGCGTGCTCGTCGATCCGCAGCTGCGTTCGACCGACAAGAATATCTGGGCGGCCGGCGATGTCTGCCAGATCTGGTCACCGGAGGAAAACCAGTACCGGTTCTACTACGGTTGGAAGAACGTCAAGCAAATGGGCAAGATCGCGGCCTTCAACATGACGGGCGCCAACGAGACAATCGATACGTTTCAGGATGAGAGACTGACGACCACCAAATCCGGAGAGATCGATTCGCCGTTTTGGCAATACGGTTAGCGAGCCACATCCAGGGCATGTGAGATGGCAAACAAAGACAACCACAAGACCGATATCCAGATCGCCATTTGCGGCTCGGCCGGCGACGGCACCATCGCCGCGGGAGACATTCTCAAACAGGCGATGGCCAAGGCCGGCTACAATGTGATCGCTTTTGATGTCTATCCGCCGGAGATCAGGGGCTTTGGCAAATGTATCGCGCGGGCCAGGATCACCTCGGAACAGGTCTATTCGCTGAAATCGGAATCCGACTGCCTGATCTCGCTGGATGACAGCCACGCCATTCCGCATGTGTCGGAAGTCTGCAAATTCGGGTCCGTCATCTATGACGACACGCCGATTTCGTCGGTTGCAGAGGGTGCGCACATTTCCTCGCATCTGGCGCCGGCGCATCTGCCCTACGGCGTCGCGTTTCGCGAGATTTCGGAGCGCATCACCAGCAGCGCCCGGTCGCGCAACATCGTCGCCGTCGGCTATCTCGCCGGCTTGTACGACATGCCCGCCGATGTGTTTCATCAGGTGATCGCCAGCAAGTTCTCGGGCAAGTCGAAAGAGCTGACCCAATCGGTCACCGCGGCATTCGACGCCGGTTTTCAGGCCGGTGTCGACACGTTCCGGCTGCACTTTGACCGGATCGGCGCACCCAGAGGCCGCGGCCGGCAGACCGACCTGGTGATGATGAGCGGCAACGCGGCGACGGTCCAGGGATGCCTGGATGCCGGCATCGACGCCTTTTTCGGTTACCCGATCACGCCGGCGACCCGGATCATGGAAATGCTGGCCAGCGAAATGCCCAAGCGCGGCGGCCGGCTGCTGCAGACCGAAGACGAGATATCGGCGATCGCCGCCACCATCGGCGCCGGCTACACGGGCGCCAGGGCCGCGACTGCGACCTCCGGGCCGGGACTGGCGCTGATGTCGGAAATGATGGGGCTCGGCGCCATGGCCGAGGTGCCGGCGGTGGCCTTCGTCTCGCAGCGCGGCGGACCGAGCACCGGCATGCCGACCAAGACCGAGCAGTCGGATCTCAACCTTGCCGTCTTCGGGGTTGCCGGCGACGGTCAGCGCATTGTGCTGGCGCCGACCAATGTCGAAGGCTGCTACAAATGCGCCGGCAAGGCCTTCGAGATGGCGGAGAAATTCCAGACGCCGGTTATCGTGCTGCTCGATCTTTATCTGTCGAACCGCTACGAGGCGGTGCAACTGCCCGCCAAGAACCCGTTTGCCGCCGACTGTTCGAAGGCGCCGCGGCGCAATGCGAACCAGGCCGGCTACAGCCGCTACAAGCTGACCGGCGACAATGTCAGCCCGCGGGCCGTGCCCGGCGATCCCGATCGCATGCACACGGTCACCGGCCTGGAGCACGACGAGCGCGGACGGCCGAGCGACCAGCCGCAGATCCACCAGGCGATGAGCCGCAAGCGCCACGACAAGCTGCTGCCGGCACTGAAATACCCAGGCATCACCATTTCCAAGCGTTTTGGCGACAAGGGCAAGGTCGATGTCGGCATTCTCGGCTGGGGCTCGACCTTCGGCGAGATCCTCGAAGCCATGATCGAGGCGCGCAAGGAGGGGATCAGCTGTTCGGCGATGAAGGTGGTCATGCTGTCGCCGCTGCCGGTCGGGCCGATCATCGAGTTCATCGACGATTGCGGCGAGGTGCTGGTGCCCGAACTCAACTATGAAGCCCAGTTCGCCTCGCTGGTCACCGGCGCCACCGACCGCCCGGTCCACCGGCTGAACCGGGTGGCCGGAACGCCGATGCGCGTCGGCGACATTCTCGAACAGATACGCATTCTGGCAGGACGCGGCGGCCTGCTGGCGGCCGAGTAGCAGGACACGGAAAAAACCATGATGAACGTCACCGAACCGGTCTATCTCGAAGACAAGCTGGAAGAGATCGAAGGCAGCGGCAAGCTCGCCTACCGCGCCGAAGTGCTGCCGACCTGGTGTCCGGGCTGCGGCTATTTCTCGATCGTCGAGGGGGTCAGCAAGGCGATGACCGAACTCGGCCTCGACCAGCGCGAAACGGTGTGCGTTTCGGGCATCGGCTGCGCGTCGCGGTTTCCGTTTTTCATGAACACCTACGGCTTCCACTCGCTGCACGGGCGGGCGCTGCCGGTGGCCACCGGCATCAAGGTGGCCAATGACGACCTGACGGTGGTGGTGGTCGGCGGCGACGGCGACGCGTTTGCCATCGGCGGGGCGCATATTCCGCACGCCGCGCGGCGCAATGTCGACATCACCTATATCCTGTTCGACAACGGCGTCTACGGCCTGACCAAGGGCCAGACCTCGCCGACCTCGGTGGTCGGCTTCAAGACCACGACGACGCCCTATCTCAATGTCGACCAGCCGCTCAACCCGCTGACCATGCTGTTGTCCTACGGCGCCAGCTGGGTGGCGCAGGCCTATGCCGGCGAGCCGCATCACCTGACCGAGATGATCAAGGCGGCCATCGACCATCGCGGCTTTTCCTATCTGCACGTGCTGTCGCCGTGCGTGACCTTCGACAAGACGTCGATGACCTACCAGAATCTGAGCATGAAGGTGCGGCCGCTGCCCGACGAACACGACGCGTCCGATTTCGCCGCGGCGATGACGGCGGCGCAGAATATCGAGGTGCCGCAGCTCGGCGTCTATTTTTCCAGCGAGCGCCCGACGCTGGCCGACGGTATGGACGATGTGGTGGCGCGGGCAAAGGCCGGCTGAGGCGCGCCGGCGAACGTTTCGATCTGGGGAATGTGAATGAATATCATTATCATCTACGGCTCGACGGAGGGCCAGACACGCAAGATCGCCGAGTGGGCGGTCACGCAACTGAGCGATATGGGCCACCAGGCGCGCGCCATCGACAGCCGCCGGCGCATGGTCGATCTCGATCTTGGCGCCCATGACGCGGTGATCCTGGCCGGTTCGGTGCACGAAAGACTGCACCAGGAGACGCTGACCAATTTCGTCATCGCCCATCGCGAGCAGCTGCGCGAAAAACCGACCCTGCTGATCTCGGTCAGCCTGTCGGTGGCGTTCAGCGACGGCGAGGACGAGGCGCGGCGCTATGTCGACGAGTTCGTGCGCTATACCGGTTTCAGCCCGAACCGGGTGTCGCTTGTGGCCGGCGCGCTGCGCTTTGCCGAATATGATCACTTCATGAACCAGATCGTCGAGCATATCGTGCTGGCCGAGCGCGAGCAGATCCGCGAGGACCGCGAATTCACCGACTGGGCGGTGCTTGGCGCCGATATCGAGGCGTTCGTGAAATCGGTTTGAATGAAGAAAACGGTGAGCGTTTTGTTTTCGCTCTCCCTATCGGGATTTGTTTTCGCTCACGCCCGCACCGCGCGGAATTTTCTCGCTCGCGGCGAGTTCACTTTGCTCACCGCCTGCGCGGGCGCGCCGGAAAACCGGCGGGGTTCGGTCGAACCCTCGGGCTTCGCCCGTTTGTGCATTAATTTCCGGCGATAGCCGGCAAGGCCGACCGGCCGCCCGAGCCTTTGCGAGGCCCTCGCGGAGCCCAGCGCGAAGCGCGGTGCGGGCGTGAGCGAAAAAAATACAAAAAAAATTATGGCAGCCCGCAATTCCACGCCAGTGCATGACACTCGCGCAGGACATCATCGACCGGGTGGCGTGGCTGTCGTCGGTATCCGGGAGGATGACCGGGGCGGATCGGCCCGACGCGCCCCGGTCCGGGTTCTGCCTTGGCGCGCCTGGCCATCAAGCGGTTCAGCCGCCGCGCCTGCCGCGGCAGGGTTTTCAGCGCGCGCTCCAGCTTTTCGATGCGGCGGCTGAGCGTTTTCGCCTCCAGCCGCTCATCGGATTTGGCCCACTGAATGCGCTCCGTCAGCCCCGGCACGGAAATCTGCGGCAGCGCGTGTTGCGGCGGCGGCATGCGGAACGTGCGTCCGGACTCGCCGAAAGATTTACGCGGGTCGATCAGTGCGAAGGCAGCGCAATTTTGTCCACGGGCAAAGCTGGAAAAATCCGGCAGCGGCCGTATGTCCGCCGCGCCCTTTTCGGCTGCTTCGGCCTTTTTCAGAAGTCCTGCCGCGACGATGACGATCAGCCGGCGCAAGGCCGATTCCGCCGGCCGCAACACGCGGCAGACGAAGCGGTGCAAAGGCCGCGGCAGCATCTCAGCCCCATCGACCAGGGCGACCAGACCGGCAATGATCTTCACCAGCGCCTGCCGGTTCCTATCGATCGCAAATGTCCAGTCCATGGCCTGCATTCCCGTTTAACCGGACAGGGTAATGCAGGGTTTTGGAGCGTGGATAAGAATTTTTGAGGGGAATGTCAGCTAGGCGGACTTTGCGGTCATTTACCCTATGTCGCTGCCGGGATAGAATCACTCTTCTCGTGCTTGCAGATCTAGGTCGGGCCGGTTTCGGCTATATCTCACTGCAAAAATAGTATGACAGCAGCCAGCGGTTTTTCACCTTCACAAAATGAAAGTGTTTTTGTTGATCAAGGGTTCTCAGGTCGCAGTTTTCGTCATCAATGAAGTAGTCATGGATGTGCTCAAACCAAATCGAGTGATTGACCAGCACCTGTACCACCTCACGCATATCAACATCCGCAACTTTGAAATGCAGGTTCAGTACACCGGGGATCTCGAATTGCTTTGATCCGAGGCAGCCGTCCACGCAGAACTTGAAATAGGCAACCTTGCGAAACGCGTCGCGAGTGCTGACGCCCTTCGTAGCCAGTCCGATCTCCAGATTGCCGAAATACATAAACGGAGCGGCTTCATCGTAGTCATGGTCCGGTGCACCAAATATCGCTTTGATATCGTTGTCAGATGAATCGAAATTCAATCCAAACTTACGCGTCAACGCAAACTGAATGATCTGTTCGGTGGTGTTCATTCTGTGCGCCTACCGAAATGTGGGAATTTTGGCTAGTCGTCGAAGTATCTTGCTACCGGTGAGACGCTCGCTCGACGTCGCAAAGGGAATAGAACTGCATCCGCAGCGCGTAACATTTCCAATGGAACTCTGCTCAATTGACAGCAACACGCCTAGCTTGCCGCGCGGCATTATGCTTCGCGAGGAAAAAAGTCTCTTGGATTGAGCCAATCCGAATAAGTATTTTCGTCGGCGTAAAATCCCTCGAAATAGTCCTCCGGTGACACTGCCTCTAGCGCACGAGCTGAAAGGCCAATAATTCCTTCAACACCATCAAACTGCCAGTCCATTATAAGTCCTGTGGTTGGCGAGTGAATGCAGCGTACTCCATTGGTTGGATGCGCCGAAGTGAACAACTCGACATCGCATCTTTCCTTTTCCGTCCGAAACTCGTCATACTGGTCAACCGAACTCACCCCAGCCGCACGCAGGAACTCCCCTACTTTTGGTTCTAGAACCGGAGACAACATGTCATCCGTTGGAAGAAATAACGCTTGAGAGGCGCAATACTCTTTGATTCGTCCCTGGAGCTCAGGCGGAACGTCGTGCCTTGTCCCTAAGCAGCTAGAGATCCAGGTGCACAGCGCAAACTTCTTGAAAGGTTCTTCGGGGCAGACAGCTTGATGAACTGATGACCAGGACACCATTTCTCCGTGCGCCTTGGCATAGTCGTCGTAGTCTACACCACAGTTGTTGTCTGTCCCGGCTTCTTTTGATGAAATATAACTTAAGCCATTGGCCAACATCACACTAGAAACCGGTATTTCGTCCGTTGAGGGCAGTCTGAAGAAAGGATTCAAAGCGATAAAAACCTTATCGTAGAATCCTTCCCACCATTCCAATATCGGGATTTTGTGGGATGGCGAAGCCACTGCTCGCGGTACCTCTTTGAAGTTAGTTCTTTCCACGACTGATCCCATATTGGTTTGTGTCGGCGAGAGCATAATCTCTGCAGCCGATAAATAAAGTTGACGTGGTGCTCAGATGACGGTGCATAACGACGTGGTGGCCAATTTCGTTGCAAAACTTAGGTCGCAAATTGAAGAGGCTGGCCGCAATTTCTTGGTCATTTGGGGCTCGGAGCTGCCATTCGTTCGTATTGCTGCCGGAACAGTAGAATTGTTTGACCATCGCACCTCACTTCCCCCTTCCCCTCAACCTCAACACACGTTATAGTCGCAAGTGGAGCGGGCCTCGCCTGCTCCGGGGCGTAGAAACCCCGCACACAGCGGCTGACATCAGCCGTATAATGGTGTCTCCTCGATTCCTAGGGTCGGGGAGGCATTGGCGCATGTTCAGGGCTTCGGCCTAAAGGTCAATGCGACCGTCTGTGTGCGGTTTTCTAACTCCCCGGCTGCTTGGGTCTGGTGCCCGAGCGGCCGTTTTCATTTTCCGGGGCTGTTCATGCCGTTGGACCTTCGTGCACGCGAGGTCCGGCGGGAGAGGAAACCTTGGCTCTTTTTCTCGCGCCGTCCCCCCTCGTGTGGCGGTGCCGGGAAAGAGCGGGAGGGGGGACAGCTGGGGGGTGCTGTTCCCCTTCCCGTAACGCCGCAACCGGGCGAAGGCCGAGGCTGCGACCGCAGCCCGCCAATCGTTTGGCGCGTCCGCGCAGGCGGTGAGCGAAGCGAACTCGCCGTGAGCGACAACAAAACGGAGAACCAATTTGGACGACTATTCCTTCCTGCAAGACCTGCTCGTGACCTGGCGGTCGACGACCGACTGGGTCAAGGCCGTCGTGGTGCTGGCCATTCCGGGCTATGCCGCCCTCTTCACCTGGCTGGTACTGAGCCATCGGGCCGACATGCGGGCGGTGGAAAAGATCGAGGCCGGGTCGCTGTTGAGCGATGACCGCATCCGCGAATTGACACGCGCCGAGATGTGCCGCATCGCCGCCGAATGGGAACGCGCCCGGAAAGCGCGGGCGCAGAAACTGACCGGCGACACCGGCCGCGGCGCTGAGGCGGCGGTCAGAGTTTCAACACGCCGGCCTTGAGCAGCAGGGCGAGTGCATGTTGCTGGCTGCTGGCGCCGGTCTTCTTGCGGACCTGCTCCAGCATGATGGCGACGAAATGCTCCGAATAGCCGGTCTGCCGGGTGATCTCGGCAAGCGAGCTGCCCTGCATCAGCATGTTCAAAATCGAATGCTCCAACTCGGAAAGCGAACCAACCCTGCTGTTTTCGTTGTTGCCGTCCTCCGGTTCCCCGCTGCCGCCCATCGAACTCCAAAACCCCTTCACTTCTTACGCTACGTTACCCCGCAATCAAATTATGTTACATTAATAATTCGGGACTTATTGTTTATAATTGGGGACAATACCATGCGGCCGTCGAGCAAGAAAATCTATCTGCGGGCTACATCGCTCATCGGAATAGACGGCTTTTTCGAAGAGCACGGGCTGGTGGCGGCCGACGAACTGGCGGCGGTCAATATCGATCCGGCGGCCATGACCGACTTCACCAGGCTGATCTCGCTGGATTCGTTCAACAAGATGATGCTGCGCCTGGCCAAGCGGACCGGGGTGGAATCGATCGGCATCGATTTCGCGCTGCGAGCGCCGCACAATCTCGGCAATATCGGGCCGCTGGCGCTGGTGCTCAAACTCGGCGACACCACCGGCGAATGCGTCGACAACGCCATCCGCTATCTGAAATTTCTGACCAACGGTCTGGACATCAAGATCGTCAAGCATGTCGAAGAGGGGCTGGGCGAATTCCGCTACTCGCCCTTTCCGCCGCTGGCCAATACGCGGCACCTGGCGGAACATGCGCTGGCGACCGCGCGATCGGCCATGGCGCTGCTGCTGATGGACGACACCATCGTGCCGGAGCACATCACGTTCCGGCACAGCGCGCCAAGCGACCTCAGCGCCCACGAGGCGCATTTCGGCTGCCCGATCCTGTTCGAGGCGGAGACCAACTCGATGTTCTTCGATATCGACCTGCTGGACGTGGAGACGAACGGTACCGACGAGCAGGTCGCGCAGATCGTCTACGCCTATCTGGAAGCCGAGATCGAGAAACTGTCGGACGAACTGACGATGGAGGAATTGGTCGAAACCGCCATTTTGCAGATCCTGCCGAGCGGCCATTGCAGCAAGGAACTGGTTTCCAAGGCGGTCGGCGTCCATCCAAAACAGCTGCAACGCAGGCTGCGCGAGGAGGGCGTCACATATTCGGCGATCCTTGAACGCTGCCGGCTGCAGTCCGCACACCAGCTGCTGACCGAGACCGGCATCCCGATCAACAGCATCGCGAGGAGCTGCGGCTATTCCAACGCGGCGGCCTTCAACCTGGCGTTCAAGAAGTGGAAGGATGAAACGCCGACGGCATACCGCGACATCAGGAGAGCAGTTGCGGGCACGCTCTGAGATGGGCGCCAGGCGCGCGGCCGGTCAGTCGGCAATCCCGCTGAGGCCCGCTATGGCGGCGACATCCTCCTCGATCCGGTCGAGAATGCGATCGGTCAGCGTCGAATGGTCAGCCAGTTTCCTGATGTGCGAAATGAGAAACAATATCCGTTGCTGAAGTTCCTCGGCGTCATGAACGGTGGCCGAGATCAGGGCTTCGAATGCTTCGCTAAGCTGTCGGTCGAGATGCAACAATTCGGCATGTGACGGCTGCATGGGCTGGTTGATCATCGCGGCCAGCCGGCTTTCCGCCTGCTTCAGTCGTGCAATAAGATCGCCGACATTGTTGCTCATTGATCACCTCTGCATGTCCATCATCGAGAAGACATTTAGAAGCAATCGGCCGTTATTCCGGCACCGCCCTTCCAGTCGACCAGCCCGATGTCGTCGCAGAAATTCACTCGACATACCCTCTTGCCGAATGAAGATCGCCCCTTCCTGCTTTCGTCACCGCAGTTTGGCTCATATTGAAGCCATTTCCAAGACTAATCGAAGCCATTTCCAAGACTAAAAGTCTCAATTTCGGCAAAACAGTGGTGCGCCCAGGCCGCGAGAGTCTCGTGCCGGCGCAGCGGCGGGCAATGAAATGCACCCGGCGGAAACCGGGTGCATCGGTCTGTCGGCCGGCGGAATCTATCCGGCGGCAAAGGTGGTGAACACGCGGCGGCGGTGCTCGATGATCTGGCTTGCCGCGAATCCGTTGAAATTGTGCCGGATGGCCGCGTCATAGACCCACAGTTCCAGCAGGTAACAGCATTTCTGGAACGACTGGCCGAGTTCGGTCAGGTCGATGTCGCGGATATGCACGAGCAGGCCGTCGGGCGTCGTGCCGGTGGCATCGGTGTTCTTCAGGCCGGGCGGGCCGTCGGGCATCTCGAAATACTCATGCGTTTTGTCGCCGGGTATCCTTTCGAACGTGTGCGACACGGGCGGTGCGCCACCCTCGACGGTGACGGTGAAGAACCAGTAATGCGGATCGTCGAACTGGGCCCAGACCTCGAACTTGGAATCGCCGGTGGGCGCTTCGCCGCAGGCCGGCACGGGCTTGCCGGAACCGTCTGCAAGCCTGACTTCCAGCTTGATGGCATCGTTGGCGCCCGGCGTTCCGGTCGGCACCTTGTTGTCGAGCTGCACGTGGTAGTCGAACGGATCGCGCATCACGACACCGCCATTGGTCTCCCATTCGAGCCAGACGATGAAATGCGAATTCTGGTCGCCCGCCGGCAGTGACAAGGTGTTCCACACGGCAAGCTGCAGGCCGGAATTCGGGCAACCGTCGGAGAACGTGCCGGTGCCGTTCCTGGCATCGAGATAGTTGCTGCCATCCATCCATTGCTGCACCGTGCCGTCGCTGGCCAGCGAGATCAGGTTGACGGCGGCGGGCGAGCACAGAAGCGTCAGCGCGTCGCGGGTCTTGATGTTCCACTTGGTGTGGATTCCCGGCGCCGTGCCGACCGGCGGCAGCGGATCACCGGCCAGGCGATAGGCGATGCGGAAACGCTTGACATCCATCGCCGGCGTCAGTTCGCCATCGATCGGTACATAGCGGCCGCACGGGCGTCTGGGTTCATCACCGGGCGGAGAGGTGTCGAAATTGGCGCGCCACAGGCCGGCGCCGTCGAAATCACGCGGACTGCGCGGAATGAAGGCATTGCCGCACAGATTGTCGAGACGCGGCACCTGGGCGAATTTCTGCCGTGCGAACGACAGCGCATCCAGGCCGAGAAAATCGGCGGCCGGCTCGAGCGCCTTGATGAGCACGGGATGCTTGATGGCCATGCCGCCGCCGATGCGCAACACGTCGCCATCGGTAAAGGTGACCCGGTCGCCGCGGTAGAGGATCTCGGTGGAAAACAGGATCGTCTTGCGGTTGCCCTTGCGGTCGGCGCTGAGCGCATCAGCACCGAAATCGACGCCGCGCGAGGGGATGCCCGCCGGCACCGGCGGATCGAGCAGCACCGATTGCGGCGCCACCTTGGATCCGGTGACCAGCGACAGGATGTCGCCATCGAGGACCGAGGGGTTCTTCGGATCGGGGCCGGTTCCCTCGACGGTAAACCAGATATCGACGCCGATTTCCTTCAGCTTGCCGATATAGCCGCCGGGATCGTTTCTGAGCCCGTCGCGGCCGATCTCGCGCGCAACCTTGACCGCCTCGAATATGCGGTCGCGATCGCCGGTGAAATGGACACCGTCCAGGCCGATATTGTCGCGCAGCTTGAACGGCATGGCAAAGACGGCATTGGGGATGACCGTGCCGTCGGGAAACAGCACGTCGCCCTGGCCGAAATTACCGTGCGGGCTGTCAAGCTCGGTGGAAAAGGCGATGATGCCGGCTTCGGCGTCGATGACATCGACGGCATCGAGGCCGACATCCTCGCTGACGTCGAAACGCTGCACCAGATCGCGGTTGCGGGCGCAGACGATGGTGTTTGCCGATGCGGCGTCGTAGGCCAGAAGGTCGCCGTCGGAGACCAGCGGGTTGCCGTCTGGCGGCTCCTTGCCGCGGCTTAGAAAATCTTCCTCTGTTGAAAAAACGAGCCCCTTGCACTGGGCAAAGTCTGCTCGCTGGCCGAATGCTGCGTCGATGGGAACGACTGCCAGCAACAGACCGGCGCATATCGAGAGATGGCGCGCGGCGATTGTGGCAGCACCTGTTGCGGTGTCCATGGCGAACCTCCTGCGGGTCCTTCGACCCGGGTTGAACGCCCTCCACCCACGGAATAGCGAAACCAGAATTGCGTATTGTTTATACTGTTACTAAAGATCACGTATTATTGATGTTATATTTGTCACATTCGATTATTATTTATGATCTCAACATTGCATTACAATTAGTAACAATATTTCTTTCTCTCGTTAACTAAAACCAAGTTATCGTATGACCTCACGATTTGGGACGCTGCGCCCTCGACTCTTTTGGGCTTCCATGCCATTTCCCGGCCATGGCGTTCGATATCAAAATATGCGGATTGAAGACCGAAGCGGCGATCGAAGCGGCGATCGACAGCGGTGCGACGCAATGCGGCTTCATTTTTTTTGCCAAGAGCCCGCGGCATGTGGAGATATCGCAGGCGGCCACGCTGCGGCAGGCGATTGCCGGGCGCGCGGCGCTGGTGGCCGTGACGGTCGATGCCGAAGATGGCTATCTCGATGAGATCGTCGGTGCGGTAAAACCCGATCTGCTGCAGCTGCATGGCAGCGAGACGCCCGGGCGCGTGGCCGAAATCAAGGCCCGCTACGGCCTTGCGGTGATGAAAGCGTTCGCCATCAGGGAAGCCGGCGATCTGAACAAAATCGCGCCTTATCGAGGCATTGCCGACCGGCTGTTGTTCGACGCCAAGCCGCCCAAGGACTCGGACGTTCCGGGCGGTCACGGCGTCGCGTTCGACTGGCAAGTGCTGGAATCGCTTGACCCGGACCTTGAATACATGCTTTCGGGAGGGATCAACGCTGCCAATGTGGCCGAGGCGCTGGCCAGGACCAGACCGGCCGGACTTGATATCTCGTCGGGCGTCGAAAGCGCTCCCGGCGTCAAGGACACCGCATTGATCGCGGCATTCTTCAAGGCCCTTGAAACCGCGCGTCTGGGCCAGTCTGTGGAGTAAGGTGCATGAACAGTCCGGTCGAGCCCAATTCCTTCCGTTCCGGTCCCAATCCGGAAGGCATGTTCGGCATATTCGGCGGGCGTTTCGTCGCCGAAACGCTGATGCCGCTGATCCTCGACCTGGAAAAGCACTGGAACCAGGCAAAGCGCGATCCGCATTTTCAAAACGAGCTGGCCGAGCTGAACAAGCACTATACCGGCCGGCCCTCGCCGCTTTATTTCGCCGAACGGCTAACCGAGCATCTGGGCGGGGCGAAAATCTATTTCAAGCGCGACGAGCTGAACCATACCGGTTCGCACAAGATCAACAATTGCCTCGGTCAGATCCTGCTGGCCAAGCGCATGGGCAAGACGCGGATCATCGCCGAGACCGGCGCCGGGCAGCACGGCGTGGCCTCGGCCACCGTGGCGGCGCGGTTCGGCTATCCCTGCATCGTCTACATGGGCGCGACCGATATCGAGCGGCAGGCGCCGAACGTGTTCCGCATGAAATTGCTGGGCGCCGAGGTCAATCCGGTCACGTCGGGCAGCGGCACGCTCAAGGATGCCATGAACGAGGCGTTGCGCGACTGGGTGACCAATGTCGAAAGCACCTACTACATCATCGGCACGGCGGCGGGCCCACATCCCTATCCGGAGCTGGTGCGCGAATTCCAGTCGGTTATCGGCAACGAGACCAAGGAACAGATCATGGCCGCCGAGGGCAGGTTGCCCGATCTCCTGGTCGCAGCCGTCGGTGGCGGCTCGAATGCGATCGGCCTGTTCCATCCGTTCCTTGATGACCGCAATGTGCGCATTGTCGGCGTGGAGGCGGGCGGCAAGGGGCTCGACGGCGAAGAACATTGCGCCTCGTTAACGGCCGGCCAGCCGGGCGTGCTGCACGGCAATCGCACCTATCTGCTACAGAACAGCGACGGCCAGATCAACGAAGGCCATTCGATCTCGGCCGGACTGGACTATCCGGGTATCGGACCGGAGCATTCGTGGCTGAAGGAAACGGGTCGGGTCGAATATGTGCCGATCATGGACACGGAAGCGCTGGAGGCGTTTCAGTTGCTCACCCGGCTTGAAGGCATCATTCCGGCGCTGGAGCCCAGCCACGCGCTCGCCGAAGTGATCCGCCGCGCACCCAATATGGGTAAGGAGCAGATCATCGTGATGAATTTGTGCGGCCGCGGCGACAAGGACGTGTTCGCGGTCGGCAAACATCTGGGTGTGGAGTTGTAAGGATGACAACGCGTATCGACACCCGCATGGCAAAGCTGAAGGATGAAGGCCGGGCTGCGCTGGTTACCTATTTCATGGGCGGCGATCCCGATTACGACCGGTCGCTTGCCATCATGAAGGCGCTGCCCAAGGCCGGCGCCGACATCATTGAACTCGGCATGCCGTTTTCCGATCCGATGGCAGACGGGCCGGCAATCCAGGCAGCCGGGCTGCGTGCGCTCAAATCGGGACAGACGCTGGCCAAGACATTGTCGATGGCGCGCGAATTCCGCAGCGAGGACAACGACACGCCAATCATCATGATGGGGTACTATAATCCGATCTACATCTACGGCGTTGAGCATTTTCTCAAAGACGCCACCGAAGCCGGCATAGACGGGCTGATCGTGGTCGACCTGCCGCCGGAGATGGACGAGGAGCTCTGCCTGCCGGCGATAGGCGCGGGGCTGAACTTCATCCGGCTGGCGACGCCGACAACCGATGATGCGCGCCTGCCGAAGGTGCTCGAGAACACATCCGGTTTTGTCTACTACGTCTCGATGACCGGCATCACTGGCGCCGCCCTGCCGGACACCACGAAGGTGGGTGAGGCGGTTACACGGATCAAGCGCCACACCGAATTGCCGGTCTGTGTCGGCTTCGGCGTCAAGACGGCAAAACAGGCCGAGGCGATAGCGGCCAACGCCGACGGGGTGGTGGTCGGTACGGCGATTGTCAGTGCCATCGCCGAGGCTACGGAAACGGGCGGCGACGCGGCGAGATCGGTCTCGGCGCTGGTCAGATCGCTTGCGGACGGCGTGCGCAAGTCACAACTTGCGCCGGCGAGCTAAACACCCCATCTTGTGACGGTTCACGGAAAGCAGGTGCGATGAACTGGATTACCAATTTTGTCCGGCCGAAAATCAGCTCGATGCTCGGGCGTCGCGACATGCCGGAAAACCTCTGGATCAAATGTCCGGAGACCGGCGAGATGGTTTTCCACAAGGACCTTGAGGACAACCAGTATGTGATCCCGTCATCAGGCCATCACATGAAGATCTCCGCCGGCCACCGGCTGGAGTATTTTTTCGACGGTGGCGAGTTTGAGGCTCTGGAAAACCCCAAAGTCGCCGTCGATCCGCTGAAATTCCGCGATGAGAAACGCTATACCGACCGACTGAAGGATAACAAGACCAAGACCGGTCGCGACGACGCGGTGATCAATGCGCTCGGCGACATTGAGGGATTGCCGATCGTGGCGACGGTGCAGGATTTCGCCTTCATGGGGGGCTCGCTCGGCATGGCCGCCGGTGAAGCGATCATCACCGCGTTTGAAACGGCAATCGAAAAGAAACGCCCCTTGGTGCTGTTTGCCGCTTCGGGCGGTGCGCGCATGCAGGAGGGCGTGTTGTCGCTGATGCAGTTGCCGCGCACGACCGTCGCCGTCGAACGCCTGAAGGAAGCCGGCCTGCCCTACATCGTGGTGTTGACCAATCCGACCACCGGTGGTGTCACCGCATCCTATGCGATGCTCGGCGACATCCAAATCGCCGAGCCCGGCGCATTGATCGGTTTTGCCGGCCAGCGGGTGATCGAGCAGACCATCCGCGAAAAGCTGCCGGAGGGTTTTCAGCGCGCCGAGTATCTGATGGAGCACGGCATGGTGGACATGGTTGTTCCGCGCCAGGAGCTGAAACCGACAATCGCCCGGCTATTGAAAATGTTGATGAACATTGAGCCGGATCCGGAACCACCGGCAGAGCCGGAAGAGGCGGAAGCGGACGAACCGGAAGGCGAAGCCGAGGCGGAAAAGACCGAAACGGCCGAGGCGTCGGAGTAAGCCAGCTACATTGTTGTCGCGCAAAGGCCGCCGGGCGCGGTCATCTGCAATCATTCAGGCAGGACTATGGGTACAGAACCTGTAAGCCGATCCACTGCTGCGGACCGGGAAATCGACAAGCTGATGGCGCTTCATCCGAAGGGCTACGATTTGTCGCTCGAGCGGATCGAGACCCTGCTGGCGCGGCTCGGAAACCCGGAACGGCGTTTGCCGCCGGTCATCCACATTGCCGGCACCAACGGCAAGGGTTCGGCGTCGGCATTTGCGCGGGCGCTGCTCGAAGCGGCGGGGCAGACCGTCCATGTTCACACCTCGCCGCACCTGGTCAACTGGCATGAGCGCTACCGGATGGCGGCACCTGGCGGCGGCGTGCTGGTCGACGATGATGCGCTCGCCGAGGCGATCCGGCGCGTTCGGTACGGCCAATGCCGGGCAATCGATCACCGTCTTCGAGATTTTGACCGCCGTCATGTTTGTGCTGTTTGCAGAGCACACTGCCGACGCCGCAATTGTCGAGGTTGGGCTCGGCGGGCGCTTCGACGCCACCAATGTGATCGCGAAACCGACGGTCACCCTGATCCATGCCGATCGCCATGGATCACCAGGTGCATCTGGGCGACCGGATCGAGCTGATCGCGGCAGA
>CAXXSI010000014.1:0-694951 GCA_963669285.2 Rhizobiaceae bacterium | reverse complement strand
AAACTGGATTTGGAGAGCGCGGCGCGGGCCGGTCGCTTCCGTGAGGATCTTTATTATCGGCTTGGGCGCATCAAAATTGCGATACCGTCCCTGGCGGAGCGGCGTGAGGATATTCCCCGGCTGTTCATTCAGCTTGCCAATGAGGCTGCCCGTCGTTATCGGCGCGATTTCCCGATATTCCAACCGCGCTTCTCGCCAATATCGGCGAACGGGACTGGCCCGGCAATGTCCGCCAATTGAGAAACGAGGCAGATCGTTTTGTCCTTGGTTTGAGCGACCAGGATGACGTGCTTTCTCAGAATACCCAGCAAAAACTGTCCGAACGGATTGCCGCTTACGAAAAGAAGGTGATTGCCGCAGAGTTGGCGGCCCGCGACGGCGTTTTGAAGGAAACCCATGAAGCGCTCGGTCTGTCACGCAAATCGCTTTACGAGAAGATGCAGAAATACGGCCTCTCCAAATCGGAATTCACAAAACGCCGATCAGGGAATTAGGATCGTTTGTACCGGAATCCGCCCATGCGAATGGCCGGATGTTACCGAATCCACCCATAATGCCAAATGTCGGGCTACGAATGTGCTTAAATACGTGCCTGTGCCCTTGCCGGGCCGGTTTGATGTTTGCAATCCTTCCCCTTGGTCGCGCCCATCCACACGGGCGTTGCAAGATTATTGGAGGAATTCCCATGAAATTACTGAAAGTTTTCGCTGCCGCAGCCAGCATGTTGGCAATCTCGGCAGTTGGTGCAGCGGCTGCTTGCGATGACGGCGAGGTTGTCATCAAGTTCAGTCACGTTACCAACACCGACAAACATCCCAAGGGGATCGCCGCGACGCTTCTGGCACAGCGTGTCAACGAGGAGATGAACGGCAAGGCCTGCATGGAGGTGTTTCCCAACTCCACGCTCTATGATGACAACAAGGTCTTGGAAGCGCTTCTGAATGGCGACGTTCAACTTGCTGCGCCGTCATTGTCCAAGTTTGAGAAGTTCACCAAGAAGTTCCGGATATTCGACCTGCCGTTCATGTTTGAGGACATCAACGCGGTTGACCGTTTCCAAAACTCCGAAGATGGCGAGAAGCTGAAAAACGCGATGGTGCGCAGAGGCCTGAAAGGGCTGGCATTCTGGCACAATGGCATGAAGCAGATGTCTGCATCCAAACCACTGATGAAGCCTGAGGACGCAGCCGGACTGAAATTCCGCGTGCAGGCGTCGGACGTTCTTGTGGCGCAGTTTGAGCAATTGGGCGCCAACCCGCAGAAGATGTCTTTCAAAGAGGTCTATGGCGGGTTGCAGACCAAGGTCATCGACGGCCAGGAAAACACCTGGTCGAACATTTACGGCAAGAAATTCTTCGAGGTGCAGGATGGTGTGACCGAAACCAATCACGGTATTATCGACTATCTTGTCGTTACCTCCGACGAGTGGTGGGAGGGTCTTGATGCCGGCGTGCGCGACCAGCTGGCGCAAATCCTGAAAGAGGTGACCGAAGTTCGCAATGCCGAATCCACGGCGGTCAACGAAGCCAACAAACAGAAGATCATCGAGGCCGGAGGTGTCGTGCGCACGCTGACGCCGGACCAACGCAAGGCCTGGGTCGACGCATTGAAGCCTGTTTGGGAGAAGTTTGAAGGCGATATCGGCGCCGATCTGATCAAGGCTGCCCAGGCCGCTAATCAGGCAAGCTGACCGATCCCGGCTGGAAGCCGGAACTGGAAGGTAATGCCGCGCGGGTTGGGTGATCCGCGCGGCAATCTCGGCAAGTATTGGGAGGGGATTTCATGTCTGCCGGCACTTCGGGGCGCAAAAAAACACGGCTCGACACGATAGAGGAGACCATCATAGCCGTTCTGCTCGGCCTGATGACCCTGATTACCTTCGCAAATGTCGTGGCGCGTTACGTTCTTAACTCCAATATTTTATGGGCGCTCGAACTGACCGTGTTCCTGTTTGCCTGGCTGGTGCTGATCGGCGTTTCCTATTGCGTCAAACACACGCTGCACATCGGTGTCGACGTCATCGTGCGCGCGCTGCCCAAAGGGCCTCAGAGGCTTGTCAGCCTTGTTGCCGTGATCGCCTGTCTCGCATTCAGCATACTGATGTTGAAAGGCGCTTGGGACTACTGGTCGCCCTTTATCGGCAAACGCTCCTTTCTGGAGACAAACGATGTGCCGATGCCCGACTTCCTGCAGTTTCTCGCCGATTGGCTGAACGAGGGCGAACGCTACGAGAAACTACCCAGGTTCATCCCCTATTTCGCATTGCCGCTGGGCATGGCTCTCTTGACCTATCGGTTTGCCGAAGCAGCCTGGCACATGGTGGCCGGGCGTCAGGACCTGGTGATCGCCGGGCATGAGGCCGAAGAACTGGTGGAAGAAGCCACTCGCGCGGCCGAAGCTGAACAAACCGACAGTAAGGAGGGTTGAATCATGGCGCTCCTTATCCTGTTTGCGATGGTGTTGGGCTTTATGCTGATCGGCGTGCCGATCGCTATTTCGCTTGGCCTTTCAAGCATCATATTCCTGCTGATTTATTCGGACGGATCGCTGGCATCAATTGCACAGACGCTGTTTTCCGCTTTTGACGGTCACTATACGCTACTTGCTATTCCGTTCTTCATATTGGCTTCGAGCTTTATGTCGACCGGAGGCGTGGCACGGCGCATCATCCGCTTTGCCATCGCCGTCGTCGGGCATTTCCAAGGCGGCCTGGCCATTGCGTCGGTGTTTGCCTGCATGATGTTTGCAGCGCTCTCCGGCTCGTCGCCGGCCACCGTGGTCGCCATCGGCACCATCGTCATCGCCGGCATGCGCCAGGTCGGCTACACCAAGGAATTTGCCGCAGGCGTCATTTGCAATGCCGGTACGCTCGGTATCCTTATCCCGCCGTCGATCGTCATGGTGGTCTATGCCGCGGCAACCGACGTATCGGTCGGCCGCATGTTCCTGGCCGGTGTTTTCCCCGGCTTGATCGCCGGTCTGATGCTGATGATCGGGATTTACATCACTGCCCGTATTCGCGGCCTGCCGTCACAGGATTGGGCAGGCTGGTCAGAAGTTCTCTCCTCCGCCCGCGATGCGCTTTGGGGATTGTTGCTCATCGTCATTATCCTGGGCGGTATCTATGGAGGCATATTCACACCGACAGAGGCGGCAGCCGTTGCAGCGGTTTACGCCTTCTTTATCGCCAATTTCGTCTACCGAGACATGGGTCCGCTCTACGTGGCGGACGGCGACAACAACATCTCATTGTTGGCCAAACCGTCCAGCCTGATCACCGTCTGGTTCCACGAGGACACTCGCAAGACGCTGTTTGAAGCCGGCAAGCTGACGATCATCTTGATGTTCATCATCGCCAATGCGCTGATTTTGAAGCACGTGCTGACCGAGGAACGCATTCCGCAGATGATCACCGAAGCCATTTTGGGCGCCGGATTTGGTCCGATCATGTTCCTGGTTGTCGTCAACATTATCCTGTTGATCGGCGGCCAGTTCATGGAGCCTTCCGGCCTGCTGGTCATCGTGGCGCCCCTGGTATTCCCGATCGCCATTGAACTCGGCATCGATCCGATTCATCTCGGCATCATCATGGTGGTCAACATGGAGATCGGCATGATCACGCCGCCAGTGGGGCTCAACCTGTTTGTCACGGCGGGTGTGGCGCAAATGTCGGTGATGAATGTCGTGCGCGCGGCCGCCCCGTGGGTCGGCATCATGTTCATCTTCCTGATCCTGGTCACCTATGTGCCGATCATCTCGACCTTCCTGCCAACGGCGCTGATGGGGGCTGAGATCGTGACGAAGTAGGCAGGTTTCAACCTTATTAAAAAAGGGCGGCCCGTAAGGACCGCCCTTTTTAGATGTCTGTGAGCCGGGTGGCTTACATCATGCCGCCCATGCCGCCCATGTCGGGCATTGCCGGAGCCGGAGCGTCCTTCTTCGGCATTTCGGCAACCATCGCCTCGGTCGTGACCAGCAGGCCGGCAACCGAACCGGCATCCTGAAGCGCGGTACGAACGACCTTGACCGGGTCGACGATTCCCATGGCGATCATGTCGCCATACTCACCGGTCTGTGCGTTGAAGCCGAAGGTGTCCTTTTTCTGATCAAGGATCTTGCCAGCAACGATCGACGCCTCGGCACCCGCATTGGCAGCGATCTGGCGGGCCGGAGCCTGCAGAGCGCGGCGAACGATCGCCAAGCCGGCTTCCTGGTCCGCATTGTCGGTTTTCGACTTGATTGCACTGGCAGCACGCAGAAGCGCGGTGCCGCCACCTGCAACAATGCCTTCCTCAACCGCAGCGCGGGTTGCGTTCAGAGCATCGTCAACGCGGTCCTTCTTTTCCTTGACCTCGACTTCGGTCGCCCCGCCGACGCGAATGACGGCAACACCGCCGGCCAGCTTGGCAAGACGTTCCTGCAGTTTCTCGCGGTCATAGTCCGAGGTGGTTTCCTCGATCTGCTGCTTGATCTGGGCAACGCGGCCCTGGATCTCGCCCTTCTTGCCGGCGCCGTCGACGATCGTCGTATTCTCCTTGGAGATGTTTACGCGCTTGGCCTTGCCGAGCATGTCGATGGAGACGTTTTCGAGCTTGATGCCGAGATCTTCGGAAATCACCTGTCCACCGGTCAGGATGGCGATGTCTTCGAGCATGGCCTTGCGGCGATCGCCGAAGCCAGGCGCCTTGACGGCAGCGATTTTCAGGCCGCCACGCAGTTTGTTGACGACCAGTGTTGCCAAAGCCTCGCCCTCAACGTCCTCGGCAATGATCAGCAGCGGTTTGGACGACTGGACGATCGATTCGAGAATCGGCAGCATGGCCTGCAGGTTGGAGAGCTTCTTCTCGTGCAGGAGAATGTAGGCATCTTCCAGGTCTGCGATCATCTTGTCCGGGTTGGTCACGAAATAGGGTGACAGGTAACCGCGGTCGAACTGCATGCCCTCAACGACTTCCAGTTCGGTCTCGGCGGTCTTGGCTTCCTCGACCGTGATGACGCCTTCATTGCCGACCTTCTGCATGGCGCTGGCGATCATGTCGCCGATTTCTTTTTCGCCATTGGCCGAAATCGTGCCCACCTGGGCGACTTCCTCGGAGGTCTTGATCTTCTTCGACGCCTTCTGAAGGCTTGCGACCACATCGCTAACGGCAAGATCGATACCGCGCTTAAGGTCCATCGGATTCATGCCGGCAGCAACCGCCTTGGCACCTTCCTCGACGATCGACTGGGCCAGTACCGTGGCGGTCGTGGTGCCGTCGCCGGCAATGTCATTGGTTTTGGAGGCGACTTCACGAACCATCTGTGCGCCCATGTTCTCGAACTTGTCCTCAAGTTCGATTTCCTTGGCGACCGTAACACCATCCTTGGTGATGCGCGGTGCGCCGAAAGACTTGTCGATTACGACGTTGCGGCCTTTCGGGCCGAGCGTTACCTTCACGGCGTCCGCCAGCGTATTAACGCCCTTGAGCATACGCTCGCGGGCATCGCGGGAAAATTTTACGTCTTTTGCAGCCATTTTGTCCTAGCTCCCGGGTTCGAACTCGTTTGAACCCATAAATCCGTTGTTACATTGAATCGGCTGGGTTAGCCGATGATACCCATGACGTCGGATTCCTTCATGATCAGAAGGTCTTCGCCATTGAGTTTGACTTCTGTGCCCGACCACTTGCCGAACAACACGCGGTCACCAGCCTTGACATCCAGCGGAACCAGCTTGCCGCTTTCGTCGCGATTGCCTGAACCGACAGCGATGATCTCGCCTTCGGATGGCTTTTCCTGTGCCGTGTCGGGAATGATAATACCGCCTGCGGTTTTCTCTTCTGAATCAACCCGGCGAACGACCACGCGGTCATGGAGCGGGCGGAATTTCATCTTGGCCATGTGTAGAACCCTCGATGGAATGTTTGAACAATACAAATGAAACGGCGCTCCAAGTGGAACGCCACTGTTAGCACTCATGAGAACCGAGTGCTAACGGCGATTGAAATAGGGACTGCAGACGGTGAAGTCAAGAAAATTGCGAGGCAGAAAATGCGATAAATGATACTGGTTAACGCGGTATCGGCTGATCTGCCTGCTGCTGAAAGACAAAAGGCGCCCCGTTTCGACACGGGGCGCCTTGTTGCCGATTTTTTTGTTTGTGTCCTTATCCCACGATACGCAGGTTGGACAGTTCGTCGGCAATTTCCTTGAACACGTTCAGCAAGTCATCGCCCTTGGTGTTGTAGTAGAGCTTCTTCGGATTACCGTTTTCATCGCGTTTGAAGCGCGATTCCGAAGCACAGCTCTTCAGATTGTTGGCGGCCGTCGATCCTTCTGACAGGTCGAGTGCAACGGTGAAGATGATGACATCTTCGTTCTTCGCGTTGCCGCACACCGCTGCCATATGCTCATCATGGGCCTTGGTATAGTTCCATCCTGAATAGGTGTACTTGGCGACATTGTTGCTCGTACCCTTGAACAGCCGCGTTATGCTGCCGCCGTCATATCCCATGCCGGTATAACCATGCGCGGCATAGTAGGACTGGTTGTCGGCCAGGCTGCTGTCGTCACTGATATCGCGATAGGTGTTCGCGCCGTCGGTCAGCACGATGATCACCTTGTCGTTGCCACTGTACGTCTCGGGCCGTCCTTCGGTGAACGGAGCGGCACTCGACAGGGCGCGCCAGCCCCACGCGATGCCCTGCGGCACGTCAGTGTATCCAGTGGGCGACATGGCGTCGATCGCATCCTTGATCTTGGTCAGACCGGCCGACTTGGTCACATCCTCCAGGGGCGTGATCGGTTCGGTCGTGCAACCGTGGTTCGGGCCGTCACCGCTGCCGGGGGTCGGTGCACCAAACGGGCGCGGAACGAAATACTTGCGCGTGTCCTGCTGGCGCTTCTTCACCGTGAGACCGTCAGCGGAGTCGATCCAATAGTTGTTCGGATAACCCCAGCTTGTCGTATCGCGATCATTATAACCATCGCCATCCGTATCGGCCCAGTAATTGCCGGCTTCATCGGGAGCGAACATCGGAACGTACAGCGTCGCAGGATTGGCCGAAGAAGCGGCAGTGTCTGCGACATTGTACGGATGCGGCCGTGCTTCGACGCAACCCTGCCAACTGGCGAAACGACCGACCGTGTCGACCCACTCACCGGTATCAACCCACTTCCACTTCCTGCACGTGCCGTTCTTGCGGTAGCGTTTGCAGACCCGCTCGCGGCCGGTTTTGACCCACTCACGGCTCGTGACGGCCTTCATATCCTGAAACAGCGTCAGGCGTGTGGCGGGTGTGTCCTGCTGAATGACGTTATTGCCGTCGCCATCGATGTAGTTCCAGCCGGTACCCCGCCTGTAATAGACATCGCCGACTTTCTCGACCCACTTGTTGGGATCCGCGGTGCTTGTCATCTGCGACCAATCAAAATTCTCATGGTGAACCGGCGAAATACCCGTCGTATCCAGCCAGGTGGCCGCGTCATTATCAGGTCCGACATTTACTGCCGCCGAGAACGGAATCAGCGAGACCTGGACGGGTTTTTCAAGCTGAAGGATTTTCTTGCCATCCTCGGCGATCTTCTCCACCAGGTATTTAGACGCTTCCTTCAGCAGCGTCATCCGCGACTTGCTGGAGGTACCATAGCTCGACATCGAACCTGAATTATCGAGAACCAGCGCGACTTCGACCGTATTCTTCAGACGAATTTTGGTTTCGGCGGCGAACGCGATCTCGATGTCGACACCGTTCGGATCCTGGGTTCTCAGATAGTTGAATACCGGAAAGAAGATCGGCTTGTACTGCAACTGTGCCTTCAGGGTCAGAACACCGCCACCCTCGGTGGTGTTCGGCATTGTGAACGACAGTGTTGCATTCGATGGATTGATCGATTCCAGATTGGACTGGAAGAAATCATTCGCATGTGCCTTCGCATCTGTCTCCGTGGCGCCCTGGGACAGATATTTACCCATGGCGATGCCGGCGGCGTCCAGAGAATTCATGACGGCCTGCCGTTGGCGGTTCATCTCGGTAAAATCGATTGCAAATGCCAAACCGCCCATCAACGGGACCATTGCGGCAGCGGTTGCAATCATGAAGTTGCCGCCTTCATTCTTCCAGAACTTACGAAACATAGTCGTTACCCTCGACTCGAAACCAAACGCCCCCCTTTTTCCCACAAATTCCCTAATGTGCGATTTCGTAGGCATCTCAAAAAACCACCATTCGGGTAACCGTTGGTAAACCATCCACATTCACTTATTTAGCAGCAACTAAATGAGCAAATACCGTAGTTTACTTGGCGAATCAGCGTGACAGGTCGAGCCCATTGCTCTATTTGCCTGCTCGAGCTCACAGACTGTTAACCCCAGAAAATTGGATACGAATTGGCATCGACGACACGCATTGGCAGCCTGGATTTGATTTGGGACGGCTATTCGGTCGTTCTGTGCGATGTGTGGGGAGTTGTTCACAATGGCGTCAGGCCGTTTGTCGACTCCTGCGCTGCGCTGCGCCGCGCACGCCAGGCTGGCAAAGCCGTTGTTCTGATCACCAATGCGCCCCGGCCCAACGAAGGCGTTGCAGCACAATTCGAGACACTTGGCGTACCACGCGATTGCTGGGATCGTATTGTCACGTCCGGTGATGTCACCCGCGAATTGATCGCCAATTCTGCCCGCCGAATTTATCATTTAGGGCCCGAGAGGGACTATCCGATCTATGATGGACTCGACATCGAAATTGTCGAGGAGTTCGAAGCCGCGGCGGTTTGCTGCACGGGCCTGTTTGATGACAACACCGAAACACCCGACGACTATGCGGAAATGCTGCAACGGTTCCGGTCGCGCGACTTGCCGATGATTTGCGCCAACCCCGACATCGTCGTCGAGCGCGGTGACCGGCTGGTCTGGTGCGCCGGCGCGTTGGCGCGAGACTATGCTTTATTGGGCGGGCGCACGTTGATCGCCGGCAAACCGCACAAGCCGATTTACGAAGCTGCACTTTCAGTAGCCGCTGAACTGATCGGGCGTGATGTTAGCTCCAGCGAAGCGCTTGCCATCGGCGACGGCATTCTGACAGATGTGAAAGGCGCTGCCGGTGCCGGAATCGACGTCCTGTACATCTCCGCGGGCATCCACGCGGCCGAATATGGCGATCCCGATCAACCCGATCTCACGCAGCTCGGTTCGTTTCTTCGCTCGCATGGTCATGAGACGGTTGGCTTCATGCCGCGGCTGCGATAATCGATCTATCCGATGACAAGCTCTGCCCGAAATCCCATGCCTGCCGGCTCCGCTCGTATTCGCGGCGGTGAGCGGTTGCCGCAACATCTCCGTGGCGGCGTTGTGGCAATCGGCAATTTCGATGGCGTCCACCGCGGCCACCAAGCGGTGCTGAGCCGTGCGCTCGTAGACGCCGAGCGGCAATCCGTGCCGGCGCTGGTTCTGACGTTTGAACCCCACCCGCGCTCGCTGTTCAGCCCCCAAACGCCTGTTTATCGTCTCACCCCGCCGGCGATGAAAGCGCGGCTTGTGTGCCAGTTGGGCTTCGATGTAATCATCGAATACCCGTTTACCCGGGAGTTCGCCGGTCAATCGGCCGAATCTTTCGTAGCCGATGTGCTGGTCGGGCAGATGGGTATTTCCAACGCCGTGACCGGATTCGATTTTCATTTCGGCAAGGGCCGTCAGGGCGGTCCGGCCTATTTGATGGAAGCGGGCGAGCGCCTGGGCTTCAGCGTCGATTTGATCGATGCATTCCGCGATGAAGGCGCCGAAGTGGTCTCGTCAAGCCGCATTCGCCGCTGCCTGGAAACCGGTGAACTCGCCGAAGCCAACGGATTGCTTGGATATCGCTATTCGGTATCGGGAAAAATCGTGGCCGGCCGCCGGCTGGGGCGTACCCTGGGATTTCCGACCGCCAATATCCGTCTCGAGCCCGAAACCCGGCTGCGTCATGGCATTTACGCGGTGCGCCTGCGGCGGGCGGACGGCAGTCTGCACGATGGCGTGGCCAGCTTTGGCCGCCGTCCCACGGTTGAGGACGACGGTGAGGCATTGCTGGAAGTGTACGTGTTCGACTTCGACAACGATCTGTATGACGAAGAATGCGTTGTATCGCTGTTTGGTTTGCTGCGCGGCGAACAGAAATTTGACGGAATTCAGGCTTTGACCGATCAGATGAAGCGCGATGAAGCGGAAGCCCGCGCGCTTCTGTCTCGTGTCGAACCCTTCGGGGTGCTCGACCTGGAATTGGCTTTCAGCTCGTGAATCGGAAGGTTCTGATTACGGGAGCGACGTCCGGTATCGGTCTCGAATTGGCAAACCGGTACAGTCAAAACTCGCAGCTGTTGTTGTCCGGGCGTCGCCCGAAAGCGGAAGTCGCCGATTGCCTGCCTGTCGGTGCCGCCTACCAGCAAGCCGACCAGGGTGATCCCGATGCCACAGTAGCCGCAATCAGAGCCGCTATTGACCAGCTCAGCTGGGACCAGCTTGACCTGGCAATACTTAATGCAGCCGCGGGTTCGGCCGTTAATCCCGCCGACGAGACCGCCGCATCAATCCGCAACATTTTGGACATCAACACCACAACGCCCATGGCTTTGGCACATGCCTTGTTTCCGCTATTGGAGAAATCGGCAGGAAAACTGGTGCTGATCGGATCGGTCGCACACCGCGGCAATGGCGCGATTGCATCCTATGCTGCCTCCAAGGCGGCATTGCACGGATTTGCCCGTGCGCTGTTGTCGGAATGGCAGGGACGTGTCACGGTTCAGATAATCCATCCGGGACCAACGGCCAGCGGCATGCACCGAAAAGCCGGATACGATCCCGGAAATGCCGAACGGTTTTTCCTTTCGACCGCCGCCACCGCCAGGATGATCGAACGTCTGGCCGCCGGCAACAAACCGGTGGCCGTTGCATCATATGCGCGGTTTATCCTCGGCGGTTATTGGCTGGTAATACCATGACCGCCAGGCGCGTTCTCGTCACCGGTGGCTCCGCCGGGCTTGGTCAAGCCTTGGTCACCCAGTTTGCTGCGGATGGCTACGATGTTGTGTCGATCGACAGGACGGCACCGGTAAACGCCAACGGAATGGTCCACATCCAGTGCGATCTGGCAGATCGCAACGCACTTGACACCACCATGCCGGTCATTCTCGCGGCCGGACCGTTTGAGTTCGTCATTCTCAACGCCGGCGCCAATGCCACCGGACCGTTTGAAGAATTGCCATCAGACACGTCAAAGCGCCTGATGCGGCTGAACGCAGAAGCACCGATGGTTCTTGCTTCGACACTTGTGCGCGAAAATTCCATCAACGGTGGAGCATGCTTCATTTCTTCGCTGTCGCATTTTACCGGCTACCCAGGCGCGTCGGCATATGCCGCCTCGAAGGATGCTGTGGCGGTTTATGCGCGCAGCATACGCAAACCGTTTTTGAGCCGCGGCGTAACCGTGACACTGGCATTCCCCGGACCGCTGCAGACCGGGCATGCACAGCGCCATGCGCCGCCGGATGCCGATGCGGCCAAGCGGATGCACCCGGTTGAGGCGGCTCGGGCAATCAAGGCGGCGGTAGAGGCGGGGCGGCGGCTTGTCATACCGGGAGCGGGACCGAAAACCTTTGCGCTTGCCGGCAGGTTGATGCCGCAATTCGTAACCCGGCAGATGCGCAAACTGATCTTCGAGAAGCTCGACGGTTCGGTTTGGTAAGCCGAACCGTGGTGGCCATTCGGAAACATGCCACAAAACCTCTTTATTCCGACGGCCTCCTCGGTTAGAAGTCGCGGCCATGATGAGTACCGCGCTCCGCATTCTCACCGCCATACGAATTATTGGCCCGGCCGCACGCTGAAATCAGCAGCGATGAGGCCGGGATGTTTGCGCAGACATCCGCGCAATTCCGTGTATTTCCGTAAATTCAAGCATAGTCCGCATTCGCGGTGATCCCGAACGGGGCCAAGATGACCGAAACAACCATGACCGATCAGGGCGAAAAGCTCGATTATTCCAAAACACTGTTTCTGCCGAAAACAGACTTTCCGATGCGCGCCGGCCTGCCGAAGAAGGAGCCGGAAATCGTCGCGCGCTGGCAGGAGATGAACCTTTACAAAAAGCTGCGTGAGGATGCTGCAGGCAAGCCAAAATACATCCTTCATGATGGTCCGCCCTACGCCAATGGCAACATCCATATCGGCCATGCGCTCAACAAGGTCTTGAAAGACATCATCACCCGCTCGTTCCAGATGCGCGGCTTTGATTCCAACTACATCCCCGGCTGGGACTGTCACGGTCTGCCGATCGAATGGAAGATCGAGGAGCAGTATCGCTCCAAGGGCAAGAACAAGGACGAGGTGCCGGTCAACGAATTCCGCAGGGAATGCCGCGAGTTTGCCGATCATTGGATCACAGTGCAGACCGAGGAGTTCCAGCGCCTTGGGATCGTCGGCGACTTTGAAACACCATATACGACGATGAACTTCCACGCCGAGGCCCGCATTGCCGGTGAACTGTTGAAATTCGCCATGTCCGACCAGCTCTATCGCGGATCGAAACCGATCATGTGGTCGGTGGTCGAGCGCACGGCGCTGGCCGAGGCCGAGGTGGAGTATGCCGATTATGAGAGCGATACGGTCTGGGTGAAGTTTCCGATTGCTGGCGGAGTTGAAAATCAGGTGGAAAAAGCACCCGATTTAGGCGATGCATTCATTGTCATCTGGACCACCACACCTTGGACGATCCCGGGTAACCGGGCGATAAGCTACTCCTCTCGCATCAGCTACGGTCTGTATGAAGTTACCGCGGCCGAGAACGATTTTGGGCCTAGACCCGGTGAAAAACTGGTCTTTGCTGACACGCTGGCAGAAGAGAGCTTCGCCAAGGCCAAGCTGGAATTCAAACGGCTTCGCGATGTTGCAGCTGACGAGCTCTCGTCAATCACCTGTGCCCATCCGCTGCGTAGTCTCGGTGGCGGCTATGAGTTCGATATTCCGCTTCTCGACGGCGACCATGTCACTGATGACGCCGGTACGGGCTTCGTCCACACCGCGCCGGGCCATGGCCGCGAGGATTTCGAGATCTGGATGGATAATGCTCGCGATCTCGAAGCGTGTGGCATCTCCTCGCAAATCCCGTTTACTGTCGGCGACGACGGCTGCTTTACCAAGGACGCACCCGGTTTCGGCCCGGATCGCGAGGGCGGACCGGCGCGTGTCATCGACGACAAGGGCAAGAAAGGCAATGCCAATCAGGCGGTCATCACCGCCTTGATCGAAAAGAACATGCTGTTTGCCCGCGGGCGGCTGAAACACACCTATCCGCATTCATGGCGGTCAAAGAAACCAGTGATCTTCCGCAATACACCGCAATGGTTCGTCCACATGGACAAGGAACTGGGCGACGGCACAACGCTCAGGTCGCGCGCGCTCAAGGCCATCGGCGAAACACGTTTCGTGCCCGCCGCCGGACAGGCCCGATTGCACGCCATGATCGAGGACCGGCCCGACTGGGTGCTGTCGCGTCAGCGCGCCTGGGGCGTTCCCATTTGCGTCTTTGCCGACGAGGACGGCAACGTCCTGAAGGACGAGGCCGTCAACAATCGCGTTCTGGAGGCATTCGAGGCCGAAGGTGCTGACGCATGGTTTGCAGATGGTGCGCGCGAGCGCTTTCTGGGCAGTCGCGCCAACGAACCGTGGCAACAGGTGACCGACATTCTCGATGTCTGGTTTGATTCCGGTTCGACCCACGCGTTCACACTGGAAGACCGCGATGATGTCAAATGGCCTGCCGATGTCTATCTGGAAGGTTCCGACCAGCATCGTGGCTGGTTTCATTCCTCGCTGCTGGAAAGCTGCGGCACCCGTGGCCGCGCGCCCTACGACACCGTCATCACCCATGGTTTCACCATGGATGAGGAAGGCCGCAAAATGTCGAAATCCCTCGGCAACACGGTCGTGCCGCAGGATGTGATGAACCAGTCCGGCGCCGATATCCTGCGCCTGTGGGTGGCCACCACCGACTACTGGGAAGACCAGCGCCTCGGCAAGAACGTGCTGCAGACCAACATCGACGCCTATCGCAAACTGCGCAATACCATCCGCTGGATGCTCGGTACGCTCGCCCATGACGAGGGCGAGGAGGTTGCACTCGCCGATATGCCGGAACTGGAGCGCCTCATGTTGCACCGGCTCTCCGAACTCGATGAACTGGTTCGCAAGGGCTATGACGATTTCGATTTCAAACGCATTGCGCGTGCCTTGATCGACTTCATGGTGGTCGAATTGTCTGCGTTCTATTTCGATATCCGCAAGGATGCGCTGTACTGCGACGCGCCGTCGAGTCAGCGTCGCAAGGCGGCGCTGCAGGTGGTCAGAAAGCTCTTCGATAGTACGGTGTTGTGGCTGGCGCCGCTTTTGACATTCACGTCGGAAGAAGCATGGCTTGAACGAAATCCGGATGCCACATCCGTCCATCTGGAACAGTTTCCGGCAGTACCTGCCGAATGGCGCGATGACGCCCTGGCCGACAAATGGCGGAAAATCAGACGGGTTCGACGCGTCGTCACCGGCGCGCTGGAGATCGAACGGCGTGAAAAACGCATCGGCTCTTCGCTCGAAGCCGCTCCCGTCGTCCATATCAGCGACGACGGTCTGCTGGCTGCGATCGATGGTGCCGACATGGCCGAAATCTGCATCACCAGCGGGTTTCAAATCGCGCCCGGATCCGCTCCCGATGGTGCGTTCAAGCTGGATGAGGTCGCCGGTGTCGCAGTGGTGCAGCGCAAGGCGTCGGGCACGAAGTGTGCCCGGTCGTGGCGCTATACCGACGATGTCGGTTCGGATCCGGATTTTCCGGACGTTTCGGCCCGCGACGCTGCAGCGCTCAAGGAATTGGCCGCGGCAGGGCGCCTGATATCTGAGGCATGATGCATTGCAATGAAGTGTGTTTACGCTACTGCGGAAGCGTAATTGCCCTGGAACCGGACTCTGTGGTATGGCGAACATTGAAAAATGCCTTGTTGTCGCCGGAATTGACCGGCATTGGGCATATGTGGCGCGTTGGCGCCGCGGGGATCAGAAATTCTTGAAGTAGGGGCATTGTGCCGTGAAGATATTCTGTGCAGAACGTACCGGCTTGATCAGGTTGGGTGCCGCATCCGCCCTGATTGTTGCGGCAACCGGTTTGAGCGGGTGCATGAGTTCACCCACTTATGGCACCGGCAAGGCCGCCAGCACGCAGCTTCTGGAAGATGTCACCGGAATTTTGACCATCGGTCCGAAGCAGCAGGAGAAAATCACCTACAAGCCGCGTCCCGAGCTGGTAAAACCGGCTGAGACAGCTGCACTCCCGGATCCCCAGGAAAATGTGGTCGCATCCGCCAGTGCCGCTTGGCCGGAATCGCCGGAACAACAGCGTGCCAGGCTTCGTGCCGAGGCCACCGAAAATCGCGATAATCTGGGCTGGCGGCCAAAGATCAAAGGTCCCGAGAACGCTGAAACCGTTTCGGCGGCCCAGTATGACCGCAATCCGAACCTTGTTCTCGACAATATGAGTGCAAATACGGACGAGGCCGCCCGCCGCCGTTTCGCCAGCAAGCCGAAACCGGCGCGCTCGCGGGCCCAGCTTGACCGCAATCCCGCACTGGCAACGGCAGAGGTTGATCCGAACGCCGCGCGAGCGGAGTTCAACCGCCGTCTTGCGGCGAATAAACAGGGTGATCCGACGTCCCGGAAATATCTAAGCGAACCGCCGCTTGAGTATCGCGCTCCGGCCGAAACCGCACCGGTTAACGATATCGGCGAGGATGAGGACAAGAAGGAAGCCAAGCGCAAGGCCAATTCCCGCAAGAAGGCGGGCAAGCGCAGTTGGAAAGATTACTTGCCTTGGTCCTGAACGGTTCTACCCCAACACCGTAAAACTGCTGTCCTGATTGATCTCGCGATTGCGCGAGAAAAAGCCGATGTTGAGATCGATACCCGTATGGGGCAGCGAGATCGATAGCGGCGCGGCATCGTGGTCATTGCCGGCTTCGCAGTATTCGATCAGCGCTGCCATCATCTTTCCGGCCACGGGCGCATTCTTGTATTGGTTTCCGCTGCTTCCGCAGGCCATGTAGAAGCCCGGCAAAGACGATTTGTCGTAAATCGGAATCCAATCCTCGGTGACATCGTAAAGGTCGACCACGCCCTTTGGGTGGCTTGGTATGCCGATTGTCGGAGCCCGCTGCGCCTGCCGCATGGCCTGCACGTCCCATTGCTGCGAAAACTCCTGCCAATCATCGGCAAACGGATCGTCAACAACGACATGGCTGTCGCACGGTGGGTCCTCGCTGCCAATCAGCAGATGGCCACCCTTTTCCGGTCTCAGGTAGCAGGCGATGTCACTATCCGAGATCACCATTTCCTTGCCATCGGCGAAGAAACCGGCCGGTGCGGGAAGATGTACGACCTCTTGTTTCATTGCCTTGGTGCTGATGGCCATGTCGCCGGTTACACCGGCCATTTCATTGATCAGGCATGACGCGGGCCCGGCCACGTTGACGACAACCGATGCGTTGATTTCCCGACCGTCTTCCAGCCGAACCCCGGATACGCGGCCATTCTCGGTCAAAATCGCGGTTACCCTGGAATTGAACAGGAACTCGGCCCCCTTTGCCTCGGCCGCCCTTTGCAGATTGTGCGCTGACAACGCCGGATCTGTCACGTAGCCGCCAGTCGGGAAAAATACACCGCCGGAAATCCTGTTGCCGCTCGGCTCGCCGAATCCGTCGTCTTCCGGTCGTTTTGCCGGCCAGAACGTGTCCAGCTCGAAGTGAGGCAGACGGGCCTTGATCTGCGCCTCGTCCCATTCTTCGTAAGGGATTTTGAGTTCGTCGCAGATCGCCATGTGCCGGCCCAGATGGTCATTGAGGTCGGTTTTCATGACCAGGCATCCCATATTGCGATACTCGGCAAGCCCCCTCTCATCGTCTGTTCCAAGATAGTCGGCCCAATCGCGCCAGTAGTGATACGATTCATAGGCGAGAGCGGTGCCGGGCACGGTTGAATAATAGACCCGAATAATGGCGCACGAGCCCGAGGTGGACCCATGTCCGGCCTCTCCCAGGGCATCGATGTTCAAGGTGCGGCGGCCCGCTTTGGCCATCTCAAAAGCGGTTGCGGCGCCGATGACACCTGCACCGATAATGATTGCGTCGTAGGATTTGGTCACGAATTACTCCACGGTTTGCCTGCTTATGTGAGCCCACAGGGCGATGGAAGTCTATCGGGATTACGACACGGCAGGCGAGCTTTGTTCAGGCGCGTTTTTCGGCGAAGAATTGTTTCAGTAGCCGGCTTGCTTCCTGTTCACAGATATCGGAGTAAACCTCCGGCGCGTGGTGGCATGTTGGCGAGGAAAAGAACCGGACGCCGTTCTCCACTGCTCCGCCTTTCGGATCGCCGGCGCCGAAATAAAGCCGTCCGGTGCGGGCGAAGCTGATCGCGGCGGCGCACATGGCGCAGGGCTCCAATGTGACGTAAAGATCGCTTCCCGCCAGCCGCTCATCGCCCAGTACCGAGCAGGCCTCGCGAATTGCCAATATCTCCGCATGCGCTGTCGGATCGTTGAGTTCGCGGGTGCGGTTGCCGGCCTTCGCAATCACACTACCGTTCAGCACGATCACCGCACCGACTGGCACCTCGCCTCGCGCTTGCGCAGCTTCGGCTTCTTCAAGTGCGATTTTCATCGGACGTGGTGGCGCGGGCATGTCCCCTATCCTTCAATTCCGCTCGCAACGTGCAAGCGAAGCTGATAGTTACCCGCATCGAAAGAAGAAAACCACATGAGCAACGACCAAAAAAAGCCGCCGCACCGTGTCGGCAAGGCCAAAGGCGTTCAGCCTGGTGCCGGCAACAAGCGTAAGAAGGCCGAGGCGCCTGACAGCCCGGACCGCGACACCGATCGCGAGCGCATAGCCAAGCGTATTTCACGCTCCGGTGTCGCGTCGCGGCGTGAGGCCGAGGCGATGATCGCCGGGGGCAGGGTTAAAGTGAACGGCAATGTGCTGACATCGCCGGCCTTCAATGTCGGTGCGCGCGATGTCGTGCTCGTCGACGGACAACGCCTTCCGGAGCGTGAGAGAACCCGGTTGTTTCTGTTCCACAAACCATCGGAAACGATGACCACCAACCGCGACCCGGAGGGGCGCAAGACGATATTTGATGTTCTTCCAGATGGTTTGCCGCGATTGATGACCGTCGGCAGGCTGGATTTCACCACCGAGGGCCTGTTGCTGATGACCAATGATGGCGGGCTTGCACGCGTGCTCGAGCTGCCGTCGACAGGCTGGCTGCGGCGTTATCGTGCCCGCGTTCATGGTGATGTGGACGAAGCCGCGCTTGACCAGTTGAAAGAGGGAATCGCCGTTGAGGGCGTGCTCTACGGCGCCATTGATGCGACGCTTGAGCGCAAACAGGGTTCGAACGCCTGGTTGTCAGTGGCGCTCAGAGAAGGCAAGAACCGGGAAATCAAAAAGGTTCTCGGCGCACTGGGATTGAATGTAACCAGGCTGATCCGCGTTTCTTACGGCCCCTTCCAGCTTGGCAGTCTCGAACCGGGTTCGATCATGGAGTTGAAAGGCCGGATGTTGCGCGACCAGCTCGGTGACAGGTTGATCGCGGAGGCAGGCGCGGATTTCGATGCACAGATCATCAAACCCTTCTCCAACAAGCCCGCGAACAAGGATAAGGACCGTGCCGCGGCGAAGAAATCTGTCCCGCATGACGGCAGGCGCGAAAGTTCGTTCCGCGAGGAGGGCCTGAAACGTTTGCAAACAAGACACCCCGATGAAAAATCGCGGACCGGCAAACGCGGACAAAATGCCTCCGTAAGTCGCGGGGATGACAAGCAAACCGAGGGTGACAAGCGCAAATTCGAACCACCGCGCTCCCGCGCTTCAAATGTGTGGATGGCGCCGGGCGCCCGTCCGCAAGGCAAGAAGCCGAAAAGCGGTTTTGGCGACGAAAAATCCGGCAAATCTGCCGTTCGGGCCAATCCTTCAGCAAAATCGGGTCGCGGCAAAGTAGGGCAATCGGGCAGAAGGAACAAAAATGCGGATCGTCGGCGGTGAATTTGGGGGCCGCAAGCTCGCGTCACCCTCCGGCCAATCCACGCGTCCCACCACAGATCGCGCACGCGAAGCCCTGTTCAACAAATTACAACACGGCTTTCCAGGCCATGTGGAGGGTGCCCGTGTTCTCGATCTGTTTGCCGGCACCGGTGCGCTGGGACTTGAAGCGATTTCCCGCGGTGCGCAATCCTGCCTGTTTGTCGAAATGGCGGTGGATGCGCGCGGCGTGATCCGAACGAATATCGAAACCCTTGGATTGCAGGGGCGGGCAAAGATTTTCCGACGCGACGCGACACGCCTGGGAGCCGTCGGAACCATGCAGCCATTTGATCTCGTCTTTGCCGATCCGCCCTACCACAAGGGCCTTGGTGAATTGGCTTTGTCGTCAGCATTGGCCGGCGGCTGGCTTGCGCCCGACGCGCTCTGTGTGATCGAGGAGGCGCAGGATGCCGGATTTACCCCACCTGAGGGCTTCCGGCAGCGCGATCGGTTGAAGCAGGGTGGCAGCATGGTTCACTTCGTCGAACTTGCTTCATAACCAATATGACAAAGATTTCACTTTTTAACCGTCCGCCCCACACCCTATATGAAACCCCATGCTGACAAGAGGACCGAAATTCTGATGCATAACCCTGTTAAGGTGATGGCGTTTTTGGTCAGCGCCGTCCTTGTCCTGGCCGTTACCACATTACCTGGTTCGGCTCTGGACGCCCGGACGCAATCAACCGTGTCCAACTATACGCTCGACAACGGTCTCGAAATCGTCGTCATTCCGGACCGCCGGGCCCCGGTTGTCACGCACATGCTCTGGTACAAGGTTGGCGGCGCGGACGAACAGCAGGGAAAATCCGGCATTGCCCACTTCTTCGAGCACCTGATGTTCAAGGGCACGAAGACTTATCCGGCTGGTGAGTTTTCGCGCAGGATCGCGGAGATCGGCGGTCAGGAAAATGCGTTCACTTCCAATGACTACACCGCCTATTTCCAAAAGGTTTCGCCCGAAGCCCTTGAAACCATGATGACATATGAGGCCGATCGAATGAGGAATCTCGTTCTGACCGATGATGTCATAGCACCGGAACGTGATGTCGTTCTGGAAGAGCGCCGGTCGCGGGTTGAAACTGACCCGGCCTCGATCCTGAACGAGGAAATGGACGCAACGCTGTACCAGAACCACACCTATGGCATTCCGGTCATAGGTTGGGAGCACGAGATCAGGCAGTTGAACCGAAAAGATGCGATATCGTTCTACAACCGGTTCTACGCGCCCAACAACGCCATTCTCGTCGTCGCCGGAGATGTTGATCCTCAACGGGTATTGGAGCTTGCCGAAAGTACTTATGGCAAGATCCCGCGCGGCCCTGACCTGCCGCCACGCCTGCGGCCGCAGGAGCCGGAACAAAACACCAGCCGTACGGTGACACTTCGCGATCAAAGAGTAACCGTGCCAACGATGCGCAGGATGTGGCTCGTACCGTCCTACAACACCGACGAGCCGGGGGAGGCTGAGGCGCTCGATCTTCTGGCGGAGATTCTTGGAGGCGGTTTGCGGAGCCGGCTTTACCAGGAACTGGTCGTGCGGCAGGGAATCGCCAGTTCCGCCGGAGCCTACTATCTGGGGACTGCATTCGATGACACGGCATTCGGGATTTATGGTTCGCCGCGCGGCTCGGCAACCTTGGAGCAAGTCGAGGCCGCGATCGTCACGGAAATCAACAAACTGACCTCTGCCGGTGTGACCGACAAGGAGCTCGACAAGGCCAAAAAACGTTTCATCAAGAGCATGGTATTTGCGCGTGACAATCAAAGCGGCATGGCACGCATCTTTGGTTCAACGCTGGCCACCGGCGGCACGGTGAGCGACGTGCTCGAGTGGCCAGATCGGATCCGCGCGGTGACTGCCGACCAGATCAAGGCAGCCGCACAAAAATACCTCGATCTCAACCGGTCGGTGACAGGTTATCTCCTGCCTCCGCAAGACAAGCGTAGCTAGGAGCGATGTTATGAGGACTTGTGCAGTTCGCAACCTGCCGGTTTCGGTTTTTACATTGCTGGTGGCGGTATTTGTAGCAGTTCCGGCCCATGCCGACCCGTCGATACGGGAGATCACCTCGTCGAAAGGCGTCAAGGCATGGTTCGTCGAGGATTACACAATTCCGCTGATTGCCATCAATTTCGCATTCAGAGGCGGGAGCACGCAGGATCCCGCCGGCAAAGAGGGTCTGGCAAACCTGATGACCGGGCTGTTTGATGAAGGCGCCGGAGATCTTGACAGCGACGCATTTCAGGAAGCGTTTGACGATGCGTCGGCGGAGATGCGCTTTTCGGCGTCCAGGGACGCGATTTACGGATCGGTCCGTATCATCGCTGATCAGCTCGATGATGCGGTTCCGCTGGTCGAACTTGCCGTTAATCGGCCGCGTTTCGACGCCGATCCGATTGAGCGCATCCGATCGCAAATCGTTGCATCCATCACCGCCCGGGAGCGGGATCCGCAAACAAAAGCCGCACAAAAATGGGTCAAGGAACTCTACGGAGACCACCCCTATTCAAGACGCAACCGTGGTACCAAAGAATCGCTGGAACAAATCACGGCGGATGATTTGAAGGCGCTTCACGGCCGCCTGTTTGCACGCCAAAATCTGTATGTCGGTATTGTTGGCGCGATTGATGAGGCGACGGCGCGGAAGGTGCTCGATCAGCTGTTCGGAAATCTTCCCGAAAAACCTGAGCTCCTGCCGGTTCAGGACACCGAGCTGAAACAAGGTCAGCATATTCACATCTCCTACGATCTGCCGCAAACCTCGCTGCGTCTTGCTTGGCCGGGCGTTGAACGCACCGATTCCGATTTTTTCCCCGCCTACGTGATGAATTACATTTTGGGTGGCGGCTCGTTTTCGTCGCGGCTCTACAACGAGATTCGCGAAAAACGCGGTCTCGCCTATGGTGTCAGCTCCTATCTTGTGAACTTCGATCATGCTGCCAGTCTGGGTATCAATACCGCCACACGTTCTGACCGGGCAAAGGAGACGCTGGAGCTTATCCTGGCCGAGATCGAGCGCATGGCCAAAGATGGACCAACCGATGCGGAGCTGAGTGCCGCGAAAAAAACCATCATTGGCGGTTATGCGGTGAACAATCTCGATTCATCGGGCTCGGTCGCCAGCACGCTGGTCGAACTGCAACTGTCCGACCTTGGAATAGACTATATCCAGCGAAGGGCGGGATTGATCGAGAATGTAACGTTGGAACAGGCGGGAGCGGTGGCCAAGCGGCTGTTTTCCGTCGATCCTTCGGTTATGATTGTCGGACCGGACAATGTCGGTGAAGAGTAGGATGTCATGACCGGAATAGTTACCGCTGAAGAAAGGCCGCGACCCGCAGATGGCGGCCCGACATTCGCAGTCGCATTCGGCGGTGGCGGTGCACGCGGTTTGGCGCACATCCATGTGATCGAAGTTTTGGACGAACTCGGTATCCGTCCGACAGCGATTGCCGGTTCATCGATTGGCGCCATCATGGGAGCTGGAATGGCCGCGGGCATGCGTGGCGTCGAGATACGCGAATATGCCCGCTCGGTGCTGGGTGATCGCGCCACGCTGGCCAGCCTGATGTGGCGAATACGCCCCACTACGCTGCGCGAAGCGGTCGGGGGTATCCGGGTCAGCCAGTTCGATATCGAACGGATACTGCGTGCGTTGTTGCCGCCCACGATCCCGCAGGATTTTGCGTCGCTGAAAATCCCGCTCGAAGTCACGGCGACCGATTTTTTTGGCCATTCGCTTGTCGTAAACCGCGATGGCGATCTGTTCACCGCTTTGGCCGCATCAGCCGCTATCCCCGCTCTCTTCAAGCCGGTCCGACGTGATGGCCGCATTCTGATCGATGGCGGCATCTACGACCCGGTTCCCTACGACCTGCTTACTGACCGTGCGGATATCGTCATCGGTATCGATGTAGTTGGGGCTCCGGAGGGCGACAGTCGCATACCCAATTCGATCGACCTGATGTTCGGTGCCAGCCAGTTGATGATGCAGTCGATCATTGCCAATAAGCTCACCCGTGAGCGGCCGGCCGTCTTTCTGCGCCCGCCGGTCTCGGGATTCCGCGTTCTGGATTTTCTGAAGATCGATGCGGTCATGCGCGAAAGCGCACCGATCAGGGACGAACTGAAAAAGGCGATCGACGTAGCGGTCGCGCGATTCGAGGTAGCTGGAGGCTAGAAACATCATGGCCATTTGTGCGCTCGGCTATCTTGGGATCCGGTCCGACAGGCTGGAAGACTGGGATGATTTCGCCGGCAAGCTTCTGGGCATGCAATCCCTGGATCGTGGCGGCAAAGCGCTCGCCTTTCGTATGGATGATCATAGGCAACGCCTCGTAGTTTCCGATGAACCAGGCGAAACGCTGGCATTCATGGGCTGGGAAGTCTCCGAACGCGCCGATCTCGAACGATATGCAACGTGTCTCGATCAGGCCGGTGTGGCGGTAAGTTACGGTTCACCCGAACTGGCCGATCGCCGGTTTGTGTCGGAATTGATCGTTACAGAGGACCCGGCCGGCAATAGGCTGGAACTTGTCTTCAATCCGATGATCGCGTCCGATCCGTTTGTGCCCGGGCGGCCGATTACGGGATTCAAGACAGGTCCGCTCGGAATGGGGCACGCTGTCCTGCATGTCGGCAACATCGATCCGGTGCTGGCTTTCTATCGCGACGTGCTCGACTTCCGCGTCAGTGACTATGGCCTAACCCCGTATCCATTGTACTTTTTTCACGTCAACGGGCGGCACCACAGTTTTGCGCTGGTCGGTTCGGGAAAATCCGGATTTCACCATTTCATGGTCGAGTACGACAATCTCGACGATATCGGTCAGGGCTACGATTTGGCCCAACTTGAGGAAAACCGGATTGCCTATACGCTCGGCCGGCATACCAACGACTACATGACATCGTTTTACGCCAACTCTCCGTCCGGTTTCTTCGTCGAGAACGGTTGGGGCGGACGGGTTATCGATCCGGATACTTGGCAACCGCACGAGACATTCGATGGCCCCAGCTATCTGGGGGCATGAGCGGCTGTATCTGCCCGAAGAGCCACGCGCCAGAATGCGCCAAATGCGGTTGGATGCGGCAGCAAGGGGATTGCAGGCTCCACCGGTCGCCGACTGTCCATGGCTCTATGGCGAGCTGGCGGCGCGCACCGGGCGATGACAGCAAAATCGGACGGACAGCGCCATTTGATGTCATCATCGTCGGGCTCGGGCCAACCGGCGCAACCCTTGCCAATCTTCTTGCTCCGTGCGGTGTGCGGGTATTGGTGCTCGATCGTTACGCTTGAACCCTACCCGCTGCCCCGGGCGGTTCATTTCGATGACGAGATCATGCGCGTGTTCCAGACCATCGGCGTCGCCCGACCGTGTGTCGGAAATCACCCGCGTCAACCTGTTGGCATGCGCTTTGTTGATTCTGCCGGCAAGTTGCTTGCTCGACTGGCCGCGCCCCGCAGGAAATCGGACCGCAGGGCTGGCATGCCAGTTACCGTTTTCATCAGCCCGATCTCGAAAAACTGTTGCGTGATGCGCTTGCGCAGCATTCGAATGTCGACATTCGTACCTGGCAAAGAAGTCTATTCCGTCACCGATTGCGGTGGTCATGTCGAGGTTGGCTTCACGGATATGGGCGAGCGGAGAAAAATCTGCGGTCAAGGCCTCATATGTGGTTGGCTGTGATGGTGCCAATTCGACCGTACGAAGCGCAATGGCAGTGACCGAAACCAATCTCGGTTTCAAGGAGCGCTGGTTGGTCGCCGATCTTTTGCTGAAAAGACCGAAGCCCGAACTCGGCGATCACACGATCCAGTACTGCAATCCGGAAAGGCCCGCGACATACGCCCGAGGACCAGGCGACCGGAGGCGATGGGAGATTGCCGTTCGTGATGACGAACAAACCGATGCGATCTGCAGGCCTGATGCGGTTTGGCCGCTCCTGCAACGGTGGATCGATCCTGATGAAGCCGAACTCGAGCGCGCCGCCGTCTATACGTTTCAATCAATCGTCGCGGATCAATGGCGCAAAGGTCGATTGCTGATCGCCGGAGACGCCGCCCATCGCACACCACCCTTCATGGGTCAGGGCATGTGCGCCGGCGTTCGCGATGCGGCCAATCTGGCCTGGAAGCTCGCCCTCGCTGCAAAGGGCCTGGCACCGGCCTCGATCCTTGACAGTTACGGCACCGAACGTGCGCCCCACGCCCGTGAATATATCGAGACGGCTGTCCGTCTGGGTCGGCTGATCAATGCCAGCGGCACGCGCGAGGCCTTGGGATGCGGCATTCCGTCAGCCGGACGGCAGTGTGAAGATGGTGTCGATTTCACCACCGCTGGGTCCGGGATTATTTGCCAGCAACTCCGATCTTTGCCGAACCCTGTTCCCGCAACCAACATTGGCAAACGGTGGCCGAATGGACGATGCAGTCGGCTATGCACCGGTTTTAATTGTCCGATAGCGGCTTCTGGGATTCGGAGACAGTAGATATCCTTGGCAGAAGCCGCAGCCGTCAAGGTCCGTGGCAGCAGATCCAGGTTCGGAAGTATCGAACTGGTTACGGGACAACAATACCCGTGCAGTTGTGGTCCGGCCGGATCGCTATGTTTTGGGCGCGGCGCCAGACAAAAAATCGCTGCGAGAGATGATCGCGGCGACGCCACCGTCACCCGGTCTGATCCGGGCAGATGCCGAGCGGACCGGTCGCCTTACCCGGCGGTCGCCGCCTTGCCGGTGGAAAACGGAGAATTGGCCGTCGGTGGCGGGCCCGGTAGCGTGCCGTCTTCCGGTGGCGGGCGGTCCTGTATCTTGCGGATCACCGCTGAAGCACACAATGACGCTGACAATACCGAAAAGCACGGCACCAAGCCCCCACCCGCCGATCACGCCTGCCGGCACCGTAATATTTGGCGCCAAGCCAGACAAAGGGAATCGTGCCAAGCGTCGCGCGTCCCCAGTTGAATACCGTCGAGTAGGTCGGATACCCCAGATTGTTGAACACGGCATTGGCGACGAACAGCGCACCGTTGAACAAGAAACTGCCGGCTGCAAACAGGCAAAAGAAAACCACCAGATCGCGGGCATCGCCGGTGGCGGCCGAACAGGGCTGCTATCTCGGGAGCAAAGAAGGCAATGAGCGCCCAGACAGCCGACACGTACACAAGTGTAAGTACGAGGCTGTCGCGCAATACGGAATAAAAGACGGTCATAGACAATTTTGCGCCGTAATTCTGCCCGAGGATCGGTCCGACAGCGCCTGAAAGCGCGAATATCGTGCCGAAAGGCCACCGGAATTAGCCGGCCGATGATGGCCCAGCCGGCAACAGCGTCATCGCCGAAACGAGCGATTTCCAGGGTTACATATGCATTCCCAACCGGCGTTGCGATCTGCGTCATGACAGCGGGAATGCCAATAGCAAAAAACGGTCTGGCGATCTTTGCCAAATATGCGCCGTTCGGCAGTCGAATGAGTTTGTGAACCCGCCATGCACCATGAAGTCCGACCGCGACAAGCGCAACGCGGGACAGCACGGTTGCCACCCGGCCGCGCCTGTCAAACCGAGCTCGAAGTCCGAATATCAGGACCGGATCCAATATGGCCGCTGCCAGCCCGCCCGCCAGTGTGACATACATGGCGCGCCGGGCATCGCCGACGCCCCGCAGGATATTCCTGTTGTACACATGCCCACCGCCATGAGCGGTGTCGACGGCACGACGATTTGCATGAAATGGGTTGCCAGATTTGCAGTTTCGCCGGTTGCTCCGATCAGACCGACAAGATTATCGATGAATGGCCACATAAGCGCTGCCATGGCGCCGTTGACCGCCAGGACAAACAAAAGCGCAGCGCCTCCGGTGCGGGCCGCTTCCTCGCGGTCGCCGCGGCCAAGCGCCCGCGCCACCAGTGCCGATGTGGCGATCGTCAGCCCGATGGAAACAGACAGGGTAAAAAACATCAAGGTGCCGGCAAAACCGATTGCGGCGGCCAGTTCCTGGACGCCGAGCAGCGATATGTAGAACAGGTTCAGCGCATCGACCAGAAAGATCGCGATCAGGCCGAGCGAACCGGTCGCGGTCATCACCGCCACATGGCGCATGGTTGAGCCGGTGGTGAACTTTGCTGTTGCTTGCGTCCGCGCTCATCCGGATCCGATCATATCAACCGGCGACAGGATCGGCCGGCGCCTGATCTTCATTGTCGAGCCTGCGTGATTCTCGTGTGGGCTTGATGAGCGGTTCTGGCGTGACCGGCCGTTTGTGCAGCATGTCGCCACCGGCGTAAATACCCTCCACTTGCTGGATGGCAAGACGTTCGGCATCGCGCCTGCGGACATCATCCGAAATCGAGGTTGCCAGTTCCTCGTCGGTGCCCAGCGCCTGCAGCGTCATGCGTCCGAACAACAGTCCCGACTCGAATGTCTCGCGCGCTTCATAGTCGACGCCACGCTCCCTGAGCGACAGCGTATGGGCGCGGTCATAGGATCGAACATATAGCTTGGGTTTGCGGATAATCCGCCTGGATGAGGTTGACGATCTTGTCGGTGATTTCCTTTTTGTGTGTGCAGACCGCAACGATCTTCGCATCGCGAATTCCGGCCGCCTCCAGAACATCCTTCCTGGTGCCGTCACCGAAATAGATTCTAAATCCGAACTTCGAGGCCGCTCTCACGCGGTCGGCGGAGTGGTCGATGATGGTCACATCGGAACCGCCGGCAAGCAGTGTCTGCGAAGCAACCTGGCCGAAGCGGGAAAATCCGATCATCAGGACGTCCGAGCCGGCTCCGTCGAAGTCCTCTTCCATTTCTTCACCTTCGTCCTCACGCACAAACAAGCCGGTCAAGCGGACGGAAATCGGTGTCAGGGCCATCGACACCGTCACGATTGCGATCAGCAGAGAAGCCAGGGCGCTGGTCAGGATATAGGAGGCAGCCGCTGCCGAGAACAGCACAAATCCGAACTCGCCTCCCTGAGGCAGCAAAAGTCCGACACGCACCGAATTTTTGTGGCTTCCGCCGAACAGACGACAAAGGACATAGATGAGCAGTGCCTTTACGGACATCAGTACCGGCACCGCCACGAGGATGATCAACCAGTTTTCCAATATGACGGAAATGTCGAGCGACATGCCGACCGCCATGAAAAACAAACCAAGCAGAATTCCGCGAAATGGCTCGATATCGGCTTCAAGTTCATGGCGATAGGACGATTCGGCCAGCATGACACCGGCGATGAACGCCCCCATCGCCATGGACAGGCCGGCAAACTGCATCAATAAGGCCGATCCCAATACGACGAACAATGCCGCAGCAATCATGGCTTCGCGCGCACCTGTATTGGCGATTATCCTGAAAAGCGGATTGAGCAGGTAACGACCGGCGATCACCAGAAAGGCCAATCCGGCAAGGGCGACGGCAAAATCGCCGCCGCTGAACACTTCTCTTCCCTCGCCGCCGGGTGCCAGCAGCGGGATCAGCGCCAAAAGCGGTACGATCGCCATGTCCTGAAACAGCAGAATCGAGAAACCGGTTTGTCCGTATTTCTGATTGATGTCGCCATTTTCTTCCAGAATCTGCATAGCGAATGCGGTTGAGGACAGCGCAAGTCCGTAGCCGATTATGATCGCGGCAGTTGGCCCTATGTCGGCGAGCAGCCATACAAGCGCGGCAATCACCACCCCTGAAATCATCACCTGGGCAAGTCCGAGCCCGAATATGGCGTGCCTGAGCGTCCACAGGCGCGATGGTTTCAGCTCGAGACCGATGATAAACAGCAAGAAGACGACGCCAAGCTCAGCGACATGCAGGATTTCCTCGCTATCACCAATGAGCGCAGCGACGGCGGGACCGATCATGATCCCCGCGGTCAGGTAGCCCAACACGGTGCCCAGGCCGACACGCTTGAATAGCGGCGCAGCGACAACAGCCCCACCCAATAATACAAGGGCCTCAACGAAGATCGATGTGCTTTCGCCTGCCAATGCCTACTTCCTCGCGTCGTATTGAGACGGTTTTAGCAGATGGACCATTGCATGGTAGCCGCCCAGACAATAGATGGATTGCCGTAGAGATACCTCCAAATCCTTCAACCAACATGGGCCACGGGGCAAACGAATTCAACAATGACTGATTCACGCGAGAACAAGACGCTGACCGACCGGGTACAGGCGCTGGTCGAAGCGGCGGGAAGAGCCGGCGCAGACGCGTCGGACGCTGTCGCCATACGTTCACGCTCAAGATCGGTTTCCGTACGTCTGGGCAAGGTGGAAAACACCGAGAGCGCCGAAAGCGACGACGTTTCGTTACGTGTCTTCGTCGGACAGAGAGTGGCAAGCATTTCGGCGACAGCGTCGGGTGATCCGAATGAATTGGCAAATCGGGCCGTTGCCATGGCGCGTGTATCTCCCGAGGATCCGTTCCAGGGCCTGGTGCCGAAAGAACGCCTGGCAAAAGAGATTGCCGATCTCGACCTGTTTGACGATCGCGAAGTGTCGGCCGGAGAGCTGAAGGATGTCGCACTTGAAATGGAAGAGGCGGCGCTTGGCGTCGAAGGAGTCACCAATTCCGGTGGCGGCGGCGCCAGCGCCGGTTCCGGCGGCTTGGTGCTGGCGACATCGGATGGATTTGTCGGACAGTATACGGCTTCCCGGTTCTCCCGCTCGGTGAGCGTGATCGCCGGTCAGGGAACCGGCATGGAGCGCGACTATGAGTTTTCTTCGCGCATTCACTACGAAGACCTCGAAAATCCGGTCGAGGTTGGGCGCAAGGCAGGAGAACGTGCGGTACGCCGTCTGGGAAGCCGCAAGGCCCAGACCGGTCCGGTGATCACAATCTACGATCCCCGTGTTGCCCGCGGCATTGCCGGTCATCTGGCGGGCGCGATCAATGGCGCCGCGGTTGCCCGCAAGACAAGTTTTCTGCGCGATATGATGGGCAAACAGGTTGCCGTGTCCTCGATCAAAGTTACCGACGATCCGCTGCGTCAGCGCGGATCCTCATCGCGCCCTTTCGATGGCGAAGGCGTGCGTGGTGAAAAACTGGCCATGGTCGACAATGGCATTTTGCAGCACTGGTTCCTGTCGCACTCGGCGGCAAATGAACTGGGCCTTGAAACCAACGGCCGCGGCACCCGATCGGCATCCGCAGTCTCGCCCGGTTCGACCAATTTCGCGATCGAACCGGGAGACAATAAGCCGGATGAGTTGATTGCCGGGCTTAGCCGTGGATTTTATGTCACCGAAGTATTCGGCCAGGGGGTCAACATGGTCACTGGCGAATATAGCCGTGGCGCATCGGGATTCTGGATCGAGAACGGAGAGATCGCCTGGCCAGTTTCGGAAGTCACAATCGCCAGCAATCTCAAAGACATGTTCATGAAAATGCTGCCGGCCAACGATCTGGATCGCAATTTCGGTACCGCTGCTCCCACCTTGATGATCGAAGGGATGACACTTGCCGGAAACTGACCTCCGAATCGTCGCCGACCGGTCGTTACGCGCCGACCTTGAGTTGCTGCAAGCCGCAGCCCGCGAGGCCGGCCGAATTGCCGGGCGGTATTTCCGCCGCAATCCCGAGGTCTGGTACAAGGATGGGAAGTCGCCGGTCAGCGAGGCCGACATGGCCGTGGACCGGTTTCTCAAAGGTGAGTTGCTGGCAGCACGGCCGGATTTCGGATGGTTATCCGAAGAGACAGCCGAAGAGCCGGATCAGGCGCTTCGCGAGACATACTTCGTTGTCGATCCGATCGACGGAACACGCGCATTTCTGAAAGGCTTGCCGACCTGGTGTGTCTCGATTGCCATTGTCAGCGAAGGCCGCCCCGTCGCCGGCGTGCTGGATTGTCCTGAAATGGATGAAGTCTATCTGGCCGCAGCGCAATCGGGTGCGCATCTGAACGGGCGGCAAATCTCGGTTGGAGGTCCATCGACGAAACCGACGGTGGCTGGGCCGGATTCGATGATCGATGCATTACCCAAGGGTGTCAGAAAGGGCATCAACCGCCACCCCTACATCCCTTCGCTCGCTTATCGTATTGCCATGGTCGCCAACGGTTCCATTGACGCGACCTTTGTGCGACCGAACGCGCATGATTGGGACATTGCGGCCGCAGAATTGGTGCTTCAGGAGGCCGGTGGTTCCATCAAAATGGCAGGTGGCAATGCTCCGCGATATGGTCTTGCCGGTTCGCGCCAGGGCGCCATGGTGGCCGGCAGTGGCGATCTGCTGGACCGGTTACACGAAACAATACGCGGTTGACGTTGTACAAGGCGTCGGTTTCACGGTTCCAAATCACAACATCCTGCACTATGGGATGGTATCGGAGCCCTTTTGGCCAATTCGGAGCCAATTGCGAAACAGATTTGACTCTGAATTAGCTGAGAAGGCTCCAGAAACTGGATTTTCGAGGGTTTGTCCATGAGTGATGACAACGGCAAGAAGCAACTCCTGCACCTGGTGTTCGGTGGCGAGCTGGAATCGCTGGAAGGGGTGGAATTCAGGGATTTGCAGGATTTGGACATTGTCGGCGTGTTTCCCGACTACAAATCCGCCGAGGCAGCTTGGCGGTCAAGGGCGCAGTCGACCGTCGACAATGCCCATATGCGCTATTTCATCGTTCATCTGCATCGCTTGCTGGATCCAGACAACGATGCCGACGGAAGCCAGACAAGCTGACTGGTTTGAATGCACATGCGAACAATGACCTGCTTTTCAGCGGCCCCGCATCGACAGGCGGTTACGCGGCGATGAAGAAGCTGTGGCAGAAAATACGGACGCCGTTGGCCCAATCGCTGATGTTGAAGCACGCATTGGCGCGGGTCATCTGGATGATGATGCGGCTGACGGCCGGCACCAATCGCCTGATGCCGGAGGGGCATGACGCCGACGCGGTGATTGGAGCGGAACCAAACGCGATCTATGCCCTTTGGCACGGACAGCATCTGATGGCACCGGCTTTGATGCCGAAATGGATGAAAACCGTCGCGCTCGTATCACGCAGCGCAGACGCAGAAATCAATGCTCTTGTTGCGCAAAAGTTTGGTATCGAAACGGCACGCGGCTCCGGCGGACGTTCCGATCAACAAATGTTGGGCAAGGGTGGTGCGCGTGCGCTGATTCAGCTCAAAAAAGCCCTGGCTGCCGGAAAGGCGGTTTGCATGATTGCCGATATCCCCGGCGGAGAACCTCGGGACGCCGGACTTGGAATTGTCACACTGGGCAAGATTTCCGGTCGGCCGATCATTCCGCTTGCACTTGCCAGCTCGCGGCGGTTGGTTCTGAAAAAGACCCGCGATAAAACCACAATCAATCTGCCATTCGGACAAATTTGCGTAATATTCGGCGAACCGATTTTCGTCCCGGAAGACGCCGGAGACGATATGATGGAAAAGATCAGGGTGCAGGTAACCGACGCAATGAACGCCGTCACCTCAGAAGCCTATCGGAAGGTTGATGGACAAATATGAGCGAACGCTGGGCCCGCACATTATTGAGCACTTACCGTTGGGCTGGTGCCGCAGCCTATCCGCTGATCGGCGGTTATATTGCCTTCCGCGCCGCCAAGGGCAAGGAGGAGCGCACACGTCGACATGAACGCTACGGCAAATCGCCGATTTTGCGGCCACCCGGACCGTTGATCTGGGTTCACGCGGCTAGTGTCGGGGAGACGAATGCCGTCATTCCTCTTGTCACCCACATCAGGCGGATCGGTATCAATGTGATCATGACCACGGGTACGGTGACATCCGCTCACATTGTCGCGGAGCGACTGGCCGACAAAGTGTTGCACCAGTATGTACCCCTCGACCTCAAGCCGGCGGTCGACCGATTTCTCAACCACTGGAAACCGGATCTGGCGGTGATGGCCGAATCGGAGATTTGGCCCATGACCATATCAGAACTCGGCGCCAAGCGCGTTCCACAGGTTCTGGTCAACGGCCGTCTGTCCGACCGGTCTTTCGCGTCCTGGAAGAAATACCCGAACATTGCCGAGGCTTTGTTTGAAAATCTCGCTCACGTCGTTGCGCAGTCGGAAACTGATGGTGAACGATTCCGTCAATTGGGTGCGCGCCCGGTCACCGTATCCGGCAACCTCAAGGTCGATACAGAAGTTCCTCCGGTTGACGACAAGGCGCTCGACGCTCTTGCCGCGCAAATCGGGAGCAGAAAACGCTGGGCAGCGATTTCGACCCATGCTGGTGAAGAAGAAATTGCGGCAGCCACGCACCGGCTTGCAAGAAAACAGTGCCCGGATCTCCTGACAATCATCGTACCGAGGCATCCCGATCGCGCAAATGCGATCGAGACTTCCCTGAAATCCTCTGGTCTCAAAGTGTCCCGTCGCAGCCGCGGGGAAGTGATAAGACCCGACACGGACATATTGCTTGGCGATACGATTGGTGAGATGGGACTTTATCTGCGCCTGACCGAAATCGCTTTTGTAGGGCGCTCGCTGACGGGAGAAGGCGGGCAAAATCCGCTTGAACCGGCAGTTCTCGACACGGCCGTTCTGGCCGGACGGAATGTCCAGAATTTTCGTGAATCCTATCAGCGGCTCGTCGCAAATGGCGGCGCTAGGCTTGTGGCTGATGGAGATACACTCGCAGGTGCGGTCACTTTCTTGCTCAACAACGACCGCGTTCGAGGTAAGATGATCGAATCGGGCCGCGAAGCGGTCGAGGAAATGCGCGGTGCGCTCGAGCGCACGCTAAATGCCCTCGAGCCATATATCCAACCGCTGGTGGTCAAGGCAAAGTTGGAGCCGGCCGGCCGCCGGCGGTAGATTGGCAATGCAACCCGTTTTGCACCGGCACATCCTTTGGTCCCCGATATGGTGCCGCCGATGACGGCAGAAGCCCCTCCCTTTTGGTGGCACGAGCGAGATTGGCGCACCTATCTGCTGTATCCCGCCTCGGCGATCTATGGCGCGATAGCCGGAAGCCGGATGGACATGGCCGATCCGCCGCGGATGGATATCCCTATCCTTTGCGTTGGCAATTTGACGGTCGGAGGTGCCGGCAAGACGCCGGTCGCGATTGCGCTGGCCAAGACAGCCAGGAGCATGGGCTTTTCGCCCGGATTCCTAAGCCGCGGATATGGTGGCGGCCTCGGCCACCCGCGGCTGGTCAATACGGATGAGGATACTTCCTGGCATTCAGGTGACGAGCCGCTGTTGCTAGCCAAACATGCCCCGACTGCCGTGGCCGCCAACAGGAAGGCCGGGATAGAGTTGCTAATGGGTGAAGGGTGTGACTTCGCGGTTATGGATGATGGCTTTCAAAGCGCCCGCCTCAAGTTTGATTTCGCGCTGATCGTGGTCGACACGCTGCGCGGTATCGGCAATGGTCACGTCATACCGGGGGGGCCTTTGCGGGCACCTCTCAAGGTACAGCTTCGCCATGCCAGCGCCGTGGTGACCATGGGAACCGGTGATGCTGCCGAAATTGTGATTCGCCGCGCAGCCCAGGCAGGCAAGCCGCTCTATTCCGCAAGAACCAGGGTGATCAACCCGAAAAGGTTCTCCGGCAGCCGATATCTCGCATTCGCCGGCATCGGTTACCCAGAGAAGTTCTTCGACACCGTAAGGGCGCTGGGCGGAGAGCTTGTCCGCACCAGGGAGTATGGAGATCACCATGCCTATTCAAGCGAGGACATACACGAACTGACGTCCATTGCTGAATCGGAGGGCTTGCAATTGATTACGACAGAGAAAGATGCGGTTCGATTCGTAAACGGCAATTCAGCCGCAGTCGAATTTCTGTCGAACCTCAATGTGGTCAAGATCGAAGCGCGGTTTGATCCTGAATCCGTTGCCGAACGAATCGTCGCCGAGACCTCCGAAAATTTCAAACGGAACCGCTATTCCAGCTGAAAACCGGTTTGTTGTTGTGCGCCTCAGTTGCGCTTTCGCAGCGCCGGATTAGCTTCCAATTCGCGCTTTAGCGATGTTTCCGCATTTACATACGCTTCCTGGCGCGAAACACTCCAGTACTTGAGTTCGTCGATCGGAATTGATTCACCGGTGATCGCGCAACGAACAAATGCGCCGGGACTCATTACCTGAAAATCGCCGTCGAGGTAGCGTATCCTTGCTTCACGGGCCCCTGGGCCTTCAAACCGGTTCATTTGACACCATTTCCGTTCGGCCTTTGCTTGAAGGCCAGTCGATACGGCTCAACCGCCACATTTTGCGCCGAAGGTCAAGCGCAGTTTGCGTGCTGTCAAAACGCGTGACGCACCATATCCGGATTTTGATTGATCAGGGAGGTTTTCAGCTTCTGCAGTGCGCGATTCTCGATCTGGCGAACCCGCTCCTTCGAAATTCCCAATGCATTGCCCAGCGACTCAAGCGTGGCACCTTCATCCGTCAGGCGGCGTTCGCGAATGATACGCAGCTCGCGATCATTGAGGACACCGAGTGCTTTTTGAAGCCAGCTGTTGCGCTTTTCCCGGTCAATGATGGCGCCCGAGGTCTCATCGGGTAACGGATCTTCGCTGATAAGAAAATCCATCCGCTCTGCGGTCGCGTTCTCATCGGTTCCAACCGGAGCATTCAGCGACGAGTCAGGTCCTGACAGCCTTGCGTCCATCAACGCAACATCCTTTTCCGACACACCGAGTGCCGTTGAGATTTCGGCATACATGTCGCTGGTCGCCAATGTATTGCCGGTTTTGGCAATTTTCGCGCGTAGGCGCCTGAGATTGAAAAACAGCGATTTCTGCGCCGAAGAAGTGCCGCCGCGGACGATTGACCAGTTGCGCAATACATAGTCCTGCATCGAGGCCCGGACCCACCAAGTGGCATATGTCGAGAAACGGACTTCGCGCTCGGGATCGAAACGGGCCGCGGCTTCCAGCAAGCCGACATGGCCTTCCTGAATTAAATCGGCGAGCGGCAGGCCGAATCCGCGGAATTTCGACGCCATCGAGATGACCAGGCGCATATGGGCAACGGTAATCTCGTGCAATGCCTGTTGATCCTGGTTTTCCTTCCAGCGCCGGGCAAGCTTATGTTCTTCGCCACGCTCCAGATACGGCGCTCTCATGGCCGTTCTGATCATGTTGTTGCCACTGTCGCGGTACTGCATGTCACTCTCCCGTTTTGGGGACCGATGATTAAGTCTACGACACTAACGGTCAAACGGATCAGCACATTCCCTCAACTCGTGGTGAAGTGATCGTGTAGCGCGAAAGGCGTCCGGTGCTGCCGGTTCGATACTTGCAGGTGCCGTTTGTCCAACCAGCACGGACCGAATGACAAGCGTCACCCGTCGCCGGTTTCAGCATAGGATGTATCGGCAAACACCAGCAGGACTGCCGCCAAATGGCAGATAGCCACGCAATCCTGTTCAATACGTCCGGACCGCGCCGAAAATGTCTCGGGCGGATTACACCATTAGCGCCGCAAGGTGTTTTTAGTTTGTCTCGTGGATGCGCTTATCCGTACCGTGCGTTTCCAGGTGCTTTTTCAGGACACTTAATCCGTTGGCCAGGTTTCGCTTCCAGTCGAGCGTCACAAACAGCTTGAGCACCGGCAAGGCAATTCCGTTGCGCGCATGAAATGCATAGTCCCACACGATCCGGGTCTTGCCGTCCTCCGGCAGGGCCTGCATTTCCGAAATCGCGTAATCGGAAAGCAGCCTGACCGGGTTGGTATAGGCCCAGGGTTGATAGCTGTAACCCTTTGGCAGGTTGGTTTCCAAGATGCGCTCCAATGCACTCGAACCATCCTTGAAATGGATCTTGCGCGCTGCGCCCGGATTACCCCAATCCGGTCCCGCAATCGCTTCCGAGCCCTTGATCGGTGGAACAAGCAGCGTGCCGAGCATGAAATTCTCGATTGGCTCATGCATGTACCAGTCAAAGAAGCTGTCTGCAGGAAGATCAATGGTCTCCTCCAGCCGGCATCGGGCATAGAGGGCGTCCTCCGTACTTGGCGCTGGTGCAATCTTGACACTCATTCCTGGTCCCTCGCATTGATAATTCATCGAATACTAAAGTAGGTGATAATGATTTCCGGCGGGTAAATATGATTGGGGCAAAGCGCTTTTGCTTTGCCTTGTGTTGCCGGCATGGGATTGGCGACCTATCTACCGGGAAGTCACATACTCTTTCAGGAGGCCGGATTCTATGCCTATTCGCATTGTTCTGTTGGTTGCCGCGTGCCTTGCCGCAGCCGGATGCAATACCACCAACTATGCGCCCGAGGGTGACTCGGCCAGGGCACAGACCAATCCAAACCATCCGCGAGGACTGTAAAATACTGGACATTGTCGGGTTTTTTTGATGAGCGGTGCTAGGGCGGCGCTCCACCCGACAAAGTAACGTCAAATCAGCGCGAATTCGTTGCCTATTTCCGGAATGGTATTGCCTGCAGCTTGCCGCCGTTGCGTTTGAGCCATGCCTTGCTCTCCGCCGTTTTCGGGCAGAGTTCTTCGCATAGCCGCCAGAAATTGGCGCTGTGGTTCATTTCCTGCAGATGTGCCACCTCATGGGCGACCAGATAGTTGATCACCGTGGGCGGTGCCATCATGATTCGCCAGGAAAAAGACAGGTTTCCGTCGGCGGAACATGATCCCCACCGGCTGGTTGTATCCTTGAATCGGACAGATCGGACCTGTTTGCCGATTACCGACGCATGTCGGGCGACAAGCGGCTCGATATCGGCCTTGGCCTGTTTCTTGAGAAAGTCGGCAATTCTGCGGCTCAGATAACGCTTGTCGCCATATACCATCAACACCGGCCCGACCGGATCGCGGTCCGCTCTGGTTGTCCCGCGTTTGCCATCGACATGGATAATCTGGTGTGGAACGCCGCGCACGGGGATTTTCATTCCCGGTTTTAGCGCTGTCTGATCGGGAAGCTTACCGATACGACCTTCAAGCCAGTCATGGTGCCGATCGACGAACCTGTCGATTTCCGCCCTGCCGACACCCGGTGGCACGGTTACTCGAATTGCCCGACCGCCCGGCTCAACCCGCAATGTTAGGCGTTTGGCCCTGGCATGCTCGACAATCGCAAGTGCCACGGATCGGCCGGCAATCTTCAGTTCACCGGCATCGTGTTTTCGCGTCTGTGGTTTCTTTTTGCGCTTCAGCAGTCCAAGCATTGCACCTATCTAACCGATTCGGCGCCATTTGCATCGGATTTACCAGCCTGGCAAGGGGTTGCAGGTTGTGCTGTCCTGTTCAAGGCGCCGGGCCTCGCTCGAATATCAAGGCCGTTTGCGCGATCCGAACAGCGAAAGGCGCCGGGAGCACCGGCGCCTTTTCTTGTCGTTTGAGGCAGGGAGTTTTACCGTCGCGAGCCTTTATTCGTCGTCGTTGATACCAGGTACGGATTTACCGCCGGATTTCTTCGACTTCTTGCTACGCGCTTTCATGAAGCGGTCGAATTCTTCCTGGTCCTTGGCGCGGCGCAATTCGCGCATGTAATCGTCGAATTCCTCGCGCATCTCGTCCAGCTTGCGACGTTCTTCCGCCAGCCGTTCCAGCTCGCCTTCGCGCCAGTCGTCAAATGCGACATTACCGGTACGCGGTGCGGCACGATGTGAGGCGCGCCTGCAGCCTTTGAACATTCCGTCGGTGGCGCGATTGACGTCGTTCTTGAATCCGTCCAACCGGTCGCCCCAAAGAATATAGGCCAGCATGGCCAAGCCCAGCGGCCAGAACACGATGAATCCGAGCACCATCAAGCCGATGGTCGCAGGGGTCCACGCAGGGCGGATCAGGGCAGTGTTGGTCATGGTCTATTTGTTCCTCTCGTTTGGGTGCGGAGCAGAGTGCCGCCGCATGCATTCGACATGGGAACAAAAATGTGGCGATTCAAGTTTGATGCCGATTGAAATCGTATAAGTTATTGAATATAAACAACTAATTATTGATCGATTTTGGCACTATTGCGTTTGCCGCACCATTTGTTTGACCGTTCGTATCAGCAAATCGAGATCCTGCGGTCGTGAAAGGCGGTGGTCGCCATCCTTGATCAGCGTCAGCGTGGCATCGTCGGCCGGCAGGTGTTCCATCAGCTTCAGCGCCAATGTGTAAGGTACATCCGGATCCACCTGACCCTGCAGAATGTGCACCGGGCAATGCGTATCGATCGGCCCCGTCAGAACACGGTTTTCTCTGCCATCGTCGAACAGCGCCTTCGTGAATATGTTGGGTTCGTCGGAATACTCCGAGTGCTCCTCGAAATAGCCCTTGTCTCCAAGGTCGCGTATTTGCTCCTCAGACAGTTCCGGTTCCATCAGTTCGACCGTGAAATCGAGCGCCGGTGCCAGCAGGATCAATCCGGCGACGCGATCTCCCTCGCCAGCCTTGTTCAGTTCCTGGATCATGCGAAGAGCCACCCAACCGCCCATTGACGAGCCGATCAGGATTTGCGGGCCGTCGGTGATCTGCCGGAATACCGCGAGGCTTTCCGCCAACCAGAGCGAGATTGTGCCGTCGGCGAAGTTTCCGCCCGATTCACCGTGTCCGGAATAGTCATGGCGGGTGCAGGCATATCCGTTCTTGGATGCCCATCGGTCGATTTCCTCGGCCTTGGTGCCGATCATGTCAGAGCGATAACCGCCCAACCATACCAGACCCGGATTATTGCCGGATCTGGCGCGAACCGCGATGTCGACGCTGTTTACGGCGATATGTCGGAGATCGCTCATATCCGGTACCCCTGTCTGAACAGCTATCAGCTATTGGCATGAACATGGCTTCGGCGAAAGCCCGTAAAACACGCACGCGATACACAGTGAGGCAAACAGTGATTTTTCGACATCAATGTGCTATTGACAGCGGCAGGCGGCAAGCGGCATAGCCGGGACCGCTGAAAAAACGAAACAGATCAGGAGATCACGACCATTCGCAGACCGTTCAGATCGACACAACCAGTCAAAGAAGGCCCACGCGCCAACTCCGATATTCGGGTTCCCCGAGTTCAACTCATCGATAGCGAAGGCAACAATCACGGCGATGTACCTATTGAAACAGCCCTAGAAGCAGCCGAAGAGGCCGGGCTGGATCTGGTAGAGATATCACCGAATGCCGAACCGCCGGTCTGCAAGATTCTCGATCTTGGCAAACTGAAATACGAAAGCCAGAAAAAGGCGGCTGCTGCACGCAAGAAGCAGAAGGTCATCGAGATCAAGGAGATCAAGATGAGGCCGAACATCGACACCCATGACTACGAGGTGAAGATGAAGGCGGTTCGCAGGTTTTTCGATGATGGCGACAAGGTTAAAGTGACGCTGAGATTCCGCGGGCGTGAGATGGCTCATCAGGAGTTGGGTATGGAACTGCTCAACCGGGTCCGCGAGGAAACTGCGGAAATCGCGAAGGTCGAAGCCGAGCCCAAGCTCGAAGGCCGGCAAATGATGATGGTGCTTGCACCACGCTAAAGATAAAAGACTCTAATCCGGACACGCTCTAATTTAGAGGTCGGACGGGCTGTTTTCAATCGACAAACCGAACCGCATCGCTTTCGAGAATCTTGTCGATGTCGTCCGGAATTCGAAGCCCGTTTGCGACCTGTCCCTCCAGGTCCGCCTCAAGGACCTGAACTTTCGCCAGCCGCTCGATCACATTATCGATGTAGTCGTGCGGAACGATGACGACACCATCGCGATCAGCGACCACCATGTCGCCGGTTTCGACCTGTCGTCCGCCGATTTGAATCGGCAGGCCGACGGATCCCGGGCCGCTGGTGTGCGGGGAGGCCGGAGTTACGCCCGTGCACCAGACCGGCAGTCCCACGTCGACAATGCCCGCCAGATCGCGCACAGGACCATCTGTGACAAACGCGGCAGCGCCGCAGTTCTTCATCATCCCGCACAAAATGTCGCCGGCAGCAGCACAGCCCTGATACCCATCGAACGCGGAGACAACGACATCGCCTGGCTGGACAAAACGCAAGGCCGCCAGCGTCGCCAATATGTCCGCCGGTCCGCAATTGGCGGTAAGCGCTGGACCTGCCACGCTGTCTGTCGGGTCGTCACCGACAAAAGCCGGCTTGATGTTTGATGCAACCGCACCGCTACCGTCGAGTGCATCGACGACAAATCCGGTCGGTATATCGCGGAATGCAGCGATCTGCTGGTCGCTGGGGCGCCGTAAATCGCGCTTAACAGTCAAAATTGGAGGTTCTTCGATCATTGGTTATCAATAGCGGATCGATTTCACATGCGCCACATTTGGTTGTTTCGCCGGCTTCGGCTGTGCACGTGAAAAAAGGCCGGCTCCAATCAGGGGCCGGCCTTTTCAGGCAACTGTAATCTGTCGCTTGCGCTTACGCAGCTTCTTCCTGAGCGCTATCGCCCTCATTGTCGGCTTTCGCCTTGCCACGCGGGCCCTTGTTCAGGTTGGCTTCGATAAGGTGTACAGCTTCGGTTTCCGAGAGCTTGTTGACCGCCGCGATCTCGCGCGCCATGCGGTCGAGTGCCGCCTCATAAAGCTGCCGTTCCGAATAGGACTGCTCGGGCTGATTGTCGGCGCGGTAGAGATCGCGGACAACCTCGGCGATGGAAATCAGGTCACCGGAGTTGATTTTCGCATCATACTCCTGAGCACGACGGGACCACATGGTACGCTTGACGCGTGCCCGGCCCTGCACGACACGCAATGCGCGGTCGACATAATCCGTCTGTGACAGTTTGCGCATGCCAATCGAAGTTGCCTTGGCTACCGGCACCTTCAAACGCATCTTGTCCTTCATAAAATCAATCACAAACAGTTCCAGCTTGTGGCCCGCGACCTCCTGGTCTTCGATCGCGACGATCTGACCGACGCCGTGCGCCGGATAAACTATGGATTCGCCGGTCTTGAAGCCTTGGCGTTGAGCCGCCTTCTTCTGCTGGGTTGCCATTCGCACCTTACTCCTGTTTTTGCCCTGCGACCGTCCGTGGGCCGCAATATGGTCAATGCCGCTCTAGGGCGGTCCGTATCTCGCCTGCCGTCAGATGATTGCTAAAGATGGCAGCAAAACCGCCTAATCCCGCCCGGTATAAACCGCCCGGCCAACTATTTTTGCCACCTTTGATATTTGGCGCCTTCGCGCAATCTCTCGGAAATCAATTTTTTGGCGTGTAATGGCATACCTACCACAATTTGTTGCGAGAATCAACAATTTGCTGCGAGTGCGAACTGCCGCAGGGGCAGAAAATGCCGCTTCGGTTAACGCCGAATGGCTGATTGATAGCCGGCGAAGCCAGATGATGCCGGTCAGTCGCCTTCGCCCGGATTGGGTGAAAAATATTTATCGTACTTTCCCGCTTCGCCGTCGAATTTTTCACCGTCGGCAGGCGGTTCGCCCTTGGCGGTGATATTCGGCCATTTGGTCGCATACTCGGTGTTGATCTCGAGCCATTTGTCCAGGCCTGGTTCGGTATCGGGCTTGATCGCTTCTGCCGGGCACTCCGGTTCGCACACGCCACAATCAATGCACTCGTCGGGGTGAATAACCAGCATGTTTTCACCCTCGTAGAAACAGTCGACCGGGCACACCTCAATGCAGTCCATGTATTTGCATTTGATGCAGTTGTCGACGACGATGTAGGTCATGGTGAACCTGCTCCGAATTTGTTTGTATAGAAACGATATTGTTTGCAGCATGGCGTAGCCGCTTTAATCGAACCGCGCAAGTGGTTTGACCTTCCACTTTGGTTGCTTGGCGAAATGGATTTCGGCTTTCGGGTGCAACCGCGGAATTTCATTTCAGCAGGCGCTTGTCCAATGCCCGTCTTTCCTTCTTTGTCGGTCGGCCGCTGCCGGGCTCGCGCATGGGTATCGAAGGAGCCAACGGCGAATCCTTTTTCTCCGGCGCCGGCGGTGACAAGTCTTCATACAATTCCCGGGCTTCGCTGGCCGGACCGCGTCTCGTGCCGGGCTGTAACACCTTGTAGACCGCAATCCGCCGTTCCAGTGTGATGGTCAGGACATCGCCGGGTTTGATTTGGTGCGATGCCTGGTCGATTTTGGCGCGGTTTACCCGAACCTTGCCGCCTGCCGCGAATTTGGCCGCAAGCGTGCGCGATTTTACGATGCGGGCAAAGAACAGCCATTTGTCGATGCGTTGCCGGTCGACGGTATCATTCATTGCCGTTCGTGCCTCGCCACGCCCGACACGCTCATCACCCCTTCAGTTGCTCCTTCAGGGCAGCCAGCTTGGCAAAAGGAGAATCCGGATCGATTCTTTCGGGTTTCTTGTCCCGCCGCGGCTTGTTGCCTCGGTTGGCGTGCTTATCGTCACCGCGCTTGCCTTTGCTGTCCGGCGCACGGGTCTTCTTGGCACGACCCTTGGAATTGCGGAAATCGTCATTCCCGGGACGGCGGTTGCGTTTTTGTTGCGGGCGTCCGCCAAATCGAGCCTGGCGCCATAACAATACCGGTTTGGGTTCTTCATCGGTTTCCGTTGAAGCATCGGTGTTCGGTTGGATTGGCATGTCCGCCTCACTCATGCCGTCCGCCGACAATGCGGCTTCGGTTTGTGCAGCGGGTTCGTCTGCGTTTGCCGTTTGATCGGTGGCATCGGCCCTGCCTGCAACATTTTCAGTATCCGTCTGTGCAGTGCCGTCGGCTGTATCGCCTTTGGTTTCGTCCTCTTGGGCGACGGTCGCATCCGTTGCTGTTGCTGTTTCGGTCTTCTCGGCCGCAGCCTCGGCGCTTTCGGGTTTTTCTGCATCCGCCGCCGTTTGCGCGTCAGCGTCCTGCTTCGCCAGATGTGCGGCGACATCTTCAGCCTGCACCGGTTCGGCACGGTAGCCGAGGCTTTTCAGGATTTCCTCCATGTCCTCTGCTGTCGCGCCGAGGATCGACATCATGGCTGGTGTCACGATGAAACGGTTTCCGTCATAAGCTCCGTCGGGACGCGCGCCCAGGCCCGGCTTCCAGAACAATGTCGGCCGGATCAGGTCGGCCAGCCGCTCAAGAATGTCGACCCTTACCGCGCGTTTTCCAAGCAGGCGATATCCGCCAAGCTTGTAGAACATCCGTTCGAAGGACGGGTCGGTGACCAGCGACGTGCGCCCGCTGGCCAGCGCCGTAACCACGTCACCGCAGCCCGGTTTATCGCCGGCATCGTTTTTGAGCGCCCACAATTGCGTCAGCAGTCCTGCCGGTGCGGGCTTGAGCAGCGCTGGTACAAACAGGTGATATGCACCAAATCGCACACCGTTTCGTCGCAGCGCAGCGCGCGCATCCTGATCAAGCGCCCTGACGTCTTCGGCCACTTCGCGCCGATTTATGATTCCGCATTCTTCGACCAGGCGAAACGCGATGCCCTTGGCAACACCGGTCAGCGTCTGATCGCCCGAAAGCTGCAACAGCGGCTTGAGATGCGTATCGATCTGAAATGCGGCAAAACGCTCGGCCCGCGCCGCCACGTTGTCACGCGCAGGCCCGGTGAGCTGTTCGTCAGCCAGCAACAATACCCGTGGCTTCAACAGGTCTTCATCGGCTGTCAGAGTGGCAACGGGGCTGCCAAGCCAACGAAGGATATTGTCGGATCCGAGCGCCAAATCGCCGTTCGGCGCCGTTGCAAACTTGGAAGCGCGGGCCTCAAATTCCGGCGTTAGCGCCTTCTGTGCCGCGGCGCGAACGGCCTTGGCATCCTCACCCTCGGCAGTTTGATCGGCAGTAAACCGGAACCCGTTCATGGTTCCGACATGATGGCCCTCGACGGTCAGTTCACCGTCGGGGCTGATTTCAGCTTCGAGCATGGAGTTTTCTCTCAAGCGCTTCATCAGAACGGACGTCCTGCGGTCTACAAACCGTTTCGTCAACCTTTCATGAAGAGCGTCGGACAACCGGTCTTCAATATCATGTGCCTTTTCTTGCCAGTGCGATGGATGCCTGAGCCAGCCCGGTCGGTGGGAAACGAAGGTCCAGGTCCTGATCTGGGCAATGCGTGCCGACAGCGTGTCGATGTCACCATCGGTCCGGTCGGCCCGGCGCACCTGCTCGGCCAGATAGTCTTCGTCCACGTGACCGTTACGCGCTAGATCGAGATAGATCGACGCAATGATATCGGCATGCTGAGCTGGCGCGATGCGCCGATAATCCGGCAAAGCGCAGGCATCCCACAGCAATCTGACCCGCTCGGACGAATCGGCAAGCTTGTTAACGGCCTCGTCGCGCGCCAGAAGATCGAGCGCCTGCGCATCGACTGCCGGCAACGCCTTGGTCAGTCCCGGTATCGTTGCCGGCGTCTCGATCGATTTCCGGAGCGCATCGAGATCGGAAAAATCGAACTTGGCGGTACGCCACTGCAGCACCTTGACCGGTTCGAACTCATGCGCCTCGATTCTGGCAATCAGGCCGTCGTCGAACGGATCGACCCGGCCGGTAACACCAAACGTCCCGTCACGGACGTGGCGTCCGGCGCGGCCTGCGATCTGGCCGATCTCGGCGGCGGTCAACTGGCGGTATTGAAAGCCGTCATACTTGCGATTCTGTGCAAAAGCGACGTGATCCACATCCAGATTGAGACCCATCCCGATGGCGTCGGTTGCGATCAGATAGTCGACGTCGCCCGATTGGTAGAGCGCAACTTGCGCGTTGCGGGTTCGCGGGCTGAGCGCACCCAGCACAACAGCAGCCCCACCACGACGGCGGCGGATCAGTTCGCCGATGGCGTAGACTTCGTCGGCCGAGAAGGCAACGATTGCAGACCGGTGCGGCAGGCGGGTGATTTTCTTCGCCCCGCTGTGAGTCAGCATCGACATGCGCGGCCGCGTAACCACCGAGATGCCCGGCAGCAACGCTTCCAGGATACCGCGCATTGTGCCGGAGCCAAGAAGCAGGGTTTCCTGTCGGCCGCGCAGATGTAGAAGCCTGTCGGTGAATATATGGCCGCGTTCGAGGTCGCCGGCGATCTGCACTTCGTCGATGGCGACGAATGCGGCATCGGTTTCGCGCGGCATCGCCTCGACAGTGCAAACCGAGTATCGCGCATCCGGCGGAATGATTTTTTCCTCGCCGGTGACAAGCGCCACATTGGCGCTGCCCGCCTTCTCGCACACGCGCCCATAGACTTCGCGCGCCAGCAGCCTGAGCGGCAAGCCTATGATCCCGCTGTCATGGGCAACCAGGCGGTCGATCGCCAAATGGGTTTTGCCCGTGTTGGTTGGCCCCAGGACGGCGGTTACACCGCGTCCTGACAAGACAAGCGGTTCGGTCAAATTTCCGTTCATGGCCATAAGCGGATTTCACGCATTTCCATTGTCACAGCGCGGTTGCGACACATACAGCATAAATGCGGCGCTGCAACATGGCATACGCAAGTTGCCCGTCGAATTAACCAATGGAACGAGTCTGGAACGAATCGGCGACGAATCGCTGACTCGGCGCATTTCCCGTTTTGTTCACCGCTAGATGTTGATATGGCGGCATCGGCGACCACCAAATCCTGAATCGGATATTTCATCTTTCGCTAAAATTGCGCTCGCAGCGTTAACCAATTGCGGATTGCGCCGGAACCTCAAGCATAGGGGAAAAGCAACATTATGATTTTGTTAGGAAAAGTTAGTAGGCAGTTAAAATTTTCAGGGCAATTTGCGCGGTTCTGTTTACCTTCTGGCCAAAGCCGGAACAAACCGTCGACGAATCACTGACCTGGCCAGTTTCCCGGTTTGTTCACGGCAACATCTAGCCGGTTTTGCCGAATCACCCACAAATTGCTCCCGCTTTTGGCGATTCCGTATCGACGAAATGCCCGATTCCGTTAACCAATTCGCCTGAATCCGCCGATCCGGCGCTGCCCTCGTCGCCTGCGACTTGGAACATTGGCGCCGATGACGCAAACTGTTCCACAACCGATGGACGGCGGTATGGGCAACAGGGGCGGGTAAATGATGGGCAGTGTTGTGGCGCCAAGCGCCACCTTTTGTAATCATTTGAACTTGACCAGCCTGCATGTGATCAGGCGAATATTGTTATCGATTGCGATATTGGCATCCGTGCCGATGCTGTGCGGATTTGCGGTCAAGGGCGTTAAAGTCGAAAAGAGCTACTATCGGTTTTCCGGCGCAAGTCATGGCGAGCTGAAAAAATCCGTCAAGCGAAACGCACCCAGGGCCGGGCGAGCCTACGGTCTGGGCATCATCGATTTCTTTCCACGCTACCGCACAAGCCGCGTCGATGGCCGCTGTCGGATTGCCGAGGTCGAGGTTGGCTTGCGGATCAAGCTCAAACTGCCGCAATGGCACGGTAAAATCGGAACGCCGAGAAGGGTTGTGCGCATAGCCAAACGCTTCGAGCGCGTCATTGATGCCCACGAGGCGCAGCATGTGAAAATCGCCAAACGCTACAAACGGCTTATGAAACAAAGGCTGCAGAAATTGCCTGCGGAGAAAAGCTGTTGGACTTTGAGAAGCAAGGCCCGGTCGCTGATCAAAAGTCTGAAAATGCAGCACATCTCGGCACATCGCCGTTTCGATAACCGGACAAGAAAGCAGATCAGGCGCTTGTTGTGACGCCCCTAGCCGATGTGATGACCCGAAGGTGTTTTAGATCGCCAGCGTGTATCTCACCCCGTCATAGATCGCTGCGTGGATATTGCGCGCGGCAACCGCATCGCCGATGCGAAACAGGGTGAATTTTCCGTCCGCATTGATGTTGCCGAAAGCCTTTTCTCCCGCAACGAGCCCATCATAGTCGACGGCGCCCTGGTTCGTGGAAAGCGGCTTGAGCTCGAAATAGAGTTCGTCGAGCGGTGCGGTCGCGTGTTCGACGACGATCTGGTCGACAAGACGTTTATCGCGCCAATCATCAGCATAGTCGGAGCAAAGAACCGCGACGAGCTGGTTGCCGTCGCGCCGGACGGAATGCAGCCGCGTGTTGATCGTGATCCGCACGCCCTTTTCATGGAACAATTTCATGTAGGGAACGTGATTAAGGCCGCCCATATCCGGCGCGAAGAAACGCTCCGGCGAGACCAGTTCGAGAGTGGATCCGGCCCGCGCCACCATCTCGGCGGCGGTCATGCCCTGATGCGCCCCGCTGTCGTCGTAGACCAACACGTTCTCGGCTGGTTTGACCGAACCCGAGATGATGTCCCAGCTCGACGTGACAAGGTCATCACCTTGCTCAAGGTCCGGATTTTGCGGCAATCCGCCGGTGGCGATCACCACCGCGTCCGGATCCAGCGCCAGCACGTCGCTTGCCTCGGCCCAGATATCGTAGCGAACCTCAACGCCGAGCCGGTCGAGTTCGGCCAGTCGCCAGTCGACGATGCCGATCAACTCCTTGCGCCGCGGATTTTGAGCCGCAAGCCCGATCTGCCCGCCGGCCTTGGATGAGGCTTCCAGTACGGTGACCTTATGCCCGCGTTCTGCGGCGACGCGCGCCGCTTCCAGCCCCGCAGGTCCCGCGCCGACCACGACAACGCGTTTGCCGGCATTTTCCGCCTTGCCGATGACATGCGACAAGGTGGCCTCGCGGCCGGTTGCGGCGTTATGGATGCACAAAGCCCCGCCGCCTTCGTAGATGCGGTCAAGGCAATAGGTCGCGCCGACGCACGGACGGATTTCGTCCTCACGGCCTTCGATCACCTTCTTGACGATATGCGGATCGGCAATGTGGGCGCGGGTCATGCCGACCATGTCCAACTTACCCTCGGCAATCGCATGCCTCGCGGTTGCGATGTCGGGAATTCGCGCGGCATGAAAGACCGGAATGTCGGTGGCCGCACGCACCTCGCCGGCAAAATCGAGATGCGGAGAGGCCGCCATTCCGTGGATCGGGATAACCTTGCTCAAGGCCGCATCGGTGTCGATATGGCCGCGAATAATGTTGAGAAAATCGATTCTACCGGAATTCTTCAAGCGCTTGGCGATTTCGACACCTTCTTCGCGCGACAATCCGGTTTCCCAGTCCTCATCGGCGACCATGCGCATGCCGATGATGAATTTCTCGCCAACCCGCTTTCTGGTCTCTTCCAGAACCGTCATCGAAAAACGAAGCCGGTTGTCCAAAGAGCCATTGAAGTCGTCGTCGCGTCTGTTGGTTGCCGGCGACCAGAAGCTGTCCATGAAATGGCCGTAACATTGGAACTCGATACCATCGAGGCCGGCGGCCTGCATTCGTTCGGCGGCCGAGGCGTAATCCGAAATGATCCGGTCGATGTCCCAGTCTTCGGCCCCTTTGGGAAACGATCTGTGTGCCGGTTCACGCACCGGAGATGCGGCGACGACCGGCAGCCAGTCAGCCTTGTTCCAGTTGGTTCGACGACCAAGATGGGTCAGCTGGATCATCACCGCGCAATCGTGCTCGTGGCAGGCATCGGCGAGCTCCGACATCCAGGGCACGATCTCGTCCTTGTAGGCGTGCAGATTGCCAAACGCCTCCGGGCTGTCGCGCGAGACGATCGCCGAGCCCGCCGTCATGGTCAGCGCCAGGCCGCCTTTCGCCTTTTCGGCGTGGTAGAGCCGGTAGCGCTCTTTCGGCATGCCGTCCTCGGCATAGGCCGGCTCGTGGCTGGTCGACATGATGCGGTTTTTCAACCGCAGGTGCTTCAATTGGAAAGGTTGAAGGATGGGATCATTTGACATGGCGGTACTCAATACCAGGCATCATCCATGGAGGACTTTTTCTTGGTTATGTACTCATTCAGCGCTTCGTCGACGCCGGGATCAAGCGGCGGCGCCTCGTATTCTGCAAGTTTCTTCTTCCACAGCTTGTTGGCCCTTGTCGCCGCATCCTCTGATCCCGCCGTTTCCCATTTCTCAAACGGCTCATTGTCGGCAAGTTCGGAATCCCAAAACGCGGTCTCGTAGTTGGCCATGGTGTGCGAGCAGCCGAAGAAGTGCTGGCCCGGTCCGCATTCGATGAAGGCATCCATCGCCAGTTCGTTGTCGTCGATCTTGACGCCGTCGAGATAGGAGTGCAACGCGCCGCACAAATCGGCGTCCATCATGAATTTCTCGTATGACATCGACAGCAATCCGTCGAGGAAACCCGCCGAGTGCAAAACGAAATTGGCGCCGCAGTGGACGGCCGCCAGCATCGACATCGTCGACTCGTTCATCGCTTGCGCGTCCGGTAGTTTCGACGTGGTGAAGTTGCCCGAGCACCTGAGCGGAAGACCGAGCCGGCGAGCCAGTTGTCCGATCACCATCGAGCCGATTGCCGGTTCGGGCGTGCCGAAGGTCGGCGATCCGGATCGCAGCGACATCGACGACAGAAAATTGCCGAATACCACCGGTGCTCCGGGTCGTTCCAGTTGCGTCAGGGCACACCCGGCCATCGCTTCTGCAAGCGACTGGGCGATCGCGCCGGCATTGGTGACAGGTCCCATGGCGCCGCCAAGGATAAAGGGCACGACCACGGTGCACTGGTTAGCCCGCGCATAGGCCCGCAAAGCCCCGGTCATGGTCGCATCCCAGACCAGCGGCGAGTTGACATTGCAATTGCCGATGACGGCGCAGTTGTTCTCGACGGTTTCGGCGCCGTACAGGATCCGGCTCATCTCGATGGAATCTTCCGCCCGTTCTTCCGCCGTTACCGAACCCATGAACGGCCGGTCCGAGTAGCGGATATGGGCATAGACCATGTCGAGATGGCGTTTGTTGACGGGAACGTCGACCGGCTCGCAGATCGTACCGCCGGAATGATGCAGCCAGGGTGATGATTGTGCCAGTTTGACGAAGTTCTCGAAGTCCTCGATCGTGCCGTAGCGGCGGCCATTGTCGAGATCCATGACGAACGGACAACCATAGGAGGGCGCAAACACGACATTGTTGCCGCCAATGCGGACATTGTTGGCTGGATTGCGCGCGATCTGGGTGAATTCGCCGGGAGCCGATTTCAAAATTTCGCGCAGCATGCCGGGTTCGAACTTGACCAGATCATCCTTCACATCCGCGCCGGCCCGTTTCCAGTGGTCGATGGCAACCGGATCGTCGCGGAATGCGATCCCGACTTCGGCAAGAATGCGGTCCGCCGTCTTCTCGATACGGACAAGATTTTCCTCGCCCATCACATCGTAGGGCGGGATATTGCGGACGATATATGGTCGCCCGACAGCCGTTGGTCCGCCGGAACGCGCTTCGCGCCGGGCCATCCGCCCACCGCGTTCGCGTCTCGGAGCTGCAATCGAAGCCTTCTCTGCCTGTACCGGTTCGCTCATGGGCAAATCCTCCTGAGCAAACCTGTCACTTTGCGCCGCGAGATGCTGCACAAATTGCGTCACGAATTATTCTGCGGGCGCGCGGCCGATTAGCTGGATTGAGATCAATTCTGTCGGTGCGACCGGTCGGTTGGGGGTAGTTGGGCGGTCTCCTGTTCGCCGCATTCGGAAAAAACGTTCATTGTCCGGTCGTAAACACCGGTGCTGACTTCCATGATGCCAAGAACCGAATGGAAAAAATTGTCATGCGAATAGGGGCCCGCGGTGTGTTCCCGCATACAGGCAAGGTCGACTTCTTCCTCCTTGACGTACTCCGGCGACAACCAGGCAATGAATGGGATATGGGTCTGTTCGTCGGGCGCCATGAACCATGGCGCACCGTGCAGATACAGTCCGTTTTCACCAAGCGATTCGCCGTGGTCCGACATATAGAGCATCGACCCGATGATTTGGTCGTTTCGGGCTGACAACGCATCGATAATCTCGCCCAGGATTTTATCGGTGTAGGCGATGGTGTTGTCGTAGGCATTGCGAAGTTCAACGTCGGTGCAATCGGCAAAATCGGCCGACCGGCAATCAGGCTTGAAAGGCGCCGTCTCTTGCCTGTAGCGCATGAAGTAAGCCGGACCGTGGCTGCCGATCTGGTGCAGCACCAATACGGTATCGCCCGTAATCTTCGGCAATTCCTGTTTCAGCCTATCGACCAGGATGTCGTCACGGCACTCGCTTTTGATGCAGAATCGTGGATCGTCGCCAACGGAGAAATTGCGCTCCACCGTGCGCAACGCAACGCCCTTGCTGCCGGTATTGTTGTCCCACCATTCGGTGTGAACACCGGCGTGGCCAAGCACATCGATCAGATTCTCGGTTCTCCTGGCTTTGCTGTCGCTATATTCGGGGCGATTGTAGATGGAGAACATACAAGGCAGGGAAACGGCGGTTGCCGTGCCGCAACTGGTAGTGTTGGCGAAGGCAAACACATTGTCGTGCGCCTTAAGCGCCGGATTGGTTTCGCGATCATAGCCGAACAGCGAGAAATCCTGAGCGCGCGCCGTTTCGCCGACGACCAGCACAAGCACGTGAGGTTTGTCGACATGCGAGCCGGGCTCGGCATTCCTGGCATCGAGGCCGAGCGGTTTGACGACAACATTCTGGTCGGCAACCAATGTCTTGCCGTATTTCACGGCGGCCACGATCGGCGCTACCGGATTGAGGCTGGCCATGAGATCGCGGTGTTCGCGGAAGGTCGAGGCAAAGTCCCGGTAGTTCGCAAAGGTAACTCCGCCGGCTATCAGCAGGCAGGGGATGATGATCAGCAGATGCTCGAATACCTTTTTCAAAATCGGCTTGTGGTCGATGCGGACCCAGATGACCGCCAGCGTTGGAAGCAGGCCGAAAACGGTCATGTGTATGACAAAACGGGCGGTAACGAGGTGTTTGGCTTCGTTCGCCGTTGTCGTCATCGCATTGCCGATCATGTTCCGATCGATGACCACGCCGAGCGTGTCGGCGTACCACGACGCGGCGGCGGCCGTCAGGATGAGGAAAATGTAGATCGGCTTGATGGCGTACTTCACCGACACAGAAACAAAGGCGGCAAGGTGCAGCGCCATCAGACCGGTTGCGAGCGCCGCAAGTGTTAATGCGTGATCGGCGAAATAGCCGGCGCCTTTCTCCCAGAATGTGGCGTTGGCGGTGGCGAACAGCCAGACCGACACCGCGATTGCCAGGTAAGTATCGGAAATTAGCGGGCGCTTATAGACGGGAAGGGTGGGCACTTTGCAATTCCAAGTTTAAAACCCGCTTCTGCGTTTGGTTTTGCGGCGTAATTATGACCATCCGCGCATGGTCGATGGCAGGCGAAATGCAAACCTGCTTTTTCGGCATTGCACAATTCAGCCAAGCCCGTTATAAGCCCGCGTCTTGAGCCGTCCGGCAGGGCATGCCGTGGCGGTTCGTTAAAGCTGAAAGCTCACGGTTCATCGAGCGATGCGAGAAGCGGTCCAACCGACCGCCGTCGGATATCCGGCACTCCGCGTAGCGTTTGCAATATGCAGACAGGTGTGAGCAACAAGAACGGAGAAGCAAAATGCCCAAGATGAAGACCAAATCCGCTGCCAAGAAGCGGTTCAAGATCACCGGGACCGGCAAGGTCAAGGTTGCGGCTGCCGGCAAGCAGCATGGCATGATCAAGCGCAGCAACAAGTTTATTCGCAATGCACGCGGCACGATGGTTCTGTCCGAACCCGACACCCGCATCGTCAAGAAGTTTCTGCCCAACAGCTTCTGACATTCGACATCAGCGAATAGACCCAGTTTCCAGGAGATCATGACATGGCCCGCGTAAAAAGAGGCGTCACCAGCCACGCCAAGCACAAGAAGACACTCAAGGCAGCCAAAGGCTTTTACGGCCGCCGCAAGAACACAATCCGCATCGCCAAGCAGGCGGTGGAAAAATCCAACCAGTACGCCACCCGCGACCGGCGCACCAAAAAGCGCAATTTCCGCGCGCTTTGGATCCAGCGCATCAATGCCGCAACCCGCGAGCACGGTCTGACCTATGGCCGCTTCATTGACGGGCTCAACAAGGCCGGCATCGAGGTTGATCGCAAGGTTCTGTCCGACATGGCGATCCACGAGCCGGAGGCTTTTGGCGCATTGGTCGACCAGGCCAAAAAGGCGCTTGCCTACCTGAAAGATACCACACCGAATGCTTTTGAAAGCGCTGTCGCCTAAGCCAGCGTTTCCCGAAGCGAACAAAGTAGTGTAACGGGAACCCGCGCTGGCAGGGCTGGCGCGGGTTTTTCATTGTCCGGAACGAAAGCACCATGAGCGAACTGGAACAACTTGAAGCGGCAATCAGCGCCGACATCGAAGCTGCCGGTGACGAACAGGCCATCGAGGCCGTACGCGTCGCCGTCCTTGGCAAAAAGGGCTCGATCTCGGAAAAGATGAAAACCCTCGGCAAAATGACGCCGGAAGAGCGTCAGGTCATGGGGCCGGCGCTCAACGGGTTGAAGAACCGGGTCGCCGACGCACTCGCCGGTCGCAAGCAGGCGCTGGCCGAGGCCGGCATCGAGGCGCGACTGGAAACCGAGAAGCTGGACGTCACCTTGCCGGTTCAGCCGGCGCCGACCATGACCGGTCGCATTCATCCGATCAGCCAGGTGATCGACGAGATCACGGCCATATTCGCCGATATGGGTTTTGCCATCGCCGAGGGCCCGGATGTCGAGACCGATTACTACAATTTCACCGCGCTCAATTTCCCCGATGGCCATCCGGCCCGCGAGATGCACGATACGTTCTTCTTTGATCAGGACGAAAACGGCGAGACGAAACTGCTGCGCACGCATACGTCGCCGGTTCAGATCCACACCATGGAGTCACAGAAACCGCCGATACGCGTGGTCATTCCGGGCAAGACCTATCGCTGCGATTCCGATGCCACCCACACGCCGATGTTCCATCAGCTCGAGGCGTTGGTTGTCGACGAGCACACGACCGTCGCGCATCTGAAATGGACCATTGAAGAGTTCTGCAGGACATTCTTCGAGGTGCCGGATGTTACCATGCGTTTCCGTCCGTCCTTCTTCCCGTTCACCGAACCGTCGCTCGAGGTCGACATCAAGTGCGACCGGTCCAGACCGGGCGAAGTGCGCTTCGGCGAGGGTGACGACTGGATGGAAATTCTTGGCTGCGGTATGGTGCATCCCAATGTGCTGCGCGCTGGCGGGCTCGATCCTGATGTCTATCAGGGCTTTGCCTGGGGCATCGGCATCGATCGCATCGCCATGCTGAAATACGGTATGCCGGATCTGCGCGCCTTCTTCGATGCCGATGTGCGCTGGCTGAAGCATTATGGTTTTCGCCCGCTTGACATGCCGACCCTGTTCGCGGGGTTGAGCGGATGAGCGCGATTCCGGAAACATATCGAGAGCTACCGTCATTCAGCTTCGGCGACACGCCGGAAATGGCAGACAGCGGCGCGCGCGATGTCATCAATGGCAAGCAGGTCGCAACATGCGGCTCTTTGGAGATTTTGAGCCGGATACCCGAAAAGATGCCGCACGAGGGCATGTTGGAAACCGTGCTTGATGGCAAGGGAAAACCGGCTTGCGTCATTCGCACCCACAATGTCGATACTGTCCGCTATGACGAAATCGACGGTGCATTCGCGCTTCAGGAAGCTTGCGTCGATCTCGACGAATGGCAGTCCATTCATGAGGCCTATTTTCGGCGGCTTGGGGTTTTCGCGCCGGAGATGAAACTCGTTCGGCAGTTTTTCGAAGTAATCGATGTTCTAGAGAGGCCCGCTCAATGAGCGTATCTCACCAAGGCGGATGCCGGTGCGGCAAAATCCGGTTCGAGGCGGTCTCGGATCCGGTGTTCACCAGCTATTGCCATTGTGATGACTGCCGGCGTGCTACCGGGGCGCCGGTTGCCGCCTATGTCGGCTTCGACAAGCAGTCCGTCCAATGGACCGGCAGACCATCGACCTATGGATCGCCGCCGGTTGAGCGCCTGTTTTGCAGCGCTTGCGGGGCTCCGCTCGGTTATCGCGACGCGCGCATCGCAGATCGCATCTATTTTCTGACCGGGGCGATGGACGATCCGGAAGCTTATCCGCCGGCCAAGCATGGATACGCGGGCAAGCAGTTGCCATGGCTCAAACTCGACGACGATCTTCCAAGATTTGCAGCTACGACCGAGCCGAGGCCTGAAGCGGAGGCATGCGGATGAGTGAACAAGCCGATCATCGCGGGCATTGCCGTTGCCGCTCGGTTGCCATGATCGCGCGCGCCGAACCGGAACTCTCCGTCTATTGCCACTGCGACGACTGCCGCAGGGCCACCGGCGCGCCGGTTCTCGCTTCGGTCGGATTTCCGAAGGTGGCGATTACCTGGGAGGCAGACGGCACGCTGTCGCGCTATCGCGAAGGTACCGCTTCGAGACTGTTCTGTTCGAATTGCGGTTCGCCGGTGGCGCAGGAGCATGACAGCGCTTCGCACCTGACCTTCTTCAACACCGGCTTCATGGACGAGCCGAACGGGTTTCCGCCGACCTATCACACTTTTGCCGGGCAGAAGATCGAATGGCTCGAGCTCCACGACGACCTGCCCAAGGTCGAAAAGACAATCCTGATCAAGACCGATTAGTGAACGGATAGGAAAAATGAAATTCACCCTCTCCTGGCTCAAAGACCATCTCGACACCGACGCGTCGCTGGACGAAATCTGCGACAAGCTCACCATGATCGGGCTCGAGGTCGAGGAAGTCGACAACAAGGCTTCACTGAAACCCTTCACCATTGCCAGGGTTATCGATGCCAAGCAGCATCCCGATGCTGATCGGCTGCGCGTGTTGTCGGTCGATAAGGGCGACGGCCAGCCGATCCAGGTGGTCTGCGGTGCGCCCAATGCCCGCACCGGACTTGTTGGCGCCTTTGCCGCGCCGGGAACCTATGTGCCCGGCATCGATCTGACGCTGACGGTCGGCAAGATCCGTGGCGTCGAAAGTCACGGCATGATGTGTTCCGAACGCGAACTGATGATGTCGGACGAGCATGACGGCATCATCGATCTGCCCGAGGATGCGCCGGTCGGCGAACCTTTTGCCGCCTGGGCCGGGTTGGATGATCCGGTGATCGAAATCGGACTGACGCCCAACCGTCCCGACTGCACCAGCATTTACGGCATTGCCCGCGACCTGGCCGCTGCCGGACTGGGCACACTGAAGGATGGCTCGGTGCGTCCGGCCGAAGGTTCGGGCCAAAGCCCGGTCAAGGTGACGATCGAGGCGCCGGACCTGTGCCCCGGCTTCGCGCTCAGGATGGTTGGTGGGGTCAAGAACGGCCCGTCACCGCAATGGATGCAGCAGCGGCTAATCGCCATCGGTCTGCGCCCGATCAACGCCCTGGTCGACATCACCAACTATGTGACCTTCGATCGGGGCCGCCCCCTGCATGTGTTCGACGCGGCGAAAGTCGCCGGCAATCTGGTTGTCCGCCGTGGCGCGGCAGGTGACAAGGTGCTGGCGCTCGATGGTAAGGAATATGAACTCGGCCCCGAAAATTGTGTCATTGCCGACGACAAAGGCGTTGAATCCATCGCCGGTATCATGGGCGGCGAGCATTCCGGTTGCGATGAAAACACCACGGATGTGCTGATCGAATCGGCGTTGTGGAATCCGATGAACGTCGCCCGTTCGGGCCGCGATCTCGGCATAATCACCGATGCGCGCTACCGCTTCGAGCGTGGTGTCGATCCCGAATTCATGGTCGACGGAATGGAACTGGCGACCCACCTGGTTACCCAGCTTTGCGGTGGAACGCCGACCGGGGCCCAGGTTGTCGGCTATGCCGGACACACACCGAAAATCGTCTCCTTCCCCCTGTCGGAGGTCAAGCGGCTGACCGGTGCCGAGGTCGATCGCGGCGAAGCGATTGGCATTCTCGACCGGCTCGGTTTCAGTTCCTCGGGCGACGGCGACACGGTCGATGTGACCGTCCCGTCCTGGCGTCCGGATGTCGACGGCAAAGCCGATCTTGTCGAGGAAGTGATGCGCATTCACGGCATCAACAATATCGAGCCGCAACCGCTTGCGAGCCACGATGCCGTCGGCGGGCGTATTTTGACCACGCTGCAGATCCGCGACCGGCAGGCCAAACGCGTGCTCGCTGCCCGGGGCATGATGGAGGCGGTCAACTGGTCGTTCATTCCCGCGCAACATGCCGAATTGTTCGGCGGCGGTGGGCCGGGACTGAAACTCGCCAATCCGATCGCTGCCGACATGAGCGACATGCGCCCTTCGCTGTTGCCGGGCCTTCTCGTGGCCGCGCAGCGCAATGCCGATCGTGGCCATGGCGACGTGGCCTTGTTCGAGGTGTCCGGCACGTATGAGAATGATACCCCGGAAGGTCAGCGCCGGGTGGCGTCGGGCATTCGCCGCGGTACGGCAGGTCTGACGGGTGCTGGCCGCCACTGGGAGAGCGGAGCCTCATCGGTTGGCGTATTCGATGCCAAGGCCGATGCGTTTGCGGTACTCGAAGCCTGTGGCGCGCCGGTGGCCAATCTCCAGGTCGAGGCCGGCGGACCGGACTGGTATCATCCCGGCCGTTCCGGCACGATCAAGCTCGGGCCGAAGACCGTGCTCGGGACATTCGGTGAGTTCCATCCCAGAACACTTGCCGCGTTGGATGTCGAAGGGCCGCTATGCGGCTTTGAGGTCTTTATCGACGCAATCCCCGAATCCAAGCGCAAGGCGACCCGCACCAGGCAACGGCTCGATCTGTCGGCCTTTCAGGCGGTCACCCGCGATTTCGCCTTCGTCGTCGACAAATCGGTCGAGGCGGGCAGGCTTTGCAGGGCCGCTGCCGGCGCCGACAAGAAACTGATCACCGGCGTCACGGTGTTCGACATTTTCGAGGGCGCTTCATTGGGCGAAGGCAAGAAATCGATCGCCATCGAAGTCGCAATCCAGCCCGTCGAACGCACGCTCACCGATGAGGATTTCGAAGCACTGTCGACCAAGATCACCGGCAATGTGGAGAAGCAGACCGGCGGGGTGTTGCGCGGATGAAGGTAATAGCCATTCAATTGTCGCTTTAGGGCGTTGCTTCCCACGGCAATATTCCGGCCTTACCGGCCGTTCTATTTCCTCGCCACATGTGATGCGGTTCTTGGTGTCGTGCTCGCGGCACCCTTCGCTGCGGCGGTGGGATCGGTGCATCAAAGCCTGCTCCTGTTTGGCACATTGCCGGCGATCCTGGCGGGCTTCCTGCTGACGGCACTGCCCCGGTGGACCGGATGCAAGCCCGTCTCCCGTCCGACCGTTTACGGTCTGGTGATGGTCTGGCTGGTCATGCGGATCACGTTTTTTGCAGCCGGTGCGAATGCGGCCAACGCGATATCGTCGCTGTTCATATTATCGTTGGCATGCCTGGTGGGCCTGCGCGTGATCGCCGTGCGCAACCGGCGAAACTACTCCGTTGCCGCTCTATTGCTGATCTACGGCACCGCACCGCTCGTATCATTGCGATCGATGCCGCTTGCCGAGCAGCTCGCCGTTGCCGTGATCGTCTGTTTGATGATCATCATCGCCGGTCGTGTCATCCCGGCTTTGTCGGCCGCGGGGCTTGGTGAGGAAACCAGCCAGACCGGGATATGGATAGAAAGGGTGGCAGGCATGGCGACGGCCGCAGCCCTGTCAATATGGATATTGCTGCCTGACAGCATGTTTACCGCCTATATCTGCCTGACAGCGGCGTTGGTCCATTTGGTACGCCTCGCGGCTTGGCGCGGTTGGCGCACGGTGTCTGTGCCGTCGGCCTTGTTTCTGCACATGGCCTATTTGTGGATCCCCGCCGGGTTCGGGCTGTTGTTCTGGCATATCCTGTCTCCTGAAGCGATCGGCGCGTCGGCGGCAATCCACGCCTGGTTTGCCGGCGCCTTCGGGTCGCTGGCCATTGCCATCATGGGGAGCATGATGCGCAGGCATGCCCGCCGTCCGTTCGACGTCCCGATCATTGAATATTGCGCCTACGCGCTGGTTACGCTGGCTGCGGTTACCCGGTTGATGGTCGAACTCACAGGCATCGACGGCACACTTTTCATGAATGAGGCTGCAATTGCCTGGACTGCCGCCTTTTGTGCGTTCTTGTATGCCAATCGGCGGTCGCTCATGCCGTTTGGCAAAGCCTGAAAGCATCGCATAGCACCCGGCCGGCACTCACCGATTCCAACACGGTAGCGAACAAATTCTGTTGCGATTGACGGGCGAATCGCTTCAGTTTCAGCCATGAACCACCTGCGCTATTCCGGTTTGCCGTTCGATGATCAGCGGCAGGCATTTGTCGACATCATCTGGAACGATCCGCTGCCCCGGGACGCACTGATCCGCGCGCGCAAACTTGCCTTACCCGACTGGTGGGTCGTTTCCGGCGTGCTTTATAATTCGGTCTGGAACCATCTTACCGGCAGGCCTTCCGGCCATGGCATCAAGGACGTCGATTTGTTCTATTATGACGCCGCCGACCTCTCCTACGACGCCGAGGATGGCGTGATCGTCGCCGGCATGGAAGTGTTTGACGATCTGCCGATCCCGGTTGAAATCCGCAATGAGGCGCGCGTGCATCTCTGGTACGAGAAGAAGTTCGGCCGCAAATGTCCTCCCTATCGCCACTGCCGCCATGCCATCGACCATTTCGCATCGAAAACCCACTCTGTGGGCGTGCAGCTTCAGGATGATGATACGCTCGATCTCTATGCGCCCTATGGGCTCGACGATATTTTCTCATTCCGTGTGACGCCCAACCATGCGCTCGACAATCAGGCGACACACGAGGAAAAAGGCGCCAGAGCCGAGAAAAACTGGCCGCAAGTAACGGTGCTGCCATGGTAGTGTGACACGGCACAAGAAGTTGGAGAGCGACATGTTTCGATGGGGCGTACTTTCGACAGCGAAAATCGGCCGCGAGCAGGTGATCCCCTCGCTGCAGGATTCCGACAATGGCATTGTGACAGCGATTGCCAGCAGGGACTATGGTAGGGCGCGCACGCTGGCCGATCGGTTCGGTGCACCGCATGCATTCGGGACCTACGAGGAACTACTGCTTTCAAAGGAGGTGGACGGCGTCTACATACCGCTGCCGACTTCCCAGCATATCGAATGGTCTGTGCAAGCCGCCATAGCCGGAAAGCACGTACTTTGCGAAAAGCCGATTGCGCTTCACGCCGACGAGATTTCGGCACTGGTTTCCATTCGCGATGAACACAAGGTGCTGGTGTCGGAAGCCTATATGGTCAACTACCATCCGCAATGGGCCAAGGTTCAGGACCTGATCGAAAACGGCGCCATCGGCGCGCTTCGCCATGTCCAGGGTGCGTTCTGCTACAATCTCCTGGATCCTGAAAACATGCGCAACCGGCCGGAACTTGGCGGCGGCGGCCTGCCGGATATCGGTGTCTACCCGACCGTGTCCACGCGCCTTGTCACGGGCAAGGAACCGTTGCGGGTGCAGGCGACCATCGAGCGCGATCCGGAATTCGGTACCGATCGCTATGCCAGCGTGAAAGCCGATTTCGGCACGTTCGAATTGTCGTTTTACTGTGCGACGCAACTGGCGCTGCGCCAACACATGGCGTTTCATGGCGCTGCGGGTTTTATCGAGGTAACCGCGCCATTCAACGCTGGCGATTACGGCCACGCCACCGTCATACTGCACAATCAAACCCATTCCGGTGCGGAGACATTCCGCTTTCCCGGTGTACGGCAGTACAAGCTGATGGCTGAGACGTTCGCCCGTGCCGCTCACGATAAAAGCCTCGATACCGACCGGCCGATCTTCACGCTTGAGAACTCGATTTTGAACCAGAAGATGATCGATGCGGTGTACCGGGCCGGTGATGCCGATGGTTGGGTCGCCGTCTGAACCGATTTTATAGACTTAGCGCGAGTGCAATGTCGGGCGTGTTGCATTGCGAAACGCGGCCCAGATGTTCAGGCGCATTGCCCATGCGCCGGATGACCCGCTCACTGGCAAAAAACAGATGTGCGCCAACCCGGCCCAAAGGGCGGAGCTTTTTCGACCAGACAGGTGCAACATCGTGACGGTGATAATGGGTCGCCAGTTCCGGACATGGCGATAAAGGCGTCGCGTCGGCGATCGCGGTCTCGATTGCGACCTTCATCGACACGGCAATCGCGCGATGGTTTAGCGGGACATCCGAACGTCCGTCACATGCGAAGGAGAACTGGCATTTAAACGGCCGCCAGGCCTTGTCGTAAACCACACCGCAGATGGTTGCGGGGTAAGCGGTTGACCGTGCCCGGTTGAGGATCGTCGCCGCGACCGCGCGCTGGGCCGACAACGGCTCGCCACGTGCTTCATGATAGATCGCCAATGCAAGGCAGGATATTTGTACGGTGGTTGCGCGCACCGGCCGGATCTTTCCGTCCCCAACCGACGGGCGCGCGGTGATCTCGGCGGCGTTGTCGCCAAAATAGGTTGACGGTAGGAGCCGCATAAATGCAGCCATGGTGAAAGCGGGTGTGGGAGCACTGGCCTGACGGCTATCGGCTGCTGCGGTTACCGTGGCAACCATCGCCAAACCCAGGATGCACAAGCCCCTCGCAAAAAACCGCATAGCAAGCGTCCCTTCAACACTTTTAATGCAGTTTGGTAGTCGTAAGCAAAATTCTCTCTAAGAAAATCGTTCTGATTCAACCGGTTACGGAAAGTAATTGGCAACCACGAAAATTGATCACCAAGCACCGCCGCTTTCGGGCCGTCTCCGATTGCACGTCGCTCATGGTAACGGCAGCGACGCCCCGAGACCGAAGGCGTAAGCCAGGTTCGCAGCTGCGATTTCGAATAATCCAAAAGTGAATTTGGACAGGCCAATCCGGCCCGTTCTTCGCATCATAAAAGCCGGTCTGGCGACAATTGCAGCGCATTGATTGGCGAACATGTTCGCTGACGGGCCAAAAACCATTGATTAGAGGCGTTTGGATGCCTTTGAGTGTCTTGCACTTGTCGGGGGCGCTCCTTATATACCCCGCAACGCCGCCGCGGGGTCGCGGTGGCCTTAAATAACCATCCGATCAGGGGCTGCAAACGGTGCGCCGCAAGGGTCCGACGCCAGCCTGCTTAAATGGAGAACGACATGTCAAAAGTTATCGGTATCGACCTGGGCACAACCAATTCCTGTGTTTCGGTCATGGACGGCAAGGACGCCAAGGTCATCGAAAATGCCGAGGGCGCACGCACGACGCCTTCGATTGTTGCTTTTACCGATGATGGCGAACGCCTCGTCGGCCAACCTGCAAAGCGTCAGGCGGTCACCAATCCCGAAGGTACCCTGTTCGCGATCAAGCGTCTCATCGGCCGCCGTTTTGACGACCCGGTAACGGCCAAGGACAAGAAGCTCGTTCCCTACAAGATCATCAAGGGCGACAACGGCGACGCCTGGGTTGAGGCCGACGGCAAGAAACAGTCGCCTTCGCAGGTCTCGGCGATGATCCTGCAGAAGATGAAGGAAACGGCGGAAGCCTATCTCGGCGAGACCGTCGAGAAGGCCGTTATCACGGTACCTGCCTATTTCAATGACGCCCAGCGCCAGGCGACCAAGGATGCCGGCAAGATTGCCGGTCTTGAGGTTCTGCGCATCATCAATGAACCGACCGCCGCTGCACTCGCTTACGGGCTCGACAAGAAGGAAGGCAAGACCATTGCCGTCTACGACCTTGGCGGCGGCACATTCGATATTTCCGTTCTCGAGATCGGCGACGGTGTTTTCGAGGTCAAGTCGACCAATGGCGATACCTTCCTCGGTGGTGAAGACTTCGACATGCGTCTGGTCGAGTATCTGGCCGAGGAGTTCAAGAAGGATCAGGGCATTGATCTGAAAAACGACAAGCTTGCGCTGCAGCGCCTGAAAGAGGCCGCTGAAAAAGCCAAGATCGAACTGTCGTCGTCCTCGCAGACCGAGATAAACCTCCCCTTCATCACCGCCGACCAGTCCGGACCAAAACACCTGACCATGAAGCTGACGCGGGCCAAATTCGAAAGCCTGGTGGAAGATCTGGTCAAGCGCACGGTTGAACCCTGCAAGGCAGCCTTGAAGGATGCCGGCATGAAGGCCGGCGATATCGACGAGGTCATTCTTGTCGGTGGCATGACCCGCATGCCGAAAATCCAGGAAGTCGTGAAGCAATATTTCGGCAAGGATCCGCACAAGGGCGTGAATCCCGACGAGGTTGTCGCGATGGGCGCGGCGATCCAGGCCGGCGTCCTGCAGGGCGACGTAAAAGACGTGCTTCTGCTTGATGTCACCCCGTTGTCGCTGGGTATCGAAACGCTTGGTGGCGTGTTTACGCGACTGATCGACCGCAACACCACCATCCCGACCAAAAAGGGTCAGACCTTCTCGACCGCCGAAGACAATCAGTCGGCAGTTACCATCCGGGTTTTCCAGGGCGAGCGCGAAATGGCCGCCGACAACAAGTTGCTCGGTCAGTTCGATCTGGTCGGTATTCCACCGGCGCCGCGCGGTGTGCCGCAAATCGAGGTCACATTCGACATCGACGCCAATGGCATCGTCAACGTATCGGCCAAGGACAAGGGTACCGGCAAGGAGCATCAGATCCGCATCCAGGCTTCAGGTGGATTGTCCGATGACGACATCGACAAGATGGTCAAGGATGCCGAGGCCAATGCCGAGGCCGACAAGCAGCGCCGCGAGACGGTGGAGGCCAAGAACCAGGCCGAGGCGCTGGTGCATTCTTCTGAGAAGAACCTCGCCGAATATGGCGACAAGGTTTCCGAGGAAGACAGGAAGGCCATCGAGGATGCGATTGCCGAGCTGAAGACGGCGCTTGAAGGCGATGACGCCGAAGACATCAAGGCCAAGTCGACGGTGCTTGCGGAAGCGTCGATGAAACTCGGACAGGCTATGTATGAGGCCAGCCAGGCTGAAGCAGCCGAAGCCGATGCTGCGGCTGACGCCGAAAAGGAAGGCGATGATGTCGTTGACGCCGATTTCGAGGAAATCGATGACGATGACGAAACCAAGAAGTCGGCCTGACGGAATTAAGACAACAAGCCTCCCCGGATTAGTTTTCGGGGAGGATTTTCTTTGATCGGGCAGGCGCGATGGCCAAAGCTGATTTCTACGAAACGCTGGGTGTGAACCGCGAAGCTGACGAAGCTGCGCTCAAAAGCGCTTTCCGCAAACTGGCAATGAAATACCATCCGGACAAGAATCCCGATGACCAGGACGCGGAACAGAAGTTCAAGGAAATCGGCGAAGCTTACGAAACGCTGAAAGATCCGCAAAAGCGCGCCGCCTATGACCGGTTTGGGCATGCCGCTTTCGAGAACGGCGGACCGGGCGGTTTCGGCGGAGGTGGCTTCTCGGGCGGCGGATTTGCCGACATTTTCGAGGACATTTTCGGCGAGATGATGGGTGGCGGACGCCAGCGACGGTCCGCCAACGGTCGCGAGCGCGGCGCTGACCTACGCTACAACATGGAAATTTCGCTCGAGGAATGCTGGTCGGGCAAGACCGCCCAGATACACGTGCCGACCGCCATGCCGTGCGAAGACTGTTCCGGCTCGGGCGCCAGGCCCGGTACGTCGCCGGTCACCTGTGCCATGTGTTCGGGTGCCGGGCGGGTTCGTGCGGCACAAGGTTTTTTCTCCGTCGAACGCACCTGCCCGCAGTGTCAGGGACGTGGCCAGACCATTACCGATCCTTGCGAGAAGTGTTCGGGCCAGGGCCGCGTTACCGAGGAGCGTTCGCTGTCTGTCAATATTCCGGCAGGCATTGAGGATGGGACCCGCATTCGCCTGGCAGGCGAAGGCGAGGCGGGCATGCGCGGCGGGCCCGCCGGTGATCTCTACATTTTCATATCCGCCAAGCCGCATGAGTTTTTTCAGCGCGATGGCGCCGACCTTTACTGCAAGGTCCCGTTGTCGATGACCACCGCCGCCCTTGGCGGTTCCTTTGAGGTGGCGACGCTTGATGGCACCCAGACGAGGGTGAAGGTACCCGAGGGCACGCAAAACGGCCGGCAGTTTCGGCTGAAAGGCAAAGGCATGCCGGTGTTGCGCCAGCCAAACATGGGCGACCTCTATATTCAGGTGGCTGTCGAGACGCCGCAGAAACTCAGCCGCCGCCAGCGCGAACTGCTTGAAGAATTTGAGAAAATCTCTTCAAAGGACAATTCGCCGCAGTCGGCCGGTTTTTTCAGTCGGATGAAGGATTTTTTTGACTCGATTGGCGAATAAGCCACAACTTTCGCGCGCTTGTCCAAATATGACCGTTTTCTGACCCTACGACAGGTGTTACATTAGATTTGCGGTGAGGGCTTCTGACAGTTGACCGTGCACGATTGGTCAATTGCAGCGGATAGAGGATGAAAATGCAGCAGTTTCGGCGGCGTTTTGCCGAGAAGTTCGACGAAGAAGTACGCTTTTTCAAGGGCTGGATGGATGGCCCGAAGGCCGTAGGCGCGGTTCTGCCAACCAGTTCGGTCACCGCGCGGCGGATGGCCTCGGTAATCAATCCCGATTCAAACCTTCCGGTTCTGGAACTGGGTCCCGGTACAGGCGTCATTACCAAGGCGATACTGCAGCGCGGCGTCAAGCCGGAAGACCTTTGGTCGATCGAGTATTCCGCCGATTTCGTTGAACACCTCAATCTCGAATTTCCCAACGTCAATATCATCCACGGCGATGCATTTGATCTCGACCGCACGCTGGGTGAACACCGCGACATGACATTCGATTCCGTCATATCGGCGGTACCGCTTCTGAGTTTTCCGATCGAAAGGCGCATCGCCATTGTCGAAGACCTGATGGAGCGCATTCCGGCGGGCAGGCCCATGGTGCAGATCACCTACGGACCGCTTTCGCCCGTACCGGGCCGCCGAGGCAACTTCTCGGTAGAGCACTACGATTTCGTTTTCAGGAATTTCCCGCCGGCGCAATTGTGGATCTACCGGCGAAACGCCGCCTGACACCCCGAAGTTTTTCGATCATACGGCGGCAAAAGTGTATCTCTTTTGCCGGCGTAGATTGTTGGGTTCAGATGCCGATTCCGCGTTCGTTCAGCACCGATTTGATCTCGGTCAATATCGCTGGATCATCGATCGTTGCCGGCATTTTCCACGGCTCCTGATCGGCGATCTTCTGCATGGTCGCGCGCAGGATCTTGCCTGACCGGGTTTTCGGCAATCGCATCACCGGCACGACCGTTTTGAACGCGGCCACCGGCCCGATCTTTTGCCGCACAAGCCGAACGACTTCGCTCTCGACCTCACTGTCGTTTCGCTCGGCACCGGCATTGAGCACCACGAATCCACAAGGAATCTGTCCCTTCATCTCGTCGGCAATACCAATGACGGCGCATTCGGCCACGTCCGGATGCTCGGCGACGACTTCTTCCATCGCGCCCGTCGAAAGCCGGTGGCCGGCAACATTGATGATGTCGTCGGTGCGGGCCATGATGAACAGATAACCGTCTTCATCGATGATCCCTGCATCCGCGGTCTTGTAGTAACCGGGGAACTCCTCGAGATAGGAATCGCGAAACCGCTGCTCGGCATTCCATAGCGTTGGAAAGTTGCCCGGCGGCAACGGCAATTTGACAACGATATTGCCCAGCGTGCCGCTTGGTACGGGATGGCCGGCATCATCGAGCACCGCCATGTCGTAGCCGGGCATCGGCACGGTCGGCGAACCGTATTTGACCGGCAATTGTCCGAGGCCCACCGGATTGCCGGCAATCGTCCAGCCGGTTTCCGTCTGCCACCAATGATCGATTACCGGAACCTTGAGTTTTTGCTCGGCCCATTTGATGGTTTCCGGATCGGCCCTCTCGCCGGCCAGGAACAATGTCCGCAGGCAGGACAGGTCATAGTCGCCGACCAGCTTTCCTTCGGGGTCCTGCTGTTTGATGGCGCGAAACGCTGTCGGCGCGGTGAACAAAGCCCGCACATTGTGTTCCGAAATGACCCGCCAGAAAACGCCGGCATCCGGGGTTCCCACCGGCTTGCCCTCGAAAACGATGGTTGTCGCGCCATGCAAAAGCGGCGCATAGACGATGTAGGAGTGGCCCACCACCCACCCGACATCGGACGCCGCCCAGAACACCTCACCGGGCTCGATGCCGTATATCGCCTTCATGGTCCATTTGAGCGCCACCATATGGCCGCCATTGTCACGAACGACGCCCTTTGGCTGCCCGGTCGTACCGGAAGTGTAGAGGATGTAGAGCGGGTCGGTTGCGGAAACCGGCGTACATGGCACCTCGCGCCCTGATGCCTTGGCTTGTCCGACGGCCTCGGCATAGTCGATATCACGGCCCTCGATCAGATTGCACGGTTCTTCCTCCCGCTGGAGCACGACACAGGCCGACGGCTTGTTCGCCGACAACTGGATTGCCTCGTCGAGCAGCGGCTTGTAGGCCACAACCCTGCCGGGCTCGAGGCCGCACGACGCCGAGACGATCAGCTTCGGTTGCGCGTCGTCGATCCTGGTCGCCAGCTCCTTGGCTGCAAACCCGCCAAACACGACCGAGTGGACCGCACCCAGCCGTGCGCAGGCGAGCATCGCAAAAGCCGCCTGCGGTATCATCGGCATGTAGATGATGACGCGGTCACCCTTTTCGACGCCGGCATCCTTGATGACGGCAGCGAGTGCAGTCACTTCCTCGAGCAATTGGGAATAGGTGTACGTCTGTTTTCGCCCGGTGATGGGACTGTCATAAATAATCGCCGCCTGATCACCGCGGCCCGATTGAACATGGCGGTCGACGCTGTTGTGGCAGGTATTGCATTCCGCACCTGAAAACCAGTGGCCATAGACACCTGAATCCTTGTCAAACACCTTGCTGGCGGGCTTGAACCAATCAATACTGCCAGCCGCTTCCGCCCAGAACCCTTCCGGATCGTTTTGCCACGCGCTGTAGACTTGTTGATAACTGGAACCCATTCCATTTCTCCTGATCAGGCACGTTCACTGCGTCGAAAAATTTCTTACACCTGACCAGAAACTGCGTCCATTTGACTATCGGCGCACAACATTCGGCTTATTCGCTTGACCGGCTGCTCATTCGATGGCCATTGCACAAGATGACAAAAATCCTGTCGCTTCTGATCATCGGCATGATGCTCGTCCATTTGATCCGGCCGCTTGGTCTGCCGGGACTGAAGAAGCGTGCCGATTTCTGGAAGATCGCATTGGCAGCACTTGCCGCCATATCGCTGACGGTGGTGTTCAGGCCGGGCGGTTAGGCTCGCCGTCCAGCATGTGGTCGGTCAGATGTCCGGCCCAAGATTTGTAACCGGCGGCACTGGCGTGAAATCCGTCCTTGGAAAATCCTTCGGACTCGATTTCGGGAAGCCTGGGCACGGCCACCGCGCCGCGCTCGGCACAGAGCCGTTCGCCCAGCTGGTTGAAGGCCTGCGCCCTGATCTCCAATAACCCGTTCATCGGATGGGGAAGCGCCGGCACCTTTCGCATATCAAGCGCCGACGACCAGAAAATCCGTGCATCCGGAAACCGGGCGGCCAGCGCATAGATCAGCCCGCCAAATTCGCGCTTGAACCGCGATAGCGTGTGAAAGTTCTTCACATCGTTGGTGCCGATCGACAACGCGATATGGGTCCAATTCTCGCGCGCCAGATTGGGCACCACGTGATCGCGTATCTGGCCACTCGTTGCCGAATTGAAACCGGCCGTTCTCCAGGTCACCGGTCGTCCGGATCGGCCGCTCAACATCCTGGCAAGGTGGCTGCCGAGATTGTCCTCGGTTTTGTCCACGCCGATGCCCACGGCCGAAGAATCGCCGAGCACCAACAGTCGGATCGGTTCGCCGCTACCTGAAAAATCGCCGGATTTCCGGCCATCCGGCGGCGGCAACCTTTCGGTGCGCAGCCGCACGCCGATGCCCTGCCAGATGTAGATCGGCAGGGCGAACCAGGTCAGCAACAGTTTCGCGCGGGTCATGGGAACGATCAGGTGGTGCAATGGAACGTAAATCCGGCCGGATAAGAAGACGTTCCGTCAGGCCGCTTGTTCCAGGTCGGCCTGCCATTCGCCCTTGGTTGCCAGGCCGTTCATGCGGGCGCGGTGCGCAAATGCGCGTTGGCCGGCTGCCACATTTTCCGACTTGCCGCCCCAGGCTTCAAGCGCGGCGGCCTGCAGGGCCCGGCCGTAAGAGAATGTCAGTTTCCAAGGCAGATCAAAGGATGCATTCATCGCCGAAAGATGAGCGGTTGCCTCCTCTCCGGATTGTCCACCCGACAGGAAGGCGATGCCCGGCACGGAAGCGGGTACAGACCGCTTCAACACGCGGACCGTCTTCTCAGCCACCTCATCGGTGCCGGCAGTCCGTGCGTTCTTTCCGTCGATCACCATATTCGGTTTCAGCACCATGCCTTCGAGCACAACACGTGCGTCATAAAGCTCCTCGAACACGGTCTTGAACACCCATTCGGAAACTTCTGCACAACGATCGATCGAGTGATTGCCGGGATTGCCATCCATCTGAACTTCCGGTTCCACGATCGGCACGATTCCCGCCTCCTGGCAGAGCGCGGCATAGCGGGCAAGCGCATGCGCGTTTGCCTTGACACCGCCCCATGTCGGCAATCCATCGGATATTGAAATCACCGCCCGCCATTTGGCGAAGCGGGCGCCGAGGCCGTAATACTCCGCAAGGCGGTCGCGCAATCCGTCCAGGCCCTCGGTCACCGTCTCGCCGTCATGGCCGGCAAGCGGCTTGGCGCCCTTGTCGACCTTGATGCCCGGCACCGCACCCGCCGCCTTGATGAGATCGGCCAGTGGCGTTCCGTCGGCAGCTTTCTGGCGCAGCGTCTCGTCAAACAGAATGACGCCGGAGATGTACTGTTTCATTGCCGCTTCGGCGCGGAACAGCATCTCGCGGTAGTCTCGCCGGTTGTCTTCCGTGGATTCCAGATTGATGCTGTCGAAGCGTTTCTTGATCGTTGCAGAACTCTCGTCTGCGGCAAGTATGCCCTGGCCCTCGGCCACCATCGCCGCGGCGATATCTTCGATGCGCTCGCTCATATTGTGCCTCCTGTCAAATTGATTGCGCCGCAAATATCAGAAGCACGAAAGAAACGAAATGGTGCCGCCAGCTTCTCAATCGATTGAATATGGCATCTTGAACAGTTTCTTCCCGTTTCCTTAATAAGATGGACAAGGAGGCTGCATCATGCGGATGAATGTCCTTACTGATCAGGCGTTTTACCGTGATCCTTTTCCAGCTTTGGCCGCCATGCGTGCCGAAGGACCGCTGGTGCGTTCAAAGATTCCGATAATCGGCAAAGTTTGGCTGACAACCACCCATGCGGCGGCGACAGCGGTGCTCAAGGATAGCGAAACCTACACGCAGCGCTCGCTAAAGGGCGGATTGGCCGGGCTGCAATGGTGGATGCCGCGCTCGCTGAAAGTTCTGTCGAGCAACATGCTGACCACTGACGGGGCGGAACACAAGCGATTGCGCACGTTGGTCGATGCGGCGTTTCGCCGGCGCAACGTCAAAGCTATGGAAGGTGAAATCGAAACTGCTGCAAATGAACTGGCCGATCAGATGACCAGAACCAGGAAGGTCGACCTGATCGCAAACTTCGCCCGCTTGTTGCCATTGCTGGTCATATCCGATCTTTTGGGCCTGCCGCGTGAGGACCGCGATTTCTTTGTCAAAAGTGCCGCTCCGTTTTCCGAAGTCACCGGTCTGACCAGCTTTTTCCGCATATTTCCGGCTTTGAAGCGCCTCTCGGCCTATTTGGATGCAAGAATCGCCGAAGCCCGCGAAACGGGTGGCAGCGGCCTGATTGCCGCCCTCGTCAAGGAGGCCGAGGACGGCAACGCAAGCGACGAGGAGTTGTTGGCAACGGCATTCCTGCTGTTGATCGCCGGCCACGAGACAACAACCCATCTGATCTCCGGATCGATCAACGCATTGTTCGCCGAACCCGAAAGGCGGGCATGGCTCGTGGAGGACTTCTCCCGGCTTGATCTGGCGATCGAGGAGTTTCTGCGGTTTGTTTCGCCGGTTCAGATGACCAAACCGCGCCATGCTCGCCACGATATGGAGATCGATGGGATTTCGGTTAGCAAAGGTGAACTTGTCGTTCCGCTGCTGGCGGCGGCGAATGCCGATCCGGCGGTGTTCGAGAATCCTGATCGCATGATCCTTGATCGGCACCCAAATCCGCATATTGCTTTCGGTACGGGCGTGCATTTCTGTCTTGGACATCAATTGGCGCGGCTGGAGGCGCGTATTGCCCTCAAGGTGCTCCTCGGCAGATTTCCCAAGATGTCGCTCGACTGCGATGCCGACACTTTGCGTTGGCGAAAACGGGTCGGCCTGCGCGCACTTGTCGAGCTCCCGGTGACCATTGCCTGACATTTGCGCAGTTGACAGATCGATCCGGCTGCGCCACCTCGCAGCCAGAATACTGTGCTGCAATCGCGATATCGGAGAAGAGTTTCTTGAGCGGCTATTTTTCCTCACCATTTGACCGGCGGAAATCGGTTGCGGTCGCGATTGGCAATGTCATGGTCGGTGGCGATCATCCGGTCGTGGTCCAGTCGATGACCAACACCGACACGGCTGACGTCGATGCGACAGTTGCCCAGGTCGCCGCATTGCACGAGGCCGGATCGGAACTGGTTCGCGTCACGGTGGATCGCGATGAGAGTGCCGCCGCGGTGCCGAAGATCCGCGAGCGGCTAGACCGGCTCGGGCTTGATGTACCGCTGATCGGCGACTTCCATTATATCGGCCACAAGCTGCTCGCCGATCATCCCGCTTGCGCGGAGGCTTTGGCGAAGTATCGGATTAACCCCGGCAACGTCGGTTTCAGGGAGAAACGAGATCGCCAGTTTACCGATATCGTCGAAATGGCGATCCGGCATTCAAAGCCGGTCAGGATCGGCGTCAACTGGGGCTCGCTCGATCAGGAGCTTTTGACCCGGCTGATGGACGACAATCACAACGCCGGATCACCGATGACGGCTAAGCAGGTCACCCGCGAGGCGATCGTTCAGTCGGCACTGTTGTCCGCGGAACTTGCCGAGGAGACCGGACTTCCGCGCGATCGGATCATTCTGTCGGCCAAGGTGAGCCAGGTTCAGGACCTCATCGCGGTGTATACGATGCTGGCAGAGCGGTCGAACCATGCTTTGCATCTTGGCCTCACGGAAGCAGGAATGGGCTCCAAGGGAATTGTTGCCTCATCAGCCGCAATGGCCATCCTGCTGCAGCAGGGCATTGGCGATACCATCCGCATCTCCCTGACGCCGGAGCCGGGTGGGGATCGAACCGGGAAGTGCAGGTGGCGCAGGAGTTGCTGCAAACGATGGGATTCAGACAATTTCTGCCGATTGTTGCTGCCTGTCCGGGCTGCGGTCGCACTACATCGACCGTGTTCCAGGAACTGGCGGAAAAAATCCAGTCCGATATCCGCGCCAACATGCCGGTCTGGCGGGAAAAATATCCCGGTGTGGAGGCCCTTTCGGTCGCCGTCATGGGGTGCATCGTCAACGGCCCGGGCGAATCCAAACATGCCGATATCGGAATATCGCTTCCCGGAACCGGGGAAATGCCGGCGGCGCCTGTGTTCATCGATGGCAAGAAGGTCAAAACGCTACGCGGACCGCACATTGCCGACGAATTCCGGGACATGGTTGCCGAATACGTCGAAGCCCGCTTCGGGGAGGGCTCGCAACCAGCGTGACAGCGATTTGATTTGTAAGCGTCGGCTTATGCACTATATCAATTTCATCGTCCCGTTCAGTTTGCGTTCAGAAAGAATTTGTTAACCTTACTCTCTTTTCGCAGCGAACAGGCGCCGTCGTCTGCTTGTTGCGACGGCGCGCAATACCGGACTACGGGGAGAATGCCATGAAACCGATCCGAACCACCATGCTGGCGGCACTGACCGCAGCGATCGCCATTGCTCCACTGGCTTCAGCGGATGCACACAAGCGGCACCACCGGCACGGCGACGTCGCGGCGGCCATAGCGCTTGGCTTGTTTACGGCCGGTGTTATCAGCCGGGCCAACCGGCATCACCATCGCCATATTTATCGCTACGGACGAAATTGCTACGGATTACCGCGTCGCGCGTATCACCGCTGCAAGACCGGCCGCTACTATGGCGTACCGCACGGTGGATACCATCCGTATGGGGGAGGTCCATATCCCAATGGTATCAATGGTGGCGGGCACTTCTTTAAAAACGGCCGGTGAACCAGCTACCGTTCAGGAGCTTCTCGTTGCGATAAATTGCGCGGCTGCCGACAGGACGGCCGCGCGTTCACCATAGGGTTCCAGCAGGCCTAGGGCCTGTTCGATCAGCCCCGTCAGTTGAGCCTTGGCCCAGTCCTGACCGTGGAGCGCGACCAAGGTTGCCTTGCCCGCATCAGCATCCTTGCCGGTTGCCTTGCCCATGTTTGAAGCGTTGCTGGTCTTGTCGAGCAGATCATCCGCCAACTGAAAGGCCAAACCAATGGCCGAGCCGAATTCGCCCAACCTGTCTCGGTCTTCTTTTGACGCGCCGGCGATGATGGCTCCAGCCTCGCAGGCAAACCGGATCAACGCTCCGGTCTTCATGGCCTGGAGCCGGATGATGCCAGCCTCGTCGGGTGGCAATTCGGCCGCCTGAAGATCAAGCATCTGACCACCGGCCATGCCTCCCAGCCCCGCCGCCCGTGACAACGCCGCGATGACTGCAATCTTGCGTTCTGGCGCCAGTTCGGTATCCGCTGCGGCAATGATTTCAAACGCCAAAGTCAGCAGACTGTCGCCGGCGAGAATCGCGGTTGCCTCATCATATGCCTTGTGGACCGTCGGTTGCCCGCGCCTCAGATCATCATCATCCATGGCGGGCAGGTCATCATGAACCAGCGAGTAGCAATGTACGCATTCGAGCGCTGCTGCAACCCGCCAAACCGCTGCATCGTCGCGCCCGCAAAGTGCTGCCGATTCCACTAGCAAAAACGGCCGCAACCGTTTGCCCCCGCCGAGCGCTCCATGCCGCATGGCCGCCACCAGCCGGTCAGGCCGCTCGAGTTCCCCGGTAACAGGAGTGCTGCTTAGCATGCTTTCAAGCACATCTTCCACACGCCCGGCGGCACCGGCAAGCAGAGGCAGAAATTCGTCTTCGGTCATCATAAACGGCTCGATGGCCGCAATTTCGCCCGTGGTCAAGACCACTGGCATGTTTGCCGTGCTGTTGCATGCAATCGGCTCTATGACTATTGCCAGTCGGCACAGTGTAATCGAGGAAGTAGGTTTGACCACCGGCAAGCCAGGAAAAAAGCCTGCGGTGCGAAAGAAAAAGCCGGCGCGAAAGAAAAGCCGGCGTTCTTCGCCACGTATCCGTCTATGGCTGAAGCGGATTGCGATCGCGCTTGGCGTTCTTGCCGTTTTGCCGGTTGTTCTGACGGTGCTCTATGCGGTGCCTTTCGTTCATCCGGTTTCCACGCTGATGCTGAAGGATGTGGTCACATTCAACGGATATGACCGCCGGTGGGTTGATCTGGAGAACATCGCACCCGTGATGATCCATTCCGTCACGATGTCTGAAGACGGTCAATTCTGTTCTCATCACGGCATCGATCTTGCCGCGCTGAACGAGGTCATTGTGGACGCGCTTGATGGTGAACCGGTGCGCGGCGCATCAACCATCTCCATGCAATCGGTCAAAAACCTCTATCTGTGGCAAGGCCGCTCCTATGTGCGCAAGGTTATCGAGGCGCCGCTGGCGGTGATGTTTGATCTGGTCCTGCCAAAGAAGAGGGTTATGGAGATCTATCTCAATATCGCCGAATGGGGCCCCGGTATTTACGGGATTGAAGCAGCAGCACGGCATTATTTCAAGCGATCGGCTTCCAAACTGACCTCCAGACAGGCCGCTCTTCTCGCGGTTACGCTGCCGAATCCGCATTTGCGCAATCCGGCCAAACCGACGAAAAAGCTCAACCGGCTCGCATCGATCATACAGAAAAGGGTACGCGGTGCGACAAGCCACATCGCATGCTTTGATTGATGGCCGGAGAATTGGCAACGAACGGAAAAAATTTTGGCTTCCGGTGCTGGTAAAAAGCGCCGGAGCGGTGTATAGGCACGCGACTTTCATGAATTGATGGCGAATACAAGCAGCCCGCCAGCCGGGAAATGCCGCTTTCGCAAGACATATCGGAGCAGGATCAATGGCTGTACCCAAACGAAAAGTGTCGCCGTCCAAGCGCGGCATGCGCCGCTCAACCGACGCGCTGAAGAACCCGACTTATGTCGAGGACAAGGATTCCGGCGAATTGCGCCGCCCGCACCATATCGACCTGAAATCGGGTATGTACCGCGGTCGTCAGGTGCTTGAACCCAAGGACTGATTGCGCGCGCAACCCATAGTGATCAAGGCCGGCGAATGACGCCGGCCTTTTTTGTTTGCGGCATGGTTATGTGCTTGACCTTGTCGGCCCGGGCACATTATGCGCGGTATCACACTTGCCGCTTTGGAGATGCATTTGATGTTTCACATACCGCTGCTGATCATACCATTCATACTCTACAATCTCGGCCTCGCAGGTGTGTTCGGCGGCGGTGACGACGGGCCATGGAGCCTGGAGATCTTTTCGATTTCCATGATGTCGGGGTGGCATCTGGTCGATGACGCTTGCCGACTTGATCATCCTCGTTGCCCTGGCATTGCTGTTTATCGAGATCATCAAGTCGACCAGGACCTCCAACGCGTCGGTGATTGATCACTTGCTGTCGACCTTTGTCTTCGTCGCTTTCCTGGTCGAATTCCTGCTTGTCGAGCAGGCCGCAACCTCGTTGTTCTTCGCGCTGACCGCCATTTCTCTGTTCGACGTGTTGTCCGGGTTTACCGTTTCGATACGGGCCGCGGGCCGAGACGTGAATTTCCAGTAAAATGCGCGACCTTCAACTTCCCGGCCGTTCGCCGGTGATCGCGGAAAACGGTATGGCCGCCACCGCCCATCCGCTCGGCACCGCCACTGCCGTGTCCGTTCTGAAGGCTGGAGGCAACGCGGTTGACGCGGCTTTGGCGGCATCAGCGACACTGGCCGTTGTGGAACCGGCGATGACCGGAATTGGCGGAGACTGTTTTATCATTGTCGCGGATCCGGGCGGTCAGGTGCACGGGCTCAACGGATCGGGCCATGCGCCGGCCGGCGCTGACGCGGCCTGGTATCGTGCAAACGGTTTTGACGCCATGCCGCAGACCGGCGTGCACTCGATCACCGTTCCAGGCGCCGCCAAGGCCTGGGAGGCGCTTCACGCCCGGTTTGCCACCATGCCGCTTGAGCGCTTGTTTGCAGATGCCATCCATTATGCCGAGAACGGTTTTGCCGTTCATCATCGTGTTTCTTTCGATTGGGCGTTGGCGCGGGATTTGCTGGCGCGGGATCCCGGCGGTCTCAAACATTGCCTGGTCGGTGGTGCATCACCGGCAGCCGGCGACCGGTTTAGTTTTCCGGCTCTTGGTGAAACGCTCAAAAAGTTCGCAACTCAAGGTGCAAAATCGGTCTATGAGGGCGAAATCGCGGCCGAAATTGCCGCAGCGGTCCAGTCCGGCGGCGGCTTTCTGACCGAAGCCGATCTGGCTTCGGTATCGGCCGACTGGATCGAGCCCGTATCGGCGAAATATGGGCGGTCTCGATGTGCTGGAGCTGCCGCCCAACGGCCAGGGCGTCATAGCGCTGCTGATTTTGAACCTGATGCGCGAGACCGGCTTTGCCTCGTTTGATCCCGGCAGCGCAGATCGTCAGCACATGCTGATCGAAATAGCGCGCGCGGCCTATTCGGTTCGCGATGCCATGATTGCCGATCCATCGCAAATGACCCCGGATATCGACCAGATACTGTCAGAACGGTTTGCCGCCCGCCTGGCCGCTGGCATCGACAAACAAAAGCGCAACGAGAGTATTGTCGTTCCGTCGCTTCCCGATGCAGATACGACCTATCTGACGGTTGTTGACCGCGACCGCATGGCTGTTTCGTTCATCAATTCGCTTTACCGCGGCTTCGGTTCGAAAATCGTTACACCGAAGAGCGGGATCGCCCTGCAGAACCGTGGTGCATGCTTCACATTGAAAGAAGGCCATCCCAACGAGCTGAAACCGGGCAAACGACCGATGCATACCATCATTCCCGCCATGGCGATGAGCAATGGCAAAGCGGCAATGTCGTTCGGTGTGATGGGCGGATCCTATCAGCCCATGGGGCATGCGCTGGTTCTGTCCAATATGCTGGATCACGCAATGGATGTTCAGGAAGCGATCGACTATCCGCGGCTGTTTTGGGGAGAGGACGGCGTTATCGACGTTGAAAGCGGTATCAAATCAGATATTCGCGCCGAGCTGGAGCGCCGCGGGCATAGCATCCGTGATGCTTTGGCGCCGATCGGTGGCGGTCAGACGATCATGATTGACGAAAAGAGCGGATTCCTGATCGGCGGATCAGACCCACGCAAAGACGGAATGGCATTGGGCTGGTAACGCAACAGGCCGGTCAGCCCTTGCCCATTTTGTCGATCTTCTTTTGCATGGCGGCGATCTGCTCCTTCAGTTCCTGCAGATCATCGGCTTCGGGCGCAGCTTCGTCAGCGTTGGCGTCCTCGGCGGCCTCCTCGTCTTCCAATGTATCGCCAGGCGCGCCGAACGGTGTGAACATGCTCATCGCCTGTTGGAACATTTCCATGTTGCGCCGCGTCTGTTCCTCGATCGCCTTCAATGGCTGGTTCACGGCGTCGATCGGTTGCCCGCTGAACACGGCGGTCATCTGTTCGCGGATGCGCTCCTGGTCCTTTGAGAATGCAGCCATGGACTGCTCCAGGTAACTGGGCACCACCATCTGCATCTGGTCGCCGTAAAAAGCGATCAGCTGCCGCAGGAACGGGATTGGCAGCATGTTCTGGCCGTCCTTGTTCTCCAGTTCAAAAATGATCTGGGTCAGGACCGCGTGGGTGATATCATCGCCCGACTTGGCATCTTCCACGACGAAGTCTTCGCCGCGTTTGACCATTTCGGCCAGATCGTCGAGCGTGACATAGGTGCTTGTTCCGGTGTTGTAGAGGCGCCTGTTGGCGTATTTTTTGATCGTCACCGGATCGGATTTTTCCGGCATATCTGATGCCTCCGCTGGGAATTTATCGCAATCTGAAAGGACATTAGTCCGAAAAGGGCGCTTATTGGAAGCAGTTTTGTGCAATGCACGATGGCATGCGCCTGCCGCATATCTGCGTTGTACGCCTAATTTACGATTTGACTCGAAGCAATGAACGGGCAATTACAGACCATTCTTCTTCGCACTTGCAAAAAAACAGAGAGCTGGAGTTCAATATGTCCGCATCCAATGCCATCGTCGTCGCTGGTGCGGCGCGCACCGCCGTCGGTTCATTCAACGGTTCCTTCGCCAATACACCGGCCCACGAGTTGGGCGCCACAGCAATCTCCGCGGCTTTGTCGCGCGCTGGTGTCGAGCCCGGTGACGTCGACGAAGTGATCATGGGGCAGATCCTTGCTGCCGGCCAGGGCCAGAATCCCGCTCGTCAGGCGGCCATGGCCGCCGGCATCCCGCAGGAAGCCACGGCATGGGGTTTGAACCAGCTTTGCGGATCGGGTTTGCGCACGATTGCCATAGGCATGCAGCAGATCGCCGTGGGTGATGCTGACATCATCGTCGCCGGAGGACAGGAATCGATGTCAATGGCGCCACACTGCCAGCACCTGCGCGGCGGCGTGAAAATGGGCGACTACAAGATGGTCGATACCATGATCAAGGATGGCCTGACCGATGCCTTCAACGGCTATCACATGGGCAATACCGCGGAGAATATCGCCAACAAGTGGCAGCTGACCCGCGATGAGCAGGATGCATTTGCCGTCGCTTCGCAGAACAAGGCCGAAGCTGCCCAGAAGGCCGGCAGGTTCAAGGACGAGATCACCCCGTTCACAGTTAAAACACGCAAGGGCGAGACAATTGTCGAGGACGATGAATACATCAAGCATGGGGTCACCATGGATGGCATCGCCAAACTGCGCCCGGCCTTCAACAAGGAAGGAACGGTTACCGCCGCCAACGCGTCGGGCATCAATGACGGCGCAGCCGCTGCGGTGCTGATGAGCGAGGCCGAAGCCGAAAAGCGTGGCATTACGCCGATGGTTCGTATTGTTTCCTGGGCCACCGCCGGCGTCGATCCGGCGATCATGGGTACCGGACCGATTCCCGCTTCACGAAAGGCGCTTGAAAGAGCCGGTTGGTCGATCGACGATCTCGATCTGGTCGAAGCCAACGAGGCCTTTGCCGCACAAGCTTGCGCGGTCAACAAGGATCTGGGCTGGAACGCCGATATCGTCAACGTCAACGGCGGCGCCATCGCCATCGGCCATCCGGTTGGTGCATCCGGCGCGCGAATTTTCAACACGCTGGTTTTCGAGATGAAGCGCCGTGAGGCCAAGAAGGGTTTGGCGACACTTTGCATCGGCGGCGGCATGGGCGTTGCCATGTGTGTTGAAGCGGTTTGATTAAAGCCGGACAATCTGGAGTAAGATGACATGAGCAGAACAGCATTGGTCACCGGCGGTACGCGCGGTATCGGCGCGGCAATATCGGTGGCGTTGAAAGACGCCGGTTACAAGGTTGCCGCCAACTATGCCGGCAATGACGAAGCCGCCGCGAAATTCAAGGATGAAACCGGTATACCGGTCTTCAAATGGTCAGTGGCCGACTATCAGGCCTGTGTTGACGGCATCGCCAAGGTCGAGGCTGATCTCGGCCCGGTGGATGTACTGGTCAACAATGCCGGCATTACCCGCGATGCCATGTTCCACCGCATGACGCCGGAGCAATGGAACGAGGTGATCGGGACCAACCTGAACGGCGTCTTCAACATGACCCATCCCGTTTGGTCCGGCATGCGCGAGCGCAAATTTGGCCGCGTTGTCAACATCTCGTCCGTCAACGGTCAGAAGGGCCAGGCCGGACAGGCCAACTATTCCGCGGCCAAGGCCGGCGATATCGGTGTCACCCGCGCCCTGGCGCAGGAAGGCGCACGCGCCGGCATCACCGTCAACGCAATCTGCCCCGGCTATATCGCCACCGAGATGGTCAAGGCGATTGACGAGAAGGTGCTGAACGAGCGTATCATCCCGCAAATTCCGGTCGGTCGTCTGGGCGAACCCGAAGAGATTGCCCGTTGCGTCGTGTTTCTTGCGTCCGACGATGCCGGTTTCATTTCCGGTTCGACGCTGTCGGCCAACGGTGCGCAGTTCTTCAGCTAGAGCCTTATTGGCTCATTCGTAGTCAATTCTGTGTCGCGATTGGGGAGGCGGACGGGCGTAATAACGGCTGATGGGCGATGGCCAACCATCGTTCGAGGCCGGTGCGGCGCAGGCTGCCTGCCGATTGGAAATCCGACGGAACGGACTATTTTACGCCAGTCCCGGCGCAAACCCCCTTGAGCGTATCTATGGCCAGTCAGGCTCTTCGCTTGGCTTCCAGGCTCACCACATGCTGGTTTTCTGCGTGCATTTCCAGCCACTCCCGCGCCTGGGTATCGGGCATTGGATAGGCGATTGAGTAACCTTGAACCTGCTCGCAGCCGATATCGATCAGCTGATTGAGCTCTTCCTGGGTTTCCGCGCCTTCCGCAATGATCGATATGCCCAGTCCGCGTGCCAGTTCAGTGATCGCCTTGACGATCTTGGTATTGTCGCCATTGTCGTCGATATTGTGCACGAAACGCCGGTCGATCTTGAGCCGGTCGATCTCGTTCGGATTGACGTGACTCAACGAGGCATATCCGGTGCCGAAATCATCGAGTTCAAGGTGAACGCCGGCAGCACGGATTTTTCTCAGCCGCATGGAGATGCCGAGTTTGTCGTCGTCGAGAATGACAGACTCGACGATCTCAAGTGACAGTTTCGATGGCGGTAGACCGAATTCGGCGAGCGCCTCGAACAGGAATTCCGAAAAATCAGGTTCGCGCACTTCCGCGCCGGAGATATTCACAGCCAGCCGGCCGAATTCCAGACCGTCGCGATGCCAGTCTGCTGCCTTTGCAATGGCTTTGCGGATGACGATCCGGCCAATTGTCGACATCAGGCCGATCTTCTCGGCAACGGGAATGAAATCGGCTGGAGGAACCATGCCCCGCTCGGGATGTGCCCAGCGCATAAGCGCTTCGATGCCGGCCACCGAGCCGTCGACGAGCGATATCTGCGGCTGGAAATGAACATCGAACGCATCAACCTTGATCGCCTGGCTCAAATCGTTCTCGAGCTGCTTGCGATGTTCCAGCTCCATGCGCAGATCATCCGAGAAGAACGCATGTTTGCCGCCGCCCATCTTTTTGGCCTCGTACAGCGCCAGATCGGCATGAACCAGCAGATCATCGGCAGTGTTCGCATCGACCGGGAAAACGGCAATGCCGGCGCTTGCGCCGGCATTGATTGTCGCGCCATCGTAGCTCATCGGGTCGTTGACACGCTCAAGGATACGGCCCGTGACCATGTTGATGTCTTGCGTGCTGCCGGCAGCACTGAGAACCATGACGAACTCGTCGCCGCCGAGACGAATGCACAGGTCGGTCGCCCGACACGAATGACGCATGCGCTCGGCTGTTTCCACCAGAACATGATCGCCGGCCGCATGGCCAAGCGTATCATTGATCTGCTTGAAGCCGTCGAGATCGATCTGCAGCACCGCCAGCCGTTCGCCGCGGCGTTCCGCACCCGATATCATCGACTGGAAATGATCGAGTAGGAATGCCCGGTTGTGGAGACCCGTGAGCCCGTCATGGGCCGCCACATAAGCCATCGAGTTGCGTGCCTCGACCAGTTCGTGGGCGTTTTTGCTGATCGCCGAGGACAGCGGACGGAAAATAAACACGATCACGGCCGCGATCAGCCCGATCATGGCGACAAACAGGCTGCGATGCCATATTCCGATTGATTTCGCCTTGGCGGCGACACGTGCGGAAAAATGCGTGACCAGAATGTCATATGCCGTCAGAACACGGGCGCCGATCGCCCGGTCAACCTTCGGTCCATCAGAATTTCCCAATTGGGATTCAACACTTTGGGTAAAAGCGTTGGCGGCCAGTCCCAGTGCGTCTCCGATGAGTACAGCATCCCTGTCGCTGGGATCGGCGGTGACGTCTGCCAGCAGTTCACTATGGTTTTTTGAAAACGCGCCGACCATCTGAATCAGCCTGGCGCGGTCTGAGACCGTCTGCCCGGCAGCAAGCTGCGCTTCGATATCGCGGATTAACTCCCTTTGCTCGCTGGCGAGCACCATGACGCGGGTATCGCCGCTCTGCCCGGTGAGCATGGTGCCGAGCGCGGCAAATGACAAAGTGGCCATTGCCGCGATGAGCAGTAGGGCCAGCCAGTAGGCATATTTGATGCGAAGGAGCAAATTGCCGGAATTTTTCCTGCTGTCGCCACCTGCCATTGCGGACTTCGCCCCCAAAACCACTCCGTTCATCGGGAATCGGCTGCAATCTAGACCCGCATGGGTTAACCCAATGAAAAAACGGCAAGAATACCGGGCGGGGTACCGCTAAATTAGTAAAAATGGTTATTGATTCGTTACCGTATCTTGCCCGGCATGGACGGCGGGGAAGGTTTCAAAGTTGAAAGTTCACTCGATCCGGTTAAAACCTGACCGCATGATTAAAAGGAATTTTCTCCATGACCGCTGAGACCGCCGCCAACAAAAACGCACCTGCCCAGGCTCCCTTCAAGTGGGAAGACCCGTTTCTGCTCGACGATCAGCTAGGCGAAGATGAGCGCATGATCCGCGATGCTGCTCACGCTTTCGCGCAGTCGGAACTCGCCCCGCTGATCGAGGAGGCGTATCTCGAAGAGAAAACCGATCCGCAACTGTTTCGCCTCATGGGCCAGGCCGGTCTGCTCGGCATAACGGTGCCCGAGGAGTATGGCGGCGCCGGCGCATCCTATGTGGCCTACGGTCTTGTTGCCCGCGAGGTCGAGCGCATCGATTCGGGCTACCGTTCGATGATGAGCGTCCAGTCGTCGCTGGTGATGTATCCGATCTATGCTTATGGCGACGATAGTCAGCGCGGCAAATACCTTCCCGGACTGGCCTCGGGTGAGCTGATCGGCTGTTTTGGCCTGACCGAGCCGGATGCCGGTTCTGATCCGGGCGGGATGAAGACGCGCGCCGTAAAGACCGAAAACGGATACCGGCTGAACGGCTCAAAAATGTGGATCTCCAACTCCCCGATCGCCGATGTTTTCGTCATCTGGGCAAAGTCGGATGCGCATGACGGCGCCATACGCGGCTTTATTCTCGAAAAAGGCATGAAAGGTCTCTCGGCACCGAAAATCGAAGGAAAACTGTCGCTGCGCGCCTCGATAACCGGTGAGGTCGTCATGGAGGATGTCGAGGTTGGCGAAGACGCGCTTTTGCCGAACGTTTCCGGATTGAAAGGCCCGTTCGGCTGCCTGAACCGGGCGCGTTACGGCATATCCTGGGGTGCGATGGGTGCTGCCGAGGATTGCTGGCAACGCGCGCTGGCCTACGGTCTCGACCGCAAGCAGTTCAAGAAGCCGCTCGCCGGTACGCAATTGTTCCAGAAAAAGCTGGCCGACATGCAGACCGAGATTGCGCTCGGGCTTCAGGGATCGCTCCGCGTCGGCCAATTGATGGATCAGGGTCGAATGGCGCCGGAAATGATTTCGATCGTCAAGCGCAACAATTGCGGCAAGGCGCTCGACATTGCCCGCCAGGCTCGTGACATGCATGGCGGCAATGGCATACAGATCGGCTATCACGTAATGCGCCACGCGGCCAATCTGGAGACGGTCAATACCTACGAGGGAACGCATGATGTCCATGCGTTGATCCTCGGCCGGGCCCAAACCGGAATACAGGCGTTTTTCTGATCCGCTCAGGGCGTTCCCGCCATCATCTTCGCCGGGATTGCATCGGGGACTTCTGTTGACACTGTCCGGTGGCGATAGGTCGAGTGACCGAAAGCGCCACATATGGTGTGCCGTACCAAACCGGTATTGTGAAACTTGTCGTCGCTTCTGTGTGGCTCTGGGAACCATGAGCTGTACTATGCGGGATTGGTAGCGGGCAACGAACGGCCCGAACGGGGCAACCGATTTTCCACGGGTTGATGCAATGAGCAAGAGATTTACCGATCATATCCGCGCCGAGATCGACGGCGTGAAGCAAGCCGGCCTCTACAAGGCTGAGCGCATAATCACCTCAATGCAGTCAGCGCATATCGAAGCCGGCGGCCAGCAGGTGTTGAACTTCTGCGCCAACAACTACCTTGGCCTCGCAGACAATCGCGACATTCGCAATGCAGCCAAGAAAGCGCTGGATCGTTACGGATACGGAATGGCATCGGTGCGCTTCATTTGCGGTACGCAAGAAGAGCACAAGGCGCTGGAATCGCGCATTGCCGCCTTCCTTGGGATGGAAGATGCCATTCTCTACTCGTCGTGTTTCGATGCCAATACCGGCCTGTTCGAGACCCTGCTTGGCGAGGAAGACGCCATCATATCCGATGCGCTCAATCACGCGTCGATCATCGATGGCGTACGCCTGTGCAAGGCCAGGAGGCTGCGTTACGCCAACAACGATATGGCGGATTTGGAGCAACAGCTGCAAAACGCGTCCGATTGCCGGTTTCGGCTGATCGCCACCGATGGTGTTTTTTCGATGGATGGCATCGTCGCCAATCTGCAAGCCATATGTGATCTTGCCGATCAATATGACGCCATGGTGATGGTCGATGACAGCCACGCCGTCGGATTTGTCGGTGATAACGGGCGCGGAACGCCCGAATATTGCGGTGTGGAGGGGCGTATCGATATCATCACCGGAACGCTCGGCAAAGCGCTTGGTGGTGCGTCGGGAGGCTATACCGTGGCGTCCGCGCCGGTGGTCGATTGGCTGCGCCAGCGTTCGCGCCCCTATCTGTTCTCCAACACGCTTGCCCCACCAATTGCGGCTGCTTCCCTGAAAGTTTTCGATCTGATCGAGAATGGCGACGGTCTGCGCCGTCAACTCCAATCCAACGCCGAACGGTTCCGCGCCGCGATGGTGGATTTGGGTTTCCAACTCGTGCCCGGCGCTCATCCCATCATTCCGGTTTTACTTGGCGATGCCAAATTGGCGCAGCAAATGGCGGCGCGCATGCTCGAGCTTGGCGTGTATGTGATCGGATTTTCATTTCCGGTCGTGCCAAAGGGCCAGGCCCGGATCCGGACGCAGATGTCGGCGGCACATTCTGCCGAAGACATTGATGTCGCTGTCGCGGCGTTTGCCGTTGCCGGACGCGAGCTCGGTGTCATTTCCTGAAGAGGCACGCATATGACCAACATGATGAAGGCGCTTGTCAAAGCGAAGGCGGAACCGGGGATCTGGATGGAGCGCGTGCCCGTTCCGGACATCGGGCCCAATGATGTTCTGATCAAGATCAACAAGACCGCGATCTGCGGCACCGACGTTCACATCTACAACTGGGATGAGTGGGCGGCCAAAACGGTACCGGTACCGATGGTCACCGGCCACGAATTCGTCGGGCACGTGGTCGAGACCGGCGCCGCCGTCACCGAATACAAATCCGGTCAGCGGGTTTCCGGCGAAGGCCATATCGTTTGCGGCCATTGCCGCAACTGCCGCGCCGGTCGCGGCCATCTGTGCCGCAACACGCTGGGTGTCGGTGTTCACCGACCAGGAGCATTTGCCGAGTTTCTGTCGCTGCCGCAACACAATGTCGTTTCCATCCCGGATGACGTACCCGACGAGATTGCGGCGATATTCGATCCTCTCGGCAACGCCGTACATACCGCTCTGTCCTTTGATCTGGTCGGCGAGGACGTCTTGGTCACCGGCGCCGGACCGATCGGCATTATGGGCGCGCTGGTGGCGCAATGTGTCGGCGCCCGCAAGGTCGTGATCACCGATATCAATCCGGGCCGGCTTGAGCTGGCGCGCAATCTCGGCGTCCGGTTCTGCGTCGATATCTCAAAGGACGATGTTCGCGACGTCATGCGGCAGATCGGCATGACCGAAGGTTTCGATGTCGGGCTTGAAATGTCGGGCGCAGCCCAGGCGATGCGCGACATGATCGAAGTGATGAACAATGGCGGAAAGATCGCCATCCTTGGCATTGCGCCCGCTGATTTCCGCATCGACTGGAACCAGGTGATCTTCAAGATGCTGCATCTGAAAGGGATTTATGGGCGCGAGATGTTCGAGACCTGGTACAAGATGATCGCGCTTGTGCAAGGCCCGCTGGACGTATCGGGCCTCATCACCCATCGCATTGGTATTGACGATTTTCAGGTCGGTTTCGACGCCATGCGCGACGGCACCGCCGGCAAGGTTGTCATGGATTGGTAGTCCGACCGCTTGATGGTTGCAAAAACAACCGTCATGTGAATAAACATCAGTCAATCGGGCCGCAATGACGGTTCCGGCGAGGGAAACCGGAGAATTCATGAAACTTGCCACATTGAAGGATGGTAGCCGCGATGGCCGCCTTGTCGTCGTTTCGCGCGATCTGACAAAATGTACCGACGCCACCGCTGTGGCCTCCACCATGCAGGCGGCGCTTGACAATTGGGCCAGTTGCGAATCGCAACTGGCCGCACTTGCGGAAAGCCTGGAACATGGTTCGGTACCCACCGAACGCTTCCATGAAAATGAAGCCATGTCGCCGCTGCCGCGCGCCTATCAGTGGGCCGACGGGTCGGCCTACGTCAATCATGTACAACTGGTCCGTACCGCCCGTGGTGCCGAGATGCCCGACAGTTTCTGGACCGATCCGCTGATGTATCAGGGCGGTTCGGACACGTTCCTCGCTCCGCGCGATCCGATCGACCTCGCTGACGAGTCCTGGGGGATCGATATGGAAGGCGAGGTCGCCGTCATTGTCGACGACACGCCGATGGGGGTTACGCCGGATGAAGCCCGCGACAGGATCAGGCTGATCATGGTGGTCAACGACGTTTCCTTGCGCAACCTGATTCCGGCCGAACTGGCCAAGGGCTTCGGCTTTTTCCAATCGAAGCCCTCGACCGCGTTTTCGCCGGTGGCAATCACGCCGGATGAACTGGGTGAAGCCTGGGACGGCGGCAAGGTCAACCTGCCGCTCAACGTCGATTTGAACGGCAAGGCCTTCGGCCGAGCCGATGCCGGCGTCGATATGACATTCGATTTCGGTCAGCTGATCGCCCATGCGGCAAAGTCGCGGCCACTCGGCGCCGGCGCCATTATCGGTTCAGGCACTGTTTCCAACCGCGATCCTGACGGATCACCCGGCAGGCCGGTCGATGATGGCGGCAAGGGCTATTCCTGCATTGCCGAAATCAGGATGATCGAGACCATCGAATCAGGCAAACCGCAAACCGCATTCATGCAGTTTGGCGACAAGGTGCGCATCGAAATGAAAGATGCGGCAGGCCATTCGGTGTTCGGCGCCATCGAACAGACAGTGAAGAAATACGACAAGGTCTGATGGGCTGGATCGGCATCATCGGTGGTGTCTGGGGCCTGGCGATGATCGCGTTGCTGATCCCGGCGATACGCTACTGCTATGCTGCTGAAAGGCGCTCTTATCCGGAAAAATTCGAGGGCCGGCTGCCGCGCCGGGCCAATTTCATCGCAGTCGCCTTCAATTTCCGCAGTATCGCGCGCGATGCAGAAACGCAGGCATTGCGCTGGAAAATGAACCGCCTGCTGCTGATCATCCTGGCGTCATCGCTGGCGATGGCGCTGTTTTTGAAGATCGCGGTGCCGGAAACGAGCCCCTAACCTTGCATATCAACCAGTTGCAGTAGATTGACGCAACGCGCGCCGGTCCGGCAATAGGCCAGAACGGGCCGGTCAGCTTGCCTCATAACCGCCGCCATTTGCGAGACATTATCCGGTGTGATCGCCCCCGATATCACCGGCACGTAGTGAAATGCCAGACCGGATGCTTCCGCCGCCATGCGAATACTGTCGTGCGGCACGGTTCCCTGTTCGGTATCCGGTCTGTTTGAGATCAGCGTGCGGAATCCCATATTCGCGATCGCTTCCACATCGCCTGCATTAATCTGACCCGCGACGGCGAGTCCAGCCCCGATTTGGCGTATTTCCATTTCAAAAGTTCTCCGGTCTTTAGTCGGCTCAAAGCCCGTTGATTGGTACTTTCAATGCCGGATTGCCCTGGTCATCCTTCGGTAAATTACCGGCTCGCATGTTGACCTGTAACGACGGGATAATCAGCTTCGGCATGGCAAGTGTCTTGTCCCGTTCCTCACGGAGCTTGACGAACTCGTCCTCGGTTGTACCGCCGGCAAGATGGATATTGTGCTGCTTTTCGTCGCCGACTGTTGTCTCCCACCTGATGTCGCGACCATTGGGTCCATAGTCGTGGCAGATGAACAGTCTGGTCTCGTCGGGTAGCGTCATGATGCGCTGAATTGACCTGAAGAGTTCACGGGCGTCGCCGCCCGGGAAATCGGCTCTCGCCGATCCGCCATCGGGCATGAACAGCGTATCACCGACAAATGCGGCGTCGCCGATTATATGCGTCATGCAGGCGGGCGTATGGCCCGGTGTGTGCAGGACATGTGCAGTCATTGTGCCGATCTGGTAACGGTCTCCATCGGTGAACAGCCGGTCGAACTGCGATCCGTCACGCTGGAATTCAGTACCCTCGTTGAACACCTTGCCGAACGTGTCCTGGACGATGGTTATGTTCTCGCCAATCCCGAGCTTGCCGCCGAGCTTCTGCTGAATGTAGGGCGCAGCAGACAGATGATCGGCATGCACATGTGTCTCGATGATCCATTCCAGCTTCCAGCCATTATCCGATATGATCCGGATCAACTCATCCGCATGGTCATAGGTGATGCGGCCGGCGGCGTAATCTATGTCCATCACGCTGTCGATCACGCAACAGGCATTCGAATTGGGATCCTTGACGATATAGGAAATCGTATTGGTCGCCTCGTCGAAATATCCCTGTACCTCGGGTTTGACCGAAAAATCAGGTTCAAAGGGAAGCTTGTCGGTCATCGTCATATCTCTCCGTCTGACTATCTTTCCGTGCGACACGGCCATCGCAACGCGGATCTTCACAACCGCCCGAACACGATACCTGTAATCATTGCCGCCAGAAACTGTTGCGCTTTGGCCAGTTACCGGTCACAGGCGGAGCAGCGCCCGACATTATTTCCGGTTATTTCGGCAATGCGTCTGTGCACGGCCATCTGTAACATTGCCGACAGCCCGATCAGGATTCCGCCGGCAATCGACATCCACGGTGTGAGTTCAGCCATTTCGCCTCGTATCTTGCATTTTCCTGAATATATGAATAGATATGAATACATGCAATCAAAAAATGACATAACGCCAATTGCTGCGATAGATATCGACAATATCAATAGATCGGCTGATGAAGCGGCGGAATTGCTTTCCGTTTTAGCCAACGCCAACCGTTTGATGGTCTTGTGTCACCTGCTCAACGGTGAAATGGCTGTCGGACCATTGGCCGAAAAGGTCGGCATGAACCAGTCCGCCCTTTCGCAGCAGCTTGCAAGGCTAAGAGCGTTGAAGCTGGTCGAAACCCGTCGTGATGGCCGCGCGATCTACTACAGTCTTGCATCAAACGAAGTAGCGAAAATCCTTGAAACGCTTTACGGCATATTCTGCTCCGGCGAGCCGGATCGCGGAGATGCCGACCGAACCGAACCGCAGGCGCTGACCCTAGAGCAGAATGGCTCCGAATTGGTCAAAACTGCTCTAGCTGAATAGACCGCCCATCGACGCCAATCGCTCCATATGGTGGTCAGCATCACCGAATGTCTTGTCGATCATCGTCATCCGCTTGAAATAGTGGCCGACGGCATATTCCATCGTCATCCCGACCCCGCCGTGAAGCTGGACCGCGTTCTCGCCGCAGATACGGCCTCCGCGTCCGATTTCCGTTTTTGCCGCAGCCATGGCGCGCGAACGCTCTTCGCCGTCGCTGCTATCGGCCATCATGGTGGCGTATAGGGTAATCGAGCGCGCCTGTTCAAGCGCGACAAACATGTCGACGGCCTTGTGCTGCAACACCTGAAACGCGCCAATCGGCACACCGAACTGTTTGCGCTCTTTCAAATACTCCGTCGTCGTCTCGTGCATTACGGACATCACGCCGATCGCCTCTGCGGCCAGTGCGGCAATGCCCTGATCGGCAATCCACTCTATCGCAGCAATTGCATCGGCCGGATCACCGTAAACGTCTTCAGCCGTCACGTTTTCCAATGTTAGTTCGGCGGCGCGGCGGCCATCCTGATTGGCATAGCCGCGCCGGCTGACGCCCTCCGCATTGGCGTCGACCAGAAACAGGCCGATGCCTTCGCGGTCGCGCCCATCACCGGCGGTTCTCGCAGTCACGAAGATCTTGTCGGCGCAATCGCCATCCAGAACCACGCTCTTGGCGCCGTTGAGGACATAGTCAGATCCATTCTTCGTCGCCGTCATCTCGACATGATGAAGATCGTAGCGCGAGTGGCGCTCGGTATGGGCGAATGCCAGTTTCAGGGATCCATCGGCCACTTGCGGTACCAGCGTAGCTCGCTGTTCGTCACTTCCCGCTACCCGAAGCGCCGCACCACCCAGAACCACAGTGCCGAAAAACGGCTCCAGCAGAAGTGTCCGGCCGAATTCTTCCATGACGATCATCTGGTCGACCGCACCGCCGCCAAGCCCGCCATCCGCTTCGGTAAATGGAAGCGCCATCAACCCCATCTCGGCAAGTTGCCCCCACATGTCCTGGCTCCAGCCCTCACCGCTGCTGAGAACCTTGTTGCGAGCTTCAAAATTGTATTTATCACGAAGTAGGCGCCCAAGCGCCTCTTTCAGCATCGACTGTTCTTCTGAAAGATCAAAATCCATTTGCCGGCTACCTTTGATTACAATCCAAGCACCGCTTTGGCGATGATGTTCTTCTGAATCTCGTTGGTGCCGCCATAAATCGACACTTTGCGATAGTTGAAATAGCCGGGAGCGGCATGACCCGCATAATCCGGCCCGACCGGCGGTTCGTTGGAGCCTTCGTCGGCCAGGTGCTGCATCGGCAGTGTGTAGGGGCCCATCACATCCATCAGCAGGGAGGTCGTTGCTTGCTGGATTTCCGAGCCCTTGATCTTCAGGATCGAGGAAGCCGGATCGGGCATTCCGGTATTACCCCGCTTGGCGTCGGCGGCAACGACGCGAAGTTGCGTCATCTCCAGCGCCTTCAGCTCGATTTCGACGGAAGCCAGTTTTTCGCGGAATTTCTGGTCCTCGATCAGCGGTCGCCCGCCGGACATTTCCATGGCCGCCAGTTCGCGGATGCGGGCGATGCGCTGCTTGGAATAGCCGACACGGGCAATGTTGGTCCGTTCGCTGCCAAGCAGGAACTTGGCATAGTCCCAGCCGCGGTTTTCCTTGCCGACAAGATTTTCCACCGGTACCCGGACATCGGTAAAGAACACCTCATTGATCTCGCGCCCGCCATCGATGGTGACGATCGGCCGCACGTCGATGCCGGGTGTGTTCATGTCGATGAGCAGGAAGGAAATTCCCTCCTGTTTCTTGCCCTCGCTCGACGTGCGCACCAGGCAGAAAATCCAGTCGGCGAACTGGGCAAGTGTTGTCCAGGTCTTCTGGCCATTGACTACAAAATGCTCGCCGTCCCGCACCGCCTTGGTTTTCAGTGAAGCCAGATCGGAGCCGGAGCCCGGTTCGGAAAAACCCTGACACCACCAGTCGTCGAGATTGAGGATACGCGGCAGGTAGTGGGCTTTCTGTTCGTCGTTGCCGAAGGTGTAGATCACCGGACCCACCATGTTTGTGCCGAAGGGTAACGGCGATGGCGCGGGGAATTTCTGCAGCTCCTCCAGATAGATATACTGCTTCATCGGTCCCCAGCCGGTGCCGCCGTGCTCCACCGGCCAGTGCGGCGCGCCCCAACCCTTCTCATTGAGAATTCGCGTCCAGCGGATCATGTCATCCTTGTTGGCGTATTCGCCGGCGCGCGTGCGGGCTAGAATGTCGGCAGGCAGATTGTCGGCAATGAAACCCCTGACCTCGTCGCGGAACGCGATTTCCTCGTCGGTAAAGCGAAGATCCATGACATTATCCTCCGATCAGTTGATTTCGAGCAGTCCGGCAGCACCCATGCCGCCGCCGATGCACATGGTAACCACGGCGTATTTAACGCCGCGGCGCTTTCCTTCAATCAGCGCATGACCGGCAAGCCGGGCGCCGCTCATCCCGTATGGGTGGCCGACCGCGATGGCGCCGCCATCGACATTGAGCTTGTCCGGATCGATACCCAGCCTGTCGCGGCAATAGATCACCTGAACGGCAAAGGCCTCGTTTAGTTCCCACAGACCAATATCGTCGACCTTCAAACCATGGCGCTCGAGCAGCCGCGGTACGGCAAAGACCGGGCCAATGCCCATCTCGTCAGGCTCGCAACCGGCAACATTGAAGCCGCGGAAAACGCCGAGCGGTTCCAGGCCGCGTTTTTCCGCTTCTGCCGCTTCCATGAGCACTGAGGCGGAAGCACCGTCTGACAACTGGCTGGCATTTCCGGCCGTGATGACACCGCCGTCGCGGACCGTTTTCAGACCGGAAAGGCCTTCTGCGGTGGTGTCCGGCCGCGGACCCTCATCGTGCGACAACGTCACCTCACGGTGGCTGATTTCTTTCGTTTCCTTGTCGACTACGGCCATGTTCGTCGTAATCGGCGCGATCTCCTGGTCAAAACGCCCGGCTTCACGCGCTGCCGCCACACGTTTTTGCGATTGCAGGCCATATTCGTCCTGCTGCTCGCGCGAAATGTCATAGCGTTTTGCCACGATTTCGGCCGTATCGATCATCGGCATGTAGGTAGCGGGAACCATCTTGACGAGTTCTTCGTCGAGCAGGCGGTAAGTGTTGCGCTTGTCGTTCTGCACCAGGCTGATCGATTCCACACCGCCGGTAATTCCCGCTGTCACACCGTCATTGCGGATTGCATTTGCCAGCACCGCCATTGATTGGAGGCCCGACGAACATTGCCTGTCGATCGTGGTCCCCGCGGTCGTGACCGGCAGGCCCGCACGGAGCAAGGAGCGGCGCGCCACATTCAGGCCGGTCGTTCCCTCCTGCATGGCACAACCCATGACCACATCTTCGATCTCCCCACCCTCGAGCCCAGAGCGCTCCAGTGCGTGGCTGATTGCATGCGCGGCCATCGTTGTGCCGTCGGTATTGTTGAGTGCACCGCGATAGGCTTTGCCGATCGGGGTTCGGGCAGTGGATACAATCACGGCTTCACGCATGTTTTTCTCCAGATCGTTTCAGTTCCTGTACCGAGGCTTTTACGAGCCCGGCTTCTTCCTGTTTCAGTTCCAGCTTCGACAACTTGCCAACCGGAGTTTTCGGCAGAGACTCGCGGATTTCCAGCGCTGCAGGCAGTTCGTGCGGACCGAGACGGGATTTCAGGAACGTCCTCAGTTCCTCGAGTGTCAACGTCTTGGTACCATCGCGCAATTTTATGAAAGCCTTGGCCGCCTCGCCGCGATAACCGTCGGCGATACCGATCACCAGCGCTTCCTCGACATCGGCATGTTCATAGATCGCTTGTTCGATCATCTGCGGGTAAATGTTGAAACCGCCGGATATGATCATGTCCTTCTTGCGGTCGACGATGAAAAAGAACCCTTCCTCATCCATGTAACCAATGTCGCCGGTCAGGAACCAGCCATCAACGAAGGCCTTCTCGTTTTCGTCTGGACGATTGAAATAGCTCTTGGTGACATTCTTGCCGCGTACCACCAGTTCGCCGGTTTCACCCACCGACAGTTCCTTTGTCGGGTCATCCAGGGCAACGACACGCAGGAATACACCCGGCAAAGGAATTCCGATCGAAGCCGCCTTTTCGGGCCGTCCGAACGGCAAATTGGCGCCCGCCGGCGACGTTTCGCTCATCCCCCATCCGCCTACAAGTTCCAGCCCGGTCTTCTGTTGGAAGCGCATTGCCACTTCGACCGGCATCGGAGCGCCGCCAGAGGCGACAATGCGCAGCGATGACAGGTCTCGTTGTTCGAATCCGGGCACGGAGGAAATCGCAATCCACATGGTCGGTACGCCCGGAAAAACGGTAACGCCGGCCTCGATATCATCAAGTGCGTCGTTCGGATCGAACCGCGTTCGAAGCCACAGCTCATTGCCGGTCCGCAGCGATCGCAGCATCACGGTCGACAGGCCATAAATGTGGAACAGCGGGAGATGCAGCAGAATCCTGTCGGGTTCGTCGCGCAACAGGTTCCAGCCCTCATACCAGCTTTCATAAGAGGAGATTGCCGCCGACAGGTTCTCGTGTGTCAGCATGGCGGCCTTCGGCAGGCCGGTCGTCCCGCCGGTATATTGCAGCAGGGCCAGCGTTTGCTCGCCAATCGGCGGCAATGCCGGCGCTTCACCCGATCCGGCCAAGTCGCGCCAGATTGTCAATTCATCGCCTTGAGGTATCGGGCCGGTTTCCTCGCTGACGCCCCACAAGCTGTCATCGCCGACAACAAGTTCACCATCGAAACCGGAAGCGGCGAAGTCGGCGGCTTTTTGTGCCAGTGGCCCAAGATTGGTCGTTACAAGGATTTTGGCGCCGCTGTCGGCCAGCTTGTGCGCCAGTATGCGTGGCGAATCGAGCGGGCTTGCGTGCACCACCGTCGCGCCGGCCTTCAACGCGCCGAAAAAGCATACCGGATGCCAGGGCGTGTTTGGCAACAACAGGGCGATACGGTCGCCGGCCTCGATACCCAAAGCGTTGAACCGCGCTGCGGCCGCGTCGATGGCCTTGGCCAAGGCGCCGTAACTGATCTTGCGTCCGCGAAAATCGATTGCCGGCCTGTCGGGCCATTTCACGGCCGACTGGCCGACGAGATCGTGCACCGGAAAAGTCTCGATCGTCATCCCCGCGGTCATGCCCGGCGGGTAACACGCTTCCCAGGGTGTTGCGATATCGCTCAATCTGTCACGCTTTCCCGGCCTGCAGCGCGGCAAAACTGGCGCCTTCGTCAGCGAGTTTCTTCAACAAGGCAGCCGGTTTGAAAACATCATTGCCGGACTTGCCGTGCCAGTGCTCCAACCGCTCGACAATCTGCTTCAGCCCGGTGCTGTCGGCAAAGAACATCGGCCCGCCCTTGCCGATCGGAAATCCATAGCCATTGGTCCAGACGATATCGATGTCCGATGGCCGCGCCGAGATTCCTTTTTCAAGGATCTTGGCACCCTCGTTGATCATCGGATAGAGCGTGCGCTCGGTAATCTCATCATCCGAAATACTACGCCGGTTGATCCCCTGTTCAGCCGCTTTCTTCTCGATGAGATCGGCAATCCACGGATCGGCGATCGGCGTTCGTCCATCCTCGTAGCGATAGTAGCCCGAACCGGTTTTCTGGCCGTAACGCCCCGCTTCGCATATCGCATCGGCAATTGCCGCTGTCTGGTCCAGAGATTTGCGTGTGCGCCAGCCGATATCGAGGCCGGCAAGATCTCCCATGGCAAACGGCCCCATTGGCCAGCCGAAGTCGGTGAAAACCTTGTCGACCTGCTCGGGAAGCGCACCCTCCAGCAATAGCGCCTCGAGTTCGCTGCCGCGTGCGCCGAGCATCCGGTTGCCGATAAAGCCATGGCAGACACCGGAAACCACCGGCACCTTGCCGATACGCTTGCCGACATCGAGCGCGGTCGCCAGCACGTCAGGTGCCGTTCTATCACCACGCACGATCTCCAGCAGCTTCATCACATTGGCCGGTGAGAAGAAGTGCATGCCGAGCACGTCGCCGGGCCGATTGGTGAAATCTGCTATCTGATTGATATCGAGATAAGACGTGTTGGACGCCAGTATCGCACCCGGCTTGGCGACTTCGTCGAGTTTCTTGAACACCTGTTCCTTGACGCCGATTTCCTCGAACACCGCCTCGATGATGAGATCGCAATCAGCCAGGTCTGCATAATCGGTCGTGCCGGTATAACGGGCCAGGCGATCAGCCTTGGCGTCCTCAGTCAATGAACCACGGGAGACGGAAATATCGTAGGTCTTTGAAATGCGGTCCAATCCGGCCTGAAGCGCTTCCGGATTCATTTCCAGCAAGGTGATCGGATAGCCACCGTTGACGAAAGACATGGAGATGCCGCCGCCCATCGTGCCGCCGCCGATGATTCCTATTCTTTTCAAGGTGCGCGGTTTGTCGTCGCGTGTCACGCCGGCAACCTTGGCGGCTTCGCGCTGGGCGAAAAACAGGTGCCGCTGCGCCCTCGACTGTTCGCCTGAGACCAAATGCAGGAAATATTCGCGTTCCTTGGTAATCGCCTCATCGAACGGCATGGTGATCGCATTGCGCACCGATTGGGCGCAGATCACCGGCGCTTCCAATCCGCGTGCCTTTTTCTTCACACCGTCAACCAGCCTGTCGAAGCCGTCGAGATTGCCACGCGCCTCTGCCAGCTTGTCGTTGCGGTCGCGAATTTGCACAAGGGAGCGCTTATCGGTGACCGTTTTCTCGGCAAACTCAATTGCCGAGGCGAGAAGGTCATCGCCCGCAATCGCATCGACCACGCCATGAACATGGGCTTCCTTTGCGCCGATCGGGTTGCCCGAGGTGATCATCTGAACGGCTTTTTCGGGTCCGACCAGTCGCGGCAGCCTCTGCGTACCGCCGGCACCCGGCAGAAGGCCTAGCTTGACCTCCGGCAGGCCGACTTTCGCGCTCTCAGCGGCGACGCGGAAATGGCAGCCCAATGCCAGTTCCAGACCACCGCCAAGCGCCGTGCCGTGGATGGCGGCGACGGTTGGCTTTTCAAAGGTCTCCAGTGTTTCGATCAAGTCGGGAAGACCCGGTTTCTGCATCGGCTTGCCGAACTCAGTGATATCCGCCCCGGCAATGAAGGTTCGGCCCGAGCAGATCAGCACCATCGCATCGACGCTATTGTCGTCGCGCAACTCTTTCATGGCTCGGTCGAGCGGCTCACGCAGATGAAAACTCAGCGCATTGACCGGCGGATTGTCGAGTGTGACGACCGCAATACCACCTTTTTTGGAAACCGATACGTAGTCTGACATTTTTTCTCCCAGGTTGACGGCGTCGATGCGGATCACAAGTTCAGTGGTGTTTTCCCGCATCAGCCAAAAAGTCTCTGATTACCGAAGCCGTTTTCTCCGGTTGCTCGACACATGGCAAGTGCCCCGCCCCTTCGATGATCTCGAATTGCGAAGCCTCGATCAGGTCAGCCATTGAACGCACAAGATCCGGAGGTGTTGAACCGTCCTGGTCGCCGACGATGCAGAGCGTGGGCACGGTGAGCGCCCTGGTCGACTCGGTCAGATCACAATCGCGGATGGCGGCGCATGTTCCGGCGTAGCCTTCCAACGTGGTGCGCGTCAGCATTGCCAGATAGCCGGTGAAATCCGGATTATCCGGTACCCGGTATTGCGGTGTGAACCAGCGCTCCATGATTCCGTCGGCAAGCGAGCCAATACCGCGCGTTGCCACGCCGTCAATTCGCTCGTTCCACATTTCGGAAGTGCCGATTTTGTGGGCTGTGTTGCTTAGCACCAAAGCCGAAACCAGATCCGGCCGAAGCGCCGCCAAACCTTGCGCGATCATGCCGCCTACAGACAGGCCGACGACCGTCGTGCCGGTAACGCCACAATGATCCATCAGTGCAGCGACATCACCCACATGGTCGGTCATGGCATAGGGTGCAGGCGGCGCCTCCGACAGGCCATGGCCGCGTTTGTCGTAGCGGAGAATTCGATAGCCCTCGCCAAGACGACAAACCAGCCCATCCCAAATCCTGAAATCGGTTCCGAGCGAATTGGAGAAGACGATGGCTGGCGCATGCCGATCACCGCTGTCTTCGTAATGCAGTACGACGTCATTGACCCGCACAAACGCCATCTAAACAATTCCCGGAAGTGACATACTACCGAGTATGTTGCATCGTTTGTGCGAGGTCAATTCGCTCGCACAACAATTTGGTTCCGCAAGCGTCTACCCGCCGCCGTTGATCACCTGCAGCGTCGTCAACGCAATCATGTTGAAAACATCATCGGCATCGCAACCGCGCGATAAGTCGTTGGCCGGTTTCGCCAATCCCTGCAGCACCGGCCCGATGGCCTGGGCGCCGCCGATCCGCTGGGCAATCTTGTAGCCGATGTTGCCCGCATTGAGATCGGGAAACACAAACACATTGGCGGCGCCTTGAAGCGGTGAATTGGGAGCCTTTGCGCTCGCCACCGACGGAATGAATGCGGCATCGAACTGCAGTTCTCCATCAACCAGCAAATCCGGTGCACGCGATCTGATCAGATCAGTCGCCTCGACCATTTTGTTCACGCTGGCGTGTTTTGCGCTGCCCTTGGTCGAAAACGAGAGCATCGCGACACGAGGCTCATTACCGGTCAGTGCCCTGTAGTTGGCAGCCGAATCAATAGCGATCTCAGCGAGTTCTGCCGCGCCCGGTTCGACGACGAGACCACAATCGGCGAAGATTAGGGCACCCTGTCGCGGAAGATGGTCGCCGGAAAGCCCCATCAAAAAAAAGCTTGAGACCAGTTCTGCGCTCTTTGCCTTACCGATAATCTGAAGTGCCGCGCGAACCGTGTCTGCCGTGGTCGCGACCGCACCGCCGACGGTCCCGTCGGCATGACCGCTACGGACCAGCATGGCTGCGAATTTGAGCGGATCGAGCATCGCCTCCCGAGACGCTTCCTCATCGATGCCGCGGTGCTTGCGCAGATTATGATAATCCGATGCGAACTGATCCATCATCGGCGATGTGGACGGATCCTGGATATCAACGTCGCTCAGGTTCAATCCGGCTGCTGACGCTTTTGTCCGGATTTTTGCGGCGTCGCCGGTCAGGATAATCTCAGCCAGCCCTTCTTTCGCCGCGCGCGTTGCGCCGGCGATGACGCGATCATCCTCACCTTCGGCTAGCGCGATTCGCTTTGTGCTGCCGCGCGCCCTGGCAACAATATCATCCATCATCCTGCTGGTATCCTCCACCCGCTCGACACATCATTTGGTGGATCACTGACGCGAAATCGAATGGGCCAGAAGCTCCAATTGCAATTTTCCACCGTTTCGATCAACCGTTTGTCAGCGTCCGACGTACCGCTTTCTTCCACCCGGCGAGTTTGGCCTTGCGTATTTTTTCGTCCATGTCCGGTTTGAATCTGGTTTCCAGGGCCCATGCTTTGGAAAATCCGGTCCGGCTTGGCCAGACGCCGGCTCTTGATCCGGCCAGCCATGCCGCGCCAAGAGCGGTTGTTTCCAGGATGGTCGGCCGGTCGACCGGCGCATCAAGGATGTCGGCGAGCCGTTGCATCGTCCAGTCCGATGCGACCATTCCGCCATCGACGCGAAGCACGGTTTTGGCGCCTGCGCCTCGCCAATCCTTCTTCATGGCGCTGAGAAGATCAGCCGTCTGGTAGGCCACGCTTTCCAGAGCCGCCCGCGCCAGCTCGGCTGGACCTGTGTTACGCGTCATGCCGTACAGCGCGGCCCGCGCATCGGCGTCCCACCATGGTGCTCCCAGACCGGTGAATGCAGGCACAAGATAGACATTCTGGCCGGGATCGGCGCGCTTGGCCAGCGTGCCGCTTTGCGATGCACTCTTGATGATGCCCAGACCGTCGCGCAGCCACTGGACCGCCGCTCCGGCGATGAAAATTGAGCCTTCAAGCGCATAAGTGGTTTTGCCGTTCAGCCGGTAGGCGATGGTTGTCAACAATCGGTTTTTTGACGGAACGATGTCCTGTCCCGTATTCAGCAGCGCAAAGCAGCCGGTGCCGTAGGTCGATTTCAACATGCCCGGCTTGAAACAGGCCTGGCCGATGGTGGCTGCCTGCTGATCGCCGGCGATGCCGAGAATCGGTATGGATGCGCCGAACAGTTTCTTGTCTGTTGCGCCGTAGTCGGCTGCGCAATCCTTGACCTGCGGTAACATGTTTGCCGGAATTCGCAGGATCTTCAGCAGGTCCTCATCCCAGCGGTTTTCTCGGATGTTGAACAGCAGCGTGCGGCATGCGTTCGTCGCATCGGTGGCATGAACCGCCCCGCCGGTCAGACGCCATACCAGAAATGTGTCGATCGTCCCGAACAGCAGCTCTCCCCGCTCTGCTCTCTTTCGAGCGCCTTTGACCTTGTCGAGCAGCCAGGCGAGCTTGGTTCCGGAAAAATACGGATCCAACAGCAGGCCGGTCTTCCTCGTAAATGTCTTTTCCAGCCCCTGCTTTTTCAGTTTCTCGCACATCGGTGCGGTGCGCCGGTCCTGCCAGACGATGGCATAGTGGATCGGCTCCCCGGTTGCCTTGTCCCAGACCACGACCGTTTCGCGCTGGTTGGTAATGCCGATGGCTGCCAGATCGCCGGCCTGCGTTCCCGATTTTCTGATCGCGGAACGACACGACCACAGCACTGTTTTCCATATTTCTTCCGGATCGTGTTCGACCCAACCGGAATGCGGGAAGTATTGGGTAAACTCTTTCTGGCCGACCGCGGTGATCCGCATCGCTCCGTCAAATACAATTGCCCGGCTGGACGTGGTGCCCTGATCAATGGCCAAAATATTATCGTTCAATGGTCAGTCTCCAACTATCTCGCAGCGGATTTCAGTGCCGCTCACCCGCGAATATGCTGCTAGGCATCGATAATCAAGCATTCGCGTCGAATTCATACTCGCGCTGCAATTGGTGCTTAAGCGCTGTGCACGTCCGGGTAAATTGCCGGGCTTGCTGCCCGGCGGTGAATTGCTTTAGTTGTTTCTGCGTTAGACTCTGAATTGGGAGGCTCTGTTCAATGCGGTCGACACGGCGCAGAGTTTTAACTGCTCGAACAAAGTCAAACAGGCCGATTGTGCGCCTGCTCCTTGCCCCATTATGCGCGATCTTAATTGTGTTTGGCTTCTCCTCCGCGGTGCTTGCCTTCGTCGATCCTATGCTGACGGTCAATGTCGATAAGGCGGTGGCGAACAAAGACATCGACAAGGCGGTGTCGATGTTGCGCGCTGCAGCTGCGGCAACTGACGATGCGCAGACGGTCGAAGATCTTCTGGCGCGTGAAGCGATCCTGCTAGAACAGTCCGGAAACCATGAAGCAGCTGCTGATAGCTGGGTCGCGCTCGCCAACAATCTGGCCGACCGGCTCGGTTCTCTCGAACCCGATCTGATTGCGGTTTGGAACAGCGCCGCCAACGCATTTGAAAAAGCCGGTAATGTGCAAGGCGCGGCCGAAGCGAGCCAGGAGGCGTTGGCGGTTGTTGTCGCCTCCGGGCAACTTTCCGTTTCTGCTGAGATCGTCGAACGGCTTCGGCGTATCGTCTCCGGCAGCAACGAGGATGCTGCTCAATATGCGCGTCAGGTGATCGCCGGGTTCGAGGCGGACAGCGAGCGCAGCCGCGCCGCGCCATCGGATCCCGACAAGGGATTTACCACACTGCGCATCTATTACGGCACCGACCGGGCTCGCTCGGACAGCCCCTATCCATCGAAATTCTATAGCGGCGAGCGGGGAGAGCTCGAACTGGGCAGCGCGATTGTCAGCATCCCGGCATCCCACAAACCGGGGCAGCTGGAAAAGCCCAATATCTGGTCTTTTGATATCCGGCTGGATCCCGAACGGCACATCGTCCTTGCGGAGATCGATCCCAAACCGGCCGAAGATGTTTATGCAATGATGCGCCAGCATGTTGAAACTACGGGCACCAAAGAGGCGTTCGTCTTCGTCCACGGATTCAACGTGACATTCAACGATGCGGCACGGCGCACGGCACAGATGGCCTATGACATGAATTTCGATGGCCTGCCGATACTCTATTCCTGGCCCTCCCGCGGCTCGGTAATGAGTTACATTTCCGATACTGCCGTCGTGAACCTGTCCGGCCGCAGGTTGACGCTGTTTCTCGAAGATATCGTCACCAAATCCGGTGCCACGCGAATCCATCTCATCGCCCATTCGATGGGCAACCGTGCCATGACCGATGCGCTGGAACTCTTCGCCCTGCGCAACAAGGGAAAACAGGCTGCCTTCGATCAGGTCCTGTTCACCGCACCGGATCTCGATGCCGGCTTGTTCGCCGAAATGGCCAGGACAATCAGGCCCACAGCGAAACGGCTAACGCTTTATGCCTCAAACAAGGACTGGGCGCTTGAGGTGTCGAAGCAACTTCATGGCGATGCGCCGCGCGCCGGCCAGGGCGGTGAAAGCATATTGTTGGCTCCGGCTTTCGATACCGTCGACATGACCATGATCGGTGAGGACATGCTCGCGCATAGCTATTTCGCCAACAATGCGTCTGCGCTGACCGACATATTTTCGCTGTTCTGGCGCGATGCATCGCCGGCGCAGCGGTGTGGCATGACGCGCAAGGAAGGCGCCGCCGGTACTGTCTATTGGCACTATGATCCGACGCAATGCGACGGCGATGCACTGTTGTCCACTCTGGCCATCCTCAAGCGCGGCAGCGTCGCATCGGTTTCGGAAGCGCGAGCGTTTTTCAATCGCTATATCGGCTCGACTTCGGTTGATCCCGGCGAGCGCAGTCGTCTTTTGAATGCCCTTGGAAAATTGTTCGGCGGCTGAGATTTACTCCAGGGAGGGAATTGCGAGACCTTTCTCGCTGGCCGGGCGGCTTGCGCAGCGCTCGATCCATCCGTTGACCGCCGGAAAGCTCTCAAGGCCGAGTTCTTCGGAGGCTTCATAAAACACGTTCAGTGTCCGAACCCAGGGAAATGTGATGATATCGGCAATCGTGTAGTTGTCATCCATGATCCACTGGCGTTCTTTCAAACGCCCTTCGAGCACCCCGAGCAGCCGTTTTGTTTCATCGCGATAGCGATGCATCGCCCGTTTATCTTCAATTTCTTTGCCGGCAAATTTATAGAAGAAACCAAACTGCCCGAACATCGGACCGATGCCGCCCATCTGGAACATTACCCATTGCAGGCATTCATATCGGCGCTGTTCGTCGACCGGTAACAGTTTACCGGTTTTCTCCGCCAGATACACCAGGATCGCACCGGATTCGAACAGGCCGATCGGTTTCCCGCCCGGACCATCCGGATCGACGATCGCCGGAATCTTACCGTTTGGATTGAGCGAAAGGAACGCTTCGGAGTGCTGATCTCCATCCATGATGGATACCTTGTGCGCCTCATACGGCAGTCCGAGTTCCTCAAGTGTGATCGAAACCTTGACACCATTCGGGGTGGGAAAGGAATAAAGCTGGATCCGGTCTGGATGTTTTGCCGGCCAGCGCCGGGTGATTGGAAAATCTGAAAGCTCGCTCATATTCGTCCCTCTGTCTGTACGTCGCAGCAATCGGCTTTGTTCGTTGGTAGAAAATAGGCCTGCTTCGACACCGTACAACCGATCGGTCTCGAATTCCGCAACATAGTCGTTGAACACAGCGTCGCCGAATCGTCATTAGGGATGCAAATTGTGCGTCGGGACCGTTGCCTACCCGGCCGCTATTTGGCAAACGGGAAAGCCAACACAGGAGTTGTCGGTCAATGTACAAAGCGGTCGGTTCGCCGGGGTCACGTATCACGCGAGTGGTCTGGATGCTGGAAGAGGTTGGTCAGCCGTATGAAATCGTGCTTGCCAAGCCGCAGTCGGATATCGCCCGCACATACAATCCGTCCGGAAAGGTGCCTGCTCTTGTCGATGACGATTTCGTGCTGACAGATTCGGCGGCAATATGTGTGTATCTCGGAGAAAAACATGCCGATGCCGGTCTTGGATCGAGAAATCCGCAGGAAAGGGCTACGATCGACGCCTGGATGCACTTTCTGCAGTCGGAATTCGAGGCACCGCTGTGGAACAAACTCAAGCACAAATTCATTCTTCGCGATGAATTGCGGGCCGATATCGGTGCCTGGACTGCCTGGGAGTTTGCGCGCGAACTCAAGGCGCTTGAGCGTCGGCTAGGTGGCAATGAGTACGCGCTGGGCGACCGCTTTTCCGCCGTCGATATCCTGATTGCCAGTTGCGGGAGTTGGGCCAGGGCAGGGAAGTTCGAAATCCCGTCAGCGGACTTCAATGCCTATCTCGACCGGATACTCGCAAGGCCGGCATGGGTGCGTGCGCAAGAGCGGCTGCAACAGGCGCAACAAAAATAGGCCGCGTCGCGGGTCAATCCGCAGATTGCGCAACATCCGTTAATATCTCGGACACCAGCATCGCCAGGCGCTGCGCGACTTCTGCTTTGCGCATTTCCGGCCAATCCTCGACATTTTCGCGTGACACGATGCGCACCCGGTTTCGGTCTCCGCCCATCACCCCGTATGTACCTATACCGCTATCTGGTGAAACATCATTTGCAACGATGATATCGGCACCCTTTCGCTGCAGTTTTGAGCTGGCATTTTTCACTAGGTCATTCGTTTCGGCGGCGAATCCAATGACCAGTTGAGGGCGTTTCTCGTGATGACCGACCGTTGCCAGGATGTCGGGATTTTCAGTGAGGTGCAGAGTTGGGATTTCCTCGTCTGAAGTCTTTTTGATTTTTTGTTTCGCTTCCGTATCGGTCCGCCAATCCGCTACCGCTGCGACCATGATCGCGGCGTCGGCCGGCAAAAGTTCCAGGACCGCATCGCGCATGTCGCGTGCGCTTTCGACTTTTGTCACACGTACGCCGGCCGGGTCGGCGATCGTGACAGGCCCGGAAACAAGATGAACATCCGCGCCGAGCTTGGCTAACACCTCAGCTATCGCGTGGCCCTGTTTCCCCGAAGAGCGGTTGGCGATGTAGCGCACCGGATCGATCGGCTCGTGCGTCGGCCCCGATGTCATGATGATCTTTCTGCCGCTCAATGGTTTTGGAGAATCGTCAAGCAGGGACTCGATTCTGGCGACGATTTCAAGTGGTTCGGCCATGCGGCCTTCGCCGGCTTCGCCGCTTTCCGCCATCTCACCCCTGTTTGGACCGATCATCGCAATCCCGTCCCGGCGCAGCGTCGCGACATTGCGATTTGTTGCTGGGTGCTCCCACATTTTCGGATTCATGGCCGGCGCGGCAATGACCGGCGCATCGGTTGCCATAAGCACCGTTGACGCGAGGTCATTGGCAAGGCCATTGGCCATTTTTGCCAGCAGATCAGCTGTTGCCGGCGCCACAACGATGAGATCGGCTTCACGCGACAGCCGAATGTGGCCGATATCATGCTCGTCATCACGATCAAACAGATCGGTAAAAACCCGGTCTGCGGTCAGCGCCGACACACTCATCGGCGTTACGAAGGATTGTGCCGCTTCGCTCATCACGGCTCGCACAGAAGCGCCTCGTTCGCGCAGCCTTCTGATGAGATCAAGGCATTTATAGGCGGCAATCCCGCCGGCGATGATAAGCAGAATGCGTTTTCCCGACAACGTTCCGCCCATCATCCCCGATGCTGTCGTCGCATGATCCGGTTTACCGGCATCCTCGCGGGCTTTGTTCCGTTCGACCGGCGTTTTCCTGTTCGGAGAAGCGCCCGATCTTTCGCCTTCATGGGCAAGCGTCTGCAGGATTGTCCGCAGTTCCTGCTCCATGGATACGCCGTTTCGCGCCGCGCGTTCTCGCAATCTCTGCTTGGTCTTCTCGTCAATTTGCCGGATGGTCAGGGATGCCATATGCGTCACCGATACTGCATTGCAATCAGTTTAGTGTAGTCAATGATTGCAATGCAATCAATATCACGCAGTTTGCCAGGCGATCCAGAGCAGCGTTGCGGCAATCACCCACAGAGCAATCCGTCCTGATCGCGTATGCCGAGCTTCGGCCTTGCCGATTTTGCTGGCTGTCTCGTCGTCGAATCGCAGGCCCTTTTCCGCCATCGAATCGATTTCATCCGACAGCCGTTCAGCGCGTGCCTTGAATTCCGGCGCCTGCCGGGCCAGTGCCGCCACCGCGCGCAGCCCGTCACCGGCATCCTGCAGCACCGCGCGGGGACCGAGATTGCCGATTACCCAATCGGACACGACCGGTTCCGCCGTCTTCCACATGTTGAACTCCGGATCGAGCGTTCGCGCCACACCTTCGACGACCACCATGGTCTTCTGAAGAAGCAGCAGTTCCGGTCGGGTTTCCATGTCGAAGAGTTCGGTGACCTCGAAAAGCAGTGTCAGCAGCTTGGCCATCGAGATTGTGTCGGCGGACTGGCCTTGTATCGGCTCGCCGATGGCCCGAATGGCCTGTGCGAAAGCCGCGGTGCCGTATTTGGATGGTACGTAACCGGCCTCGATATGAACTTCGGCGACACGGCGGTAGTTCCGGGTGATGAATCCATGCAGAATTTCGGCAAGAAAACGTTGCTCTTTCTTGCCTATCCGCCCGGTAATTCCCAGATCGACGGCAACGATTGAGCCATCCTGCGCGACAAACAGGTTTCCGGGGTGCATGTCGGCATGAAAGAAGCCGTCACGTAGTGTGTGGCGCAGAAAATTCTGGATCAGGTCCGCGGCGAGCCGCTTGAGGTCGTGACCGGCGCTTGAAAGCCCTTCGATATCCGACATCTTGATGCCGTCGATCCATTCAAGTGTCAGCACATCGCGGCCAGTGCGTTCCCAGTCGACCTCGGGAACCCGGAAACCCGGATCGTTGGCCGTGTTTTCGGCAATTTCGGACAGTGCCGCCGCCTCAAGCCGCAGATCCATTTCCAGTTTGGTCGTACGCGCCAGCGTCTCGGTCACTTCCACCGGCTTCAAGCGCCTTGTCGCCGGGATAAACCGCTCCTGCAGCCTCGATGCCAGAAAGTAGCTTTCCAGATCGTTGAAGAAGCGCCGCCGCACGCCGGGCCGGATGACCTTGACGGCAACCTTCTGCAATTGGCCGTCCTGATCCACCTCGGCCGGATGCACCTGCGCAATCGACGCCGCTGCCACCGGCTCGCCGAAAGACGTAAACAACGCGCCAACCGGTTTGCCGAGCGAGGCTTCAATCGCCGCCTTTGCATCAGCGGTGGCAAAGGTTTCCATCCGGTCCTGCAATGTCGCAAGGTCATCGGCAATTTCATTGCCGACAACATCCGGCCGGGTGGCGAGAAACTGGCCGAGCTTTACGTATGAGGGTCCCAACCGGTCGACGGCCGCCGACAGGCGACCGGCACGATCGCGTTTCCTTGCCCTGCCCTTTGTCAGAAACCTGCCGGCCCGCCAGGCGAAATGTGCAACGCCGTCGAGCTGCTCGCCCGGAATTGCGGCGATTACGCCCTCGCGAACCATGATCCAGCCCGCACGAAACAACCGAAAATATGCGCCTGCCGTTGACATCAGCTCGTCAGATCTTCCAGCCGGAATGGCAGGCTGCAATACCGCCGGAATAATCGCGCCAGTTCACCCTTTCGAATCCGGCGGCCCTGATCATGTCGGCAAAATCCTGCTGCTTTGGAAACTTCGCGATCGATTCGACCAGGTAGCGGTAGGGTTCTTCATCGCCGGCAACAGCCCCCCCGATTTTGGGGATCGCATTGAAGGACCACGCTTCATATGCGCGGTCGAGCACCGGCATCTGGACCTCGGAGAATTCCAGGCAGAGAAACCGGCCACCGGTTTTTAAAACCCTGTAAGCTTCCGAAAGCGCGCGGTCGATCCGTGGAACATTCCGGATGCCGAAGGAGATCGTATATGCGTCGAACGTGTTGTCATCGAATGGCAATTCCTCGGCATTGGCCTCGATAAATTCGGTATTTGCGGCAAAACCCAGCTTGTCCGCGCGGTGGCGCCCGACGTCCAGCATCGAGGCGTTAATGTCCGCAACCGTAACCTGGGCCGCACCGTCACTGGCCTCGACAATGCGAAAAGCGATGTCGCCGGTTCCGCCGGCCATATCAAGCGTCCGCCATCCCGACCGCCGCGGTGGATTGAGCCAGGAGACCATGGCCTCCTTCCACAACCGGTGCATTCCGGCGGACATCAGGTCGTTCATCAGGTCATACCGATCCGCCACGCGATCAAACACGCGATCGACCAATGTTTGCTTTTCATCGCCGCTGATCCGCTGGAATCCGTAGGAGGTTTCCATGCCGCCGGGTGCGGTCGTTCGATGCTCTGACAAATTGAGTACTCGCTTGCCCTGACAATTGTTTCGGCGGACCATAGCGGATCGCTCTGCGGCGCGCTATCGTTAGTGGCGGGTGGTGGCGGTGCGTATTGTCGCGCGAGAGCTCGGCGTGGCCGGAGGGATGGATGATATTGAAAGCCGAATTGCATTGCCACCTCGAAGGTGCGGCATCGCCCGAACTCGTCGTGCGTCAGGCGGAGAAATATGGCGCGGATACAACCGGTTACATCCGCGATGGGGCTTTCATCTGGGATGATTTCACCAGCTTCCTGGCCGCGTTCGATGCCGCCTCAGGCCTGTTTCGCAGCGAAGAAGACTTTGCCTTGCTGATAGAGGATTACCTGACCGCAATCGCGCGGATGGGCGCAATCTATTCGGAGATTTTCACCTCCACCGACCACGCCGAAAAGTCCGGCCTGTCCGCCCAAGCCTATACCGATGCAATCGGCGAGGGCATGGTGCGCGCCCAGGCGAAGACCGGAATCGAAGCCCGCATGATAGCCACCGGCGTCCGTCATTTCGGTGTCGAGGCGGTCGAGAAAGCCGCCAGATTTGCCGCCAATTGCAACCATCCGCTGGTAGCCGGTTTCGGCATGGGCGGCGAAGAGCGCTTCGGAGAAGCGGAGGACTACGCCCGAGCCTTCGAGATCGCTCGCGAAGCAGGCCTTGGCATTACCGTCCATGCCGGCGAACTGGCAGGATGGCAAAGTGTGGCCGATGCTCTCGATCATATCCGCCCTGCCCGCATTGGCCACGGTGTTCGCGCCATCGAAAATCCCGATCTCGTTCACCGGATTGCCGATGAAGGCATTGTGCTGGAGTGTTGTCCTGGGTCGAATATCGCACTGGGTGTGTTTCCCGATTTTCAATCTCACCCGGTTCCCGCATTTTTGGATGCCGGTTGCTTGGTGACGATCAGTTCCGATGATCCGCCATATTTTCACACGTCACTTGAGCACGAGTACGAAATCGCTTCGCAGCATTTTGGAATGGATGACGATGCACTGATGTCGCTGACCCGTACCGCGATAGAATCCGCATTTGTCGACGAGGCGACGCGGGCCGATCTGCTGGCACGGCTGGAGCGTGATAATCCGAAATACTGACATGCGTTATCCGGGCTTCGCCGACAAAGCTGTGATTCCGGCTGCCGCATGGTATCGGGTCGCATCAACAGGCGCTAAGGTCGAACGCTAGGGTTTCCAAGTTCAGGAGAAGACACCATGAAAGGTGCGACCGTTGTCGACCATCCTTTGGTCAAGCACAAATTGTCGATCATGCGCGACAAGCAGACATCCACTGCCGGATTTCGGAGGCTTCTGCGCGAGATATCGCTGCTGCTTTGCTACGAAGTGACGCGCGATCTCGAACTGACGACGCGCACGATCGAAACCCCGCTGGAAGAAATGCAGGCCCCGATTCTGGAGGGAAAGAAACTGGTCTTTGCCTCGGTGTTGCGGGCAGGCAACGGGCTTCTGGAAGGCATGCTGGATCTGGTGCCTGCTGCCCGTGTCGCCCATGTCGGGCTCTATCGCGATCATGAGACACTCGAAGCCATCGAGTACTATTTCAAGGCACCCGGGGATTTGGGGAACCGCTTGGTGATTGTTGTTGATCCCATGCTGGCCACCGCGAACTCGGCCATTGCCGCGGTTGAAAAGCTCAAGGGCAGAGGTGCCTCAAATCTGCGTTTCGTGTGTCTGCTGGCGGCTCCCGAGGGTATTGAACGGTTCAATGCGGCCCATCCGGATGTCCCGATATTTACCGCAGCGATCGACAGCCATCTGAACGACAAAGGCTATATCGTGCCAGGCCTGGGCGATGCAGGCGACCGGATGTACGGCACCAAATAGCGGATTCACCGGGATCGATAAAATTGTCTGTTTTGTGTTTCCAGTTCGCCAACCCTTGTTTGCGAACACGCTGGCCAATGTGTGGTCCTTAACAGGAAAATCACCGGCTGACGCCATGATGACGCGATACAGGGGTTTCGATCCGAAGGTTCTGAAGCAATGCGCAATTTCATCCTGGTTGCGGCCATCGTGGCCATTTCGGCATCGGTTCCGGCGATTCTGGAATCCAATCCGCAGCTGATTGAAAATCTGAAGAACGCGAACTCAGGCAAAAAGGCGACCGAAGTCATCGCTCCCGCAAGCCATAAAAAGCTGAAGAAGCCTAAGCCCGTCGTAATCAAAAATCTTGTCGGCCGACGCGTTAAAATGCCGATGGATGCAATGGGCCACTTCAGTGGCAGGTTCAAGCTCAACGGGCGCGAGATAAACTCGCTTGTCGACACCGGAGCGACACTTGTCGCGATCAATAGAACAACGGCGCGGCGCATCGGCCTGAAACTGATGCCGTCCGATTTCAAGTACAAGGTCAACACGGCGAACGGTACGGCCAGGGCGGCAGCCGCAAAGATCGCCACCATGCAGATAGGGCGAATTTACCTCAAGGATGTCGACGCAATGGTTCTGGAAGACCGCGCGCTCGACAACACACTGATTGGTATGAGTTTTCTCAATCGCTTGAACAAGTTTCGCGTCGAAAACCAGACGCTTTACCTCGAACAATAATCACACCGGTTTCGGGTGCGATCATGCAATGCGACGGGTGACAGGCCGCTTGGATGGCGGTTTTTCCTCGGTGACTGAATACGCCTGCCTGACCGCCGATGCGGCGCGCTCCATTTCAGCCTCGCTTTGTGCATGAACGAGCGCTAAAGCATCTCCGGCCTGTACGGCTGCACCGGTCGGCAGGATTTCCGTCAGACCAACCGCATGGTCGACCGGATCCTGGGGTCGCGTTCTCCCACCACCGAGTGCAACCACTGCCAGGCCGATTTCGCGGGTAGCAACCGACGAAACGAAACCGGATCTGCCCGCCGTGACCGGGCGGATGATCGGCGCTTTGGGCAAATGGCCGGTAAAGTTATCCACAAAGTCGACCGGACCGCCAAGCGTGGAAACCATTCGGCCAAATGCTTCGGCGGCGCGCCCGGTCTCGAGCGCATCGAGCGCCATGGCGGTACCCTCACGATTGGAACCGGCACTGCCGCTGAGATGCAGCAATTCGGCACAAAGCGCCATTGTCACCAATTCCAGCCGCCGATCCCGCTTTCGCCCGGTCAGGAAATCGACGGCGTTGGCAATCTCGACCGCATTTCCCGCCGCCGATGCCAATGGCTGGTTCATGTCGGTAATGAGCGCCGAAGTCGCTAAACCTGCGCCATTGGCAACCTCGACCAGCGTATGGGCGAGTTTCGAAGCTTGCCGTGGTTTGTCCATAAATGCGCCGTTTCCAGCCTTGACGTCGAGCACCAGTGCCTGCAATCCGGCGGCAAGCTTCTTCGACAGTATGGAGGCGGTAATCAGCGGGATCGATTCTACGGTGGCGGTGACGTCTCGCACCGCATAGATGCGCTTGTCGGCCGGCGCCAGGTTCGCGGTTTGGCCGATAATGGCCGCTCCCGCATCGCGAACGGTACGACGAAAGGTCTCATTATCAGGCTGCACTTGGTAGCCGGGTATCGATTCCAGTTTGTCGAGCGTACCGCCGGTGTGACCAAGACCGCGCCCGGAGATCATCGGCACGTAGACACCGCAAGCCGCCAAAATCGGCGCAAGCATCAGTGAGACGTTGTCGCCGACACCGCCCGTCGAGTGTTTGTCGACCACCGGGCCCGGCATGTCATCCCACCGCAACACGTCTCCCGAATCCCGCATTGCCAGCGTCAGCGAGACGGCTTCATCCCTGTTCATACCGTTGAAAATGATTGCCATTGCCAGCGCGGCGATCTGCGCTTCGGCGACGCTTTCCTCCGTGACGCCGGCAATGAACGCCTTGATTTCCTCTGGCGCGAGCACTTTGCCGTCGCGTTTCTTACGAATGATTTCCTGGGGTAGCATGCTGCCCAACATCACACGCCGAACGGCGTCCAGATCGTCTTGATCTGTGTGGCATGGCGCAGGAATTCCTCGCCCTGACCCTGAACCGGATCGAACCAGTTTCGCGCCTTGCCATTGTTGACCCAGGCCGGTTTGAGATTGCCCGCGGAATGCTCTTCCACCATGGCACTGCCCTGTTGCGATCCGAAATACCAAATGGCATCAATGCCATCGTGCTTGGCCATGGTATCGGCCAACGTGTCGCGTCCGCCGGTGACGATGTTGATGACACCGCCGGGCACATCGGATGTCTCCAGCACCTGGTAGAGATCGCAGGCTGATAGCGGTTGGGTCGGCGCCGGCGTGATCACCACCCTGTTGCCCATGGCTATCGCGGGAACGGCGGTTGAAACGAAACCGAGCAACGGTGATTCATCCGGGCAGGAAATACCGATGACGTCATAGGGCTCGACCAGTGCCAGTGACAGCATGCGCGGTGCAGGTCCGCGCACTGCACCGTCATATTTGTCGGCCCAGGCGGCATAGTGCATGATCCGGGCAATCGACACGGCGACTTCTCGTTTCGCGGCCGCGGCCTTGGCGCCGGCTGTCTGCATCAGCCGGTCGGTAAACTCGTCCGACCGCAGTTCCAGATTCTCTGCCAGGAAGTAAAGCACCTGCGCGCGGCCATGCCCGGTCATCCCGGTCCAGCCGCTGGCCTTGCGCGCCGCTTCAACGGCGTTGCGGATATCTTTGCGATTGCCCTGGCCGACCTCGGTGATATGCCGGCCTTTTGCATCGAAAACCGGATATGAATAGCCCGAATCCGGCCGCGCCTGCTTGCCGCCGATATAGTTCTTGACGGTACGGTCCAAATCCGTTGCCGTACTGCCCGATGCTGGTGCAGGATTCGCAATTGACAGAGGTGCGGGCAGCATCCTCGCTTTTCTCTGCCAGCCGGGCGTGAGGTATTCGTACATGCCCTCGCGCCCGCCTTCGCGTCCGTAACCGCTCTCGCGGTAACCGCCGAATCCCGCTGCAGCGTCGAACAGGTTGGTCGAGTTGATCCACACGATGCCTGCTTTGACCTTGCGCGCCGCATCGAAGGCCTCGTCCAGGTCCTGCGACCAGATCGAAGCCGCCAGCCCGTAACGGCTATTGTTGGCAAGCTCCAGCGCTTCACCCGGCGTGCGGAATGTCATGGCGCTCAGAACCGGGCCGAAGACCTCCTCCTGCGCAAGACTTGAGGCAGGCGTTACACCGGTAAACAGGGTAGGTGGGAAGAAACAGCCATTTGCCGGCAGTTTGTCCGCCCAGCTCGGTTGCCAGCATTCGGCGCCCTCCGCCTTGCCGGCTTCGACCCGCGCCGTGATGCTTTCGATCTGCACCGGCGCGACCACCGCGCCCATATCGATTGCCTTGTCCAGCGGATCGCCGACGCGCAGCGTTTCCATTCGCGCCTTCAGTTTGGAAAAGAAGCGTGGTGCCACACCTTCCTGCACCAGCGCTCTCGATCCGGCGCAGCAGACCTCGCCCTGGTTGAACCAGATGGCGTCGACAACGCCCTCGACCGCAGCATCCACATCCGCGTGGTCGAACACGATAAATGGTGATTTCCCGCCCAGCTCCAACGACAGTTTCTTGCCCGAGCCGGCGGTTTGCCGGCGAAGGATGCGCCCGACCTCGGTCGAACCGGTAAACGCAACCTTGTCCACACCGTCATGACTGGCGATCGCTGCGCCTGTCCGGCCGTCGCCATTGACAATGTTGACCACGCCCGCGGGCAGACCGGCCTCGGCACATATTTCCGCAAAGGCGATTGCTGTCAGCGGCGTATGCTCGGCCGGTTTCAATATGATCGTGCAGCCCGCCGCTAGCGCCGGTGCTATTTTCCATGCCAGCATTAGCAACGGGAAGTTCCACGGAATGACCTGGCCGCAGACACCAACAGCTTCGTATCCTGGAAATTCCGTATCCCTCAATTCGGCCCAGCCGGCATGGTGGTAAAAGTGACGTGCCACCAGTGGAATGTCGATGTCGCGGGTTTCGCGGATCGATTTGCCGTTGTCGATGGTTTCGAGCACCGATAGGAAACGCGCGTGCTTCTGTACATGACGGGCGATCGCATAGAGATGGCGGGCGCGTTCATTGCCCGAAAGCGCCTGCCATTTGGTCTTCGCCTTCGATGCTGCGAAAACCGCCTTGTCGACATCGGCCTTGGTGCCGTTGGCCACTTCGGCGATTTTTTCGCCGTTTGCCGGATTGAACACGCTGAACGTGCCGGATTTGCCCGGTTTGGAAAACTCGCCGCCGATGAAGTGGCCAAACCGGCCTTTATGATTGGCAAGCCAGTCGCGGACATGACCGTCATCTTCCGGTGCAGGTCCGTATTCCATCGTCTTCAGGATGTCCTTGATCTCATTCATGTCAGCAGACCTCAAGCCATTCCATGGCGATTTGCGGCGGAGTAGCGCCCCGTGACAAAATGTTCGAGCTGCCGCTCGATATCGCCAAGCAGCGAGCTGGCGCCGAAACGGAACAGGTCTGGCCTGACCCAGTCGTCGCCGAGTTCTTCCTTCATCAGGAACAGCCAGGCCATCGCGTCTTTCGCCGTGCGGATGCCTCCTGCCGGTTTGAAGCCGGCAACATATCCCGACAATTCCAGATAGTCGCGAACCGCGCGAACCATCACCAGGCTCACCGGCAGAGTGGCGTTGACGCCTTCCAGACCCGTCGATGTCTTGATGAAATCCGAACCGGCCATCAGCGCGACCATTGAAGCCTTGTAAACATTGGTCAGCGTCTTCAGTTCACCGGTCGCCAGGATCGCCTTCATATGCGCCTCGCCGCAGGCCTCACGCATCTGGCGCAACTCGCCGTAAAGCGCCGCCCAGTCGCCACGCAGGACCTGAGCACGGTTGATGACGATGTCGATTTCGGCTGCACCCTGATCGACCGCATAGCGGATTTCGGCAAGTCGCTGCGGCAGCGGTGTCAGTCCGGCGGGAAAGCCGGTCGCCACCGATGCAACGGGGATCCCCGAACCGTCAAGGGCTTTCACCGCAGTCGCCACCATCACCGGATAGACGCAGATGGCGCCGGTCGTAAGCTTGTAACCTGACAGGCCGAGCGCTTCGACAATGTCGGCCCGCAGCGGATTGCGCGCCTTGGTACAAAGCCGGCGCACCCGGTCTTCGGTATCGTCGCCGACAAGTGTAGTCAGGTCCATGCACTCGATCGCCCGGACAAGCCAGGCTGCCTGCCACTTCTTTTTGACGGTACGCCGAGTTGTGAGTGTGGCTGCTCGCCGCTCGGCTGCAGACAGGTTGACCGACACGTGATCAAACCATTCCATGGTCAACGCGGTACCGTCATTGCGCGGCCGGTCCTGATGCAGGGCGACGAGGTCGGAACCGGTGGCGGCAACGTTGGAAGTGAGCGTGTCGTGATCGGTTTTGGCGTTCATGCCGTGACTCCAGATACGCGAAAGCATGATTGCGGAGACAGGCGCAGACCGGCGGGCAAGCAATGTCGGAGAGCGGTTGTCATTTCAACGCATCCCCGTCAAATCCACGCGGCAATAGCGCGCCAAGTGTGGTCGTCTCCACAATTCCCTTATTATCGCACAAATGCAACGGCGTGTCCGGTCCGGTGAATTCCGCCAGCCGTTGGCGGCAGCCACCGCAGGGCGTCACCATCGGCATCTTTTCGGCGACAACGAGTATTTCTGATATCTCGCCGCCGCCCGCCATCACCAGATGCGACAGGGCAGTTGTCTCGGCACACCAACCTTCAGGGTAGGAAGCATTTTCGATATTGCAGCCGGAGAAAACGCGCCCGTCACTCGTCCGCAGAGCCGCACCGACAGGAAAAGCCGAGTAGGGCGAATGCGATTTTGCCATGGCCGCGCAGGCGGCCTTGTAGAGATCGTCTGACAAATTTTACCGTTCCTTGACGTATGGCACACCACCGGCTTTCGGTGGAATGGCCTTGCCGATGAAGCCGGCAAGCAGGATCACGGTCAGCACATAGGGCAGGGCCTGAAACACCTGCACCGGCACCGTGCCGATACCCGGAATGGCTTTGCCCTGAAGCACGATGGCAACAGCATCGAGGTAGCCGAACAGCAGGCAGGCGAACATTGCATTGACCGGTTTCCACTTGGCGAAGATCAACGCGGCAAGCGCGATAAAACCCCGTCCGGCTGTCATGTCCTTGACGAAGCCGGCATTCTGCGCCACCGCCAGATAGGCGCCGGCAAAGCCGCACAGCGCTCCGCAACAGATCACCGCACGGTATCTGAGCCAGGTCACCGAAATGCCGGCGGTGTCGACCGCGGCCGGGTTTTCGCCCACCGCCCTGAGCCGAAGTCCGAACCGTGTGCGGAACAGCACCCACCAGGTGATCGGCACCATGGCAAAGGCGAAATAGACCAGTATCGAATGGCCTGAAATCAGGCCGGAATAGATCTGGCCGATCACGGGTACATCAGCCAGCGCCGCAGCACCGGGCAGGTCGATGGAGGTGAACCGGCTGCCTTCGGCCGACAGCGAAGGCGTTCGCCCACCCTGCCGGAACCATGCCTGGCCTAAGATCACGGCTGAACCGGCGGCGATGAAGTTGATCGCCACACCGGACACGATTTGGTTGCCGCGATGCGTGATCGAAGCAAATCCGTGCACCAGAGCCAGAAACACCGACGCAGCGATTGCGGCAAGCAAACCGACCCAGGCCGAACCGGAGACGTAGGCCGCCGATGCGCCGGCAAAGGCACCGGCCAGCATCTTGCCTTCAAGTCCGATGTCGAAAACGCCGGACCGTTCCGAATAAAGGCCGGCAAGGCAGGCGAGAAGCAACGGAGCGGAAACGCGCAGCATTGAGTCAAAAACATTGAGCCCGAATATGAGGCTGAAGAATTCCATCGATCAGCCCCCCGTTTTTTCTGCTTCAAGTGCGACAGACTTTGGCCTGAGGCTGGCGAATGCCGTCTGGACCGCCGGTCGGAACATGTGCTCCAGCGCCCCGGCGAATAGAATGACAAGCCCCTGAATGATAACGATCATGTCGCGGCTGATATTCGGCATTTCGAAGGCAATTTCGGCACCACCCTGATAGAGTGTGCCGAACAATATCGCCGCCGGGATAATGCCGGCCGGATGCGAGCGGCCCATCAACGCCACGGCAATGCCGACAAATCCGGCGCCGGTCACGTAATCCAACTGCAGGCGATGCTGGTCGCCCATTATCGGATTGAGTGCCATCATGCCGGCCAGAGCCCCCGATACCATCATCGTAATGATGATGATCTTAGCCTCGTTGATGCCCGCATAACGCGCCGCCGTCGGGCTGAAACCCATTGTGCGGATCTCGTAGCCGAGCTTGGTCCGCCAGATCAGCGCCCACACACAGGCCGCCATCAGCAGCGCCAGCAGGAAAGATAGGTTGAGCGGTGTCGACCGGATGGTCGCACCAAACAGTTCCAGCAACCAGTCGAGCTTGGGCAGGTGCCCACCCTCCAGGAAAGTCCGGGTCTGCGGCGCCATCGATCCGGCAGGTTTCAGCATCCCGACCAGCAGATAGACCATTACGCTTGCGGCAATAAAGTTGAACATGATCGTCGTGATCACGATGTGGCTGCCGCGCTTGGCTTGAAGGTATGCCGGGATGAGCGCCCACAATGCGCCCATGAGCGCCGAGCCGCCGATGGCTACCAGAAATGTCAGATACCACGGAAAAACGCCGTCGAGCGCCAGGCATGGGATCGCCACGCCGAGGCCGGCAATATAGGCTTGACCTTCGCCGCCGATGTTGAACAGACCGCAGTGAAACGCCACCGCCACCGCAAGGCCGGTAAAGATGAAATTGGTCGCATAAAACAGCGTGTAACCGATGCCTTCGCCCGAACCGAAGGCGCCTTGGACAAGCAGGGTTGCGGCCCGTATCGGGCTTTCACCGACGAGCAGCACCACCAGGCCGGCGACCACGAAGGCGACGATCAGGTTGATCAGCGGGATCAGCCCGTAGTCAACCCAGCCCGGCAGTTTTGCGTAGGGAACCGCCATTATGCTGCCTCCTCGCCTTCGACACCGGCCATGAGCAGGCCGAGCTCGCCCTCGGTCGCTTCCGGACCGCGTTCACCGACTATGCGACCGGCGAACATGACCAGGATGCGGTCGGCAAGTCCACGGATTTCGTCAAGTTCGACAGAGACCAGCAGCACAGCCTTGCCGGCATCGCGCATTTCGATGATCCGGCGGTGGATGAATTCGATGGCGCCGACATCGACACCACGTGTGGGCTGGGCGACGATCAGCACGGAAGGATCCTGTTCCATCTCACGCGCCAGCACGATCTTCTGCTGGTTGCCGCCGGAGAAATTGGCCGTTCTCAACCGGCAATCCACCGGTCGGATATCGTATTTCTCCATCTTGGCAAGCGCATCGGCCCTTATCCCGTCAATGTTTTGAAACAGGCCTGAATTGTAGGCTTCATCGCCATGGTAACCGAGGATCGAGTTCTCGTTTTCTTCAAATTGCAGCACCAGTCCCATGTGATGGCGGTCCTCCGGCACATGGGCCATGCCCCGGCCCCGCAATTCTGCCGGATCGGCGTCTCCGGTAACGCCGATTGGCTGTCCGCCGAGCATCACGGTGCCGCTTTCAGCCCGTCGGATACCGCTGATCGCCTCGATAAGCTGCGACTGTCCGTTTCCCGCCACCCCCGCAATGCCGACGATCTCGCCGGCCCGGACTTCGAAAGAAACATTATCGACCATGGTCACACCGCGGCTGTCCCTGACCGTCAGACCTTCGACCTTGAGCTCGACATCGGCCGGATGGGCCTCACCTTTGTCGACGCGAAGCAGTACCCTTCGGCCGACCATCAGTTCGGCAAGCTCTTCCACCGTGGTTTCGGCGGTTTTGCGCGTCGCCACCATCGTCCCTTGTCGCATGACCGACACATTGTCGGTAACGGCCATGATTTCACGCAATTTGTGCGTGATCAGCACGACCGTTTTACCCTGTTCCTTCAATTGTTTGAGAATCCGGAACAGGTGGTCGGCCTCAGCCGGTGTCAGCACACCTGTCGGCTCGTCGAGAATGAGGATATCGGCGCCGCGATAGAGCGCTTTCAATATCTCGACCCGCTGCTGAAGCCCGACCGGCAGGTTTTCGATCAAGGCGTCGGGATCGACCTCCAGCCCGTATTCATTTTCCAGCCGCTCCAGCTCGGAGCGTGCATTGGCGATACCGCCTGAAAGCAAGGCCGCGCCCTCTGCGCCGAGGATGACATTTTCCAAAACGGTAAAATTGTCCACCAGCATGAAATGCTGATGCACCATGCCGATGCCGGCAGCGATCGCCTGATTCGGTGTGTGGATCACTGTTGGCTGTCCGCCGATGGCAATTTCGCCTGAATCAGCCTGGTAGAAGCCGTACAGGATCGACATCAAGGTCGATTTACCTGCCCCGTTCTCGCCGATGATACCGTGGATCGTTCCGCGTTCGACATCCAGATCGATGTCGCGGTTGGCGCGAACTGCGCCAAAGCTCTTGTTGATCCCTGTCAGCCTGATGGCCGACTGTCCGCCCGTCTCTCCCATAACGCTTGCACGCCTTTTTTATCAATTGGTAAAATTTTTAGCACGCCCCTCCCGGTGTGCCAAGTTGGCTGCGCTCAGTACAAGCAGTCTCGACAATTTTTCTCTGTCCTGCAACATGGGATTCGCCATGAAAGACCGTATTGAAAATCTCGAGATGCATCTTGCCGAGCACGAGCGGATGATTGAGGACTTATCGGACGTTATCACGCGGCAAGAATTGGAAATCGAACGTCTTCGGCGAAAGCTGGAATTGCTGGACGAGCGATTTGGTAGAATGGAAGAACAGGCGGCACCGGACGTGCCGGTAACCAAGCCGCCGCACTATTGAGCGCCGTCACCGGGCGGTTGCCATAACTCGATCGGATTGCCTTCCGGGTCGTGAATGCGGGCGAAACGGCCATACTCGCCATCCCACTCGGCACGTGTTTCGACCGCAATGCCATTGTCTTCAAGGGCGGCAATCATGCCATCGATATCATCGACACGCAGATTGAGCATCCAGCGTTTGTCGGCGGCGAAATAGTCGCTATCCTCGGCAAAGGGGGAAAACACCGTCGGCCCGGCCTCTTGGAACCATGGGCCTTTGCTCACCGGATAGATTCCGAGATGTTCCTCATACCAGGTGGCAAGCGCTTCGGGATCATTTGCACGAAAGAACAAACCGCCTATGCCGGTGACGTTTGCCATCACTTATGCAAACAGCCGCAGCTGCTGGCCCGGCATGGGCCGCACACGCGCCTCCAGATCGAGCAGAAACTGCTTTGTCGGCAATCCGCCGCCAAATCCGGTAAGCGACCCGTCCGCACCGATCACCCGGTGACACGGAACAACGATCGGCAACGGATTTTGACCATTGGCGATGCCGACAGCGCGACTGGCTGCAATATCTTCACCGATGCGTCGCGCAATCTCGCCGTAGGAGACGGTCTCGCCGTACGGGATATCGTAGAGTGCTTGCCACACCGCGTTTTGGAACGCGCTCCCGTTGAGCCTGATCGGCAGATCAAATTCGGTCAGATCGCCGGCGAAATAAGCATCGAGCTGACGTCGTGTTTCAGGAAAGAACGCGTCATCGCGTTGCCAGTCCGACCGCGGTTTAATCGTCGTGCGGCCGGATGGGAAAGAGATATAGTCGAGCGTGGCACCCGTTCCCGCCAACAACAATGGCCCGACGGGGCTTTTATGAAAACTGTAGCGAAGCGATTCCATGGGAGCGATTATTGCCGATTTCCGCCAGGAAGCCACCCGATACTTGCACAAAAAAACCGCCGGCGTCTCCACCGGCGATCTTTGTCGAGCAGTACTGTCAGCAGATCAGTACGGGCAGTTGTTGTCCGACATGTAGTCGTGAACGCTGACCGCACCGGAGATGATATCCGCCTTGGCTTTTTCAACGGCGTCAACCATTGCTTGGTCGACCAGCGGTTTGTTGTTGTCATCCATGGCGTAATCGACGCCACCTTCCTTCAGGCCCAAAACGTTGAAGCCGTAGGAGAAGGAATCGTTCTTCGCATCGTTGAACGCGTTGAATACGGCAACGTCGACGCGCTTCAGCATCGAAGTCAGCACCTTGCCGGGCTGCAGGCCATTTTGGTTTGAGTCGACGCCAATGCCGAGCTTGCCGGCGTCGGCAGCTGCCTGAAGAACACCAATGCCGGTTCCGCCGGCTGCCGCGTAGATCACGTCGGCGCCCTGTTCGATCTGCGATTTGGCGATTTCGCCACCCTTGGTCGGGTCATTCCAGGCCGCCGGTGTGTCGCCGGTCATGTTCTGCAGTACGTCGGTTGCACCAGCTGCTTTCGCGCCGCCAACATATCCGCAGCCGAATTTGCGGATCAGCGGAATGTCCATGCCGCCAATAAAGCCGACCTTTTTCGAATCGGATGCCATGGCTGCCATGATGCCGACGAGATAGGAGCCTTCATGCTCATTGTAGACAACCGAGCGGACGTTTGGCGCGTCAACCACCATGTCGATAATGGCAAAGTCGGTGTCCGGATATTCAGTAGCCACCTTCTCCAATGCGGCGGCCCACGAAAAACCGGCCATCACGATCGGATTATTGCCGTCCTTGGCAAAACGGCGAAGTGCCTGCTCACGCTGTGAATCGTTCTGAATCTCGAACTCGCGATATTCGATGCCCGATTCGGCCTTGAATTTTTCCGCACCGCCATAGGCGGCTTCGTTGAACGATTTATCGAACTTACCGCCGAGATCGTAAATGATCGCTGGCTTGATATCCGCGGCAAATGCCTGAGCAGCCATTGCAGTAGCGGCCATTAGGCCGAGAAAAATACGCTTCATGAGATTACAACCCTGTCGTTGATCTTGTTGTTGGCCCGCCCCGGAAACCGGAAAATACGGGTTTTGCGAAGGGGTTTCCTCCACTGCGGCATAGTCTTGCACGGAAAATTCGCGATTTCACGAAAAATTTGAACAACCGGTTAAAAACGCTTCGATGACGAGCGCGCGGAATGCATGCAGATTAAGACGCCACGCAGCTCACGCCGGTGCCCTGCAGCCCGCAATATCCGCCGGGATTCCTTGCCAGATATTGCTGGTGATCCGTCTCCGCATAGTAGAATACGGGCGCCATACGGATTTCGGTCGTGATCTTGTTCAAACCGGCCTTTCCCAGCGCCTTGCCATAGGCCTTGCGGGACGCCTCCGCTGCCGCAAGCTGCTCCGCACTGGTCGCATAAATGGCCGAGCGGTAGGTCGTCCCGACATCGTTACCCTGGCGCATACCCTGTGTCGGGTCATGGTTCTCCCAGAAGATTGTCAAAAGCTCTTCATAACTTACAGCCGCGGGTTCAAACACGACCAGGACGATCTCGGCGTGACCCGTCAGACCGGTGCAGGTTTCCTGATAGGTCGGGTTGGGTGTGGTTCCGCCGGCATAACCGACCGCGGTCACCCAAACGCCTTCGGCTTGCCAGAACAGGCGTTCGGCGCCCCAAAAACAACCCATGCCGAAATAGGCCACTTCCATGCCATCCGGCCATGGCCCTTTCAAGTCGCGTTTGGAAACGAAGTGTTTTTTCGCCGTTGCCATTTCTTCAGTACGGCCGGGAAGGGCATCATCAGGCGCCGGCATTTTCAGCTTCTTGTTCAGCATGTCGGAGAGAAAGAACATTGGATAGCCTCTGGATTCGTTATGTTGGCACTTCGATACGGCCGCGCGGTTTACGCTTGTATCCGACGATATAGAGCAGCAGTGATAATACGCCCATCACCGCAAATCCTGGTTGGTTGAGCAGCCATATCATGAACGGATCCCAGATGATTGGAAGCAGATAACGCTGTATGATCGCCTGGGCCAGATTGAGCGTGTCCGGTGAGGTTTCGAACCAGCTGATTCCGAGTGGCTTCAGCGTAATCGCAGATGCGGCAACCGAACGGGCGCCATCGAGTACTGCCATGATGACGGCGATGCCGAGGCTGATCATGGCCAGCAATCGAAACAGGAAGCGGATCATTTCAACCTCACATATCTTTCTGCCGGGTGCGCTGGCCAACAGATATGGCCTTGCGACGGGGAGTGCAATCACTGCTGTTCGCAATCGCGTGATTTCGTAGGTTTGTATCAAAGCAGGTCCGATGGCGCCTTTCCCCTTGGCAATCGCCCGTCAATCGACTAGATCAGCGCCGTTGGCGAGGTGAGGTGGCCGAGTGGTTGAAGGCGCACGCCTGGAACGCGTGTATAGGGGAAACTCTATCGAGGGTTCGAATCCCTCTCTCACCGCCATTTAGTCTTTGTTTTTGGGTGTTTGAGCGGTTTTCGGCACAGTATCCCGCAGTTCTGCGGCTTTGCTGGCATGGAACTTGACTGCGGAAAGCGTTAATTTGGGCTCTCCGCGAAGGTTTCGGACAGGTTTCTCTGTTAGCAGATTTGGCAGTCGAGTTTTCGGGAGTTTATGGATAGATGCCGAAGAAACTGGCCTGATCTTTCCAGGCGGATGGAATTCCATCGGCCTTTTGCAGGTCTACAAGCGAGAGATGCGCGGGCGTCTTGCCATCGATAATGTGTTGGATAGCGGCCGGTGAAAGGAAAGCCAGGCGGACAAGGCGTGTGATGTAGGAGATGGTGACGCCTTCATTATCAGCCAGCGTCGGAACAGACATATTTGGATTGTCCTTCAGCTGCTGCCACCAATCACGCCCGCGAACGATAGCTCGAATGAGAGCGACGTCGATCCTGCGGTTTGCTGGTCTTCCTGTCTGCTCGACCAACCGTAGAGCGATGCCTGATCGTTTTAGTTTGACATCGATCTTCCGTTCGACGGTTTTGACATCGGGTTCCTCAGCTGGAGTGGCAATATCGAGATTTCTGCAAATGGCTTGATGATCAAAACGGACAGTGATCGCTTCCCTGCCAATATCAATTCGCTCAATCATTTCTTCGAGCAAGCTGCTTCGGTCTTGCTCCTGTTCGGAACGTAGCCTGCTATTGAGTTTACTGGCCTTTGCTACGATTGCCGAAGCATCCGATGCATTGAGCTCGCCTCCCAGTTCACCGATGAGTGCGAGTGGGTTAGCGAGTATTGCATCAAGTTCTCTTGCGACCAGACCCTCGATTTCATTTGCCGGTATGCGCTGTCCTGGATGTTTCGCTGCGTTGCCTCCGTGATGAAGGTTGCGGCTAACATAGTAGCTATAACGAATGTTGTTCTTGGTCGCATGGGTGGCGATCAGTGGATTGCCATCACGGTCAAACAGTTTTCCGGCGAGCGGACTTTTGTGTCTGGCAGAGCTTCGTATTCTGGTTCTTTGTGTGCTGTCAGACAGTTTTGCTTGCGCAGCCTTCCATAAGTCCGATGCGATGATCGGCTCGTGCAAACCGGGATAGGATTGATCACGGTGTGGTATGCGTCCGACATAGATCGAATTATTGAGGATTTTGTAGATTTGGCCACGGGTGAAGGCGCCTCCCCCATATGCCCTACCCGTAGATGATGTTCGCTTTGGTACGCTTATACCTTCATCAGCCAATGCCTTTACCAGAAGCCGCACATTGCCGATCGATATATACCGCTCATAAATATCGCGAATGATTGCTGCATGATCCTCAACAATTGTCAGGCTTCTGCCATTGGGTCTGTAACCGAGCGGTAATGGTCCGCCCATCCACATGCCTTTGGCCTTCGAAGCCGCAATCTTGTCGCGAATACGCTCTGCTGTCACTTCGCGCTCGAACTGGGCAAAGGATAGCAGCATGTTGAGCGTCAGCCGTCCCATCGATGTGGTTGTGTTGAAGGACTGAGTGATCGACACGAAGCTGACGTCCGACTTGTCGAAGGACTCAACGAGCTTGGCAAAATCAAACAGTGATCGTGTCAACCGGTCGACCTTGTAGACGACAACAATGTCGATCGTTCCTGATGCGATATCAACCAACAGCCTTTGCAATGCCGGGCGGTCCATGGATCCACCAGACAGACCGCCATCATCATAGCGTTCCGGCAGAAGTGACCAACCTTCGCTGGCCTGGCTGGTCACGTAAGCCACACAAGCCTCGTATTGCGCATCAAGCGAGTTGAAGTCCTGCTCAAGCCCTTCTTCGCTTGATTTGCGGGTATAGATGGCGCAGCGGATCTTGGTCATGCTGCCGATCTCTTCTTTTTCAGTCCGAAGAAAGCAGGGCCCGACCATCGCGTACCGGTAATGGCACGAGCCACTGCACTTAGGCTCTTCCAATCCTTGTCGTTCCAGTGGACCGCACCATTGTCTCCAATCGTCACGACATGAACCTTGCCGCTCCATTCCCGGACAAATCGCATACCGGCCCGTGGACGATCAACCTCGCCTTCCGCCAGTCGACGCAGGCGACGCTCGGTGGATTTCGACAATCCACCGAACCGCTTTGCCTGCAGCTCAAAGGCCAACCCCAGCCGCAACAAAGGTGCACTGTTAGTTGGCGCGACCGTACCGAGGTGGTCTGACCAGACAGTTCGCAGTTGGGCGAGTGACATATGCTCGATTTCCGCAAGCAGTAGATCAAACTCTCCTTGCTTCATGTCGCCGCTTTCGGATCTGTGGCCTTATAAATCCGCTTACCGTTCTCCACCGAACTTTCAACCGGGATACCGCGCTTCCTCAATCCACTAATGGCGGCCCTCGCGGAATGTGGTTGCCAACCAAACGCCTTGATGATCTGGGCGATCGATGCACCCTTCCTGCGAAACAGCATTGCTGCCAGCTGATCCTGTCTGGTCACCTGCTGCTTCGTTGCAGTGGCACTCATCGTCACATTGCGGGATGCGGGTTGATCGCTCGGATTGCGAGCAGCGCCCTTATTGGCAGATAGTCCTGTTGTTTGAGATTGCATGTCGTTTCCTCACTGGTTGCCGCAACATGGGTCAAATCCAATGCTGCCACCGCCACAAGCCCGGCATCAAAGCCGAGCATGGTTTCTCAGAAACGAAGGTGCTCTATTACGGCATCTCCACATGCTCCGGTGCATTCATATCGGGATATGTCGTGATAATCGCAGCCTGAACCAAATGACCGGCATCCCTGGTCAATGTCTCAACCTCTTCCAACAACCGCATCGACCGCTCCTGACATCCTTCAGCAGCGCAAGTCTCAGCAGCCTTGGCGATATGATGGGCTTGCCCCAGCCGAAATCGAACCTTCCTGATCAGTTGCGCGATCTCATCAACTTCCGCCATCCAACAACTCCATGTGTGGTCAGTTCAACTTCGCATGACCACACACGCTTCCTTTGCGCACGAAGTCCAGTCGAAATACGCAGATAAGGCGGAAATCCAACTGAACCTCGCTTGGATCCCGTTAAACGGCGAAATAGGGGGAGAACAGACTTTCGCTGCGGGTTGATCAAATGACCGGAATGGGGCCGTATCCGGACTGGCGGTTTTTGGGCACCAAATGGGCGAAACTGACATTGCATGCACTACGTGGCATAGAATGCGTAATCCGCTTACCGTACCCAGTCGCCAAATTTCACTGAAGCATATGTGACTGACGGCGGATCAGTGGGCATTCGAGTCTGGTTTGTTCAATTGTCAGATCGTTGAGGGAAAGGATTTCATTCACGGCCCACTGCCCCATCTCACGATGAGGTAGCAATACAGTCGACAACGAAGGCGTGAGGTGTTGGGCGATTTCCTGATCATCATATCCCATCACCGCGACGTCTTTACCAGGGATGAGGCCGAGTTCCTTAAGCGCTTCGTAGCAGCCGACTGCTGTCAGGTCGTTCGCGCAGAATATTGCATCCGGCTTTTGATCACCCGCCATAATTTTGAGCGTAGCGGATCGTCCTCCTGATGGAAGGAAATTGCCTTCAACCATCAGACCGGGATCAATTTCTCTTCCGGCGGCAAGCATGGCGCGTTCAAATCCTTCTCGCCTCTGTTCGGACGCCTCCATCCACGATTCACCCGAGATAAATGCTATTTTATTGTGACCCGCATCAATGAGTGCCCTTGTTGCGACTTCGCCGCCGCGTCTTTCGGCGGGAACAACCGATGGAAACTGACCCGCCTTGTCGTAACAATTGACGAGAACAGCCCGATGCATCGAAAGGGCATCTGGAGGCTCCGCAGCACGTGTAAGAATCGAAGCGTACATAACCCCGAGCACGCGCGCGGCTGACCATTTTCGAATGAGTGCCGCCTCGTATTCTTTATCACCTCCGGTCATGGCGACTTCCAGCAAAACATCGTTTGACCAAGCTTCTTCCTGTGCACCTTCAAAGGTGATCATGGCGAAGGGGCTTGTCGCAACCTCATCGAACATCATGCCAATGACACCGTTACCAGCATCCTTGGGAGGACGACCTGCAGCGCGTGGCGAATAGCCTAATTGCCTTGCAGCCCGGAGCACCCGACCTCGGGTCTCGTCCGTGATGCGCATGTCATCGCGTCCGTTCATGACGAACGACACGGTGGATTGACTGACACCCGCTTCGATCGCGACGTCTTTCATCGAAATCCTCGATGGCTTTTCGGGGCTGTTCATGGCCATTCAAAAATCCTCTTGCATTTCACTAATAAATATTGCTAATAATATTAGCGCAAGCCGAAAAGGCATGCTGGGAGGAAAAGATGAATCAAAAATTAGCCGCTCCGAAGCGGTTGCTTAGCCAAAACCAGGCAGCGCTGATTTTGCTGACTCCGTTCCTCGCGACTTACGCACTTTTTCTCGTTTATCCGTTTTTCCGTGGTTTCTGGATCAGTCTGCACGATTGGAACCTACTCGCAGTCGCGTTCAACCCCGACGCAAAGGAATTCATCGGCTTCGAGAATTATCGAAAGGTAATGTGGGGCAAGAACATCGGTTGGTCCATCTTCGCCAATCCTATCATGCAAGTGTTGGGGCTTATCGGTGTAGCGTTGTCGGTGTATCTTTATCGGACACGACGGCTTAGCCGCGCGACTGCTATTGCGATTGGCATCGGCTCAGTCTTGCTAATCCTACTTCCCGGATTTCATCCTGGCGAAGGAGGGCGCTGGTATGATCGCCGCTTCTGGCCAACTGTCGGTAACACTCTGCTATTTGTTGGGCTGGCTGTTCCAGGCGTCACAGTTACTGCGCTTGTCCTTGCCGCGGCGCTCAATCGCGAAACGCGAGCTATGGGGGTTCTGCGAACACTATTCTTCCTGAGCCAAGTCCTCTCGGTGACCGTGGTGACCTTGATCTGGCAGATCATGTTCTCACCCAGACAGGGGCTAATAGCAAACGTCACCGAACTCTTTGGCGGCTCGCCAATTGTCTGGTTGACGGATGAACGGTTTGCCATGGCCGCGATTGTCATAACTACGATCTGGTGGTCGCTTGGTATCGCCATGATTCTTTTTCTTGCGGGACTGCAGGACATTAGTCGTGATCTGTACGAGGCAGGTGCGCTCGATAATGCAACAGGCACGAAGGCTTTCTGGTTCATTACATTGCCGAATCTGAAGCGCACGATCACCCTCGTGATTGTGCTTCAAATCATTCTGCACTTTCAGGTTTTCGGCCAATCGCACCTCATGACGAACGGTGGACCGAATGACACGACTCAAGTGTTGGTGCGGTACATTTATCAAACGGGATTCCGCGACAGCGAGCTTGGTCGCGCATCTGCGATGGCGGTGTTCCTGTTCCTGATCATGGGTGCTTTTTCCATCCTTCAATTCGTACTGGGCCGGGAGGACGACTAATGTTGAACCGCAGTTACTACTGGCTCATCCTTGCCATCTCAATTCCCGCCTTTATTTGGCTGGTTCCGACCATTTGGATGGTTTCGCTCTCCTTCCAGCCCAACGAAGTTTTGGCCCGTACAACATCGACGACGGCCCTCGGACTGATTCCGTATCCATTTACCGCGCAAAACTACGCCGACCTCTTCTCCTTCGGGCACACGCCATTGTGGTTTCTGAATTCGGTCCTTGTCGCCGTCGGCATGACACTGGGCGTGCTGCTTGTTTCCACTACTGCAGGTTATGCACTGGCACGGTTGGAATTTCCCTCCAAAACGCTCGTCACTATTGTTTGCCTCATCGGTCTGATGGTTCCAGAGCAAGCCGTGTTTATCCCGCTTTACACGATGTTCGCGGACTTTGGTTGGCACAACAGCTACCACGCTCTGATCTTGCCGCGAGTAGCTGTGCCGATCGGCGTGTTCCTGATGTATCAATTCTTCAAGGCTATTCCGAAGGATATTGAGGAAGCTGCGCGGCTGGACGGTGTCGGATGGCTGCAAATATTCTGGTTTGTTATGCTGCCTCTGGCACGCCCGGCAATGATGACACTGGCCATTCTCACCTTCCTCTATGCCTGGAATGATTATCTCTGGCCACTCGTCTCAGCTCAAAAGCGCGAGTACTTCACGATCACTCTCGGCCTGGCATCGATTCAATCCAATTTCGCACAATCGGAAGGACTTGGCCGGGTGATGGCCTCAGGCGTTATCGCCTCGCTTCCGGTTGTAATCCTATTCCTGATCTTCCAGCGGTACGTCGTGCAGGCAATGACCGTTGGCGGAACAAAGGGATGATCCACGGGGAACAAATGCCCCAATCCGCAACACATGGGAGGACTCCATGAAACGAATGATCATCTGTGCGGCACTGGCCGCGAGCATCGCATTCCCCGTAGCAGCGCAGGAAGTGTCCCTCGGACGTTTCTTCGGTGCGTGCGAGGATGCTGGTAGTGATACGAAGGCGAGTGTGGGCGAAGCCTGCATTATCCAATCCATAATCAATGCAGCTTCCGAACAGATCGATAGCGTGACAATCAATACGCTTCCGACCGACTGGGGCAATTATTACGACCAGATCAAAGCCGCCTATGCCGGTGGCACTCCGCCTGATGTTCATGTCATGCATCGTCACCGCATTCCCGAGTTCGCCGGACTTGGAGCTGTTGCAAATTTGTCTGACGACCTTTCTGCAGCAGGCATTGACACGGGCGATTGGGCTCCAGCCGCTCTGGACGCCGTGAGCTTTAAGGGCGGCGTGTACGGTGTTCCAATGGATTTCCACGCCAATCTTTGGCACGTCAATATGGACTTGATGCAGGCGGCAGGCCTCGTTGCCGACGGAAATCCAATTCTGCCCTCATCTCCGCAAGAATTGCTTGAGCATGCAAAAAAAGTCAAAGAGGCAACCGGTCAGGATTATCTTGCAGCCGACTTCGCTCAGTTTCCAATCGGTGTCCGGCTAACGCTAGCTCTGATGTGGCAGCAGGGTGCCAACATTTTCACTGACGACGGCACCGCCACCATCAACAATGCTGAGGCAAAGAATGCCGTTACTGCGATCACGCAGCTGTTCGATGTCGAGCTTGCTAATCCGAAGCTCAACTATGCAGACAGCCAACAAGCGTTCCTGAACGGCGAAGCCGCAATTCTCGTGAACGGTACATGGGTCGTCGACTTCTACGCGGCTGAAGCCGCTAAGTCTGAGGTGGCACTGAACAACTACTATGTAGCAGACTTTCCAACGCTTTTCAGCGAAGGCGCTACTTGGGCTGATAGCCACATGTGGGCAATTCCGGCTTCCCTGAAAGCCAATGAGCCTGAAAAATATCAAGCGGCCTTGAAGGTGCTTGCCTTTATCAATGATCACAACATCGATTGGGCGCGCACTGGGCATATGGCGGTTCGCAACTCTGTTCTGAACAGCGATGATTACAAAAACCTGCCCCATCGTGCTGAGTATGCTGGCACGGCAGATATCGCCAAGGATACGCCGCCGAGCGAACGATATGGTGCGATCCAGGACGTCTTGAACCGTGAGCTGCAGGCAATCTGGCTCACCGGCAAGGATGTAGACACAGCACTCGCGGACGCAGAGGCGGAGGTACAGGACCTACTGGACCGCTAAATCCGCCTGCCGGTCCGGAATCCTCCATCCGGACCGGCATTCCTTTGTTTCTATTTAACAGGGTGCAACGTGATGTCTCGCGTGAATGGCCAAAGGTGGACTGCGCAAGAAGCAAACGACTGGTGGGCCGCGCGTGAGTGGGTGTGTGGATTCAACTTCCTGCCTTCGACCGCGGTCAACTTCCTCGAAATGTGGATTGAAGACACCTTTGATCGTGAAACAATCAAACGCGAACTTACCTGGGCTGCAGAAGCCGGGTTCAATGCGGTTCGGACCAATCTCCATTTTCTTGTCTGGGAGAAAGACCCGGACGGCCTGACAGAACGTTTTGATTGGTTTCTCCAAACAGCATCCTCAGTTGGGCTCTCGACTGTTCCAGTTCTTTTCGACGATTGCGAATTTGGTGGAAATGATCCGGTTTACGGCGCGCAACCTGACCCAGTACGCAGCATTCACAACAGTCGCGCCGTTGGCAGTCCTGGCCGGAAAGCTGTCATGAACCGGGATCGATGGCCTGCTTTCCGAGAATACCTCATCGGCATCATCGATTCCTTCAGAGCGGATCAGCGGGTTCTTCTGTGGGACCTCTACAATGAACCGGGAAACCTGATGATATTTATCAAGCTCGGGCTGTTCGCTGAGCATGACCACGCTCTTACCGAGCACAGCCGCGACCTGATGCTATCATCATTCAATTGGGCGCGTGAGGTTTCTCCCACTCAGCCACTCTCCGTCGCTGCATGGCGAACACCCCCGAACGGGTATGACGGAAAAGCATACGACAACGAAATCGATCGCCTGGCTCTTGAATTGTCAGATGTCATAACATTTCACGCCTACTGCGACCGCAACCATGCTGAGCAGTTCATCAACGAATTAGCTGTCCATAAGCGGCCGATGCTGTCGACGGAGTGGATGGCTCGGACAATCGGTAGCACTATCTCCGACCAACTTGAACTCTACCACGACCGGAAAATCGGCTGCTTCAACTGGGGTCTGGTCAAGGGCAGGTCGCAGACCCACTTGCCGTGGCCGCATACGTTGGAAGAGCTTCACGGCGAAATCATCGATGAAGACGCATGGTTCCACGACATCCTGCGACCGGATGGCAGCGCGTATGACGATGACGAAATCAAACTGATTAAGACCCTCACACAAACAGCAGGGCAAACCCCAACGGGAGAGAAGACATGTCGGGTGTGACACTTCAAAACGTGGTCAAGAAATATGGATCAACCCAAGTCATTCATGGTGTGGACCTTGATATCGACGAAGGTGAGTTCTGTGTCTTTGTTGGCCCATCCGGCTGCGGAAAGTCCACCCTGATGCGAATGGTAGCTGGTCTGGAAGAAACCAGCGGCGGTACGGTCAAGATTGGCGCACGCGATGTGACCAAACTTGATCCGGCAGAACGTGGCGTGGCGATGGTCTTTCAGACCTATGCACTCTATCCGCACATGACAGTAGAGGAGAACATGGGCTTCGGGCTGAGAATGAACGGTATACCAAAAGAAGAAATTTCCAAAAAGGTAGCCGAGGCAAGCAACATCTTGAAACTGGATGATTACCTTGACCGCAAGCCGAAGGCGCTTTCCGGCGGTCAGCGGCAGCGCGTCGCCATCGGCAGGACAATCGTTCGCGGGCCGGAGGTATTCTTGTTTGATGAACCGCTTTCAAACTTGGATGCGGAGTTGAGAGTTGAGATGAGGGTGGAGATCGCGCGATTGCACAAGGAGATTGGCGCGACCATGATCTACGTGACGCATGATCAGGTAGAGGCCATGACGATGGCTGACAAAATCGTCGTATTGCGCGCTGGCAACATCGAACAGATAGGTGCTCCTCTCGACCTTTATCGCAATCCGGACAACCGGTTTGTCGCCGGGTTCATTGGTTCTCCTTCCATGAACTTTCTCAAAGGTGAAGTGAAAGGCAATGCGATCACCGTTCCTGCACTTAAACGAGATATTGACCTCGGGGTAGCGTTGCCCGCGAATGGTTCAGGCATTGAACTGGGTATCCGGCCCGAACACATTAAGCTCGATGCTAAAAATGATCAATTCCGGCTCGAATTACTGGAGCAGCTAGGTGGGGTTTCCTATGCTTATCTGGAAGCTGATACCGGCGAACGGCTCATCGTCCAGGAAGACGGTGAAGCAGAATTTTCTGACGGAGTACGAGTCGGTATCAAGTTTGATATGAGACGAGCCATGGCATTCGACCAAGCATCGGGAATGCGATTGCGCTGACGATCCGTACCAGCACTATTCTCTGCTGATGCTGCAAAATCGATCGATGACTGATCCTGCGAGCCAGCAAGTTTTTCCGGAGAATGACGGGACATGCCATATCAAAACATCGATTGGATTGCCGTCGATTGGGGAACATCAAACCTGCGGGCCTGGCTGATTGACGGTGCCGGAAAGACCATTGCTTGTCGTGATTCGAGTGATGGCATGGGAAGCTTGGAAAAATCTGAATTTGAACCAGCGTTGTTGTCTTTGATCGGTGATGTGCTCAATCCGGTGCGGCGTGTTCCCATAGTCTGTTGTGGCATGGTAGGTTCGCGGCAAGGCTGGATCGAAGCACCATATCAGTCTGTGCCCTGTCCCCCACTCAGTATTGAACAAGCTGTCAATGTGAGCGCGTTGGGCCGACGACTAGATGTTATGATCTTGCCGGGTGTCAGTCAAGCAAATCCGGCTGACGTGATGAGGGGTGAAGAAACTCAGATTTCCGGGTACCTGTCGGAAAATCGCGACTTCAGGGGAACTATTTGCCTTCCTGGTACCCATACCAAATGGGTACGAATACAAAACGGAATGATAATTGATTTTCGCAGTTTCATTACCGGAGAATTGTTTTTCGCGCTTTCTAACTACACAGTATTGCGTCACGGATTGTCCGACCGAGACTGGAATCAATCAGCTTTTCTGGGAGGCGTGCGCGATGCAATGAGTCATTGCGAAAATCTGACTGCTGATTTGTTCTCAATCCGGGCCGCGGGACTCATCCATGAACTCTCCGGTACCGAAGCGCGGGCGAGGCTTTCCGGACTATTGGTAGGCCTGGAACTGGCTGGTTCGCAATCGTATTGGGATGAAAGTGAGTTGGTGCTCATTGGCGCACCTGCGTTGACGCATATGTACGAAACAGCTCTTTCCGAACTGGACGTATCGACTGAGATAGCAGATACCGAGACTGTTACGCTCAACGGACTTCGAGCCGCCTATCGGGAATTCATGGCGACGACTTAATGTGAGCGATGTGGCTGGATCGACATCCCACCTGCTTCGTTTGACCAGCAAGTGGCGAATGACACCGATAAATGATGATCACCAAGATTGGTCGGTTGAATTTAAGGCGTTTGTTGTCCTGTGACTTTCGAGCCGAAGCTTATATTTTGTCTGAAGAACAGCTGCTCTCCGCCCTTGTTAAGCTTTCGAAGAGGTTCCAAGCAACGTCCGCTTTCAGGAGATCTGACTCCTCCGGCGAATGTCCGATTTGGGGGCGCGAAGCGGTTGTTCGCGCATGACGATGGAAACATCGCTTCTTAGCCCATCCCAGACATTGATGTTGCGAATACTGGTGAACTCATCCCGCCCAAAGCTGCCACTCTCCAATAACAAACTTGCGGTGCCGTGCGACAAGCGATGCGGCCATTCGATTTATGGATATTTTTGGCCACGTTTCCAACTTTCAACGCTGAAAAGAGAAATTTGTTTATTTGTAGGACAAATTGATTAATACTCCGTCAGGATGAGGTATTCAGTTTCAGACAGCCAGGATCTGCTTACGCAAATCAAATCCGACAATGGACCGGGCATCGGTATGAACTCCGGCCGCCTTTTTGAGACCCGAGAAGCCTGGCAATGAAAAAACCTGCCCAATTCATCGGCCAACCAGAATCCCTATCCACCCGCGTGGCTGATCACCTAAGTCGAGAGATCAGATCCGGCCGGATCGCGCCGGCAAGTCGTCTACCGACAGAACATGATCTGGCAAACGACCTAGGCGTCAGTCGCAATGTCGTTCGCGAGGCTTTGTCGCAGCTACGAGCGGATGGGCTGGTTTATGTGCGTCAGGGCGCCGGGACGTTTGCTTTACCGCCGGAAGAAAGCAAGGTCATCCGACTGGATCCTCTGTCACTCGGAGAAGCCTCGGATCTGGGGCAACTGTTTGAACTGCGGGCCATACTCGAAACAGAAGCTGCCGGTCTTGCCGCCACACGTATCGGGCCGCAAGGACTGGAAGTATTGAGGTTGGCGCTCGAACGCATGCGAGGGCCAGAGCGCAAGAGGGATGACTCGGTCGCGGCCGATCTCGAGTTTCACCGCGAGATCAGTCGGGCCAGCGGAAACGCCTACATCCTGACCTTCACGACCTATGTGGCAGGACAAATAAAGGACACGATCTATCTCGCGCGCCGATCTCAGCCGATCGACATCGTCGTAGATGAGACGGTGTCAGAGCATGAGGCGATTTTCACTGCGTTGAAGGACGGCGATGAAGTTTTGGCCCGCCAGGTCATGCGCCGTCACATTTTGAGGTCTGGTGTGAGGGCCGGCGCGGAGCTTCCCGATCATCTGAATGGAGAGACCAAATGAGCCTGGCCGCTTTGAAGCACATTACCGATATCTGCATTCTGGTCGATGACATTGAGCGAACAGTTGCGTTCTACACAAAAAAGCTGGACCTGAAGTTGCGCCGTCGCGCGGAAGGCTTTGCCGACTTCGAAATGCCCGGCGTGATCCTTGCCGCCTGGGAGATCGGCCATATCAATACCCATACCGGTGTACGCAACAGGCCAGAGCGCGCGGGCCACAAGGCTTGCGTGGCCATCGAGCTGCCGGAGCCAGCCGAAGTCGATCGGCTGTATGCCGAGCTGATTGCAAAGAATGTGCCGTTTCAGGCGCCACCCGCCGACTATGTGTGGAACGCGCGATGCGCCTATTTCTATGATCCCGACGGGACCGTCTGGGAGCTGTATGCCTGGCTTGCCGGGGGGCCCGGTGACTACCACGACCCGGAAAAGCACACACAATAAACAGGAGCGTAACATGAACAGATTTTCGAATATGTCGCGGAGGAGTTTTCTGGCCAAAGGCGGAGGTGTTGCGGTCGCAGCTGCATTTGGCGGGGCTGTTCAGCTCGTGTTGCCCGATCTGGCAAGCGCGATGGGAGCGAAAGTGGTGGTCAAATATGATTGGCTGATGTCGAATGGCCAAATCGGCGATATCGTTGCCGCCGAGAAGGGCATCTACAAGGAGGCCGGTCTAGATGTTGAATTTGCCCCCGGAGGACCGAATTCGGCGACCGTTCCACCCGTCATCTCGGGAGCGGCGACGCTCGGACAATTTTCCGAAACGCCTCAACTTTTTAATGCTCGCGCCGGCGGAGTGCCGGTTAAGATCCTCGCTTGCGGCTACCGCACTGGGCCATACGCATTGACCTCAAAGCCAGAAAAGCCATTGCGTAACCTCAAGGATTTGCAAAATGTTCGCGTCGGCGTTCAGCCAACAGCACGGTTTCTCATAGACGCAATTGCCGCCAAGCACGGTATTCCGATTGAAAATATTACCGTCGTACCAGTCGGTTTCGACAAAGCACCTTTGGTTGCGGGTGAGGTCGATGCCATTGGCGGCTGGATCACCAACACGCAGGCGCTTTCGGTGGTCGGTGACGACCGTATCGATCTTTTAGTCAGCGACCTCGGGCTCGAGTCCTATGCAGATGTGTATTTTGCAACGGACGACGCAGTTGAAAGTAACACAGATCAGTTGGCCGCATTTATCGGAGCCACGGCCAAGGGTTGGGGATGGGTGCACGCCAATCCCTCCGAAGCAGTCGAAGTCATGGTCGGTGCGGTTGATGGACTTGATTTGGGATGGGAGCAAAAGACTATCGACCTGGTGCTGAAACTGAGCTTCGATGAAGACACCGCACGTGACGGATGGGGCACGTTTGATCCGACCAGCCTGGAAGCACAATTAGCACTCTACGATCAGATCGGCCAATATCCGAACGGCCGGCCGAGCCTTGAGGATGTTCACACCACCAAAATACTTGAAATGACCGCAGACACACGGCCGAAGCTTGGCGCCCGTGCATGAACATGGCGGCCGCGGCTGTTGACGCTACACGGCTTCAGATCGGCTACCGCAATGGGGCTGACACAGTCACCGTCCTGAGCGATGTCGATCTGACCGTGCCGCAGGGCGAGTTTCTGACTATCCTCGGTCCGTCCGGCTGCGGCAAATCCACCCTGTTGCGCGTTGTCGCCAATCTGCTGAATCCGCTTGGGGGTGAAATCACGGTACTCGGTACCACGCCCAAGGCGGCGCGTCGCGCGCGCAAAACGGGGTTTGTGTTTCAGGACGCGACCTTGCTGCCTTGGCGTACGGTCATACAGAACATCAGATTGCCCGCCGTCGTGGGCGGTCAACAAGCCAAACAGCTTTCCAATGAGCAGATTTCAGAAGTGATGGATCTTCTGGGGCTTTCGGGACTCGAAGACCGATTCCCGTCCCAGCTTTCGGGAGGCCAGCGACAGCGCGTGGCGATTGGTCGGGCGCTGGTCGATGAGCCGGAAATTCTATTGATGGATGAACCTTTTGGCGCATTGGACGAGATCACGCGCGATCGCCTGAACGAAGAGCTGTTGGACATCTGGCGGAACACCGGAAAGACGATATTGTTTGTCACCCATTCCATCGAAGAGGCGGTCTATCTCGGCCAGCGGATCATGGTCTTGGGCGCTAATCCCGGACGCATCTTAAGCATCGGCGATCTTCGGCCGATCAAATCGCCAGACAATGCCTGCAAGCGGGAGGATCCGGCCGTCGTCACCGAAATGGCTAAACAACGACGTCTGTTGGCACAAGCCTCATGAACCGACTGACACCCATCCTGGCCCCAATCTTCGGCGCCATGTCGATACTTCTGGCATGGCAGTTTCTTCTGCCAATTTCAGGTGTGCCGGCATTCATCGCGCCGACGCCGACAAAAATTCTATCGGTATTCTTCACTCAGACAGATCTGATCCTGTCCAATTTCTGGCCGACAGCGACAGAGGCTTTGGCCGGCTTTTTCTTCGGAAATCTCGCCGCGGTGCTTTTTGCGGTCGTGTTTACCTACGCCCGCTTCATCCGATTGGCCTATTTCCCGGTTGTTCTGTTCTTCAACACCATCCCGATATTGGCGCTGTCACCTATCATCATTCTGATTTGTTGGGCTTGGAATGACACCGAAGATTATCATCGCCGCAATCATCTGCTTCTTCCCAACTTTGGTGAATATGATCCGAGGCCTGGAATCCGCCACCGCAAACGAAGACGAACTTTTTCGGATGCTGTCGGCAACGAAGTTCGAGACTTTCCTGCGACTTCATTTGCCGCGCTCACTTCCGATGCTGTTCTCATCGCTTCGCATTGCAACTGCTACCGCTGTCATCGGGGCGATTGTTGGCGAGTGGATTGGTGCGGATAAAGGTCTGGGGGCATTGATTATCCAGGCGACTTTCAACTATCAGTCGGACAAGCTCTACGCCGCCATTGTCGCCTCCTCGTCACTATCAATCGTTCTTTTCGCCCTGGTAACCCTTATCGAGGCGCGGGTTATGCGAGGATGGACCCGGTAGAGTGATTCTGGTGTTCACCAAGTTCTGTTGCTTCGTCAGGATTTACGCAAATCACTACTGGAGCGTCCGCTTTGCGGACGATGGTAACCTAAACCATAGTGTCCGCTTTCAAGACCGCCTCGGGAGCAAGCGAACGGCTGAAATGGGGGCGCATTGCTGTCATTCAACCACCAAGAACAAGATTTCTGTATTCGAATGTCGGCTTTCGGCAAATCGACAAGCACATTTCGCATCCGCCGCTAGCGGCAGAAATCCCCTTCTGATCAAAACGTTGATTTCAGCGCAGGCCAGCATTTCCGCTATGCGGTCATTCGCACATCGGTGCTTCGGCAGGACAAAGCCACTTACCAACCAAATCCCCTCAAATGCTTTTGCCGAAATTCGCGTGTATAGAGCGGCGCTTTCGGGACTCGCATGACCAAGCCCCGGGAGATCGTCGGTTCTGCAGTGTTCCTGCTATCGCCACGCGCCGGCCATACCACCGGTCAGTGGCTGTTCCCCGACGGCGGCTACGTCCATCTTGACCGCGCCCTGACCTGATCATCGCTTTACCGGCACTTCATGCGCCCATGAAAATCCGGCGTGTGATTTGGTCCTCCAGCGACAGCCAGCGCCGTCCCGCCGCATTGTCTGCGCGATGTCCGGCCGCTTGCCTGCGGAGTGTCTTCAGGCGTTCGGGATCCATGATCTGGTGAGCATTGAGTTCCTCGGCGATTGCGATGAACGATTCAGCGGCTTCCCGGCCACCCAACAGGTCGGCCGCGGTTCCTGCGACGAATTCCTCCCAATTCGTTTTCGGCGACCAGGAGAATTCGGCAAACGCGCGATAGGAAAGTTCGACGGTGGCATGATAGGGCGAGGGTTCGCCCCAGATCGTCAACCCCTGCATGCCGGTATTCGCCGAGAGCTGCGCCATCTCGCCGAATACCCGCGCGTTGAGCGCATAACGCTCACTGCGCTCGTCGCCGTTCCACTGGCAGGCAAATTGGCACCTGAGCACGTTCGGTTGCATCGGCAGGCCCTCGACATACGGGCGCGTCAACTCGTCCCGGATACGGCTCCAGTAGGTGCGGTTGGTCGTGTGCTGATAGATGCCGCCTTTCGGCAGTTTCTGCTGCGCCTCGTGCGCCACCGGGTCGAGCAGATTATCCCACTGGATTTCCGAATAGATCCACAGGTCCGGCTTGATCAACCTTGCGCGGTTGTAAAGGCGGGGGAAATTCTCCGCCATGTCGGTATGCGACCAGTAGTCGCCGAAGGTATCGCGCCGCCGGGCCGCCTCCCCCGGATTGTCGCGCCGCAAGCTGCACCTTTCGCAGCCGCACACGCCGTAGTCGCCGGCCTCGATGTTGATCCCGCCGATTTCGAAAGTCTCGGTGAGCCAGGCAACCGCATCCTCCATCCACTGGATGGTCTCAGGCGCCGATGGACAGGCCGACAACGTGTAGTCGGATTTCGGGAAATTGAGCGGGAAGGCGAGATCGGAGATCTGGAAGCCAACGCCCTTTTCCAGCGTCGCAGTATGTTGCGGGTTTTGTTTAAGCCAGTTGGCGAGGTTCCAAGGGCTGTCGCCTTCCCAATAGACGCCGCCATAGGAACCGATCGCGATACCGGGCAGGATGCGCACTCCGCGCTCGTACGCGTAGTGGCAGAGCTCCTGCGCGGTCGCTACGCCGCCATGCGAGTCGCGCAGGAAACCATAGATCACGATTGCCGAAATCCGGTGTTGCGAACAGAAATCGACGCAGCGCTTGTAGTCGGCGAGAAAACCGTTCGGCGGCTTTCCATACGGGTTGAATACGCCGATTTCCTGCTGGCCGATCTGGCTCAGTTCCCAGTTGGTGGAGTGGTCCCATGTCCAGAAGGTGCGGTATGTGAGGCCCGGTGTTTCATCGATTGTTTCGCCAGGCAGCACCAGCCGTCCGGGATGGCTGCCGCCACGACCGATCAGGTCCTCGGTACCGAAGATGATACCGGAGAAGGGGCCGCCTTCGATCGTCACGTGCGGGCCGTATGCGGTGCGTTCGACCGTTATCCGGTAACTTGCTTCCGGCCGGCTGCTTTCCATCAGCGTCAGGCGCGGTCCCGCACCTTCGCCGGAATGCCAGTCGATGGACGGAAAGGCCTCTCGCAAACGCCTCGATGCGTGCGGATGCCGATCGGCGCCTGTCACCATCACCTTTCCGGCCAGATCGAGTCGCTCCTGCCGCTTGAACATCGCTTCACCTCCTCCTCAAATCGTTCCGTCGAGTCCGCTGCCGCAAACGAGCAACGCGATACGTCCGCTTCCTGCGACCGCATCCGGCTTGTGTATCAATGCTGCCACCGACGCGGAACCGGCGAGATCGGCGGAGATGGCGAATTCCGACCACAGCCAGCGCGCGGCTTCCCCTGTCGTATCGTCCGGGATCAGCACGATATCGTCGAGCACCGATTTCGCGATCTCGAAGATCCTCGGGTCGGTCGTGCGCGCCGATAGCGTCGGCACCCTGCTGGTAATCTCGGGCAATGTCACAAGTTTACCTGCATCGAGACAGGCCTTGAGAGTCGGCGCACCTTCCGGTTCGACACCGATGATGCGCAGACCGGGTTTCAGCGCGCGCAGTGCTGTCGCCATGCCGGCCATCAGCCCGGCGCCGCCGATAGCGACGAGGAGAGTGTCGAATTCGGCAATCTGTTCAGCAAGTTCGAGGCCAACCGTACCCTGGCCGGCAACCACCTCGGGATCGGCGAATGGATGGAAATACGTAGCCCCGCTCGCCTCAGCGTCGGCCCGCGCTGCGGCATCGGCGATTGAAAAGTCCGCACCGCCAGTGAACACCTCGGCACCGAACTTGCGCATGCGTTCGACTTTCGATGGCGCTACGTTGTCAGGGCAATAGATGCGCGCTCGATGGCCGGCCGTTTGCGCAGCATAGGCGACCGCCAGCCCGTGATTGCCGCCGGAGGCCGCGATGATTCCGCGTGCCACCACCTCGTGTGATAATGACAACAGCCGATTCATCGCGCCGCGCGCCTTGAAGCTGCCGGTGACCTGGTGAAGCTCAAGCTTGGCGATCACTTCCGCTTCCAACGCCAGCGGCTTGCCGGCACGCTGCAGCGCCATGACCGGTGTCTGGCGGATGCTGGAAGCGATACGTGCTCGTGCCGCTTCGATATCGTGAAGGCCGATCATTCCTTGCCACTCCAGATGGTAGCGATGCGCTCAACCAGCGCCGACGCATTCTTTGCCGCGACCGTGCCAAAGGAAAACGATGAACGCCAAATTCCGCCCGGCGGCACCACGACGATCTGGCCCCGGGCCGTTGTTAACCGCAATGCTTTGACGCCGGTGGGATAACGAAAGGCCGAAACCGTGATCCCGCCCGCTTCGGCGAAAACGCCTTCGAGCGGGGTAAAAACCTCCCGGAACAACTCGATCGCGACCTTCATGACAGCCTTCCTCGCATTGCGTCATGGACCGTGTCATCAGTCCATACCCAATGATGCTACCCGGACAAACGAAAAACCGACAGTGGAAACCGGCCGAATTCTGGCGCAAGATCTGCGTACTGCGTGCTCAAGCCACAAGAATTCCGGAAACAGGAAGAAGTCATGAGATTCGAAAGAATGCGCCCCCGGGAACTCAAGGCCGCACAGGACAAGGGCGTCCCCTTCGTGCTGCCCATCGGAGTACTTGAATACCACGGCCAGCATCTGCCGTCAGGCGTCGACCTCCTCGCCGTGACCGAAGTGCTCGAACGCCTGGGCGACAAAATCGTCGTCATGCCGCCATTTGCCTATGGTGCCGCTTCCCATGCAGTGGCCGGCCCCGAGGGAACGGGCACGCTGCATATCGATGCCGATGCCATCCTGACCTTTGCCGAAGCCTTGTTCGCGGCGATGCTCAAGGGCGGCTTCCGCAACATCCATGGCATAATTCATCACCAGACCGAGAATTTCTACCAGGGCATGCCAACCGATCTCGCCTTCCGGCTTGCCGCCCGAAACGTGATCTTCCGCCATCTCGAGGCAACGCAAGGTGCAGCCTGGTGGGGCGATAATGCGATGCAGGACTACTATGCGCAGCACGCTGCCGGCGAGGATCCCTTCTCAATGATCCGCATTCACCCGCTGTTTCCCGCCGGAGCTGACTATCCGTTCGATCATGCCGGCGAGGGCGAAACGGGGCTGATGCAGGCGCTGGCACCCGAGACCGTCGACATAGCGCGAGCCAGTGAGGGTGACCACTGGTTTTGCCGGACCGCGACCGACGCCACAGTTGATAAAGGCGAGCGCGGTGTCGCGATCGCGCTCGCACACATCAGGAAATGTCTCGGTCTGGATCGGTAGCAGAGTCAGAACACATCGAAATCGGATCCCTCGAAAACCTGCCTCTCGGCCGTCTCCGGGGCAGCCGGACGATCGTTGCCATCGGTATCCGCACGTGACGGAATGGCAATGTATTCAAGCTCTACCAATGGCAACATTGTCCGCACAGCGGACTTTGAACACCCAAAATGCAATGTCCGCTTTCAGGATCGGCTTGAGAGCTGGTGAATGTCTGATTTGGGGCGCATTGCGGACAGTGAGCAGCAAGCGCCACTGCAGATTGACCTATGCAAAATTGCTGAATCTGGCTCCGGTCCGGTAGAGATCCGCGGCAATATCCTTTTTAACCGGAATGCGAACCTCAGTGCGGCTTCATACCCTTGGCCCGCACAATATCAGCGTCAGTCTGCGCGTTTGCGGCAAGCGCTAGCCTACGCCTGGTCTTACGTGGAGGAAAAACTCAGGGGCAGGTCAGATGTATAGTTGGTGTCGGCGATTCAGCCGCCATACGAAGACGCCGCTAACCATATAGGCGATCACGCCATAGGCTGCTGGCGGTACCGCCATCTCGGGATTGTTAAGCATTTGCTCGCTCATCGCCAGTGCTATGACGAGCGCGGCATTGTGCAGCCCGATTGACATTGACAATGCAACAGCCTGACGCCGCTCTATGTTGAGCAAACGAGGGACCCAGTAGCCAATCGTCAGGCTCATCAGGCTGAAAACAAGCGCAAGCGCACCGACAGTCGGACCCCAAGTCGCCAACAAATGCCATTGCCCGATCAATGCGGCAAGAACTACTGCCAAAAGAAATATTGTGGCCAACTTTTTGACCGGCGTTTCGAGCCGTTCGGCAAAAGCGGGATAACGATTGTGAATGCAAACGCCGATTAGGGCGGGGACGATGGCAATCGCAAAAATCTGAAGGACCTGATGAAGCTGAATCCTGACGGCGCCCTCCTCACCATAGAATGCGACCAGCGATAGGTTGGCGATGACGGGCAGACTCACAAGTGCGAGCAGGGAACCGACGGCAGTGAGCGAAATGCTCAGCGCGACATCGCCTCGCGCAAGATGTGTGAAGAGCGCAGAAGAGGTTCCGCCTGGGCTTGCCGCCAGCAGCATCATTCCAACGCTGATCGCTGGCGGAAGATTTGAGAAATACACCAGGACGAAACACAGGATTGGAAGGAGAACGATCTGACAAAAAAGGCCCACTATCACGGGCCATGGCCGCGCGAGGACACGGACAAAGTCTTCAATCCTGAGCGACAGCCCGAGCCCTAACATTATGATGCAGAGCGCCATTGGCAGACCAAAGCTTAGTGCAGCGCTAGATTGCATACGCCATCTCCTTTGGATGCGCATTTTCGCATATAAAGTTCTTAAGAATTCTGAACCCCGTCCGTTGATCATGGGTCGGTCGCTAACAACCGTCACGAATCTGGCATTCTCTTGGTCTGCAGCGTCGGACCCGCCCGATGATCGGCGCGTAAAACTGGACGTGTGGGAGTTTGTATTCGAGACGTACGGTTCCGGTATTGCCGGCCCCGGATTTGTTTGTCCGTCGTCAGATGATATGGCTCAGATCGGGTTGCCGATTAGAGGAGCGTCAGCCTCGTCCTTGGGTTGAAGTTATCCGGCGAGCTTGCGGTGCTGCAAGCTCCAATGTTCGATGGTCTGTCGTTTTTGATCCGTTCTCGCCGATTGATGATGGCCTCTGCACGCACAGCAGGCGGAACGTCGCCGACGACATACGAGCGTTTGCCGACAGAACGGAAATCCCGACCCCCGAGACCCTGCGTTCCTTCGATGAATACATGAAAGCTGATATTCGAAACGTATCCGAGCTTTTCAAGGACCGGAACTAGGACGTGTATGAGTGGTCGCCGAATGTCTGCTACCGGGCAACGGCAAAACTGACCTCTATGGCCGAAATGGGGGCGCATTGCGGTCGTCTATGTCATCTGTGGCTCGGAGCGGACATTCGTTAGACCTATTTTCGCTGCCGCGTAGCGAATGGTCGGTTTGAGCCGAATACGAAAAATTCTGCGCCGCCTTCGATTTGAAACGGAGCCCAACTAGTGAATATTGTTTAAGATAAGCGATGCAAGGAGGCTCTTCGATGACCAGTTCAGTGGCAGATGCCGCAATTGAGACCTATGCCAATGAACTACTTAAATCCTTTGACGCCGGCCGCCAGATTGCGCCAATTTCCGATTGCGACCCTGCCTTCGACGCCGAAGCGGCGTATCGCATCGCCCATGAGATCACTGCGCTGCGCGAGGCACGGGGCGAGCGGCGGATGGGCCGCAAAATTGGTTTCACAAACCGCACGATCTGGCCGATTTATGGCGTCTCGGGCCCGATGTGGGGGCCGGTGTGGGATACGACACTCTATGAAATTGGCGACGGGTTGCACACATTACCGACAGTGCCCGAGCCGCGGCTTGAACCCGAGATTGCCTTCGGCTTGAAGTTCGCGCCTCAGCCGGGGATGAGTGAAGCTGAGCTTGCCGGGTGCGTTGACTGGGTATCGCACGGGTTCGAGATCGTATTTTCACCTTTCCCCGGCTGGCGATTTGCCGGCGCGGATTGTGCCGCGGCATTCGGCCTGCACGGCGCGCTCTATCTCGGTCCGCGGCTGCCCCTCACGCAATCCATCATCGACCAGCTGCCACGATTTCGCATCGAGCTCGAAGGACCGGGCGGCAAGCGGTTAACGGGCTGCGGCGCCGATGTACTGGACGGTCCACTTCGAGCGCTCGGTTATCTCCTCGACACACTGACAGCCGAACCCGGTGCAACGCCGGTTGGCCAAGGAGAGATCGTTACCACAGGAACTTTGACCGACGCCGCGCCGATATCAACCGGTGACCGCTGGACCACTCGGCTCGACGGCATTGACCTGCCAGGCGCGACGATCACGTTCCGCTAACAAGCACCTGTGTTGGATGTGGCGAATCGTTGAATAGAGCCAAGAACGGCCCTCCATTTGGGCCCCAAGGTCCGCTTAGTCCGCCCTAGGGACATTGATTATCCAAAGCCGTAACGTCCGCTATCAGGATCTCATCGAGAGTTTTCAAACGGCTGAAATGGGGGCGCATTACTGTCGTTCATGCCATTGTGCCAAACGGCCGCACCGAGCCCTTTTCTATCAAACTGTTCGTGTCGCAATCTGGAAGGTTGTACCATTGTTATCGATGCCAATTGCTGTGTCTAATGCAGCGCCGCAGCGCATCCTGATGAGCATACCGCCGGAATTTCCTGCACGCTCTTTCCTTTAGTCCTTTTGACGACGAACAGCGATGCCATGGCCCGGATCATGGCGCTGTAGTTGAGTTTGAAGGATATCTCGGCGCCTACCGACAGGCGTTTCTCGCCTGAATCCATAATGAGGTGATCGCTGCTCGATCCGAGAATTTCGATCCCTGAAGGTGGCGTAAGTCCTTTCGGATCGGTGTCCATGTGTCCCAAGGCACAGATAACCTGAGAAACATTACCGTTGTTGGTCACCGAACCTGCTGCACCAAAGGCGGTCTCGGCAATCATTCCCCATGGCAATGACGGCTTTACCCTCGATTCGATCACCTCGGCGACGAGCGTGATAGCATCGGTGTAAAGACCCTCAATCGGCTCGCGGCGGAGGGGCTCACATCCAAGCAATATGGATTCTCCAAGGCGAAGATTATTGATCCGGCCTGTGTCGGCGCCTCCCAGAGCCCAGTTGAGGCTGCTTGAATTTCCACCGGAGACGATTGGAAGAACGGGGCCGAAGGTCGCATCGATTGCATCCGCTAGACCGGATAATTCACCCATGTTGTTGGCGTCGGGTGCTACGCCACAGCGGCAAGCCAGATTTGTGCCGATGCCTTTGAGGACGATATTGGGGAAGCGAAGGACCCGGCGCACGACATTTTCAAGATCGGCGGGCATGATACCCTCACGCAGATCCCCGAGTTCAACCATCAAAAGTATGCCATGTCTGCGTCCCATCGCGCAGGCGGCCTTGGATAGTTCCGATATGACATCAAGCTCGGTGTTGAGGCTCACATCCGCACTGCCTACAACCAGATCGGCTTGGCTGACCATCGGTGAGCGGATAAGCATCATATCGGCTTCTACCGAGGCGAGGCGCATGGTCTGTATGCTCTCGACGCGTGAGTCGGCAAGTCCATCCACCCCGGCAACAAGCATCGTTCTGGCTATATCCGGCAGGCCCAGAGTGGCCTTTGTCACGCCCCAAACGGAGATACCGCGACCGCCAAGCTGATTGACGAGCACGCGAGCATTGTGCTGGATTTTGTCGAGATCAATCTCAAGGCGCGGTGCGGTCAATTGATACCGACTGTCAGCTTCTTCCTGAGCTGTGGAAACGAGGCAAGGACCATTTCCACCAGATGATCGGGCGATCTTGTCAGTGCATCGGTTGCCGGGATGCCAAATTCGTTTTCATATCCAATGATCGAAGAACCGACTTCGGCGCTGGTCATGTTCTCGTGATTGATTGTAAGGCCGATGACCTTGGTGTCAGCAAACGTCTCGATCAGATTGATCTCGTCTCCCGGATCCGGCATCGGCATGTTCTCGAAATCGCACCGATTGATGCGTCCAGGCGCGTGCTGGAGGATCACTCCGTCGGGACAACTGCCGCGCAAAATGAATGACGAGGTTGAAAAAGCCGGGTGACTGAGTGCGCCTTGTCCCTCGACGAATATGATATCCGGGCATTCGGCTTCGAATGCTTCGATGATTGTCGCTTCCAGCTCACCGGTGCAAAACTGCGACGGGACCGCATCCATTGCTACACCGTGACGCGCGCCCTGAATCAGACCGGTTTGACCGGTGCCCACCATCACCGCCTTTACGCCGCGGGCATTTAGTGCGCGGGTCAAAATTGTCGTTGTTGTCCGTTTTCCGATAGCACAATCCGTGCCGAGGACTGCGATGCGCGGACACGTGACTTCGGAAATCCGGCCGCTGAACAAACGCAGATCTTTTTTGTCGCGAGGTTTGCGGACATCGAGGATGCTGACCCCGTTGGCAACGCAAGCTGCGGCAAACATCGGATCGTCGTTGAGAAATTCGTGCAGCCCATTGACGATGTTCATGCCGTGGCTCATCGCCTCGATCACGAGACCGCGCTCATGAGTCGACAGCATGCCGCTCGATGGCGCCATTCCGAAGATGAAATAGTCGGGCAGGTTTTCAGCCCGCGCCAGCGCATCCGCGAGGTTACGGAAAATCGGTATGCCGTTCGGCGCGTCTCCGAGTACTTCACCGGTATCAAGGCCGGCCTTTTCGCTGTCGATGACCGAAAGGATTTCATACTTCTCCGAGTGCCGTACCAGCCCGTTGGCTGTCTTGCCATCAATCGCGCCGAAATTGCCCTCGCAATAAATGATTGCAGTGTCGGTCTTTTCAGGTTTGCCACGCGGCGGGAACCGTATGGGCTGTTTTGTATCCTCGAAGACCGGAGGGCGATTTTCATGGCCGGATGAGTGCGGCTGTTCGAGATTTGTGATTGAAGACATTTTTATTCCTTTAATGGCAAACGGCGCAAGCGACGGGATCGCGCTACCGGTTGCAAATGCGGTTTTCGGTCGTGATGGCGAAGAGCGTGGGACGGGCCATTGTGGTCGTTGCCACAGGCCTCGCGCTCGACGGGATCATAGAAAGTGAGCGTCGTAGTACAACTTGATGAGCGCTTTAAAATCGCGCCTCCGGTATTTTGGTCACTACGACCTTATGCACATTGCAAGGTCGCCGCCCATGGAGCTGGAGCTACGCTCCGAGCGGTAGGCAGGCTTGCGGCTAGGACTGTTCGAAAGGCGCAAGCACGTAAGCGGGTTGGAAGTTTGTCAGGTGTCTTTAGTCAATGCGATCAGGCAAGCTTCCGCGAGAGCTCGATCCGGTTTGTCAACACCAAGAGGCGTCGCCCAGCCAGCTTCCTCTATTATGCCGCGTCGCTTATAAACGCTGGCCTTTTCGATTTCTGCCAATACATCGGTCGACTTCGGGTCGCTTTGTGATTTCTGGACGCAGTAAGGCGTAAGCGCCATGGCTGTAGCGGCCATGGATTGTTTGCCCGACATTTCCGCCGCCGCACCGTTGGTCATCCAGCCACCCCAGCCGAACCCCACAACAGCCAGCGCGACAGCGCCTGTTCCCGCGCCGATAAGCGCAGGTTTAATCCATTCAGGAAATTGCATGGTTACGTCCAATCTGTATCGGGAACAGCAACGCGTGATTGCGTACCGGTTGGTCCTTGTAGCACGCTTTTCTCGAAAGCTTGCATGGTTTCTCGTCGGGCTTGCATTTGGTGCGGTGAGTGACCATATTCAAGTGTACGTTTACAGCCATCATTGGCTATCTGATATCCCGGTTTGCCGGTTTGTTTGGGTTACCCCTGATTTTGCGAACGTTTCGGCCCTTGTGCAGACCGCACGGAGGAAACGCGCTCTTTCATTCGCTGCCATTGGGCGCACGCGAAAGTTTATCAACCATGACGAACCGTACCAGACAATCCACCGTTCATTTCGCCCACGCTTTTGAAATGCCCGGATTTGATCGACTGCAACCGGCAGGCGAATATCGTGTCGACCACGACGAAGAGCGAATCGAGGGTGTATCGCGGCAAGCTTGGCGACGCGTCGGCACATTCATTCATCTACCGGCGATCGCTTCAAAGGGGTCGACGCACCAGATGGTACCAATCAATCCGGCGGACCTCGATGCCGCCCTCGAAAAGGACCAACAACAATTATGACCACCACAGTTACTCTACGACGCGATGCCCGACCGAAACGGCGCGAGGAACCAACACATCTTTTCGCAATTGGCCAAGTCGTGCGATTGCGGGGTGGTTTCGGCCGACCGGCCTCATCCACCGACGTCTACCACATTACCGCGACGCTTCCACCGCATGGCGGTTCCTTGCAATACCGCATCCGCAGCGACGAGGAACGTCATGAACGGGTGACCACGCAGGATAATCTCGAGTTGGTCAGCATGCCGCTGTCCGACGGCGAGGCAACTCTTATCGAAAGGACTTTCGGACATGGCCAAGGGACAGAAACGCAGCAATCGCGAGATCAGAAAACCTAAGCAAAAAAAGGATCCTGCAAAGCCTACAAACACGTTCGGGAACCGGTCTCACCTGACCGTGAAAACCGCGCCGGACAACGGCAAGAAGTAATGGTCGCGATGCTGGAGTTTCCAAATCCTAGTCGCAGCTTCGACGAGACCCGGAATGCCATCCGCTTCGTCGGATATGATGACATGGCCCAGATACCGTTCTTTGTCGAAGCTGGAGCGTTATCGATATCTGGCAGGAGTGCGGTGTCGGAGGCCGAGTGTCTGACAGCATTCGACGCTTCGCGCGGCTTGATCTATAGCACAGCCCGCAAAGCCTATGCACGTGGCCGAAACAAGCCATATACGCTGACGGCTGACGATTTCTGATCATCGCGCTCCGTAATACCGGCATGTGTCCGATGGGAGTTCAAATCGTTGAGAGGCATTTCGATTATCCTCTTTATTGCAAGCGCGCCGGATAGATGCCGGGTATCAGAACGTTCACGGCAACTCACGACTATTTGGGTTGCATCTTGTTTGGAACACTATTGAGGCCTATATAGCCTTATATCGATCTAAGCTGTTGAAGTTTGTTTTTGGCGCCAAATGCGCTGGCTGCGATATTCCTCCCTTAAAATCGATCTCATCCATTTGCCCCGCATGTGCGGTGGCACGCGACATTTTTTGTGACCGATTGAAAGGAAGACGTCATGACCACCGGAACAGTAAAATTCTTTAATAGCACCAAAGGCTTCGGCTTCATCGCTCCCGAGGACGGCCAGTCGGATGTGTTCGTTCACATTTCTGCCGTGGAGCGCTCAGGATTGAGCACAATTGTCGAAGGCCAGAAGCTCAGCTTCGAGGTCGTGCGCGACGCAAAGTCGGGCAAGAGCGCTGCCGAGAACCTGCAGGAAGCATAAATACTTGTCTCTGACTGGTGACCACGGATGTACTGGCACCGGTCGTCGAGATGAGGAAGAGAGGTCGGGCCCGTGCCCGGCCTTTCTGCATTGCAATTGAAACAAGGACGAAAACTCATGACAGGCATAACCCCATCGCATGATCTCTTCCGTCCAACACGAACAAGATCTGAAACCAAGGCGGAAACCACGGACCGTTCTGCGCGGGCCATAATCGAAGCGGAGGCCAAGCACCGCGAAAGCAAAACGGAGAAGCTCCGCCAGGCACGTTTTAAGAGCGAGGCGCTCAAAACCATATCCACACTGCCCGACCCGAAACCAGGATCAAAGGCAACAGAACCGAAGCCGACTGGTTCCCCATCAACGAAATGTCGCTCGCGCGACAAGGCCGTCACTTGAAATATTACACCCGCCTGACCGCAGATCCCTTCTTATTGGCAGTCTTTATCATGATCCTTGGTATGGTGGGTTTGATGATCTACGTGGTCCTGACCAGTATTACGATTTAGGCGGCAATCCTTCGTCCAACAGTTGTTGGACCGGCACCTCGGACGGGCAACGTCTGCGATTGGCACTTTTCGCCAATTACCGGCGTCGCAATTTGGATATCAATCATCTTCGGTCATTGTCGCTTTGTCCGCGCTGCTGACGTTGAAAACGCAAAGGCGTAGGGTCCGCTTTCGGGATCCAATCTAGAACCGGTGAACGGCTGTAATGCGGGCGTAATGGAGCCTTCCAGATTCCTCACAGTGAAAGTCAGCGTCGAACCCTTTCTGGCCGTCGGTTGCGAGTCGCGATTTGGACAGCTGTTGCCTGCGAGTGCCATTTCCTTATCGTCAGAACCGGTCGAATGAGGCTGCTTTGATTGGTTGGAATTGATGAGCAAAGATCTGGGAGAATGGATGCCCTCAAGCAATTCAGTTTAGACCGATTACCTTACCGTTAGTAGCCACTTCGCGGAGGTAGTTGACGAAAAGCTCCTTTGAGCCGCCCATCACGTCTGCTTTCCAGATCGCGACATCCGGCAGGCGCTCTGAAACATCTTCAATCGGAATTACCACCAGCCCGGGGCCGATTGAATTCCGTACGTTTTCGGTGAGGACTGTAATTCCCATTCCGCTTGCTACCAGACCCAGAATACTGGCTGTGTTGAACGCTTCCTGAATGATAGTCGGCACGAAGCCAGCTTTCCTGCACAGCGGTATCAGGTAAGAATAGAAGTGCTCCCAGTATTGCGGTAATCCATGCACAATATCCTCGTTGGCGAGCTCTTTCAGGCGGACGCTCCCACGGTTTGCTAGACGGTGGCTTTCGTAAACAACGCAAACGAAGCGCTCCGATTGAACGAGACATTGTTCAAAGCCTGACAGACCGATCGGGCCTGTTACAAATCCGATATCCAGTTCGCGCTCTGCCAGTTTTGTGAGCTGAATTGCAGTGACATCATGATAAATATGGATCGACACCCGTGGCTGATGTATCTGAAAATCTCGCAGTAGTTGGGGAAGGATACCGGTGATCGCATTGTCCGTGTAGCCGATGCGAACCGAGCCCAACTGTCCAAGATCGGCCAAGCGTGTGTCATCCACGGTGCGCTCAACCGCGTTCAATATGTTTCTGCAGCCGTCGAGAAACGTTTTTCCCGCATCAGTTATTTCGACGTTACGGTTGGTCCTGCGCAAAAGCGTGATCTTCAGTTCCCCTTCGAGATACTGAATTGACCTGCTCAATGCAGGCTGCGCCAATCCCAGTTTTTCTGCGGCGCGCCGGAAATGCAGCTCCTCGGCAACTGCCACAAAATTCCGGATATGCCTCAACCCAATTCTCATAATATCAAATCGGCATCAATCATGTCTAAATTGATATTATACATGCAATAAATGCTATGGCAGGCTTGGTCAACGTCAGAGGCAGATCGCCAATTCGTCAGGGAGGAAAAGATGATCAGACGTACGCTTATGAAAGGGCTGGCCGCTTCGATGGTTGCCGGAGGCATCGCGCTGACTGCCATTTCGGCACACGCCGCGGATGTTACGATGAACCTGGGTTTCGGAGCACCTGAGGATTCTTTCTATGCCAATTTTGGCAAGATATTCCAGGCGAAGGTAGAGGCCATCTCCGGCGGAAGCATCGAAGTTAAACTGCGGTGCTGCAACCAAATTTCCAGCGAAGATGAAGCTTTCAAAGCCATGCAGCTGGGAACCGTCGATGGATTTTTTATCACGGCCAACAATGTCTCGCCACACTGGCCTTTGATGGATGTGACCGTCTTGCCCTACATTTTTCAGAACACCGAGCATCTGGACCGGGCGTTAAACGGTGACGTCGGCAAGTTGATGAAGGCCAAACTGCAGGCAGATACCAGTGTGCATCTGCTAACCTTCGGTCCTGCACTTTACCGCGACTTCTACAACTCGGTTCGCGCAGTCAACACGATGGCTGATATGAAGGGCTTGAAGGTCCGGGTGCCCAAGAACGAGGTGATGATTGCCACGTTCGAAGCTTTTGGCGCCAATCCGGTTCCGCTCGCATGGTCGGAGACGCCGACGGCATTGCAGACCGGAACGGTTGACGGAGGCGACAACGGCACCTCGTTCATCCGCGACATGAAGTTCTATGAATTCGAGCCACATCTGGTCATTCTCGAGCATTTCGTGGCCTTCTCACCTCTTTTTGCATCGGACAACTTCATGAGAAAGCTGTCCGACGAACAGCGCGCCCAGATACTGCAAGCAGCGAATGAGGCTGGTGCTGAGTTCGCAGCCCAGGTCGCTGCCTCGACGGAGGAAATTCGCGAATGGCTGGTTAAGGAAGGCGGTATGGCGATGACCCGGCCAGACAAGACGGATTTCATTGCTGCTGCACAAACCGTTCAGCAGGCATTTGCCGAAAAACGCGGAGCCGATTTCGTCGAACTGGTGAACGCCATCCAGGCTGCCGCGGAATAAGCATCAGCCCAGAAATGGCAAGGGCGTCGACCCAGGCGCCCTTGTCTTGATGCCAACCAAGCATCGAAGCGGAGGGCACATGTCCTTACTGAAATGGCTGGAGCGACACTTTGAGGAAGTCATTTGCTGCGTTTGCCTGTCAGTGATTTCCATCGCAGTCTTTGCCCAGGTGATAGCGCGCTATGTCTTCCAGGTGGCGTTGCACTGGACCGAGGAAACGGCGGCCATGTGCATGGTCTGGGCGGTCTACATGGGCGCATCACTGTGCGTCCGCGAGCGTTTTCACATCCGTATTATGGTGGCTGTGCAGGCGCTGCCCGTCGGGTTTGGCAAGGTTGTAATTTTCATCGCAGATATCTTCTGGGCCTTCTTCTGTCTCTTTATGCTCCGGGTCAGCTGGGACTACCTCTACGTTTTCTGGCGCTTTACCGAGGCCAGCCCTAGCCTCGGAATCAATCAGTTCTACCCTCAGACCATACTGGTGATTGGCTACGGTTTGATGCTGATCCGACTGATCCAGACCTATTTCGTGTGGTGGCGAGAAGGCCGGAATGGCTTGCCTGGCATGCTCGAAGAAGAATGGGATGCCACGACCAAGGATCAGGAGCATCAGCTATGAGCCCGCTACTGATCCTGGCAATTGTATTTGTAGTACTGACCATTATGGGCGTGCCGCTTTTCGTGTCCGTTGGGCTGACGACAGCACTCGCGCTCTACCTAATCGATATTCCCTATACGCTGATGGCGCAGACCGGTTACGGCAGCCTGACGCCCTTTCCGTTGCTGACCATTCCCCTCTTCGTGCTGGCTGGCCGGCTGATGGAAGTTGGCGGAATGGCCAACCGCATGATCGCCATCGCCACCAACCTTGTCGGCGCTTATCGCGGCTCGATGGGCCTGGTGACGGTTTTTGCCTGCATGCTGTTTGCCGCCCTCTCCGGTTCCGGCCCGGCAACGACCGCGGCAATCGGCTCCGTTACTGTACCGGCAATGCGCCGCGAGGGTTATGATGTGCCCTTTGCCGCGGCAATCACCGCAAGCGCCGGGGCACTGGGTAGTCTGATTCCGCCATCCAATCTCTTGATCATCTATGGGTTGGTTTCGGAGACTTCGATCCCGCGTCTGTTTTTGGCCGGGCTCATTCCGGGCGCGCTGGTGACGGTCCTGTTGATGATCACGACATATATCATTGCAAGAAGGCGCAACTATGGTGGACATGGAGAGCCTTTCACCTGGGGCCCGTTCCTGAACGCAGCTTGGGATGGGAAGTGGTCGATCGGCGCTCCCATCCTGATCCTTGGCGGTATCTACGGCGGAGCATTCACGCCGACAGAAGCTGCTGGCGTCGCGGTATTCTATTCGATCTTTGTGGGCTTGTTCATTTACCGCGAACTGACAGTGAAGAAGATCATTGAAGCATTGCGCTTCACGGCTCTTTTGACGGGGATACTGATCTTGCTTACTCCGACGCTAGCATTTGGCCAGTTGACGGCGTTTTACGATGTTCCAACGGCTGTGCAGCAGGGAATTACATCGATCACTGATAATCCGATCCTGGTATTGCTGCTGATCGGTGTCTTTTACATCTTTATCGGCACATTCATGGAATCGCTGGCGCAAATCGTGCTGTTCACCGCAGTATTCCTGCCGCTGGCAACTTCTCTGGGTGTTGATCCGGTCATGTTCGGTATTTTCACGGTCATCACCTGTGAGATTGGTTTTCTGACGCCGCCACTGGGCGCCAATCTGACCGTCGCAGCGCGAATCTCGGGCATCTCGATCGAACGGATCTCGGTCGCGGTCCTGCCCTTCATTCTCGCCTACATTGTTGGAATGGTGATCCTGATATTCATCCCGGAACTGACGACGTTCGTGCCTGACTGGCTGTACGGAGAATCGAAGTAGGAGCGGAATCTGTGGACTTGGTACTGCAGGGCGGAACGATTTTTGATGGATCCGGGGCTGATAGCTTTGTTGGTGATCTGGCCATCAAAGGTGAGGAAATATCGAAAATTGAACCGGCAGGCGAGATGGGGACCTCACATGCCAAACAGGTGATTGATGTTTCCGGATTGATTGTTGCGCCCGGATTCATTGATATGCACACGCATTCCGATTTCACCCTGATTGCCGATGGACGCGCGGAGAGCCAGGTGCATCAGGGGGTCACAACAGAAGTCATCGGCCAGTGTGGCATTAGCTGTGCACCCGTAAACAAACCGGACGACATTCGCCGTGTTGCGCCATGGTACACGGACCGGGCCAAGCATGAGCAGTGGTTGGGATTCGGCGAATATCTTGATGTGCTCGACAACACTGATCTGGGTGTCAATGTGATGGCCTTTGTCGGACATGGAACCGTTCACCGGGCGGTTTTGGGAGACGAACTCCATCCCGGCGAAGTCGAAGATGTGGAGGAGATGGCTCGTCTTGTAGATCAGTGTATGGATGAAGGTGCTGGTGGGTTCTCTTCCGGGCTCGAGTATTTCCCGGGAATTCTTTCCGCCCCCGAAAACCTTGTGCCATTGTGCGAGGTGACCGCAAAATATAAGCGCCTTTACGCGACCCACGTGCGCAATCGGGATACCCACTATGATCTTGGATTTACTGAAGCCATAGCCACCGCCCGGCAATCAGGAGCAAAGTTACAAATTAGCCATATTCAGCCCAAATTCGGTGCACCTGACCATGCAATGGAACACACGCTTGAACTGATCGACCTTGCTCGGCGGTACGATGTGGATGTCGCATTCGACGTTATTCCACACGATTGGAATCACACACTGATGGCCGCTATTCTGCCAAAGTGGGCACAAGCAGGCAGCATTGATGACGTGTTGAAAAGACTGGCTGATCCAGAGTGCCGGCAACGGATCAAGTCTAATCCCCAACCGATGTGGTTGATCGTCAAGGCCGATAGATGGTCAGATATCGTCCTTTTGAACGCCACTCACAACAAAGACATCGTAGGAGCAGATTTCGCTGAAATCGGGAGGATGCGAAACTGTCATCCCTATGATGCGGTGTTGGATATTCTGCTCGAAGAAGGAGTGGATTTGATGTCCTGCATGTGGACCTCAAAGTCGTTCAAGGACAGTGATGTTGAACTGTGCCTTGGACAACCGGAATGCGCTGTAATCTCGGATACTGTCGCGACGGCTAACGAAGGCGTTCTCGCCGATCATCTTGGCTCACTGTCTGGCTATGGCTGGGCAGCTCGTTTTCTGCAATTCTATGTGCGAGACAGGCAGGTGCTTAGCCTTGCCGATGGATTGGCCAAACTGACCTCGGTCCCCGCGAAGCGTCTGGGGTTGAAACGCAGAGGTCGGCTAAAGTCAGGATATAAAGCCGACGTCTGCGTATTTGACCAAGCCAACATAGCGAGCAATGTCACTGCCAGGAATCCGCGTCGTTATGCGTCAGGCATTGCTCATGTGCTGGTCAATGGTCAGCTTTCGATGCGCGACGGAAAACGAACGCCGGTCAATGCTGGACGGGTTATTCGAGAATTCGCTACCTAATGCGTTTACGGAATTTCAAACGCCTGAAAGCTGGTCAGGCATTTCCATGACAACCGCCAGGCATTTTTCTAAAGAGATCGCCGACCGCTGTATTTTCAGGCCGGTCGGCACATGAAATCTGAACAAGCATTGTCGCAGATGGCATATACCAAGGAACACTCCCAGTCACTAAGTCCGCTCTGCAGACATTGAAAACCCAAAACTGCGATGTCCGCTTTCGGGATCCAATCTAGAACCGGTGAACGACTGTAATGGGGCGCAAAGGAGCCATTCAGATCGCTCGCAGCGAAGGTCAGCAACGAGCCCAAAGATGACCTTGATCACCGTTGAATCAGGGTGCTCACTTCAGCGATAGCGGACATTACCCAACCGAGTAGATGATCAAGTTGCGGTAGGCGTGACATATACACTGACGTCACAGCAAACACCTTGGGCGTTAAGCGCGCTTACGTTCTGATCCAGCGAATGAAGAAGGTTTGGGGCTGTTGGTTTGTCAATTCCAATCTTCTTGGGGTTCGATACATTGGCGTGATCATGATCCGCTTTTCGGTATATGCATCATTGGCGGCAACACTGACATTGGTCGGAAAAAACATCTGGTCGATCGCAGCGTTTGCACTGGCGTTCTACCTGTTACGCTCAGCCACATTTGTACCACTTCAGGCCTGGCTGTTGCACAATGCGTTGGAGCAAACCGGACAGACGTCAATCGTCAATTTTGACCTGATCGGATTTCTGATTTCTCCGGTCGGCCTGATTTGGCTAGTGGTCGCGACGACATTGTCATTCGTGTTGCTGGCAGCCCAGCAATCCGGCAGCCTGCTCAGCGCAATCGTCGCGCGCCAGGGCATGAGGCTCGGGCTGACAAGCAAGCTCGTGTTTGTCGTTCGCCAACTCCCACGCATATCAAGCGCATGCCTTGTCCAAACGGCGGCACTCCTGGCAATGGTTGCCGCCTATGGTGGTTATCTGGGCCTCATCGGCGCGGACCTGCTGGCGAGCCACGACATCAATTATTTCCTCACCGATTGGCCACCTGAATTCGTACGGTTCGTAGTGCTGGCAGCCATTGGTGCCGCTGTTCTTATTTCGGGTTTCGCCTTGCTGTCCATCATCTGGACAATGGCGCTGCCGGTTCTCGTTACAGGATCAGGATGGTGGGCAATCCCGCTGGTTGAGGGTTGGCGTGCCTCGTATGGGAACCGCATTCGTATCGCTGCTGTACTGGTGGCGTGGAGCTTACTGGCGGCGGGCCTACTCGCGCTGATTGGCAGCGCTCTTTACCTCGTCTCGCACCTGACGATCGGCCTGTTCCCCGAAACGATATTCTGGCTGGTGGCAACGGCAGGAGTGGCGCTGGTCATCAGCCATGTCATCCTCGGTTTTACCGAAATGGCATTGGTCTCCGGATACGCTTTCTTGGCCGAAGAATTGTGGTTCCGGGCAACCGGTGCCAAGCCCGTGCTGCCATCTACGGAACTTGTCGAGAAGTCCTCGCACCAACGGTCCGGAAGACGCATCATGCTGGCGGCAGCCGTAGTCGTTGTGGGCGCGCTTTCGGCGGGTGCGGCCTTCGCATTGATAGAGACCGCCGAGTTTCGCCGCGACACGCTGGTCATCGCCCATCGCGGTGCATCGCAGGGTGCGCCGGAAAACACCCTTGCCGCGTTTCAGCAGGCGATCGATGAAGGCGCTGACGCCATCGAACTGGACGTCCAGCAAACGGCCGATGGCGAGATCGTGGTCATTCACGACAAGGATGTGAAGCGCGTCACCGGCGCGGATGGCAATGTGTGGGAACTGACGGCGGCCGAAATTTCCAGATTGGACGCCGGAAGTTCATTTTCTCAGTCATTCAAGGGCACGCAAATACCGACGCTTGCGCAAACCGCCGATTTGGCGGGCTCACAAACCAGCCTGATGATCGAACTCAAGATCAACGGTCACAATCCGAACCTCACCCGCGACGTTCTTGATCTGGCGCGGAACGCGGATACGCTCCAGCGATACAGCTTCATCTCGCTCGACTACGATGCTTTACAGCAAATCAGGCGGCTTGATCCCGACCAAAATATCGGTCTCCTGATCTCGGCGAATATCGGCAACATCAACAGCCTTGATGTCGATTTTCTGGCACTGTCGAAATCACTGGTCGATCCGAGTTTGGTAGCTGAGGCCCGTGAAATGGAACGTCCGGTCTATGTCTGGACCATAGACGACGAAAACGAAATGTTCCGCATGCTGGACCTGGGCGTTGACGGTATCATCACCAACAGGCCGGGAGTGCTTCGAAATCTGCTAAACGATATGGACGCGCTCAGCGAAACCGAACGTCTGGTTTTGCTGATTGGCCGACAGCTGCGGGGAGAGTGAAGTCTTCGGCTCAAGTCGGAGAACGGTCCGCCTCATTGAAGCCTCGCCCATTTTACACATCGTATCGTTTGCAGGCGGTTGCCGTCACGTTGCCCAGTTCTGTCGAGAACATCGCTTGTGGAACACGGGTGCGGATGTCGGCTAAGCGGACGAATCCGCCGTCAGACGTTCTATCTGCTCGGAAAGCTCAGCGGCTGATGTACATTATTCGGCAAGAGTTGATATCAACGGCGTTCAGATTTTCTTGTCCCTATTTTGAAGAGGAACACTGCATTTGGAAATTGGTTCCCCGCGATTCAAAAGGTCCGATGCTGGAAATCGAGCGGTTCACATCCAGTGTCTTGATGGTGACCAGAATGAGATACACGGCGCGTTTGGAACTGGATTTTTTTTGCAGATTGAGAAGGAGTTCTTTCTTTGCACATGTTGGCATCTAGTTACTGGATACGATCCAGAGAACGTGCAAATACCATCGCCTGGGAAAATTCCAGAAAGACGAGAATTTCTTAAAGTTACGCTTAGAAAGAGCAGGCCCTTGATTCCTGGCGTTCCCCGAGGTTGAGCGGGAGCGTTATGGCGGGAAACCACTCGTTTTACGTTGACTTGTTTTCCGAAACGGGCGGCAAATTGACGCCTACATGGGAGCAAGACACCAACGGCCAGGAGAATAGCGACCTAGAATCAATAGGTTTGTCAGTTCCCTCGGTGGATTTTGTGCGCATTCCGGTCAGCGCATTGTTAGAGGACCAGCATATTTTTTCTAACCGAACACCAGTTTTTCCAACATCAGGACCTTTCTCATCACGGGTTGGTTCCAGGTGCCAAGCTCATGGTGGTTGGCTTTCCGCACGGATATGGTGCAGGACTTAACAGCCCCAACAGCCCAACACCGATTATGATTACGAGATTTCTGGCTTCAAATAATGCTGAGCACAGCAGACTGTATGCACTCATGGATGGCCCCTGCGCTGAGGGAATGTCAGGAAGTCCGGTTTTTGCAGAGGCTGAAGGATCGGTATTTTTCAATGGAGTTTACACGGGAACAATACGTCCGGATTGCGGTAGGAGCCAGTATGGCAAATTTGCAGAACTGGGCAGGTACCACGATGCAGGTCTTTTAAGAAGCTTGATGGCTTCGTTTGATGACAAAGTTGCTCTCTGATAATTACCGAGTTTATCTAGACATTTTCAGGAATGGAAATTTGCTGTAGTTGGGATAATCCATCGATCTGAACAGGGTAATATTGGCTCTGAGCGGTCGCCGCGATCTTTGGAAACTAGCCCCGGCTGACTGGATCAGAACACATCCAACCCAGCCTGACGGCAATTGGCTCGATCCTTATTCACCCACCCTCGGAAAATCACGTCCGATCGCCGCTTCCACACAGGCCACGGCCTGGCTTGGCTCGAATTTGGTGCCGTTTTGTTCCTGAACGGCCTTGACCGCACAATCGATCGATCGGGTCAGTTGCAGGACCGGACATTCCGCGCCTCTTGCCAGTTCTATCGCCCGATGTGCCAGGGTCAGTTCTTCCGGAGTGAACACCTTGCTTGCCTGAGCGCTGACCATCGCACCGAAACGGTAGCTGGCAGCGGCATAGGCATAGGCGCAGCGGTCAGGTATTTCAGTGGCAATCGCCGGTCCAGCCGGGATAACGGCCATGCACAGGATGGCAATCGAGTGCGGAATTCTGATGCGAAACATGAGCCCGATCCGGATTTCGTTTCCGACAGCCTAGCGTCTTGCGACATCGTTGCAAGCCGTGCTGATAAAGCCCGTCGTGTCAGAGACCGAGGAAAAACTGGATGACGAACGCATTGGTGATGTCGACGAAGAATGCTCCCACCAGCGGCAGGATGATGAAGGCAGTCGGCGCCGGGCCATGGGATTTCGTCACGGCTGTCATGTTGGCGATGGCAGTTGGTGTGGCGCCAAGCGAAAACCCGGCGAATCCAGCGCTCAGGACAGCAGCAAGATAATCACCGCCCATGACACGGAACAAAACGAAGATGATAAAAAGTACGGCGGCCACCGCCTGCAATCCAAGCAATATGAGCAGCGGACCGGCCAGTTCGGCAATTGCCCATAACTGCATCCCCATCAAGGACATGGCGATAAACAGGCCAAGTGAGAAATCTGAAACGACTGCCAGCGCCTTGGTTCGCACCGGCCAAAAGAGTTTGGGAGCGATATACGGTAGCGAGTTGGACAGCGCGATCGCGACCAGCAAACAAGAAACAAAAAGAGGCAGTTTCAGGCCCGTGGCCGCGATAGCCTGATTGAGAAAATACCCGAGGATGATTGCCATGTGCAGTGATAGGATCACTGCCATCAGGCTCACATGGTTGATCTGTTCGGTGTCCTCATCCTCGTGGGCGATGCCGACCACGGGCTGGACGTCATCCTGGCCGGAGAGCTGATGTTTCGTCAGCAGATATTTGGCGATGGGCCCGCCGAGCAGACTGGCGATCACTAGACCGAGCGTGGCTGACGCAACACCGATCTCCAGCGCGTTGGGCACTCCATGATTGGCAGCAATTTCGGGTGCCCAAGCAATCGACGTGCCGTGACCACCGATCAGTGAAGCAGAACCGGTGAGAACGCCGATGGCTTTCGGTTGCCCGATCAGGGTCGCAACGGTAACGCCAACGACATCCTGCAGTACAATGTAGCCAAGTGTCAGGACCAGCAAAATGATCAGCGGCTTTCCGCCGGAGATCAGGTCCCCAATCCGGGCGTTGATGCCGATCGCGGTGAAGAAATAGACCAATAGCGTATCGCGGATCGAAAGATCGTAGCTAAGCTCGGTTCCGGTCAGCGCGAACAGCGCCAGCGCGGCCAAGGAGGCCAGGATGCCACCGGTGACCGGTTCGGGAATGTTGTAATCACGCAAAAACGGAACGTATCGGTTTAGGCGCATGCCGGCGAAGTAAACGATGATGCCGATGGTCAGCGCCAGGAAACTTTCGACTTCGAAAACCATTTTTCGGTTACTCCGCGCTTAGATGCACTTGCAGGACACGACCGATCACCGCCACCAGAATCGCTGTGCTGACACCAAAGTTCAACAATCCCGTAACCGAAGCCATTGCGCCAAAAATCTTGAAATCACTGGTCAGCGTGACGTCGCCGTAGCCAAGTGTTGTATAGGTCACCAACGAAAAATAGATCGCTTCAGTCAACTCGGTCAGCGCGCCGAGCCAGATGAATGATGCAGCCCATATCCAGACCTGTACCGTGTGAGAAAGTACGATAATCGCAAATGTCCCGCCAATTACCGCCGTGATACGCCAGATAGGCGAGAACCGAGCCAATTTTTCAGCCGAACCGTTCAAGTAACGCACCCATCGGATGACCAAGGCGAGATGGACTGTTGAACAGGCCCCAAGAAGCAAACTTCCCCAAAAGATTTGTGCGGTCATATTGGTGACACCTTCGCGAACGCCCTTTATTCGTTATGATTCTGATACATATTGCTTAAACTCCCGCCTGCGGTTTCACAAAGGTCATCATCATGACAAGACGCTTTTTGCCTGTATTGGCTCTTTCATTGTTGTTTCCTGCAGCGTGCAGTCAGGAAGAGCAAAGCCCGGCTGAAGTCATCCGCCCGGTGAAAACCTTTATCGTTGTGGCGGAGAGTTCGGTTCAGCAAAAGAGCTACCCGGCGATCGTTCTGCCGGCGCAACAGGCGGAACTGTCGTTTCGGACGTCAGGACAGATTATCGAACTGCCAATCAAGGCGGCAACGCAGGTCAAGGAAGGCGATATTATCGCCAAGCTCGACACGAGCGACCTGCAATCACAGGTCACCGTACTCGAAAGCCAGAAGGAGCAGGCGGAAGCACAATTGGACGCGCTGACTTCAGGTGCCCGGACTGAGGATTTGGCAGCGCTGAAAGCCAATATTGCTGCCGCTGAAGCGCAGGTGAGAGCTGCCCGTGACCAAAGGAACCGCACGCAGCAACTGTTTGAGAAGGGCATTGTTACCAAAGCGAAACTGGATGCCGATCAAGCGCAATTGGATGTAGCCGAGGCGCAGTTGGAGGCTGCCCGCCAGGAATTGATCAAGGGTGAAAGCGGTGCCCGCCAGGAGGAGGTCGCGGCGCAAATTGCAGCGATCAAGGGCATTGAAGCCAATCTGAACATCGCGCGCGATCAGCTTTCCTATGCGACATTAAGGGCACCGTTTGACGGCATCATTGCGCGCCGCGATGTCGACAATTTCGCCAATGTGCAGGCCAAGCAGACCATCGCAATCCTGCAAAAACTCGACCGGCTTGAGCTTTCATTTGACATTCCGGGCCCGGACGTTGCCAAGGCCGGCCGAGATCAGACAACCAACATTACCGTGCAGCTGGACGCCGTCAGCGACAAGTCGTTCGAGGCGGCACTGGTCGAGTTCACAACATTGGCAGACAGCTCGACGCAGACTTTCCGTGGACGGGTTGCGATTGACCAGCCAGAGGATGTGATCGTTCTTCCAGGGATGATCGGACAGGTCACGATTACGGACAATGGAAACGGCGCCGTGGTTCTGCTCATCCCGGGAACGGCGATCGCATCCGATCCTTCTGGAGGCACCTATGTCTGGATCGTTGAAAACGAAACCGTCACCAAGCGGGACGTGAGGGTCGGCGACGCTTCCGGAGACAGCGTCGCAATCGTTGATGGCCTTGAAGAAGGCGAAACCGTCGTCACTGCGGGCGTATCATTTATGCAGGAAGGCATGAAAGTACGAAGCACCGGCGGCGGGGCATAAACCAATGGACCTTGCCAGCTTTGCTATTCAAAAGCGGGTCATCAGTGCGCTTTGTACACTGTTGATCCTGTTCATGGGCTACTTCGCTTATACGCAATTACCGCGTTTTGAAGACCCCGAATTCATCATTCGCCAGGCACAGATTATCACCCCGTATCCGGGGGCGACGGCGCAGGAGGTCGCGGAGGAGGTTACCGACACGATTGAAAACGCAATCCAGCAACTGCCGGGCGTGAAAGAAGTCAAATCTGTCTCGACGCCCGGATTGTCCGAGGTGACCGTCGAGTTCACGATTGCCAGCGCGAAAACTCGACCGCTGCTGCAACAGAAGTTTTCCGCATTGAGAGCAAAAATATCCGATACGGAAAACCAGCTGCCGCCGAATGCGATCGCGCCGACGGTCTATGACGATTTCGGCGATGTCTACGCGCAGTATTATGCAATCACCGGCGAGGGGTATTCGCTGATCGAACTGAGGGACTATGCCAAGGGTCTGCAAAAGGAGCTGGTTCTGGTTCCAGGTGTCTCCAAGGCTTTATTGGTCGGTGATCCGCAGCAAGTGATCTATCTCGACTACAATCCTTCGAAATTGGCGCAGCTTGGTCTTTCGTCGGGACAGATCGCGCAACTACTTGAGGGGCAAAATCTCGTTGCACCGGCTGGATCAATCGAAACAGGCAGTAGCCGCACGACAATTCGGCTGGATGCCGGCGTGCCCGATATCGATGCGATCGGTGAAATCTACATCAATAATCCCGAGGGTGGACAATCGTTCCGCATCAAGGACATCGCCACGATTTCATCGGGCTTCAAGGAACCGGCGGGCAAGCGGCTGTTCCGCGATGGCAAACCGGCAATCGGTCTCGGTATCTCCAACACCCAGGGCGGCAATGTCGTCAAGATGGGAGAAGCGGTAAAGGCCCGACTGGTCGAGCTGGAAAAGGACCGCCCGATCGGCATTGAGCTGTTTGCAATCTCAGACCAGGCCACATCGGTGAAGACGTCGGTCGGCGATTTCGTGCTCAACGTCGTGCTCGCACTTGTGATCGTCATCGCGACATTGCTGATCTTCATGGGGCTGCGCAGCGGCATCCTGATGGGTGGTATTCTGCTGGTAACGGTGGCCGGAACGCTGATCGGTATGTGGGCCTACGGGCTGGACATGCAGCGGGTTTCGCTCGGCGCGCTGATCATCGCGCTCGGCATGCTCGTCGACAACGCCATCGTCGTCGTCGAGGGAACTTTGGTCAGAACCCAGAAAGGCGAGGCCACCGCTGATGCCGCCACTGCCGTGGTCAAGCAGACCAAATGGCCGTTGCTTGGCGGTACCATTGTCGGTTTCCTGGCATTCTCGGCCATCGGGTTTTCGCCCGACAATACCGGCGAATATGCCGGTTCGCTATTCTGGACGATCACAATCGCACTGCTGTTCAGTTGGTTGGTTGCAGTTTGGCTGACACCCTACTTCTGCACGCTGCTGTTGAAACCCGAGGTCCCTACCGGAGCGGAAAAACAGGAACACGCGATCCTTCGCGGCTACCGCAATTTGCTTGGCCTTGCCTTGCGGTTGCGCTGGATCACTGTCGCGCTGATCGTTTTGCTGTTTGTGTCTTCGGTCGTTGCATTCAGTTTTGTCAAACAGGGGTTTTTCCCGGCGTCGACACGGGCCCAATTCGTCGTTGATTACAATCTGCCCGAAAGTTCGACCGAAATTCAGGTGACCAATGACCTCAGCGAAATCGAAAGCTGGATACGCAAACAGGACGGTGTAACAGGAACCAATTCCGTCGTCGGCGGCGGCCATCTGCGATTTATGCTGACTTACTCGGCAGAAAGCGGCAACAACGCTTACGGGCAGATACTGGTCGACGTGGCCGACTATCGCATCATCGACGATTTGATGCCCGTCATTAACTCCCATGTTGAGCAAACCTATCCTCCCAGCCTGCCGAAGGTTTGGAAATTCGTTCTCGGCCCCGGTGGTGGCAGTTTGATCGAAGCGAAATTCTCCGGACCTGATCCGGTGGTGCTGCGCGAGCTCTCCGATAAGACCAAGAATATCTTGCGCAGCAATGGCGCTATTGCGGTCAAAGATGACTGGGGAGCAATGACCCGCATATTGCGCCCCAGGATCAACGAGCAAGCCGCACAACGGGTTGGCTTGACACACAGCGACATAGCACAGGCTATCGCCGAGTTCTTCGATGGCAGGGCAATCGGAATATACCGCGATCGCGATGAGCTGAACCAGATCGTGTTCAGGCCGGAAGAAGGTTCGCGGAACGATATCGCGCAAATCCAGAATGTGCAGATCTTCAGTCCGGTCTCGCGGCGGTTCATTCCCATTACCCAGGTGGTCGATGGATTCGAAACTGCGTTCGAGAATTCCCGACTTCGCCGTGTTGACCGCAGCCTCTCTATCATCGCGCAGGCTGATCCGGCGCCGGGCATCAATGCAACCAGCCTGTTTGAAACCATCCGGCCACTGGTGGAGAACATTGCTCTGCCGCCGGGTTACGCACTTGAATGGAAGGGGCAATATGGCGACAGCCAACAGGCCAACGCCGGACTTGCATCAACCCTGCCATTCGGTATTGGAGCGATGGTCATTGTTGTCATTCTTCTGTTCAATGCTATCCGACAGCCGCTGATCATCTGGCTGACCGTACCGCTGGCGATCATCGGCGTTGTCTATGGTCTGATTGCCTTTGGAACGCCGATGGAGTTCATGGGCATATTGGCTGTCCTCAGCCTGACAGGGATGCTGATTAAAAATTCTATCGTGCTGATCGACGAGACCGATACGCAGATCGCTGACGGAAAGGCACGCATGGATGCGGTGATCGACGCTGCAGTAAGCCGGGTGCGACCGGTGTCCCTCGGTGTGCTGACCACCGTGCTCGGTGTTGTGCCTCTGCTGTGGGACCCGTTCTTCAAAAGCCTGGCCGTGGTGATCATCTGCGGCCTGAGCTTCGCCACCATTTTGACACTACTGATCGTCCCGACACTCTATGCGGTGTTTTTCCGCGTGGATGATGGAGAAGTGAAGGCGGATTGAGCGGCGGTTGGACCTTGGACTGAACTCATATCCAGGCTGAATCGGCTCCATCTGGTTCGAAGGCGGAACGGCTTTTCCAGTAAATCCGATCGGACTTCGACACGTCTGCTTTCGGGTTAGGTTGGCTGAAATCCGAAAGTCTGAAACGTCCGCTGAGCCGGCTTTGAACACCCGAAGCTGCTATGTCCGCTTTCAGGGCCGGCTCGATAGCCATCGTACGTCTGAATTGGGGGGGCGCAAAGCCGCCTTCCAGATCACTCGCAGCGAAGGTCAGCTTCTCTAATTGGGCGTTAGGGTCAAGCTCGTTTTCCTTGGTTGTTTGGGATCATTGTCGCTCATCCGGGTCACGCTTCTCTTCGCAGTCTTGTTGATGCCACGAGGGACACCGCTGCACGCATGTGTCGGATTGGCAGTGGGGAGCCTTGCTTTGAGACGCGCTTCTCGTTGCGCAGCAGACATTTTCGGCTTTGCCCACGAACCTCGTCCGGTGAGGACTATCCCATTCAGATTGGTGTTGGTCGTCAGATCATGCCATGCCCTCCACCTTTTCTGAACGGAACTCCGTGCCGTCGGCCCACATACGGTGAAGCAGGACGGCCAGTTTACGAGCCACTGCGACTACGGCGCGGCGACGTCCTTTTTTGCGCATAAGGCGCATACCCCAAGACTTGATCTGCGACCCGGCCATTGTTCGCATGAGCAAGGCATTGGCGGCAGCGTAGAGCGTCGCCCTGACATCTCGATCCCCGGCTTTGGATATCCGGCCAGGGTTGTCGTGCTCACCAGACTGGTATCTTCGAGGCGTCAAGCCAAAGTGGGCAGCCACGGTGCGAGACCGCTTGAAGCGCGCGGGATCATCGACCGCAGCCTTGAAGGTCAAAGCTGCAATTGGCCCAACACCGGGGACGGTCATCATGCGCATGCACACCTCATCCCGACTGGCCACGCGTTTGACCCGACGATCGAGTTCCAAAAAGTGCTGATACAAAACCAGCCGGGCGTCGAGCAGCGGCAGCATGGCATGAGCCAGAACCTCGTCCATCTCGATCATCGGCCGGACAACACCGTCAAAGCTGCCATGCTTCACCGTTTTGGGCAGCCGTATGCCAAATATCTTCAGCAGACCGCGTACTTCGTTGGCCAGGTCAATTGTTTTGCTCAGCAAGGCCTTACGCGTGCTCAGAAGAGCTCTGACGCCATGTGCCTCCCGGCTTTTCATATGGACCGGGCTGAACCAACCTGTCCGCAAGATCTGTGCAATTCCACGGGCGTCATTCCGATCCGTCTTATTGCGCATCGCTGACAGCGCGGCACTCACCTGCCGCGCTTCCATGCAGACAACATCGAAGCCTTCCGCTGTCAAACCGTAGAAAAGATGCTGGCTTAAGGTGCCGGATTCAAAGCCAATGCGCTCGATTAGAATGGGAAGTGCGGTCAGATATCCCGCAATCTCCTCAATCTCGCAAGGCAGTTCTCGCTCACACAAGACCTTGCCTTTGTTGTCGACCACGCAAACTGCGCAGGATCGCAGCGATACATCTAAGCCAGCATAATACTCCATTCGAAATCTCCCATGTTCACAGACGTCCTGTGATCCTATCGGGAGCTCAACCTCAGTTCAGGGTCAGCCCAATTACGCATGCTTCGAGCCCTAAGCGGACCTCACCAAAGTGTCGCATTTTGGCTCCGCCATCATTAGCGATTGTTCCGACTGGGACGTCAGCTCAACGTCAGGAATCCAGCCTGATACTTCTGAATGTCTTTGCAATTTCGTTGCAGACCGCGTGCTTTATGGAGGCGAAATTCACTTTCGCAGAGACAATGACGCCGATTTTCAGTTGCTTCAGGTGCGCCACTTCCATCGGTATGAAGCGCAGTTCGCCGGATTCTATTTCGTCCAGAAAACCAAATTTTGTGTAGAGGCCAATGCCTGATCCTTCAAGGATCAAATGCTTTGCCAGGGGCAGCGAGTTGGTGAACATGCGTGTCGAGAGCGATGTGGTTATGTCTGAAATCACCTGATCCAATATCGAGTGCCCACCCCGCGCATCGATGGATCGGATCAGGTGAAATCCCTTGAGGTCGCTGATGCTCAAACGATTCCGTTCCGCCAGCGGATGATTGGGCAGCATGATCACACCGATTGGCGCTGCCTTTTCCGCTAGAGTACGGACTTCCGGATGGCCATCTTCCCAGAATGATAGCCCGATGTCGGCATTCTCGTTCGCCACAGCCTGTATGATTTCTTCTGGTTGTCCTGTCGTTACCGAGTAAGTCACCTCCGGGTAATTCACACTGAATTGGGAGAGAATCTGGGGCAAAACACCGACCGTGATCGAATCGAGCGTCATGATTTCGATGTGGCCGGTCCTGTTGTCGCGGATGTCCTCGATCTGGACGCTCATCCGGTCAAATTCGAACAGTGTCTTGCGGCAGTGCTCAAGCACAATGAAGCCCGCACTTGTTAGTTTCACGCCTTCGGATGTGCGGTGAAACAGTTTCACGCCCAGTTGCCGCTCATTGCTGAGGATTTTCCGGTTCACCGAGGTGGAGGACATATTGAGGATCTTGGCGGCTTTTCTGATTGAGCCTTGTCTGGCGACCTCATCGAAATATCTAAGAAAGCTGTCGTGCATATGCGAGCGATATCACAGTATTTCGAGGTGATGCAATTTTTGCATCACTGTTGGTAATTATTAACGCTACTCGCATCACTGCAAATTCCCGTACCCTGTGTTGATCATCGGGCATCGCTCATGCACACGCAAAGGGAGTTCTCAGCATGACAATTAAAAATTCAGGCGAGTTTGATCGCAGGACAGTGCTCAGGGGTATCGGCGCAGCAGGGGCGCTGGCCGGCGCTGGAACCATGATGTCTGTTTTGCCCGGTCGCGCTGCAGAGGAATATACTATTCGGATGCAACTTGGTTGGCTTGCATCAAACGGAATTCTTGGTGAGGTCGCCGCCGACAAGCTGGGTTATTTCAAGGAAGAAGGACTGAAACTGGAGATCATTCCAGGTGGTCCCAACATCGATGGCGTCGCATCGGTGGCATCAGGAGCCAACAATTTTGGCTCCATTTCGTCCAGCCCGTCGCTGATGTTGGCGCGAGCCGCCGGTGTCCCAATCAAATGTGTCGCTGCCGGTTACCAGCAGCACCCATTCACCTATTTCTCGCTCAAGGATAAGGGCAATGTGCGGGTTCCAAATGACCTGATCGGCAAAAAAGTCGCCACACAAGGGACGGCGCGTATACTTTTAAGAGCGTTGCTTGCCAAGAACGGCATCGCCGAAGATCAGGTCGAAGTGTCTGTCATGGGCGGCGATATGGCGCCGTTGCTGACCGGGCAGGTCGACGTCGCCACCGGTTGGAAGACCAATGTTGGCGCACTGTCCGTACTTGGCGATGGCCGGGTTGACATGACGCTTTGGGACAGCGGGATACAGCTCTACGCAAATCCATACTACACGACAGACAGCATGCTGGCGGAACACGGTGACAAGATCATCGGTGCGATCAAGGCAATCTCCCGCGGCTGGGGTTGGGTGTACGAAAACCCCGAAGGTGGAGTCGACGCCCTAGTCGAGCGTTATCCGAACATGAAGAAGGAAAATGAGATGAAGGCTGTTGAACTCGTCAACGGCTATTCATTCAACGAAAAAACCAAAGCCGGTGGATGGGGCGTCATGACCAAGGAGAACTGGCAGGCGCAAATCGATACCTATGACAGCCTTGGCCAATTTAAGAATGAAGCTCCGAAGCTTGAGGATATCATGACGCTCGATATCCTCGATGCGACTACAGACGCGCGACCAAAGCTCGGCTAGTCCAATGACAGGGCAATCAGATCCAGCAGCAGGTGAAATTCCTGCTGCTGCGACACTTCGCGACGCATCGGTGCGGTTTGGGCAATTGACAGCCCTTTCCAACATCACCCTGGATATCGAAGCCGGGGATTTCTGGACCATTCTCGGCCCCTCGGGCTGCGGCAAGTCCACCATGCTGCGGTTGGTGTCCGATCTGATTCCGGCAGCCTCCGGAACACTTCAGATATTTGGAAAATCCACTGAAGAAGCCCGATTGGCCAGGGAATTCGCATTTGTGTTTCAGGATGCGACTTTGCTGCCATGGCGCTCGGCGATCAGCAATGTTGAATTGCCGCTGGAAATTGGCCGCAAACGCGGAGTGAAGATTCCCAAAGGCGACAGATCGCCGTCGGAATTGTTGGAGATGGTCGGTCTAAAGGGTCGTGAAAACGCCCTCCCGCACGAATTGTCCGGTGGAATGCGCCAAAGGGTCGCCATCGCGCGAGCGCTGGTTTGTCAACCGAAACTGCTGTTGATGGACGAACCATTCGGTGCACTCGATGAAATGACGCGTGATCGCCTTAATCTTCAATTGCTGGATATCTGGCGCGACACAGGAACAACCATCCTGTTCGTGACGCATTCGATTTCGGAGGCCGTTTTTCTCGGCCAGAAGGTTCTGATGCTGCAAGCGCATCCGGGCCGGATCAAGAAAATTATCGACATAAGTTTGCCGGAGCCGCGCGAAGTCAAAATACGCGAGACACCAAAGTTCAACAAATACTGCGGCGAGCTGCGCGAACTCCTGGAGGAGTGTTGATGGCGGCGATAGACACAACCGCGAAGAACGAGCCTGAAACGGATGCCGATGTGATGTCCGATTCTGAAGAACACAGCGGCGCGGAGACAGGCAGGCACCTTGCGGATCTTGCGATCCCAGTGGGGACTGCTGTTGCACTCATCCTGATCTGGCAATTCGGCGTCCGCATTTTTGGTGTCCCTACATACATTGCGCCGGCGCCCAGCGATGTTGTGGCGGTGTTTTATGACGAGTTCCCGTTGTTGGTGAGAAACTTCTGGCCGACTTTATACGAAAGCGTCACGGGGTTTTTCGTTGGAAACCTTGCCGCCATTCTGATTGCGGTGGCTTTTGTGCACAGCAGGACGGTGGAGCGCGCGTTCTTTCCAATTGCCGTATTTATAAACACCATTCCGATCTTGGCGATCGCGCCCATTCTGGTGCTGATATTCGGCGCCGGTTTGACGGCCAAGGTAGTAATTGCCGCCCTGATTTGTTTTTTCCCGACGCTGGTCAACATGGTACGCGGTTTGCAAGCCGTGAGCCCGCAGGCGCTGGAACTCGCGCGTATTCTGTCAGCCTCGAAATCAGAAATCTTCTGGAAGATGCGACTACCGTCATCGCTGCCGTTTCTTTTCTCGGCACTGAAAATCGCAGCGACAACCTGTGTGATCGGAGCGATCGTCGGTGAGTGGATTGGCGCTGATCTTGGCCTAGGAGCGCTTATCATCGACAGCACGTTCAATTTCAGATCGCCATTACTCTACGCGACCGTATTCATGTCGTCCGGGCTGTCGGTGGCATTGTTTGTGCTGGTTAGCATCGCCGAAAAACTGATCGTTCGCTGGTAGCGGTCAATCGAAATCATCCAACGGCCAATTCGGCCAGACTCTTTGGAGGAGACAATGTCGGAACGTTCAATTGACCACGTAACACTGGGCAGCAGTCAGGTTCCCGTTGTTGCGGATTGCGATGTTGTTGTGGTCGGGGCTGGACCGGCAGGTCACGCTGCCGCAATTTCTGCCGCTCGCAACGGATGTTCGGTAACGCTTTTGGAACGCTACCATCATCTCGGCGGAATGGCGTCCGGTGGCATGGTCCTGGTGCTTGACGATATGGTCAATGAGGGCAACGAAATCGTCACAACCGGTATCGTCAATGAGTTTGTGGAGCGGCTCGAGAAGCAGGGGGCGGCAGTATACCCGCCGCGGGAGGACTGTCAGACAAACTGGGAGATGTGGCAAAAATGGTCGCGTTGGGGCTGCATCGATTTCCACAAGGCGATGATGCCCCAACCGATCATTCACGCGGTTGCGTTCGATCCGGATGGCTGGAAACGCGTCAGCTTGGATATGGTCAACGACGCCGGTGTCAATCTGAGAACGCATTCGTGGTTTTCAGACGTATTGATGGAAGGCGGCAAGATCACCGGTGTCATTGCCCAAACCAAACTCGGCCGTCAGGCAATTCGAGCGAAAATGGTTGTCGACGGGACCGGTGACCTGGATGTCGGGGTGGCTGCGGGCGTCAACTATACAGATGGCCAGTTTATCGTGACGACGGTATTCAGGCTTTGCGACGTGGACACCGCAAAGGCTGAAGCCTACGAGTACGAAAATCCCCAAGAATACAAAAAACTGGACCGTCAGGCTCGCCGCGCCATCGGCGGGGCGTGGGGCATGTGGTGGTTGAAGACGCCGCTTCCGGGCATTGTCTGGTGCAACTGCCCGCATATGCCCGGTTATGACGGCCTGTCTCCAGAACACATGGTCACTGCTGAATTCGAAGGCCGCGAACGGATGATGAATTTGCTCGCATTTGCGCGCGAAAACATCCCGGGATTTGACAATGCCAAGATGCTCGGTGCAGCCGAACAAATGGGTATTCGCCAAACCAGACTGCTGCAGGGCGAATACATCGTTTCAAAGGATGATGTCGCATCGCGCCGCTACTTCGACGATACGGTATGCCGCGGGCGTGATTATTACACACCCTATCGAGCGCTTTTGCCAAAAGGTATCGACAATCTGATTGTTGCAGGGCGCCACTACTCGGTCGATAGCGATGCCCAAAAGCTGTCTCGCGAAATACCCCCCTGCATGGCGCAGGGCGAGGCTGCCGGTGTGGCCGTTTCGATTGCGCTTGATGAGAACAAGACGCTGCGCAATGTCGATCACAGGGCAATTCAGAAACAAATGCGCGCGCAGGGCGCCGATCCTGGCGACGTTCCATCTGCCAACGCGCTGATCGAACCTCAAGTGGCTGCAGAATAGGAAAACGGAAATGTCCAATGAAACCATGCCGCTCAGCGGCGTTCGGGTGATTGACTTCACCCAGGTCATGATGGGTCCCTGCGCGACACAGATGCTTGGTGATTTTGGCGCGGATGTTATCAAGATCGAGCGTCCGGCTGCCGGCGACCTGTCGCGCAATTTTTCTGGCGAAAAAACTGTCGAAGCAATGAACGGCGCCGTCTTCGCGTCTCTCAACCGCAACAAGCGCTCGGTGGAACTCGATACCAAATCCAAGGAAGGCCAGGCCGCAGTACTGGAACTTGTAAAGATCGCCGATGTTGTCGTGGACAATTTTCGCGCAGGCGTGATGGATCGACTGGGTCTCGGCTATGACGATCTCTCCAAAATCAATCCGCGGATCATTTGCGCTTCGGGCACGGGTTTTGGCCCCACAGGCCCCTACGCCCACAAAGGCGGTCAGGATGTGCTAGCCCAGGCGATGACCGGCGTAATGGAAACCAGGCAGGATCCGTCCATTCCACGATCAATCTATCCGACAACACTGTGTGACTACTCCGCCGGTATGCACATGGTTCAGGGCATTTTGGCAGCCTTGCTGATGCGCGAGAAAACCGGAAAAGGGCAGCAGATCAGTGTCTCGCTCTATGACAGTATCATCGCAATGCAGATGCAGGAGGCCGCGCATTGGTCCAAGCACCAGGAGGTTTTGAACTGGGCGGCAATGCCTTTGTCCGGAGTTTTCGAGACAACAGACGGTGCGTTGGTTCTGGTCGGAGCGTTCAAGGCTAACCCGCTGCAGGATATCTCCAGGGCACTGGGTCTTGATGATCTGTCGGAAACCTATCCCGACCTGCCAAGTCAACGCCAAGCCAAGTCGGAATTGCAGGCGATCTTCCGCAACGCCTTTGCGGAAAACGCCACCGCCTACTGGCTGGACAAACTTGAAGAGCAAGACCTTTTATGCGCACCGGTCAAATCTCTTGCCGAGGCTTTGGACGATCCGCAAACCGAGATCAACGACATGTTGAGGAAGGTCGATCATCCGGTTTTGGGCGATATTACCCTCGTTGGCTCTCCGGTTCATATGAGCGCTGCACCAATGGAAGTGCGTCACATGCCACCTCTCTTGGGTGAACATACCGAAGAGGTGTTGGCCGAGATCGGCCTTGGCGACAAGGCAAGGTTGGCCGGATGAGCGTCGATCTCGAGGTCAAGGATTTTGTTGCGACGATTACAATCAATCGGCCTGACCGGATGAATGCGATCGATAGTGCGGCCCATGAGAAACTCTCTAAAATATGGCACGAGGTGGAGTCCGGCGAACATATACGTTGCGCCGTCCTGACCGGCACAGGCGATCGGGCGTTTTGCGCAGGCGCCGACCTGAAGGAAGATAGCGGTCATACCGGATTGGAATATTGGGCCGGTCGCGGCGCCAACAGTTTTGGCGGTTCCAAGCCGGTTATCGCGCGCGTCAACGGTCTGGCGCTCGGTGGCGGTCTAGAGCTCGTAATGGGTTGCGATATCGTCATCGCCGCCGAAACTGCGCGGTTCGGTTTACCGGAAGCGAAGGTCGGACGTGTCCCGCTTGACGGCGGCATGAGCCTGCTGCCACGGCTGATCCCCCGCAACATTGCCCTTGGCATGATGATGACTGGGCGCATGGCATCGGCATCGGAATTGGCCGGCTACGGCCTTGTCAATGCGGTTGTCCCTCCCGAAAATCTTGATGCCGAAATCGATCAATGGGTTTCGGATATCCTGGCCTGCGCGCCGCTCAGCATCGGCGCGATCAAGGCAACGGTACGCGACACCTCCCATCTGCACGTTCAGGAGGCGTTTGCCCACAAGACAAAAGAACTGGTCAATGCACTTGCTTCCGAAGATGCCGAAGAGGGTGTTCTCGCTTTCCGGGAAAAGCGCGCTCCGAACTGGAAAGGCCGTTGACGCGTGACGCTGGTGATTATCAGCCCGTGCATCGATATCAAGGACGGGATTTGCACAACGTCTTGCCCGATAGACTGCATCTATGAGGGCGAGCGGATGTTCTACATTCATCCGACCGAATGCATCGAATGCGGCATGTGTGAATCCATCTGTCCGGTCGATGCCATCAGATATGATGATGAAGTGCCGGAAGAGGAAAAACCGTTCATCGCGCTCAACGAGGATGTGTTCCGCCTGGAAAACGGTGAGGTTACGCATATCGGCGGCTGGAAGAAGGATTCCCGACCTCTGAAGGACCCGCCCGGCGTGGCCGAATTCTTCGAGAAACAGAGAGGCTAGGATTTCCTGATGCAGGGAATTGTCGCAGCGGTTCCAACCCCGTTTGACGCCGACAACCGGGCTCGGAAAGCTCCGTTCCTGGAGCATTGCCGGTACATGCTGGCCAATGGCTGCGATGGCCTGAATATTTTGGGTTCGACCGGGGAAGCAAATTCCATTTCAAACGCTGACCGAATGGACATCATGACGTGGGCCGCGGAAAACCTCGATACATCGAGGTTGATGGTTGGTACCGGCACACCGTCGTTGGACGATACCGTCAAACTGACCCGGCATGCCGATCAACTCGGATATCCGGTAGCGCTTGTCTTGCCGCCTTATTTTTACAAACCAGCCAACAATCCGGGCTTGGTGGCTTGGTACAGGGCGCTCGACCGCCGGCTGGGCGACAGCGGGATACAGGTTTATTTCTACAATTTCCCGCAAATGACCGGGATCAACATTTCAATTGATGTGATATCGGTTTTGTACTCAAAGTTACCCATGCGTTTTACCGGCATAAAGGATTCATCCGGCGATCTTGATTATTGCCGCAACATTCTTGCAGCATGCCCGAACATGGCGGTTTTCCCCAGCTCCGAGACCTCCCTTTCAGAAGCACATGCATCCGGCTTCGCTGGCTGCATATCCGCCACCGTGAATGTCACTGCACCGCTGTGTGCAAAGGTCTGGAAGTTGCGGCAGGACGCCATCAATAATGACATATTGGAAGAAATCGGCCGGCAGCGCGGGGCAATAACAGATGCCGGACTGATACCCGCCATCAAGCGTCTCGTTGCACGGCGCACCGGCGACGCGGATTGGGAAAATGTGTTGGCGCCATTTACTTCAATTGATGCACACAAGTTCCGCAGGCTGGAGCTGGAACTTGAAATCCGGCCTTAGTGACAAAAGGGGGTGCCGTCATGAGGAGCGCTCTCGGGGCGGTATTATGAGACTGAGGACAGGCTATGGATGAAGCTGAACGGAAATGGGCCAAGCGTTTTATTGGCCTTTGTGATCACCTCGCAACCTGGTCGGAAGATCGCGATTTTCAGGTCGGTTGTGTTATTGTCGGACTCGATCGCGAAATTCGTGCGACCGGATACAACGGCCTGCCACGTGGTGTTTCCGGCGATGATGATCACAGGTTTGATCGCGCAAGTGGTGAGAAATTCCATTGGATCGAGCACGCAGAACGCAACGCAATCTACAATGCGGCTCGCTCCGGTGCAGATCTTGCGGGATGCACAATGTATGTGAATCGGTTTCCCTGTGCAGATTGCGGCCGTGCGGCAATCCAATCCGGTATCAACCGGATCGTATGCCCACCAATCCCCGAAAACGACGGCGCACTCGACCACAGCTTCCAGGTCTCAGCACAGATGCTGAAGGAAGCGGGCGTCGACGTGCAACATCTGGATGCTGAAACCGAATAACGGTTTAATTTCCCTGACTTGTAAGCTCTAGCTGTGGTTTCCTGTGGTAATCAAACAGGAGAACAGCTAGTTAAGAAATGCCTATATTACTTGTAGTTCTACGAACGCCATTGCCTACTGTAGGTCAAATCCGATTGAACAGCCTTCGGCGTACTGACCTGAAGTCGCAAATAGACAATACGCATGTTTCGCGGCTGGTCGCTTTGTCCGCAGTCCTGCCATTAAATCTCTGAAATCTGGCCGTTTTTGACGCTGCGTTGCAGCGAAGCCCCGCAATGAGCCCATTTTGACCATTCATTGGGAGCTGATTTCTTCAAAATGCGATATCGGTTAAACATAATGATTGCGCATCGCGAGAGCTTAGTCTTTTGCACCCGCGAACCGGTCATGGATCCAAAAGAAGATGCCGATCAGCAACACTGCAATTGCGCTGAACAGAACGATGTTCTTTATGATGCTGAGCGTAGAGCTGATTGTAACGAGGTGGGGAGAAAGTTCCGGATAGCTGCGAACTAGAAAAAAAAGGGCCAGGTTCTCGGAGTAGTCGAGCAACCCGGCCGCCAGGGGTAAATACACCCCCCATAAGTATCCCCGATTTTTCCAGAGCAGGTAGATGAGACATGCAAAAATCAGCGAGTAGATCGCGGGATTGAGCAGATCAAGCAGTTGGATCCGGCCGTACAACGCGAAACCCTCGGCACCGTAGCTGTCAAACACTTCGTTAACCCGCTCAACGGAATAGCCCCGATCAAAATCAAGAATGCCGGTTCCTCCGGTTAGTTCCGTCAGCCTGGAAAGGGTTACGACGATGGCGCCGAAGACAACTGCGTACAAAGCAATGAGAACAGCAAAGCCACGCCGGGTGGCTAGACGATCGACAAGGGAAAGGATCACAGGCATGACAATCACCAAAATTGACAGTTGTGTCAGTTATAAATGACGTATATGTCAGAATATGAGATCACGCAAGGACGGATTTTTTTGAGCAGGGCAGAGACGGACCTAACGCCAAAGGCAAAACGAACTCGCGCAGCACTCGTTAGCGCAGCCCGGACGCTCATTGGCGAAAAGGGCGCGACAAGCCTAACTGTGATGGAAGTTTGTGACGTGGCGGGAGTCGGACGCACTTCTTTCTATAACTATTTCAATGATGCAGACGCGCTGATAGAGGCCGTTGCAGTGTTTGCTGCAGAGGCCGTCAAAGACGAATTCAACGCACTTCATGAGGACGTACCTCGCGGGCTCGAACGCTTGCAGCAATGTCTAACCATGGTGTTGAACATTGCGGCAGATGATCCGGAAACCGCATTGCTGATTACGGCGTTAGCACAGAGCACATCAGCGATCCCATACCTTCTGCGATATGAGATCACTCAGGAATTGAAAGGTGCAGTAAATGCCGGGTCGATTAGTTGGTCTGCGCCCAAGTCAGATGCCCTGGCACAGTTTCTAACTCTGTCCACATTGGCCATATGCCGGGAAATCGCACTGGGAAAACTGCCGAAAGATCAGATAGCAGCGCATGTCGGCATCATGATTGGCGCGTGCAAAGCTCACGAAAACGACGCGCAGTAGGTCAGTCCATATGACGGTTCAAACGGCTCTGTTGGGTCCGCACTACGGTCATCGAGACCTCATTATGCGACTAAATCGATCGGGTATCGGTTTTTGAAACGAGACAAGTGTGTTTGTTTCCGCAGCGAATGATCGCTACGCTCTTCTATCGCATCCCGGGTTTTCGAACTGTTTTGACAAACGCCGTATCCACGAGAAGCCCGAACAGTATCTTTTATTCGTGCGCGATCACGCCACCGAACATGGTCTTGAAGGCAAGGAAGCAATCGCTGATGGCTGGATTGTCGCCGGTGATAATTGTGAACGGACTGCGCTGACCAGGCATGAGCGGCTGGAAGTCGACCAAGGCATTGGCTGACTTGACGTGACCACCGTTACTGGTTCGGAACACGCCAACAGCCATGAGATTATCAATTGGCTGCTTTGAGCGATTAATCACTTCCCCTGTGTATTTTATGAAGCCAAATTCATTTCTGCATTTGGAGGAAATCAGTTTTAGTGGAGGCTTTGCTGCTAGGCGCTCTGCCTCCGCTTGTTTTCGAGCTGACGTAGCTCGTTCTCTTTCGGCTATTCGATCCAACCTGGCTTGTTCCCTCTTGCGTTCGAATTCGGCTGTTGCTTCTTCTACAAGACGCGCCTGACGCTCTTCCGGATCTTCAAGGATAGTGACTGCAAATCCGATCGTTGCCATGCCCAGGCACCCGATCAGGGTATAAAAGACCAGATCTGAGAGTTTCCAGTTTCTGATTGATCGCTGTTTGATCGCTGCTGCACGAGGAGTCGGTTTTGCTGATGGACCGCTCGAGTGGGAATTGCGTGATCCGAAGCTTGCTTCAGTTTTTGAAGAATCCATTAGTGTCACCGCCCTTCGCTGCGAACCGGCGGTCGTGGGTATCCAATCGCTCGATTGAATGAGCCAATCGGAACGTCTGCCGGTTCTGTTTACCGTTGTGCTGGTGATAACGGAGAAGTGTTAAAAACTGGTGTTATAGTACGTGGTTTATTGAGCCACAAAATGATCGCTTCCAGACATGGAAGTTCGATTGCTTGTTGCCTGGAATTTGCGACGGCTGCGCGTTGCCAAGGATATTTCTCAGGATGATCTCGCTCATATGGCAGACATAGAGCGCGCTTATGTCGGTCATCTGGAACGGGGTGGCAAAAACCCAACGGTTGTTACCCTGGAAAAACTGGCGGCCGCGCTTGAGTGCGATATCGCCGAGTTCTTTGCGCCGGTGCCAAAGAATGCACCGACGCAAAAGCCGCTCAGGGCAGGGCGCAAAAGAGATCGATAAGCAAACGATCAGCCGGATTTCTTGTCGTGCGGTGGCGGCAATGAAGGCGGCCCCGAGATAAACGAGCCTCCGATTGTTTCTCGTCGAATAAACTCTTCTACTGGCAAAATCTCTGGAGCGAGCAAGACGCCATCCGACTCAATTGGTTCGGGCGACAGATCCTGACGAAGCTTGTCAAGTTTCTTTGCCGCCCGAAGATCACCGCTTAGAGCAAGATTTCTTGCCATATGTAGCAGCAGTTCGACAGTGGTGACATCCCACATCTCGCCGTCAATCGTTACTCGTTGCGTGCGATCAGCAAATTCCTTGATGATCGTTTTCCGGTTTCTCGATCCCTTGGGTCGGCCCTTGGGATTGCCAGGGCCGATATGGGTAATTCGTCGGCTTGAAGAACCGCCGTCTTTGGCGGATTTCCTTTTGTTTTGGTCAGTCATAGGTCCGGGTATCCTATCGCTTCGTCAATCACGCGCTCATCATCAGAGCATTCTTTCAGGTAGAGCTCTTTTCCGATCGCCTTTTGGCGCTTCGTCCACGGTGGTTGGCCGAATTTCTCTGCGATTATAAGCGCCATCGGCCATGGCATCGAACCTGGAAGCACGACGACGCTTTCGGTAGCAGCGACTTCCGACGGCTCGATCACGCCGTGCTTTTTAAATGCATCGATTAGGTAGAAAATGGCGTCTCTATTTCCTTGCCTGGCGCGCTCTAATTGTTGCAGCAGCTGCGCTTCATAAGGGTCGATCTGCCGTCGTTCACCGTTAATCCTTGCGTCGACCGGTCTATCCAGGATTTCGATGGCATCGATCTCGGGCGCCTTGGGCTTTTTCGGTCGCCCGTTTGGATTTCCGCTTTGACCCTTTTTGAACTGTCGATTGACCGGCGGCCTGCCATAGCCGACTTTTGGCTTTTCGTCGGTTGTCATAACGGCACCTCGATTTCTTGCAAAGGCTCGGCCAACTGGGTGTCGGTTGGGCGACGTCTTTCTACATCGGCAAAGCTCTGCCCGGTTTCTTCGCTGATTGCTTCAAGTCCGAACAGGTTGTGAAGCCGCCTGATTGTCACATCGCAATAGGCCGGATCGATCTCGATACCGTAACCGCAGCGGCCTGCCTTTTGCGACGCGACGAGCGTGCTGCCCGAGCCGGCAAATGCATCGAGAACAATGCCGCCGCGGTGCGAACAATCAAGAATGGCGTCATTTATAAGCGCAACCGGTTTGACGGTTGGGTGCAGCAATAAATCCTTCCTCGACCCGCCAAATCCGTTGACACCGGCATACTGCCAAACATTGGTTCGATAGCGGCCGTGCTTGCCGAGTTCGATATTGTTCACGTGGCGGCCGTTTCCCGACTTAAACACGAAGATCAGCTCGTGCTTTGACCGGTAAAGCGACCCCATGCCGCCATTTTCTTTCACCCAGACGCACAGGTTCTTCAGCTCGGTATATGCCGTATCTCCGGCCGCCATAATTTGAGCGATATGACGCCAATCCATGCACTGAAAGTGAAGCGAACCGTCAGCGGAAAAGGCGGCTAGGTGCCCAAAAACCGTCGTGAGGAATTCGACAAACTCAACATCCAACATTTCGCCCGACGCCATCGCGAATTCGCGATGCTTAATTTGGCCTAACCCGCTAACATGTCGATTGATCGGCACGTTATATGGCGGATCGCAAAATACCATCTGCGCGCGCTCGCCTCCGAGCAACGCTTCGTAAGTTTTGTGTTTGGTTGAATCACCACAGATCAATCGGTGATTCCCGATCTGCCAAATATCGCCTAATCGGGAGACCGGATCGGTTACAGTGGGATCGGGCATCTGATCAGCATCATCTGTGTTGTCAGCATTCTTGCCGATCTGCGACTGGCCAATAACAATGTCTATCTGCGGCGTTTCGAACCCGGTGATCGTGGGGTCAATCTCGATGTCGAGTTGAGACAGAAAGGATAACTCAATCGCCAAAATCTCCGAATCCCAGCCGGCGTTTTCGGCCAGGCGGTTGTCAGCGATAATGTACGCGCGCAATTCGTCATCGCTCATACCCTTCATACAAACAGTCGGGACATTGAGGTGACCGATAAGTTTTGCCGCTTCGACACGACCGTGGCCGGCAATGATCCTGTTGCTTTCGTCAATCAGAATCGGATTGGTAAAGCCGAACCGGTCAATTGACGCAGCGATCTGCTGGATCTGTTTTTGGGAATGCGTGCGCGGGTTGTTGGGATGGGGTTTGAGCCCATCTATTTGTCTGTCGACAATCATTAGCTTGGCCATGGTATGGCTCCTTAATTTGTCGGAGCCTGACCAAACAAAAAAGGCATAGGCTCCGGAAAATTCCAGAAACCATGCCTTCCACCATGGGTCGGTATGGACCTTTACCGGTGGCGCCAAAACCATGTTCAGTGCTCACCTTACAACGGTGCGTAGTCTCGGCTCATGCCGCGACACGGTTACCGTCTGGGTACCTCTTATATACGCCAAGCCGAGCTCCTATTCAAGGCCTGATTGCAGATGTAATCCGACACAACCGCATTTGATACAAATTTGAACTAGTAGGCCCGCACGCACTCAATTGAACCCGGCATCATTCGATTGAGTAAGCGTTCACTTAGCCGGAGGCAGCCATAATGGCGAAACACGCAACCACGAAGGCAAAGCTGGCCAAAGTCCCTGCTCCAGCGCCAAAAATGCCTGATACGGAATTGCAATTTCCCTGTTATCCGATTTCGCAAGATCATACCTAACGCGCTGAAATGGTGCGGGTATTCGGCCGCCGGTGTCAGAAAACAGAGTAATCTCACGAATTTTCCTAGTATTTCGGCCATTAACAGGGAATTTTGAACCCGAGACCGGTTCGCACCAGACTGAAAGCACCGCCATTTAGTCTTTATTTTTTGGGTGTTTGAGCGGTTTTCGGCACAGTATCCCGCAGTTCTGCGGCTTTGCTGGCATGGAACTTGACTGCGGAAAGCGTTAATTTGGACGCTCAGGGATGGTTTCGGACGCAGCACTGACCGACAAGGGAGAAACGACCGTGAACTATACGATTGATCGAACATTTTCCGGAGAGAGCTTCACTTCCATCGTCGAGCGCACCCGTGCGGCTTTGGCCGAACAGGGATTTGGCGTTTTGACCGAGATCGACGTCAAGGCGACGCTCAAGAAGAAGATCGACGTCGATGTCGATGACTATCTCATCCTCGGCGCGTGCAATCCGGGTATGGCGCATCAGGCGATGAAAATCGAACCGCGCGTCGGTGCGATGTTGCCATGTAACGTCATCGTTCGCGGGGAAACCGGCGGTGCGGTCGAAGTCAGCGCGATCGATCCGCTGGCATCGATGTCGGCAATCGACAATGATGAGCTGAAGGCCGTCGCCGGCGACGTGAGGAAGATGTTGGAAACCGTTGTGGCCAACATCTGACCGGTACAGGTCACCAGGCGACGGCAATCGGATCAGGTTCGCAGCACCCGATATATTGCCGGTATCACCAGCACGGTGAGCATGGTGGACGAAGCAAGGCCGAACAACAGCGAAATGGCCAAGCCCTGAAATATCGGATCGGTCAGGATCACCGCCGCCCCGATCATCGCCGCCAGAGCGGTAAGCAGTATCGGCTTGAACCTGATTGCGCCGGCCTCGATCAGGATCTCCTTGGTTGGCTGGTTTTCCGTCTCGGCGTGCCTGATGAAATCAACCAACAGGATCGAATTGCGCACGATAATGCCGGCAAGCGCGATGAACCCGATCATCGATGTGGCCGAGAACGGCGCACCGAAAATCCAGTGTCCGCCGAGGATCCCGATGAATGTGAGCGGAATGGGCGTCAGGATGACCAGCGGCACCCTGAATGACCCAAACTGGGCGACGACCAGTATGTAGATGCCAAGAAGCGCGACACCGAAAGCGGCTCCCATGTCGCGGAAGGTCACCCATGTGACTTCCCACTCCCCGTCCCAAAGCAATGTCGGCTGTCTCTCATCCTGCGGCTGACCGTGCAGGGAGATTTCAGGTTTTGGCAATCCCGTCCAGTCCTGCGCATCGATCGCCTTTTGAACCGCCAGCATGCCGTAAAGCGGCGCCTCGAAACTTCCCGCCAGTTCCGCCGTAACCAGTTCGGCGGTTCGTCCATTGTGCCGGAAAACGGGAAACGAAGCGCGTTCCGCTTTGATGTGTACGACATCGCCAAGTTCCACAATTGCCCGGTCGCCGGGTAGCACATTGGCCGGAATTGGCGTCGTCAGAAAACGCTCGTCGATAACTTTTTCGCCTTTTGGCCGCTCAATTCTGATTGCAATGGGCTGGCGGCCACCACCGCGATGCGAATAGCCGACAGTCATTCCGCGGCTGAGCACCGAGAGTGTGTCGAACACATCGCCTTCCTCCACGCGGAAGAATTCAAGATCGTCGGTCGAGATCAACGCGCGGAGGCGCCGCGCCGGCTGACCGTATGAATTGTCGATGTCGACGATGAACGGCACCGATCTGAAAGCCTCTTCAACCTTGGCCGCGACCTGGCGGCGGGTCTCGGCATCAGGACCGTATATTTCCGCGAGCAGTGTCGCCAGGACCGGCGGCCCTGGCGGCGGTTCGACCACTTTCAGACTGGTGCCCGGCGGCGTCGGTGCCGCGGCAATGCGCGTGCGAATTTCGAGCGCGATTTCATGACTGCTGCGCTCGCGCTCGCCCTTGGGCAACAGATTGAGGGCGACATCACCCTGATGCGGTCCGGTGCGGTAGAAGGAGTGCCTGACAAGTCCGTTGAAGTTGAATGGCGCTGCTGTCCCGGCATGGGTCTGCACCGACCTGGTTTCGGGCAGTTCGAGCACGATCCTGGCAATGGATTGAGCAACCGCGTCAGTGGCCTCAACCGAAGAGCCCTCCGGCAGGTCAATCGTCACCGATAGCTCGGACTTGTTGTCAAAAGGCAATAGCTTGACCGTCACATCCTCGGTGTAGAACAGCGCCAGTGATCCAAGCGTCAGCGCGCCGACGGCGAGAAGGAATACCCAGCTTACGAATTTGGTTGCAAGAATCGGCCGCGCAAGCGCCGTGTACATCCGGCCAAGTCCGCCGCCGGAATGATTGTCATGGGAAGGCGTGGGGGCATTCTTCGACACTTTGAGCATGAGCCAGGGCGTGACCATGACGGCAACAAAGAAGGAAAAGATCATCGCCGCCGAGGCGTTGGCCGGGATCGGGCTCATGTAAGGGCCCATCATTCCCGACACGAACAGCATCGGAAGCAGAGCGGCAACGACGGTGAGTGTGGCAACGATGGTCGGGTTGCCGACCTCGGCGACGGCTTCAATGGCCGCGTCACGCTTGTTGCGGCCATCGCCCATACCCCAGTGACGGGCAATGTTCTCGATGACGACAATCGCGTCGTCGACCAGGATTCCGATCGAGAAAATCAGAGCAAACAGCGAGACACGGTTGAGCGTGTAGCCCATTAGCCGGGATGCGAACAACGTCAGAAGAATGGTCACCGGAATGACGACCGCAACAACCAGAGCCTCGCGTCGACCGATCGAGAACCACACGAGCAAGATGATCGAAACCGTTGCCAATCCGAGATGGTACAGCAACTCGTTGGCTTTCTCGTTTGCGGTCTCGCCGTAGTCGCGGGTAACCTCCACTTGGATGGAGTCGGGTATGAGATAATGTTCAAGTTTGTGGACGCGTTCGAGGATGTTCTCGGCGACGGTGACGGCATTTGACCCGGCGCGCTTGGCCAGAGCCAGTGTCACCGCCGGTACCCGCAAAACCTCTCCATCTTCGTTGGTGACGCTCGCCACGCGGGTTTCACTCATGTCGGTTGCAAAGGCGATATCGGCGACGTCGCGGACATAAACCGGCCTGCCATCCCTGGTGGTCAAAAGCAGGTTGCCGATTTCGGCCGGTGATCGCAGTGTCTCTCCGGCCACGACCTGGATCTGTTCGCCTTCGCTGCGCACCTGACCGGCGGGAAAGGACCGGTTGGCTCGCGCAACCTTGGCTGATAATTGCTGCAGGGTCACGCCGTAGAGCGCCAGTCGCTGCGGGTCGGGTGCGACGCGAATGATCTCATTGGTTTCGCCCACGAGATAGGTGAGCCCCACATTGTCGAGCTTGGCCAGTTCCGTGCGCAGTTCGCGGGCGACACGGGTCAGGTCGTTCGACGTCACATCAGCTCCTGGCTTCGGCGAAAGCGTAAGTGCGACAATGGCGACATCATCAATGCCGCGCCCGATGATGACCGGTTCCGGTACTCCGACGGGGATGCGCGTTATGTTCGCTCGCACCTTGTCATGAACCCGCAATACCGCCGTATCTGCAGATGTGCCGACAAAAAACCGGGCCGTGACCATGACCTGATCGTCAAGCGTGTTGGAATAGACATGTTCGACGCCGTCGATCCCCTTGATGATCGTTTCAAGCGGCTCGGTAATCAGCTTGACGGCGTCGTCCGCCTTCAGACCGTCGGCTCGCACCAGTATGTCGACCATCGGCACAGATATCTGCGGTTCTTCCTCGCGCGGCAAAGTCAGCAAGGCGATAAGGCCGAATGCGAAGGCGGCGATCAGAAATAACGGCGTCAACGGTGACGTTATGAAATTGCGCGTGAGATGACCCGCGATGCCGAGACCGGTGCTTGACGGTTTCATGGAACAACAATCTTGTCGCCGGCGGATAGTCCGGAGATGATTTCAACAAACGACCCGCCATCATGGGCGACTATTTCGCCAGGCACGACGGCTCTTTCGACGTCAGTTCCGTCGATTGAAACCGTCACAAAGTCGACGCCGAAGCGGGTTTGCACAGCGGATTGGGGGACCAAAATTGCTTTTCGCTCTCCGACCGGCAATCGGACAAGAACACGCGCGTTGACAAATACCGTATCCAGTTCATCAACCTCGACATCGGCAATGACCCGGCCGTTGTCGATTTGCGGATACACTTTCGCCAGGCGGCCGGTTGATTGCCCGTCATCGGTTAAAATGTGGATTTGGGCGCCTTGTTCGAGCGCGCTGGCGTGGCGTTCGGGAATTGCAAGGCGCAGAAAGAATCCGCCGCCGCCGATATCGGCAACGGTTTCACCGACCATGATGACGGCTCCGCGGGTTACAGGAACGCTCAGCACGCGCCCGTCGGCCGGGGCGAATACTTCACCTTCAGCCCCTTGTTGCACCACCACCGAGCGCTGTGCTTCGGTGGCAGCAACCTCATTGCGCACGACATCGACCTCTGTCTTCAGTTGATCGAGCCGTTGCACGGTCATGAATCCGCGTTCGACCAGTTTCTCGCCTCTGGCAAGTTCGGACAGGGCGGTCTCCAACTGGGCGTTCAGAGCCCGAAGCTGCGCATCCAGTGCGGCAATCCTGAAGGCGATCTTGTCATCGCGAACCGTTGCGATTTTTTCACCCTCGGTGACCTGTTCGCCCTCTGTGATGTTGAGATCGACAACAACACCGCCTATCCGCGCCCGCGCCGCAACAGCGTCGCGCGCTTCCACCCGACCGTAGATGGCCTTCCATTCGGTAATGGACTTCGGCTCGATCTCAATGGTCCCGGCGCCCGCAGCGCCGGCAACCAACAGCAAGGCAAGGGTAAGAAGCGCGCGCATGTTTGAACGACCTAGAATGCATTGCCCGGCTTGATGCCAAGCTTCTTGAACACCGAGGCTGCCGGACAAAAGCCGGTGAACCCGGATTGCAGCAGGTTAACACCGACAAAAACAGTGAGCCAGACGAATAGCGGCGAAACCCAAACGGTCAGCGCGACTGACAGCAACACCATGCTTCCGGCGAAAACGAGAACGAAACGATCTAGCGACATGATCAACTCCATTTATATATCATCATATTTATATATGCATAGCTATAGATAATTGCAAGCGACAAATCACGCAGAAGACTGGGGATTGTTGTCAGACTCGCCAAACACCGGTTTCCGGCAGCCTTGACACCGTCGCAGGCAAAGCCGATAATATTTGAGTCTCTTAATATGATAATGTAATAACATGAATTTTAAAACACCCCCTGACATGACCGAGATGGCGCGTGAGGCGTCGGAGCTTCTTGCGGCGATGGCAAACGAGAAAAGGCTGATGATTTTGTGCCGTCTGTTGGAGGGTGAGATCAGCGTGAATGATCTTGCCGAACAGGTAGAGATGAACCAATCGGCGCTTTCCCAGCAGCTTGCAAAACTACGCGCACTCAAATTGGTTGAGACACGGCGTAGTGCTCAGCAGGTATACTATCGATTGGCCTCCAAAGAGGTCGAAAGCATCCTGCACACACTTTACGGGCTGTACTGCGATTCAGAGACACCCATCGCATAATCCCACCTTGTCGGGACGGCTTGATGTGACGGCCGGAGGCGTGCCCGCCAAATTGACACGGATTGATATTTAATCGTGATGCCCGCCAATCAACGATACGCAATCTTGGTGGCTGTGCCGACCAACACAAATCAGGCAATCAAGATAGCCGTGCGACCGTCCGGCACAAGCGATAGCGCCACCGTGCATTGATGTTCGTGCGGTCTTAACCATTGGTTAACCATAAATTTGCATCGTTGAGTGCACAGCGATCACAAATCGGGTGATTTTGATGATGCGACTGCCTCAAATTGACCTCAAGTCTGAGTTCGGCCAGCTCGACTTCTGCACCCGCCAGATGCGAAACGAGGTGCACGATACCGGCGAGCGCTTGCAAACCATCAGGCATGTCAACGAACTTCTTGCGCGCCTGGAGGACGGCCGCATTTCAAAACAGCTTGCCTTGCGCTGGCTCAGCCGCATTGAGCAGAGCATCGCAAAGCGTCCTGAGGCCGACACGAGCCGATAGCCGGCTATCAGCTGACCACCATTGCCACACCGTCGCGACGCCTGTCGCCCGCGCCGGTCATGCGACCGTGCTGGTCTCGCGCAGCCGCGTGCACACCGCCAAAGAACATGTTGGGTTCCGGCCAAGCGCGATAATCGGGAAAAGCGGCGACAAGCGCCTTGCGGGTTTCGTTGTCAAACCGGTCCTCGAAATCGATGTGTCCGTTCTCGATGTGGATTCGTGGTGCGTCGACGGCGTCGGCAAGGTCTGCATGGTTCGCGGCGAGCCGCGCGATCACCTGCAGCATGGCCGAGCGGATCCGGTTGGACCCGCCGGAACCGAGTGCCACGAGCCCGCCATCGCACGTCTCGATGATCGCCGGACACATCATGGAGGCCAGGCGGGTGTTTTCCGGCCAGCCCGCCGCACCAAATGGATTGACGTCTTCCTCGCCGAGGATGTTGTTGGGCATGAAACCGAAAGGCCCCGCCAGTTCGCCGTTGCCCTCGCCATTCGACACCGTGACCGCGCAGGCATTGCCCTGCGCGTCGATGACCGAGATATGCGTAGTGCCGCGCTGGCGCAGGGGCCGGTCGATCAGCCGTGACAGGTCGCCGTCGGCCTGGCGGCGGGCGATGTCCGTTTGCGCCAGCGCATCGGCAAGCGTGGCGCCTCCGGTATCCGCAAGTCTGTTCATGCCAAGCGCGATCAGAACGCCGCTGGCCGCCGGCAACGGGTTGAGATGCACGGTGTTGCCCGCGATACGGACCGCCAGCGGTTCCCGCGTGATCGCCCGATAGGACGCCAGGTCGTCACTTGTCAGGTGACCGCGATCGTTCTGCGCGCTGGCGATCGTCCGGCCGATTGCGCTTGCGGCAAAGCCGTCCTCGGCCATCACTTCGAATGCATCTGCCAGACCCGGATTGCGGAAGATTTCGCCGACACCGACGAGGTCGCCGGATGGCGCAAACAACTCCCGCGACCTGTCGGTTGCAGTCAGAATAGGCTGCACGACGGTCGACAGATAATGCTGATAGGGAGTGACTTGCACACCCTCGCGCGCGGCCTTGATCGCCGGGGCAAACAATGTTCCGAGATCCAGTGAAGAGCCGTGTTCACCAATGGCTTCGACGCCGGCAAAAAATCCGGGCGTTGCGGTTGTAGCCGGTCCGATGTGAAACGCCTGTGTCGCCGTGCCGAAATCGGCGATGATTTCGTATACGCCTTGATCGTTAGCTGTCTGCCTTCTCAGTGGGGTGTGCGGGAAGAAATCGATCAGCTCGGTTTTGCCTGATCCGGCGTCGCGCAGCATGGCGAATCCGCCACCGCCCGGCGAGGCCAGCACCGGTTCGCAGACACATGCCATTGCAAGCGCGGCAATGGCCGCATCCGCGGCATGCCCGCCGTCGCGCAAAATATCTGACGCCGCCTGCGCGGTCAGCCGGTGCCCGGCGGCGACAACGCCAAATTCATGTCCAGTGGTCATGTACGACGCTTTAGGACGATTTGCCGGCAGAGGCAAAATCCGTTTTCAGGCTGGTAGTCGACTATTGGAAAATTGTGCGAATGGAGGCTGACCGCTGACGGTGATCATGGTGAATTGATCGTCCCGTCCTGAAGCTAGAAGATCTCCTCGATCGGATAGACATAGACCAGATAGAGATAGAAGAATGCCAGTGACAAGGTGAGAATGATCACACCCAGAACGGGCGAAGATACTTTCAGCCCCTTGGCAGATGCTTCGATTGTTGTCTGGATGGATGCATCGGCGCCGTTGCCATCGCCTGCCATGCTGGCACGGAATTGGAGCCAGGAAAAATACAGCCCGACGGCGACCAGGAAAATCACAATGACAAAAATGACCTTCGAGGAGAACAATTGCCATGCAAAGACGCGCCGTCGGTGGTCGAAACCGCTGGTGCGATAGTCGTAGTAAGCGGTCAGCGATTGCTGCATCGCCGCCTTCGCCGCTTCATCGAGAAACTCACTTGGCACGATTTCCGGAGCGAGTTGAGCGGCCTCCTTTTTTTTCAGCTCTTCTACGAGGCGTTCAATACGGTTCTCGTCCGGTTTGGGCTTCGGCTTGGCGTCCTGGGCCGCTGCACTTCCCATTGCGGCAAATATCAGCGCCATTGCGATCAGGCTGAGCAGCCCGCGGGCGTTCGACAGCAATACCCGCCCTCTCACGACGGCTCCTGGGTCAAGAACACAATACTGTCGATGCGCCACTCGATGACGTCATAAAAGTCCTTGTTCTGTTCGGTCCGCAGGTAAGCCTCCATTTCGTCAGGTGTCAGGATATTGCGCAATACGTTTAGCAGCCGCAACTCCAGACCCGTTCCCCAGTTGGTCAGTTCGCCCGGCAGTGCCGGCAGGTCCGGCCTTGGAACATGTACGGCCTGTACGTTCGGTTCATACAGACTGCCGTCTGGCAGATAATACTCGGTCTCACCGTCAGGCCGCCGCAGCCGCCTGCTGCCGTCGGCCAAACGTCTCTCCATTGTACCGTCGGGCAGGATCCGCCAGTTGAGTTCAACCGTGCGCGCGGCTTCGGATTGGATGGTTGTCAGGCGCTTGAGCGCCGCCGTGCGGTCCAGATAGTGGCTGCGAATACAATTGACCCGTCTGCCGCAGGCGTTGCGTGATCTCAACCAGGCTTTCTGTTCTGCAGCCAGCACCTCCGGCGATGTCCCGGTTTGCCCACCGCTGACCGACCGGTAGACGGCCACCATTTCGCGGTCGAGCCGTGACAACTCATCATTGTCGCAGATCGCTCGTTCGGTCCGATTGAGATCGGCCTGGCAGGAAAAGCTTGGAGCGGCGTCCGCATTCATTGAAAACACGATTGCCGCTGCCAGAAAGGTTGCGAACGCAACAATATCGTACTTCATCTTATGCAACCTGACGTTTAATTATTACAAATAAGTATTTATACTATACATGACTATATCTCGTCTGTCATTCATCTTTAATGACTTGAGCTTGAGTCAAGAATAAACGGAGACCGCAACTATGATTCAGTGGATTGTTTCGAGATAGGCCGCCGATGCGCGTGAAGCCGATTGCCGCCTGTGATACCGTCTGCAGGCGATGATGTTTGCGATCCCAGGCGGAGTTGGATGACCGATCTTCACAAGCCTTCCGAAATTGCCGTTCTGATCGAGGATGCCGGTGTCGCCAAGGCCAACGCGTCATCGCAAAACCTCATCGTGTTGAGCGTTCTCGCCGGCGCATTTATCGCCTTTGGCGGCGCGTTCTACACGATGACAATGACCGGAGCGGACGCAGGCTTCGGCCCGGCGCGCCTGCTCGGCGGACTGTCGTTTTCGCTCGGGCTCGTCCTTGTCATCGTCGGCGGTGCTGAACTATTCACCGGCAATGCCCTGATCGTCATGGCAAGGGTCGACAGGCTGGTCACAAGCGCGCAGCTGCTGCGCAACTGGGCGATCGTCTATTGCGGCAATCTCGCCGGCAGCCTGATAATCGCGGTTCTGATCTGGTCGACCGGTTTGCTCGACGGCGCCACGGGTCGCACGGCCGCACAGATCGCCACCGCCAAGCTGGCGCTCGAACCGGTCGAGCTGTTTGCCCGCGCGATCCTGTGCAACGCGCTGGTCTGCCTTGCGGTCTGGCTGAGCGTCGCCGCCCGCACCGCCGCCGGAAAGGTGATCACCATCGTGTTTCCGATCACCGCCTTCGTCGCGCTCGGCTTCGAACATTCCATTGCCAACATGTACCTGCTGCCGGTCGGACTGGCTGCCGGGGCTGAAGGCACCATCACCGGCGCGGTCGTCAATATCGTCATCGCAACCATCGGCAACATCGTCGGCGGCGCCGGCGGCATTGCGCTCGCCTATCGCTACGCCTTCAAGCCGCAGGTTTGAGGCCGGCACGAAGCGGACAACGGAGAATTCCTGCCCATGCCCACACTCCTCGTTCTGCGCCACGCCAAGTCCGATTGGGGCGATGCCTCGCTGGGCGATTTCGACCGGCCGCTGTCGGCGCGCGGGCTTAAAGCCGCGCCACGCATGGGAACCGAGATTGCCCGGCGCGGCTGGGTACCCGACCGGGCGCTTGTGTCGACCGCTACCCGGGCCCGGCAGACCTGGGACCTGGTCGGCGCGCAACTAGGCGGTTCCAGATCGGGCGACGGGGCAGTCGTTGAGCAATTCGAGCGCAGCCTATATCTCGCTTCGCCGCAAACCATACTATCGCTGCTTGCCGCCGTGCCCGACGGCACGGAGACGGCGATTGTCATCGGCCATAATCCGGGTATGGCTATGCTTGCCATGGCGCTTTCCGGTCCGGGCTCGGATGACGAGGCGCTGACACAAATGTCGGTGAAATATCCGACCGCAGCCCTGGCGCGTTTCGACCTGGCAGGCCCGTGGTCCGACCTTGCCGCCGGCCGCGCCCGGCTAACGCATTTTCTGCGTCCCCGCGATCTGGAATGAAGTGATCTGGCTGATGCCGGTTTCTGTCTCCCGCCCGGCGCTTTCGCCGCACTTCTTCCTGCGCATTGCGATCCCATATTGGTGATAACGTTTCCAGCAACGGGGCACACCCTCGGGAGGTTTGCCAATGCCGCAGGTTGAAACCGAAAAACGCCGCACCGGTTCCGGCCGGCCGCGTTGGGCGGTCGTGGCCGCGCTCATCGCTATCGTTTTCGGATTGCTGACCGTGTTTTCCGGCGGCCGGGCCCTGTTCGGCGGCGCCGAAGCGAGGGCTGTGGTCGGCGATGCCGTTCCGTTCGTGCTGTGGTTCAATTTCCTTGCCGGCTTTGCCTATGTCCTTGCCGGCTATGGTCTTTATCGATGGCAACGCTGGGCAGCCCTACTGTCGCTCGTGATCGCGCTCTCCACAATCATCATATTCGGTCTGTTTGGCTTGCACGTTATGGCCGGCGGCGCCTTCGAGATGCGGACCGTCGCCGCGATGAGCCTGCGATCCCTTATCTGGCTGATCATCGCCATCGCCGCCCTGCGCAGCGACGTATTCTCCTGACAGCCTCTTGTCAGGAGCGTCGGCCCGTGGCCGATTTTGCCCGCCTTAGCCTCTTCCCATTTTCCCTAAAGGCTATCATATTCGAGTCATGGCCCGATCCCGTGAAAAGAAATCCGGGCGCCCTTCCGGTTTCGAGGAGGCGCCGCAACCGCCGCTGACCGGAGAACCGCTTGAGGGCTCCGTTGCCGACTGGGCGGCCGAGCTTGAGCGCGAGGCCGAAGAATCGGCGCGTAAAACGGAAATGCGCGAAATCCGCTCCAAGGCCGGCAAACACCGGGTCAAGGCCGGCAAGCCGCGCAAGGCCGACGACAAGTCCGGCATCGGCGGCAAGCGCACCGGCGGCGGCGCATCCATCGGCGGATCCAATGATCCCTCCGAGCGTGCCGCGGCCGGCCTGATGCCCGTTGCCGGCCTCGATGTCACGCTGGAAGAGGCCAAGGGCATGGCGTCGACCACCGGGGTGACCGCAACAGTCGATGCGCTGTCGAAACTGATCTCGGAAGGCAATCCGCTGATCAAGCACGGCCAGGTGTGGACGCCGCACCGGCCCGAGCGCCCGGAAAAGTCCGAGGGCGGTATCACGCTGCAGATGGCGTCGGAATTCGAACCGGCCGGCGACCAGCCGACCGCGATCGCCGACCTGGTCGAGGGTGTCAACAATGACGACCGCACCCAGGTTCTGCTCGGCGTCACCGGCTCCGGCAAGACCTTCACCATGGCCAAGGTGATCGAGGAAACCCAACGCCCGGCGCTGATCCTGGCGCCCAACAAGACGCTGGCCGCCCAGCTCTACGGCGAGATGAAATCGTTCTTCCCTGACAATGCGGTGGAGTATTTCGTCTCCTATTACGACTACTATCAGCCTGAGGCCTATGTGCCGCGCACCGACACCTATATCGAGAAGGAATCCTCGATCAACGAGCAGATCGACCGCATGCGCCACTCGGCCACCCGCGCCCTGCTCGAGCGCGACGATGTGGTCATCGTCGCCTCGGTGTCGTGCATCTACGGCATCGGCTCGGTCGAGACCTACACGGCGATGACCTTCGAGATGAAGATCGGCGACCGGCTGGATCAACGGCAATTGCTCGCCGATCTCGTCGCCCAGCAATACAAGCGCCAGGACGTCAATTTCGTCCGCGGCAGTTTCCGCGTGCGCGGCGACACGATCGAGATCTTTCCCGCCCACCTGGAGGATTCGGCCTGGCGCATTTCGCTGTTCGGCGACGAGATCGAGATGATCACCGAGTTTGATCCCTTGACCGGACAGAAGACCGGCGAGCTCAAAAGCGTCAAGATCTACGCCAACTCGCACTATGTCACGCCGCGCCCGACCCTCAACCAGGCGCAGAAATCGATCAAGGAGGAACTGCGCCACCGCCTTGCCGAACTGGAAGCCGCCGGCCGCCTGCTCGAGGCGCAGCGGCTCGAGCAGCGCACCCGCTTCGATCTGGAAATGCTCGAGGCCACCGGATCGTGCGCCGGCATCGAAAACTATTCGCGCTACCTGACCGGCCGCAAGCCCGGCGAGCCGCCGCCGACGCTGTTCGAATACATTCCCGACAACGCGCTGGTCTTCGTCGACGAGAGCCACGTCACCATCCCGCAGATCGGCGGCATGTATCGCGGCGACTTCCGCCGCAAGGCGACACTGGCCGAATACGGTTTCCGCCTGCCGTCCTGCATGGACAACCGGCCCTTGCGCTTCGAGGAATGGGACGCCATGCGCCCGTCGACCGTCGCCGTCTCGGCCACGCCCGGCGGCTGGGAAATGGAACAGTCGGGCGGTGTGTTTGCCGAACAGGTCATCCGCCCCACCGGTCTGATCGACCCGCCGGTCGAGGTCCGCCCCGCCACCACCCAGGTCGACGATGTGCTGGGCGAGATCCGCGAAGTGGCCAAGGCCGGCTACCGCACGCTGGTCACCGTGCTGACCAAGCGCATGGCCGAGGACCTGACCGAGTATCTGCACGAGCAGGGCATTCGCGTGCGCTACATGCATTCAGACATCGACACGCTCGAGCGCATCGAGATCATCCGCGATCTCCGCCTCGGCGCCTTCGACTGCCTGGTCGGCATCAACCTGCTGCGCGAAGGGCTCGACATTCCCGAATGCGCCTTCGTCGCCATCCTCGACGCCGACAAGGAGGGCTTCCTGCGCTCCGAAACCTCGCTGGTGCAGACCATCGGACGGGCCGCGCGCAATGTCGACGGCAAGGTCATCCTCTATGCCGATCAGGTTACCGGCTCGATGGATCGCGCCATGGCCGAGACCAGCCGCCGCCGCGAAAAACAGGCGCAGTTCAACGCCGAAAACAACATCACGCCGGAATCGATCAAGTCCAACATCGCCGACATCCTCGATTCCGTCTACGAGCGCGACCATGTCACCGCCGACATCAAGGGCGCGACGGCGAAGGATGCCGACGTGCTGGTCGGCAACAATCTCGCCGCCCATCTGGAACATCTGGAAAAGGCCATGCGCGATGCCGCCGCCGATCTGGATTTCGAGGAAGCGGCCAGAATGCGCGACGAGATCAAGCGCCTGCGCGAGGTCGAACTGGCCGTCGCCGACGACCCGCTGGCGCGCGAAACCGGGGTGGAGAACACGCAGAAATCAAGGCGGGCGAAGGCAAGGGGCAGGAAGCCGGCTTCCGACCGGACGCCGGCCGATCAGGCCGCGCAGTCAAGTGCGAAGCGCGTTACGGGCGCGGGCGAAAAAACCACGCTGTTCAAGAAACCCTCGCTCGACGATATGGGGCCGGGCACCGACCTGGAACGGCCGGCGGGCAAGAGCCTGTTCAGGAAAAATGACCTGGATGAAATGACCGTGCGCCGCACCGAAAAGCCTGCGGGCAAAAAGTAGGCGCGGAATTTATGGAGGCCCGCAATCCCGGCCAGTTTGTTGACAATCGCTCACGAGATCGCGACCGCGCGGGCGCTCGCTGTAGCTCCGCGGGCGCGCCGGAATACCGCGGATTCGGCCCGAACCCTTGCCGGCTATCGCCGGGTTTTGAGTTTTCGCCAAACCGGAGCGATCAGCCGGTTCAGCCGCCGCGACCTGGCGCGTCCAGGGTTTGCGAGCGCGCCTCGCGATTTTCGAGCGGTGAGCGTAGCGAACTCGCCGTGAGCGCTCATCGGATTATGGCGGGCGAAGCGAGATCGCGCCAGTCCGTGGCAATCGCGGCAGGACATCATCGACCGGTGTGGGAAACGGGGATCCGCCGAAAGATTTCGTCGGATATCCGCGGCAGGATGACCGGGGCGGATCGGCCCGACCGTTTGTCCGGGTCCGGGTTGCGTGCCTTCGGCGCGCCTGCGACGATGACATCAGCCGGTTCAGCCGCCGATTCAGCCTGGCGCGGCAGGGTTTTGAGCGCGCGCTCGCAGCATTTCGATGCGGCGGCTGACCGGCGATGATTTCGCCCTGCCAGCCGTTCCTCTCAATCGGACCTTGCCCACTCAATGCGCCTCCGTCAGCCCCGGCACGGAAATCTGCGGCAGCGCGGATAAGATTTTTTGGAGGTACGGCGGTGATGCGAAACGGGCGGCCGCAGACTTGCCGAAAGATTTGCGCAGGATCGATCAGCGCGAATTGAAAACCGGTTTTGTCCACGGGATAAAATTGTCAAAATCCGGCAGCGGCGGCGTTTGTCCGCCGCGCTGTTGATCGGCTGCTTCGGCCTTTTTTCGCATGTTCGCTACCGCGACGATGACGATCAGCCGGCGAAGCGCCGATTCAGCCGGATTTCCGCAAAATGCGGCAGACAAAGCGGTGCAGCGGTCGCGGCAGCGTCTCGGCGCCATCGACCAGATTGGCGACCAGACCGGCGATGATCAGCGCTCCAGCGCCTGCTTGTTCCTCTCAATCGCCAATTTTGGCCCACGCCCCTCCATGGACGCCTTTCCGTTTAACCGGACAGGGTAAGGCAGGGTCTTCAGAAGCGCCGCACTTGAGTAATTCCTGACTTAAGGTTGTCTCTGCTACGATCACGAACGGTGTGATGATATGGGACGTTTGCGTTGCTACCCCCGTTGCGAAGCTTATGAAGCATATCGATAAGGATTCATGGCTTCGTCCGCGCACCATTTATCGGGACCAGGCTTCCCGGCAATGTCGATCAACTAGAGCGGCCAAGAACCGGGTTTTCAGGCGATGCTTTCTTCGCCTGTACCATGAGGTTAGCGTAGGCAATCTCATTCGATAACATCAAACAGTCGGGCTCCTTGCACCTGCGGTGCACAAGTAACGGTGCGCCTACTCCTCTGTGACCACTCGACCTATCGGGAATCGGGCGCAATACTATGCTTGCTCGAGAATCTGCCATTGTTTGAACCGATGCTTCAGGTGCAGTTGTAAACAAGCGGGAATGTCCGCGCATAAATACGCGATATTTAGATAAATACTGAGAAGTGATATACGATTTTTGAAGATTCTATAAAATCAAATAACAATTCTTCAATATTTAAATTCAATTCTGTATTTCTTCCGGTTCTTCTGTTTTGATCTGAAATTCTTCTCGTCATGCCGCGCGATGAATTGCGGAAGGAACAATTAAAAAGTTTTCAACTTCTTTACACCGTAATATTTTTATAAAACTACAAAATTTTGAACAATTACTTTCTATAACATCACACTCTTCGTTATGTCTATAATCTCTATCCAATAATACTGCTGCAGAAATCTTCTCACCTAATGTTGTTTCTATTCCGTCCTTTAACGAACGGATTCTTTCGGTGTTAAATCCGCCGACCGGGCATCACTGCAAATTTCCGGCGATTTCCAATTTCAGCGTTACCCATCTTACGCGAAAATTTGCCCAGTATTTGAAAATCCTTTCCTTCTACAAACAATGCCTTTTTCGTTTTTGCCAGCTGCGTCAACAACGGATTGGTGTTTGAGCCTAGAGCGCTGAATACTTCACTAAGTTGCGACGGATTTTTGAGTCGTCTAGATGCACCTACTTTTTTGTTCACGAGCAGTATTTCGTCGGTTTCAGCTTCGGTGATGATTTCTGTGGAGTGGGTAGCTATTAGGATATCGGGGCCTAAATTCCGAAGGATTACCAGTAGCTGTCTCTGCAACTCGGAATGAAGATAAATATCTGGCTCATCTATCAAGAAAATTGAAGATTTTGAGGATTGTACGAGGTGTGTCAGCATCTGGCACCAGACCTGAAATCCGAAACCTGCCCAAAATATTTCGCGCGGAAAACGGTCTTCGGGACAGAACATGTGCAAACGAGGCGGTGTGTAGCTGGTATCAAGTTCTGGCCTTAATATGTCCATTCCAGGCCATGTTTCGGTCAGCATGTCTCTAAATCGGTCAAATTCATCAGGATAGTGGTACCAGATGTTTCGAAAATTTCTCGCTGCGCGGTAGTTAAATAGAGCCAACCGCGCAGTCTCGCGAGCGTAGGCTTCTTCATGATGTTCAACTGGACCCAAGATAGGAACAAATCCAATTGGACAGTTGAACGCTCGCTTAAATATGGACGGGCTGGGCGGACGACGACCTTGAGTTTCTGCGATTAGGTGACATCCCCCATCAGCCGGGAAAACCAAAGACAGCGTGCTTCTGTTCGACAAGTGAAAAGTTATCTCGGCGCCACTTTCACTCTCATAGTTGTGGAAGATATTCTCCTCCGCCACCGAAATAGAGGATAAATCCACATTATATCCGTACCCAAGCGAATCACCGATAGGAATGGGTTTCCGCGCGTTTGCTGTTCGCAAGGCCGATGCTAATATTCTAAACGCTGCAAGGATTGTCGATTTACCTGAATTGTTTGGACCGACCAACACATTGAAATGTTTGAGGTTTACACGAAACCTTTTAAACGCCTTAAACCGTGTAAACTCTACACTGGTAAATCTATGCAACTTGTCTTCTTCGGTCATCTGGGAAAGGAATTACTACCTCTTTCTATTCCCTTGATCACATTATACACGCTATGGTCGCAGATGGAATGGGCATTGCTCGTTCTCGGGCGCGATAATCCCAAACGTGGCGACCGACATCAGCCGTTAAATGGTGTCTCCTCGATTCCCAGGATCGGGTCAGGATGGGTGCATGTTCAGCGCGGCCGCCTTGCGGCTTGGTGTCCGCTCACCCCTCCCGTTTCGCCACCGCCTCTGCCTGAACCACCAGCATCTCCACATCACGGTTGGAGAGCAGGCTGGCGGCGTTTGTGAAGCGGGCGATGAGCGCGGCTTTTTGCGGGTCGCTGTCCGCCATCTCGTCGACACCCAATAGCCAGTTCGGGGTAGTGCCGAGGGCGCTTGCAATCTGAACCAGAGTGGTCAGGTCGGTTTCACTGCGGCCCGAGATGTAGTGGGCGTAGCGCCGCTCATCGAGACCGGCCTTCCGCGCCGCTTCGGCATTGGAAATGCCAAGCTCATCTGCGCGCTGCCGCAGCCTTTCCGGAAAACCCTTCATAGGAACGGTTTGTTCAGCAACAGCGCAATTTTGGCTACATACCGTATTGTGCGTGATCAATACAATGTGTATTGATGGTTGTATCATGCCTGACTGGGCGTGGACCCTCGGGTTGAGCTGGAGGGTCGGAAAAAATCCGGGGCTGCTCATGCCGTTGGACCTTCGTGCACGCGAGGTCCGGCGGGACAGGAAACTCTCGCCCCCCTTGAGGGGGAGAAAGTCTTTTCCTGCATTTGCGAGCGGCGAAGTCCGAGCAAGTGCTTGGAAAAGACCAGAGGGGGTAAAATTCGCGGCGCACAAATCCCCCCTCTTGCGATTTCTAGCACTTAGCCTGCGCACTGCTCGGCTAAGGCGCTGAAATCACGGGGTCGAGCCACGGGTCTCGACCCGTCCTGCGGACCCCACCGCAAGGGGGGCGAAGGGGGCGCAACCTTGGCTCTCTTGCCCGCGCACCGTCCCCCCTCGAGTGTCGGTGCCGGGAAAGAGCGGGAGGGGGGACAGTTGGAATTGGGGGCGCTGTTCCCCTTCCCGTAACGCGGCAACCGGGCGAAGGCCGCAAGGCCGCCCGAGCCTTTGCCTGCCGGGTCCCCATTGCCTGCGGCAATGTCCCGGCGTTCGCCGGCCTTGCGCCGTGCCACCGGCACGCCGCATTCGCGTTCCGCGAACCGGCTGCTCACCCCCTCAAGGGGGGCGAAGGAGTTGCGCCGCGAGCGACAACAAAACGGAGACAAACCTTGGACGAATACTCCTTCCTGCAAGACCTGCTCGTCACCTGGCGGTCGACGTCGGACTGGGTCAAGGCCGTCGTCGTGCTGGCGATCCCCGGCTATGCCGGTCTGTTCACCTGGCTGGTGCTGAGCCATCGCGCCGACATGCGGGCGGTGGAAAAGATCGAGGCCGGCGCGCTGTTGAGCGACGACCGCATCCGCGAATTGACACGCGCCGAAATGCACCGCATCGCCGCCGAATGGGAGCGCGCCCGGAAAGCGCGGGCGATGCCGCAGAAACTGACCGGCGAGGGCGGCAAGGCGCGATTACGGTAAGCTTTTGACCATCGCCCGGCCGGGTTCTGCCGCCGGTGGCCGCAATTCGCCTGACCGGCCTCGCATCTGGCCAAAAACCGCATTCTTTCACCGCTATTGATCTAGCGCATAGCCAAGCCATCCGATCCCGATAGGTTTTGTTTCGAGCATGGGCCGTGACCACCTGGATCACGGCTGCTGGCAGCGTATCGCTGTGGGAGATTGACGCCGTGGCGCAGGGTTCGGTCACCGGCCGGTTGGGAGGAAATCTATGCAGGCTAAAGAGTATCTGAAGATCGAACGGGCGACCAACCTCAGCCGGTCCGAGGTCGGGCGTCTTGGCACGGCGGTCATCTTCGTCGTGTTCGTGATGATCTACACCGGCAGCAAGTTCGCCCATGTCGAACAGGCCTATCTTCTGGTCGGCGCAGCGGTCATCGGCGCCTATATGGCGATCAACATCGGCGCCAACGATGTCGCCAACAATGTCGGGCCGGCGGTCGGTTCCTTTGCGCTGACACTGACCGGCGCCATCGCCATTGCCGCCATTTTCGAGGCCGCCGGCGCGATCATCGCCGGTGGCGACGTGGTCTCCACAGTCAAGAAGGGCATCATCGATCCGGCGACGATCGGCGACCCCAATGTCTTTGTCTGGGTCATGATGGGAGCGCTGTTGGGCGCCGCAATATGGCTGAATGCCGCGACCTGGCTGGGCGCGCCGGTTTCCACCACCCATTCGATCGTCGGAGGCGTCATGGGGGCGGGCATCGCCGCGGCGGGCTGGGACATCGTCAACTGGGATTCGATGACCAAGATCGCGCTCAGCTGGGTGGTTTCCCCGGTCACCGGCGGGGTCATAGCGGCGGCATTTCTGTTTACGCTCAAAAAGCTGGTTTTCTTCAAGGAAGATCCGGTTGATGCGGCCAAGCGGGTGGTTCCGGTCATGATCTCGATCATGGCCTGGGCGTTTACGACCTACATCTTTCTCAAGGGCATCAGCAAACTCATCAAGGTCGGTTTTCCCATCGCCATGGCCGCGGGATTGATCGTGGCGATCCTTACCTGGATGGTCGTCACGCCGATGATCAGGCGGGCTGCACCCGGGCTGAGTGCCGATCGCGACGGTGTCAACAGGCTCTTTACCGTGCCGCTGATCTTTTCCGCCGCATTGCTGAGCTTTGCCCATGGCGCAAACGACGTCGCCAACGCCGTCGGGCCGCTGGCCGGCGTCGTCGATGTGCTCACCGCTGGGGACGGAGGCGCCAAGGTCGCGATTCCGCTCTGGGTCATGGTGATCGGAGCCGTGGGTATTTCGGTGGGTCTGGCGCTGTTCGGACCCAAGCTGATCCGCACCGTCGGCTCCGAGATCACCGAACTCGACCGGGCCCGCGCGTTCTGCATCGCGCTGTCGGCGGCGATCACCGTGATCATCGCCAGCCAGTTGGGCATGCCGATCAGTTCGACCCATGTGGCGCTCGGCGCGGTGTTTGGCGTCGGGTTTCTGCGCGAGTTCCTCGAGCAGCGGTTAAGCCGGGTCGTCGAGGGCGTGCTTGCCACGCATCACGGTCAACCCGATTTCGCCCAGGCGGAGGAAGTGTTGCGCAATTTCCAGAACGCTCCGGCGGAAGACAAGAAGCGGCTGCTGGGCGAGTTGAAGAAGATGGGACCGGAAGCCGTCATTTCGGCGGCGCAGCGAAAGGAGCTCCAGAAAGCCCTGAAACGGCAATTGGTCAAGCGCACGGCATTGCTCAAGATCGTGTCCGCCTGGATCATCACCGTACCGATCTCGGCAATGCTTGCGGCATTGTTCTATTTCATGTTGCGCGGCATGATGTTGCCGTGAGGTATAGAGCGTGTCCGGCTTAAATGGGAGCGTTTGAACGACATGGATAAACCGCAATCGTTTGAACTTGGCCTTTTGCGCCCCGGTCTGCGTCGCGCGGGTCTAACGGTACTCGCTACCCAAGTCGCCCCGCGCTCCTTGCCGGAACACAAAATCCCTGCGTTCAAACGATTCCATTCAAGCCGGATACGCTCTAGATGAAATCGACGATGAAGCGACTGTTGCTGCCGGTCATCATCGGCATTCTGATTTCCGGTTTCTGGGTGAGTCCGGATTTTCAGGAGATCGCCGCCGGCGTTGCCATCTTCCTGTTCGGCATGTTGATGCTCGAGGACGGTTTCAAGCTGTTCAGCGGCGGTTTCCTGGAACGCATTTTGGAGCGCGCGACCGGGTCCGTGCCCAGGTCGCTGCTGTTCGGCATCGTGACCACGACGATCATGCAATCCAGTTCGCTGGTGTCGGTGATTACGATTTCCTTTCTCAGTGCCGGCCTGCTGACCCTGTTGGCGGGTGTCGGCATCATCTTCGGCGCCAATATCGGCACGACCACCGGCGCCTGGCTGGTCGCCGGCTTCGGCCTGAAGGTCAAGATCTCCGCCTACGCCATGCCGCTTCTGGCGATCGGCATCGTGCTGGTGTTCCAGAAATCGAAATACCTTCGCGGCACCGGTTTCGTGCTCGCCGGTCTGGGATTCCTGTTCCTCGGCATTCACCACATGAAGGTCGGCTTTGAGACCTTCAAGGACACCTTTGATCTCACCCGATATGCCCTGACCGGCGTTCTGGGACTGCTGGTCTATACCCTGGTCGGCACGGCCGCCACGGTGGTGATGCAGTCCAGCCACGCGACCATGGTGCTGATCATCACCGCGCTGGCTTCGGGTCAGATTACCTATGAAAATGCGCTTGCCCTGGCGATCGGCGCCAATATCGGCACGACGATAACGGCGATCATCGGCGCCCTGACCTCGAACTACCAGGGCAAGCGGCTGGCGATGGCGCACCTGATATTCAACATGGCAACCGCCGCCGTCGCATTGGTTTTCATCAACCAGATTCGCGACGCGGTCGATTTCGTCAGCCAGGGGGTCGGCATAGCCGACACCGACTATGCATTGAAGCTCGCCGTGTTCCATACGATCTTCAATGTGCTCGGCGTCGTATTGATGCTGCCGCTGATGAAACGGCTGATCGCCCTGATCGAACGCGCCATCAAGGAACCGGCGCTTGATCTCAGCAAACCGAAATATCTGACCGAGGCCGTCGAGGAGTTCCCCGAAACGATCGAGAGCGCCCTGCAAAACGAGGTCAAACACCTCTACGACAATGCCGTCGAGCTCATAACCCACGGCATAAACATACATCGCCACCAGCTGTTCGAAGCCAAGGATGTCGCCGCCCTCGTTGCCGCCAGCCGCAAACCGATCGAGTTCGACATCGACGAACGCTACGAACAAAGGGTCAAGACGCTGTATTCGGCAATCGTCGAATTCGCCACCCGCACCACCGCCAAGGAGTTACATCAAGATGTCATAAAACGGGTGTACCAATTGCGCGATGTTGCCGAACGCATCGTCAGGGTCATCAAGGATATCAAGCACATGCGGCGCAACACGACGCGCTACACCACGCATCAGCAAGGGGCGGTCACCGAACTCTATGACGGCCTGCGAGCGGAAATTGCCCGCATACTGCTCGAAATCGAAAAGCTCAATCGCACCGATCCCGAATTCCGCAGTCCGCTGTGGCTGGAAGAGGAGCGCACCCATGTCGAGAGCGACCATCAAAACACCAGCACGAAAATCGAAGAGCTGATCCGCGACGGTCGCATCAGCGCGGAAGCGTCCACCTCGTTTCTCAATGACTCCAACTATGCATACGGGCGATGCGCGGCCTGATCGAGGCCGCGCGCGAGTTCTATGTCGAAAAGGACAGCGCCGTCGCCGAGGTCGAGCAGATTATCGCCATGGACGAGGACGAAATCGAAACCTATTCGTCGGACAATGTCGTCGAGGCCGAAACCACAAAAGGATGAATTGCCATGGCGCTGACTAAAGCAATCGAGAAGCTGAAAAAATACTATGAGCGGCTTGAAGCGGGCAATGCCAAGAAGATCAAGCCGAGCCATGTCAAAAAGGTCATAGACAAGCTCACGGCAAAAGAGGCCAGCCTCATCGAGGAGATCAAGACCACCGCCAAGCCTGCAAAGAAGGAGCGTCTGGAACAAAAACTGGCAACCGCCCGCGAGCAGATCGAAAGGGCGCGCTGGCTATTGGAAAAGATTACCTGAGATTGTGGGCCAGGTCTGTCCATGACCTGGACCGATGCGACTGCATTGCTCCGTGGTGTTCTATTCGCAGAAGCGAAAATCCATTCCACAAAGCTACCGAGACATTCAGTGGAAACGCTCTATCCCGAATGCGCTTATACCGGCCGGATTTTGATGGCTTCGAGCCGGTGGTGGACTCTACGCGCGGCCCGCAAAGAACATGTTTGTCTGGCTCTTGATCGGGAGTTCCTTCACATCTGAAAATCCGGCATGGCTGAGAAGCGACATTGCTTTTTCAGGACCCATGCAGGTGCCCAAACCGGGTCCTCCCTGTGCCAAGGACTGGGTCATGCAATGAAAAAGGCTGAAGCCGTAATAGACCGTTCCGAGCGGGTTTGAGTTGTCCGCGAGCCGGTCTGCCGCGCGTGGTTCCATCACCAAAAGCGCGCCGCCCGGTGCAATCCGCTGACGGATTTCAGCAAGTACCGCTTCCGGCTCGGCCAAGTCATGCAGGCAGTCAAACATCCCTGCGAAATCATATACCGGTTCGGGAGCAATATCCGTGACCACTCCCTGAACGAACTCCACGTGATCAGCTCCGGCGTCAGCCGCCGCCTTTCGCGCCAGAGTTACTGAATTGCCGTCGGGATCGAAGCCGGTGATTTGCGCTTGCGGATAGGCTTCGGCGAGCGCAAGCGAGACCCTTCCGACGCCGCACCCAATATCGAGCGCTCGTCCTCCGCTGGCCAAGCGTTCCTCGATGTCGGGCAGATGTTTCATCCAGTAGCTGGCCAGCCGGTGTTGATAGGCGCCGCCATTCATTAAATCGAGCGCTTCAATCCAATCGTCATCGAACGCGTTGAAATGTACGCCGCCGCCTTCGCGAAAGGCGCGCGCAACCTCAGGTGCCTGGGATAGAAGTGACGGTCCGGCCAAAAAGAGCCCGCCCATATAGTGATCCGTTCCTTCCGATGCGAGAAGGAATCCGTGCTCTGCCGGCATCGAAAACGTGCCGGCCGTTTCGTCGTGTTCCAGCCAGCCCGCCGATGTCATCCCGTTCAGCCATTCCTCGACATAGCGAAACGTTAGCCCGGTCTTGTCCGCCAGGTCAGCGGCACTGACCGGCACACCATCCTTCATCGCTTCGAAAAGCCCCGCCTTAAGGCCCAGATAGCCCATCCCGATTGCCATCGCACCGGCCATATCCCGGTAGACGGCAGTGGCGAATTTTCCAATGCGTTCTTTGTCCATGATCTACGCCCCTTCTCCGGGGACCAAGCGCCCCCGGCGCTGTTCGGGCATAATATCAGGATTTCTCGCCCCTGTCGGTCGGTTACTCCGCGGCCTGGACCACCGGGGCTTGCCCCCAGTCAGCCACCACCTGATCGGAAGTTTTGAACTGCCGGTCCGGATCAGTCGCATACCATGCCTTGTAATACTCCAATCCGCTTTCATGGGCTTCGTCTGTAAACGCCTGCAAGGCGTCGGTGACCCAGACAAGATCGAAACCCTTCTGGAAGGCATCGCCCGATGTATGGCGGCAGCAGCAATCCGTATGCAGGCCTGTGATATACAGGGTTTCTATACCGCGCGACCGCAGCTGGTCTTCAAGGTTTGAGCTTTGAAAACCGCTATAGGTTGTTTTTGGGATCAACAGGTCCCCGTTCTGCGGTTCAAGCTCGGAAACAATCTCGGCCCACTCGGTTCCCTTCATCGAATGCGGCGGCCATTTGCGCATTTCGAGGTCGTCCGGATTGTGGCAATCGGTTGAGTAGACGACGGTTACGCCGGCTTTCCGAGCCGCATCCAACATGCTCGCAAGGGGCGGTAGAATCGCCTTTGCCTTCTCGCGGTATTCAGGTCCGCCGGCATTGGCAATGAAGCCGCCTTCCTCAACAAAGTCCCGAGCCATGTCGACCAGGACAATCGCACATTTACCAGGTTCTACCGCTGTCATCGTTTGTCTCCTCTCTTTGTTTGTATGCAAACGATTATTACAGGGAACCACAAATCCCGCATTTTGGCAAATCACAGATCGCGAATGCCTACCGGCGGCCGGCGAGCCCGCGGTGTTTCGCCACCGCTGGATGACGAATCCGCCAGTGCCAATCCGCGCCTTCTTTACTCGGAGCGGGATATTCATTATTGTTTGTATACAAACATTAATAGCCGGGAGGATGAACCATGAAGTTGTCAGGCAAGGATGTATTGGTCGTCGTCGACATGCAGAATGATTTCTGCGAGGGCGGAGCGCTGCCGACCGCCGACGGACACGACGTCGTTCCGGTGATCAACGAGGTCGGCCGGAAATTCGAAAACGTCGTGCTGACGCAGGACTGGCATCCCGAAGGCCATGTGTCGTTTGCGTCGGCGCATCCCGGCAAGAAGCCGCTCGAGACCGTGCAGATGCCTTATGGCGACCAGATCCTTTGGCCAGACCATGTGGTGCAGAATAGTTGGGGTGCCGAGTTCCACCCGGATCTTGGTCTTCCTCACGCCCAGCTCGTCATCCGCAAGGGATATCTGAAGGATGTCGACAGTTATTCCGCCTTCTGCATGGTTGATGGAGAAACAAAGACGGGCCTGGCAAGCTATCTAAAAGAACGCGGGATCGAGCGCGTTTTTGTTGCCGGTTGCGCGATTGACTACTGCGTTGGCGGACTGGCGACCGATGCCGTCAAGGCGGGATTCGACACCTACATCATCGACGATGCGACGGCATCGATCGACCCGTCGCCGGATGCATCGGCCGACAAGGCATGGCGCGATGTCGGCGCGGCAGGGGTGACAAGAATTGCCAGCTCGGAGCTGGATTGACGTGATTGAGATATCGGTGGCCAACGCCTGAAATGGCGCCGACCAGGAGACTGCGTCGGATCAACCGCCGGCATTGCCCCTGTTCCCTTCATCCTCCTATACTCCGCCCAACAGCAATGATCGCGGGCCGCTGCCCGTGCAATTTGAAGGGGTAGGGGCATGATCCGCACCGTTCTTGTTGTGCTTGGATTGATCGTATTTGCCGCGCCGGGTCAAGCCCGCGTGGTGGAGAGTTTTCGTCTTGGCGGCTGGAATGGCGACGCCTTCGTCAACGACGACACCGGGCTGTTCAACTCCTGCGTGGCAATCGCACGGTACCGCAGCGGCATCTCGATGAGTGTCGAAGTCGATTCCAGATACAATTGGTGGATCGGCTTTTCCTCGCCCGGATGGACCATGACCACCGGTGAAAAGATTGCACTGCGATACCGCATCGATCGCGGCGCCTGGCAAAGCGGCATCGCCACGGCGATCTCGCCGCAACTGGCGCGTATGGCCATGCCCGCCGATGGCTACATTATCCGCCGCTTCCGCCGCGGTCGCGTGATGTATGTGTCCGACAGCACCAATTCCTACCAGTTCCGGCTGACCGGCACGTCGAAACTGCTGGCCCGGCTTGCCCGCTGTGTCGAAAAGAACGTCGCCCGCCACGGCGCCGGATCCGGTCTGTCGCGCGACGACGATGCCGCCAAGAAGCCGGTCGTGCAGGCGCCCGAGCCGTCCAAGCCATCGAAGGCCGACGATAGCCAATTGGCCATCGAGGCGACGCAAACCCTGTTCAACCTCATGGCGCGCACCGGTCTGACCGGTCTGAAGCTGATCGCCGAAGCCGATCGCCGGGAAGAGCGCAAGGGATTGCACGCAGTCGCGGGGTCTGACGCGCGCACGCTCGCAGCCCACATCCACCCGCAAGAAACCTTTGTCAGCGACAACCAGCTCATGGCCAACCTGATTTCGCAAGCGGCCACCGATTGCGGCGGAGATTTCAATGCCGGCTACACGCGCGCGACCATCGGCGGCCGCGAGGTCTTCGCCGGGCGGTCCGTTTGCGCCGCCGGCGATGTCGAGATCGTCGAACGCTATGCCATCCCCGCGCGCAAGAACGGCGGTGTCTTCGTGTTTGCCGTGATCGACACGATGATCGGCGAAGGCGGCGGTGAAGCGTCTGCCCCGGCTGTTGAATTGACCGACGACGCTTTCCATCAGGCCGTGCTCGCGGCCTCAGAGTAGTGCCTATCCGCTGATCGTAAGGTCGGCGGTTTGCGAATAATTTTTGACCAGCAGGGCATTGACCATGTCGTTGTCGCGGGCGCGCGCTTGCGCTGCCTGCTCGTCATGTCCGTGGTCGAGCCAACGTTGCACCAGCCGCTGTTCCAGTTCGGCGGTGTCCACGTCAAGATAGACGGTCAGGTCGAACAGGCCGGCAAGTTCCCGCCACGGCTCGCGGTCAAGCAGAAGATAGTTGCCTTCCGCAACAATGATGCGGTGTTCACTGCCGATGGCCCGTCTACCGGCACGGGCAAGGTCGAGAGCACGGTCGAACATCGGCACATATATCGGCGATTCAAGCGCGCGGATTGCCCGAAGCGTGCGCTTGAATCCGCCGAAATCGAAGGTTTCGGGAGCGCCTTTTCGCGAAAGCAGGCCCGATTTTTCCAAAATCGCATTGTCGAGGTGAAATCCGTCCATCGGCAGGAGCGCGGTCGCCTCGCCGCTTGAATTGAGCATCTCCACCAGGTTTTCCGTCAACGTGGATTTGCCGGAACCCGGCGGGCCGGCGATTGCAACGACAAATCTGGATTGCGCGCCGGCGCGCTTGGTGATCTCGGTCGCCAGGATTTCCGCATTCATAGTCAGGCCGCCAATGTTCCCTGCGGCGGCTCCTTGGCGCCGGTCATGAACGCAACCGCATCCGACATCGAATACTGTTTCGGATCGATGACGCATAGACGTTTGCCAAGCCGGTGCACGTGAATTCTGTCTGCTACTTCAAACACATGTGGCATGTTGTGCGAGATCAGAATAATCGGAATGCCGCGTGACCTCACATCCAGGATCAGTTCCAGGACACGGCGCGATTCCTTCACGCCGAGCGCCGCCGTCGGTTCATCAAGAATGATCACCTTCGAGCCGAACGCTGCCGCGCGTGCCACGGCGACGCCCTGCCTTTGGCCGCCGGACAGTGTTTCGACCGCCTGATTGATGTTCTGGATGGTCATCAGGCCAAGGTCGGAAAGCTTGTCACGAGCGAATTTCTCCATCGCGCCGCGATCGAGTTGGCGAAACAGCGAGCCGCGGATACCCGGTTTGCGGATTTCGCGGCCCATGAACATGTTGTCGGCAATCGACAGCGCCGGCGACATGGCAAGCGTTTGATAGACCGTTTCAATTCCGGCCTCGCGCGCATCGATGGGGGAGTGGAAATTGACCTGTTGACCATCGAGGTACACTTCGCCGGCATCCGGAATCACCGCCCCGGAAACGGCCTTGATCAGCGTCGATTTGCCGGCGCCATTGTCGCCGATGACCGCCAGGATTTCGCCCGGCATCAATTCGAAATCGCAATGGTCAAGTGCGGTGACCTTGCCGTATCGTTTGACCAGATTGCGGCCCGATAGAATGGGTTCCATTACGCCGATACCTTTCTGATCCACTGGTCGACCGCTACCGCGGCGATGATCAGGATGCCGATGAGCAGGAATGTCCACTGTGCATCGGCGCCCATCAGGCGCAGCCCCAGCGTGAACACCCCGACAATCAGCGCGCCGAACAGCGTTCCGAGAATCGATCCGCGCCCGCCGAACAACGATATCCCGCCGATCACCACGGCGGTGATGCTCTCGATATTGGCAAGCTGGCCGGAGGTGGGCGATACCGATCCGATGCGCCCGATCAATGCCCAGCCGGCAAAGGCGCAGATCAGACCAGACAGCATATAGACTGAAATGAGCGTGCGCTTGACGTTGACGCCGGAGAGTTCAGCCGCTTCCGGATCGTCGCCAACGGCATAGACATGCCGGCCCCAGGCGGTGTGTCTGAGCGCGTAGGCAAGAATGAGGATCAAAACGACCATGAAGATCGTGCCGACGGTGAATACCGCCCCGCCCAGCTTGAACTTCGCGCCGAAGATCTGCAGCAACGCTGCATTCTGGGCGATGTCCTGCGATCTGATCGTCTCGTTTGCCGAGTAGAGGAAGTTGGTGGCCAGCACGATCTGCCACATGCCGAGGGTCACGATGAACGGCGGCAGCTTGACCCGTGCAACCAGCCAGCCATTGATGAAGCCGCAGGTCATGCCGCATACAAGGCCGCAGGCCACGGAAACGCCGACCGGTAGACCATACCGGAAGGTGAACTGACCCATGACCACCGATGACAGCACCATGATGGCGCCGACCGAAAGGTCGATGCCAGCGGTCAGGATGACCAGGCTCTGCGCCGCGGCAACAATGCCGACAATCTGGACCTGCTGCAGGATCAGCGTCAGCGCAAACGGGGAGAAGAACTTGGAGCCCAGAAGGGCGCCGAAAATGACGATCGCCGCTACAAGGACGATAAGAGGTACCAGTGATGGCGTGGTGTGGAGAAGGTGCTGAATGCGGGATAGATAGCCTTGGCCATGCTCTTCGAATTCCGCAAGCCTGTCTGCCGCTCCGCCTCGGGTCGCGGCTTCGAAGTTTTCACTGGACATCGCATCCTCCGTCTCGCGAACCGGTCATTCGGCGTGGGTCCCCGGGTGTTGCAAGGCGGTTATCGACCGCCTTGCCACAAGACTAGCACATGAGTTGATCCGTGCGATGTTGCGTCGGGCCTTCAGCCCCAGCAGCGATCCATGCCTTCCGAAACGGAAATGGATTCGACACCATCGGCAGGCTTGTCGGTTACCAGCGCCACACCGGTATCAAAGAAATCCTTGCCGGGAGTGTTTGCAGGTTTGGTGCCATCTTTTGCCCATGCCGCGATTGCTTCGATGCCCAGTGACGCCATCAGCAGGGGATACTGCTGTGATGTCGCGCCGATTACGCCGTCTTTCACATTTTGAACGCCGGGACAGCCGCCGTCGACCGATACGATCAGCACATCGCCCTCACGGCCGATCGCCTTCAGCGCTTCATACGCGCCGGCTGCGGCCGGTTCATTGATCGTGTACACGACATTGATCATCGGGTCGGTTGCAAGCAGGTTTTCCATGGCCTTGCGGCCGCCTTCCTCGTTTCCGGCCGTCACGTCGTGACCGACAATGCGCGCATCGCTCTCATCGCCCCATTTGTTCGGGTCGCCGAGATCGATGCCAAATCCCTGCATGAATCCCTGGTCGCGAAGAACACCAACGGTCGGCTGCGAGACCGCCAGGTCGAGCATACCGATCTTGGCATTGGCAGCGTCGGCACCGAGCGAAGCCGCGGCCCATTTGCCGATCAGCTCGCCGGCCAGAAAATTGTCGGTAGCAAAGGTTGCATCCGCCGCATCGATCGGATCGAGCGGCGTATCGAGAGCGATGACCAGCAGACCGGCATCACGCGCCTGCTTGACCGCGGAAACGATCGACGACGTGTCTGACGCCGTCAGCAAAATACCTTTCGCACCGTCGGCAATGCAGGTTTCGATCGCCGCTACTTGCGTTTCGTGGTCGCCATCAATCTTGCCGGCGTAGCTTTTTAGACTGATGCCGAGTTCCTCGGCCTTGGCAGTCGCGCCTTCCTTCATTTTCACGAAAAACGGATTTGTGTCGGTCTTGGTGATCAGGCAGGCACCGATGGCGTGGCTGGCCGCCTGGGCCGGCAGCGAATAGGCCGTAGCAAGCGCAAGGGCGCCGAAGGTTGATGCAAGCAGTGTCTTTTTCATGGGGATCCTCCGGGGAATTTCGACAAGACCCCGTCCGGTACCGCCAAGCGGACTCTCCGGATGTGGGGCCTTCGATTAAAACATACCATTTCGTTGGCGCTGTCAATAAATAAATAAACTTGATTTATTAATTAATTCGCTTGATCATGACGTCCAGTTTGTGAGTTCATGCCCTCGGGGACGACCGGGGAAGTTTGGGCGACGGTATGATTCGGCAGGAATCGGAAAATGGAGCGGAGGGGGACAACTCCAGGGTCCTCGACCTCAGCGGTGGTGCAAATCAGGTGCGGGTCCGCGCCTATAACGAGCGTCTGGTCCTGTCGCTTGTTCGACGGCACGCGGGACTGTCCAAGGCCGACATAGCAAGGCGCTCCGGCCTGTCGGCGCAAACCGTGTCGGTCATTATGCGCGGCCTCGAAAAAGACGGTTTGCTGAAACGCGGCGACCCTGTTCGCGGCAAGGTCGGACAACCGTCGGTCCCGATGATGCTCAATCCGGACGGTGTGTTTTCGTTGGGGCTGAAGATCGGCAGGCGCAGCGCAGACCTGGTGCTCATGGATTTCGTGGGTGGCATCAGGAAGGCCGTCCACGAGGTTTATGCGTTTCCTTCTCCCGAAGGCATTGAGCGGTTTGTCCGCACCAGCGTGGCCGCGCTTTCGGCCGGACTGACTCCTGCCGAACGGCAGCGAATTGCCGGTATCGGCATTGCCATCCCCTTCGAGCTGTGGAACTGGGCCGAGGAAATCAATGTCGATCCGGTATTGATGGATTCCTGGCGCGATTTTGATCTCGCCGCCGCGATCGGCGATCTGGTTCCGTTTCCGGTCTACCTGCAAAACGATGCCACGGCGGCCTGCGGCGCGGAGCTTGTGTTCGGACGAGGGCCCGAATTCGCCGATTTCGTCTATTTCTTCGTCGGCACATTCATCGGCGGTGGCGTGGTTCTCAATCATTCGCTGTTTTCCGGCAGAAGCGGCAATGCCGGTGCGTTCGGGCCGATGCCGGTCGCAGGCAAGGCCTATCCGCCGCAAAAACTCATCGATTGCGCGTCGATTGTTGTACTTGAGCGGAAACTGGCGGAAGCGGGGATTGATCCGTCTCCGCTCTGGCTTGATCCGGATGGCTGGAATGATCTCGGACAGTATCTGGACGCCTGGATCGACGATACCGCCCGCGCGCTGGCCGTCGCAGCCGTCTCGGCATGCACGGTCATAGATTTCCAGGCGATTATCGTCGACGGGGGCTTTCCGGCGCGGATTCGTGCGATGCTTGTTGATCGGATGAGTGAAGAAATCCTCAAGCTTGATCTGCGGGGTATCAAGGCGCCGCAGATTTGCGAAGGGTCGATTGGCGCGCAGTCACGCGCGATTGGCGGCGCCAGCCTGCCGCTTTTTGCGCGTTATCTCACCGATCAGAATGTCCTGTTCAAGGATGCCTAGAGTGCGTCGATTGATCTGGCGGGCGTTTTTGCGATACACCGCGTCGTGACAACGATTTGTATCGCCCACTACGGAGCATTCTCATGAAGCCGGTTTTCCTCCAACTGCAATGTGCTCCGGGAAAGACCTACGAGGTCGCCGATATCCTGTTTGAACGCGAGATCGCATCAGAACTCTATTCCACCAGTGGCGATTACGATCTGCTGGCCAAGATCTATATCGAGGAAGGTGAGGATGTCGGCAAATTCATCAATCAGAAAGTGCTGGATATTCCCGGCATCGTCCGGTCGCTGACAACGATGACATTCAAGGCGTTTTGAGCCTATTCGGACGAAGCGCGGCAAAAAATCATTCAAATAGCGGTCTGAGCTCATCCAGCCGGTCGTTGACCAGCCAGCCATAGTAGTTTTCTTGCGGCATACGCGGTAGCTGGCCCAACAGTTTGCGGTGTTCGTTCTCGCGTTTCAGCGACTGGGCGCGTTCTTCCGGGTTTCCCAGATTGTACAGCGTCGATGTAATTCCGGGATTGGCGGAAATGTCGTAGCCGGCGATTTTCCGATAGGCGTCTATCGATTTGACGATCGTCGCCGCCACATAGGGAAGCGTCAAATCCGGATCCATGATCGTCTTGTAGACACCGCCCGGATTGCGATGATCAAGCGCGGGAAATCCCGATATCTCCGTGACCAGATCGCTCATCTGCAGCGCAGTCAGCGGATTAAGCTGGCCGATGCCGAACGTCTGGCCGGCATAAAAGGGTTGGAAAAACACAGCTGAAAACCGGTCGTTGGGAAAACTGATTTCGTCGACCGTCCGCCCTCGAAACTTGGCGTTCCAGACATCCTCGCGGCACGTCCACACCGCGTAGCTTCCGTCGACATCGCTGCACGCTTCGAATTCCGGGCGCTGAACGAAATCGTCGATATCCTCGCCGTCATACTCAAAAGTGAGCCCGGCATTCACGTAAGAGATCGCCTTGACATAATAGGTCTGCAAGCGGTCATAGGCGTCGACATTGTAGGTATGTTCGCCGACGATTGCGCCGACGATATGCATCGGATCGATCGCATAGGCCTCGGCGGTGGATTCGATTTTCTGGCGCAGTTTGGTGTCGCGCCTCAAAAGCGCAATGACCTTCTGGTACTTGGCGTCGTAGGTGGTTTTCAGTGCCTTGGTGCGACGCGCGGACGCGCCTGGAACAGCCGGCTGATCGGCATTGCGGTTGCCCGGCGGCACGTTGATGGCGGCAAAACCGGCCGACACCTGCGCACAGGTTGCAACCGCCATAGCGATGAGCACCGCAGATACCGGTCTTCCAACGGTGATTTTTGATCTACTGCCCAACGCGCCCGAAGCCTCGTACCCGGAGTGATGATGATCATATGCCGCAAACCGGCCATGCGATCAAACGGCGATGCTGTCGAAAAACCGCCCTGGTGGCTTTTTTTACAGAATGAAACGCGACAAATCTGTGTCCTTTGCCATATCGCCCACGTTTTTTGCCACGAAATCGGCGTCGATGGTTACCTTGGTGCCCGACTTGTCTGGCGCTTCGAAGGATATGTCGTCGAGCACCCGCTCCATTACCGTTTGCAGACGGCGGGCACCGATGTTTTCAACCGACGCATTCAGATCCACGGCAATTCCGGCCAGCGAATCGATCGCATCGTCGGTGAATTCAAGCTCGACGCCCTCGGTGGCCATCAGCGCGACGTACTGCTTGATCAGGCTGGCCTCCGTCTCGGTCAGGATACGCTTGAAATCCTCCTTCTCCAGCGCCCGCAGCTCGACGCGGATCGGCAGGCGCCCCTGCAATTCGGGCAGCAGGTCCGATGGTTTGGAGACATGGAATGCGCCGGAAGCGACAAACAAAATGTGGTCCGTTTTGATCGGCCCGTATTTTGTCGCCACGGTTGTGCCTTCCACCAGCGGCAGCAGATCGCGCTGTACGCCCTCGCGCGACACACCGGCGCCCATAGCGCCGTCACGCGCAGCGATCTTGTCGATTTCATCGAGGAAGACGATGCCGTCATCTTGCGTGGCGGTAAGCGCTTCCTCAGTGATCGCCTCCTGATCAAGCAGTTTTTCCGACTCATCGTTGATCAGATGCGCGTAGGAGTCTTTCACCGTCATCGTGCGGGTTTTGGTCTGCTGGCCCATTGCCTTGCCAAGCATATCGGAGATGTTGAGCACACCGATATTGGCGCCGGGCATGCCGGGGATTTCGAAGTTCGGCATGCCGCCCCCGCCGTCTGAGACTTCGATCTCGATTTCCTTGTCATCAAGAAGGCCGTCACGCAGCTTCTTGCGGAAGGATTCGCGCGTCGCCGGGCTGGCCGTCTTGCCGACCAGCGCCTCCAATACGCGTTCTTCGGCATTGATGTGGGCGCGCGCCTTCACTTCCTCCCGCTTCTCCTCCTTGACGATGCCGATGGCAACTTCGACCAGATCGCGGATGATCTGTTCGACGTCGCGGCCGACATATCCGACCTCGGTGAATTTCGTCGCTTCGACCTTGATGAACGGCGCGCCTGCCAGCTTTGCCAGGCGCCTTGATATCTCGGTCTTGCCCACACCGGTGGGGCCGATCATCAGGATGTTCTTCGGCATCACCTCTTCGCGCATCTGGCCTTCCAGTTGCTGGCGGCGCCAGCGGTTTCTCATCGCAATTGCCACGGCCCGCTTGGCGTCTTTTTGGCCGATAATGTAGCGGTCCAGCTCGGACACGATCTCGCGCGGTGAAAATGTTGTCATCAATTCAACTCGTTCTTGTTTGTCTTGTATTGCATGACCAGCACCCCTTCGAACCTGCCTTCAAGGTGCTTTACCGGTCGAAATCCCGATTTGCGGTAAGCGCGAACGGCGCGTTCATTGTCGGGATCCGGGTCGATGATGATGGTCTTGAATCCGTCCTGCAGCAGCTTTTGCACGAATTTTCTCAACGACGCAGTGCCGATGCCCTTCGACAGGTTTTCGACCGCGCCGATCGACAGGTCAACACCGATGGCATCGGCCGGCAGTTCCATCAGCCATGGGTCATCTTTTGCCCATTGTTCGTTTTGGTGCTCGCCGATGAACCAGTACTGGATGTATCCGACAGGCCTGCCGTCAACCTCGAAGATAAACGGCCGCGTCGTGTCCCGGCCTTCGACCATGTCCCGGATGAAGCCGAGTTCCTCTTCGGGATCGCCCCACCATTTGCGCCAGTGAGACGTTTCCATCCACTGGCCAAGCAAATCTAGATCACCGGGCGAGACCGCCCGGAAATCGATTTCAGGCGTTTTAGCTGGCATCCAGCGTCTCGATTACGAAGCTGTTGTTGGTGTAGACACAGATTTCGGCGGCGATCGCCATCGATTTGCGGGCGATCGCCTCGGCGTCGAGATCCGAATCCGACAATGCGCGCGCAGCGGCCAGCGCATAGTTTCCGCCGGAGCCGATGGCCATGACGCCGTGTTCGGGTTCCAGAACGTCTCCGGTACCGGTGATCGCCAGGCTGACATCCTTGTCCGCCACCAGCATCATCGCCTCGAGCCGTCTGAGATAGCGATCGGTACGCCAGTCCTTGGCCAGTTCCACACAGGCGCGGGTCAATTGGCCCGGATACTGCTCCAGTTTGGCTTCAAGGCGCTCAAGCAGGGTAAAGGCGTCCGCCGTCGCGCCGGCAAAACCGGCGATTACGGCATTATCCTTGCCGATCCGGCGGACCTTGCGTGCATTGCCCTTCATGACGGTCTGTCCGAGGCTGACCTGTCCGTCACCGGCGATGACAACCTTGCCGCCCTTGCGGACGGTGATAATGGTTGTCGCATGCATGGATGGTGGCGAAGCGTGATCGGCCATTAATTTCTCCTTTGCGGCGGATCGGAATGCCCTTGAAAGCGGCATGCCGAAACCCTTTGATTGCGGTCTTATGTATTAATGCGGGCCCGGATTGCAAACCGTAAAAATATTGCGGTTAACGGTGGTGCACACTTGCAACTGGCAATAAGGCGGCGCTGTTGCTAGAACGCCCTCGCTTTGAGCAGGAATTCCGGTCATGACCACACCAGGTGCCGATCGTTCGGCCAGTATCAGTCGCAAAACCAGCGAAACGGACATTGAAGTCGCCGTTGACCTCGACGGAACAGGCGCATTCGACATCTCCACCGGCGTCGGATTTTTCGACCATATGCTCGAACAATTGTCCAAACACTCGATGATCGACATGACCGTCAGGGCCGCCGGAGATCTGCATATCGACGATCACCACACGGTGGAGGACACAGGCATCGCGCTCGGACAGGCGATTGCGCAGGCGCTGGGCGAGCGCCGCGGCATCAATCGCTACGCATCGCTTGACCTGGCTATGGACGAAACCATGACGAAAGCCGCAATCGACGTCTCCGGCAGGCCGTTTCTGGTCTGGAATGTCGAGTTTCCGACACAAAAGATCGGCGCTTTCGATACCGAACTGGTGCGCGAGTTCTTTCAGGCATTGTCGCAGCATGCAGGCATCACGCTGCATATTGTGAACCATTACGGTGCCAACAGCCATCATATCGCCGAAACCTGCTTTAAAGCCGTGGCGCGGACGCTGCGCCACGCGATCGAGGCGGACCCGCGCAACGCCGGCGCCGTTCCTTCGACCAAGGGAACGCTGAAAGGCTGACGCGATGACCGCCTATGTTGTGATGGAAAGCGATTTCGGCGAGCCGGGCAGCCGCACCGAATTCGTTCGCGACAAATTTGCTGTCATCGCTCTGATTGTCCCGGTAATCTGGCTTGCCTGGCACCGATTGTGGATCGAAGCGCTTCTGGCGCTTGCGGCCGCCGTCGCCATTGCTGCCTTCGGCACGATATCCGGCATGGGTATGGTCGCGCCGCTGCTTTCGACTTTGGTTTCCATTTTCGTCGCCATCGAAGGCCCGCAACTGCGCATCGCAGCGCTGGAAAGGCGCGGTTTTCGTCAAGCCGCCACCGTGGAAGCCGACAGCGCCGCCGATGCGGAACTGCGTTATTTCTCGCGACGCGAAGCGCGGACACAGGCCTCGCAGACGCCGAAGCCTTCCCACGTGAGCGAGCCGAACAAGCCTGCCGGGCCGTTTGCCGCGCCTGCGCTTGGCCTTCTCGATTATCCGGGAACGCGCTGATGCGGGTCGCAATCATCGATTACGGGTCGGGCAATCTGCGCTCGGCAACCAAGGCTTTCGAGCGCGCCGCGCGCGAGGCCGGTGTGACCGCAGAGATCGTGCTGACCGACGACGCCGATACGGTTCGTCGCGCCGATCGCATCGTGCTGCCGGGTGTCGGCGCATTTGCCGATTGCCGCGCCGGCCTGGATGCGGTTCCGGGAATGCATGATGCCATTGACGAGGTGGCCATCAGTAATGGCCGGCCATTCCTTGGCATCTGCGTCGGCATGCAGTTGATGGCTTCGCGCGGACTTGAGAAGACCGTCACTGACGGGTTTGACTGGATCAAGGGCGATGTCGTCGAGATGGAGCCCGACGATCCGTCCCTTAAAATTCCGCAGATCGGCTGGAACACACTCGATTTGAGGCGCGATCACCCGCTGTTTGATGGCATCGCCACCGGGCCCGGCGGTCTGCACGCCTATTTCGTCCATTCTTACCATCTGGCGGCTGAGCGCGACGAAGATGTCATTGCATCGACCGACTATGGTGGACAGGTGACCGCCGCGGTCGCACGCGGTAATCTTGCCGGTACCCAGTTTCACCCCGAAAAGAGCCAGGCACTGGGTCTGGCGCTGATCGCCAACTTTTTGAAATGGAATCCGTAAGATGGGCCGTATCCTGTTTCCCGCAATCGACCTGAAGGACGGCGAATGCGTGCGTCTCAAGCTCGGCGACATGGATACCGCCCGGGTCTACAACGCCGATCCCGCCGCCCAGGCGAAGGAATTTGAAGACCAGGGCTTCGATTGGCTGCATGTGGTCGATCTCGACGGCGCCTTTGCCGGCGAATCGAAAAACGGCGAAGCTGTTGAATCAATCCTCGCGGCGACCAAAAATCCGGTGCAACTCGGCGGCGGTATCCGCACGCTCGACCATATCGAACGCTGGCTCGACAAGGGACTGGCCCGTGTCATTCTCGGCACGGTCGCTGTGCGCGATCCGGATCTGGTCAGGCAGGCGTGCAGAAAATTTCCCGGCCGAATCGCCGTGGGGATCGATGCGCGCGGCGGCACGGTTGCCGTCGAAGGCTGGGCGGAAACGTCCGAACTGAGCACCATCGAACTTGCAAGGCGTTTCGAGGGTGCCGGCGTTGCGGCGATCATCTACACCGACATCGACCGCGACGGCGTGCTGACCGGCATCAACTGGGAGGCGACGATCATCCTGGCCGACGCGGTCTCGACCCCGGTCATCGCCTCCGGCGGCCTGGCCTCGATCGCCGATGTGGTGCGCATGACCATGCCGGACGCTGCAAAGCTTGAGGGCGCGATATCCGGACGGGCGCTTTATGACGGCCGCTTTGACGCCGAAGAGGCATTGGCCATCCTGCGCGGCAATGCCGAGGTCGAACCGGCTATGTTCGAGGAAGAGCGGTGACCCTCAAAGCCCGTGTCATTCCCTGTCTCGACGTCAAGGACGGCCGCGTCGTCAAGGGCGTCAATTTCGTCGATCTGATCGACGCCGGCGATCCGGTCGAGGCGGCAAAGGCCTATGATGCGGCCGGCGCCGACGAATTGTGTTTTCTCGACATCACGGCCTCGTCCGACAATCGCGAGACGATCTTCGACGTCGTCGCGCGTACCGCCGAACAGTGCTTCATGCCGGTCACGGTCGGTGGCGGCGTTCGCACCGTTGCCGATATCCGCAAACTGCTGCTGGCCGGCGCCGACAAGGTGTCGATCAACACCGCAGCGGTAAAGAACCCGCAATTCGTTGCCGAAGCCGCCGACAAGTTCGGTAACCAGTGCATCGTCGTTGCCATCGACGCCAAGAAGGTTTCCGGCGAGGGCGAAGCCGACCGCTGGGAAATCTTCACCCATGGCGGGCGCGAGCCGACCGGCATCGACGCGGTTGAGTTCGCCCGCAAGGTCGTCGATCTGGGGGCCGGCGAAATTCTGCTCACCTCGATGGACCGCGACGGCACCAAGATCGGCTATGACCTGGCGCTGACCAGCGCCATTGCCGATGCGGTGCGGGTGCCGGTGATTGCTTCCGGCGGTGTCGGCAATCTCGATCACCTGGTCGAGGGCATTCGCGACGGCCACGCCACGGCGGTGCTCGCCGCCTCGATTTTCCATTTTGGAACCTATACGATCGCCGAAGCCAAGAAACACATGGCCGATGCCGGCATTGCCATGCGCCTCGATCCTGGGAGTTGATCTGATGAGCGAGTTTACCCTCGACGATCTCGAAGCGATCATCGCCGCGCGCGCCGGCTCCGGTGATCCTGATTCTTGGACTGCGAAACTGGTCGCCAAAGGCATGCCCAAGGCGGCGCAGAAGCTGGGCGAGGAAGCCGTCGAGGCAGTGATCGCGGCGACCTCCGGAGACAACGAAGGTCTTGTTTCGGAAAGCGCCGATCTTCTTTATCATTGGCTTGTGGTCCTCCACATTGCAGGCATTCCACTGTCGAATGTTCTCGCGGAACTGGAAGAGCGCACCGCGACCTCGGGCATTGCGGAAAAACGGTCTCGCAAAGAGAGTTAAACGAACCTGGTGGCAGGAAAGAGTTGATGGACCAGTTCGCACCCAGTGAGCGGAAATATTCGCCCTATCGTTTCTTTTCCGCGGAACATTGGGCCAAGTTCCGTGCCGATACGCCACTGACCCTGACCGAAGATGAGGTCGAGCGCCTGCGTTCGCTGAACGATCCGGTCGATCTGGAGGAAGTGCGCCGCATCTATCTGTCGTTGTCGCGGCTGCTGTCGGCGCATGTCGAGGCAAGCCAGTTGCTGTTTCGCCAGCGCAAGGACTTTCTCAATGTCGGCGACGCGGTCAAGACGCCGTTCATCATCGGCGTGGCCGGCTCGGTTGCGGTCGGCAAATCGACCACCGCCCGCGTATTGCAGGAGCTTTTGACCCGTTGGCCGTCGAGCCCGAAGGTCGATCTGGTTACTACCGACGGCTTCCTGCACCCCAATTCGGTGCTGCGCGAGCACGGGCTGATGGAAAAAAAGGGCTTTCCCGAAAGCTACGATGTCGGCGCGCTGTTGCGGTTTCTGTCCGATATCAAGTCGGGCCAGGGTAGTGTCCGCGCGCCGCTATATTCGCATCTGACCTACGATGTGCGTGCCGGCGAGTACAAGACCATCGACCGGCCCGACATCCTCATCTTCGAGGGCATCAACGTGTTGCAGACCCGCGACCTGCCCGAGGATGGCGCGGCGGTACCGGTGGTGTCGGATTTCTTCGATTTTTCGATTTACATCGACGCCGATGAGGCGCTGATCCACAAATGGTATGTCGACAGGTTCATGCGGCTGCGCGAGACCGCTTTCCGCAACCCGGACTCGTTCTTCCATCGTTATTCGCAACTGACCGACGATGCCGCGCTGGCCATTGCCCAGGGACTGTGGGTCAACATCAACCTGAAGAACTTGCGCGAAAACATCCTGCCGACGCGCCCGCGCGCCGATCTTATCCTGCAGAAGGGCACCAACCATCTGGTGCAGGAAGTCGCGCTCAGGAAGCTTTAGCGTCAGGACCTCGGCAACCGGTTATGGCGCGGTCACCCGCCGCAGGGTCAGGTTCAGCCTGCCGCCGTTTTTCAACAGGGCGGAGGTGGCCGGATAGATCCTGTCGACGCCGTGAAAACACAGCCGGCCTTGCCCGCCGAGAACGACAATATCGCCGCTCTTCAGCTTGAACGATGTCGTTCTGCCGCCGCGCATGGTCTCGCCGACGCGAAACAGGCAGGTATCACCAAGCGATATGGAAACCACCGGCGCGTTGAAATCCTCCTCATCGCGGTCCTGGTGCATGCCCATCCTGGCCGTCTCGGCATAGAAATTGATCAGACACGCCTGCGGCGGCTCGGTATATCCTGAAACCGCATCCCAGATCTCAGTGAGCTGCTGCGGCATATCCGGCCACGGTTTGCCGCTTGCCGGATGGGTGGGCTGATAGCGGTAGCCATTCTCTTTGTCGGTGATCCAGCCCAACGGCCCGCAATTGCTCATGCGCACGCTCATCGGCTTGCCCGTTCGCGGCATGGTCGGTGTGAACAGCGGCGCCTGCGCGATGATCGAGCGGATATCAGACACGAGCGCTGCCTGAGCAGACACATCGAGATAGCCTGGTATGTGGCGTACGCCCTTGGGTAAAACTTGCATGTGGCCAAATTAGCTGATTGATTTCATCAGCCAATGGGCAGGGCGCATTATTATCCGGGGAGGAATTGATGAGAAAAAGTTTCGCAGCCATTGCTGTATTGTCCACAATCGCGGCCGGGCCGGCCCTGGCGCAGGATCCGCTGGCTGAAACCTGCGAATTCGCCAGCATATTGGACAAGGGCACCGACGTGACGATCGGCCAGTTGCTCAAACTGGCGAGACTCTGGCCGGATTCGGACCGCGCAAAGCTTGATCCGATATTTCGACCGGAGCTCAAGGGCTTCAACATGAGCAAGGGCAAGGTCTATCAGATCGCCGATCTGGGTGAGTTCGCTCAGGAGTTTCTCGTGGTCACCGCCGACCGCGGCCGCGCGTCGAACATCTATTTCCGCATCATCTTTCAGACCTATGACGAGGGTTATTTCTTCAAGAACGTGAAGTTCAATTCCGACTACTACAAGATCACCACGCCTGCCTTTGTGCAGGATCCGCAGCCTGTCGATTGCGGGTAGTCGGGTAGTCTCTAATACCCGAATATCGCCCGTGGTGCGCCGAAGATCTCCGGCCAGGGATCGTAGGCGACGTCGGTGGGCCCGGTGACCGATTCGACCAGGCGCCAGCCGCCGGATGTGCGCCGCGACAGCGCATAGACGGTCAGACCATCCATGAAATCGGCGTCTGCGGCATGGATCGTATCTTCGATGCGGATTTGCCTGCCGCCCGGCCTTTGCGGGTCGAGCACGGCAAAGGCCCAGTCATCCATAACGTTGAGGGTACGAACGACAAACTCCACCGCGCCGCGCGTTTCATGTTCAATGCGCGGGCGGACGGAGTTGAGGATCGCTTTACGGTCCGGATCGCCGCGACCCGGCGTGTAGACCGATCCGGCCAGTGCCGGCGAAACGGCCGCCGCGCCAATACAGCAAAGCATGGCGCGGCGGGATATCAGGTTCGCAGAATTCACGCCAATTCCGGAATGCGCAGCACCTGTCCGGGGTAAATCTTGTCCGGGTCCGACAGCATCGGCTTGTTGGCTTCGAAAATGACGGTGTACTTGCCGCCCTTGCCCTTGCCGTACGCCTTCTCGGCGACCTTCCACAGATTGTCGCCCTTTTCCACCGTGTGAAACACCGGCGCCTTAGGCGGCGGGCCGGAAGCGGCAACAAGTGCGGTCATGTCTGCGCCGGCATCGAGTTTCAGTCCTGAATCCGGCGCCACAACCTTGAGTTCGGAGGCCTCCACCGATGAAATCCCGAGCGTATTGCCGACGGCAATGACCGCTTTCTCGAATATCGACTGGTCGGCAACCACACCCTTGATCACCGCCTTGTCGCCCACGATCTCGACCTCGACGTGATCGGTTCCAAGATCGTGCGAATCGAGTTCCTTCTTGAGGGCATCTGCCTCCGGGGCTTCGTCGTCGCCGATGCCCAGTTTCTTGCCAACGGATTTTACAAAATCGAATACACCCATATCAAATGCTCTCCCTGTCATCGGCGCATATTAGGAGTTGCAGATTGGCACGGGGTGGGATCAAAGTGAAGTGGTCAATGCGCCGTTCCACCGACCTTATTCATCCCTGACGCGGCCGCGCATTTGCTTGATCCGTGACCGGCCCGCCTTGGCTTTCAGCCGGCGTTCGACCGCACCCTTTGACGGTTTCGTTTTCCGGCGTGGCGGCGGCGGCGGCTCAGTCGCCTGCTCGAGCAGCCCGGTCAGGCGCTGGCGCGCATCGGCCCGGTTGCGTTCCTGCGTGCGATAGCGCGATGCTTCGATGCCGATGACACCGGATTTCGATGCCCGGCTGCCGGCTGCCTTGATCAACCGGCGGCGCGTCGGCTCGTCCAGACCGGACGCGTTGGCGGCATCGAAGCTCAGCTGGACCGCACTGGCCACCTTGTTGACATTCTGTCCGCCGGGCCCGGAGGCATGAATGAAGGTCTCGCGCAATTCGCTTGCCCGGATCACCTGGCCGCGCACGACGATATCATCCTGAAGGTTCACGGCTCTTTCCAGACAATCACGTCTTGCGCTTGCTTTTTGTCGATGTCCGGTACGGTCGCATCCTCCGCAGGATATCCGGCAACCAGCAGAATGATCGGTTTTTCATTGTCCGGGCGGCCACAGATTTCCGACAGAAAGCCCATTGGCGAGGGCGTGTGCGTCAGCGTCGCCAGCCCGGCATTGTGCAGCGCGGTGATCAGCATGCCGGTGGCGATGCCGACGGATTCGGGCACGAAATAGTGCTTGATGCGCTTGCCGGTGTCATCACGCCCCCAGCGCTGGGCGAAGATGGCGATCAGCCACGGCGCGGTCTCCAAAAACGGCTTGTTCTCGTCGGTGCCGAGCGGCCCGAGCGCTTCCAGCCATTCCTGTCCCGCCCTGCCGGCATAGAATGCGCGCTCCTCTTCTTCCGCCGCCAGCCGGATGGCGCGCTTGATGTCGGGATCGCTGATGCACACAAAGGTCCAAGGTTGCTGGTTGGCGCCGGAAGGGGCGCCGGCCGCCGTCATCACGCAATCTTCGATGACCGAGCGCGGCACCGGCCGGTCGCTGTAATCCCGCACCGTACGGCGTTCGGCCATATGCGCGCGGAATTGCCTGGCGGTCTCGGCCATTTCCGGTGCCGTCTTGCCGGCGAATTGAAGCGGCAGATGTGTTCCTGTTTTCATGGGCGGAAACAAGCACGGAGAGGGGCAAAAGAAAAGACGTCGCGGTCAGGGCGGAAGCTAGGTCATCCGATTGAAGGCTGGGGTTCCGGGATGGTTCGATCCGGTACCGGCGCAAGTCAGAATTTGCCGTTGTCGTTTTTCCACTCGCTTCGAGGTGCAATGGCTTCGATCGTGTCCCAATGCTCGACGATCCGGCCGTTTGCAACACGGAACAGGTCGTAGAAACTGGAATGAACGCCGTTGCGGCTTCCCTCGCTCATGCACAGCACGAAATTACCTTCTGCGAGCACCTTGTGGATTCGGTCGTACTGCAGAGCGAAACCGCCGTCCACAGTGGCTTGAAGCGCAGCCCGAATTGGCTCACTACCATCAGCCATCTCCGGATTGTGCTGTATTAGTTCATCGTCGATATACTTGCCGAGGCGATCAGGCCGCCGAAGAATAAAAACCTCTTCGACAAAGCCGCGCACCAGTGTCCTGTTCGCCTCGGTCTTGTCGAGGTCGGCGATGTCGGTCACGCCGTCCAGCATGCCGCGGCCGGAGGGATTGGGTCCCTGTTTGGGCTGGATGTTGTCCCAGTGCTCGACGGCTTGTCCGTCCTCGAAGCGAAAGACCTCGAAGGCGACCCTCAGGCTGGAAAAGTCGTACTCGTTGTGTGCGAATGCGTAATCGCCATCCTCGAAAACCCGGACGAATGTGATCCGCGGATCTGTCTTCGACAGTCTTGCAAACAGCGCTGCCAGACCCTCGCTTCCGGCGTGAGTCTGCGGATTGTGCTGGATGTATCTGGCCTCGTTCACGACGGCAGCAGCGGTTGCGTCTCCCGTCTCGATACCCTTGAGGAGCTTTTGAAGAAGATCTTTTTTCGATGCTGTGTTGTTCATTGTCCCGTATCTTGGCTGCAATTGACTTGTTCTCACGCGATCACCGCATCGGTCAACCGGCTGCATGCAGTGCGTTTTCGACGGCATCCGAAGCGACTGCCCGTAAGCTCGGGCTTACCTCAACCAGCATAAGCTCTCCTGCTATTTCGATTTCGGCAGATCGTCAGCATCTTCAATCGAGCCGACGGGTAACCGTCTGCCATGAAACCAAAAGGAGATTTGAAGATGCGCAAACTTGTCATTTTGGCCGCTCTGGCCTTCGCAAGCCCCGCCCTCGCAGCCGAACTGGCCATGGATATGGCTCTGGGAACGACCATGCCGGAGGTGCAATCAAGGTTGACCGAGATGGGCTATCAGGTCCGCAAGTCTGAAATGGAGGACGGCAAGATCGAGGTCTATTTCGTCAAGGACAACAAGATGGGCGAGGTCTACGTCAGCACGGTGACGGGTAAAGTCACCAAACTGAAAATGAAGTGAACCGATCATGTCGGTGATCGGGATATCTGAAAGCGGGCGCTCCGGCGTCCGCTGCATCATGGTCTGGGACCCGCTCGTCAGGTTGATCCACTGGGGGCTTGCGTTGACTGTTTTGCTCAATGGCTTCGTTACGGATGGCGAAAGCATGTTTCACGAATGGATCGGATATATCGCGCTCGGTCTCATCGTCACCCGGGTAATATGGGGATTGTTCGGCTCGCAACATGCGCGGTTATCTGCCTTCCCTCCAAACCCTGTCGCAGCACTGCGGCACTTGGCGGCCTTGTCCAGAGGCGACAAGACCGTGCGTCTATCACACAATCCGCTTGGTGCGCTGATGGTCTACAATATCTGGGCAACGGTGCTATTCCTCGGCGCTACCGGATACATGATGGGCACGATTCGGTTTTTTGGTGTTGAGTGGGTGGAAGAAGCCCATGAAATCGCTTTCAACTGGCTTCTTGTCTCAATCGCGCTGCATGTCGGGGGTATTGTTTTCGACACTTGGCGGACCGGTGTACCCCTGGCCCGGTCAATGATCGACGGTCGCAAACGCATTCCAAAGGATAAATCGGCTGTATGATTGCCCGATATTACCCGGCGATGAAACGTGAACGGCGAGCAATGGTGCTCGCCGCTCTCATTGTTGTGCAGGCCCTGTGTGCGATGTTCTTCATTGGCGACGTCGTCGTCGATCTGGGGCAAGGCGATCACCTTGACGACCTTCACCTCATCCTCGAAGCGGTCGCCGCCCTGGCATTGAGTATGGGTGTCATTTACCTCATGCGGGAGCTCTACGACCTGCTGACCCGCATGTTGGCCATGGAACTCGGTATCCGGGCGGCGCGTGGAGAAATGACCGATCTGATCGATACCTTTTTTGACCAATGGCGACTGACGCCCTCGGAGCGGGACGTAGCGTTCCTGGTTCTCAAAGGGATAGGCAACAAGTCAATCGCAAGGATGCGTGGAACCGCACCGAGCACGGTGCGCGCGCAATGCACGCGGATCTACGCAAAGGCGCAGGTTGACGGCCGCGCGCAGCTTTTGAGCATTTTCATGGAGGAACTGCTTCATGCCGACGACGAGTAGACGGGCGGCGTTGTCGCGGCCGTTACGACCGCTGGTATCTCTCAGAATATCGAAGCCCGCCTTGGCGTTCGCTTTTGCTTGCCTGACAGCTATGGTCGCTGCCGGCCACGCTCAGCCGATTGATCCCCACAGGCTGTACGAACAAAATTGCGGGGGTTGCCACACCCAGCATGCAGGCGATTTTGTGCATGATAATCTTGAATATTCCGACGGCAACATCATCGGCAGCAGGTCCGACCGCGAATTGCGGGCGTTTCTCGAAGCCGGCCATGGCAGGCTGTCGCCGGATGAGGTCGAAGCCATGGTTGTCCTCCTGACGGGTATCCAACAGTCCGGGCGTCTGTTTCACGACAAGTGCATTATTTGCCATGATAGGGCCGTTGTCCTGGCACGCAGAGAACTGATCTTGCGGGATGGTCAACTCATCGGGCGTTACACGGACCGGGACATTGAGCAATTTCTCTCAGGCCACGGACGGCTGACAAGCGATGAAGTGTCGAAGATGGTCGAGGTCCTGAAACGGCACCTCGGCACCCGCGAAAGGTGACCTGATTTCACCGAGGCCGGAGCTTATGGCGTCATGTTTCCGCGACGACGGCGCGTTTGTATAAATGCCAGGTCGCATGGCCCAGAACCGGCAGGACGACGAGCAGTCCCAAAAACGCGGGCAATGCAGACACGATTACGGCCACCACAACAAAAGCGCCCCAGCCGAGCATCACGATGGGCGATGCGGCGACGGCCCTGATGCTGGTGATCAGCGCCGTAACGAAATCCACTTCACGTTCGAGGAGAAGCGGGCAGGAGACGACCGTCAACGTAAACAGAACCAGGGAAATGACGGCACCGACAAGGTGCCCGACAACAAGAAAGGTAATGCCGTTTGACGTCGTGAACAGCACATCGAGAAAACCATCAAATGTGGCAAATCCCTGCGAGCCGAAGAACACGGCAACCAGTGTTCGCACCTGGTACATCCATACCCAGAATATGAACAGCGTGACAAAGGCCATCCAGCCAAGTTCACGACGGTGCTGCTCCCATACCGCCGCCAGTATGCCGCCCCAGGTCAGCGGATCCTGGTTTTCCAGCTTGCGGCTTGTCTCGTAAAGTCCGGTTGCAATGAATGGGCCGATCAGGGCAAAGCCGATGATCAGCGGATAGGCCAGCCAAGCCATGTCGAAGCGGATGACGCTGGCAACCAGAATGATCCCGCCAATCGCGTACACGGCTCCGAAAAAAATGCCGAACTGCGGCGCCCGGCGAAAATCGCTCCACCCGAGTGCCAGAATGTCTCGCAGGTCGTGAAACTGGATCGGCCGCACTTCCGGCAAGCCGGATTTGCGAGGCTCCGATTTCGTTGGGTCGGGTGTTGTCGCGTTCTTGGACATGCAATTCCCTCCCGAAACTGCGATTGTGGATCAAACTATAGCTGTATGCATGAACCGAGATCAACCGGGTTTCTGGTGTTGCCGTTAGCCTGCATGCAACAACCGGGCGGCAACACACAAAGCCCGGGGATTCGCCATGGCGTCGGATTCACATCTATTTGACCGATCGTTCCAAATACGTATGATACGTGCAATCGACGTAGCCGGAGGTGGATAGTGCCCTGGGAGAAGAAATACTCCGATACCGACATGCTGGAGCGCGCCATGCACGCATTTTGGGCGCGCGGCTACGAGGCGACCTCGATGCGCGATCTGGTTGAGGCAACCGGAGTTAATCGTGGCAGCCTGTACAGCGCCTATACCGACAAGCGCACGCTGTTCATTGCCGCGCTGAAACACTATGACCGAATCCACCGCGACGGGTTTCTAACCCGCATCGCCGACGTCAATGAACCGCGGCAGGCGATCCTCGCCGCGTTCGAAACCGCCGCTGCCGGATCGGTCGACGCCCCCGGTGGTTGCCTGTTGGTCAACACCGCACTGGAACTGTCGCCACATGACGAGGAGATCGGAACGCTAGTCGATGGCTGCCTGCGCCAGGTGGAGCGGTTCTTCCGCACCTCGATCGAGGCAGCGAAGAGACAGGGAACGGTCGGCGCCGATCTCGACGCGAAAAAAACCGCGCAGGCGCTGCTCGGCCTGTTTCTGGGCTTGCGGGTCATCACCCGGGCCAATCCGCGTCCGTCGGTCGTCAGTGCCATTACCACACAGGCCGAAGCCATGTTGCGGTAAAAAATTTTTTGGACAATTTGGAACGATCGTTCAAATGACAGGAAAGGAGACGAAAATGAGTGTATCCTATGTTGAGCGCGAACAGGCGAACGCCGAGACCATCGCCTTCTACGACAAGGCCGAAGAGCGGTTTCAGGCGCTGTTGAACATCTTCAAGGTGTTCGGTCACCAACCCGAATATGGTACCGTGTTCACCGACATGATCATGGCCATCCTCAAGGACGGCGTCATCGACTGGCAGACCAAGGAACTGCTGATCCTCAAGGCCACCCAGCGCAATGAATGCCAGTATTGTGTGGTTCAACACGAGCGCGTGTCGAACATGCTCGGCATCGGCGACGACAAGATCGCCGATTTGGATGGTAACAAATACAAGACCAGCCCGCATTTCACCGAGGGTGAGAAGGCGCTGCTCGATCTGACCGTACAGATCGGCGAGGACGCCAACCGGGTGCCCGCCGAACTGTGGGAACGGCTGCACAAGCACTGGAGCGAGCCGCAGATCGTTGATGCGGTGTTCGTGATCACCATCTACATTGCCGTGTCGAAATTCGGTGACGCGCTCGGCGTCGAACTGGAACCGATGTTCGACGGGGTCAAGCCGATCCTGCGTGTCACGCACTGAAGCGAGCGGCCACGGCCAGGCCGGTGACATGGCGGCAGCAGGAGGTTACGCTCTGGCAAACCACGAAGGACCACACCCATGAGCGCCTATGTCATCGGCCAGCTTCGCATCAACGATCCCCAGGCCTACCAGGCCTATCTCGACGGCTTCATGCCGAGTTTCACCCGCCACGGCGGCGAGTTGCTGGCAACGTCGAAACAGGAAACGCATGTGCTTGAGGGTTCCTGGGCTTTGCCGCGCACCGTGCTGATGCGGTTTCCAGATATTGCGGCAGCGCGCGCCTGGCATGCCGATCCCGAATATCAGGCGCTGGCAAGGATCCGTCACCGGACCGCTGACACAAACCTCGTCGTGCTTGCGGGGCTTGATTGACAACCGTGGTGCACCCTCAATCGATGAAATTCGGCTGGTGAGGCAAGCGATCGTACGGCATACGGTTGCCGGAAACCCGAACCTTTGTAGACCCGGGCGCGCGTCATCACATTGAGTAAAAGGAAAGCCGCAACAAGACCTAAGTAGCGGCTACTACTAATTTAGCGATATCTGTTCATCTACCGTTCATGTAGTGACTGAAATAAGGGGATCTCCAAACTCAGGGGATGGTTTTTGGACGACTACAACCTGTTTCGCGACATGCTCGAAACTTGGCGCTCGACCGCCGATTGGGTGAAAGCCGTGACCGTCATCGTCTTGCCGGGGTATCTGGTTTTCCTGCTGCACCGGCTTTTGCGCTACCGCGCCGAACAGCGCGAATGGTTGGTCGAAGAACGAAGCAGACCGGACGAGAAATACGTCCGCGATCTGGTCGAAGCGCAAATGTGCAAGATCGTCGCCGAATGGGAACGCGCCCGGCTTGCCGAACGCGAACGCCCGTGGCTGACGGACAAATCCGGCGGCCGGCCTGACCGGCTGCAATAACACCGCGTTGCCGGCGTCGCCCGAAACGCAAATCCGGCAGCTGTTTCAGCCGCGGGCCGTGTCGATGGCGGACAGGAATGCCGGCACCGATACCAGCGCCTTGTTGAGACCGTCCCCGGCATAATAGCTCTGCCCCTGCTTGATGGTCCGGTTGCCGCGTTTGACGTTCCGGGTAACCGGAAGCGAAGCCCACTCCTTCGCCAGATGGATACCGAATTCAACCGTCGAAAGCGCTCCGGCAATATAGCGCCCGAGTTTCCGGCGCTCCATCAGCGCAATCGCCAGCTTGTCCTGCAGTGCAGCATTGAAAAGCTGGTCGTTTGCCGCATGTCCCTGCTTGACCAGGTCCAGCAATGTGTTGCGCAGGAACTGATACTTGCCGACGGCAGATGACTTGCTTCCTGCATTGACGAACGCCCTTTGCCAGGCGATCACCGCGGCCACGGTCATCGCGGTGAAATCGGGATCGTTGGTGTTGCCCGCATGTCCGAAGAACGCATTGTAGTTGTTGTTGCTCTCATGCTGGCCGATGAAATCAAGCAGCGTGCTGAATTGTCCGGGCGGCGAATTCCCGACTGAACCTGAAGAGTCGTCCTTCTCCTTTTGCTCCTTCGGACTGTACCAGCGAATGGCTGCGATCTTGGAGCGTGCGAACTTGGTTTTGGTGACCGTATCACTCTGGTTGCCGCCCAATATTTCGACCTTGTTTTTATCGCCGCCGAAATATCGGCTGAAAAAGCCCACATGCCCCGATCGCGACGAACCCTTTTCGGGTGCCAGGACAACGACCGCGCCAACCGGAACGTCATTCACGCCGAGAGGTATCGCGGTATTCCCCCACGATTTCCAGTTCGCGGCTCGCGCCGGACCGTTCACCACTGTTGCGTTAAACGGCGCACCGGCATGGAGCATGCAGTGGCCGGCAAATGCGCCGCACCACGGCTGCACCGTCGTTGTTGCGAACTCGATCTCCTCAAAATACTGCAGAACGCGCGCGGTACCGCCCGGCGTATCTTCCTTGATCAGGTTGTCCGACCAATCCTGGTGTTCGGTTTCTGCCACGCCGAACCATGGTGCCGTGCCGTCCGTCTTGGGCAGATCCTCGGGAATATGATCCACCATCAGCTTGTGGGCCTTGGTGAGCTCACTGCGCAAAACCGTGTCGGCATTGATCAAGAGGCCGTCGATCGTTTCCAGTTCGCCTGTTTCTGCATCTTTCAGGAATTTCGATCTGTGCTTGGCCAGCTTTGCGAATTCATCTTCGTTGAAGAAGTCGATCAGCACGGATTTGGCTGGTGCACCGCCATTATCACCCATTTTCGCTTTACGGATTTCGATAGCCGCCGCATCACCGAACATGTGTGCAAGAAGGACGTCGATATAGCTCGGAACGAACGGTCCGGTCGGGCCGGATGTCTCGTCGTCGCCGTTTGACGAATCGTGCTCGGCAATCCCGTCACTGATCGCATTCATCGATGCAATCGCCAGATACGCCGCCCCGGAAATCTGTGTCAGCGCATCTTCACGGTCCGTCGCCGCATAGCCCTCGCCGGCCGGCGCTTCGATAAATCGCTGCCAGGCTTGCGTCGACAGCTGGTAGGGACCGATGCCGTCGGTCAGCGGATCTTTCTGGCCGGCATTCTTGATCTTGGTTTCGATACTGGCAAGCGCGATCAGATAATCGGCGATGACGTAGAACCGGGCGTCGGCGTCCAGACCGTTGATCCATGTCTCCGCATCCACCGTCGCTTTCAGGAAGGCCCACAGGCTGAAATCCGGCCGCGGCGGTGCTTCGACAATTTGGGTCAGCTCGCCAATATCGGCAATGAGCCTGATCCAGCCTTCGCGTACCGACAGGAAATTGGAAAGTATGACGACTTTTGCCCATTGTTCATCGGCGCTTATTTCGATCTGGCGTCCGATCTCGCCGGGGAGCATCTCGCCGCTCGTTGCAGCATCGGCAGCCGGCTCATCGCGGATCAGCAACAGGTGAAGCGCTTCACGAAACATGCTTATCTCCCCTCACATACTAAGGCGGAACGTTTGGTTCTTGCTGCGTCTGCGCAAACCGGACACGCTCTAGAAAGCCGGCAGGATTTTGCCCAGAAGTTCGGGCGTGATCTGTTCGGCGAACATTCCGTTTGGCCCATTGTCCAGCTTCTCTTCCGTGCGCCACGCCGCGATGTTGGAGCGTAATTGCGTGAATCCGGCCGTTTCATCGGCAACGCTGTACTTTTCCCGGATTTTCGCCGCAACGCTTTCAGCGGTTCGCGCACTGGTGGTCAGCAGCGCGTTTTCGAGATAGTTGCGCGCGCCGGTCGCGCAGCCGCTGATATTGCGCAAAATGTTGAGGTCGTCGCGGCTCAATTCAACGGTCTGTTGCCGCCAACCCGCTTCGCGGAAACCCTTTGTATTCGCGATCGATTCGAAAATCTTCAAGCCGGCCTCGGTCCGGTTGCCGTAGGATCCGTCGACGTCTGATCCGGTAAGGCAGATGGCCTTCTGGATAGCCTTTGCGGTTGCCGGATCAATGACGATCGAGCTGACTTTTTCCCACCCCGGCGCCTTCGGGCGCGGCCTCGGCGGCGGCTTGGTGTCGACTTGTGTATCAGGCTTCAGCGCAACGCCGGCGATTGGTACCTGATTGATCGAATTGCCACCGTCCGGCGAAACGCCCAACGAGCCGAGGGTCGAATAGTCATTGATATTCGTCTCGATCGCGAACGGCAGGCACAACCTCAGATATGACCGCAGCACATGCTCTGCTTCCGGCCGGTTCTGAAACTGCCGGTTCTGGATACCCATTCGGAAATTGTGGCGTCCGCGCAGCACGATGGAATTCACCGTCGAGGAGTCGACCTCCAGCAGAAGGCGGCTGTGATAGTTTTCAATGCTATCGGTCAGCAATTGGAAGGCTTGGCCGACAATATTGATGGCGGCGACGGGATTGGTGCTGGAAAAACCTATGATTGCCTCGGTGGCGGTGCGCACCGTCGATACCTGGCTCAAGAGCGGTTCTTTGGAGCGCTTCTTGTTATCGAGCCACTGCAGATAGGCGTCACATCGCCGATCGACGTCGTTCATTCCCTGATAGACGACAAGTGTCCATATTCCACGGTCGTGCAGCGGCAAATTGCAGTGAGGCGCGCCATTTGCTCCGACCGTATAGGGCAGGCCGGCCTGCCGACACAGATAGTTGAAATATTTGTGCTGCAGCTCAGTCGAGTTTTTGACGTCGCGTGCAGGTAATTCCGCGCCGATACCGTTCAGGAGAAAACTTTGCGATGGTGAATTGCACGCTGACAGGATCAGTATTGCAAGAACGGCGCAGACAGAGGCGGTTAACCGAAATGACCCTCCGGCCGCCCGCAGAAACGAACGCGCAACAGCGGAAAGAATCAGTTCAAATCCCATCCTTCCATGGGGCGCGTGTCGCTAACGGAATTCAAGATTCCCGCATCGGTGCGGCAAGTTGTCCACAGTATATTTAAGATGAAACTGAATTAGCGTGTGCGCTTCTTGGTCTTTGACACATGGCCGCAGTTTCGCCATTGACCACATGAAACCGGATTAGCCACGTCAGTCAAACATCGGTCGCCCTGTTCCTTGATCACCTGTCGGGCTTTGCGCATGGCCGCTTCATTGGCCTCGTCGACGGAGGAAAACAGGTCGGCGCGGATGAGCCGATGCTCTTTTGTCTCTCCGGCGACATCCTTGGCTATAAGGGCGCAAAGACGATATTGAGCCCCCTCTTTCTGCGGCGTGGCCTTGATCAGATAACCCTCATGCTCAACCGCTTCGGCGATGGATGCACTGTCGCCGGAATCGTCCGGGGCGCCGCCGCCAAAAAGCCTTTTCAGAAAAGACATCGCGCTAGATCTCCCCGTTTGCCGACCAAAACCGCTCGAGCCTCTGACAGTCAACCCGAGAGGGGGAAAACCTACAGCGCGCAGGCGGCCAACACAATGTGCCGGCCGGGTTTGCATCGAAGTAGTCGTGGCAACAATGCTACTTCATACAAGTTTGAACCCGTCATGCAGGCGGTAGGGCGCCTGGCTTCACATATTCATGCCCGGGCTTGCCGTACCAGAATCCATTGGCGAAGGGAGCGGTGAAATCCAGGCTTGCCAGCCTGGCTGCGGCTTCATCGGGTGAGACTTGCCCGTCGAGAGCATCGCGGAATGTCTGCGCGACGGTGACCATATCCTGTGAATGCGGTGATATGCGGAAATCGGTCAAGCCGATTTCCGCCAGCTCGTCCAGTTCGCCGATATAGTTGAGGTAGGAGTGCGACAGGGTCTGAATACCGTTGATCGCCAGAAAAGCCTCGCCATCGATGGTTTTCAACGGCATGCCGTCCAGGTTCTCTTCGCAGACGAACTGGCAATTGTCTTTGGTGCGGCCATGGGCGCGCGCATGATAACAGCGGGCCGAAACGGCAAGCGAGGCGCGGCCAAACACCTGAATTTCCGCACCGACACCGAGCTCTGCCGCCTTCGCGGCCAGAATGGCGGCCGAAGCGCGCGGCAGTTCCGCCGGCAGGCTGAAGTGATTTGCCCCGCCGGATGCCAGGTAGGCCATCGTTTCCTCGTTGTAGATATTCATCAGCGGACCGATGCGGTGTTGCCGCCCATCGATATGCAATAGCGCCGATGCGTTGTTGATCTCGATCTCCCGATCATCGGTCTTGCAGAACCCGGCGATCATCGAGCGCTCGCGTTTCAGCATGACCTCGCTGAGTGAAGACAGGACAACCCGCTTGCCGGCGCGCGACAGCCGCTCTGCGACCGTATCGTAGTGCTGGTCAAAAAATGGCGCTCGCTTCGAGCAGATCACTTCGCCCAGATAGACGGTATCAATCGGCGCCTCGTCGGCGATCCGCGCGTAAAAATCGAGCTTCTTGTCTGCAGGCCAATGAAAAAGCACAGGTCCAAGCGTCAGGTTTGCCGTCATCGTGCTATCGCCACTTCTTGGTTTTGAAGGCGCCTTCCGTCTGTTTTTGTCCCTCGGTCAGAGCGACGAGATCGGCAAGCTCGGGTTCATCGCCGGCAAGAACCGCATCGATTGCCTTGCGGAATGCCCCGACCACCGAACTGACATAGGCGCGTGAGCGTTGCCGGCCTTCTATCTTGAAGGCGTGAACACCGGCTCCGATCAGATCCGGCAGCAATGTCGACAAGTTGAGGCTGAGCGGCTCCTCAAAGGCATAGAACGCGCCGTCACGGCAGTCGCTGAGATAGCGTCCTTTGCAGATCGTCGGATAGCCGGCCTTGTCGCCTGCGGCGAAACGGTCAATCGTAAACTCACCCAGTCTGCTCTGAAGATTACCGCCGTCATCGCGTACATATTGAACCTGTGCCGCCGGGGAGCAGACACCGTCCATATTCGTCGAGCAACCGGTCACATAGTTCGTCAGACTGCACCGCCCTTCGACCATCAGCCCGTGATTGCCGAAAATGAAGGTTTCGATCTCGCAGGGAATTTCATCGGCCAGCGCCTTGATTTCCGGCACCGTCAGGATCCGCGGCAACACCACGCGCTTGATACCGAACTCGCGGCAATAGTAACCGATTGCCTCCGGGCTTGATGCCGCCGCTTGCACCGACAGGTGCAGTCTTTGTTGCGGATAGGTGCGCGCCGCATAATTGGCCACGCCGATATCGGCAACGATCAGCGCATCTGCGCCCAGGCGCACCCCGGTATCGACCGCGGTTTTCCAAAGGTCGAACTTGCCGGCAGGCGGAAAGGTGTTGATCGCAAGCAGCACCTTGGCATCGCGTTGATGGGCATAGGCGATCGATTGTTCCAGCTCCTGTGGTGTGAAATTGAGCCCGGGAAAGTTGCGGGCGTTGGTGGCATCGCGGAAACCGCAATAGACAGCATCGGCGCCCGCGTTGACTGCAGTGCGCAATGCGGCCGGCGTTCCGGCAGGACAGACGAGTTCAGGTCGCAGCATCACATCTCCCGCTAGAGCGTCGGTTGATAGCCGCCGGCACGGCGCAGTGCCTGAAGCGCCAGCCTGCCGGGCGGCCCGAACAGGTCGGCAACGCTCATGGCGATCGAGCCTTCCACGTCGTCCAGTGCGTTGCGCAGGCTTACGACCGCCTCGGTGTCGCCGCCAATATCGAGGTCGCGTGAAAAGAACATCGCATCCCCGTCCTGGCTGCCGTCGACCAACTGAAGCAATTCGAGAAAACGACCGGCAATCGATGCATCGTGAATTGGTCTTTCAGACCGATGACAAGCACGGAACGAGGGATTAGCGGGATCAGGCTTCAACAACAGCACGAACGGCAGATTGACCGGGTCGATCAGAAACGTGGTCTGCGTGTGACTGCCCAGGCGGTCAAAAACCTCCGGATACCGGATGGCGATCCGCCGGACGATGCGCCCCAATAGCGGCTGCAGCAAAAACAGCGGCAGCGGCGGCGGAAAAATCGCCCGCAAGGGTCCTGCCGTCTGCGGATCGTTACGTCGGGATGCAGAAGCTGTCATGCCTGCGAGCTATCACGCATACAGGCACCGCCGCTTGATGTAGATCAATTCAGCAGGTTCGAACCGCCGGAATATCCGGCGGATGCGTCAGCTGTCCAGGAAGCTTCTCAGTTTCCTCGACCGGCTCGGGTGCTTCAGTTTTCTCAAGGCCTTGGCCTCGATCTGACGGATGCGTTCGCGGGTGACCGAGAACTGCTGACCAACCTCTTCAAGCGTGTGGTCGGTGTTCATGCCGATGCCGAAACGCATTCTGAGTACGCGTTCTTCGCGCGGTGTCAGCGAGGCAAGCACGCGGGTCGTGGTTTCGCGCAGATTGGCCTGAATAGCCGCATCGATCGGCAGCACCGCGTTCTTGTCTTCGATGAAATCGCCGAGATGCGAATCTTCCTCGTCACCGACCGGCGTTTCGAGGCTGATTGGCTCCTTGGCGATTTTCAGCACCTTGCGCACCTTTTCCAGCGGCATGGCGAGTTTTTCGGACAGCTCCTCCGGTGTCGGTTCGCGGCCGATCTCGTGCAGCATCTGACGCGATGTACGCACGATCTTGTTGATGGTCTCGATCATGTGAACGGGAATGCGGATCGTGCGCGCCTGGTCGGCGATCGAGCGGGTGATCGCCTGGCGGATCCACCATGTGGCATAGGTCGAGAATTTGTAGCCGCGGCGGTATTCGAATTTGTCAACCGCCTTCATCAGGCCAATATTGCCTTCCTGAATGAGATCGAGGAACTGCAGGCCGCGATTGGTGTATTTCTTGGCAATCGAGATCACCAGACGCAGATTGGCCTCGACCATCTCCTTCTTGGCGATGGCTGCTTCGCGCTCGCCCTTTTGCACCTGGTTGACGATGCGGCGGAACTCGGTCACCGCAATGCCGGTCTCGGTGGCGAGATTCTGGATTTCAGCGCGCAGCTCCTTGATGTTGGCTTTCTCGCTCTTGGCAAACTCCTTCCAGCCCTTGCCGGAACTGGAAGCCACGCGCTTGGTCCAGTCCGGATCGAGTTCGGAACCCTGATACTCTTCGAGAAATTCGGTACGTATCACGCCATAGCTTTCCGCCAGGCGCAGCAACCGGCCCTCATTGCGCACGAGCCGCTTGTTGATGTCATAAAGTTGCTCGACGAGCGCCTCGATACGGGCATTGTTGAGCGACAGCGATTTGACCGCCGTGATCAACTCTTCTTTCAACTGCTTGTAACGGCGCTGCTGCGAGGTCGACAGTTTCGCCCCGTCTCCAAGACTGCCCTCGACATGCTGATCCTGCAGCTTGCGAAGTTTCTTGTAGGTCGACGCGATGACGTCGAAGGTTTCCATCACCTGGGGACGGAGTTCGGCTTCCATCGCTGCAAGCGACAGATTGGCCTCATCTTCCTCGTCATCTTCCTCTTCGGGCTGGCCTTCGCCGCCAACATTGGTGATGTCGTCTTCACGTGGGCGGCGCAGTGCCCGTTGCTTTTCTTCCTTCGCCTTGCGTTCGGCCTCGATCTCCTCCGGCGTCGGAACCTTGGGAGCCTGCTTGGCTTCGGGTCCGGCGTAGGTCGCTTCAAGATCGATAATCTCACGCAGCAGGATGTTGGATTCGTTCAGTTCGTCGCGCCAGATGATAATCGCCTGGAAGGTCAGCGGGCTTTCGCACAAACCAGCGATCATCGTCTCGCGGCCGGCTTCGATCCGCTTGGCGATGGCAATCTCGCCTTCGCGCGACAGCAGTTCGACCGATCCCATCTCGCGCAGATACATGCGAACGGGATCATCGGTGCGGTCGGTCGGCTCTTTCTTGGCGACGGCGGCAACCGCGCTGCCGGTTTGCTCGGCGACTTCCTTGGAACCCTCGGTCGTCTGATTGTCGTTGTCGGAATCGTCAGCCGCTTCGTCGTCTTCAACGACGTTGATCCCCATGTCGGACAGCATCGACATGGTGTCTTCGATCTGTTCGGACGTCACTTCCTCCGATGGCAGAACCGCGTTGAGCCCCTCCATCGTCACGTAGCCTCGCTTCTTGGCGAGCTTGATCATCTTTTTGACAGCGTCGTCGGAAAGGTCGAGAAGCGGACCGTCTGCGGTGTTTTCGCGTTCGGTTTCGGCCTCGTCCTTTTCCTTGGTTTTTGTTGCCATGTCGTTGGTTCTCCAGATAGCGCGCGCCTGGATTCAGCGCTCAGCTATTGCGATCAGAATTTGGTCATTGCGGTCGGTCCGCAAGCTTGCCGGATGTGCTGTTTCGAAATGGTTGCGGAGATTTACGGATTTTTGTGTTAATTCCCGATTAACCCTGTTGAATTCATGCATATTTGCGGCCAGTTATCCGGGACAAGTCGGCATTGGCCGCGCCCCAAAAAGTTCATTTATCCTCAAAAGCGGAACAATCCTCTCTGATTCCGCTATTTTTGCTCAAGGTCAAGCCGCCAATGCCGTGATTCGCCTAAAAAAGCGAATCATTAAGGCTCGGCGGCATTTTGATTCGCTGCCGCACAACCTAAAAATTGCGCCCGGCCCGGCCGGACGAAGCACCAAATCCCTCAATCAGAGCTTCCGTGGCCTGCGCGTCGCGAAACTGGGACTGAATGTCCAGGAGGTGATGATAGTTTTCCTCGGTCGGTTCGTTCGCAAGCGCTGCCTCGGCGGCCTTGAGTTCTCTATGTAGCGCTCCGGCGGTGCGGTGCAAGTGCAGTGCCTGTGCAAAGGCGTCGCGTGCATCTTCCAGTGCGGCATCGGCCAATACCGGCCAGGTGCGGGTACGGCGAACAAGCGAAATAGCCCGTTCCCAACTGCCCGCAAGATCGTTCCTTTCGATTACTGCAATGACAGCCTGCGCTTCCCTCGCCTCATCATGTGCTACAGCATCCAGAATTGCGCTGTGCAGACGTTGCAGATCCGGGTGACGGGTATCGAGCGATTCGACCTGATCGAAAAATTCCTCGATGAGCGCAGGGTGGTGAACCAGCGCGACAATCAGCGCGGCTTCCCTAGATGGCATGATGCCGCCGGAACTCTTGACCAGTGCCGAGCGCGCCAGGCTGTCTGACACGGCCAGGCGCTCCTTGATCTGCCCTGATTCCTTGTTGCCGCGGCCAGCGGATTTGTTTCGGGCCGGGCCGTTTCGTGTTGCCGCCGAACCGAAAAAGGACCGCACCCGCTCGCGCATGTTTTGCTGGTAGTGTCGACGGACGGATTCATCCTTGATGCGATAGACGAGGTCACGCAGCGTTTTTTCAAGCTCGGCGCGCCGCTCAGGCGTATCGAAAACACCTGAACCGGTTTCACGCATCCACAAAAGGTCGGCAAGCGGGCGCGCCTGTTTGATCACATCGGCGAACGCATCCGGTCCCGACTGCCTGACCAGGTCATCGGGATCAAGCCCCTCCGGCAAGAGCGCGAAACGTCCCGAGCGGCCCGGTTGTATCAAAGGCAGTATCAGATCCGCCGCCCGCCACGCAGCCTTCATGCCGGCGTTGTCGCCATCGAAGCACAATACCGGTTCGTTGCTCACGCGCCACAAAAGCTCGATCTGCCGTTCCGTGAGCGCCGTACCCAGTGGTGCGACGGCATTGTCAAATCCCGCCTGCGCCAGTGCGATCACATCCATATAGCCTTCAACGGCAATCAATGTGCCGGCTTTCCGTGCGGCTTCGCGGGCCGGACCGAGATTGTAGAGTACGTTGCCCTTATGGAAGAGCTCGGTTTCCGGTGAGTTGAGGTATTTTGCCGGCACGTCCGGCGACAGCGCCCGCCCGCCAAATGCGATCACCTGCCCGCGCGGATTGGTGATCGGAAACATGATCCTGTCGCGAAACCGATCGTAGGAAACGGCAATATCGGGTCCGAACACCACCAGCCCGCAAGCTTCGATCTTTTCCTTCTCGACGCTTTTTCCGGCAAGATATTCTTTCAGTGCATTGCGGCTGTCGGGCGCGAAACCGAGGCGAAACCGCGACTGGATTGCCGAGGTTATTCCGCGTTCTCTTAGATAAGCGCGTGCCTTTGCACCGTCGGCGCTTTGCAGTTTGTCCTCGAAGAACGCCGCCGCCAGTTCCATCACGTCATAGAGCGTGGCGCGCTTTTCCTCGCGCGCTTCGGCTTCCGGATCGCGCGCCGGCATGGGTATGCCGGCCATATCGGCAACCCGCTCGACGGCTTCGGGAAACGACAGGCTGTCAAGCTCGGTCAGAAAGCGGAAATGATCACCCGAAACACCGCAGCCAAAACAGTGGTATCGTCCCTTCTGGTCCTCGCAGTGGAAGCTTGGGGTGTTTTCGCCGTGAAACGGACAACAGGCCCACCAGTCGCCGCGCGAGGTGTTGGTCTTGCGCTTGTCCCACGTGACGCGGCCGCCGATGACCGATGATATCGGTACCCGCTCGCGGATCTCGTCGAGAAAATTCTGAGAAAAGCGCATATCTGTCTCGAAGCTCTGCCTCTCATATAGTCAAGGCGGCGCATAATAGCGATGGTCGTCTGCGTTTCATGCCCGCGATTCACAGGAACCTGAGCCTGTGGCGTTGCTCACGACAAAAATCCGGACATTGCAATCCCTGATCGATTGGCAGCCAACAATAAAATCGCCAGCCGCGAACGGCCGTGATAATCGGCAGGCATGGCCGTACCGCATTCCACCATCCTGTCCAACCGACCGTCCGCCGGAATCGCGTTCATTCTCGTCGGCATGACGGCGATTTCCATCAACGACATGCTGATCAAGCAGTTGTCGGGTGGCTATCCGCTGCACCAGATGGTCTTCTTTCGTTCGGCCATCGGTATTCTGTTCTCGCTCATACTTGTGCAGTTTGAAGGCGGTTGGGCGATTTTGCGGACCAAAACGCCGGGTTTGCACCTGTTTCGCGGCATGATGGTGGTGATATCCAACCTGACCTTCTTTACCGCGCTTGCGGTCGTGCCGCTGGCAGATGCCACCGCCCTGTTCTTTGTCGCGCCGCTGATGATCACATTGTTGGCGATCCCGATACTTGGCGAGAAGGTGGGCCCCATGCGGCTCGGCGCCATCGCGGTGGGTTTTGCCGGGGTCGTTGTCATGATCAGACCCTGGGCCGACAACGACGCGCGCCAGGTGGATATGTTGATATTGTTGCTGCCGGTGCTGTCGGCACTGGCCTATGCCGCCAATCAGGTCCTGACCCGCAAACTCGGTGCGACCAGCAAGGCCTCGGCCATGGCGGTCTACATACAAGCGTTGTTTATCGTGGTTTCGATCGGATTTTATCTTGTCGCCGGCGACGGTCGCTTCGCCGCCGGCACCGCCAATGAAAGCGTTCAGTTTCTATTGCGACAATGGGTTTGGCCGCAGGGTTTCGACCGCTACCTGTTCCTGGCGCTGGGCTTCAATTCGGCGATCGTCGGCTATGCGCTGTCGCAGGCCTACAGACTGGCCGATGCCGCCACCGTCGCACCGTTCGAATATGTCGGCCTGCCGCTTGCTGTGATGTGGGGTTTTACAATCTGGGGCGAAATTCCCGGAATAACCACCGCTGTCGGTATTGTCCTGATCGCCGGTGCCGGATTGTTCGTCTTTCTGCGCGAACGGCAAAAGCAGCGGCACATCGTCAGCAACAAACGCGTCCACCGAAGGTACTGAACTGCAGACGCAGGCTCGGTTGCGCGCTACCAGCCGCAAACCTCCGCCGACATGCGGCACTGGACGATGTTGGCGCGCGCATAGTGACCGCCCAGATAGTAGCATCCCGGTGCTTCAGCTCTGACACCGCCGCTGTTGATCGAACGGCCGGTCCGGTTTCGCAGCGCGTTGTTCAGCGTCCGATAGACCAGAGCTTGCGCGCCGCGCATGGAATAGTCGCTCGCCTCAGCCGTAAACTTGCGACAGCCGCGGCGGTAATGGGGCTCATGCGGCTTGTGCCGGAATACCGGGATGATCTTTCTCCGCGGTCGCGGATCGACCGGCTGAATGCGTACCGGAGGCTGTGGTGCGGCAACCGGTGTCGTGCACCAGGATGCCTGAACCTGACAGTTGATCGCATTGGTGCCGTCGTCGAGATAGAAGCAAGCCGGATCGGAATACTCGATCTGCGTGGCGCCTGCCGCACCGGATCGATAGGCCTTGGCGGTTGCGTCCTGGCGCCCCCTGAATTGGGCCTCGCTCTGGGATTGGCCCAATCCCTGTCCCTCGGCAATCGCGCACGCGGCCAGCGCCCCGGACGTTCCAAACCAGCTTGCCGCAGCCAATACTGCCGCCGCGACACATAATTTTGCACTCTTCAACACGTTGACTCTCCCCTGCAATCCGCCCGGTATCTTGTTTTTGTTACAGGTAGCGTTCCTCAATGCGGTTCGCGAACTGAACTCGCGCCGATGACAATGCCGCGATTGCAACTATTCTTCGCGTTGCAGCGGCACCATAATCTCCAGCTGTCCGCCATAGGCATCGAAGCCGGATTTGCCGATTCCGTCATAAAAACCGCTCGCCTGTACCGAGATTCCGGTGGGGCCCTTGTAGCCCAGACCGAGGTCGACACGACCGCGCAACCCGCCGATGCTTTCGATGGTGCCCGTTCCAAGCGAGGATTTCTTTTCATGGAAATCCCAGATGCCCTCGAACTTGGCGGTCGGCGTCAGCGTGCCGCCATTGTCGAGAACCATATTGTAACTGAACTGCGGTCCGAAGATGACCCGGCCGAGCTCAAGGGTCTGACTCGGAATCGTGTTGCCGAGCGTGTCGATATAGGTCTTCTGACGCTCGTGGAAATACAGCAATTCGGCAGCCGGGCTGACATTGAGATTGCCGTAACTCATGTCACCCGTGACCTGCAGACTGGCCAGGAAGCGATCTGTGGTGAACTGGTCGGTATAAAGGCCGATCGGATTGACGTCATTGTAGGACTGGCCGTAGTGAACCCTGCCGTCGACATAGATGTTTTGCCATGGATTGGCGACGAAATACGGGCCTGCCATCCAGCCGAAACCGTCGACTGTGGCGACCGTTGTCGAAGAATCAAGTCCGGCCCAGTCGAGCTGAACAATGCCTCCGACGACAAGATCGGGATTGACCAGGTAATCCGCACCGACATGCATCATGCCCAAGTGGCTTTTGCTGCTGTCAGTACTGGTATGAGAGAAGAATCCGTTCACCCACACATCGAAAGTCGGGAGGTTGTCGGCGTCTTCACCATTCAGACTCGAGTGCCAGGTCTTGATCTTGTGCAGGCTTGTCGAGAAGCGCGACGTTGACGATTTCAGCGTGCCGCTGCCGTTAAACTCGAGCGGTGCAACACCGGGTACGCCGCGGTCGCGAAGCCGCGAAACCAGATCCGGCTGGTTTGCGGTCATCTGGTCGGCGCGCTTCTCCATGAAGTCCATAATGGCTTCCTGGGTCTGCTGAACGACGGCATTTGCGTCTCGATTGTTCGTGAATGTGCAAACAATTGCTTCGCCGTTATCGAGATTGATCGAGACCTCCCGGTTGCCCAGGTCGGTCACGGTCCCACCGCTCGTATCACCGGCGCAGGAGATGGCGCTCAAAACCCACCCGGCAGTGACATCTTCGCTGATCGTGTAGGTGCCGGCAGGCTTGGCGATCGGCGCCGACGTTGCCGTGTTGGCAACTGTGGTCAGGGATATCGCGTCGAGGTCGGCGTCGGTCGAGGTGAACTCGAATGTTCCGTCACCGGCCGCAACCGGAGCCGTGTTCTTGACAATGGTGATCGTGCCTAGAGGCAGGTCAACGGTAAGCGTGTCCGTCGCGGTTCCCGAATTGCCCAGCGAAGAGGTCAGGTCGCCGGTAAGATTGAGGTGAGCCCCAACCGTCGATGATGTTACGTCGGCGCTCACCGTACATGTCGCCGAAGCCGTCGCCGTACCGCCCGTATAGGAGACCGAGGAAGAGCCGCTGACTGCGGTGACCGTGCCGCCGGTGCAGGTGGTCGATGCATTGGCGGGAGTTGCCACGGTTATCGCCGCCGGCATGTTGTCGATGAAATTAAGCGCCGTCGCATCGACCAGCGAACCGGAATTGTCGATTGTGAATGTCAGCGTCGAAACCGTCCCGGTCACGATGGGATTGGGCGCGAACTGCTTGGAGAATCCGGGTGCGACGAAATTGACATTGAGCGTGTCGGTCGCCCTGCCGGAGATGCCGAGCGAAGAGGTCAGGTCGCCGGATAGGTTGACATGTGAACCGGCGGTCGGAGACGTGACGTCGACACTGACTGTGCAGCTCGATGATGCGGAAACGGTACCGCCGGTGTAGCTTATCACGCTTGTTCCGCTGGCCGCGGTCAACGTTCCGCCAGTACAGGTTGTCGAGGCATTTGCCGGGCTGGCGACCACAATGGCGGCGGGCATGTTGTCGGTGAAATCAAGCGCCGTCGCATCGATCGTCGCCACCGTGTTGTTGATGGTGAACACCAGCGTGGAGACATCACCGGCGTTGATGGTATCCGGCGTGAACACTTTGCTGAACAACGGCGGCAAATCCGTAACCATCAGATCATCGGTGGCGGGACCCGAGTTGCCGAGCAATGAAGTCAGGTCACCGGAGGTGTTTGTATATGTGCCGGCAGTGATGCCTTGAACTTCGACGCTGATGACGCAACTCGCATTTGCCGCCACGGTGCCGCCGGTGTAGCTGATCACGTTCGATCCGGCCGCCGCAGTCAGCGTTCCGCCGGTGCAATTTGTGGTTACGCGCCCGCCAGTCGCGACGACGATCGCTGCCGGCATCGTGTCGGTGAAACTCAATGATGTGGCCGCGACCGCAGATGCGGTGTTGTCGATGGTAAACGTCAAAACGGTGACGGCACTGGTCTGGATGGCATCCGGCGAGAATACCTTCGAAAACAGCGGCGGCTGGTTCTGAACCGTTAATGTGGCGCCTGCTGTTCCCGAATTGCCCGAGGACGATGTCAGATCGCCGGTTGTGTTGACATGCGCGCCCGGGGTCGACGACGTGGTGTCGACCTGAAGCGTGCACGAGGCGGCTGCACCGACCGTTCCGCCCGAATAGCTGATCACGCCGGATCCGGCCACCGCCGTGATCGTGCCGCCGGTACACGTCGTCGATGCATTGGCGGGGGTGGCTACCGTGACACCGGCCGGCAGGTTGTCGGTAAAATCGAGAGCGGACGCCGCCAGCGCAGATGCACCGTTGTCTATGGTGAATGTGAGGGTCGAGACACCACCGAACAGAATGGATGTTGGCGAAAATACCTTTGCAAATGCAGGCGGTGGCTCGATGGTCAGGCTCGCCGTGGCCGGCGAGGCGACGCTCAGGCCGCTCTGGAAAAGGTCGCTGGTCGTATTCGGGAACGTGCCCGCTGTCGCGCCGGCCGGCACCTGCAGGGCAACATCTATCGTGCAATTGGCTCCCGCGGCTACCGTTCCGCCGGAAAACGTCAGCAGCGAAGGTCCGGAAATGGTGCCTCCGCAGGTATTGGTCGGAAAACCGGTCGCCACCAGGCCGGTGATGACATCATTGAGATTGTCGGTGAATGACAGGGCGGAGATCGGGTTGGTGGCGTCGTTGTTGGTGATCGTGAACGTCAGAATCGGGTTACCGCCGGCCACCGACGGCCCGTCGAATGCCTTCGAGAAGGACGGGGCATTCGGATTCGAAATCGTTAGCGTGTCGCTCGCCGCGTCACCGGTAACCGCCAGACCACCCACATCACCTGTCACCTGGCTGGTCGTGTTGGTGTAGTCGCCCGGCGTGGCGCCGGGAGGGACATCAACCGTGAGCGCTATCGTGCATGTTGCCCCCGGGCCAAGCGTGCCGCCGGAATAGCTGAAACTGCTGGTCGGAAAACCGGTCCCCATGCCGCCGCATGAATTTGTTGCTGCCGTGGCGGAGAGATCCGGCGTCCCCGGCAGCACCGCGGTAAGATCGTCGGTAAATGCAATATTATTTACCGTCGAGGCACTGGTGTTCTCGATCGTGAGTTCCAGGTTCACGGTACCGCCTGGATCGACCGGGTCGTCAGTAAACGACTTGGAAAAGATGAGCGGCGCTGAATTCACCACAAGCGCGTCTGTTGCCGGCGGTACGGTCAGGGCAGGCGTGGTGGCAGTTAGATTGCTGGTTGTGTTCAGGTAGGAACTGGATGCCGTGCCTCCCGGAACCTGCACCGTGACATCGAACGTACACGAGGTACCGGCGGTCAGATTGCCTCCGACCATTATCAGGAATGTCGTGCCGGAAATCGTGGAGCCGGCGCCGCAGGGTGTCGCGGGTAGTGGTGCAACCGCAGCAAGTCCCGGCAGCGGACCGACCAGGTTGTCGGTAAAGAACATGCCGCTGACATCGATGGCGCTGGTGTTGTCGATCGTAAACCGCAGCGTCGCGGTACCGCCGGCAATAACCGGATCGTCGATATATTCCTTGGTGAAAGACAAGCCGCCGACCAGCAGTGTGTCCGATGCCGCCGCATCGATGACCGCAATACCGCCGATCGTGGATGTCAGACTGCTGGTCGTGTTGACATAATTGCCGGGCGTTGCGCCGGCAGGCACCTGTGTGGCCACGCTGAACGTACATGAGGCGCCGGGCGCCAGCGTTCCGCCGGTAAATGACAGACTCGTCGTGCCCGAGATCTGCGAGCCCGCACCACAGATATTGCTGGTCGGCAATCCGGTGGCTGCAAGACCGGTCAGCGCGGCATTCAGGTTGTCGGTGAAAGCGATGCTTGTTGCGTCAGCCGGATTGTCGATTGGATTGGTGATCGTGAACTCAAGCGTGGCGGTGCCGCCGGCGATCACCGGATCATCGGTGAACTCCTTGGAGAACTGAAGATTGCCGACGACGCCCAGCGTGTCGCTGGCTGCCGCGCCCGTCACCGACGCGCCACCCGCCGTGCCGGTGATCTGGCTGGTCGTGTTGGTGTAGGTTCCGGCTGCCGCGCCGGCCGGAATAGCAAAATCCACGGTGAAGGTACACGAACCGCCGGCGGCAACACTGCCGTTCGATATCAGCAAGTTCAGCGAACCGGAATTTGAAAACGACGATGCAAACGATCCGGCGCCGCAGAAACCGGCCGCCGGAAAACCGCTGAATGTCGTGCCCGACAGGAACGCCGAGACATCGTCGGTAAAAGTGAGATCGGTCAGTGCCTGCGTGGCGCTGGAATTGGTGATCGTGAATTCGACCGAAACCGAGTTGCCGCCGGCAACCGGGTCGGACAGGAAGGTCTTGGTCAGCACGGAAGCGCATCTTCGATGCGCAGGTCATCAGTGGCCCGGTTTCCGGGCACAGGGTTGCCATCGACGGTCCCCGAAACAGGATCAGTGGTGTTGGTGTACGATCCCGTGCCGACGCCTCCGGGCACCGTCAAACTCGTCCGAATTGTGCAGGTGGCCTCGGAGGCGATCGTGCCACCGGTCAGGCCGATTGTTGTTGTGCCAAACCCTGTGATCGATCCGCCGCAATCATTCGCCAACAGGCTTGAGAATGTCAGGCCGGCAAGGGCGCTTGCCAGGTTGTCCGTGAACGCAACCCCGGTGGCCGGGAAATTTCGGTCATTGTTCTGGATGGTGAATTCAAGCGTCACCGTGCCGCCGGGTGCGACCGGATCGTCGGTGAAGGCCTTGGTGATCAGTAGCGGCGATCCATTGACGGTGAGCGTGGCATTGGCCTTGCCGGAATTGACCGTCGAGATTCCGTTGAAATAGCTCAAACTGCCGGATGAATTGTTCTGTGCGCCGACCGCCGTGCCGGTCACATCGACTGTAATCGTGCATGTTGCTCCGGCCGCTACGGAGCCGGTGCCGGAATACGACACGGACGAACTGCCTGCTACGGCGGTCAGGGTTCCACCCGTGCATGTGGTTGCGGCATTGGCCGGACTGGCCACCGCAATGCCGACGGGAAAGTTGTCGGTGAAATTCAGGTTGAAAGCGCTTGAAGCATTGGCCGAGTTGTCGATCGTGAATGTGAGAGTCGAACCTCCGCCCACGAAAACCGAACTGGGCGAGAAGGTTTTCGCAAAACCGGGTGCGGATCCAACGACGTTCAGATCATCGGTTGCCGTTCCGCTGTTCCCTGCAGAAGATGTCAGGTCACCGGAAACATTCGTGTGTGTCCCGATGGTCGACGAGGTGACATCGACCACGATCGTACATATCGTCGAGGCGCCAATGCTCCCGCCGGAAAAGGAAATGGTCGAGCCGCCATCCGGTGCTGACAACACAGGCGTGCCGCCGCCCGAGCAACCGGAAAGCGATGTGTTGGCCGGTGCCGCGATCGTCACTCCGGGGGAAGCGTGTCGGAGAAAGCAACTGAGCTTACCGGCGTCGACCCTGTATTGGTTATGTCGAACCGCAACGTCGTTGTGCTGGTCGGGCCAATCGTATCCGGTGTGAAGGTCTTGGTGAATGTCGGCGGTGCAACCTGTGCAGACGCATTGCGCACGGGCATTGCAGCTACAAGCGCCACAAACACCAACAAAAAGAACCGAAAAACCGGCCCGGTGATTCGTTCACCGGACGCCCCGCCTGTAACGATCATCGCCATCCCGCCCTCATCCCGGTTCTGATGTCCGGGTATTTCAGTAAACACTCAATCAGTTGGCTGTCGTTGCGTCAATTGATGATCGGGAAATATTAGTTAGGCAAAATTCTACTGTTGCACGATTGCATCAGATACAATCTACTTTATAGTGTATTTCTTCTACGGAGTATCTTCAATATTCTGTTCGGATTGCGCAGACTCGCGGGCCGTGATGTCGGTCTTGGTTGCCTTGGAGTTCTCCACCTTTTTCTGGTCCGCCCAGATCAGGGCTTTATAGTCAAATCCGAATTCCAGCGTTGGCTTTACGACCTGAAAATAGGGCGAAAGGTCAAAATCGCGCGGCGTAAACAGCGAATGATGACGGATGTGCAGGATTTCACCCCGCGAATAGCGCGACGCGGCAGCCGTCCGCCCCGGTGCCAACGTCACTTCCGGCAGAATGGGGTATCGCACGGTCTGGAAAGCCTGGGCGATCAACGACGAACAGATCGCCCGCGTCGGATCGCCTGAACCGAACGCCAGCATACGTCTGCGCCAGCGAACCGGCACCGGTGGTGTCGGAAAGAAATAGCGCAACATGTCGAAAATGTTCTTCGTGTCGTATTTGAGCCCGATCTGGGAGACCATGAACTTGACCACCTCTTCCCGATCGTCGGGTGTCAGCCCATGCGCGCGGCAGATTCGCGTGTTGTAGGTTTTGTACTTTGACAGCGGTACGGCAACACAACCCTCGCCGAGATTGACCTCGATCAGCCGAGGCCGTTTCGTACCGTCCCTTGGTTTGGGAAGCGCATTGCCGATATAGAGCGCGGCGTGGCTCCAGGTTGATTGGGTGAGGTATTTGATGACGGCGGAGACCTTCTGATTGCCTTCGACAAGCAGGACATCACCCGGCACCAGCGAACGGTGCAGCGTTTCCGGATCCGATGGCGTATAGGGTTGATAGCCTGACGATTCGGCTTCCAGCCGGCCGGCGAGAAAACGCCCGACTCGATCAAGAAATGTCTCTGCCTGCGCACTCATCTCATCGCCACTCCACTAGGTCATGGACCCATAAACAGGATCAACAATGGTATGTGCAAATTTGGTTGGATATCAGGAGCGAGCTTGCAGGAAACCGTCCGGTTTTCAAAAGCTCGCGACGCAATAGCCGGGCAAATTTGCGATATCCTTCGGACGCTCGAACCCGCTGCCCAAACCGTCGTCAAAGGCCTCAACCGGGGGAATAGCCCCGCTTTTCGGCCTTTTCCTTGGTTTGCTATGCGGTTTCGACGCCATTTTGACCCTGTTTATGAGTTCATGACCTAGCGAATATGGCCCTATTCGGCGGGTAGGTGAAGGGAGCTGTGCATTCTTGGAGCTTTGTTGTCCAATTGTGATGCGGCGTGAACCGTGAATCCTGCCAACGGTTGTGCAATCTTCATATTGTTGCGTTGACGACCAAATTGTCCGGACATAGTTTGGAACGATTCTAATCTGGAAATTCTTGCTGATGTTATCCCGGTTTTTCGGCTTCAATCGTCGCCCGTTTTCGTCCCTGTCCGAGCAGGAGATGCTCGCGCTCGCAATTTCGTCCGAAGAGGATGATGCCCGCATATACCGTGCCTATGCTGACGGCATTCGCGACGAATTTCCGCATTCGGCCAAGGTGTTTGAGGAGATGGCCGAAGAGGAAGACAGCCACCGCGACCATCTCATCGAAGCGCATCGCAAACGCTTTGGCGATACGATTCCACTGATCAGGCGGGAACACGTGCGCGGCTATTATGAGCGCAAGCCCGACTGGCTCGTGCGCCCGCTGGGATTGGAAAAGGTGCGTGATCAGGCCGAGGCGATGGAAGAACAGGCCCATCGGTATTACCTCGAGGCTGCAAAGCGCACCACCGACGCCTCGACCCGGAAGTTGCTGAACGGCCTTGCCGCCGCAGAAAAAACGCATGTTTCGATGGCGCAGCGCCTCGGGCTGAAACACCTGACCGACGATGCCCGTGAAGAGGAGGATCAGGCCGAGCGCAAGCAGTTCATCCTGACTTATGTTCAGCCCGGTCTTGCCGGTCTGATGGATGGTTCGGTGTCGACGCTTGCGCCGATTTTTGCCGCCGCCTTTGCCACACACGACACATGGCAGACATTTCTGGTAGGCCTCGCAGCGTCCATCGGCGCGGGAATCTCCATGGGCTTTACCGAGGTGGCATCCGATGACGGTGTGATTTCCGGCCGCGGTTCACCCATAAAGCGCGGTTTCGCAACCGGTATCATGACCACTGTGGGTGGCCTCGGCCATGCCTTGCCCTACCTCATAACGGATTTTTGGACGGCGACCTGGATCGCGATTGCCGTGGTATTCGTCGAGCTCTGGGCAATTGTCTGGATTCAGAACCGCTGGATGGAAACCCCGTGGAGCAGGGCGATTTTCCAGGTGGTGCTCGGAGGTGCGCTGGTATTCGGCGCAGGCATGCTGATCGGCAATGCCTGACGGCCCATCGGAGCTGGTGAGCCCGCCGCTGTCTTCTCCACCGCTCGCCACGGCCTTGCTGTGTGGGGTTTGCCTGTTCATTTCACTGCAAGTCATCACCGGATGGTACGGTTTCGGTTGGCTCGCGAGTGCCTGTCTGGTCGCACTTCCGGTTGTCGGCTGGCGGTTGATGCGGTTGCGGGAAAGATACCTGCTCGGCTTGGCTTTGATCGTCACTGTGGTGGTGTTGGCCGGCAGTGAAGAGCCGTGCGCGCTATTGTTGAAATCGTTGGAGCGCGGCGCTTATCTGGCGGCATTCATCCTGTTGCTGTCGATGTTGCGCGACGCCGCCACAACCTCCGAATCTGTGTTGGCGGTCGGCAAGATGCTGACCCGCCAGCCGCCGGGACGGCGCTACTGGGCCATTGCGCTTGGCGGTCACGCCATGGGTGTGATCATGAATTTCGGGGCACTGAGCCTGCTGGGTCCATTGGTACAACGCGGTGCGCGCGCTGGCAGCGAGGGTCTCGATCCGCGGATCACCGAGGTGCGCGAGCAGCGCCAGCTTTCCGCACTTGCCCGTGGTTTTTCCTGGTTTATTGCCTGGTCGCCGTCGGCCATTTCGCAATTGGTCGCGGTAACAGTCGTTGCCGGGGCGGCATCCGCAAATGTCGCAGTCTATGGCGCCTGCATAGCGGTCCTGGTGATCAGTGTCGGATGGCTCGAAGACCGCGCAACCGGGCTCAAGGCTCGCCGGCGCCTTACCGGTGGACAGCCGCTTGAACCATCGCCGGCCGAACCGTTCCCTGCGGTCGAGATGAGACGCCTGTCGCTGGTCTATGCCCTCCTGATTGCACTGAGCGCCAGCTTTTCAATCGCCCTGTCGTTGCCGCTTGTAACCGGGATCATGCTCGCTGCCCTGCCAACAACGGTGATCTGGATCTTCGGGCAGATTGCGTCGGGCCGGGGCGGTGGCCGCAGTTTTGGACAACGCACGGGCGATCTTGCAACCAAGACCATTCCCGATGGAAGCCCGGAGGCGATTACCCTGGCGCTTGCCGGATTCAGCGGAACGGCACTGGCGATTGTTCTGCCGGGCGCGGAAAGCGGTTTCGGCGGTTTTCTGTTCGACCTGCCGCCTTTCGCAACATACCTGGCGGTGGTGACACTGGTTCCCCTGGCCTCGCTGATCGGATTGCCGGCGATGCTGATGGTGACATTTCTCGGCACATTTCTGTCGGACGCATTGGGCGGGCATATCAATCCCGATTTGCTGGCCCTGTCGCTGATCTGTGGATGGGCGATCAATCTGACCGCATCACCGTTCGGCGGCACCAATCTCATCCTTTCGCGTATCACGGGGATAGCGGCGACCACGCTGGCATTTCGCTGGAATGTCGTCTTTTCGATTGCGGCTTGGGCAATTTGCGTCCTGGTTCTTGTGACTTTGTCGACACTTACTTGGTAAACACCGCCGTTTATCGGCGGTTCACCAATTGTGTTTAGGATCACTGACCAGGCGAAGGGACATCGCTAAACAAGTCGGGACCCTCATTCGGTCTCCAGGGAACGGGACAATGAAAATCTTGGAGAAAATCAGCGTTTGTACAATTGCCGTGCGCGACCTCTTCGCACCGCGTTATCGCCCCGAGCGCCACTATATGCGTGGTCCCGGCCCCGCTTGCGCCAGTCAGCACCATCAGCCGCGCGACAACTCCCAATTATAGAGCGGCTGCGACGCCGCTGATCAGAACATTTAAGCGAACTTGCGGCTTGCGCTGCCGCCGCGTTTCGTTAGTTTTCTCTCATAACAATAAACCGGGAGAGAAGTAATGAAATCATCGATCAAACTCGGCTTGCTTTCAGCCGTCGCATTCTCGTTCGTCGCCGGCGAAGCCTATGCCGCCACCGAATGGAACGTGTCGCTTTGGGGCAAACGCCGGGCGTTTACCGAGCACGTCGAAAAACTCGCCGAGCTTGTGAAGGAAAAAACCGGCGGCGAGTTCACGCTCAACATCTCCTATGGCGGTCTGTCGAAAAACCGCGAGAACCTCGACGGCATTTCGATCGGCGCATTCGAGATGGCGCAATTCTGTGCCGGTTATCACCGCGACAAGAACCCGACGATCACCGTGCTTGAGCTGCCGTTTCTCGGCGTCAGCAACCTAGAGCAAGAGGTTGCGGTTTCGCATGCCGTCTACGCCCATCCGGCAGTGCAGAAGGATCTCGCCCGCTGGAATGCCAAGTTGCTGATGACCTCGCCCATGCCTCAATACAATATTGTCGGAACAGGCGAACCGCGCGACACGCTCGCCGCGTTTGAAGGCATGCGGGTGCGTGCTACCGGCGGCATCGGCAAGGCATTTGAATCGGTCGGTGCGGTTCCGACGTCGGTGACGGCAACGGAAGCCTACAACGCGATGGAATCCGGTGTCGTTGATACCGTTGCTTTTGCACCGCACGCCCATTTTGCCTTCCGCACCATCGACCTTGCCAAATGGTGGACGTCGAACCTCAATCCCGGCACCGTCAATTGTCCGGTCGTTGTCAACACCGATGCCTATGAGGCGCTTTCCGACGAGAATCGCCAGGCGCTCGATTCCTCGATCGACGAAGCCATTGCGCACTATCTCGCCAACTATGGCGAATTGCTGAAGAAATGGGACAGCGTGCTGGCTGAGAAAAACGTCACCAAGGTCGAACTAGCCGACTCGGAAATCGAGGCATTTCGTGCCAAGGCCGCTGACCCGATCCGCGAAGCGTGGATAAAGGATATGGAGTCCAATGGCCTGCCCGGTCAGGAACTCTATGACCTCGTTATGAAAACGCTTGGCAAGTAGTCAAGCTCGCGACGCCGCCGGATATCCGGCGGCGTCACTGTTTGGGCGGCAAAAATGTCATCACATAATGTGCTCGAAGATACTTCGGCCGTATCAAAGTTCGACCGCAAGCTGTTTCGTCTTGAAGGTTGGCTGAACCTCGCCGGGGGTCTGCTGATCCTGGCGGTCATGTTGCTGTCGGTGGCGAATATCCTCGGACGGAAATTCTTCAACATGCCGGTGCCGGGATTTATCGACTGGTTGGTTCAGGCGGTACCGTTGATCGCCTTTCTCGGCATCGGATATTGCCAGCGTCTCGGCGGCCATATCCGCATGGATCTCGTAGTCGGCAAATTGCGCCGCCGCGTTTTGTGGCTGTTCGAACTGCTTTCGGTTTTGCTGATCGCCGGGCTGACCCTGATCCTGATTTATGGCAGCTGGAATCACGCCGAGCGCGCCATCAGCATTGGCGACAGCACAATCGACATCAACCTGCCGACCTGGCCGGTCAAGCTCGCCGTTCCGGTCATGCTGGTCCTTCTTCTTGCAAGGCTGATCCTCCAGGCTTGGGGGTATTGGAGAGCGCTTGCGACAAACGATGATCGGCCGGTGGCTGTGCCTATGATCGAGGATGCGGCAGCGCAGGCCGCCAGCGAAGCCGAAACCGTTTCCGGTCTCGCTGAAGACGAAGCCGATCGGGAAGGTGTGCAGTGACCACGATCGAGACCAGCCTGGTTCTTGCGGCGCTGCTGGTTGTCCTCGTTGTTGGCGGCATGCGGGTGGCGTTTGCCACCGCGCTGATCGGGTTTATCGGCCTGTTCTGCGTCTTCGCATTCGACAAGGGCCAGGGCTGGGAGCGCGGCTTCGTGACGGCGGTCAAGATTACCGGCCAGATTCCGCACTCCAAGATGTCAACCCATGTGCTCGGCCTTATCCCGACATTCATTCTGATCGGCTATCTGGCCTATTATGCCGGCCTGACGAAGGCCTTGTTTGAGGCGGCCAAACGCTGGGTGGGCTGGTTGCCGGGCGGTTTGGGCGTCGCAACGGTGTTCGCCACGGCGGGATTTGCCGCGGTGTCGGGCGCCTCGGTGGCGACCTCGGCGGTGTTTGCCCGCATCGCCATTCCCGAAATGCTCAAGCTCGGCTACGACAAGCGCTTTGCCGCCGGTGTGGTCGCCGCCGGCGGCACGCTGGCATCGCTCATTCCCCCGTCCGCCATTCTGGTCATCTATGCCATCATCGTCGAGGCTTCTGTCGGGCATTTGCTGCTTGCCGGTTTTCTGCCGGGCGCCGTATCGGCACTGATCTATGGTGGCTTGGTCGTTCTTCTGGCCAAGTGGAGAACCGACCTCGGCCCGCCGGTTCGTGGTTTTTCGTGGTCCGACCGCTTCAAGAGCCTGCCCGGTGCGTTTCCCATTGTCGCGGTCGTGCTGATCATCATCTACTGCATCTATTTCGGCTGGGGCACACCGACGGAAGCCGGCGCGCTTGGCGCTTTCGTGGTTCTCGTCATGGCGCTGTTCAAGGGCATGCGCTGGAAACAGCTGAGCGGCGCCCTGATGGAAAGCGCCAAACTCTCGGTAATGATCTTCACCATGATCTGGGGCGTTCTGATCTATGTGCGCTATCTTGGATTTGCCGATCTGCCGGGTACGTTTGCCGACTGGATCTCCTCGCTCGACCAGTCGCCGATGCTGACGCTGCTGATGATCCTCGGCGCCTATGTCATCCTCGGCATGTTCATGGATGCCATCGGCATGCTGATCCTGACACTGCCGGTGACATTTCCGGCGGTCATGGCGCTCAACGGCGGAGAGTCGGTCACAATAGCCGATTCAGCACTGGGCATGTCCGGCACCGAATGCGCGATCTGGTTCGGCATCATCGTCGTCAAGATGGCTGAACTGTGCCTGATCACGCCGCCGATCGGGCTGAACTGTTTCGTTGTCGCCGGCGTGCGCGAGGATATTTCGGTTCAGGACGTGTTCCGGGGCGCTTCGCCGTTTTTCATCGCCGACGTCGTGACCGTGGGCGTGCTGATCGCGTTTCCGGGTATCGTGCTCTGGCTGCCGCGGCTGATTATCGGCTGAGCACGAATAGATCAAAAGGGCTCTAGCGCACCAGAAAACCACCCGCCAGCGGGTCATCCTCTTCGATGATGAACCGGCTCTCGCCGAAATAATGCGCCCTGCCGCTCACCGCAGCAATGATTGCCGGAAGCGATCCGGCTGTGGCGGTGGCTGCGATTGTGCCGGTGAAATGCGAACCGGTTATGCTCTCAAACAGCCGCGCTTCATCGATCCCGATATCTCCCTTGGCATGCATCACAGCCAGGCGCGCTGTGACGCCGGAACCCGTTGGCGAACGATCGACCTGGGCATCGGCAAAAACGCAGACATTTCGTGTTGCCGTTTCGCTGCCGTCTCCACCATCGGTCAGGATCGAGCCATAGAGAAAAGCCAGATCATCGTGATCGGGATGAGAGAGCGGTACCGATTGCTTCACCTCATCGGTAAGCGCAGTGGAGGCATCGACGAAATCGCGTGATGGGCTGTGACCGAACTCAAGGCCGAACTGCCGGCAATCGGCAAGCGCGTAGAAAGCGCCGCCATAGCCGATATCGAAAACGACCTCGCCGAAACCGGGTAGATCGGTTTTCAGGTCGCGGGCAAACATGAAGGCGGGGACGCTGGCGAACGATACAGCACCTGCTTTGCCGTCCCTGACCTCGACCGACGCGACCACCATACCGCACGGGCACTCTATGTTGACCGTTGTCACCGGCTCGACCGGCGCAACAAGGCCGACATCGATCGCGTATCGGCCAAGCGCGATCACCGCATGGCCGCACATGGTCGAATAGCCCTCATTGTGCATGAACAAAACCGCCAGATCGGCACCGGGCAGATCCGGTTCGACGAGCAAAGCGCCATACATGTCAAAATGGCCGCGCGGTTCGAACATCAGCACCTTTCGCAGGTGATCCAGATGCTCGCGGACATAAGCGCGCTTTTCCAGGATCGTTCCTTGGGGAATAGCGGGGTAGCCGGATGTGATGATCCGCAGTGGCTCACCACCGGTGTGCATGTCGATAGATGTGAGTTCGCCACCCATACTGCAGCTTATCGGGTTTTCGACATGAGCGCCTGCAAGTGCGGGTGCGGCATCGCACCCGAACCGAAGGTGAAACTGCCGTCCTTGAGCATCTCTGCAGCCGCGTCCTTGATGAAGCGGTACACCGAATTGGAGAACAACGATCCAAGAGAGATGCGCTTCGCACCGGCCGAGTCCAGCTGCTCGACGCTGAAGGCAGGGATTGCCAGCACGTTGACGGGAACCGATACCGATCCGCAAATCTGTTTTACCAGCCCGATATTGCGCAGTCCGGGCGCATAGACAACGTCGGCACCTGCCCGCTCAAACGCCTGCAGCCGTGCAATCGTGTCCACGGTATCCGTTTTACCATGCAGGAAATTCTCGGCACGCGCGGTAAAGACGAAATCGCGGTCGAGCGACTTTGCCGCAGCCGCAGCGGCGGCCACTCTTGCAACCGCCAGGTCGAAGTCATAGATCGGCTTGTCCGGATCGCCGGTGGAATCCTCAATCGAGCAGCCGGCGAGCCCGGCCGCTTCGGCGGCAAAAATCGTTTCCTCCGCCGATTCCGGGCTATCCCCCTTGCCGTGCTCAAGGTCGCCTGAAACCGGCAGCTCGGTTGCCGATGCGATTTCGCGGCAGTGGGCGATCATCTCCTGAAATGTCAGGCCGCCATCGGGTTTGCCGCGCGAAAACGCATGGCCCGCACTTGTGGTCGCCAACGCCTTGAAGCCCAGACTTGCCATGAACTTTGCCGAACCGATATCCCATGGATTGGGGATGATAAATGCCTCAGGTGCTGAGTGAAGGTCACGAAAAATGCGGCCGATATCCATAACGCCAACCTTTGTACTGTTGCCAACTCGCGCCCCGGTCGGCTGCAATCTAGAGCGTATCCGGTTTAAATGGAATCGTTTGAACGCAGGAATTTTGTGTTCCGGCAAGGAGCGCGGGGCGACGCGGTGCGAGTACCGTTAGACGCGCGCGACGCAGTCCGGGGTGCAAAAGGCCAGGTTCAAACGGTTGCGGTTTATCCATATCATTCAAACGCTTGACGGTACGCCTGCTTGGCAGTCTTTTCCCCATTAGCACCGTCGAAATCCTCGCACGATGGCAACATCGCGCTATCGCGTTCTCCTTGCTGAGGCGAAAAATACTTGCCAACAAACCGCGCCCATTTGATCCGAATATGCTCTATCCCAAACCGAGCAGGCCGGGCAATTGACGCATGTGATGGTAAATCGTCGCTCCTGACGCGGCCAGGCCATCCGCATCGGTCAGCGGGTCGCCGCAATACCCAAGCACCTTCATACCGGCCGCGACACCCGCCTTCACGCCGGGAACACTGTCTTCGATGACAATGCAGGATCCCGGTTCGTGGCCCATCTGCGCTGCGGCATGGAGAAACAGGTCCGGAAACGGCTTGCCGCGCTCGACCATACTGGCGCTGAACAGCACATCTTCCATCAGCGAGAGCAATCCGGTGGTGCCGAGCGTTATGTGCATTTTCTCGATCTTGCCCGATGAAGCGACGCAAGTGTCGATCCCGGCGTCGCCGATCTTCAAGATGGCGGGCTTGACATCGGGGATTGCCTGCAGACCGTGCTCGAACAGCTTCGGTAGACCATTATTCCAGTGTGAGACGAAATCATCTCCCAGATCGAGGTCGTTTTCCGAACGCAGCATTTGGCGCACGGTTTTCATCGAAAGTCCGACGAAGCGCCGGCGGCATTCCTCCATTGTGATCGGCAAGCCGGCCTCGGAAATCAACGCGGCAAGCCGCGTATTGGCGATGGTTTCGGTGTCGACCAGCACGCCGTCGCAATCGAAGATGATCAGTCCGGGCAGAGCCATCATGCCGTTCCGGTGGAGCCGAAGCCGCCGCTGCCGCGTTGCGTCGTGTCAGCCAATGCCCGCTCAACGATCATTGCCTGTGTTACCGCCGCAATGACCATCTGGGCGACGCGCATACCGCGCTCGATGACAAAGTCATCGTCACCGTGATTGATCAGCAATACCTGCACCTCGCCGCGATAGTCGCTGTCGATCGTGCCCGGTGTGTTGAGGCAGGTAATTCCATGTTTGAACGCAAGGCCGGAGCGCGGCCGTATCTGTCCTTCACAACCGGTTGGAATCTCAAAGATCAGACCCGTCGGTACAAGCACGCGTTTGCCCGGTGTGAGGACCAGGTTTTGGTCCGGCGGCACCGCGGCGCGCAAATCCATGCCCGCCGAACCGGCGGTTTCATAGGCGGGTATCGCAAGACCTTCGCTGTGCGGCAGCCTGACTATTCCAAGCTCCATTCGATCCTCCCGATCTGACTCGGGCCGTCTATCGGCGTTTCCGCTACCGTGGTCAATTGCTGCCGAAAACTCTCAACGGATTTCGACCGGCACTGCTGTTGTCTCCTTGATGTCTTCCATGACGAAGGAAGCCGACACGTCGGCCAACGGCACCTTGGCGATCAGACGTTGATAAAGCCGGTCATAGGATTTCACATCCGCCACCCTGATGCGTAGCACATAATCCAGATCGCCCGATGTCCGATAGACGCCGACGATCTCGGGGAATGCGGCTACGGCATCGCGAAACCGCTTCAGCCAGCCGGGATCATGCGCCGAGGTGCGCACGAAAACGAATGCGGACAGGCCCAGGCCAACTTTCTCCGGATCGACCAGCGCAACCCGTTCGCGAATGAAGCCATCTTCGTCCAGCCGCCGCATCCGGCGCCAGCAGGCGTTGCGCGACAGATTGATCTTCTGCGCCAGCTGTTCGACTGACAGGGAAGCGTCGCGTTGCAGTTCCGCCAGGATTCTGCGGTCCGTTTGATCGATGTTGTCACTCATATTGGGATGTTTATCCCAAATAATCATAAAATATAAGGACAAATGGGAAAATTTCTGATCTATCTTGTGAAATAAGAGCCGTTACTAATGAAAAAAAAGCGGAGGGAACCATGACAACACGGCTTATCAGACTCATGACCGACCATCCCGCGACGGTCGATGAAACCTATTTCGAACATATGGTGTTCGCAGCCCGCTTCGCACTGACCCTGTTTGCTGCGGCGCTGGCGGCATTCGTGCATGCGCTGCTGCCGTTCCTGTTCGAAAAGACCGCCAGTGGAATTGTCCATCGGCTCTATGAACGCACCCGCAACAGGGGCCGTTGACCGGAATGTGCAGCTGGGCCGCCTATGTCGGGCCGGACATCTGGCTGGAAGACTTGGTCGTCTCCCCCTGTCATTCACTGATCCATCAAAGCCACGGCGCCGTCAAGGCCAAGACGTCGACCAATGGCGACGGATTCGGCATCGCCTGGTATGGCGAGCGGCCGGAACCCGGCATCTATCGCGACATCCTTCCGGCCTGGTCGGATCCGAATTTGGAGAGCCTCTGCCGTCATATCCGCTCGCCGATGTTCATGGCCCATGTGCGCGCCGCGACCGACGGCGGCATCAGCCGCTTCAATTGTCATCCCTTTGCTTCGGCGAATTGGTCGTTCGTGCACAATGGCCGCATCGGCGACTTCGAGCGACTGCGCCGGCCGCTGGAGTCAAAGCTCAGCGACGATGGCTTTGCCAACCGGCACGGCAACACCGATTCGGAACTGTTTTTCCTGCTGGCGTTCGAGGCCGGAATCGAACGGAACCCTTTCGGCGCAGTGCTGGCGACTGTCAGGCTGGTGGTCGACACGGCGATTGCCGCCGACGTCGAACCGCTCATCCGGCTGGCGGCAGCCTTTGCCGATGGCGACCGCATTCATGCGATCCGCTATTCGACCGACAATATATGTCCCAGCCTCTACACAAACGGAATGGCGACCGGTGGCTTCTGTGTCGTCTCAGAACCGCTGGACGACAAGGGCGCGGCGTGGCAGGCGGTACCGCAGGGAACGTTCCTGACTGTCGATCGCAACGGGATGACGCTCGACGCGTTCAAACCGATGGACCGTATGGCCGCCTGAGCTGTTTTCCGTTCGACACGTTCATCCAACGCTGATAGAAGCCGGACCGACAGTTCGACGGGCTTCATTTCATGACCGAGACAATAGAAAACGCGGTGGCGCGCCGACGTACATTTGCGATTATTTCCCATCCCGACGCCGGCAAGACTACGCTGACCGAAAAACTGCTGCTGTTTGGCGGTGCAATTCAGCTCGCCGGTGAGGTCAAAGCCAAGAAAGACCGCATCCAGACGCGCTCCGACTGGATGAAGATCGAGCGCGAACGCGGCATTTCGGTGGTCACCTCGGTGATGACGTTCGAATATGACGGACGTGTCTATAACCTGCTTGATACGCCCGGCCACGAGGATTTTGCCGACGATACTTACCGGACCCTGACCGCAGTTGATTCCGCCGTGATGGTCATCGATGCGGCCAAGGGTATCGAGCCCCGCACTTTGAAATTGTTCGAAGTCTGCCGCCTGCGCGACATCCCGATCGTCACGTTCGTCAACAAGCTCGATCGCGAAAGCCGCGATCCCTTCGAGATACTCGACGAAGTCGAGCAGAAACTCGCCCTCGACACCGCACCGGTCACCTGGCCGATCGGACGGGGACGTTCGTTTTGCGGCACCTACAATCTTGCCGCCAACACCATACGCGGCAAGGACGAGCAGAAAGATCCGCAGCCGGTCAACGGGCCGGAGTCCGACGCGATCCAGAGGCTTCTGCCGGACATTGATCGTGATATGTTTACCGAGGAGATGCTGCTTGCCGCTGAAGCCTGCAGACCTTTTGACGAGACGGCATTTCGCGAAGGTCATCTGACGCCGGTCTTTTTCGGCTCCGCGCTGAGGAACTACGGTGTCAGGGATCTTGTCGATGCGTTGGGTGCCTACGCGCCGGGGCCGCGCGCGCAGGAAGCCGACAGCCGCAGAATCGAGGCCACTGAAAAGGACATGAGCGCCTTCGTGTTCAAGATTCAGGCCAATATGGACCCCAACCATCGTGACCGCATCGCGTTTGTCAGGGTGTGCTCGGGCAAGCTCCGGCGCGGCATGAAGGCCAAACTCGTCCGCACCGGCAAGCCGATGAGCCTCTCGGCGCCGCAGTTCTTCTTTGCCAGCCAGCGCCAGATTGCCGACGAAGCCTATGCCGGCGATGTGGTCGGGATACCCAATCACGGCACGTTGCGTATCGGCGATACCCTGACCGAGGGCGAGGACATCCTGTTTCGCGGCGTACCCAATTTCGCGCCCGAGATTTTGAGGCGCGTGCGGCTGGGCGATGCGATGAAAGCCAAGAAGCTGAAGGAAGCGCTTCAACAGATGGCCGAGGAGGGTGTGGTTCAGCTGTTTTCACCGGAAGACGGTTCGCCTGCCATTGTCGGGGTGGTCGGCGCATTGCAGCTTGATGTTCTGAAGGCGCGTCTTGCAGCGGAGTACGCCCTGCCCGTCGAGTTCGAAACCGCACGCTTTTCCGTCTGCCGCTGGATTGCCGCCGACGACAGGGCCGAGGTGCATCGCTTCATTGACGCCCATCGCGGCGATATCGCGCGCGATCTCGATGGCGACGCCGTGTTCCTGGCGCAAAACGAATTTTCCCTGAACTACGAAGCCGAACGCTGGAAGGCGATCCGGTTTACCGCCGTCAAGGATTATCAGGTGCGCGAAGCGGCGTAGGTTTCGCTTTGCACTCGAAACCGCCGACGACACGCACTACCTTGTGTGTGGTATTTTTTTCATGATCAGGGAGTTTGTTCCATGAGTCTTCGCATTAACGACACGGCACCCGATTTCACCGCTGACACGACGCATGGTGAGATCAATTTTCACGACTGGATCGGTGACGGATACGCCGTCCTGTTCAGCCATCCAAAGGATTTCACCCCCGTCTGCACCACGGAACTCGGGTATGTGGCCGGCTTGAAGGGCGAGTTCGCCAAACGCCATGCCAAGATCATCGGTATCTCGGTCGATCCGGTCGAAAACCATCACAAATGGAAAGATGACATCAAGACCGCCACCGGACAGGATGTCGACTATCCGTTGATCGGCGACAGCGAATTGAAGATCGCCAAGCTCTACGACATGTTGCCGGCCGAAGCGGGCGACACCTCGGAAGGGCGCACACCAGCCGACAATCAGACGGTGCGGTCGGTGTTCGTGATCGGCCCCGACAAGAAGATCAAGCTGACGATCACTTATCCGATGACCACCGGGCGCAATTTCGACGAAGTTCTGCGTGCCATCGATTCGGTGCAGTTGACCGCCAAGCACCAGGTCGCAACGCCGGCCCAGTGGCAACAGGGCGAGGATGTCATTGTGACTGCTGCTGTGTCCGATGAGGACGCCGAGGCTAGGTTCGGCGGCTTTGAGCGGGTGCTGCCCTATCTGCGCAAGACGAAACAGCCGCAGGACTGATCCGGAGAAGCGGCGGGCTCAGCTAGCCGCCGCGCTTTCCCTGATGAAGGTGCCGTTACGCAATTCGTTGACCGCTTGAATGAGTTCGGCCTGGGTGTTCATGACGATCGGGCCATGCCATGCGATCGGCTCCTGGATCGGCGCCCCGGTCACCAGCAGAAAACGCAGTCCTTCTTCGCCCGCCTGAACGACGATTTCATCGCCGCTGTCGAACAGAACCAGGGTGCGGTTGCCGGTTTCATCGCGGATGAATATCTCATCATCGCCCAAACCCTTTTCCACCAGAACGCCTTTGGGATCGGATGCGCCGGCAAACCGGCCAGAACCCTGAAATATGTAGGCAAAGGCATTGCGATAGGTATCGACCGGCAGCGTCTTGCGCTTGCCGGGAGCAATCGAGATGTCGAGATATTGCGGGTCGGCGGCAATCCCGTCCACGGGACCGCTCTTGCCCCAGAAGGAACCGCAGACGACGCGCACCACGGTGCCGTCATCATCGATGATTTCGGGGATGTCCCGCGCCTGGACGTCCTGATAGCGCGGTGCGGTCATTTTCTGCGATGACGGCAGATTGGCCCACAGTTGAAATCCGTGCATCCGCCCGCCGGCGTCGCCCTTCGGCATTTCCTGATGCAGGATTCCGCTGCCCGCGGTCATCCACTGCACATCGCCGGCGCCCAGCGTTCCGCTGTTGCCGAGGCTGTCGCCGTGATCGACCGTACCGGCAAGCACATAGGTGATCGTCTCGATGCCGCGATGGGGGTGCCATGGAAAACCTCTGAGGTAATCCTCAGGCCGCTCATTGCGGAAATCATCAAACAAAAGGAAAGGATCGGCCATTTCGGGATCGCTGAACCCGAATGCGCGATGCAAATGTACGCCGGCGCCTTCCATGGTCGGCTGCGCGGTGCTTACCTGTTTGACCGGGCGTATGGACATGATCTGCGGATCCTCGTTTTGCTCTAAAGATGAACGGCTCAAACACAATTTAGGACCGCATGATGCGGCATAACAGGGTCATTCGTTCAACAGCGTGTTCACAGTTTGGCGTCCGCAGCCGTCTTCACCGGTCCTTGGTCCCGGCATTGGCATTGACGATTTCGATGATTTCCTCAAGCGTCCGACTGTCCAGTTGCCCGATGTGGCGTGACAACAGGTTCGCCAATTCGGTCGCCTCCGGAGAAAGACCGGATGTGTCGACAACCACTCGCGGATGCGATTTCACCGCCAGCTTGTGCAGCTGATCGGCGTCATCCCAGATCACGTTGAAATAGCCGATGATCTTCTGGATCATCGGCCACGAAGGCATGCCGCGTCGCCCGTGTTCGAGGGCGGAGAGGTAGGCCGCGCTCACACCGAGCGCCCGCGCCATGTCGCGCTGGGTAACGCCCTTGGCGCGGCGCAACTCCCGCAGTTTTTCGCCGAACGGCGTCACAGCTGCTTTCCTGGTCTGCGAAGGCGAACATAGATGGCGCCGCCGCCGCCATGGTGCCGCGCCGCGCTGTCGAAACCGGATACCAGTCCACCAAAGACAGGCGTCTTCAGCCATTCGGGGACGGCGCGCTTCAAGACGCCGGCGCTTCCATATGAGGAGCCCTTGCCAGTGATTACCAGCACATGGCGCAGCCCCGAGGCATGGGCGCGGTGCAGAAACGCCAGCAGCAGGCCATGCGCTTCAGCCTGGTCGAGGTCGTGCAGGTCAATCGTCGCATCAATCGACACGCGCCCTTTAGCGATCTTCTTTCGCGTCGGTCTGTCGATGGAAGCCGATGAATTGACGTTGCCGGGTTTTTGGGTCGTTGCCTGGAAAGGCGGATGCGCAATGGGTTGAACAAGCGACGCCGCGCCATGTTTGTGGGCGTTGTCGATCTCGATACTTTCAGGAGCCGGCGGAACAAACTTGCCGTGCATCGGCTCGACCGAGCGCGCAACCCTGGACCACAAGATTCGGTCCTCGACAGTCAGTTCATTGTTCTTGCGCCGCCCGCTCATCTGCCATCCGATACCAGTTCGCGCGGTAAAAGTGCAAAGAATTCAGCCTTGTGTTTGATAACACCGGCGATCTCACCGGCAGCTTGGCCTGAGCCGGTAAACAGGTCGCCGCGTGCCGGCCCGGTAATCGCCGAACCGGTATCCTGCGCGATCATCAATCGGGAGAACGGGTGCCCGTCAAAGACCCTCAAATCCGGTGCATTGACGAAAAACGGTGTTCCGAAAGTATGCAACAGGCGGTCGACCGCCAGCGAACGGCCTGGCGTCAGCGGGACCTTTGCTGCGGCGATCGGGCCAAGTGCGGGATCATCGACTGGCGCCTGGCGAAAGAAAATGAACGACCGGTTCTTCCACAATATCTCGGAGATGCGACCTGGATTGGCGGCAAACCAGGCTTTTATCGATTGCATGGTGACGTCTTCGCGCGGAATTTCCCCTAATTCCGCCAGCACACCCCCCGGCCCGGCAAATGGGTGGCCGGTCTTGGCCGCGTAGGTAATGCGCATTTCGGTCTCATCGGGAAATCGAAGCCTTGCAGCACCTTGTACGTGAATAAAAAAAAGTTCGACCGCATCCGCAAGCCAGGCGATCTCCAGGCCGCGGTTTTCGAGCGCGCCCTGTTCAATCGCCGCGCGGTCATAATAGGTTGCCAGACCTTCGCCGGTTCTGCGCGCAAACGCAAAGTACGGATCCATTCCCGATGGCCGGTTTGTGTCGTCAATGTCAACAAGGTCATCCGGCCTGGCAAGGATCGGATATTTGTAGTTCGCCGTTCGCGTCCGCGAAGCCGTTGCAATAGGCTCGTAGAATCCGGTGACAAAACCTTCTTTCCTCTCTCCGGCATTGATCCGGCAGGGAACAAATCGGGTTTCGAAGAATTCGCGTGCTTCTTGTGCATTCGGGGAGCTCAGCCCCCGCGCTGCGGCAAAGACGTCCGTAAACGTCTCATTGCTGACACCAAGCAAGCCGGTCTTGTAGCGTTTTTGCTCCGCCCTAACGGCGCTGTTGCGAAAAGCTTCAAATGCAGCGCGATGATCATCATCCGCCCAGTTGGGGACGGCATCGAAGCCGATCGGCTCAAAGATGGAAGACAGCGGCATTGTCCAACCGCCGGCTGTTCAGTCTTCGGCTTCGGTCGCCACAAGTTTCCAGTTCGGATCGCGGGAACGCGCATCACGCGCAAAAGTCCAAACGTCCTTGACCTCGGCGACGGTTTCCGGATCGCCATCGATCACTTCGCCCGACTTGTCGAGCGTTGCCGATATCAGTTCGCTGACGATGCGAATTGTCACATGCGCCTCACCGTCCTTCAATTCCGCGCCCACGATATCGGCTTTCGAGATGCCGACGAACGAAGATTGAACTTTCTCGTCGCGCTCCTCCCGGCCGGAAATGGCGTCGACAAATCCGTCATAGACATCGCGCGACAGAAGATTCTTCAGCGTTTTGCGATCGCCGTCGGCAAAGGCCATCACGATCATCTCGTAGGCCATCTTCGCGCCGTCGAGAAAGTTGTTCGGACCGAATGAGACGTCGGCATCCTTGATGGCACGCAGCCCTTTGTTTATCGCCGAATCGGCTTTCGCATATTTGTCGATCTCGCTGTAACGGCTATCGGCTTCTTCGTCGCCGGACTTGCGGCGTTTGGGCAACGCAACAATGTTGTCATCGTTGTCTTCTGCGGCATCTGCGCGCTCGCGGGACGAGTAGGGATCGTAGGGTGGCCGCTCATGTCCGGTTCTTCGTCCCAGCACATTGCGAAGCTGGTAAAATATCACTACTGCGGCAACAAGAAAGAAAATCGTGCCAAAATCAAAAAATTCCATGTCAGAACCAATATTCCTGCTTCGCCGCAAGCAGCCCTAAAACGCCGGAAATCCGGCTTGTTCACGTTCAACTATGATATAGAACGCAAACGGCAATCATTCAAATTCGCCGTTCGACTACCTATCTCGATGAAAAGTGCCGTTCAATCAAGATGGCACATCGCACAAATTGAGTTTCGAAGGATAACGAATTGCCCTTTTCACTGGTTCCACTGCTGCTTTTGGCCATTCCGCTGCTCGAAATCGCCGCTTTCATCGTAATCGGCGGCCAGATCGGGGTGTTGGCAACCTTGGCGATGGTCTTCGTGACCGCCGTCATCGGCTCCATTTTGCTGAGGGTACAGGGCTTCGGCCTGATCAATCGTATCAGAAGCGAAACCGAGCAGGGCAGGGTTCCCGGCCGCGAACTCGTTCATGGTGTCATGATACTGATCGCCGGCGTATTGCTGCTGACGCCGGGTTTCGTCACCGATACCCTGGGTTTCCTGCTGTTCGTTCCGGCGATCCGGGATATCGGCTGGCACATCGTCAAGGATCGAATTGTCGTCTCATCCGGCTTTGATGGCGGTTTCGGCGGTCCGCGCAACCGCGGTGGCAAAACCATCGATCTCGATGACGATGAATTCACGAGCTCCGGTGATCCGAATTCTCCATGGCGTTGAACGGCGGGAACAGTTGAGAATTGCCGACCGCCGTCCGCCTTGTAACAACCGCCCGCTCATGCTAGCGAACCGGCGATTTTGATCGGGCCGAAATTGGCTCAAGCACATGAGGAATTCGCAAACATGGCAAAAGAGCCGAACGAAACCAGCGGCGCACCGGCAGAAGGTGCTCAGGCCGGAAATGGTCAAGTTCCGAAACTCGGCGTATTGACCCAGTATATCAAGGACTTGTCGTTCGAGAGCCCGGGCGCTCCACAATCGCTGCAGGCCCGCGAGCAGGCGCCGGCGATCAATATCAATGTCAATGTCAATGCCAATCCGCTTTCGGAGACCGAGTACGACGTCAATCTCGCGCTCAATGCCAAAGCGGAATCGGGCAAGGATGTGCTCTTCAACATCGAGCTTCTCTACGGTGGCGTGTTCCATATCGAGGGATTTCCGCAGGAGCACATGCTGCCGCTGTTGTTCATCGAATGCCCGCGGCTGCTGTTCCCGTTTGCCCGCCAGATCATTGCTGACGCCAGCCGGAACGGCGGGTTCCCGCCGCTGATGCTCGATCCGATCGATTTCGCGCAGATGTTCCAGCAGAAAATGGCAGAGGAGCAGGCCAAGGCGAAGGTTCAGGCGACCTGACGATATCCGCCATGTGATGCCCGACTGTTGCCGGACGTCATTAAAATTGATCGCATTCAACGAAATACGGCGCTTTGGCGCCGTATTTTGTTTCTAGCCCGCGCGGGAGTTCAATTTCGCTGAGGGGCGATTAGAAAATGACCCATAATCGAATTGGCCTGCTGCTCGCAGCAGGCATCGTGGTGCTGTTGCCGCAAACCGCAGCCGCCAAGCAGTGTGGAAGCGCTTCGTGGTATGCATTGACATCCCAGACGGCTTCGGGCGAGCGGATGAATCCGGCCGCCATGACCGCTGCCCACCGAACATTGCCGTTCGGCTCGCGCTTGAAGGTCACCAACATGAAAAACGGCCGCAGCGTCGTTGTCCGGATTAATGATCGTGGTCCGTTCATCAAGGGCCGCGTGCTGGATCTGTCAAAGGCGGCGGCCCACCGGCTTGGCTTTATCCGTTCCGGCCATACGAAGGTGTGTTTCAGCCAAAGCTGAACAGCCGGCAGCGCGGTCGCGAATACCTTGATACGGTTCGGAAAAGCCGAAATTGGCTAGATGGGCTTGGCGCGCAGTGCGCCGCGATAGGCGTCTCGCAGATAGCCGAGCGTGGCGTTGGCATCGACGGGCTTGCCGAAAAAGAAGCCCTGACCGCCCTGGCAGCCGAACTGGACCAGCTTGTCTGCCTGTTTTTCATCTTCAATGCCTTCCGCGACCACATCCATCCCCAGGCCTTCGCACATGGCCAGGATGGCGCGGATGATGTGCTCCGACGGACGGTCCTCAAGGATCGACGAAACGAAGGCGCGATCGATCTTCAGCTTGTCGAAGTGGAAATCACGCAAACGGCCGAGGCTCGACTGTCCGGTTCCGAAATCGTCGAGTGAAACCCGAATGCCGACCCGCCGCAAATCCTCGACGATCTTCTCCGCCGATGCGGGATCGCTCATCACGCCGGTCTCGGTGATTTCGATCTCGAGGCGTTTAGGATCGAATCCGGTTTTCTCAAGTATCGATAGTATGTGCAGCCCGGTGTTCTGGTCGACGAGCTGGGAGGGCGACAGATTGAAGGACAAAAACAGGTGTTCCGGCCAATCCCTGGCGGCTTCCGTCGCCTTACTGAGCAGCAGCTGTGACATCGGGCCTACGATGCCGCGCTCTTCGGCGATCGGGATGAAGACGGCCGGCGAAACGAATCCGAGATCCCTGTCGGTCCAGCGCGCGAGGCATTCGAAACCTATGGTTTTGCGGCTTTTGAGGTCGACGATCGGTTGAAAATGCGGTTCAACCTCACCGGCCGAAACCGCCCGGCGCAGCGCTTGTTCGATGCGAGCGACGCGTTTGGCCGCCTCTTCCATCTCCTGCGAGTAAACGACAACACGTCCGCGGCCGGAGCGCTTGGCGTGGTACAGCGCCGTTTCGGCCTTGGAGACCAGTTGCTGCGGGCTTTCGTCGTTGAAATAGAAAAGCGCACAACCAACCGAAGCTGAAAGGCGGGCGGTCCGCTCGCCGACGTCGTAGGGCGCCGACAGGACTTCGATCAGCATTTTTGCCTGATCGTTGACGACTTCCTCACGGAAGGTCATCGGGAACAGAAAGGCGAACTCGTCGCCTCCGACGCGCGTCATGATGCAGCCATCGCCCATGGCAGAGTTGAGGCGCATGGACACCTGAAGCAGTATGTCATCGCCGGCGCTGCGGCCGAACAGGTCATTGATCGGCTTAAAGCCATCCAGATCGATAATACCGATGGCGAACGGGGCCGGGTCGTCCTGGCGCTCGGCGATCAACCGCTCCATCTTGTCGTAGAATCGTGCCCGATTCCCGAGTCCGGTGAGCGAATCCGTCATGGCCAATTCAGCTGGATTGGCGCTGCCGTTGTTATCCTCGACCGAAAAATTCATCGTGCCCTTACCGCAAACCGGTTCTTAGAAACGCTCAGCTTTCCACAAAACCCTTTAGGAAAGGTATCTTCGCTTTTTACTAAAATCGTCGGCTAACCGGCTGTGGCGCTGGCCGAGTTTTTGCTAAGCCATTGTTCCATCAAAGCTTTTAGCTTGTCCGGGCTTATCGGCTTGGCAATGTAGTCATCCATGCCCGCCTCGATGCAGCGTTCTGCGTCGCCCTTAAGCGCGTGCGCGGTTGCAGCAATGATCACAACGTGCCCGCTCCACGACTTCTCGATTTCGCGGATTTTGGCGGTCGCCTCAAGTCCGTTCATGATCGGCATCGAGACATCCATGATGATCATCGGCGGACGGAGTTCGGCAAATTTTGAGACAACTTCTTCCCCATTTGCGGCCATTTCGAAAGACAGCCCGATTTCCTCCATGATGAAGGAGAACACCATCTGGTTTACATCGTTGTCTTCAGCAATCAGGACATCAATGCCACCGTTGCCATGGGTTGTGCCGTCCATAGTGCAGTCCCCGAAACTAGCGTACAATCCGTATTCCAGCGGGATGATAGGGCTATCTCATGAATAGCGAGTAAATTGATTATAAGATAATGATATTATTACATATTTGGTGAAATTTTATAGATATTAACAGAGGCGTTTGTGGGCGAACTGGTCTTTCGCAGCCACTTTGGCGCCTCGCCGCTGATGATGGCCGCCAGCAATCCCTCAGGGGCGATTTTAGCGAGCCAATTGGCCTCATTTTCACCGGCACAATGAACGATCAGACCGACATTGTTGTCGCGCAATACCAAAAGGGCGTCGTCAGGTGCGCTCATGAACGCGTCCAATGTTGCAATGTTGCCTGCGATATTCCGGTGATAGGGGCCGGCGAGAACCCGGTGCGGGGTTTGCTTGAGGATGATTGGGCCCAAGTTCGATACGGCCAGGACGGTTTGCGGATTCATGGCCGCAAGGTCCAAGAACGCCTGCCCGCCGTAGCAAGCAGCGCTTTCACCTTCATCATCGCTGACGGCCTGCGCACCTGCCGAGCGGGTAACGGAAGCGTTGTGCAGTGTTTTTGCGGCAACGGTCCAGCTGCTGTTCAGGGCGATGATCCAGGCAAGGACCATGATGAGCGACGCTCTGGCGCCGCTGCTCTCAAAGGCCGCTGCGCGTTTTTCACCGACCCAAACGGCCAGCGGGATGACGGCAAATGCAACCGCGAAATTGCCGCCGCGCACCTGCCAGAAACTCACCGTGATGGCGACGCCAAGAAACCCGGCGATGATCAGCCATTCGCGTTTGTTGGCCGCCTTGGTCAGTATCGTGATCAGGACAGCTGCGGCAGCGAGCGGAGTGGCGTAGAATTTCGCGAAGTTGATCGGGTCTTTCGCCCAAATGCTTGTGATCGGCTGGGCCTCGCTGATCATTGAGAGCCACAGTGTCTTCAGTCTTTCGTCCAGACCGGCATAGGGGCTTGCGATGCACTGGGGGTAAGCCAAGCCGACCAGCAGGGCGAGTGAAACGGCCAGTGCGCCCAGCGCGACCGTCCGGCGCAACGGATTGGCGCCAACTGCGGGGACGAAAGCCGTCACCGCAAGGCCCAATCCACCGAGAACCGCTATCGAAAGTTGCGCCGGCGAAAGCGCGTCGCAATGGACAACGGACCAGTTCGAAGGCGCCACCGTCGCCACAAACGTCAAGGCGCTTGTCGATGCGAATCCCAAGCCGAATCCGAGTGTTGCCTTCGCATATCTCGGGCCTGCGACCAGAAAGCTGACAGCGATCGCGCCACAAGCTACCGCCACAACCGGCACCGTTTCCATTCCAACCGCCATGGTGACGGCTGCGGCAGCGCCCGCGCCAATTCCGTGGCTAATCTTTTGTCCGGCCAGGAGTGCCCATAGCGCCAGCAGGCAAACGGTCAGTTGCAGATTGTGGTGATCGAGCGCTCCGGGTGCGAAAATACCGATCGAGTAGAGCGTCATTGCGCCGATCACCATGGCCGGCAGAGTGGCCTGTTCGCCACCCAGCAGGCGGACGATGCGGACAAGAGCAAATATCGAGATCATCAGCAGAATGCTTGGCCAGATGATCCCGGCGGCCAACTCGCCCATCGCAGGCGATCCGGTCACCGCGCCCGCCGCCGCCATAATCATTGCGACCGGCAAATCGACGATACGCGACCAGTGCATGGCAAATCCATCATCCACGCCCATTCTGTACTGTGTATGGTCGAACCATGCCTGCCCGGCCAACAGGTCGCGAACCTGCACCAGGCGCATCATGCTGTCGTTATCGCTGGACCAATCGACAAGACTGCCGTCAAAAAACGGTGGAACCAGAGCCAGCAGGGCCAGGAACACGCAGATCCACGCATCGGAGCGCAGCGCGGAGGCCGCTATACCGGCATTTCTCAACTGTGCAGATTGAATAGTCATGCCCGCAAATCGAAACCCGTCAACAAACAAGATGTTTGCTGCTATCAGGATCCGATCAAGATTTGGTAAAGTGGCCGGATTATCCGGAATCCTGCGCGAATGCCCAAAGCGAGGAAAGGACGAAGCTGACCGCACTGGCAACGATTGTGGTTACAATCGACATCACCAATGCAGACGCACCGAAAAGCGTGACGGCCGTGTGAGCCGTTATGCCAGCGGTGATCGCGCAGCCGGCCTGAACGGCAAAGTAGCGCGGCAAGGTCCGTCCGTGGCGCTGGCGGCTTTCGAAAGTCCAGTTTCTTTGTGCGGTGTAGGCCACGGCAAAGGCGATTGCATAGGCCAACGTGCTGCCCGAAAACGGGGACATTCCAAAGCGAACAAACAGGTAGGAAAGCACGAAGAGGAGTGCTGCGGCTCCAATTCCGACGACCGCAAATCTGAACAGCCGCTTGCCGTCGGCAAGCTGCGAAATTCTGTTCATGCGGCTTTCTTTTGCTCCACTGCAGACCCGATTGCACCGATGCGGCCATCAGAAACCGGTATTTGCAGCACACCCAGCAGGAAAGCTGAGAAGAACAACTGCAGTGCGATGACAATCAGGGTCAGGCCAAGCACGACAATGCGCGGTATCATCGGGCTGACGAGGGATCCGAATCCGACGCCGGCCCAGGAGAACAGCGCGTAGCCGAAGAACAGCAATCCCGCCAGCAGGCAAATGCCGGCATTCAGTGCAAGACGGTCGGTACTGATGTTGTCCTTGATCCAGATCGATCTGGGGTTTGCCGGCAAAATACCGGTAATATCGGCGTAAAACCGGGACATGACTCCGAACGTGAGAAGCTGCATTCCGGTCGCGACCATGAAACAGGAGGCGACGAATGTGTTGAGATCGAGCGACAGGTTGCCGCCGATCTGCAGCGGGCCGAAGAACAGCAGCGCCGACAGCATCGCACCGAGGCCGATGAGGATGCTGCCCGGGATGAAGAACAGCCAGCGCGGATTGTACATCAGCAGAAATTTCAAATGCCGCCAACCATCGCGCCAGGAGCGCAAATGCGGCGGCCGGCTTCTGCCGTCCGGCTTGAGTGTCGTCGGTACCTCGTCCATGCGCAAGCCGGCAAGCGAGCTGCGGACAACCATTTCGGAGGCGAATTCCATACCGGTGGTGCGCAGGTTCAGTTTGCGGATGCTCTCGGCGTTGAAGCCGCGCAATCCGCAATGGAAGTCACCGACTTTGATTTTGAAGAACAACTTGCCGACGAAGCTGAGAACCGGATTTCCGAGGTATTTGTGCAGGGGGGGCATAGCGCCGGCAGAGATGCCACCCTGAAAACGGTTGCCCATCACAAGGTCGGCACCGTCGCGAAGCCGCGCCACGAAAGCTTCCAAGTCGCTGAATTCATAGCTGTCATCAGCGTCACCCATGATGATGTAGCGACCATCGGCGGCGGCAATCCCGCCAAGCAGCGCTGCGCCGTAGCCTTTGTCGGCAACCGGTACCACGCGCGCACCGAGTTTGGTCGCTATGGCCTGTGATCCGTCAGTACTGCCATTGTCGGCAATCAGCACTTCGCCGTCGATTCCGGAGCGGTCGAGATATCCCTTGGCTTTGCTGATGCAGATCTCCAGCGTCTCGGCCTCGTTGAGGCATGGCATCAGGATGGTCAGCTCGAGCTGTTTGTTTTCGCCCTTTTTCAATCTGGTGACGCTGGTCATGGTTTTCCGTTCTGCCTCTGTCGCCGGTGTCGAACCGGCATGTTGCCCGATGGTATGAATGCTGGTCAAAACTGCCGTCAAAGGATTAAGATTTTGATGACAGCGCGTTGCAGCCGTTCGAATTGCGACGAATTGGAACTATAACCGCAAAAGTAACATTGGCACGCGCTGGCTTGAGCGATAGACAGCATCTGCATTCTTGCGACGGGAGTATGTTTATGCCGCTCGATATCGCCATTCAAATGGATCATGTTTCGACCTTGTCAATTGCCGGCGACACCACATTTGCGCTGGCGCTGGAAGCGCAATCGCGCGGGCACCGGCTTCATCATTACACGCCTGACCGCCTGACGATGCGCAATGGCACGGTCGTGGCCACGGTCGAGCCGTTGATCGTGCGTGACGTGGAAGGCGATCATTTCGAACTGGGCAGTATGCAGGCCAGGAACCTCTCCGAGGTGGACGTCGTGCTGCTACGCCAGGATCCGCCTTTCGACATGAACTACATCACGACGACGCACATTCTGGAACGAATTCATCCAGAGACCCTCGTCGTCAACGATCCTGCCTGGGTGCGCAACAGCCCGGAGAAGATTTTCGTCACCGAGTTTCCCGATCTGATGCCCGAAACCCTGATCACCAAGGATCCGGCGGAGGTGTCAGCCTTTCGCCGCGAATTCGGCGACATCATCATCAAACCGCTCTACGGCAATGGCGGTGCCGGCGTGTTTCATCTGCAGGATGGCGACCGCAACATGACATCCCTGTTGGAGATGTTCGATGAAATGTATCGCGAGCCATTCATCGTGCAACGTTACCTGAAGGATGTCAGGCAAGGTGACAAGCGGATCATTCTCATCGAGGGAGAGGCGGTAGGTGCGATAAACCGCGTACCGGCGGAGTCCGACGTCCGCTCCAATATGCATGTCGGAGGAAAGGCCGAGAAGACCGGCCTGACCGATCGCGAATTGGAAATCTGCTCAACAATTGGACCGTCGTTGCGCGAGCGCGGATTCACGCTGGTCGGCATCGACATCATCGGCGGCCTACTCACCGAGATTAACGTGACGTCACCAACCGGTGTACGCGAAGTCAAGAAGTTCGGCGGCGCCGACATCGCCGCGCTTTTCTGGGACGCAGTCGAAGCGCGGGTCTAACGGTACTCACACCGCGTCGCCCCGCGCTCCTTGCCGGACCAAAAAATCCCTGCGTTCAAACGATTCCATTTAAACCGGATACGCTCTAGGTCCGCTGTTTTCCGACAACCAGTAAGTTTCGGGCGGGTTGATCGCCGGGTAAATGTTCCATTGATACAACCTGATACACGCAGATTACACGTCTTGCGATAGGCGGTTGCCAAAATGTTCTTGATTTGATCTCTATACTGTGGTTGTATTCGCGGACAACTTGCAACCCGCATCAACCGAATGTTTATTGATGCGATTTTGCCTTCAGCGGGGGGTTGGGCATGGTATCACGAGTGCGTACGGTCGCATTTCACGGCATTGAGGCCGTCCCGGTGGACGTTCAGGTCATGGTCGCACCGGGAAAGGTCGGCATGCACATTGTCGGACTTCCCGACAAAGCCGTGGCGGAAAGCCGGGAACGGGTTCAGGCCGCCCTGCATGCGTCCGGACTGTCCATCCCTGCGAAGAAAGTCACAATCAATCTGGCACCCGCCGATTTGCCAAAAGAGGGAAGCCATTATGACCTTCCAATCGCCCTGGGTTTGATGGCTGCATTGGGCGCAGTGCCGGGGGATGCGTTGGCGGAATACCTGGTATTGGGAGAACTGTCGCTCGACGGCACAATTGCGCCTGTCGCGGGTGCGCTTCCGGCTGCAATGGGCGCAAATGCGCAGGGATTGGGTCTCATTTGCCCACACTCCAGCGGCCCGGAAGCGGCCTGGGCGGGATCCGACATGGATATCCTCGCACCACGCAGTCTCATTGCCACGGCAAATCATTTTCGTGGAACACAGGTTCTTTCGCGACCCGAGGCAAGGGTAAGGGCGGCGGCGACCGGATTGCCCGATCTTGCCGACATCAAGGGGGGGGCAGGAGACCGCCAAACGCGCGTTGGAAGTCGCCGCCGCCGGCGGTCACAACCTGATCATGGTCGGACCGCCCGGCTCGGGAAAATCGATGCTCGCGCAACGGCTGCCGTCAATCCTTCCGCCCCTGACACCGAAAGAACTGCTCGATGTTTCGATGATCGCTTCCGTCGCCGGTGAACTGGCCGATGGTAAATTGTCCGACCGCAGACCGTTTCGTGCGCCGCACCACTCGGCGTCAATGGCGGCGATGGTAGGCGGAGGTCTTCGGGTCAGACCGGGTGAGGTTTCGCTTGCGCACAATGGTGTTCTGTTTCTCGACGAGTTTCCCGAGTTTACACCGCAGGTTCTTGATTCTCTGCGCCAGCCTTTGGAGACCGGCGAGTGCGTCATTGCGCGCGCCAATCATCGCGTGAGTTACCCCGCGCGCATTCAGCTCGTCGCAGCCATGAATCCGTGCCGCTGTGGAATGGCCGGAGAACCGGGATACCAATGCGCCCGTGGCCACCGATGCCGAACCGAGTATGTCGGCCGGATATCGGGCCCCCTGATGGACCGGATCGATCTCAGGATCGAAGTTCCTGCAGTCAGCGCCAGCGATCTGGCGCTTCCATCTACAGGAGAGCCAAGCAACGTCGTGGCCGAACGGGTAGCCCAGGCAAGGCAGGCACAGCAGCAGCGTTTTGCCGAGCTGGGCATGCCGGCCGGCACCACAAATGCACACTGTAATACGGCCCTGATCGAGAAGATCTCAAAGCCGGATGACGCCGGGCGCTCGCTGCTCGGCGAAGCGAGCGAAAAACTTGGATTTTCTGCGCGGGCTTATCACCGTGTTCTTCGGGTCGCGCGCACCTTGGCTGATCTGGATGGTCAAAGTCAGGTACACCGAATTCATCTTGCCGAAGCGATCTCGCATCGAGGCAGCACCGCCGGCCCGGTCCGCAGCGCTGCCTGACGCCCTTCGCCCCGGTCTGCGTCGCGCGGGTCTACCGGTAATCACACCGCGTCGCCCCACGCTCCTTGCCGGAACACAAAATCCCGGCGCTCAAACGATTCAGTTTGCGCCGGACGCGTTTTACAACCCCGACTTCTCCGAAATCCAGTCACGGTAGCGGCTGATGCGGGTGTAGACACCAAAAGCGTTCTGGTGTCCGCAGGCGACTTCCGAATCCAGCGGTCCGTCGCCCCAGCTCACAATGCCGACCTGGATCAGTCCGTCGTCGCTTTGAATGAACAACGGGCCGCCGCTGTCACCGTTGCATGCATCACGTGCGCCGGATTCAGTACCGGCACAAAGCATGTTCGCGGTCAGCGGGTCGCCCATCGTTGCGGCAATCGACGCGGTCGCGGCCTCGACATCCTCTCCCGAAAGCCGCAGCCGCGGACTGAAATCCCAGAGAAATTTCGCAAGATCGTCCCTGTAGATCTCTTTCATGCCGCTGTTGCAGCTGTCGTTCGGTTTCAGATCAACCTCGGTCTGCATCAGGTTTATCGGAAAGTTCCCGTCTTCCATCCGCCCCCAACCGATGACGGTCGCAACACCGCTCTCAATATCGTTCTGCGGCAACGCGATCGTCGGCGCGTCGGCCGGCGAAGCAAGCTTGATCAAGGCGATATCATTGTCCAGCGTGCTGTTCGAGTAGCCGTCATGGACAACGATTTCGCCAGCCGGAATTCGTACCCCCTCGTTCAGAGCCGTTGCCTTTATCAAAACGGTAACAACGTCAGCCGGGATCGGTTCCGACCCGTCCACCAGACAGTGGGCCGCCGTCAGCACCCATTCCGGTGAGATGAGGCTGCCGCCGCAGAACTGGGCATCAAACTGGGAATCGGGATTCGTATCCAGCATCTCGCTGGTCAACAAGCCGACCTGAAACGGCCAAGCATCCTTCTCGGCCTCCACACCGCCGAAGACGCGAGGAAATTCTCCATCGCTCGCTTCGCGTTGAGTACGCTTCGCATCGGGAATTCGCGACATCGGCGACTGGGCGGCCTGGATGCCGCCAAATTGTGCGCCGGCTTCTGCAATGGGGCCCGCCAATGTGGCAGCAATCGACAGTGCCAAGATTTGTCCCAACGTGTTTCGGCAATTCATTCTTAAATACTCCTAATATCTAATATTATGTAGCCGGTGCAGCAGGCGTGCATCGGGCAAACGTTTCCCAAAACCAACTTGCCGCTGCCAATTTGTTGAAGTCAATGTTGAAAATAGTGTGACGGCAGTTCATTCTGTTGCGATGGCCCGGGATATCGGCATGCGAACGCTCGTGTCGTTGTCAGAATGCGGCGCCGGCGTGTTCGTCGGGAGGTAATTTTTTGGCGGACACGATGCGGACATACTTCATGGTCTAATTCGCGCCATCGTCGACTTTGGGCTTGTTGATATTGGGAGAGTCTCGAAATGAATAGCAGTATTTTCAGATCATCTGTTTGCATTGGATTTGCATTGACCACACTTGCGGTTGGCCCTGCGCTGGCTCAGACATCCGGCGGGAGCACCGGCAGTCCGGACGCTGAAACTTCGCGCGCGGCGCCTGGAGCCGGCGAGCTGAACCGGGATGCGACACCGGTAGATCCACCAAAGGTGCCAGATGGCGAAATCAGCCGTGGCGCCCCTGCGGGTGATCCTGAAGATCTGATAAAGGGATTTGGAACCGTATCCCGCTCCAAGGGTGGTGAGGAAAAGCGGGCGCCTGCCAGCGAAGACGTCAAGCGCGCGTTGGAAGATGCGGCGATGGATCCGGCATTTCTTGACGACGGCGACGAAGCATCGCGCCAGGTTCTCAATGGCGACGATCGCGTTCAGATTACATCGACCCAAAAATACCCATTTCGCACGATCGGCTTGCTGCAAAGCGAAGGGCCGGACGGCGAATTCGGCACATGCTCGGCAACGTTGATCGGACCGAGCACGATCATTACGGCGGCGCACTGCCTCTACAACCACGATAAGGGTGGCTGGAACGCCGATTTCCTGTTTGCTCCCGGACTGAACGGAATGGACGACGCCCCATTTGGCGTCGTGGGCTGGCAGGATGCATTTATCCTTCAGGGCTACATCGACAACTACCAGGGCTTTTACGGCTCAGTCGTCCCTTGGGATTTGGGTGTGGTCGTCCTGGATCAGCCGATCGGCGATCAGCTCGGATGGCTTGGGTTTGGCCATGTGCCCAACCTCGGAAACTTCGGTGCAAATATCATCGGCTATCCCGGCGACAAACCGCCCGGCACAATGTGGCGCGCGAGCTGCAATGTTAATTCCGCCGATGTCGACGAGATCAATCTCTACTATGATTGCGACACCTATCCCGGCTCCAGCGGCAGCTCGATCTATGACTACAATCCGAAAACCAAGGATCGTCTTGTTGTTGGCGTGAACGTTGCCGAGACCGAAACCTACAACATTGGCGTTCGGCTGAACGACGCCTATTTCAACTGGGTTTTGGGATTGCGAAAGTAGATATCACATCAATCCGAACGGCAAAGAACGACGGCCGGTGCCAGACAATGGCGCCGGCCGATTTCATGTCTGGCCTTGCCGTTTGATGTAAGTTTCGATCGCCTCGCCGAATTTCGGGCGCCCTTTTTCGCGCTCCTCGGCCACATATGCCGAAAAATACGACCAGAACGAACCGGCATAGTCGAGGAAGTAGGCGTCCGCGACTTCCTCAGAGCACAGATTGCCCTGCACGCAAAACGACACCCGGTTCAAAAAATAAACCACACTGCCAAAGGCTTCTTCGAAATCGTCAAGAGGCATTTCGCCGCCGTTTTCACCCATCGCTGCCAACCCGATACGACCGCGATAAATCGATAATTCGGCATCGCTCGGATTGGCGCCGAGCAGATTTGAATGCTGGTTGTTGAGCGCTTCAAGCCGGTCTTTCACGGCGCGGCTTGCCTGCTGGTAGTTCGGTCGCTCCCACAATTGCACCAGCGCCAGTGTCTGCTCGACGCGCCGTTCCTCGCGTTGCTGCATATATTGCCAAACCGAGAAGATGCCGCCGGCAATAAGGAAAACCCGCACCGCCATACCGGCCCAGGCATAGGCGAGCATGCGGAAGTCTGACGAGGTAAACGGATTGCTTTCAGCCTTGATGTCGTGAGTGCTGGTATCGGGGAAACCAGAAGTCGACTCCGGCAGGTTCTTGATCTTGCGCGGCTTCATTCGCAATCGTCCAGCTCGAATTTCGCAGCAGGATCCAAATTCAGATCTTCATCGACGAGACGCCGTTTGAGGCACGTCAACTGCGCTCTCGTGATCATGAAAGTCGGATCCGGTTGTCCCGGCGAGGCTTCCGGCATTTTCAATGCCTCAATGACGCCGCGCTCTTGCTCTTCGTCGACCGGCGTCTCCGCTGGCTCCGGACAATCGGAAAGGTCGACGGCGATCGCACCACCCTGCTTCGACTGCAGGATCTCGTATCGGTCGAGGAAACACGCTGCGAGTTTCTGATCCAGCACGACCTCGCGATCACAGATCAGACAATCATTGGCCTTGGCGACGGAAACGATGTGGGGCGCGCTCACGGCAAGCAGCGCGATGGCGGATATCAGTGTCGAAATGTGTAATCCGTTACGCATGACCAGAGTTTCCGATACGGTTGAAAACGCCACCAAAGAGCGCACAGGGAAAATCACACATCAGAGACCATTGTTGCAAGTCGGGACGGTTGCTTGTGTTTTTCAATCGCGGTCGATGGTTTCGATGGAAAATATTATGACTGCGCCCTTTGCTCCCTTGCTTGCACTCAGCGACGACGCAGCCCGCGTCTTGGCTTGTTTGCCCATTGCGTTAAGCATGCCGATAAAGCCATCTTCGTCACCAATACCCTTGGTAGTTTCCACGGATCGTAAGCCTTCTTGCCCCAGAAACCTGAGATCCTGAACGTCGGTTCCGGGCAGCGCTTCGGTGATAACGGCGACTAGCCTTTCTACGCCCAATGTTTCGGTTTCGACCGCAAACAGCCCAAGTTCCTCCTTGCCGCCCCGCTCGATACGAATTGGATCGACCGGTGTGATGGCATAATCTGTACCGATGTGAAGGATGTTCAAATCAATGGCACGCGATGAATTGTTGGCAACGCGGATGTGAATTTGATCGTCCTGGGATACATATGGAACCTCGCTGGCCTTGATGGGTATTAATTCATCCTCGCCATCGCGAAGTATGAGAAAGCTCAATTCCACCTTGCCCCTGAAATCCGATGCAGCCGTCATGCGCGCCAAATTCGTCGCGCGGAATATCTTCGTAAAGCGACCGGCGAGCTTCTTTTCCAGGTTCGTATCGTCGCTTGCGCCGGTGTCGAACATCATCGAGGGGGGCCGCCTTCCGGGTAGAAGAGACGCCTCGCCGGAGGAGGGGAGAAACCAGACAAGCGGGCTATCCGAATCCTGGGTGCTGGATATTTCGGCGGCGGCTTTGTGAGCGTTAAGTGCATCGCCTTCCAATCCCGCCAAAATATCTGTTTCGTTGGCGATCGACATGGCAATGTCGGCCGGCTCTCCGTGATGGACAAGCCGGATGCGGAAAAGCTGCTTGTCATCGGACGACAATTTGTCGAGTGCCGTGTTGATGGCTTCAGAGTGCTCTCCAGGCGCCGTTCGCGAAACGGTCAGTTCGAAACCGATTGCCAGCTCGATCGGCCGTGCCCATGCGGCCTCGGCAAGGACCGTCTCGTCCGGCGCTTCCAGGCCATTATGGGCAATCGGAATCAGGGTACTCTTCAGGTTTTTGGCAGATTTGACCGCGACATAGCCGATCGCCGCATCAACATCGTCGGCTGCATTCTTCAACAGCGCCAATTTGGTGCCCTTGGAAAGCCGGTGCATCAATCCCGCTGCGATGGTTGCACGCTTGCCGTCCGGTTTGATCTTCCACTGCAGAACAGGTTCTTCGAATTCACGGCCGAATACGCGGCTGTCGAGCTCACCTTCAAACAACGGTGTCGGCGCGCGCCGGTTCATGCCCGAATAAGCCTGAAGCACGGTCTGGCCGAGCTGACGATAGCTGATGCCCGGATATTTGGTCAGATTTTCGAACAGCGTGTAGGTGAACAATCCATACCGCGTTTTTTGCTCCGCATTGCGGGGCAGGGGCATCTCGGGGGTCGTTTCGACGGTTTGCGCAGCAAAGAAGGCGACCAATCCGCCCTTGGCAACACTGTCGTGGCTGTATTCAATCGGATTTTCGCGTTCAGCCTGACCGCCAACCGAGCGGGTGGCGGCAAATACCGCGTCTTCCGGCATACCCAGGTCGCCAGGATCCAGCCGGCGCGATACTTCGACCCCTTCGCCTGGCGCCGCCCGGGTCGCGCTCGACGAATGGCAGGCGTCAAACACCGCCCACACAAATGCCCCGGTATTGCGCAACCGGTCAATATCCTCACCGATGGCGTCGTCGACATAGGCATTGGGGAAACCCTTTTGCTCTCGGTCCCATTTCTTGGTGTCGGCGGGCAGGAAGACCTCGTCCTTGCCGTCGTTTTCGCTGTCTTCGCCGCGCGCCGGCATCTGCGATCCGTGGCCGGAAAAATGCAGATACACGAACGGATCCTCGTCACCATCCGCCTTGATCTTGTCGGCCAGGGCTTTCATCGCGCCGCGAATGTTCGCCAGCGTTGGCGATACAGCCCCGTCGAGGTCGTCGGCCAGAACGGTGATATTGCCCGGATCGAAATCGGCATGATCGGTAAGGTATTCGCGAACCAGTTCTGCGTCGTTCTTCGGTCCGACAAGCCAGGTCTTCTTGGGCAGGTTTGGGTATTCGGTCACCCCGATGATGAGTGCGTAGTTGGTCCTGGCATGTGTCTGCGGCACGAGCACGCCGATGGCGATCACAACGCCGGCCGCAATTGTTGCGATTCTTCTGCTGAAAAAGATGCCCATATTCCAAGCTCCTTGAATACCCAGGCTGAATCAATAGCAGAATGTTGGCCTTAGTTTGAAAAGATATTGCGGAAGTCTGGACCATCTGCGGGCAGAGAACCATTTGTTCACTCGCCAATCACTCCGGCCTTCGTTAGAACATGTGGATAGGGAGAGCAGATCATCGATGCCTGAAGCCAGAAAGACGCTTGTTTTGACCGGTGCCAGCCGCGGAATTGGCCACGCGACCGTGAAGCGGTTCTCGGCGGAGGGATGGCGGGTGATCACCTGCTCGCGACAGGAATTCGCCGAAGATTGTCCCTGGCCCGCTGGTCCCGATGATCACATCAAGGTCGATTTATCCGATGCGGAGGATGTCGGCTCGGCGGTCGCTGATATCCGGCACAGGTTGGCTGACGGTGGCGATCAGCTCACCGCTTTGGTCAACAATGCGGCGATTTCGCCGAAGCTTGACGGTGGCGAGCGGATGAACTCGCTGGATACGCCCATGCATGTGTGGCGGGATGTTTTTCAGGTGAACTTCTTTGCGCCGATCATGCTTGCCCGCGGCCTTTTCAAAGAACTTGCAGCGGCCGACGGGTCAATCGTCAACGTGACATCCATTGCAGGCAGTCGCGTGCATCCGTTTGCCGGTACGGCATATGCCACATCAAAGGCGGCCCTTGCCTCGCTGACCCGCGAGATGGCCGCCGATTTCGGCCCGCACGGAATACGCGTCAACGCGATTGCTCCCGGCGAGATCGATACGGCAATTCTGTCTCCCGGCACTGAGAAAATCGTTGAAACCATTCCCCTGCGGCGGCTGGGTTCGACGTCGGAAGTCGCCGACATCATCTATTTCCTTTGCTCCGACCAGGCGGCCTATGTCAGCGGCGCGCAAATTCACATCAACGGCGGGCAGCACGTCTAGACTGGCGTCTGGAACGGTTTTCTCCGTTTTTGCCAAATCAGCGAAATCCGATTTCCTTTTGCCCGGCGCTCCATAATCCCATTCCTTCTTATTGATTTGTCCAATCTCCATATTCCGGTTTCCGATATGGAGACCGTAAGTGGCGCAAGACGAAACAAAATTGAACGCATTTCCCGTATTCATGCGGGTCGATGGCCGTTCTGTTGTGATCGTGGGCGATGGCGAGGAGGCGCTTGCCAAGGCCCGCCTGATCGCACAGACGAATGCGTCGCTGACACTGATCTCCAGCGCACCCTCCCAGGGCCTTGCCGCATTTGCCATAATCAGCGATGCGGAGCTGGTAGCCGCTCCGTATCGCAGGCAGATGCTGGCCGGTTCCGCGCTGGTATTCGCTGCCACCGGTTCCGAAAGCAAAGACCAGCAGATCGTGGCAGACGCAAAGAAACTGGGTATTCCGGCAAATGCCGTCGATCGTCCCGATATCTGCGATTTCTTTACACCGGCAATTGTCAATCGCGCGCCGGTCGCCATTGCCATCGGAACCGAGGGCACCGGTCCGGTTTTGGCCCAGAATATCCGCCGCCGCATCGATGCCATTTTGCCACCCACCATCGGTGCGCTGGCGCGCCTGGCGTTCGGCTATCGCGATGTTGCAGATGAACGGCTGGCCCGTGGTGCGCCGCGTCGATCCTTCTGGCGAAGGTTCTTCGACGGTGATGTCGCCCGTGCCTTCGAAGACGGCAATGTCGTTTTGGCCAGGCAACGCGCTGAACGCCTGTTGAACGAACCGACGGACCGATCCGGTCATGTGGCGCTGGTGGGCGCTGGACCCGGTGCCGAAGATTTGTTGACCCTGCGCGCCCAGAGGCTCCTGATGGATGCCGACGTGATTGTTCATGACGCTCTTGTTCCGTCATCGCTTATCGCGATGGGGCGTCGCGATGCCGAGCGCATCGCCGCCGGCAAGCGCAAGGGCTGCCACTCAAAGAAACAGAGCGAGATCAACGATCTGCTCGTCTCGCTTGGTCGCAGCGGCAAACAGGTTGTCCGCCTGAAAAGCGGTGATCCGCTCGTCTTCGGCCGTGCCGGTGAGGAAATGGCCGCGCTGCGCGAGGCCGGTGTTTCCTATGAAGTTGTTCCAGGTGTGACATCCGCCTTTGCCGCGGCGGCTGATTTCGAGCTGCCGCTGACGCTGCGCGGTGTTGCTTCGTCAATGGTGTTTACCACCGGACATGACCTGAAAGGGCATTCGCTGCCCGATTGGGCAAAGCTGGCGATTTCCGGCGCCACCGTCGCTGTCTACATGGGCCGGTCCACCGCCGCCGACGTTGCATCGAGACTGATTGCAGCCGGCCTGTCGTCCGATACGGCTGTTGCCGTGGTCGAAAACGCCAGCCTTGGCGCGCAGAGAAAGTTCCACGGAACATTGACCGACCTGCCATCGCTGGAGAGCCGGGACGATCTTGCCGGTCCTGTGATGACAATCATCGGCGACGCGGTTGCCGGCGCGAATTTTGCGCACTCCGAACCGCTCGCCACCACGGCAACGACCGAAATATTCGCAACCGATTACGCGTGAAACAAAGCGCTGCAAGGAGAAGAGCCATGAAGATATTGACCGCGAACCGCCTGAACGACGGCGAAGCCGTTTGGCTGAGCAGCGATCATTCCTGGGCAGAAACGATCCATCGTGCGGAAATTGCCGGCGACGGGCCTGCACAGGAAAAACTTGAGCGTGCCGGTCACGCAGCCTTTTTGAAGAATGAGGTCGTCGACGTTAATCTGATCGACATCGAGTTGATTGACGGAGTGCCGGTACCGCTGCGGCTTCGCGAGCGCATTCGTGCCGCCGGTCCGACAAATCGCCTTGACCTCGGCAAGCAGGCGGCCGCGCCGATAGCTGTCGCCGCCTGAGTGCGCTGTCGGCTTATTCCGCTTCAGCAAGGACTGCTCTGATGTACCGCTACGACGAATTTGACCACGCATTCGTGTCCGCTCGTGTCGCTGATTATCGCGATCAGGTCGACAGGCGAGTGGCTGGCGAGATCACTGAGGACCAGTTCAAGCCGTTGCGGCTGATGAACGGGGTGTATCTGCAGCTTCACGCCTACATGCTTAGGGTGGCCATCCCCTACGGTACGCTCAACAGTCGCCAGATGCGCATGCTTGCCCATATCGCGCGCAAATATGACCGCGGATACGGGCATTTCACCACCCGTCAGAATATCCAGTATAACTGGCCGGCATTGTCGGACACGCCCGATATTCTCGATGATCTGGCGGCGGTGGAAATGCATGCCATTCAGACGAGCGGCAATTGCATCCGAAACGTCACCGCCGACCATTTTGCCGGCGCCGCTGCTGATGAAGTGGCAGATCCCAGGCCCTATGCAGAGATCCTGCGGCAATGGTCATCCGTGCATCCTGAGTTTTCCTATCTTCCCCGCAAGTTCAAGATAGCGGTCACCGGTTCTGATCGCGATCGCGCTGCCATCCAGGTTCACGATATCGGACTGCATTTGAAGCGGAACGTTGATGGTGAATTGGGCTTTGCCGTTTATGTTGGCGGCGGTCAGGGCCGCACGCCGATCATCGCCAAGAAAATCCGCGATTTCCTGCCGGAACGTGATCTCCTGTCATACTGCACCGCGATCCTTCGCGTGTACAATCTCTACGGCCGCCGCGACAACAAATACAAGGCGCGCATCAAGATCCTGGTTAATGAGACGGGCACCGAGGAACTGACCGCTCAAGTGGAAGCCGAGTTTACGGCACTGCGCGATGGCGAGTTAAAGCTGCCCGAAAGCGATATACGCGCAATCGACGCCTATTTCGCACCACCCTTGCTACAGGATCGCCCGGAAGGACGCTCATCACTGGTCACGGCTACAAAGTCGGACACGGGATTTGCGGCGTGGGTGAACCGGAACGTCGACGATCACCATCACCAGGACTATGCAATCGCGACAATTTCGCTGAAAGGCGTTGGCGAGGCACCGGGTGACGCCACCGCCGAGCAGATGGATGCTGTAGCGGCGATTGCCGAGGAATATGCTCATGACGAAATTCGTGTCAGCCACGAGCAGAATCTGGTGTTGCCGCATGTTGCCAGAGCCGATCTGAAAGCCGTTTACGATCGGCTGCGCGATATTGGCTTGGCGACTGCGAATGTCGGTTTCGTAACGGATATTATCGCCTGCCCAGGGCTTGATTACTGCGCGCTTGCCAACGCCAGGTCGATCCCGATCGCACAGGAGATTTCGCGCCGTTTCGCCGAGCGTACCCGCCAGGAGGACATCGGTGATCTGAAGTTGAAAATTTCCGGCTGCATCAATGCCTGTGGCCACCACCACGTCGGGCATATCGGCATTCTGGGTGTCGAGAAGAAGGGCGCGGAACTGTATCAGATCACCCTCGGCGGATCGGCTGACGAAAATACCTCGATCGGCCAGATCGTTGGCCGCGGTTTCGGTCCCGAAGAAATCACCGACGCAATCGAGATCGTCGTCGACACCTACCTTCGCCTGCGAAGCGGCAAGTCGGAAAGCTTTATCGAAACCTATCGACGGCTGGGAGCGGCGCCGTTCAAGGAGGCGCTTTATGGTGGTGAATCAAAGGCTGCCTGAGGCGGCTCAGGCTGCAATCGATCAGGCCTCCGCGCTTGATAGCCGCTATGGCCGGCTGGAATCGGAATTGATCATCGAACTGGCGATTGACCGGTTTTTCCCGGAGCAAATCGCAACCGTCTCGTCCTTTGGCGCCGATTCGGCCGTGCTGCTGCATATGATTTCGGAAATCGATCCGACATTGCCGGTCCTGTTTCTTGATACGGGAAAGCACTTTGCCGAAACGATCGAATTTCGCGATTCACTGATCGGCGATTTGGGATTGACCGATCTGAGGATTATTTCTCCTGATCGAGCTGTGATCGCAACCGACGATCCCGAAGGAGATCTCCACACCCGCGATGCCGACGCCTGCTGCGCCATACGAAAAGTGGAACCGATGAACCGTGCAGTTGAGCCATATGGTGCATGGTTCAACGGCCGCAAACGCTTTCAGTCCGGAACGCGCAAACAGCTGCCGGTGTTCGAGGCCATTGGGCATCGAATTCGCATTAATCCGCTTGCCCACTTGACGCCGCTGGATATCAAAAGTTATTTGTATACAAATGAATTACGCAAGCATCCGTTGGTTGCCAAGGGATATTTGTCTATCGGATGCCAGCCGTGCACGGCGCCCGTCAATCCGGGTGAATCCGCCAGATCTGGACGCTGGGCCGGCCTTGCAAAAACCGAATGTGGGATCCATCTCACGGCAGACGGCGTTGTGCGGCGCCCGCCCGGAGAAATCGGAGTAGGTTGAAATGGAACAAGTTGAAAACAACCCGGCACCAAAGATCTGGTCGCCGGAAGGGTTCTGTGATGACAATTGGCTGCATTCGGAATCTTTTGATTTGGATCAACCGGTCATCCTTCCACTTGCGGTTTATTTGTCGCTGGATGAAGAGACACGAAAAAGCAAAGGCGGGTTGATTGGTGTGGAGCTGCTGCCCGGCGATGAATTGCGGGAAATTGCGGCTTATCTTGATATTCTTCCGATCGTGGCATTGGCATTTCCGGCATTCGCCGACGGGCGGAGTTTCTCCAAGGCACAATTGCTTCGCAGCCGTTACGGTTATGGCGGCATAATCCGGGCGACGGGTGAAGTTCTGATCGACCAGATTCCGCATATGCTGCGAACCGGAATCAACGAATTTGCCGTAGTGAATGAAACGGCCTTGAAGCGACTGGAGGAAGGGCGCATAGGCGGTCTTCCGGGTCACTATCAGCCTGCCGCTGGCGCCAGCGGCCAGGCGGAAACCTATTCGTGGCGGCGCGTGCCGGCCTGAAACAGATCGAGGATTTCTTGATGTCAGATGCTATTGAAACGGATGTCGTAATCATTGGCGCGGGGCCGGTCGGGCTGTTCGCCGTTTTTGAACTGGGCCTGCTTGATATGCGTTGCCATTTGATCGACATCCTGGACAGGCCCGGCGGCCAATGTGCCGAGCTTTATCCCGAAAAGCCGATCTACGACATTCCCGGCATTCCGGAGATATCCGGGCAGGAATTGACCGATAATCTGCTGCGGCAGATTTCGCCGTTTGATCCTCAGTTTCACTATGGCGAGATGGTGACCGGCCTGACGCGTCGCGAAGACGATTTGTTCGAGGTCACGACAGACTTGGACAAGACATTCGTGGCCAAGGTTGTGGTCGTGGCGGCAGGTGGTGGGTCGTTCCAGCCCAAGCGTCCGCCGATCCCGAGCATCGAAGAATATGAAGGCAAGTCGGTTTTCTATGCAGTGCGCCAGATGGAAGCGTTTCGCGACGAGGACGTTTTGATTGTCGGCGGCGGTGACTCGGCACTCGACTGGACCCTCAATCTTCACAAGGTAGCAAAATCGATAACCTTGGTTCACCGCCGGCCCGAGTTTCGCGCAGCGCCCGACAGCGTCAACAAAATGTGGGCGCTGCAGAAAGAAGGCAAGCTCGACTTCATCCAAGGCCAGGTTTCCGGCCTGCACGGCGAAAATGGACTGCTCTCCCAGGCTATCGTGAAGACGGCAGACGGCGAACGCCAGGTTACCACGTCGCGGATGTTGCCGTTCTTTGGTCTGACCATGAAGCTCGGACCCGTCGCTGAGTGGGGCCTCAACCTGGAACAGAACCTGATTCCGGTGGACACCGAGAAATTCGAAACCTCCGAACCCGGCATCTTTGCGGTCGGTGACATCAACACCTATCCGGGCAAACTGAAGCTGATTTTATCCGGATTCCACGAGGTTGCCCTGATGGCTCAAGCGGCCAAACGCATTGTCAGCCCAGGCGAACGTATTGTTTTCCAGTATACGACCTCGTCGACAAGCCTGCAGAAGAAACTCAAGGCCGCCTGACCGACATGCATATCAACGTAATTGACCGGCAGGGCGTTTACCACCGGCTGGAAGCGCTCGAGGGTTTCCGTGTCATGGAAATCATCCGCGACTGGGGGGTGGATATCAAGGCGGAGTGTGGCGGAGCATGTGCCTGTGCCACATGCCATGTTCATGTTGCCCCGGATTGGAAGGACCGCCTGGCTCCGGCATTGGATGAAGAAGTTGACAGCCTGGACGAGGCATTCGATGTCAATTGCTCCTCGCGGCTGTCGTGCCAGTTGATCATGACCGAGCATCTCGACGGCTTGACGGTTTCCCTGGCGCCTGGAACGGAATCCGGCCAGCGCACGGCCGCCTAGAGCCCTTTTGACCGTGTTTGCGAGTCCTGGACCTGAAGTGGGCCATCCAATGATGAACCGCTTTACATCGAGCACCCACCTAAAGTTTCTTCGAAATTAGTGATTTGTAATTGATTCTGAGTGAATGCTCGCGACGAGATTGATTCGCGCAGCAGGCTGGCAAACGCGTTGGAGAAAAGTGTATTGAATCAACAACTAATGAAAGGCGGACACTCGATTCAAGAAATCAGTTGTGGCCGTCTTGCATATAATCTAATTTGGCCGCGGGGCATGGGGTGTCTTGAGTAAATTGCTAGTCTGATTTGTCTCGCAAACGAGGGCTTAGGAGACACACATGGGTATTTTTTCGCGTTTCTCGCGGAATAGCAAAGAAGATGTGACCGAAGATGCGGAATCCGGCTCTGAAATCGAGCTGGAGCTGGATAGCGACGATCTGATTTCCGACGTAGCGCCGGAAACCGCTACGACTGAGGTCTCAGGATCTTCAGTGTCTGATGAGGACCTGTTGGCAACGGCACCGGTTGTTTCGCCGTCCGATCCTGCACCGATAAAAAGCCCGCGCATGCATGAATTCGAAAAGTTCCATACTGACTTTCGAGACATTGTCGGCGGAATCGAGGCGCTCACCGAATCTCTGAACAAGGCCCGGACCAATCTGCATGAAACCGGGGCATTTCTGCCGTCCATTGAATCGGAATTTCACCGCAACGCGATCCTCGAGCATGACAACTCGAAACTGTCCGACGACAATTTGCGCAAGGACAGGCAGGTAAAAGTTATCGAGACAGCCGTTTCCGAGAAGGAAGCGATGCTGGAGGCGATGAAGATACGCGAAGCCGAGTTGTCATCCGAGCTGGAGATGGCGCGCAAGCGTCTCAGCGATGGTCGATCGGCGCTTGCGGTGGCCGAAGAAAACCTCGTGCGCGTGGAAAAGGAACTGGAAAAGGCCAACGTTACCGTTGTCCAGGCCAACGAGAGCACAGCGAAGCTCGAGCACGAAAACGAATCCATTCGTGAACGCAATTCGATCCTCGCCGCGGATCTGAGCAAATCGCTCAAACAGGAATCGGAAGTTCGTCGGCGCTACGATGAAATCGTGAACCGGTTTGACGCCGAAACCCGGCGTTACCAGTCCATGACCAGCGAATATGAGACGGCGAAGCGTGAAACCGCTCGACTTCAAAAAGAGCGAGCCGATCTCAAAACGCGCCTCGATGCGATCGGCTCGGAAAAGTCGCGCCTGGAGGAAGAAAGCAACGAGATGGCCAACCGGCTGCGCGGCGAACTTTATGCGCAGCGTTCCGAACTCAATAATCTCGAATCGCGCCTGCGGCTGTTTGAACAGTCAGAACGCGAATTGCATGACCAACTGACCGAATCAAAACACGCGGCGCAAAATGCCGAGCGCGAGAAGATGACCGTTCGCGCCGAACTCGACAGCGCGCGCCGCGAATTGGATTCAGTCAAACGCGAGCTTTCGGCGAAAACCGCGAATCTTTCCGAAGTCAATCTGCGCTACATGTCCGATCTGATGGGTTTGGACTATCAGAAGCAGCAAAACGAGGAATTGAAGAATTCGATCAAGAGCCTTTCGGCCGAAAACCAGCGTTTGGCGCAGTTTCAGGCCATGTACAAGGCCGCCGAAGAGCAGATCGCGGATATGCGGGCGAAGTTGGAAGCCGCGTCACGCACGCCGCGTGAGGGCGAGTCTACGATCTCGCCGGATCTGCCGGGCAGCACGCTGAAACACTAGAGCAGGATTGACTATGAATGGGTCAAAACTGTTCTAAGGCACGACATAACCGCGCCACGGCGCGTATTAAAAAAAAGGCCGCAGGATATGATCCTGCGGCCTTTTTCGTTGGAAAGGCTGTTCCCCAGCCTTTGTCGCAGACTATTCCTCGCCGTCCTGCTTTTTGAGGGCAGCACCGAGGATATCGCCAAGAGACGCACCGGAATCGGTCGATCCGTACTGAGCAACCGCTTCTTTTTCCTCGGCAATTTCGAGCGCCTTGATCGACACCGCGATTTTGCCGCTCTTCTTGTCGAACTGGATTATGCGCCCATCGACCTTCTGACCGACGGAGAAGCGTTCAGGGCGCTGCTCGCCACGATCGCGGCTGAGGTCGGCGCGCTTGATGAACGAGTCGATACCGGTTTCCACCAGTTTGACTTCGAGGCCACCTTCCTTGACGTCGGTCACTTCGCAGGTCACGACCGCATTCTTGCGCAACTCGCCACCCGAGGCTCCGTCGCCATCGCCGGCAAGCTGCTTGATGCCCAGCGAAATGCGTTCCTTGTCGATATCAACGTCGAGCACTTTGGCCTTGACCATCATACCCTTCTCATACTCTTCGATGACCTGTTCGCCAGGGCGGTTCCAGTCGAGGTCCGACAGATGAACCATGCCATCGACATCCCCTTCCAGGCCGACGAACAGTCCGAACTCGGTCTTGTTCTTGACCTCGCCCTCGACAATCGTCCCGGGTTTGAAGGTCGTTGCGAACGCCTCCCAAGGATTTTCCAGGGTCTGTTTCAGACCAAGAGAGATACGGCGCTTCTGCGGATCGACTTCGAGTACGACGACTTCGACCTCCTGGGTTGTTGACAGGATCTTGCCGGGATGGACGTTCTTCTTGGTCCAGGACATCTCCGAGACGTGGATAAGGCCTTCGATACCCGGCTCCAGCTCGACGAAGGCACCATAGTCGGTGATGTTGGTGACGGTACCGGTGATTTTCTTGCCAAGCGGATACTTGCCGCCGATATCGCCCCACGGATCAGCCTCGAGCTGTTTCATGCCGAGCGAAATACGGTGGGTTTCCTGGTTGATGCGAATGATCTGAACCTTGACCGTCTGACCGATGTTCAAGATCTCGGTCGGATGGTTGACGCGGCGCCATGCCATGTCGGTGACGTGTAGCAGGCCATCGATGCCGCCGAGATCAACGAATGCGCCGTAGTCGGTGATGTTTTTGACGACACCCTCGACAACCTGGCCTTCTTCGAGGTTCTGGACGATTTCAGACCGTTGTTCAGCGCGGCTCTCTTCGAGGACCGTGCGGCGCGAAACGACGATGTTGCCGCGGCGCTTGTCCATCTTCAGAATCTCGAATGGCTGCGGGTTATGCATCAGCGGTGTGACATCGCGAATGGGGCGAATATCCACCTGGCTGCGCGGCAAAAACGCGACCGCACCGTCGAGATCGACGGTAAATCCGCCTTTGACCTGATTAAAGATGATACCTTCTACCCGCTCACCCGCTTCGAATTTCGCTTCAAGCTGGACCCAGCTTTCCTCACGGCGCGCTTTTTCGCGCGACAGCATGGCTTCACCGAGCGCATTCTCGATGCGCTCTACATAGACTTCGACTTCATCGCCGACATTAAGCGAGCCATCCTTGGCGGCGGCGCCAAATTCCTTCAACGCGACGCGGCCCTCGACTTTGAGACCCACATCGACAATGGCCATGTCTTTTTCGATGGCCGTAATAGTACCCTTGACGACGGAGCCTTCGGCGGAATGATCTGCAGAAAAACTTTCGTCAAGCAGCGCGGCGAACTCGTCGCGCGACGGATTGGATTGTGACATTTTTTCTCCTGATGGATGCCGCAGATACGCGCGGCGATAGCGCCTGGGTTTGTGTTGCGTCAGTCCGTCATTCGCTTTCCCGGCCCGCTGGGCCTGTATTGGCATACTCGCTATGCCTGATTGGCGCTGGAAAGCGGCGGCGGACTTGTGGTTTCAGTCCTTCAATGCTCGATCCGGCAGTTTTTGCTCTATCAGAGCTTTTGCTGCCTGGAACGCGGTTTCTATATCCATTTCGCTCGTATCTAGCAAGTGTGCACCTGCTGCAGGTTTCAGCGGCGAATCAGCGCGCTCCATATCGCGGGCATCACGGGTTTTGATATCGGCAAGAATCTCGTTGAAACTTGCCTCACCTCCCCTCGTGGCAATTTCCGCATGCCGCCGCGCCGCGCGCACTTCCGGAGAGGCGGTCACATAGAGCTTGACCGCCGCATCCGGGCAAACGACTGTGCCGATATCGCGCCCGTCGAGGATCGCACCCGGTTCCGTTTTGGCGAATTGCCGCTGTTTCTCGACCAGGATACGCCGAACCGCCGGCATGACGGCAATCTTCGAAGCCGCCTCTCCAATTGCATGGGAAGACAAAGTGGCACGATCAAGATTGCCCAGATCGACTTGCCTTGCGGCCGATGTAGCCGTCATCTCATCGTTCAACGGTTCTCCGCTGTCAAGCAGCGCCTTTGCTACTGCCCGGTAGGTCAAGCCGGTATCCAGGTGATGAAAGCCGTATTCGGCGGCAAGCCGGCGCGCCAGAGTGCCTTTGCCGGAGGCGGCTGGTCCGTCGATGGCGATCGAAACCATCAGGAAATCTCCGCCCCCAGACCGTTCATCAATTCGACGAAATTCGGGAAACTCGTGGCAATCATTGCCGCATCGTCGATCCTGGTTCCATGTTCCGCCGCCATGCCCATAACCAAGAAACTCATCGCAATGCGGTGATCGAGATGGGTGGCAACGACGGCGTTCTCGGATACGCTGCCTAGGCCCTTGCCGTCAACACGGCCGCGCACCGTCAGGGATGCCTGCGCCTCGGTGCAGTCGACTCCGTTGGCCTCCAGTCCGCGTGCAACTGCCGCCAGCCGGTCGCTCTCCTTGACGCGCAACTCTTCCAGACCGTCCATCCGGGTTTCGCCCTCGGCGAAGCAAGCTGCGATTGAGAGAATGGGATACTCATCGATCATCGACGGTGCACGATCGGCCGGAACGGCAACACCTTTCAGTTCGGAATGCCTGACCCGCAAATCCGCGATATCCTCACCACCGGACTTGCGGTTCTCTAATATCTCTATGTTCCCGCCCATCTCGACCAGCGTTGTGATCAATCCGGTGCGGGTCGGATTCATCAGCACATTCTCGATCACGATATCCGAACCCGGTACGATCAGCGCGGCAACAATGGGAAATGCAGCCGAAGAGGGATCGCCCGGCACTTCGACATTCTGCCCCTGCAGCTGCCCCTGACCTTGCAGGCTGATCCGGCGTTCGCCGTTGGAGGCGGTTGTGACTTCCAACTCGGCACCAAATCCCGCCAGCATCTTTTCGGTGTGGTCCCGTGTCATGACCGCTTCCGTCACAGTGGTTACACCCGGCGTGTTCAGGCCAGCCAGCAGCACAGCAGATTTGACTTGTGCGGACGGCATGGGGACCCGGTAGTCTATTGGCGCGGCAACTTTCGGACCGTGCAGGGTCAACGGCAGCCGGTCGCCGTCGGTGGCCTCCACCTGAACGCCCATCTGCCTTAACGGATTGAGCACGCGTCCCATGGGCCGGCTCTGCAGTGAAGCGTCGCCGGTAAATGTTGTCTTCATGTTGTAGACACCGGCGAGGCCCATGGTGAGCCGGCAGCCGGTGCCGGCATTGCCGAAATCGAGTGCCTCTTCCGGCTCCAGCAAACAGCCATTACCGGTTCCAGCGACGGTCCAGCGATCGCCTTCCCGGCTGATTTGGACGCCCATGGCCTGCATTGCGCGGCCCGTAGCTAGCACGTCTTCACCTTCCAACAGGCCGGATATGCGTGTTTCTCCGCAGGCCAGTCCACCGAACATCAACGCCCGATGTGATATAGACTTGTCCCCGGGTACGCGCACCCGGCCCGTTAACGCAGATGAGCGCGTTGATTTTGCGGCGTTGGCTCGAAGGCTATGGCCCATTTGTGGCGGCCCGTCATTTCTGGAGGCGTTGGTGTTGTCACGATCGGCGGCGTTGTTCCGTCGATTGCGAAAATGCCTCTAGCATGGCTTTGCAAGGGGGTCATCCCCGTTTGGGGGATGTCTGCCGAGCTTGCTTGCGCTAAGAGCCAGATAAGGCTTTGACCTCCGAACCTTCATGAAGATAATGGGTCCGAGAATTTTCACGCCGGAACTGAGTTGTGGTTCGTTTGTACTAGCTTATCCCGGCGCAGAATCGAACGAGGCATAGATAATGGCAAAACCGAAACTTGGAACCAAACGCGTCGACCCGGAAACCGGGCAGAAGTTCTACGACCTGAACAAGGACCCGATCGTTTCGCCCTATACCGGTAAGAGTTATCCTCTGACTTTCTTCGAGGCCGAAACCAAGGTCGAGGAAAAGGAAGAGCCGAAGGTTGAGGAAGCCGAGACCGAGTCAGATGACAGCACCGACGCGGAAGTCGTGTCATTGGAAGAGGCGGAAGAAGAAGAGACCGTTGCGGAAGATGTTCCAGCCGATCCAAATGTCGACGACGATTCGGATGACGATGTTATCGACCTTGATGATGACGGCGAAGAGGACGACACGTTCCTGGCGCCTGATGATGACGATGATGACGACGATGTGACGGGAATCATCAAGGTAGGCACCGACGACGACGAGAGTTGAGGCATACAAACCGCGTTGGCGGCGCGGTAGATGCGTCGCTATGGAATTTCCTTGATATTGCCGCGGGCGTTCGCTAAAGCCGCCTTCGGCGGGCTGTAGATCGCCGCTCGACCTCTTATCCGGTCGCCGACCGTTGTGTGGGGCCATAGCTCAGTTGGGAGAGCGCTTGAATGGCATTCAAGAGGTCAGGGGTTCGACTCCCCTTGGCTCCACCAATTCATATCCATGTTTGTTTCCATGATGTGATGATAAGCCAGGAATGGCAATTCGATTTGCTCGCTTTTGGTAGCTGCCGTGTTGCGGTCGAATGACATCGCGAAACGAACACCGTTAGCGGAATTCGACGCCGGCCGTATTTTCAACTAGCTTTCAAAACGCCCATTTCGGGAGTATCGCCAACCTGGATCGTTCCATGAAAGCGCCGACCGATCAGATTATCCGGTTGTTGTCCGGTGGAAGAATCGATGAAGCCGTTGCGCTGATCGATACCAATGGCGGTCCCTATTTCGGCTTCATCCATGGCTACGAAGCGCTCAACGCACTGGTTGCAGCAGCACCCGAACATGCGCTCTACGAACAGCAGACGCTGCTGTCGTGCCACTGCTTTGCTCTGGTCAAAGCCGGCAGAGCCCGCCGCGCCAACGCCATTCTTCAGGACAAAAGCAGCAGTTTCAATTCCGCCTTTGTCAGGGAGATGATCGAACTGGCAGTGTTCATTCACACCGGAGAACCGGTTACCGAACAGCAGCTCACCCGCTGGCGGCAGATGGAAGGCCTGCTTCCAGTCGGCGATCCGCTGCAGGACGGCCTTTATTACAATTGCATGGTCATCATTTTGGTGCGGCTCAACTTGCTCAAACAGGCAAGGAATGTCGCACTTCGCTCGATAGAAAGTTACCGCCAGGCCAGGAATCCAAGCCTCGAATTCTATATTCACCTGCATCTTTCCCACATTTCCCTATTGGAAGGGAGGCTCCACAACGCAAGGCGCGAATTGCGGATGGCCGAGGCATTGGTCCAGGAAGACGAAGTTGCTCACGCAACCAGCGCGACATTTCTGGAAATCATCGAAAGCGCCATCGCTTGGGAAACCGGGCAGTACGTTCCGGAAGTATCAAGACTCGTGACATTGCGACAGGCACTGGTGAACGGTGACAGCTGGGCGGAAATCTTCAATGAAGTATGCCGTACCGGCGCGTTATCGATCTATTTCACAGCCGGCCTCCAACCGGCACTCGCGTTTCTTTCCCAATGCCAGATTGATTTCAATCGCCGGCATGGCGAGTTTTCCGAGGCCCTGGATATTATTGCCGCGGCGGTTGAATTGCTCGACGGTCGTACCGAACACGCTTTGAGGTATGTGGCAAACGCCCCTGCAAATCAAAGCCTTGTCGGCGCAACCGGATCGATTGTTCTGGCCGGGATGCTGGGTAAACTCGACAATGATGTAACCGCTATGCCTCCGGCCCCGGAAATGGCAGCGGCCCCGAGATTTGCCGTCGTCGGTGAGTTGATCAGGGCATCGGAGGCCAAAGAGGAGCGCGACAAGGCGCGGCAACGACGTCACGTGCAAAACGCGATGCGTTTGGCGGTGCATGAAGGATTGATCGGCCCGTTTCTCGAACATCGCGAAGCCGTTGTTGGTGTGTCTTCCTACCTGGCAACCGGCAAGTTCGCTCGCGGACATATCCAGCTAGGTCGAATGGCCAAGCGGATTCACAACATTGTCCGCAGCAGTTATCTGGCGCCGACACCGCTTTCAGACAGGGGAGTTACCGCACAACAGTTGCGGGTGCTGTCGGCCCTGCGCGATGGTGCCAGCAACAAGCAGATCGCGCGCAAATTGGGGCTTTCCGAAGCGGCGATCAAATACCACATTGGTCGCCTGTTAACACAATTTCAAGCCGATAAACGTGGTCAACTTATTGAAATAACAGAAAATAATACGATTTTTTAGAAAAACTATACTCATTTATCTGAATTTATACCAATTAGGATTCGGTAATCGATCCGCCATCTGCCAGCATGCAGTCTGGGAGAGTTAGGGATGGCGTTCTATCTGACAAAGCGGGCAATCTCGCTTTTGATGGTACTTCTGGGGCTCGCGGTGATGATTTTCGTCATAGCGCGAATCGTCCCCGGAGATCCGGCACGCATTGCGCTTGGTCCGCTTGCAACCGCAGCCCAGGTGGAAGAACTGCGCCAGGAAATGGGTCTCAATGATCCGTTCTACATACAGCTGTGGAACTATCTTTCCGGTCTTGCGCAAGGCGACCTTGGAAAGTCGCTGCTGACCAGCCGTCCCGTCATGGACGATATCTTGCAGGCATTGCCGGCGACATTCGAACTGGTTCTGGCGACGATCCTGCTGCAGATCATCATCTCGATTCCGCTGGGTGTTCTGGCCGCCTATTATCGCGATAGCTGGGTGGACAACGTCACCCGCATCGTGTCGCTGATCGGCGTCGTCACGCCTGGTTTTGTGTTGGCGATAATCCTTCAGCTTTTGGCCAGTTATTATCTCACTTTCTTTCCGGTCACCGGACGGCTTAGCCCGACGATGGATTTCCAGGCTTCGATCACCGGTCTGCTATTGCTTGATTCCCTTCTGTCCGGGCGGCCGGATGTCTTTTTTGATGCGCTGCGCTACATTTGTTTGCCGGCCACGGCACTTGCCGCCGCCGGTATCGGTCAGGTGATGCGTATTACCCGATCATCCATGATCGATGTCGGGTCGCGCGATTTCATCGAGGCGGCTCGCGCCTATGGTATTCCGGAACGCGTTGTCACGCTGCGTTACATGTTGCGGGTGGCCAGCGTGGCGCCACTGACAATTCTCGGCCTCGAATTTGCCTCGCTGATCGGCAACGCCTTCATAGTCGAGTTCGTGTTTTCGTGGCCCGGCATTGCCAGCTACGGAGTGCGGACCATCCTGCAGAAGGATCTCAATGCCGTCATCGGCGTGGTGTTGGTATCGGGTGTATTCTTCGTCATTGCCAATCTCACCATCGATATGTTGCTCGGCCTCATCGACCCGCGCCACCGGATACGCGGAGAGCAGTCGACATGACCGCCCAGTTTGATGACATGCGCCAGCACCGCACGCTGACAAGCCGGCAGATGGCCTGGTACCGTTTCAGCCGCAATCCGTCGGCGTTGGTCGGGTCTGCCATTGTCCTGTCGGTATTTATCGCGGCGATTTTCGCGCCCTACATCGCGACTTCACCGCAATCGGCCGGCGCCCATGTCGACTTCATCAACCGGCATTCGCCGCCAAGCTGGGAATTCCTGTTTGGAACCGACAATGTCGGGCGTGATATATTCAGCCGGGTCGTCTACGGCTATCGCGTCTCGCTGGGTCTGGTAATCGGGGTTCTGGGTGTCGCCGTGCCCTTCGGTGTCTGCCTCGGCCTGGCGGCCGGTTATTTCGGCGGCAAGGTCGAATTCATCATCATGCGATTCACAGACATCATGCTGGCGATCCCACCCCTGGCAATGGCACTGGCGATAACGGCAGTGTTGTCTCCCAATTTGATCAACGCCATGATCGCGATCACGCTGTTGTGGTGGACCTGGCACACGCGCCTGATCTACCGCATCGTCAAGGCGCAGATGACCGAGGACTATGTGGAGGCGGCAAAGGTCGCCGGCGCCAGCCACTTCCACATCATGTTCCGCGAACTTCTGCCGAACTGCGTGTCGGCAATATCGGTGAAGATTTCGCTCGATGCCGGATTCGTCATCTTGTTCGGTGCGGCATTGTCTTTCTTGGGATTGGGCGTCCAGCCGCCAACTCCCGATTTGGGCACCATGGTTTCCACCGGTTCGGAGTACCTTCCGGAGTTCTGGTGGGAGGCGCTCATGCCAGGCCTTGCAATCCTCTATGCGATCCTGGGCTTTAACCTGCTCGGCGACGGCCTGCGCGACATGATGGATGTGGAGCTGTGATGAGCAATCCCATCCTCGATATATCCGGCCTCGACATATCATTCACCACCTACGGCCAGCGCAGCCAGATACTGCATGACGTTTCCATGCGGGTCGGACAGGGAGAACGGGTTTCGTTGATCGGTCAGTCCGGCTCGGGAAAGACGGTGACGATGCGGGCGATCATCGGAACCCTTCCGATGCCCCCGGCTACAATTGACGGCGGTTCCATCAGGTTCGAGGGCACTGAACTACTGACGCTCGACAAGCGGGCGCGCAACCGGTTGAAGGGAACCGGGATTTCCATCGTTCTGCAGGATCCGTTGCTGTCGTTTAATCCGCTGCTGACAATCGGCAGGCAGATGGACGATATCGTCAGGTTCGCCGATGTCAGGCTTGGCATAACGCGCAACAAGACCGAGCGCGGCGAACGTATCTTCGAGGTGCTCCGCGGCGTCCAGTTATCCGATCCGGAGCGCATCTGCCAGGCCTATCCGATCATGCTGTCCGGCGGCATGCGCCAGCGCGTGCTGATCGGCATGGCGCTGTTGAACAATCCCAGGCTTCTCATTGCCGATGAGCCTGGAACCGCACTCGATGTCACAACCCAACAGGAAATACTGGTTCTATTGAACAAGCTGGTCGACGAAACCGGCATGTCGCTCATGCTGATCACCCACAATCTCGGCGTGGTTCGCGAAATGGCCGACAGGGTCTACGTCATGGAGCGTGGCCGCATAGTCGAAAGCGGCGATCGTCAGACGATCTTCAGAAAACCGGAACACGAATACACCCGGAGCCTGATGGACGCTGTGCCTCCGCTGTATGGTCCGAGTGTGACCGATGTTGTTCATGACGGCGTCAATGGACCGGCTATCCAGGTCAATGATGTTTGCAAGGATTTTCCTTTGCGAAGCGGTCTGCTCAACCGGCAGATCGGTGTAAGCCGCGCTGTGAACCATGTCGATCTGTCAATCAATCGCGGTGATATTTTTGGGATTGCCGGTGAATCCGGTTCGGGCAAGACGACACTGGCCAAGATCATGCTCGGCCTGTTCAGTCCGACCAGCGGTGACATTCTGATCGATGGCAAATCGGTCAAGGAGATGGCTGGCACCAAGGATTTTCGCCGGCTTGTCCAGATCGTCTATCAAAATCCCGGTTCATCCCTAAATCCCAAGCGCTCCGTTGCCGATCAGCTGTCGGTTCCGTTATTGTTTGCCGGCTACAATAAGGCCGATATCAAATCGAGAATTGACGAGCTGCTCGAACTGGTCGATCTGCCGGCGCGATATGCTTCAATGTATCCGCATGAGCTGTCAGGTGGCCAGAAACAGCGGGTAGCGATCGCCCGCGCGCTTTCGGTCAATCCAAAAATCCTTGTGCTCGACGAGCCCACGTCGGCTTTGGACGTGCTCATCCAGAACGTGGTGATCGATCTGCTGAAGCGCCTGCGCGAAGAACTGGAACTGACCTACGTTTTCATCAGCCATGATCTCAGTCTCATGCGCAATTTCTGCAATCGCGTCGCGGTCATGTTTCGCGGCGAAATCTGCGAGCAGGGCAATACACCTGAGGTGTTTGCCAATCCGCAACACATCTACACCCGGGCACTGCTCAGTTCGATCCCTGTCCTGACCGACGAGGAAGCGGCCCAGAAACCCACCGTGGATGCCGGGGAGCGCCAGGCGGTCCTGTCATCAACGACAACGCTTAATTGAGGAAGAACGAATGTATCGAATAGGTATTGATGTTGGCGGCACCAACACGGATGCCGTGGTCATGGACGGCAACACGCTCGTGCTCGGTGTAAAGTCGCCGACCACCGAAGACGTGACCGGCGGGATTGTTGCGAGCCTGAAACAAGTCCTGGATGAAAGTGGTATCGGCGCAGACCAGATCGGCGCCGTCATGATCGGGACAACTCATTTTACCAATGCCGTCGTCGAACGTCGTCGCCTGTCCAAGACGGCCGCAGTACGATTGTGCCTGCCGGCGGCCGAATGCCTGCCGCCGATGGTCGATTGGCCAGAAGATATCCGCGATACGGTTGGCGGGCACTACTGGATGGCCAAGGGCGGCAATGAATTCGATGGCCGCGAGATTTCGGCGATCGACGAAGACGAATTGCGCGGCATCGCCGACGAAATCGGCAAGCAAGGCATCGATACGGTCGCGATCAGCTCGATATTCAGCCCGGTCAATGGCGAAATGGAACAGAAGGCCCACGCTGTGCTGGCCGAACGCCTGCCCGATGCCAGCTTCACGCTTTCGAGCGAGATCGGCCGCTTAGGCATCCTCGAGCGCGAAAACGCCGCGATCATGAATGCTTCGCTACGGCGTCTGAGCGCGGAAACCGTCGAAGCGTTCGGGCGTGCCCTGGCATCGGCCGGATTGAAATGCCCGTGCTTCATCACCCAGAACGACGGCACGCTGATGGGAGCGGAATTCGTCAAGGCCTATCCGGTACTTACCTTTGCCAGCGGGCCGACAAACTCCATGCGCGGCGCCTCCTTCCTGACCGGTGAGGAAAACGCGGTTGTCGTCGATATCGGCGGCACATCGACCGATGTCGGTTCCATCATCAAGGGTTTCCCGCGCCAGGCCAGCACATCGGTCGACATTGGCGGTGTGCGGACCAATTTCCGCATGCCGGACGTGTTCTCCATAGCGCTTGGCGGCGGCTCGATTGTCGATGCGGGTGATCCGATCACGGTAGGTCCCAAATCGGTCGGTTACCGGATCCACACCGACGGGATGTTGTTTGGCGGTAAAACGCTGACGACAACAGACATCGCTGTCGGTCTCGGTTTTGCCGATATTGGTGACGCAGAACCCGCCCGCGGTTTGGGCAAGCAACGTTTGGAAGCCATTCGCAACGTCATAGATGAAATGATTGTCAACGCGGTGGAGCGCATGCGGGTTTCACCGGAAAAAATCCCCGTGCTCGCCGTTGGCGGTGGCAGCATTCTGGTCCGCGACAAGGTTGGCGAACTGCCGGTGATCAAGCCGGAAAATTTCGCGGTCGCAAACGCCGTGGGCGCTGCGATCGGGCAGATCAGCGGTGAAGTCGATCGGATTTTCAGTCTCGAGAAAACCTCCCGCGACGAGGCCCTGGAAAGCGCCCGAAAGGAAGCAACCGAAAAGGCGATATCGGCGGGCGCAAAACCGGAATCCATCGAGCTTCTCGACCAGGAGGATGTTCCGCTCGCCTACCTGCCCGGAAACGCCACGCGTATCCGCCTCAAGGTCGTCGGTGATCTCGATGGATAGTCTGCGTCAGGTTGGAGAACCGGAGCTCGAGGCGATTGAGGTCGGTGCCGGCATTCTGGGCACCGGCGGGGGTGGAAATCCCTACATCGGTAAATTGCGCTGCCGCGAGGAACTGCGCAAGGGACGCAGAATCGATGTCATTCCGCTGCGTGAACTCGATGATGACGCGCTCGTTGTTTCGCTTGGCGGCATCGGCGCTCCGGTCGTCGGCGTCGAGAAGATCGAGCAGGGAGAGGAGTGTCTGCGGGCCTTGCAAGCGCTCGAACAGGAACTTGGACAGAAAATCGATGCAACGATCTCCTCTGAGATCGGCGGCGCCAATTCAATGGAGCCCATGCTGACGGCCGCACAAGCCGGAATTCCGGTTGTCGATGGCGACGGGATGGGCAGGGCTTTTCCGGAAATGCAGATGTGCACATGGTCGATCTATGGGCATAAATCGTCTCCTTCGGCGATGGCCGACGAGAAGGGCAATGTGGTTGTCTTCCGCAACACGGCTTCCGAGGTCTGGCTGGAAAAACTGGCTCGCGCCTCTGTTGTCGCCATGGGTGCGGCCGCCGGCATCGCACTGTCGCCGATGCGCGGCGAGTTCGTGAAGAAGTTTGCGGTCCCGGACACCATCACCCAGGCATGGTCGCTCGGAAAAGCGGTGTTCGACGCACAGCGCGAGCACCGCGATCCCATTGCCGCGATCCTTGATCATGAAGATGGCCGCCTGCTGATGACCGCGAAGATCGTCGACCTGAAACGGCACCTCAAAGGTGGCTTTGCGGTTGGCGAGGTCCGGGTCGAAGGATTTGGAGGCTATCAGGGCCAGACCGGCCTGATCGATCTGCAGAACGAGTTCCTGGTGTTTCGGCGCGATGGAGACATGGAAGTATGCGTACCCGATCTCATCGTCGTACTCGATTCCGACACCGGCATGCCGATCACCACGGAAGTTTTGCGCTACGGGCAGAGGATCGCAATCCTGGCTCTTCCCTGTCATGACCTTTTGCGTTCGCCGGAAGCGCTCGATGTGATTGGCCCGGCGGCCTTCGGCTATTCAGATCTTGTCTATTCACCCTTGCCCCGTCGCAATCATGCGGGAGGAATTCAATGAGCGTTGAACCGATCAAAATCATCGAAATGGCCGACATGGCCGATATCGCGCTTGGCGGTGCTTTCCTCGGGACCGGTGGCGGCGGCGATCCCTATATCGGCAAGCTGATGGCCGAAAACGCCATCGAACAGCACGGGCCGGTAAAGGTTGTCGATGTCGACAGCCTCGATGATGACGCGCTGGTGATCCCGGTTGCGATGATGGGCGCACCGACGGTGATGTTGGAGAAACTGCCCAAGGGGACGGAAGCCAGTAACGCCCTGAAGGCGCTGGAAGCCTATCTGGGGAAAACCGCTGACGCGATTTTCTGCATCGAAGCCGGTGGTCTGAATTCGACCATCCCGGTTGCGGTTGCCGCGGCTGCCGGCCTGCCGATTGTCGACGGCGACGGAATGGGCCGCGCATTTCCCGAACTGCAAATGGTCTCGCTAACCATGCACGATCTGAAAGCCACGCCGATGGTGATGGCGGACGAGAAGGGCAATTCCGTCGTCATCAACGCAGTCGACAATCTTTCGACAGAGAAATTCGCCCGCGTGGCGACGGTCGAGATGGGGGGAGCGGCACTGATTGCGCTCTATCCAATGCGCGGGAGAGAAGCCAAGAAGGCAATTCTGCGCGGATCAATGTCGCTGATCAAGTCGATCGGCCAGATTATCGAAGCTGAACAATCAGCCAATCGCAATCCGGTTGATGCGCTTGCCGAGAAGCTGGACGGCATCCGCCTGTTCGAGGGGCGCGTACAGGATGTCGACAGGCGCACCGAGGGCGGATTTGCAAAAGGATCGTGTGTTCTTGCCGGCCTGGGCCCCGACGACGGCTCGAACATCACGCTTGAGTTTCAAAATGAGTTTCTGATCGCCAGACGGTCCGATGGAGAACCAATGGCGATGACACCTGATTTGATCTGCCTGCTTGACCTTGAAACCGGTCAACCGATCACCACCGAGCAGATCAGATATGGATTCCGCGTCATTGTTTTTGGCCTGCCTTGCAACAGTCAATGGCGGTCGAAACACGGACTGGAATTGGTGGGTCCTCGATATTTCGGTTACGAACTGGACTATCAGCCAATCGAGGCCCTCAATGACCGGGCGTAGGTATCGGTCACAACAACAAAGGGAGTTGGTCAAATGAAAAGAACAAGCAAGTTGCTGCAAGGCGCTTTGTTGGGCGCCGGGCTGGCATTGAGCGCAGGATCGGCCGCCGCAGAAAATGTCGCAACGGTGAATGTTGTGCAGATTTTCGGAACAATCGATCCGGCAAAAATCAATGACTACACGGAATACATGGCCGGCGTGAATCTTTATGACGCGCTGACCACACTTGATTCCAAGGGTAACATCCTGCCATTGATCGCCGAAAGCTGGGACGTATCAGACGACACACTGACATACACGTTTCATCTGAAGAGCGGCGTGACATTCCAGGATGGATCACCCGTCGAGGCCAAGGACGTCGTCTATTCGGTGAAACGCCTGTTGTCGTTGAACGAAGGTCCGGCTTTCCTGTTCGAGGGAATTCTCGGACCGGATTCGGTCACCGCGATTGATGGCGATTCCGTCGAATTCAAACTGAACAAGGTCTATTCGCCGTTCCTGACCAACACGCCGATCATGTTTGTCGTCAACAGCGATCTTGCCGAGCAAAACAAGACCGATGCGGATCCCTGGGCGGCGGATTATCTGGCCAATAACAGTGCCGGCGCCGGCGCCTATATGCTGGATAACTGGAATCGCGGCGCCAACATGACCATCAAGAAGTATGATGGCTATCATCTCGGCTGGGACGATCAGGCAATCGACACCGTGCGTTTCGTCGTCACCAACGAAGAAGCGACCGTTAAAGCGCTGGCAGCTTCGGGCGAACTGTCGATGTCGAGTGATGCGCAAGCGCAGGAAACCTACGATTCCATCGGCAAGTTGGAGAATTACCGGATCGTCACATATCCGACGGCGACGAATTTCTACCTGAAACTCAATCACCAAGTCGCTCCAACCGACGATGTCAACATTCGCAGGGCGATCGCTGCCGCGACCGACTACAACACAATCCGCTCGGCGCTTCTTCCCGGCGAGCCGCTCGCGGGGCCGATGCCGTCCGTGTTTGCCGACGCCTACAACAACGACCTTGTTGCGCCGGAGTTCAATCTCGACGTTGCGCGTGAGCATGTGGCGAAAAGCAAATATGCCGGCGATGATCCGATTCCGGTCGAGATCATGTTCGTTGCCGGTTTGGCCTTCGAGGAAGAGATTGCACTGCTGATGAAATCCAACCTCGACCAGATCGGCTTCAACACGATCTTGAAGCCCGAACCCTGGAACCGGATGACCGAATTGGCCAACAAAGCCGAGACGACACCGGCAATCAACGAGGTGTTCTACGGTGCCACCTATCCGTCACCCGACAGCTTCTTCTACACCCAGTACCATTCCAAGGCGAAGGGAACCTGGGCGTCGATGGAGTGGGTGCTGGATCCGGAACTGGACGCGATGATCGAAGCTGCCCGCGGCACCGCCGACATCGCCAAGCAAAACCAGATCTACAAGGATATCCAAGCGCGCCTGGCCGATCAGCAGTCGGATGTGTTCTTGCTGACACAGCGCAGTCAGCAGGCATTCTCCAACTGCATGGACGGATTTGCCTGGGTGCCAATGCAGAGCTTCGAGTTCAATTTCTACAATATGAAATGGGTCTGCAACTGATCCTTTATCCGTTACGGCGAATGGGCCGGCGATTATCGCCGGCCCTTTTTCGTGCCGATTGTTTCAGACTGGCATGCCGTCGTCCGTGCCAATCAGGTCCTTAGGCGGGGGTCTAGTGCGTCGCGCAGCGCATCGCCGATGAAGTTGACGCTCAGCACGCTTGCCGAGATTGCCAGGCCTGGCCAGATCACCCGTTCCGGCGTGATCGCGATAAAGTTCACTCCATCGTAGAGAAGCCTGCCCCAGGTCGGGAAATCGGATGGAAAGCCCAGTCCAAGGAAGGACAAGGCGCTTTCGGTGATGATCGCATTGGCAATGCCAAGCGTTGCCGAGACCATGATAGGGCTCAGGATATTCGGCAGAATGTGCCGCGACACAATCCTTTGTTGCCTGGTGCCGATCGACCGGGCCGCCAGTACGAACTCCTGCTCCTTTACCGATAGCACATCGCCACGAACAATCCGCGCAGTCTGCATCCAGCTGGTAATGCCGATAACGAAGACGATCAGCAGGAAAATGCCCGATTCGGGTCCGAACAGGTTTCGCAGCGTGTCGCGAAACAGCATGATGATGACCAGCAGCAAAGGCAGAAGCGGCAGGGCAAGGAACAGATCGGTAAACCGCATCAGGGGGCCATCGAGCCACTTCACGAAACCTGCCAATACGCCGATGAGCGTGCCCAACAGCAGCGAAAGCAGCATTGCGGTCACACCAACCGCAAGTGAAATACGGCCGCCGGCCAGCACCTGGGCAAACATGTCGCGGCCCAGATTATCGGTCCCCATCGGGTGTTGCAGCGACGGACCCTGGTTTTTTGATTTGATATCAAGGAATTGCGGATCGATATCATGCAGAAACGGGCCAATGACGATGGCCAGTATGATTCCGAGAAATATCACCGCGCCGGCAACGCCGCCCTTGTGCGCTAGATATTGCCTCCAGACATCACCCCACAGAGATCGCGCCTGATGACTTTGCGCCTCATCGAGCCGTGAACCGGTGATCTGGTCGTCAGTCATAACGAATCCTCGGGTCAAGAATGCCGTACAGCACATCGGCAACAAGGTTGAACAGGATGATCAACACGGCGAAGATGAATGTCAGCGTCTGGACCAATGGAATGTCGGCGCCCTGGATGCCGATGATCAGCAACTGGCCCAGGCCGTTCACACGGAAAATCTGCTCGGTGATGATCGCGCCCGAGAAAATCTGCGGAATCCCGAGCGCAATGACGGTGATGACCGGGATCATGCTGTTTCTAAGCACATGGATGAGAAGCACAATCGTTTCCGACATGCCCTTTGCGCGGGCAGTGCGCACATAATCCATGTTCAGATTGTCCAGCATGGAGGCGCGGACAAACCGGCTCAACTGTGCCGCATTGAAAAAGGCGAGCACCATCACCGGCATGATCATTTGCTTGATCTGCACCCAGAAGCTCGAAAGGTCGGTCACTTCATGGGTGGTATCGTATATGGAGGGCAGCCACTGCAGTTGAACGCTGAAGATGACGATAAGAACCACCCCTGTGAAGAATGTCGGGACGGAAAATCCGACCATGGACACAAATGATCCGATCTGGTCGAAGATTGAATACTGCTTGTAGGCGGAGATGATGCCTATCGGCAGTGCGATCAGGATTCCGACTACGTAGGACATGCCGACAACCCAAAGGGTCTGGGGCATTCTCTCAACGATAAGGTCGACAACGGGGCTGCGGGTCGCCCATGACCTGACACGCAGGCGATCTTCCGAGCCTGCGAGCTCAAATCCGAATATCTGTTCGATGACATTCAGCGGTTCGTTGACGAAAAACTGCTGAAGCCACTTCAGGTAGCGAATATGGAATGGTTGTCCGAGACCGAGATTTTCACGGATCTTTTCGCGAACATCGGGAGGAATTGTCAGCGGCAGATTGCCGGTCGGGTCGTTGGGGGCCAGATCGAGCAGCGCAAAAATGATGAAGCTGATCACCAACAGTGTTGGTATGGCAAACATCAAACGCCTGAGCGTGTAGTTCAGCATCCCGCGCCCTTATCGCTCTGTGCGTATTTAGTACCGCACACTTCAACAGCCGCCTTGAGGATCAGGCCCGCGCCAGACCGGCGCGGGCCCTGTTTCAAGCGAGTTTACTTGGCGCGCGTCCAGTCCTCGACGTTCCAAAGTTCGGAATCCCAGCTATTCATCCGAACACCCATCAGCGTTGCAGAATGGGCCGAAACGTCGCCGCGATGGATCAGCGGGATCATCGCACCATAATCGATGAGCATGTCGTTCATCTTCATGGCGAGCTTGGCGCGATCATCAAGTGCCGCGGTCTTGCCCATCTCGGCTGAGAGCTTGTCGTACTCCTCATTGCAATAACGAGGCATGTTGTTGCCCAGCCACTGATTGGCAGGTGTCGGTGCTTCGATGCACAGCCAGTTTGCCATGTATTTCTCCGGATCGGTTCCGTCGAAATTGTTGGTGTACATCTCGATATCGGCAAAGAACTTCTGGAACGTGTCCGGGCTGGACTGGTCGCCTCCGAAGAACACCGCCGCATCGATATTGCGCAACTCGGTTTCCACGCCGATCGCCGACCACATCTGCTTGATCAGGGCTTGCGTGCCCTGGCGAACCGAATTGGTCGAGGTTTGATACAAGATCGAAAGACGGACACCGTCCTTGGCTCTGACACCGTCCGATCCAAGCGCCCAGCCGGCATCGTCAAGCAGCTTGTTGGCGGCATCCACATCCTGGGTTTTGCACCAGTCGTTGGAAGTCGACGCGTAAATCGCCGGCGCCGGTAGCACGTTACAGGTTACCTGTCCCGCCGCGCCATAGCCGGCATCGACGAGAATTTGCCGGTCGATTGCCAGGGAAAGCGCCCTGCGTACAGCCGGATCGTTCAGGTAGGGATGCGGATGCTTGGCAGTTCCGCGTTCCTCGCCAAGCCCGGGATCGGGATTGGTCAGGTTCACCATCAACCTCTCAACCGATGTGCCGAAGGACGTGACCACCTTGCCCTTGCCGGCCGCGGCCATTTGCGCCAGCACTTCCGGCTCCACCTGCAGGTTCCAGGCGTAGTCGAACTCGCCGGTTTCAAGCACGGAACGCGCCGCCGATGCAGCATCGCCACCGCCCTTGAACACGGCTGTCGCGAATGCCGGTTTGGCGGCATCACGATAGTTCGGATTGGCCTCGTAGGTCACGACATCGTTGGCCTTGAACTCGACAACCTTGAATGGTCCGGTGCCGATCGGGTTGAAGTTCTGTGCGGTGCACTCCGGTGCTTTCGCACCCATGCAATCCTTGAACTGGGCTGCCTGGATGATCGGCGCTGTCGTGCCGACAAACGGTCCGTAGGGAAATGGTTTCGGAACGCCGAAGGTAATTTTGACTGTCAGGTCATCGACGGCCTCGACATTGGCAACGTCGGTGAAATTGGAAAGCGCGTTACAGCCGCCGTCCGGATCCATGCAGTAGTTCGCCGAAAATACGACGTCGTTTGCGGTCAGAGGACTTCCGTCCGACCACACAATACCCTCTTTCAGTTTCCAGGTAATCGACGTCAGGTCCGCCGATACGCCGCCATTTTCGACGGTTGGCACCTCAGTCGCCAGCGCGGGCACCATGTTCCCGTTCTCATCGTAATAAGCCAATGGCTCCACAACCATCGAAGCGGCTTCGATATCCTTTGTGCCGCCGGAAAGATACGGATTGAGGATCGATGCCGCCTGCCAATATATGATGTTCAGATGGCCGTCGCTTCCCCGCTCAGCATTTGCCGCTGACGTAATGGCAAATGCTGCAGCTGATGCGAGCAATAAGGTTCTGATTTTCATTTTTCTCTCCCATTTAGTCTGTTTTTTTAGGTTTCCTGGGTTTGCCAGCTTGCAACCGGAAGATTGCAGTCTTCCGCAGGATCAGGATTCTGCGGCGATAGCGCCTCCCTTCTGCTCGGCAAGATGGCAAGCGGCGTAATGGCCACTTCCCAGTTGTTGCCAAGTAGGCATCACATCGAAGCATTTGGCAACCGCAATCGGGCATCTTGTGCAGAATCTGCAACCTTCCGGTGGGTTAGCTGCGCCCGGCACATCGCCGGTCAGAAGTATGCGCTCACGCTCGGCTTCAATTTTCGGGTCAGGGATCGGAACTGCCGACAGCAGGGCTTGTGTGTAGGGGTGTTTAGGTGAAGCAAACAGCTCATCCACGGGTGCCAGTTCGGCGATTTTCCCCAGATACATCACCGCAACATTGTCGGCGAAATGCCTGACCATCGACAGGTCATGGCTGATGAACAAATAGGTCAGTCCAAGCTTGTCCTGAAGATCCTGCAACAGGTTGATCACCTGGGCCTGGATCGAAACGTCAAGGGCTGCAATCGGCTCGTCGCAAACGATCAAATCCGGATCGAGGGCGAGTGCCCGGGCGATGCCGATGCGTTGGCGTTGACCACCGGAAAACTCATGCGGGTAGCGGTCGGAGAACTTGGGATTGAGACCGACCGCGTCGAGCAACTCTCTGATACGGGCCTGTTTTGCCGCGCCTTGCGCGCGTCCGTGTTCCTCAAGCGGTTCGGCGATGATCGAGCCGACGGTCATACGCGGATTGAGACAGGCTTGAGGATCCTGAAAAATCATCTGCATCCGCGGACGTATCTTGCGCAGCGAGGCGCCATGAAGATTCGTGATGTTGGTGCCGTCGAAATGCACATCGCCCGCTGTGGGCTCGTAAAGCCGCATGATCACGCGGCCGGTGGTGGATTTGCCGCATCCGCTTTCGCCGACCAGCCCCATCGTCTGGCCGCGCTGGATGTCGAAACTGACATCGTCGAGCGCTTTTATCGAGCCGACCTGACGCTTGATAATGCCCTTGTAGATCGGGAAGTGCATGCTCACATTGCGGACGCTCAGCATCGGTTCGGATGCGTGCGTATCCGGGGATGCTTCAAGCACCGACGCCTCAGGCATGTTCTGGTTCCTTCGTATCGGCGACAAGCAGCCAGCAGGCGGCTTCATGTCCGCGCTTCACCGTGGTCAGTACCGGATTTTCCCGCAGACAATGATCGGTCACATGCGGACACCGCGATGCAAATGCGCAAGAAGAAGGAAAGCTTGTCATCAATGGCGGCTGTCCGCCGATGCTCGTTAGCTTTTCCTCGCGTTCGCCGGACAGGCTTGGAAGCGTTTCCAGGAGCGCTTGGGTGTATGGGTGCTGAGGATTGGTGTACAGGTCGCCGACTTCTGCTTGCTCGACCACCGAACCTCCATACATCACCATCACCCTGTCGGCGATACCGGCCACGACACCGAGATCATGGGTGATCCAGACGATCGCCATTCCGAGTTCCTGGCGAAGATCCTTGATCAATTCGATGATCTGCGCCTGGATGGTCACGTCCAGAGCCGTGGTCGGCTCATCGGCGATCAGCACTTTCGGATCGCAAGCCAGCGCGATGGCAATCATCACGCGTTGACGCATTCCGCCGGAAAACTGGTGTGGGAAATCACCAATTCGTTCAGCCGCTTTGGGGATTCCGACCAGTTCCAGCAGTTCGATTGCCCGATCCCTGGCGGCTTTTTTGCTCAATCCGAGATGTTCCCTGAGCGGCTCGATCAACTGGTAGCCAACGGTAAACACGGGATTGAGCGATGTCATCGGATCCTGAAAGATGAATCCGACCTCTCCGCCGCGCACGCCGCGCAGTTCCTCGGGGCTGAGTTTCAGCAGGTCTTTGCCGTCCAGCTTTGCAGACCCGGCAACGATTTCCGCGGGCGGCATGGGAAGGAGTTTCATCAGCGTCATCATGGTGACGCTCTTGCCGGAGCCGCTTTCGCCGACGACGCCGAGCAACTCGCCTGGCTTGAGACTGAAGCTCACGCCATTGACGGCATATATCTCAGAATCCCGCATCCGAAATACGGTTTGCAGATCTGAAACGTCCAACACCGGTTTGTTGTTATTGTTGCCGGATGGCACGCAGGTACACCTTTTTCCTCCACTCCCGCCAGTCACTGTAGCCGATCAAATGTCATGCGCAACTTAAACTTGATCCGAATGGTTGACCTGCCGGAATTTCAAGCCGATGACATTTGCCGGCGGGCGCGATATCCCGGTATTGCCGATTCCCATGCAGTCAAAGAGAGCATCGATGAAACGATCAACCGTCAACCGGATCATTTCTGAGGCCGACGAGTTCATCCGGTCATTCGGATATATCCTTCCACCCTTTGCCTATTGGTCGGTCGATGAAATGCGGCGGTTTACCCGCGAGTACGGCGGCATTGTCGATTCGCGCCTGGGTTGGGACATCACGGATTACGGGCGCGGAAAATTTGATGAACTCGGCCTGTTCCTGTTTACCGTAAGAAACGGCAATGTGGCGGATTTAAAGGCCGGGCTCGGTATGCTCTACGCCGAAAAGATCATGATCTCGCGGGAAAATCAGCTGTCACCCATGCACCGCCATGCCGTCAAGGCGGAGGATATTATCAATCGCGGTGGCGGTGATCTGGTGCTGGAATTGTTCATGTCTGCGCCAGGCGGCGATGTTGACGAGCACGCCGAGGTGACCGTTCCGTGCGATGGGATTATGCGCACAATGCCGGCTGGCAGCCATCTCAAATTGTCCCCAGGGGAAAGTGTGACGCTTCTACCGGGTGTCTGGCATGCATTTTGGGCGGAGCGCAAAGATGTGCTGATTGGCGAGGTCTCGACGGTAAATGACGACCTGACGGACAATATTTTCAGGGAGCCGATCGATCGCTTCTCGACGATTGATGAAGATGAGCCGCCCGTTCATTTGCTGGTTTCAGACTATGATGAATGGTTGTGATTGCTTGAAAATGTCGGATTTGTCGCATATTTGCCGGACTGACGGGACGCGCGACCGCACGTCAGTAAACTTCATTATGGAGCGCAAATGAGCACCGGCATCACCCGATTTTTGGGCGACACACCTCTTCGAACCGTGGTCAAGCTGGCGATGATCTCGTTTGTGGTTGGTGTTGTAATGACGGCGCTTGACCTGTCGGTGCTGGACGTATTCGACAGCGTCCGCGAGTTCATTATCCGGATTTGGAATATGGGATTTGCTGCCATAGAGCGATTTATCGGCTACTTCCTTCTCGGCGCAGCCATCGTCGTTCCGGCCTTCCTGATCATCCGGTTACTGAAATATCGCGGTCGAACGACGAGGCCTTGAAGTTCCTCCGAAAATGGTCGGCCCGACCGGAATGTGTTCATCTTGCTCAATTCGATCTGCCGAAGGAAATCATGGGTTCGGTAGTGATTGAAGCACGCCGGGGCGGGATTTGAGCGCCGACAACCGACATTCGCGCTCATTTGACGTGACCAATCGCCTTGTTCTGTCGATTGCGGTGCCGATGACACTGGCATATCTGACAACGCCCATTCTTGGGGTGGTGGATACTGCTGTGGTGGGCCAGTTCGGCAATGCGGCAATGATCGGCGGGCTGGCGACCGGCGCGGTTGTCCTCGATGTCATATTTGCCAGTTTCTACTTCCTGCGCGCCGGAACAACCGGATTGGTCGCACAGGCGTTTGGCGCCGGCGACGAAGGCGAACAGCAAGCGGTTTTCTGGCGCGCCGTTCTGATCTCCGGCGGATCGGGCCTGCTGATGATCCTGCTTACACCGCTGATCACCGGATTCGGTGGCTGGTTCATGGGTGCCGGGTCGGAGGTCACCGAGGCGATGTCGACATATGTCGGCATACGTATACTGGGAACACCGCTAACGCTGATCAACTATTCGGTGCTCGGATACGTGCTCGGCCGCGGCGAAGGGACGCTGGGTTTCGGCCTTCAATTGCTTTTGAACGGCATAAACGTCGTTCTGTCGATCTATTTCGGCCTGGTACTGGGTTGGGGAATTGCAGGCGTTGCCTGGGCAACTGTCATAGCCGAGCTGGTGGCCGCGATCTTCGGGCTGGGTTTGATTGCGCTGCGATATCGCAAAGTCCAGGCTCATGGTCGTGTGCGTATCGCCGATCGTGCCAGTTGGATGAAAATGCTGTCCATCAACGGCGATATCATGATCCGCTCGTTTGTGCTCCTTGCGGCGTTCGCCGTGTTCACCCGCACCGGTGCGCGTCTTGGTGTGAACCAACTGGCTGCCAATGCCATACTGATGAATTTCTTTCTCGTTGCCGGCTATGTGTTGGACGGATTTGCCACTGCTGCCGAGCAATTGGCGGGAAGGGCGTTGGGAGCCCGGTATTTACCGGCTTTCTCCAGGGTGGTGAAATTAACCGCCATATGGGGATTTGCCTTGGCCATACTCCTGGCGATCGGTTTGCTGGCTTTCGGTGATTTGCTGGTTTCGCTGATGACGACGGCAACCGATGTTCGCTTGATGGCGGCAACCTATTTGCCCTGGGCCGCTTTTACCGCCTTGTCCGGGGTCGCAGCCTTCCAGATGGATGGAGTTTATATCGGCGCGACCTGGTCCCGCGAAATGCGCAACATGATGCTCGTCTCGTTCGTGGTGTTTATCTTCGCCCTGCCGGTTACGGTCGGCATCTGGGGCAATCACGGCAACTGGCTGGCATTGCACGTGTTCCTGCTGGTGCGGGGAGTAAGCCTCTATGCCATGTATCCCGTCCTCCTCAGGCGATCGTTCGCTTTAGGCGTCCAAAAAGCTTGAGCGGACCGTCACAGCCGGATTGGGCCGGCGGCGTTATTGTACCGGCGGCTGGAATAAATCCGGTTCAAAGACTGTTCTTTTTCGCCAGGATACGTTCCCAGTTCAGAGCGTCTGAGCAGATCAGGTCCAGATCGTCAAACCGCGGCGACCAGCCAAGCTCGCTGTGCAGCAAACGTGAATCCGCCACGACCGAATCCGCGTCGCCGGGGCGTCTGTCTGCCATGTTCACCTGAAAGTCTTTGCCGTACACTTTCTTGACGCTCTCCAGAACTTCAAGCACGGAATATCCGTGTCCGTAGCCGCAATTGGCGATCAGGCTTGGTCCGCCGTCGCGCAGCCGGTCGAGCGCGAGAATGTGTGCATTAGCCAGGTCGGTGACATGGATGTAGTCGCGCACGCAGGTTCCGTCCGGCGTCTTATAATCGTTTCCGAAGACATCCATCGAGGCGCGCTTCCCGCAGGCTGTTTCGCAGGCAACCTTGATCAAATGGGTTGCGCCCGGGGTGGACTGTCCGGTTCGCCCTTTTCTGTCTGCGCCGGCGACGTTGAAGTAGCGAAGTGCGGTGAACCGGAACTCGTGGGCGGCGGCGGTGTCGGCCAGCATCCACTCCGTCATCAGTTTTGACCTGCCGTAGGGCGACAGGGGATCAAGCTGTGCCTGTTCGGAAATCGGTTCCAGCCCGGCGGTGCCGTAGACAGCGGCGGTGGAAGAAAAAATGAAGTTTCTGACCTGGTTTTCGACTGCGGCTTCTATCAGTGCGCGCGATTTGACGGTGTTGTTTTCATAGTAGCTCAGCGGGTCGGCAACCGATTCCGGTACGACAATCGAGCCGGCGAAATGAATGATGGAGCGAATTTCCCGGGACTGGAAAATCTCAGACAGCAATTTCCGGTCACCGATATCGCCGACAACAAGCTCCGCTTCGGGGGCAACGGCCCAATCGAATCCGGTCGAAAGCCGGTCAAGTACAACGACCTTTTCACCGCGATCGACAAGCTCCCAAACGGTATGGCTGCCAATGTAACCGGCCCCGCCGGTAACCAGAGTTGTCATCGGAAAATCCCTTTCGAGCCGGAACTGGCAATTGACTGCCGTCGCAAATATCCGGCACAGCAGTTTCGCGACATGATTGCACTTCGCTCAGATATTACGGCGCACAAATGTCGAAAATGTTACCTGCATTCGTTGAACCTTGATCACACAAGACATTGTAATCCCAACGATCCACCTGATAGGTCTGGGGAATTGACATGTATCAAGGGATGATTTTCGCAATTGTGCTCGTTGTACAGGTAAGTCATTCACAAACCGGTCGAAAGCGTGGCAATTTGACCGATCGGATGGCGATAGACGAGCTGGTGCGCCTTCCCTATTGTTGAGCGCGAGTGCAGGGAATTGATGATGAATTACCAACGTTTTTTCCAGGAAGCCATCGATCAGGTAAAGGCGGAAAAACGCTACCGGGTTTTCGCCGATCTTGAACGGATGGTCGGTCGGTTTCCGCGTGCGAAATGGCGCTCGGAAGATCAGGAAAAGGAAATAACGATCTGGTGCTCCAACGATTATCTCGGCATGGGACAGCACGCCGATGTCGTTGCCGCCATGCAGGCGACAGCGGGCAAAATGGGGACCGGAGCCGGGGGAACCCGCAACATATCGGGCACCAACCATCCGCTGGTTGAGCTTGAAACCGAATTGGCGGATCTTCATGCCAAGGAGGCTTCCCTCGTTTTCACCTCTGGATTTGTTTCCAACGAGGCCGCGATATCGACGGTAGCGCGCCTGTTGCCCAATTGCCTGCTGCTCTCCGACGAGCTCAATCACTCATCAATGATCGAGGGTGTCAAACGGTCGGGCTGCGAAAAAAGATTTTCCGCCACAATGACATTGGCCATCTGGAAGAATTGCTGATCGCCGCCGGACGGGAGCGCGCGAAACTGATTGTGTTCGAATCCGTTTATTCCATGGATGGCGATATTGCGCCGATCGAGAAAATTGCCGATCTCGCCGACAAGTACAACGCGATGACATATATCGACGAAGTACACGCGGTTGGAATGTACGGAGCGCGCGGAGGCGGTATCACCGAGCGCGACAACCTGGCTCACCGCATCGACATTATCGAGGGAACGCTGGCCAAGGCTTTCGGCACGCTTGGCGGTTACGTGACTTCGTCTCGTGCAATTATCGATGCTATTCGGTCCTATGCGCCCGGTTTCATCTTCACGACAGCCTTGCCTCCGGCAATTGCATCGGCCGCGCTGACCTCGATTCGTCATTTGAAGGCATCAAGCAGCGAGCGGGATGCACAGCAGCGCCAGGCACAAAGGACGAAGGACGTTTTGGAAGCGGCAGGTTTGCCTGTAATGCCTTCTGAAACCCATATTGTTCCGGTTCTCGTCGGCGATCCCGAATTGTGCAAGGCGGCGACGGACCACCTGCTCGACGAACACGGCATCTATATTCAGCCGATCAACTACCCCACCGTACCACGCGGCACCGAGAGGCTTAGAATAACGCCGGGTCCATTCCACTCAGACGATCTGATTGATGAGCTTGCCGTTGCCCTTCTGGAGACCTGGAAGACAATCGGTATTCCGTTTGCCGACAATGATCCGCGGGAGATTTCGAAAACCGAACGCATCATACCGCTCGTTGTTCCGAAATCCGGCGGCTAGTTCGCCTAGAGCCGTTCATTATTAGATGGAATCGTTTGAACGCCGCTCATTCGTGGTCTGGCGAGGAGCGCAATGCGACGCGGTGCGAGCACCGTTAGCCTTGTGCGACAACGTCCACCGGACGTTTTGTCGGGCAAGCCCGATAAACCAGACTTCAGCGCGCCTTGATCCATTGGCAGAGCCGGTCCATTGCCTGCTCGAGTTGGTCAAGTCGTCGATGGAAGCAAATCCGGAAGAATGTCTCGCCGCCCACGCCGAATGCGGTACCCGGTGCGAGCCCCACGCCGGCCTCGTCAATAATGTTGAAGGCCGCGGCCTGGGTATCGTCGATACCGTTGATCTTGAAGAATAGATAAAATGCGCCTTCAGGCTTCTCGAACGCCGCCCTGCCGGTGGAATCAAGGGCGGCGCAAACCAGTTCCCGAGCCCGCCGGGCGCGCTCGACCTGTTCGGTGATAAATCCGTCGCCTTGCTCCAGCGCGGCCACCGCGCCCTTTTGCAGGAACTGCGGCACGCCGGATGTCGAATACTGCACGAGGTTCTCGAAAGTCTGCTGCAGCGATGGATGGATGGTCAGCCAACCCAGCCTCCAGCCGGTCATTGCCCAATTCTTTGAAAACGTATTGGCGTAGATGACGCGGTCCCCATCATCAGCGACGTCCAGAAACGACGCCGCGCGACCATCGCGATAGTGAAACAGCGCATAGGTCTCATCAGCAATGACCCAGATATCGTTCGCACGCGCGATATCGAGAATTTGCCTTAACGTGTCTGCGTCGGCCGTCCAACCTGTCGGGTTGCTGGGTGAATTGACGAATATCGCCCTGGTGCGCGGCGTGACCGCCCGTGCCAGCCTTTCCAGGTCAAGCGACCATGCGTTCTTGAAATCCAGCTCTACGGCAACCGGTCTGCCGCCGGCAATGCCGAGCGCTGCGGCGAAGTTCGGCCATGCCGGCGACAGGTAGACGATCTCGTCATCAGCACCGGACACCGCCTGGATCGCCAACTGGATCGCCTGCATGCCGGATCCGGTGACAATGTGGTGTTCGGGCGAAGCGACGCGATTGAAATGGCGTTGATGATAATCACCCAGCGCGGTGCGCAACTCGGGAATTCCCCTGTTCCACGTATAGAACGTTTCACCGGCTCGCAGAGCGGAGATCGCCGGCTCACAGATGAACTCCGGCGTTGGCAGATCGCCTTCACCGGCCCACAGCGGGATCAAGCCCTGCTTGTCGCGGCCATGATTGACGACCGCGATGATGCCGCTTTCAGGTGCATTGCGGCCGCCGGGTCCAAGCTTGTCGATATGGCTCATGAGCTCCAACACGATCAGTGATTTCGGACCGGCGCCGCAAGCAACGCTATTTGGATTTCGCCAGCAAATCCCGGATTTCCGTCAGCAGCGCAACATCAGCAGGTGGCGCGGGCGGTTCGGACGGGGCCTCTTCTTCCTGCTCGCGCCGCATGTTGTTTACCGCTCTGATCATCATGAAAATGATCCATGCCAGGATAACGAAATTGAGCGCAACGGTGATGAAATTGCCGTAAGCCAGCACGGCGCCTTGTTCACGCGCGGCATCCAGGGTGGATGCATTGACCGAGTCTGAGAGCCCGATGAAGTAGTTCGAAAAATCCAGACCGCCAAAAATGGCGCCGACGATCGGCATGATAATGTCGTCGGTCAGCGACTTTACAATCAATGCAAAAGCGCCGCCGATGATCACCCCGACGGCCAGGTCCATCACATTTCCCTTGGCAATGAACTCTTTGAATTCTTTGAGCATAATTCCCTCCTCGTTATGTTGGTCGCGCGAATAAGTCGCGGTTCGCCCGCGGTGAGAATAGCGATTTGCAATGAATTGAAAAGTAGCATTCGCGCAACTAACCTCGACCATGTTTCGGGTCGGAAGTAGAATGGACACCCCAGGTCGACTATGCTTGCCTCGACGAGGCGATCCGACCGGAACATGAAGGGCATAAATTGCAGGGCTTCATCGTAGTCTTCTTGGCGCTGGCGTACGTATCGCTGCTGTTTGCCGTTGCCAGTTTTGGCGATCGGAGAACGATGAACGCCAAGACCACTGCTTCAAGGCCGTACATCTACGCCTTGAGCCTGGCGATTTATTGCACATCGTGGACATTCTTCGGCTCGGTCGGTCTGGCGACCGAACGCGGGATCGAATATGTCCTCATTTTCGTCGGCCCCGTTTTGGTTTTTCTTTTCGGCCAACCCCTGCTGATACGAATAGTCAGACTTGCGAAATCCGAGCGGATTACCTCGGTGGCGGATTTTCTGGCGGCGCGCTACGGCAAAAGTTTCGCCGTCGCCTCCATCGCCACCATTATCGCGACGATCGGAACCGTCCCCTATATTGCGCTGCAGTTGAAGGCGATTGCCGGTTCCCTGGAGTTGATGACGACGTACTATAACGGTCCGTCCTCGCTGCTGGGATCGCTGTCCGTCGATATACCGCTGATGATCGCGCTGCTTTTGGCATTGTTTGCAGCATTGTTTGGGACGCGACACGCCGACGCCACCGAACATCAGGATGGACTGATATTGGCGGTTGCGGTTGAATCGGTCGTCAAACTGGCAGCTTTTCTCGCAATTGGGTTTCTGGTGCTGTTTGCCTTTACCGATGAACCGGCAGCACTGGTCTCCTCCATCAACTCAAATCCGGAAGTGCAGCAGGCCGCCAGCTACCGGCCTTCATTGGCGACCTGGATCGTTCTGACCGCGATCAGCGGATTTGGAATTCTGCTGCTGCCTCGCCAGTTTTACGTGACCGTGGTGGAGAATCGCAGTGAATCGGAACTGAAAACAGCAGGTTGGCTCTTCCCGCTCTATCTGGTGTTGATCAATCTGTTCGTGCTGCCCATCGCATTCGCGGGCATGGTCTTGATCGGCGATGGCGCTGATTCCGATTTCTATGTGCTCGCGCTTCCCCTGCAGGCGGACCGCGACGTCATGGCCATGGTCGCATTTATCGGCGGTCTGTCAGCGGCCACCGCGATGGTGATCGTCGCCTCAGTGGCGCTTTCGATCATGATCTCCAATGATCTTATTCTTCCGCTGTTTCTCAATCGCTTTGCCAATCCCGAGCCCCGGGAAGGCGAAGATTGGTCAAAAACGATCCTGAACATCAGGCGGGCATCGATATTTCTCGTGCTGCTGGCCGCGTATCTCTATTTCAGGGAAACCGAAAACATTTCGCGTCTCGCATCGATCGGTTTGCTGTCTTTTGCAGCGATTGCGCAATTTGCGCCGGCGTTTATCGGCGCGCTTTTCTGGCGGGGCGCCAATGCCCGCGGCGCAATTTTCGGGATGATCGCCGGCATTGCGGTGTGGGCCTACACGCTTCTGCTTCCAACCTTGGCGCCCGAGTGGGGCAATATCGTTTCGCAAGGGCCGTTTGGCGTGGCGATGCTTCGTCCACAAGCCCTGTTCGGCGTCTCCGCAGATCCGCTCAATCACGGCGTGATGTGGAGCCTCGGATTGAACACCGCGTTTTATGTTCTCGGTTCGCTGTCGCGGATTGCGACGCCGCTGGAGCGAATCCAGGCGGCTATATTTGTTCCGCGCGAACCAGGTCCAATACCGAATTACCGGCGCTATCGCACGTCGGTCACCGTTGACGATCTCAAGGACGCAATCTCCCGCTATCTCGGCGTCGAGCGTACGGAAAGGTCGTTCGATGCCTATGCGCGTTCGGAAAACCGCAACATTCACGGTAATGATCACGCGGATACGAAGATTATCCGGTTTTCCGAACAACTCCTGACGAGCGCGGTCGGAAGCTCCTCGGCGCGGCTGATCCTGTCGCTGCTGTTCAAGCGGCGCGATACCGATCCTAAGGATGCCATTCGACTTCTCGACGATGCCTCCGAAGCCCTGCAGCAAAATCGTGACCTGCTGCAAATCGCGCTTGACCAGATGGAGCAGGGCATCACCGTTTTCGATGCTGATTTCAGGCTTACCTGCTGGAATCGCCGTTTCAGGATGCTTTTTGATCTACCTGACAGCATGGGCACTGTCGGTTTGCCCATGACGGCCATCATTCGCCAGCTGGTGGAGCGCGGCGATCTCGAAGAGGAAGTTGAAAGCGATTCCCTGGACCGCATGACCACGTTCGGCCGGTCCTGGCAGCTCAGTCTTCAGACAAGCGGTAGAATTATCGATATTCGCTCCAATCCGATGCCCGACGGCGGTATTGTGACCACATATACGGATGTCACTGCGCGGGTGAAGTCGGACTTGGCCCTGAAACAGGTCAACGAAACGCTCGAACAGCGTGTCACCGACAGGACTGCGGAATTGACGCGGGTCAACGGGGAACTGGCGCAAGCGCAGGAGATCGCCGAAGAGGCCAATCTGGGAAAGACGCGTTTTCTGGCGGCAGCCGGGCATGATATCCTTCAGCCGTTGAATGCAGCGAGACTGTACTGTTCGGCTCTGATCGAACGCTCGCGCGATACCAGCGAGGCGTCTGCCGCAGGCAACATTGAATCCGCGCTGGAATCCGTCGAAACGATCCTGGGTGCCGTTCTCGATATTTCACGTCTCGATACCGGAGCGATGAAACCGCAAACAACGGTATTCAGCCTGGATGGGCTGCTTCGACAGGTGCAAAACGACTTTGCTCCGATGGCTGATGAAAAAGGGCTCGAATTCGTCGTGGTTCCCTCGTCAATGACCGTCCGTACGGATCGCAACTTGCTGCGCAGGCTGCTGCAGAATCTCGTATCCAACGCGATCAAGTACTCAAATTCGGGGCGCGTGCTGGTTGGAGTTCGCAATCGGGGGGAACTCGCGGAGATTCAGGTGATCGATACCGGTATCGGAATTCATTCCGATCAGCTTTCGATCGTATTCAGGGAATTCGAGCGGACCGATGAAGGTGCGCGCACGGCTGAAGGGCTTGGTTTGGGGCTGTCCATTGTAGACCGGATTGCCCGTGTCCTGGGCCTGGAGCTGCGATTGAGTTCGATACCGGATAGCGGAACGGCGTTCAGCGTGATTGCGGAAGTCGCCGATGTTCCGGTGGCCGAACACAGCACGCCATTTGAAATCAATCCGGTTCCCGGGCGATCGCTGGCTGGACTGTCGGTTTTGTGCATAGACAACGATTCCAGAATCCTGGATGGTATGCGGGAATTGTTGGAAGGCTGGGGATGCACCGTTGCATGCGCTTCGGGCTCCGAGGAAGCAGTGAAGCAGTGCGGAGCGGGCGGTTTTGTTCCCGAGATCGTTTTGGCTGACTATCACCTGAACAATGAATCGGGCCTGGATGCGATCGCCAAGTTGCAGATCAGGCTTGATCAAAGCGTTGTGTGTTGTCTGGTCACCGCAGACAGATCAATCGAGCTTCGCGAAACGGCAGAAAACCGCGGCATTCAGATATTCAACAAACCGGTCAAACCGGCCGCACTTCGCCTGTTCATGACGCGACAGCGCACAATGGCCACAGCCGCAGAATAGCTGATCAATTCGCCTCAGCTGGATCGGGAATTCTGATCTGTCGACAAACCTGCATCCAAACCGATTTTCGACAACTGGATGACCGCCTGCGTTCGGCTATCCACACCCAGTTTCTGTAAAACTGCCGACACATGCGCTTTGATTGTGGCCTCGGACACACTCAGTTCGTAGGCGATCTGCTTGTTGAGCAGCCCTTCCGCCAACATGCTCAACACGCGCGTTTGTTGAGGAGTCAGCGCTTTCAGCTTGTTGATCAGGTCAGAGATTTCCGGATCGACTTCGCTTCCCAGTTCAATCTGTTCCGGTACGCACAGTTCGCCGGCAAGCACCTTCTCGACACCGTCTCGGATTTCGTCGAGGCTCGCTGATTTCGAGATGAAACCCGAAGCACCAAGCTCCAGCGATCGGCGTATGGTTTCACCATCGTCGCTGGCTGTGACAACGATTATCGGGACGTTTGGTCCGATGCCGCGCAGGGAAACCAGGCCGGATAATCCGCTGGCTCCGGGCATTCGCAAGTCAAGCAATATGAGGTCCAATTCCTCTGTCCCGACCGCAATCGATTTGGCTTCGTTGAAATCACCGGCTTCGATAACCTGTAGTTCACCTGCGACACCGCTAAGCGCTTGGCGCAATGCGCCTCTGAAAAGCGGATGGTCATCCGCAATCAGGATTTTGAGTTCGCTAGGCAACATTCCCCTCCCAATTTATCTACGCCGTGTTCGGTCATAGTAAACCTAACCGATTATGATGACTGGAACGACATTTTCAAGCTAGAGCGCGTTCCGCGGTCATTCGGGGCGTGAACGAAATGCTTGCAGCGGACAATTGCGGCAAGCTATTAAGCCGTGATCCAGTCACGCCCGCTTTGTTCAGATGCGCTATTGCGGGATAGCAAATGGTCCGCAACCGGCGATTCCACCAAGTGGAATACCTATCCATAACGGAATAACTCGACAATGGCGATGTGGTCCAAACGGGGTGGTCTTGGTGTCGGCGCAGCGGAACCGCTTGGTTATGCGGCCGCAGCGATTACGGTCTTCATTGTGGTTACAGCCGCCCTCAAGAAGCTGGGCGTTGAACCGGACATTCTGATCTGGTCCTCGTGTCTGGTGTTTTCCGGAATCGTGTTGCTGGCTTCCAATACATCCTGGCCTTCCAGGCTGGCGACTTTTGCGGTCGCAGACCGGCGTTCATCGCCGTCGATGATCTCCTGCGGTCAATTGATGGCCTTCGGCCCATCCGGGCTTGCGATCGCTTTTCTGACCGATAATCCCAATTTGTCGGTACCGGTCTACCTCACCGTAATTGGCCTACTTGTGGGAATGTGGTTGTCGACGCTGCTGGTCGGGGTTCGCCTAAATCGGTCCGGCGCTTACAGCCTGCCACAATATCTGCAGGTCAGGTTCGGATCAGTGCCGATCCGGTTGATGTCCGTTTTGCTCTTGGTACCTTCTGTTTTGGTTCTGGTCGGCGGGCAATTCGTGGCATTCGGTTTGTTATCCGAATCCTTCATCGGAATTCCCTATGAGATAGCCGTTCTCGTGTGCGGCGCTTTTGTCGTCATCTTGTGTTGGCCTAACGGATCCCGGGGGATCCTGCTGGCAGGGATGGTTTGTGTTGCTGCTTTAATGATCGTCTTTGCCCCTGTCTATTGGGAGGTCGGAGGCCAGTTGGCGGCCGTTTCGGATGCCGCGATCAGCGGCAACAGGAGCACTAAAGGCGCGGTGTTGGCAGCCTCTCCGATGTTGTTCGAAGCCGAACTGATGCAAGCCGGCCTGGCCAAGCAGACTGTACATATTGCTGCATTCGCGACGGCGGTCGCCGTGTCCCCGATGTGCACAGTGTTCCATCCGATGTCCGCGTCAGGAGCCAAGACCGTAAGGGCGGCATTAGCCGCATCGGTGCTGATGCTGGCATTTGCCGCGCTGGCGATCGCGGTCGCGCCTCTGGGAGCGGCATTCCCGTTCGATCGTATTGGCGGGATCGCCGACGGTTGGCTGTTCGGGGCGCTTGCCTGTGTGGTCATCCTTTTGATTTTGCCGGTTACGGCTGCAACCTTGTTGTTTGGCTTGGTCGGACTGTTGACTTTCGACGGAGCCGCCGATCTGTCCGGTGCTCCCAAAGCCGAAAACCGACATCTAATCTGGTCGCGCTTGGCGATCTTGCTCGTTGCGCTCGGCGTTGGATACGGGGCAATGCATTGGCGAAATGAGTTTGCCGGGTTCCTGGCGGTTCCGGTTTTCGTCTCCGCCGCGGCCTTGTTTCCCGTTTCGGTCGCTGCATTCTGGTGGCAACGCTGCACGGCGCCGGCGGCGTTGACGGGAATTATTGCCGGGGCGGTCATCGCACTTCTCGTCTGGTCGCTCGGCGCGGGCATTGTGGAGACGCAAGGACTGGTATCGGGTGGTAGTGCTGTTCTCGATTTTCTGTCCGGACAGTCAGTCTCGGGGGCCGCCCTGTTCGGACTTGCGGGTGGCACAATATCCATGATTGCGATCGCACTCGGTTCAGGCCTGCCAAAACCCGAAACTGAGGCTTTGTTCGAATCGGTTTCCGAGGACCGGCCTCGGCGCCCTTTGAACGAAAATACCCTTTAGAAATCCGAACCGCTCGATCCGGAAGCGCAAATTCAAGGTCAGAACATGGAAACCTGGACTGAAACCCACCGTTCGTTCGTCAACACCTGGGAATGCGACGAGAATGATCATCTGAACGTGCAATTCTACCTTGGCCATTTCGATGAAGCGGCGCGGATTTTTACGCGGAACAATGACGATAGCTACAGGCTGCCAAAATCCAGGCATGTGCGCTTTCATCGCGAACTGCGGCCGGGCGCCATGACCAGGATTGTCTCCGGTATTGTGGCTGACGGTGCGTTTGCCGGATGGATTGTGCACAGACTTGAAGATGCTGGTCTGGATCACGTTGCCGCCACGGCGCTGGATGCGCCGGCGGACGGTATGCAATTGGGAGGGATATCATGGCAGGATGCCGAAATCGCGCTGCCACGGGGACTGCCGGACGGTCATTTGTCGTATCAGACAGCAAGCGAGATTCTGGACCAGCGGGGACTGATATCCTACAGGAGCATTCTCATGCCGGCCGAATGTGATGATTCCGGTCATATGCTGGAGCAGCACTACGTCTCGAGATTTACCAACGCCGCACCCCACGTCTGGGAAAGTGCCGGTATCGGAGAGCGTTTCCTGAACGAGAAGGGGTTTGGCCGGGTCGCCGTCGAAATGAAAATCACGCACCACCAGCCCGCATCGGCCGGTGACGCCGTATTTGTCTACAGCCGCTCGGAACTGACTGGCCAAAAAACCATCAAAATCAGGCATGAAGTCGTCAATGAGACCGACAAAACAGCAATCGCCAGCGCCGAGGTACTGGCGCTGATTCTGGATCTCAAAACCCGCAGATCGGTGCCATTGCCACCCGACCTGCGCGAGTAGCGCCTTTACCACTCAGGTTCGGTCCGGTATTTCCTCGCCGTCACTGTTGGGCGGCCGGTCGAAATCCTCGATGATATCCAGAAACCGGCGCATGAACCGCTCCATATAGCCGAGTGATCGCTCGAACTCCTCTTCGGAGGGCAATTTGTCGCTTCCGTCTCTCTGGCGGTTCTCGATTGTCGAAATCCGCTTCTCCAGATCGGTAACAGTGCGATTGAGCCGGTCGATTTCGTCCTGAAAAGCGGCGCGCTCTTCAGCCGCAACGCGGCATACCAACTGGCTGCCCTGCGTTTTGCAGATCGACATTTCACCGGATTGCGTATCCAGACGCACATAGCTGTCGCCTGATTTTTCGAGCTGGTATCGGCCTTCGTCGGCTTGCGCGCAAAACGGGACCAGCAGGAGCGGCAAAGCACAACCGATTGTCAGTTTCATCATCTGGAGTCTCCGCTGATGCCAGAATGCCGACGATTTGCGCCCTAAGTAGGGCGATTGTCGATGGCACCTTTCAAAGGCGGGCCTAGGCCACTATACGAGCGCATATGAGTGGCTTGATTTACAAAATTTGCGACAGGAAGCTTTGGGCCTCCGCCGAAGTCTCCGGTTCGTTCGACGGCGCTGCGGTGGACCACGCCGACGGGTATATCCATTTTTCGACGGCCGATCAGGTCAGGCAGACAGCGGCGCTTCATTTCGCCGGACAGTCAGACCTCGTTTTGGCAGCGGTGGAAACCGAAGCGCTTGGTGACGCACTGAAGTTTGAACCCTCACGTGGCGGCGATTTGTTTCCCCATTTGTATGGCCCACTGCCAATGTCTGCCGTGCGATGGATATCGCCCCTGCCGCTTGATGACACCGGGAACCACTCGTTTCCTGATCTGCGCAATGGTGAGGCCTTGTGAATTCGCTGGTTCGCGAATTGCTGTTCAAACTGCCGCCCGAGGTCGCGCACCGACTTTCTGTCCAGGCGCTCAAGTCGGGTTTGCTCCCAACCCGCGGAGCAGAAACAACTCGTCTGGGCACTACCGTTGCCGGCCTGAATTTCCCGAACCCGCTTGGAATGGCCGCCGGCTATGACAAGGACGCCGAAGTTCCCGGGCAATTGATCCGCCTCGGGTTCGGATTTGTCGAGATCGGCTCTGTGACGCCGCTGCCACAGCCCGGCAACCCGAAACCCAGAGTTTTCAGGCTCAAGCGTGATCGCGCGGTGATCAATCGTCTTGGTTTCAACAATCAGGGCATGTCGCCTGTCTGAGGCGTCTGCAGGCCGCTCGCAGCGACAATGACAACTACATTCTCGGGATTAATGTCGGCGCAAACAAAACCAGCGAAGACAAGATTGCCGATTATGAGAAGGGCATCGAATCCTTTGCCGGTCTGGCTTCCTATTTCACCATCAACGTCTCTTCACCCAATACGCCGGGATTGCGCAATTTGCAGTCACGCGAACATCTTGCCGAGCTTCTGGCCCGGGTGAAAGCGCGGCGTGATCAAACCGCAGCCGAAATTGGCAGGTCGGTGCCGTTGTTTCTCAAGATCGCTCCTGATCTGGACGAGCATGATCTCGACGACATCGCGTCGGAAGTGGAGCGGCAGGGGATCGAAGGCCTCGTCGTGTCCAATACCACGCTCGACCGCGAGGGATTGACCGAAATCGGATTGGCAAATCAGCAGGGCGGGCTGTCGGGTCGGCCGTTATTCGACAAATCTACCAGCGTACTGGCCAAAATGCGCGTGCGCTGTGGCGGCGAATTGGCGATCATCGGCGTCGGCGGGATCGACTCCACTGAAACCGCGCTTGAGAAAATCCGCGCCGGTGCCGATTTGGTCCAGCTTTACACCGGGTTCATCTATGGCGGTCCGGCATTGCCAAGCCGCATCGTTGCAGGGCTTGAACGCTACGCTGAATCTCAAGGGCTAGAAACCATCTCCGAGATAAGGGATGCCAATGTCGAAAAGTGGGCCGCGCGGCCGATTTGATCGAGCTCGCCTTCTGCTCCGACGCGACAGTTCCTATCCGACTGTACTGAAGTGCTTCGAAAGCTTCAGGCCCTGCGCCTGGTAATTCGAATTGAGGTCGGTCCCGTAGAGCGCCTTGGGTCGCTCCAGCATGTGCTCGTAGACCAGCCGGCCGACAATCTGCCCGTGATCGAGAATGAACGGAACCTCGTGGCTTCGAACCTCAAGCACCGCCCGGCTTCCGGTGCCGCCCGCCGCGGAATGGCCGAATCCGGGATCGAAGAACCCGGCATAGTGAACACGAAATTCGCCGACCAGTGGATCAAAAGGGGTCATTTCCGCCGCGAAATCCGGCGGCACATGCACCGCTTCGCGGGACATCAGGATATAGAATTCATCAGGATCGAGCACCAGTTCGCGCTTGCCCCGGCCGTATATCGGTTCCCAATAGTCAAGCACCGCATGGGCTTCGCGCTTGTCGACGTCGACGAGGCCCGTGTGGTGCTTCCCCCGATAGCCGATCATGCCTTCGCCGTCACCGCCGAGATCGACGGTGAGAGCAATGCCGTTTCCCGATATGCTGGGGTTGTCGGAAGCAACCAGACTTTCCTCGCCGTGCAATTTGCCCAGTTCCCCCTGGTCAAGCAGGGCCAAACCGCGCCGGAACCGGATTTGCGACAATCGAGAGCCTGTCCGCACGACGATCGGAAAGGTGCGCGGGCTGATCTCAAGGAAAAGCTGACCCTTGTATCCCTTCCCGATCTTGTCGAACTCATGGCCGAAATCGGCCATCACACGGGTGAAGATATCCAGGCGACCGGTGGAGCTTTTCGGATTGGCCGATGCCGAGATGTCATTCGGCAGCGCCAGTTCTTCAAGCAACGGCACGACATACACGCAACCGGTTTCCAGAACGGCGCCGTCTTCCAGGCTGATCTCGTGCAGTTTCAGCCGATCAAGCTTGTCGGCAACCCGACTTTTCGGACCGGGCAGAAAGCTGGCGCGCACGCGGTAGGCCATTTTGCCGAGCCTGAGATCCAGGCTTGCCGGCTGAATCTGGTCGGCGTCGAGCGCGGTCGAAACGGAGAGTGCACCGTCTTCGAACAATCCGGCAATCTGACAATCCGGCAATATTCCCGTATCGCGCAAGTCGTAGTTCCTGGGCCTTTTTGAAGTTTGGAACTTCGACGTTTAATCAACACGCCGGTTGACGCAAGAACGACGAGGCACTATTGACCGGTTATCCCGTGGTGATTTGGCCGGCCGGCTTGCAGCCACGTAAAACAAGTCGCTAAAAGGGCCGTGTTCGGACCGGTTGGCGACTATTCGCGGCCGGTTTTTTTGTGCGAAGGGATTGGCACGATGAGTAAACGAGCGACGAGACCCGAGACAGATTTGGTTCACGGCGGGATTAGCCGATCAGCGTTCGGAGAGACGTGCGAGGCGCTGTACCTTACCCAGGGCTATCTCTACGATTCTGCCGAAGCCGCCGAAGCGCGGTTCAAGGGTGAGGAACCGGGATTCATCTATTCCCGCTACGCCAATCCGACCGTCGACATGTTTGAAAAGCGCATGTGCCTTCTGGAAGGCGCTGAAGATGCGCGTGCCACAGCCTCGGGCATGGCGGCGGTCTCGGCGGCATTGCTTTGTCAGGTGAGTGTTGGCGACCACATTGTCGCCGCCCGCGCGCTTTTTGGCTCCTGTCGTTGGGTGGTGGAAACCCTGATGCCGAGATACGGGATCGAATGTACCTTGGTCGACGGGTGCGACATCACTGCCTGGGAAGCTGCCATGCGCCCCAACACCAAGGTGCTGTTCCTTGAAAGCCCGACAAATCCGACACTAGACGTGATCGATATTGCCGCGGTCGCCGCGCTTGCCGATGCCAACGGTGCTCGGCTCGTTGTCGACAATGTTTTTGCCACGCCGCTTCAACAGCGACCGCTGGATCTCGGCGCCCATATCGTCGTCTATTCAGCGACCAAGCACATCGACGGCCAGGGGCGATGTCTGGGTGGGGTGATCCTGTCGGACAAGGACTGGATCGACGAATGCCTGCATGACTATTTCCGCCATACCGGTCCAAGCCTGTCGCCGTTCAACGCGTGGACCCTGCTGAAGGGCTTGGAAACCCTTCCGCTGCGGGTGAGGCAGCAAACGGAAAACGCATCGGCAATCGCCGACTACCTGGCCGGCAAGGGCAATGTGGTGAGCAGGACCATTTATCCGGGGCGGCCCGACCATCCGCAGGCCGATATCATTGCCCGCCAGATGAGTGGCGGTTCGAGCCTGGTGGCTTTCGAGCTTAAAGGCGGCAAGAAAGCGGCATTTGCCTTTGAGAACGCGCTTCGGCTGGTAGCCATTTCCAACAATTTGGGCGACGCCAAGAGCCTGGTGACACATCCGGCAACCACCACGCACAAGAACCTGTCACAGGAAGCGCGCGACGAACTGGGCATAGCAGATGGATTGGTACGGCTTTCGGTCGGATTGGAGCACGTCGATGATTTGATCGACGATCTGGAGGATGCGTTGAGCGCTGTTTAAACCGGGTACGCTCTAGTCGCGAAATGCAATCGAAGCCTGAATGATCCGGGCGGACGCGGTGTAGATGCAAATGGCTGCGAATATCCACGCAAGCGGCGCAAACCAGTCCGGGAAAAGGCAAAAGGCGACGAAAACGGCAATTGTTTCCGTCGCTTCGGCTAGGCCTGTGGTGAAATAGAGCGATTTCGATCCGCGGGTCGCCGTATCCAGACCGCGCTTCTCCGCCATGATCGCATAGGCAAGGAAGCTGGCGCCATTGATGTAAAACGACAAGATCAATGCTGCACCGGCAATTGCGTTTGCCTCCGGATTTGCCAGCACAAACCCCATCGGAATGGCGCCGTAGAACACGAAGTCGAATACGATATCGAGATAGCCACCGAGATCCGTTTTCCTGGTCATTCGCGCAACGGCGCCATCCAGGCCGTCACCCAACCGGCTCAGCAGCAAAAGGAACAGTCCCAGCCAATAGGACTGCAGAGCAATTGAGCCCGCAGCAATGAGCCCGATCGCACACCCTGTGACCGTAATCATGTTTGGTGTCATGCCCGACCGCGCGACGACCGCCGCCAAGCGGTTCAGTGAAGGATCGATCTTTCTTCGCGCCCAGCCGTCGAGCATGTCCACATCCGATCGGTTGCATGGATAACCTGTTCAATGGGCTTCGCCTTATGTTGAGCGTGCTGTCAAGCCAGTGGTAGTATCAATCCAGTTCAAGAATGAATGAGCACGCCCCGAATGTACCGAGCCGAAACCGAAGGCATTGAAGTCACCGTCGAGCCCTTCTATCTGGAGGACCGCTCGGAACCCGCCGAGGACCACTACGTTTGGGCCTACCGGGTGACGATCGCCAATAATTCGAAGGCGGCAGCCCAGCTTCTGAGCCGGTATTGGAACATTACCGATGGCAATGGCCGGGTTGAGGAAGTTACCGGGGATGGGGTCGTCGGTGAGCAGCCTGAACTTCGCCCGGGAGACAGCTACCAGTATACGTCGGGCTGCCCGCTGTCGACGCCGTCAGGCATCATGGCCGGTTACTACACAATGACCGACCTGAAGGGACGTAAGTTCGATGTCGAGATTCCGGCGTTCTCGCTTGATATTCCAAACCGCCTGCGGACGATCAACTGAAATCTGTAAATTGTCAGGTAGCCCGCGGCGAACCTGTCGATGTACGGCCTGATCCGAATATCACCTGCGCCGCCCGGCCGATGTCGTCTCCCACACCGATCAGGGCCGGCACCAGAAACAGCACCAGCAGCGTAGCCAGCGCCAGACCAAATACGATGGTGATCGCCATCGGCAGCAGAAATTGCGCTTGCAGGCTTTTTTCAAACATCAGCGGGATCAGCCCGCCGATTGTCGTCAGCGACGTCAGCAGGACGGCGCGAAGACGATCGCGGCTTGCTCCGGTTGCAGCATCTTCGAGGTTTTCTCCAGCCGAAATGCGCTCCTCCATCCGCGTCACCAGAATGATTGAATCGTTGACCAAAATGCCGGCAAGCCCGAGCAACCCGATCAAGGAGAGGATTGTCAGCTGGTAGCCGAGCAGCCAATGCCCGAAGACCGCCCCGACGATGCCGAAGGGGATAATCAGCATGATCGCAAACGGGCGCCAGTAGCTGCCGAATACCCATGCGAGGATGATGTAGATGACCGAAAGCGCGACCGCTGTGCCGATGCCAAGATCGGCAAATGCGTCGCTTTGTTCCTCTGCGCGGCCACCATATTTGTAGGAGATCCCATACTTTACCGCTATGCGATCGAGTTCTCCGCTATTTCGCAGCTCTTCGATCACGCTATCTGTGGTGTTGACCGCGTTGTCGATGTCCCCGGTCACCGCGAGCGTGGATTTGCCATCGCGGCGCTGGATCGCGGCGAAACCCTGTGACTCCGACAGATGGACGGCCTCGGTCAACGGAACAAAATCGCCTCTTGGGCTCCGCAGTTCGAAATTCCGCAGCGCCGACGATCCGCTTCCACGCATTTTCTGGGTGATCCGGATGGTTACCTCGTCATCGCCGAGGGCAAACCGTCTCGGTATCGCCCCTTCAAACGCGTTGCGAACCTGCCGCCCGATATCCTCGATGGAAAATCCAAGCGCTGCCCCGCGTGGCGACAATTCCATCCTCAGTTCCGGCTTGCCATAGGGAAGATCGTCACCGACGCCGGTAACACCGTTGATACCCGCAACAAGATCCGTGACTTCTCCTGCAGCTTTCTTGAGCGTGGCAGCGGAAGCGCCTTGCAGTTGGATCTCAATGTCGCGTCCTGGCGGACCGCCGCGCACCTCAATGACGGCAAACCGCCGGACATCGGGGATCTTTGGGACGGCCTTGCGCCATGCGCGCACGATCTCGGGCGTTCGAACCGTGCGGATTTCCGACGAAGTCAGTTCGACACGCAGCTCAGCCAGATTGTCACCGCGGTTACGTCCCGACTGGCCGAACTTGACGAAGACGGCGCGAACCAGATCTTCACCCTTGCCGAGGTCCTCCTCGACGCGATCCAAGGCGCCTTCGATGGCACTGATGGCTTCGAGCGCACGTGTCTCCGGTGTGCCGGCATTGAGCGTTAGATAGCCGCGGATATTCTCGGCTTCCGGCGATGGAAAGAATACGAACTCGACCCGTTTGGACTGCATCAACCCGACAGCGATGACGACGACCAGTCCAACTGCAATGGAAATCGTCACGTAGCGCCAGTTGAAAGACAAATCGACCAGCCAACTGAACGGTCCGTCGCGAAATCGGCCAAACAGCCGGTCAAATCCATGTCTGAACCAGCCTTCATCCTCTTCCGATATGCCGCGTTCGCCCGCGTCTGTTTTCGGGGCTTTGTTGTTTCGCCGCGTAAGGAGGCTGATCACACCTTCGATGAAATAGGCGATCGCGAGCGACAATGCAGCGATGAGTGTCGAGAACAGCCATAGCGGATAGCCTTCCTTCCAGGCCACCAGAACACCGAATGCACCGGCAAGAGGCTCGGGCAGGGCGCTACCGTCGAAACGATGCGCTACACCAACGGCAAATGCACCGATCAGCAGGGCAACGACAAACTGTCTTGCAAACGACCAGCGTCCTTGATGCCGTCGATTGGCGAGTGAGTGCGCCAGATGTCCCGGCAAAATGAGAAAGCACTCCACCAAGCTTGCGATAATGACTGCGATGACCACCAGCGGCAGCACAAACATGATCTGACCGATGACCCCGGTGATGAGAGTTATCGGAGTGAATGCAGCAATCGTTGTCGTCATCGCCGCCAGCACCGGAACCAGCATCATGCCGACACCGTTCTCGGCAGCGGTAATCGGATCGTCACCGGCTCGCAGCCTAGTATCGGTGTGCTCGCCCACGACAATTGCATCGTCGACGATGATGCCCATCATCATGATCAGTCCAAACAGCGAGATCATGTTGATGGTTTGGCCGGAAAGGTACATCAGGCCGACCGTTGCCATGATGGCAACAGGGATGCCCGCCGCAACCCAAAGGGCTATACGCGCGTTCAAAAACAGGAACAGCACGCCCACCACAAGGACCAGCCCTCCCAATCCGTTCTTGACCAGCAGCAATATACGCTCGGCCAGTCTGTCGGCCCGGATTTCATACATCTGCAGTTCTAAGTTCTTGGGCAAAAGCGGTCGGATTTCATCGACATATGCTTTCAGGATCCGCGATGTCGCCAACGTATCCGCTGTCGCTGCCCGCTGAACATAAAGCTCGATTGCGCGCTCCCCCAGGGCGAATCCCTGTACCGAGACATCATCGAATCCGACAGTCACGTCGGCGATATCACCCAGGGTGACCTTCTCTCCGGTGGGAAATGATTTCACCTCGATGGACCGCAGTGCCGCCGGCGTATCGACATCCGAGAGCGCCCGCACCTGACGTTCGACACCGCCTTCGAGATTGCCGGAAGGCAAATCGAGGCTGTTGGAGGATATCGTCCGCGAAATCTCGGTTACCGAGGTTTGCAGACGGCGCAGTTCGCGTTCGGGAATATCAATTCGCAGTTCGCGATCCCGCAGGCCGGTGAAATCGATCCTGTCGATGCCCCGATCGACCAGGTCATCGCGAATCCGCTTGGCCCAGGTTCGCAGCGAATCTTCCGGAACGCTGCCGCCGATGGAGATTTTCGCCACACTGTCGAACCATTGCGACCGGGTAACGACCGGAGATTCTGAATCGTCGGGAAGATTACCGATTGCCTTGACCGCTGTCTCGACGTCGGAGACCGCCTTTTGCATGTCGGTGCCTTCGGTAAACTCGATGACAACGGTACCCGATCCTTCGCGCGCGTAGGATATGATCTGTTCGACATTGTTGATGAAGCGGACTTCCGGCTCGATGACCGCAAGCACGTTCGCCTCGACATCTTCGGCGCTTGCGCCCGACCATGTCAGCGAAATCGAAACGTTGGGGCGTTCGACGGTCGGAAAAAACTGTGTATTGATACGCGCCAAGGCGTAGGCGCCAAACAACAACAGCAGCGCCATCAACAGGTTAGCTGCGTTCGGATGCCTTACAAAACTCTGAACGAGACCCGTTGCCGGTCCGAGGGTACGCATAGCGCTATCCGCCGGAGTTGACCGACACGGCAAGGCCGTCGCCGACTTCAGACAACCGAGTCGTCATGATCACGTCGCCGGTGGCAATATCGCCGTCGACGATGACATCCTGCCCGTCATAGGCTCGAACATTGATCGACCTGGCTTCCAGTTCACCGTCCACGACGGCATAGACCTTGTCGGAACCGTAGATTGCCGATTCCGGCAACTTCACCGAATTGGCGTAAAGGCGATCCGCCAGCCAGATTTCAAGAAATGCGCCGGGCCGCATTTTTAATCCGGTTTCATCGGCATCGAGGCCCGCGAATATCTCTACGCCACCCCGATCGGACGCAATGTCGGAGCCGATGCGCACGACGTGGCCGTCAAACTCGTGCTCCTCGCCACCTACCGACCAGATTGCTTTCACCGAGCGTCCGATCAACGGATCGGCATCGCTTGCAATTCGTCCGTATTGACCATCCGTCACGGTGAACCGCGCTTCAAGGCTGTCTGCGCTGTAGAGCGAGACCAATACTTCATTGGTGTTCACCGTCTTGCCAAGCTCCGCGGTTGAGGTGCGCACTACGCTGTCGAACGGCACCCGCAACACCGTATCGTTCAATTTTCGATTGGCTTGCTTGATTTTCCAACCGAGTCTTTCGAGCGCCGTCAGCTGTTGTTCTTTCTGCGCTTCGGCCACCAGAATGTTGTTTTCGCGCTGACTGACCGCCTGGCGCCTCTGAATAAGGATGAGCATGCGGTCTTCGACGAATTTCTCGGTCACGGAACCGGATACCGCAAGCGACTTGGCCCTCTCATAGTCTTTCTCGGCGAGAATCTGCTGCTCGTGGGCTATTTCAAGCTGGTCCTGCTCGCTAGCAAGGCGCGCATCGATTTCAGCCACAGCCGCTTTGGTCTGGGCAAGATTGGTTTCGGCTTCGGACAAGGCAATTTCATAATCGAAGCGGTCAATACTCAGTAACTCGTCGCCTTTTTTCAAACTCGCCCCGGCACGCACCAAGGGATTGACGGAAACGATCTCGCCGCTGACCAGTGCCCTCAGATCCACTGAGCGGGCGGCGGCGGCATAGCCAAATGCCCTGATTTGCGGGCGATGATCACTTAAACTGATCGTATCGGCGTTAATCGCGTAAACAGTTCTGAAAGGCGGCCGTTTCGGCTTTTCCGGCGCCGTGGCAATGAGCCAATTCATGGCAAAAACAGAACCCGCCAGAACCGCGACCATGATGACGAACTGTGCGATCGCGCGTACAAAAACCACCAACCGCGAGCGCTGCGACTGTTCGGCTGCGGGAGTTTGTATGTCGGGTTCGAGCTTCTTCAGCATTGTTTTACCCTGAACGATCTGCCCAGAAATATAGCATGAACGGTTCAAGACAAGTTACAGATTTGCAATTTTGCCGTCGCAAGTAAGACGAATGTCGGTTAGTCGAATTCGGCCGGATCGAATTCATATCCCGCCGAGCAGAACTCGCAATTGACGGTTATGCGTCCGTTTTCAGTACATTCGTTGATCTCTTCGGCGGTGAATCCCGAAATGATCTGTGAAATTTTACCCCGGGAACACGAACAACGTCCCTCGAGGGAAATTCCGTCATAAACACGAACACCGCGCTGGTGGAACAGTCGGTAAAGCAGGCGCTCGCTACCGACAGTAGGATCCAGAAGTTCGGACGGTTCAATGGTGTCCATAAGAGCAATCAGTTCACGCCATGCGTCATCGGGCTCTTCCATGCGCAGCGCATCAAGCTCCTCATTTCCGCTGGGAAGCTCGATCTGGCGAATGCGCTCAGGTGCATCCGGCAAAAACTGCGATATCATTCCACCGGCGCGCCATTGTTCAGATGGTCCATCCTCTCCCGATTGGATCAGTTTCGCCACAGCCAGCTTGATTTCCGATGGAATCTGCTCCGACTGACGAAAATAGGTCCGCGCCGCATCTTCGAATCCGGTTCCTTCGAGTTGAACCATGCCCTGGTAGCGTTGGGCGTGTTGGCCTTGATCTATGGTCAGCGCCAGCACCCCGGTGCCAAGCAGTTCTTCGCTGGTTGCAATCTGATTGGCCTGGATTGCCGCGATCCTGTCTTCGTCGTAGCGGGCATAGGCGCGGATACCGTCCGGAGAAGAGAAATCAGCAACGATGAGGTTCACCGGCCCGTCGGTTTGGGTCTGAACGATCAACCTGCCGTCGAATTTCAGCGATGTGCCGAGCAGAACCGTCAGTGCTATCGCTTCGGACAACAGGCGCGTTACCGGCTCCGGATAGTCGTGACGGCGGACGATCTGGTCCAGCACGGGACCCAGCTGCACCGACCGACCTCGCACGTCCAACGCTTCGACTTGAAACGGTACAACGTGATCGTCGCCCGCATAGTCCATCTCGCCCAGTGTTTTGTCTGTCATACGAATAGACTTAGCCGCCCGCCATACACCAGCTCAATATCGCCTTTTGAGCATGCAATCGATTTTCTGCTTCATCCAGAACAACCGACTGCGGTCCGTCCATAACACTGTCGGTCACTTCCTCACCGCGATGGGCCGGCAGGCAATGCATGAAAAGCGCATCGGAATCGGCAAGCGCCATCAACTCATCGTTCACCTGGTAGGACTGGAACACGTTGTGCCCCCGGGCCTTGTGCTCCTGGCCCATCGATACCCAAGTGTCGGTCACGACGCAATCAGCACCATTGACCGCATCCTCCGCCGATGCCGACCTTTCGATCTTACCGCCATTGTCCAGAGACCATTTGATAAACCGATCTTCGGGCTCGCTACCTTCTGGAACGGCATAGCGCAGCCGAAATTTAAACCTGGCTGATGCCTCCAGTAGTGAATGCAGCACGTTGTTACCGTCACCGGTCCAAGCAAATACCTTACCTTCCACGCCGCCGCGATGTTCCTCATAGGTCATGACATCAGCCATGATCTGGCAGGGGTGGGTATCATCGGTCAAACCATTGATGACCGGTACGGTTGCACTCTCGTAAAGCTCGACGAGACGATTGTGGTCGGTGGTCCGGATCATGATCGCGTCGACATATCTGGAGAGTACTTTCGCCGTGTCGGCGATAGTTTCATCCCGTCCGAGTTGCATTTCGCTACCGGACAGCATGATTGTCTCACCGCCAAGCTGCCGCATACCGACGTCAAACGAGACACGGGTGCGCGTTGACGGTTTGTCGAAGATCATCGCAAGGAACTTGCCGGCGAGCGGACAAACAGGATTGCCATCTTTCATCGCCTGCTTGGTTTGCTTGGCATTGTCGATGATAGACCGCAAATCTGTTGCAGACATCTTTGCCAGATCAATGAAGTGACGGGGATTTGCCATGTTCATGTCCAGATCCTGAGACGATCAGGAATTAGTTGTTGTTCGCAAGATTTGACGCTGCGCGCTCAATTTTTTCTGCCGCAGCCGAGATGTCCTCTTCGCTTGCGATGAGTGGCGGTAGCAGCCGAATGACGTTGTCGCCGGCGGGGACCGCCAAGAGCTTTTCATCTCTGAGCGACGCCGATACCTCGATGTTGGGCGGAACGCACTTCAAACCGAGAAGAAATCCCTGGCCTCGCACCTTGTCAAACACAGATGGGTACTGATCAGCGATTGATGCAAGCTTCTGCTTGAACAGCAGGGATTTTCGCTGAATTTCTTCCAGAAATCCCTCTTCCAGGACGATATCCAAGACAGCATTGCCCACGGCCATGGCCAGCGGATTGCCGCCGAAAGTCGTACCGTGTGTTCCCGCGGTCATGCTCGCGGCGGCCTCATCCGTCGCCAGGCAAGCGCCGAGCGGAAAGCCGCCCCCGATCCCCTTGGCGATTGCCATTATGTCGGGTTCGATGCCGGCCCACTCATAGGCGAACAGTTTTCCGGTTCTGCCGATTCCGGTTTGCACTTCGTCCAAAACAAGCAAAAGCCCGTGCTCGTCACAGATTTCGCACAGTCCCTTCAAGAACCCGGAAGGAGCCTCTGTGATGCCCCCCTCACCTTGCAGCGGTTCCACCAATATGGCTGCGGTTTCATCGCCAATGGCAGCGCGTACGGCCTCCAGGTCCCCGTATGGAACCTGATCGAATCCGCTTACCCGCGGTCCGAATCCCTCTAGGTATTTTGCCTGCCCGGCCGCCGCCAGCGTTGCCAGCGTTCTGCCATGGAACGCGTTCTCGAATGTTATGAACCGGTGGCGGTCCGCAGCGCCTGCGGCATAATGAAAGTGCCGCGCTGTTTTAATCGCGCACTCCAGTGCTTCCGCGCCCGAGTTTGTAAAGAAAACCTTGTCGGCAAAGCTGTTGGCAGCCAGCCTGCGAGCCAATCTTTCCTGCCCCGGAATGTGATAGAGGTTGGAGACATGCCAAAGCTTGTCTGCCTGGTCTTTGAGCGCCTCCACCAGGTGGGGATGGCTGTGTCCGAGACTGTTGACTGCAATGCCGGAACCAAAATCGAGATAGCGCTCTCCGTCGGCTGTGAACAGCCAACAACCGTCTCCCCTGTCAAACTCCAGGGGAGCTCTGGCAAATGTCTGAAAAAGAGCCGAACTGTCCATCTTCAAGTTCCGCGGGGTTAGCGTTGTCGCCACCGATCGGTGGTGTGAGCCGTTCATATGAACGCAAAAACCGCCCTCCGGGGCGGTTTCACGCATATTCAGGTTTTAGACAGCTATGTCAACGCACCAGCCAGTGCAGCATTCATGCGCCCTGACCGCCGGTTTCAGCACGCCAAGTTGGGGAAAACTGCCAAAAGACGATTCCGCGGTCACTGCAGACTCTTGTCAGCGAGTCAGCGGGCATTGTAGTTTGCGCCGCAGACAAGGCCCTTTGTGCGGCGAAATCAATCACCCGAAGTCGTGTGATGCAGTCTCGGAGTTATTCGGGGCCGCGGATGGATTCCGGGACGGGGAATGCAGGATCAGGAGTAGGCTAACATGAGCTGGACTGATGAGCGGGTAGAATTGCTGAAGAACCTCTGGGCTGAGGGGCTGAGCGCGAGCCAAATCGCCGCACAGCTTGGCGGTGTCAGCAGAAACGCGGTCATTGGCAAGGTTCATCGACTGAAATTGTCGAGCCGGGGACGGGCGACTTCATCCCAACCCAGGCAGAAGAAATCACCCCGGGTTGGTGCAGCCAGCCGCTCGCCGGGCCGTGGAAGTCCGGCCGGGCGGACCGTGACAGCAGTCGTAGGTGCGACCGCGCTACAGCAGCAATATGCCGTGGATGCTGTGGCTGAACCCGTTCTCAAGCCGGCAGCCGATGTTGTTGTCCCGATATCCAAGCGGCTTTCCCTGATCGAGCTTAACGAAAAAACCTGCAAATGGCCGATTGGTGATCCGCTGAGCGAGGATTTCCACTTCTGCGGCAACGACTCCGGGGAATCCGGGCCATATTGCACCTATCACGCCAGTTTGGCGTTTCAGCCTCCGGCAGAGCGCAGGCGCCAGCGCTGATCGCTTCTACCGCTTACGGTTTCCACCGGCAGATATTCCTGATCCGGCGTCGTCCAGGTTTCCAACTGGACGGTTGTGCTGTTGCTCGCTAGCATTTCCCGTCCAAGCGGAGAATAGCCCATGACCGAGCAGAAATTACCCAAACATATCGCTGAACTGGATCCGATTGCGTTCACCGTTAGCGGCAAGAGGAGACGCTGGGACATCGGCGATCCTGAACTGCCCGATTGGATCGAACAGGAAGCGATGACTTCGGGTGAATACCCTTACGAAAAGAAGCTTCGGCGAAAGGAATATGAACGCCAACTCGAGGCGCTTCAGGTCGAACTCGTCAAGGTTCAGTCATGGCAGCGCGAAACCGGGGAACGCATCGTGGTGGTGTTTGAAGGCCGTGACGCCGCGGGAAAGGGCGGTTCGATCGCGGCGCTGAGGCAATATATGAATCCGCGCATCGCTCGCAATGTCGCACTGCCCAAGCCCACCGAACAGGAGCGGGGTCAATGGTACTTTCAGCGCTATGTTCAGCATTTTCCAACGGTCGGAGAGTTTGTGACGTTTGATCGCTCTTGGTACAATCGTGGCGGCGTTGAGCCGGTCATGGGTTTTTGCTCGGATGAACAGCACCGAGAGTTTCTCAAGGACGTGCCGGAATTTGAAAAGATCATCGTCGGTGAAGGGATACGGTTTTTCAAAATCTGGTTGAACATCGGTCAGGAAATGCAGTTAAAGCGGTTTCACGATCGTCGGCACAGCAAGTTAAAGGTCTGGAAATTCTCTCCGATCGATGTTGCCGGTATAAGCAAGTGGGCCGACTACACTCTGCGGCGGAACGAGATGATCGAGGCAAGCGATAGTGCCCATGCGCCCTGGACCATTGTCCGTTCAAACGACAAACGCAGGGCGCGCATCGAAGTTGTCCGCCACATCCTTTCTTCATTGCCGTATTCCGGCAAGCGACGAAGTGCCCTTGGCATACCCGACCCCGGGATTATCGGTCGAGCCACTGAAATACTTGGCTCCGATTCCTGATTTGTGGGAAATCCATTCAGGTGATGTATCAGGTGCCGCTGTGCCTGCGGTGAGGTGTTTTCTCCCAGTAAAACGGCTGCCGGTACAACTGCCAGACTGCCCGCCATGAGGATATGGACATGATGAGCCAATAAGCCGGGGTCGCGAGGGCTACTTTCCAAAATCCCTTTCGCTCGCCAGGCGCCATTGTTCTCCAACCGAGAAGAAGGAACCCCGAAAGCCCTAAGGAAACATTCGCAAGATCAACCATCAACAGTGTCTGATCGAAAACCGAAATGGACCCAAATCGAAATAGTTTTATAATAATAATGGAAACAAAATAGCAAATCGCGATGTATGCTAGTGAAGAAATTATCATTCCGAATAAAATAATCTGCAGAACGACAAATGAAATAAAGTTTAAATCCTCAAGTGTTTTTGGGTAATTGCGCCCGTGAACGAGAAATGTTTGCATCCAGCCCTTGAACCACCGAGTCCGTTGCCGAATCCATACTGGCAGGGTTTCAGGCGCGTCCTCAAATGTCGGGTAGCTGATCACATCGAGCCGAAAGCCAAATCGCTGAAGCCTGACAGCAAGATCGGCATCCTCGGTGACATTGTAGGGATCCCAGTCACAAACATCTCTCAGTGTCGAAACACGGAAGTGGTTTGACGTTCCGCCGAGGGGAAAAAACAGCTGTTTGCGCGCCAGCGCCGGCAATAATCCTCGAAACAATGCCGAGTATTCGAAAGCAAAGAGCCTGGTGAGCAGGTTTGTGGATCCATTTCGGATTTGCAGGGGAGCCTGGAGGCATGCCAAGTCCTGTCCACTGGCTTCGAATTTTGCCCAAGCCTCGCGGAGTTGAGCCGGATGGGGCGTATCTTCAGCATCGTATACCGCCACATATTCCCCACAGATGGTCGGCAGCGCGAAAGTCAGCGCTTTGGGTTTCGTGCGTGGACCCAAATTCGGAACTTTCAGGATTTCCAGATTGGGCGGCAAGACGCAGCGCCTGAGCGCTTCCAGCGTGTCATTGTCATCCTTTTCCAGGATCAACTTGATATCGAGCTTGCTTGCAGGCCAGTCCATTCGTTTCAACGCCCTGATGAGGTCAGGCACCACATCAGCTTCTTTGTACAGGGCGACCAGCACCGAATAGAATGGCAGCTTGACGTTCGTCGTTGGCGGTTTTTCACGAAAAACGGGGGGATGTGCATCAAGTGCCGCAAAAACGCGCAGCGTGACGCACGACAGGAAACAGAGCGAAAAAAAACAGTGAAGCAACGCCAACACAAATGACGGATAAATACAAAGCCCGATTAACATTGCAGCCACCGCCAGACCCAGGCAAAATCCCTGAGTGGCGTTGGCAACCATTCGGGCCGAATATCTCGGATAGTTCTCAAACAGATGCGTGCTGGCGCGCTTGACGAGAATTGGTTCCGCGCGTTGAATCAATGCCTTGCGTAGCGTTCGTGGTGAAACGATCTTTAGTCTTGACGCAATTGATGGGTATCGCCTGAGATAATCCCGCATGGCGGAAAGGTCGAAATGTGCCGGTGAGATCAGCACATCATTGCTGGCGTCCGCCGTTTTGTGAAAAACAATCTTCGGTCCGTGCGGTCGACCAACCGCCGTCAGCACATCTTCATCTCTCATCACCAGCTCTTGAGGTTCAAGCCCGGAAAGAAAGGGAATCCCCAAATGCACAGCCAGGGATCGATAAAGCCGATCTTGAAGCGCATGATCGCTGCAGGCGAGTTCATGAAAGAACGTCGTTCCGTTCCTTTGTGCAGTTCGCGCTAGATCAATCAGCGGCTGTCGTTCGACGCCGGCCGCTATCATCACTTCGCGCCATGCAGAAAGATCAATTCTCCTGCTCGAATTCGACGCCGCCTGCCGATGTGCCGTTTGCGATTGGTCGTTGCCGTTTTGAACTTGCGCCGGATGGTCGTCAGGACACTTGCGTCCGGCCGATCGGCGATTGGAAAAGTTGCGCTTGTTCGACATTGGCTCCCCCCTGGCGCCAAGTTGATATCAAGGATCAGATTCAATCATCACATGTAATTTTGACTGGATGCAAGCCGTTGATTGGATGCGATCACGCACCATGCCGGATCAGTGGCCGATCCGACCACTGTCCACGATCTGGTGATACCTTGCGTTCATCCCCTTCGGGTGTCAGCCATTTGGCCGGTAAGAGAGTCCCAAGAGCTTGAAAACATACATTTTCTGACGCCTTGGCTCCGTTCCCCGGCCAAACGGATGTGCTCTAGAGTCTGTTGAGTATCATCGCACAGGCTGCGCCGCAGCCGAAAATCGACAGGCCCTAGGCTGCCAGTTGAGCTATTTTTGACAGTCTGCGCATCGTTCCTTCATCTTGGAGGGCATCACGAAACAGTTCGATTTCGCGATCGATCTGGCCCCTCAGGCTAGCCCGGTCGCCACGGAGCAACTGACGGGTCTGGCTGAGCGAGAAGGTCGGCTTTTTCGCGAGTTTTCGCGCCACCGAATTTGTCTTGGCTATAAGTTCCTCAGATTCGACCAGATCCGTTACGATGGCAGACGATTTTGCGGTGGCCGCATCGAAGGTTTCTCCCAGGCAAAAGAAACGGAAAGCGTTGCCGTAACCCATTTGGATCGGCGCCAGTGCGCTGGTTGCAGCATCGGGAATGAGACCGAAATCGACAAAAGGCGCACGGAAGGTGCTCTGTTCGGATGCAATGACCATGTCACAGTGAAACAGTAACGTACACCCGACACCGATTGCATCTCCATCCACACCGGCGATCAGCGGCTTGGGAAACTCAGCGAGGGTTTGGAACAGGTCGGTGACCGTTGCGATGAGACGGTGGTGCAAGTCGGTATCAAGAAACTCCGATAGATCTCCGCCCCTGCAAAAACACCCGTTGAATCCGCGCAGAACAACCACCCTGACGTCGGGATTGACCGCAGCCATTTTAAGCATTCGCGTCAATTGCGCGTAAGCTTGGCGATCAAGGGTAGATTGTCCGCCCGCGTGGGTGATCGCGATTGTTAGAACATGGTTTGTAACAGCACTGTCAGCAGATTGAGTCATTTTAGGCTCCAAGTTGTCACAATTGAGAGTTTTGGCAGCGAAATAAACGTACCGACCGATTTCACGAGGCCAGACGGTAATTCACTTGTGGTGGAAGGCAGTCAGCCAGAACTGGTTGGAAATTGTTGCGTCGTTTTCGCACCGTGTTCAGCGTATCTTCGTTGAACTGCAGCAAAGTGGCGACGACCTGTTGGCGACCGTAGGTCCGTTGATATCCAAGCGGTGTTGCCAGAAAGTGCAGTTGAAGCGCCCGCAGCACCCACATTGGCTCAAATTCTATGATCACCTTGTCGACTCCAACCTTCATTCCCCATTCGACAAATCCCGCGATCAGCTCTGAACCGACGGTCGATACGCCTCGGCGTCCGTCCCGGTAGCCTGGTGCCACCGCATAACGGGTCAGTTCAAATACATCGCGCCCCGAAGGCGGTTGGCCGACATACAAGTCTTGCAGAACATCGGTGAGCAGGTGCGGCCTGGTGGTTGGAAGCATCCGTTGATAGCCAGCGAGTTCGCCATTGCGCATGACGAGGTGATGCACGGCCTCATCATGGTCGAACTGGTCTATCTCCAGCCTGTCTTCGCGAGCCAGGTCGTCCCAGTCCATTTCTTCGACAAATATCTTGTAGCGCAACCGATGGACGGCCTCCCACAAATGCGGAAGTTCCATTAGTTGCGAAGTGGTAAGTGCATAAAGCATGTTGCTTCCTCCTGTGTTGCAGGGGAAGTTTATGCAAAGCGGCGGAGCAAGAAATTACGTGATCACGTAGTAGATGATTAGCTTATATATCCAAGCCGGATGGCTTCAGCCACGGCCTGCACCCTGTTTGCCGCACCCAGTTTCGCCTTTGCGTTAAGAAGGTGCTTTTCGGAAGTATGTTCAGATATGCCGAGAATTTGGGAGATTTCCCACTCCGACTTGCCAACGGCTGCCCATCGTAGACATTCTGCTTCTCGGTCCGTCAGTTTTTGCTTTCGATTGTCGCCAGTGTCGGCGGTGGAAAGTTGTAGCGCTCGCCCGACCGCGTAAGTCGAAATCAGCGAAAGGATAGTGCGGTTTTCCTCTGAGCATTCGAACGCCGGACCGCCAAGCGAAACCATGACCGGTATGCCCTCCAATGTCAGGAGGGGAAACGCATATCCATCGCGCAAATCAAAGCTGCCGGCGTCGCCGATCACTTCCTTACTGCTTGGATTTCGACCGGAAGCCGCATTTGCTTCGGTCCACTTGAACGAGCTCGGAGAGCGTTTCATGTGCCGGACCACGGGGTCATGGTCGACGTAGTTTTTCTCGACATAGCGCTCAAGCCAGCCAATCGGCCAACCGCTTAAGAGCACATGTTTCTTTTGATCAGGTAGTGGGGTGTTGGGATCGGGAACGGTTCCGGCCAGCAGTGCATTCAGACCGAATTTTGACGAGACAGCCAGCAGTTCCGCACATACTTGCTCTACCGTCGGTGCCTTCTGAATCCTGTCTATGTAATTTAGTGTTTCGTCAAATCGCCCCATCTGAAAGTTGCCCCCGACCATCAAAATTTTCTACGAGAGATTATACTACTGCTAAGGGTTGTATATCTATAAACCCTAGGTTGTGAAAGGCGTGTGCGGCCGAAGCCCGGCATTAAGTGTTAACAAACCATTGAACTGAAATTGCACCGCCCGACCAGCGTCCATTTCAGAACTCCCCACACTAGGGCTTCAACGGAGTTTTTGCAAAGCAGGTATCTAGGGTGAATACCGCCTGACATGGTCTGGTCGGCAGGATCCAGATCGGCAGGTGGCAAGCAAATCGCTGGATACATTGACTTATTAAGACCGGCCTGCGAGGGGTAATCATCGGTGTGACTGTTCGTGGTCATCTGCGGCATGCGTCACTTTGTCGGTTAATTCGGATCCGGCGACGAGGTTGATTGTTCTACATGTTAGCCAACAGACCAACATTTAGCGCATTGAGTCTATGCATGGCGCTGTGCGTTGCAAACGCGAATGCGGAACCAAACATACCCAATTTTTGGGATACCAAAGAACAGATATCCACACCCAAAAAGGATCTTCTGAACGACCTGACGTTCCTGACAACCATCGATTTTCCGCCGTTCAATTTTATCGACAGCAATGGACGGCTGGCCGGATTTCATGTCGACTTGGGACACGCAATCTGTGACCGGTTGGGCTTGCAAGGCAGCTGCAAAATCCAGGCTCTGCCGTGGGAAGAGCTTGAATCATCCGTTCTTGGCGGCACCGGCGATGCCATCCTGGCGGGTGTATCGGCATCGACGAAATTGCGGAATGATCTGCTGTTCAGTCGATCATATATGCGTTTTCCAGCCAGGTTCGTTGTCACGGCCACCACCAATTGGGACGAACCCTTGGCCTCCTATGTCGTTGCGAAGAAGATCGGGGTTATTTCCGGTTCGGCGCACGAGGCGATGTTGCGCGATTATTTTCCCAACGCCAGGCCCGTTACCTACAGCCGGACGGATTGGATGTATGCCGATTTGCAGGGCGGCAAGATCAAGGCCGTTTTTGCCGATGGGATGCAGTTGTCATTTTGGATCGGTAGCGCCGCGTCCGGCGGATGCTGCAAGTTCGCCGGCGGACCTTATGTTTCTGATCGGTATTTTGGACAAGGATTGAGCATCGTCACGCCAAAAGCCAACAAGCCGCTGCACGATGCGCTGAACTATGCCTTGCGCGAAGTTCAGTCAGATGGCGTTTTTTGCTGAGCTCTATCTCAGGTACTTTCCGGTCTCGTTTTATTGAGCGCCGTGCAGATGCATTGACGGCAGCGTTGTTGCCCGGTTGAGCCCGTCAACCTTCCGTCCGGTTATTCGCCTCTTCTTTCGCTTCGGTTTCTTTCGGTCGACGCGGGCTTGCGGCCCGGAACGGTACGGCAAGCGCCCAAAGCAGGTTGCTCGTATTTTGCCCGGAGTATTCCCTTAGACCGATGTCGATGCCGCCGTGCCCCAATCGGGGCTGGTCGCAGTAAGTCCCGAAAATGCGGTCCCAGAAGGGGAAATTGAAACCGTAATTGGTATCGGTCTCACGATGATCGCTGGAGTGATGCACCCGATGCATGTCGGGCGTGACCAGCACAAGACGCAACAGGCGGTCGACGGGCTTCGGCAGATAGTAATTGGAATGGTTGAACATTGCCGAACCGTTGAGAACGATTTCGAAGATCAACACCGCGACGGCCGGAGCGCCGAGCACGACGACGATGGCCGCCTTCCACACCATTGACAGCACGATTTCAAGCGGATGAAAGCGCAGTGCGGTTGTTAGATCAAATCCTTCGTCTGAGTGATGCATCCGGTGTATGCGCCACAGAATGGGAATTTTGTGGCTAACGACGTGTTCCAGCCAGACGGCGAAATCCAGCACAATAAAAGCAATGATACCGGATATGACGGGATCGATATCGAAATGGTTGAACAATCCGTAGTCGTTGGATTCCGCCCATATCGCAGCACCTACGGCAGCAGCCGGGAAAACAATCCGCAATAATATGGACGACAAAACGACCATCGAAAGGTTGGTAAACCACCTGCTGCGCTTCAATGCACCACTGAGAGCAGGGCGTTGGAGACGCGGCAAAGTCAGTTCAAGCGATGCCATGACCGCAAATATCGCGGCGAAAACCACCAGACGAATGACCGGCTCGGGAAGAGAATCGAATATCATTTGTCACTACCTCTCTCACCCTAATGTCACATCGTAAGCAGCGAACAACTCACATTCGCTTTACAACAGGTAAGATCGGCAACAAGTCGCTTCAAATCATTCGATAACGGGCACGTGCACCCCGTTCGATTGCCGCAACAGTCAATTTGTCGAGGTCCAGAGCATCGCGCAATATCTGTAGGATGCGCAGTTCAACCTGATTGACCGCAAGATCGGCCGCTGCGATGTCGACCGCCAGGGCATAGGCCGTATCGAAAGCCTTGTCGGGCAGTGATGATTTCACCGTCTCAAGAACATTCAACAGCCCGTCGTCCGGTTGCAGCATTTTTTGGCATTCACGCGCGATAACTGTCAGTTCGTCAGTGTCAAAATCGCGAAATACCGGCAATGTTCGGACCAATGAGCCGATTCTGGAAAGCTCAGCATCCGTCATGTCATTGTCGGCCGCGGAAGTGATGATCATGACGTATATCAGTGCTTCCTGTGGGGTTACCTTTGTCATTGCCTCGTCTCGCAGAGTTTCGATTCGCAACGGACCCTATTGACAGCCACCCGGGTTCTCAACCCCAATTATGATCAATGTTGACCTGGATTGTTGGGCCGCATAGTTTCCCGCCGACGCCGCACCGCCGGTTCGCAGTTTTCAGGAATTATCAGCATGATGTCGTCGGTATCATCCGATAACGGGTTTAGCCCCGAGCTTGTCGCCGCCGCGTGTCAGAGCCGCGCCTGGCCCTTTGAAGAAGCGACGAAAATCGTAAAACGTTACGAGAAGTCGGGTTTTCCGGACAGAGTTCTGTTTGAAACCGGATATGGACCATCGGGATTGCCGCATATCGGCACCTTCGGTGAGGTCGCCCGCACAACCATGGTTCGACATGCCTTTCATGTCCTGACCGGCAATCAGGTTGAGACGACGCTGCTTTGCTTTTCAGATGATGTCGATGGCATGCGCAAAGTGCCCGACAACGTGCCCAATCGCGAAATGATGGCCGAGCATCTCGGCAAGCCTTTGACGCGTGTACCCGATCCCTTTGGTCAGCACGAGAGTTTTGGTCATCATAACAACGCAATGCTGAGGCGTTTTCTCGACACCTTCGGCTTCGAATACGAGTTCGCATCGGCGCTGGACTACTACACATCGGGTCGTTTTGACGAAGGCTTGCTTCGCATGCTCGAGCGTTGGGATGACGTTATGTCGGTCATGCTACCGACACTGCGCGAGGAGCGGCGCAAGACATACGCTCCGATCCTGCCGATTCATCCTGAAACCGGCGTGGTCATGCAAGTGCCGATTGATGAGGTTCACGCACGGAATGGAACCGTTGTTTGGCGTGAACCGGAAACCGGCAAAAGCTACGAAACCAGCGTGGTCAAGGGCGGTTGCAAGGCGCAATGGAAGCCCGATTGGGCCTTGCGCTGGGCCGTTCTCGGCATCGATTACGAAATGTCAGGAAAGGACCACATCGACAACGTCAGGACATCGGGAAAGCTCTGCAGAATTCTCGGCGGCATTCCGCCCGAAGGCTTCAATTATGAGCTTTTCCTCGATGAGAACGGCGAAAAGATATCCAAATCGAAAGGCAACGGCCTGACGATTGACGAGTGGCTCACCTATGCGCCGACCGAGTCGCTTTCACTCTACATGTTCCAGAAGCCCAAGACGGCAAAGCGGCTTTTCTTTGACGTTATTCCAAGGGCTGTCGATGAGTATTTCCAATTCCTGTCTGCATATCCGAGGCAATCGATAGATCAACAAATCGCCAATCCGGTTTGGCACATCCATTCAGGCGAACCGCCAACCACGGATATGCCCGTTTCCTTCAACATGATGCTCAATCTCGTCAGCGCCTCTCACGCGGAAAACCGGGAAGTCCTTTGGGGTTTCATTTCGCGCTACGCGCCTGGTGTCACACCGGAAACGCATCCCAAGCTGGATCAATTGGCAGGATTTGCAATCCGCTATTTCGACGATTTTGTCCGGCCGACAAAAACATTCAGGGCACCCGATGAGGTCGAGCGCAAAGCCTTGAACGACATCCTATCGGCATTGCGCCAACTACCGAAGGGTGCGGACGGCGAGGCCATTCAAAATGCGCTTCTCGACGTCGCCCGCGGCATCGACCGCTATCAGGACCACAAGAAGAAGAGCCCGGACGGTGGACCGGGGGTTTCGGTGGCGTTTTTCCAGATGCTGTACCAGATTCTGCTGGGGCAGGAACGTGGTCCGAGATTTGGTTCTTTTGCTGCGCTCTATGGTGTTGAAGAAACGGCTGAGATGATCGAAAGCGCGCTCGAAGGCAGGCTGGCCTGACCCCGGATACGACCAGAGTCTCAGTTGGATAGAGCAAAAATTCCTTGCGCGTTCTGACGCGCGCTTGCCTCCAGTTTCGAATAGCGGCCATCTTCTTCAGCACGGGCCCAACCGTATTTCACCAGCCAGGCGCCGGCGTCCTGTTCACCGAGACGGCAGGTCGCAGTTATCGTGTCTTGCTCGGGCTCTTGCTGTTCCGATCCGTCGAGATCGCACTCCAGTGCCCGACCGCGAAGCCAATAGCGGAATGCGGTCAAAGCCTGCATGCCGCATGGTCGGGATCCGCCGCTTTCGTCGTCGCAAACCGTGTCTGGATCTGTAGGCTCAACACCCGAGATGCGAATGCGATGTCCCTGAGCTTCGAAAATACCGGCCGCCACCGCAACCGGACGAAACAGCAGGCGTGATTTGCCCTTTTCATGATCGGCTGCCAGATTCGGATTACTCAGCGGCTCCCTGGCCGGCAGCCGCTCCAACTGCTTGGTCTCGATTTCCGGTGTGGCGATCAGTTCCTTGCCGACAATACGGTCCGGTTTTCCGTCCGCGGCAGCGACTTTGTCGGTTTCCACATCCGTATCCGTATCAGCATCGGGATCTGCGCTTACACCACTGCCCGACACAGCGGTTTGACGAACTTCAAAATCGGTGAATGGTTGTTCGGCGATTAATAGTGCGATGGCACCTGCGCCAATGAGGATCACGCCAATGATGATCAGCGCCGCGCGCATCCGCAATTTGCCTACTGACTTGCCCAGACAATTCGGGCTAGCCACTCGACTTCAGTGGCCTCAAACACTCTGTCTGGATGATCCGGATTCAGCGAAGACAACTCAATGTGCTTCGATGTTCGCCGTTGCAGTATCTTGGCCATGATTTCGCCGCCGCCGGTCTTGAGAACGACGCGATCGCCCTTGCGGGTATTTGCTTCCGGGTCGATGATTAGCACGTCGCCGTCTCGATAAAGCGGCGCCATCGAGTCTCCCTGCACCGAGAGTGCGTATGTACCCTCTTTCGCATTGGAGGGGATCTCAACCAAATCCCAACCCTGGCCGGCCGGAAATCCGGCATCGTCGAAAAAACCCCCGGCACCGGCTTGGGCAAATCCGACCAGCGGAACGCTGGAGCTGTTTGTTGGCAGTGCATCGTTTGGATCAGCTGAACCGGATTCGACCAGTTCGGCAAATTCGCTCAACCTCGAATTTGTTGCTTCGACAACCTTGATGATCGATTCCATGGAAGGCCAACGCGGCCGGCCTTCGGAAGATTGTCTTTTGGACTTGTTGAACGCAGTAGAATCGAGCCCCGCCTGTTTTGCCAATCCCGATGCAGATAGTGAGTTCTTCGCTGCGAGCGTATCGATTGCAGCCCAAATCTTATGATGCGAAGATTGATCCACCATCGTGCACAAACCAAACAGGAAAAAAGTCCTCGCAATACTATTGCCCACCTTGGGGCGAGTCCACCCCATTTTGGGAGATTTGGCTTCTTATCTAGGCCCTGACTGGAAGCTTCGATCGTTCTCTCAGTTTACGATGCGTTTTTATAAACAATGCTTCGGCCTCATCCATGGGGCGGGGATCGGCATTGTGCCCCAGCGCAGACACAACATCACTGATCTGCAGGAACTTCCGGTTTTCGAAATCATACACCCCGGCCGTTGTCAGCAGCGTGGCGGCCGTCAGCCCGTTTTCCAGGAGAAATTGGTGACGCCCCAGTGCCTGAGTACCCTGCCAGGTTTCCATGGTGGAGATCACTTCGAACCGGCGCCAAAGTCTGATTTCACGAACATAGACAGCTTGCACGCCTCCCATCATCGGACCCCAGTTGTTCTTCCTGGCGAGCGCCATCAATCCGGATCGGAAGAAAATGTCGAGACGCCCCATATCCGCCAGCATCATGTATCTGGCGTTGTTAAGATGGAGATTTGGATCGATATCGGTCGGCAGGCAGCGGAACTGCAAACAGCTTTCTGCGCCGGCATGAAATGCGCCGCGCCTGTGTTTGGTCACGACAACCTTGATTAGCCTGCCCCAAACATACATCGATCACGCTCCGATTGGTCCGCCGGGTCTAAGTGGTTGCCGATCTGTGGTCCGGATCCGGGATAAACCCGGTCGAAACCGGGTTCATCTCCAGTTCGATCTGCGGGTTTTACGCCGCCTTCTGGCCCTCGCCGGCATTGTACGGATTGAAGCGCTGGTAGAATGTTTCGTTGTCTCCGGCCATTTCGGTAAGCAGTTTCGGCGCCTTGAATTGTTTGCCGTACTTCTTTTGCAACTGCTTGGCCTGTTCCACAAAGGCGGCAGCACCCATCCCGTCGATATAGGACAGGACACCACCTGTGTAGGGCGCGAATCCAAAGGCCAGAATGGAACCGACGTCGGCCTCGCGTGGGTCGGTTACAATCCCTTCCTCCATGACGCGCACTGCCTCCAGCGCGATCGTCGTCAGAAAGCGCTTCTTCAATACGTCGACATCCACCGTGTCTGGATCCTGTTGCGGATAGAGGTCCGCCAGCCCGGGCCACAGATGCTTCTTGGCCGGCTTGGCCGGGTAGTCATAAAACCCTTTGCCGGCCTTCCGGCCCAAGCGTCCATGTTTGTCCACCATTGTGTCGACCAGGGCCATGTGTTCTGCATCGACCGATTTCTCACCCAGATCACGCATCGTTTGGCGCATGATCTTCTGTGACAGGTCGACGGCGGTTTCATCATTGAGCGCCAACGGACCGACCGGCATGCCGGCCATTTTGGCCGCATTCTCGATCATCGCCGGCGGAACGCCTTCGACCAGCATGTTGTAGGCCTCGGACATATAGCGCAGCACACAGCGGTTGACGTAGAAACCGCGGGTATCGTTGACGACCACCGGCGTTTTCTTGATCGCGCGAACGTAGTCGATCGCTACCGCCAACGCCTTGTCTTCGGTTTTCTTGCCGAGAATGATCTCGACCAGCATCATGCGGTCGACGGGCGAGAAGAAATGGATGCCGATGAAGTTCGCCGACCGCTTGGAATTTTTGGCAAGGCCGGTAATCGGGATCGTCGATGTATTGGACGCAAAAATAGCGTCCTTCGATAACACGGCCTCGGAACTTTCTGTCACGGCTTTCTTGATGGCGGAATCCTCAAACACCGCTTCGATGACCAGATCGCAACCATCAAGGTCGCCATAGTCCGCCGATGGAGTGATTAGCGACAACAGCTGTTCCTTGTCGGATTCCGTGGCACGCCCTTTCTTGATCAGGCCTGAGACCAGAGCTTCCGAATGGGCCTTGCCCTTCTCGGCAGCTTCCATGTCCCGGTCGAGAACAACCACCGGGATGCCGGCCTTTGCGGTTACGTAAGCGATGCCGGCGCCCATGAAACCGGCGCCCACCACGCCGATTTTCTTGAACTTCGTCGGTTCGATTCCCGCCGGACGTCGTGCGCCCTTGTTGATCTCCTGAAGCGACACAAACAGCGAACGCACCATCATGCGCGCTTCGGTCGTCTGCAGGATTTCGGTGAAATAACGTTGCTCGACGAGCAAAGCCGTATCCATCGGCAGTTGCAGCCCCTCGTGAACGCATTTCACGATCGCGATCGCGGCGGGATAGTTGCCGTAGGTCTCGCGCCGCAGGATAGCGGTTGCGGCCGGCCAGAAGTTGGCGCCTGCTGGTGAATAGATTCTGCCACCGGGTGCTTTGAAACCCTTCTTGTCCCAAGGTTGCTCGGGATCCAGCCCGTCACGGATGAGCTGCTTTGCCGTTTCAACCAGCTTGTCTGCCGGTGCAATTTCAGTGATCAGGCCCATCGATTTGGCCTTTTTTGGTGTGAGGCTTTTACCGGTCGTCAGCATCTGCAGCGCATCCTGATTGCCGGTCAGCCGCGGGACCCGTTGCGTTCCTCCGGCACCGGGGAAAATCCCCACCTTGACCTCGGGAAGCCCCATTTTGACTTGATCGCCTTCGGCGGCCACACGCGCATGGCAGGCCAGCGACAATTCAAACGCACCACCCATGCAGGTGCCATTGATTGCCGAGGCCCACGGCTTGCCGCAGGTTTCCAGTTTGCGCCACAGCCACGACATGCGACCGGCTGCATCAAAGAGCATCTTGGTCGCTTTTTGCGGATTTTTCGCCCGCTCCTTTTCGACGGTTTCGAACATGCGGTTCAGCATGGTCAGATCGGCTCCGCCGGAGAACGTCTCCTTACCGGATGTGATGACCGCCCCCTTGATCGCTTCGTCGGCTGCGACCTGGTCGATGATTTTATCGATCTCGTCCATCACCTCTTCAGTGAAAACGTTCATATTCTTTCCGGGCGAATCCCAGGTGACGAGTGCGATGCCGTCCTTATCGGTTTCGACGGTAAAGTTCTTATAGCTGCTCATGTGTGAGCTCCCATGGTCAAAAGTGGCCCGTGTCATAGTGCGGGCAGTCGGTCAAAAACGATTATGTGAGGTCAGCACCTGGCGGTGCTAAACCCTCTCGATGATCGTCGCGGTTCCCATGCCGGCGCCAATGCACAACGTCACAAGCGCGGTATTGAGGTCACGCCGCTCCAGCTCATCGAGCACGGTGCCGAATATCATTGCGCCGGTCGCGCCAAGCGGATGGCCCATCGCAATCGCGCCGCCATTGACGTTGATGCGATCGTGAGGAATTTCAAAAGCCTGCATGTATCGCAGCACCACGGAAGCAAAAGCCTCGTTGAGTTCGAACAGATCGATATCCTCGATTTTCATTTTTGCCCGCTTCAACAGCTTTTCGGTCACATCGACCGGGCCGGTAAGCATGATCGCCGGTTCGGAACCGATATTGGCAAAAGCTCTGATCCTAGCCCGCGGTGTCAGACCCATGGATTTGCCGCCCCTCTTTGAGCCCATCAGCACAGCGGCGGCACCATCGACAATACCCGACGAATTGCCGGCATGGTGAACATGGTTGACGGCTTCCAGTTCCGGGTAGCGCTGCACAGCAACGGCATCGAAACCGCCCATCTCACCCATCATCACAAACGATGGGTTGAGCGAGGCCAGAGACTGCATGTCGGTGTCGGGACGCATGTGTTCGTCGTGATCGAGGATCGTCAGTCCGTTTTGGTCCTTCACCTCGATGACCGAATCCTTGAAGTATCCGCTCTTCCAGGCGTTTTCCGCCCTTTTTTGACTTTCCACCGCATAAGCATCGACATCATCGCGCGAAAAGCCGTGCTTTGATGCAATGAGGTCGGCGGAAACGCCCTGCGGCATGAACCAGCCCGGCAGGCCGACAGACGGATCCATTGCCCAGGCACTTCCGGAAGCGCCCATGCCGATGCGTGACATCGATTCGACACCACCGGCAACCACCACGTCATCGGATCCTTGTGAAATCTTTGCGGCACCAAGATTGATCGCGTCGAGACCCGAAGCACAGAACCGGGAAATCTGCATGCCCGGAGCTTTCATGTCATAACCGGCTTCAAACGCTGAAGCGCGTGGCACAACCCCGCCGGCTTCCCCGACCGGATCCACACAGCCGAAAATGATATCGTCCACGGTTCCGGTATCAAGCGCATTGCGGTCGCGAACCGATTCCAGCACCTTCGCTCCCAGCCTCGCGGTCGGGACTTCATGCAGCGATCCATCTTTCTTTCCGCGACCTCGCGGTGTGCGTACGGCGTCGTAAATAAATGCGTCGGCCATTGTTGTTCTCCTTTTCAAGTGCGCCGTTCGCGCAATGTGTCTTGGTGTCTTACGCCATTCCCGATGGCATCAATTCCGATGGCATTTTCCATCCTGGCAGGGTTTTGATGCGCTCAAGCCAGGCCGTCATATGGGGGAAATCCGACCAGTCGGCATCGATATGTTCAGGCCAGAACAAATACCCGCAAAGCGAAAGGTCTGCGATCGTTGGTCGGTCTGCGGCAACCCAGTCACGATCCGCGAGATGCTGGTTGAGGATTTTCCAGGCGCTGGCAGCGCGTGCCAGCAGGAATTTCGTCACCGGATCATCCGGTTTGGACATGAACCTGTACATGAAACGCCCAGCCGCCAAGTTCCCGGTCAGTTTGTGATTGTCGAACAGGATCCAGCGCAGGATTTCCCGTTCTTCCGCCTCATTCTCGGCGCCGAACTTGCCGAAATGCCTGGAAAGATAGGTGAGGATGACGCCGGATTGGCTGATTGTGATATCACCGTCATCGCGGTGATGGATCAGCACCGGCACCTCGCCCATTACGTTGAGTTCGCGATAATCCGCAGTTCGTGTTTCGCCTGCGGCAAATTTGACACCGATCGGTGCCCAGTCCGCGCCGCACAATTCGAGCATCAGGGCCGCCTTGTAGGCATTGCCGCTCTCTTCGAAGCAATGCAGCGAAAATTCCGTCACGATCAGAGACTCCTTGCGATCAACAGTTTCATGATTTCGTTCGTGCCGCCATAGATTCTTTGAACCCTGGCATCCCTGAACATACGGGCGATCGGGTATTCGTTCATGTAGCCATAACCGCCATGAAGCTGCAGGCACTCATCGACCACTTTGCACTGGAGATCCGTTGAAAGGTACTTGGCCATCGAAGCGGTTTCGGGGGTCAGTTTTGTCTCGATGTGTTGGCCAATGCAATTGTCGATGAACGCCTTGAGCATGGTCGCTTCGGATTTCAGCTCCGCCAGTTTGAACTGGGTGTTCTGAAATTCGATAACCGCCTTGCCGAACGCCTTGCGCTCTTTGACATAGTCGATCGTTACCGCCAGCGCGCGCTCGATCATCGCCATGGCTTGATTGGCGATCAACAGCCGCTCCTGTGGCAGTTGCTGCATCAGCTGGACGAACCCCTGACCTTCTTCCTGACCAAGCATGTTGGAGGCGGGAATGCGGACATTGTTGAAGAAGAGTTCCGATGTATCGTTGGATTTCAATCCGATCTTGTCGAGGTTTCGGCCGCGTTCAAAACCTTCCACCTCATCGGTCTCGACAATCATCAAGGTTGTACCCTTGGCGCCTGCCGAAGGATCGGTTTTTGCCACGACGATAATCAGGTTGGCGTGCTGTCCGTTTGTGATGAACGTTTTCGATCCGTTTATCAGGAAGTGATTGCCATCCCTGACCGCAGTTGTCTTCACACCCTGCAAATCCGAACCTGCGCCAGGCTCGGTCATTGCGATAGCGCCGATGAGCTCGCCGGATGCCATTTTGGGAAGCCACCGCTGTTTTTGTTCTTCGGACCCGTAGTGGTGGATATAGGGCGCGACGATCGAATTGTGCAGGCAAATGCCAAATCCGTCGCCGCCGACGTGACCCAGGGCCTCGGCAATTATCGCTTCATGCGCGTATGTGCCTCCCGCTCCGCCATGTTCCTCAGGCATCGACGCACACAGAAGTCCGGCTTCGCCAGCCTTTTCCCAAACGGCGCGGTCGACCTTTTCCTGCTCCTCGAATTTCTCATAGTCCGGGATCAACTCGGCCTCGAAGAACTTTCTGCTCATGTCAGCGAGCATCGTCAGTTCGTCGTCCATCCAAGGTGCCGGTGGTAGGTCGAGTACTTCGGAAGGTGCAATAGACATGGGCGACCCTGTTATCCTCGTAAGCGATTGATCGGATTACGTGCTGTTCTTGTAGGACTAAAAATCCTCTGCCGCCAACGCCATCATTGAATCGGCGCCTGATTGGATTCGGCTGAGATGGGTTGCGGTCTCAGGCAGCATCCGCTCCATGAAAAACCTTGCTGTGATCAGCTTGTTCTCGTGAAACGACGCCTGGTCGCCGGCGCCATTGACCAGATTTTCTTGAGCGGTCTTGGCCATCAAGCCCCACATGTAGCCTAGCGAAACAAGCCCGAACAGATGCATGAAGTCAGTGGAGCCCGCACCCGCATTGTCCGGCTCTTTCATCGCGTTCTGCATGAACCACATCGTGGCCGCCTGCAGATCGTTCAACCCTTTTTTCAGCGATTTGGTCAAAGGCGCCATCTTTTCATCGGAGCGATTTTCCTCGCAGAAGTCACCGACTTCCTTGAAGAACGCCGTAACAGCGCGACCACCGTTGGCGCCGAGTTTGCGACCGACGAGATCAAGCGCCTGAATGCCGTTCGCTCCCTCGTAGATCATCGTAATGCGCGCATCGCGCACATACTGGCTCATACCCCATTCTTCAACGTAGCCATGACCACCGTAGACCTGTTGGGCCATGACCGCATTGTCAAAGCCCTTGTCCGACAACACGCCTTTGATGATCGGGGTCATCAACCCCATGTGATCCTCTGCGCTTTGCCTTTCTTCCTCGTCGCCCGACCGGTGCGCCAGATCAGACTTGATCGCTGTCCACAGCACCAATGCCCGGCTGGCCTCGTTAAAAGCGCGGATGGTCATCAATACGCGCCTGATGTCAGGATGCACGATAATCGGGTCGGCTTTCTTTTCCGGCTCCTTTGCGCCCGAAATCGAACGACCCTGGAGCCGGTCCTTGGCGTAGGTGACGGCATTTTGATAGGCGGCTTCAGATACGGACAGACCCTGCAGTCCGACACCGAGGCGCGCTTCGTTCATCATCGTGAACATCGCCTTCAGTCCACCGTTTTCTTCACCAAGCAGATAACCCGTCGCCTCATCGTAGTTCATGACGCAGGTGGCGTTTCCGTGAATGCCCATTTTTTCTTCAAGTGAACCGCATGAAACGCCGTTCTTGCCGTCCGGATCGCCCTGATCGTTGAGATTGTATTTCGGGACGATGAACAGCGAGATTCCCTTCACACCTTCGGGCGCCCCGTCGATGCGCGCGAGAACCAGATGGACGATGTTCTCGGACATGTCGTGGTCACCGGCGGAGATGAAGATCTTCTGCCCGGAAATTTTGTAGGAGCCGTCACCGTTAGGTGTGGCTTTGGTCCGCAACAGACCAAGATCGGTACCGCAGTGAGGTTCGGTCAGGTTCATCGTGCCTGTCCATGTCCCCTCGACCATTTTGGGAAGCCAGATACGATGCTGTTCTTCGGTGCCATGAGAGATGATTGCAGCCATGGCACCCTGGGTCAGGCCCGGATACATCATTAAAGCTAGATTGGCCGAAATCATGAATTCGGCAACCGCGGTATGTACCGTGTAGGGCAGGCCCTGTCCGCCAAATTCCTCCGGAACTGCAAGCCCCATCCAGCCATTTTGGCGGTATTGGAAATAGGCGTCGCCAAATCCTTCAGGCGTTGTCACGGTACCATCGTCGTGACGTGTACACCCCTGCTCATCGCCGATTCGGTTAAGCGGGTGGAGGACGTTCTCTGAAAATTTGCCGCCTTCGTTCAAGATGGCTTCAAGCACGTCGGGTGTTGCGTCGGCAAAGCCTGGCAAGTTGCTGTATCGCTCGTAGCCAAGCACGTCTTTAAGCACAAATAGCGTTTCGCGAACCGGTGCCTGATAAGTTGGCATGACCAACCTCCAATATTGAGAATGCGGGACCGGCAACGGATACGCCGGTATTCGATGTTATGGATACAAAAATTTGACGTTTGCGTAAACGTCAAAATTTGCAAAGCGAAAAAAGTACGAGTTATCGGCCGCTCAGTTTGACTTCTGGGACGCGGAATCCAGCCTTTCGCGCACGACATCCATTGCCGATGTCAGTTCGTCGATTGCCTCGTTGATCGATGCCCGTTGTTTTTCGAGGCGCTCAAGCTGCCGTTCGGACTTTTCAAGCGTCACTTTCAACTGGCGGAAATTGCTTCCCTCGGGATCATAAAGATCCATCATCTGCTTAACATCGCGTAGCGAGAAGCCGATCTTCCGGCCGAGCAGTATCAGCTTCAGGCGAGTGCGCTCTCTGTGCGAATACAGCCTGGTAGTGCCTATTCTTTTGGGATTGATCAGTCCTTTGTCTTCATAGAACCGCAGCGTGCGCAGGGTGACACCGAACTGTTTGGCTATCTGACCTATGCGAAAGAGTTGTTCGTCGTCTGAATCCCCTCCAGATTGACTACCCAAACTTCCGCTATCAAGAACGTTCATTTCTGCATCCTTTCCAATGACACTAACCCGTATCTGATGGGTCACGTCTAACTGCCCGCATGGGCGGACATATGTTTCAGGAATTGCGAGCGAACACGGATCAAGTCACATGTTACGTTTACGTAAACGACATAATAGGTATTTTGAACGGCGATTCAATATGAACGAATCAAGACGTCTTCACAGTTTGTTACGATTGTAACAAATCTCCAGAAATCCACCGAAACCGGCAATTAGCGGGGAGACGAGCAAGCTTCACAAAAGGTTCAAGGCCCTTTTTTTATGGATAACACGTCATCGACGTACGAATACCGGGATTCGATGCGAATGAGCTAAAAGATTAACGCCTTGTTTACCACGTATGGGGAAATGTGTGTTCAACACTCACCCGTGGCCACAATGTTCAGCGTATCTCACGGTTGAAGCGCTCGGGATTGACGGAGTTCCGTCTCGCTTCGCACGTTGTATTGCCAATGTGTCGGCGAAACAGTCCTGAGAAAATCCCGGTAGCTCAACGTGAAACCGGGAATGGGAATGGACCTGTAGATGCGCAAAAACCTATCCTACCTCGATTCGATCAACGAAGGACGTCAGCCGCGGGCACGCGCATCGCTTGAAGATCTCGATCGCACGCTACGCGGCCTTGAGGAAAAGATCGGTGGCCGGAGCGCCGGAATTGGCGATGCTGGCGCACATTCTTCCCGGGATTTGGCTGACCGGTTTCGCGATCTTGCCTACACGGACAACAAGCGAACCGAGATACCGGGTGATCAGCCGGTCGCCGATCGACTTCCGTCGAGTGCATCATTCAAGACCCTTGCGCAGGATATCGAATTTGCCCGGCTACAAGAGAAAAACGTTGCTGCCGTCGAATCCATCGCAGCCGATCTGAAGAACCTGCGCGGCGAATTGCAGGGCAAAATGGTGTCAGGCCTGCGGAGAGAATTTGACACGCTTCGTTCCGATATTGCCGAAACATATCGCGCAGCGAAGTCCGGTGCCAACGGAAAGGAATTGAGCGAGGATATCGCGCGTCTGTCTGAAAATATCCGGACGCTGGCGCAGCGCGGCGATGATAGCGGCGTCAACATGCTCCGGCTCGAACTCGACGAAGTCAAACGTGCCTTGAGCACCGTCGCACGAGAAGATTCAATCCAGCAGATCAATGAGCGCTGGAACGATTTGGACAGCAGGTGGGCATCATTTCAACCCAACCAGGAAACCGATCGTACATCTGAACCCGAATTTCAGGCATTGGTCGCCAAATTGGAGAATATCAACGAAGCAATCGAAAGGTTGCCGAATTCGACGTCGCTGTCCTCGCTGGAAGACAAGCTGCGCATTTTGGCGTCCGCCGTCGAGCAGCTTTCCAGCAATCGGGAACCTGTAACAACTCCGGCCTTTGACATGATCGAGCAGCGACTTGACGAGATTTCGCGGGCGATCGTGGCTTCATCGGTATCAGTGCAGGCCGCAAGCCCGAACACTGAATCCTTTGAGCGCGTCGAGGCACGGATCGCCTCGCTTGCCCGCCAGATCGAGGAACTGTCGGAAGTCCAGACATCCAATGATCTCATAGAACGGGTAAATCAGCTGACCGGCCATGTTGAAAATCTCGCGCTTCGATCATCAGGACCTTCCGATGCCGTGGAAAGCCTTGCTGCACAGATCTCGGGATTGGCCGAGAAGATGGAAGCCGGCAGTCATAGCGGTGGATCTGACGCGATGCTGCATGATCTCGAACAAAGATATATCAGGCTTGCCGAGTTGCTTGATCGTCAAAGCGACGCAGCAGAGCAACAGGGTCAGGCATTTTTACGTGACTTTGATGCGCGCCTGGATTCGGCGGCTACAACGGGCGCAGCTTTTGCCTCTTCGCAGGAGGGCGACAATGGAGCAATCCTCAAGGCCATAGATCAGCGTTTCAGCGAGTTGGCACGTCAATTTGACGATCGGGTGGCGCACGGCTCCGATGAAACGACTATCCGCAACATGGAAGTGCGCCTTGAGGAGATCTCGAATCGGCTTGAACAGTCCGGATCTGCGCAATCGGGAATCGAACCGGACCTGATACGCAGCCTGGAGAACCAGATTTCGGGTTTGACACGTCATCTCGAGCGTCCGGATTCAGCGGTCCCTGAGCAGTATGATGATATCGCACCGCGCCTGCGCGATATCGAAAAATCAATCGCGTCCAGTCGCGATCAGATTTTGGCTGCTGCAAGAGAAGCTGCGGAGGCGGCGATCAGATCCATGCCGGTTGGATCAAGCGACGAACAATCGGCCGCCGGCCTTGCCGGGGATTTGAAATCCCTCGAGCAGCTTGCAAAAAAATCGGACGAACGGAACTCACGCACCTTCGAAGCCATTCACGACACCTTGCTGAAAATCGTTGACCGGCTTGGGACACTTGAGGCTGGCAGGCCCTCCGACAGCGGAGACGCGACGGCAGTCGAGAGCGATCACGGATCTCCGCAACAATTCGATGAACAGCACACACCGTCGATCGAAACGGAACGATACACTGAAGATCTCCGCGCACCGGATCCGATTGACCATCGCCGCGGGCATTCGCGAAATGGGGAACGACCATCACCTGCTGAAGCCGCGGAAGCTGCTGCGCTTGCTGCAGCAGGACAATCCGGTCGTACCCACCCTGAAACCGTTGAAACGGATTCCCGGAAATCCATGCTTGGTGGGCTCGCAAATGCCTTGAAGGGAAAAGCGCCGACCGAAAACGCATCGATCGACGATGCATTGCAGGTCCGGGGCACAGCGGACAGCCACTCGATTGACACATCCGAGGTGGAGGTTGCGCCTGACGACGTCAATACACCGCTTGAACCCGGATCGGGAGCACCGGACCTTGGCTCGATAATGGCCAAGGTGAATGAGGAGCGAAAAGAGGGCGCCGGTTCCGGCGAACTGGATGCAGCGAAATCGGATTTCATTGCCGCCGCAAGGCGCGCCGCGCAAGCCGCCGCGGCGGAGGCTGAGACCAGTCGCATTCGAAAGGACACCGGACGGTCCGGAAAGCGCATGCGAGCAGTCGAGTTCCTGCAGGAGAAACGCAAGCCGATTCTGATCGGAGCAAGCGTGTTGCTCATCGCACTGGCGGGCGTTCAACTCGGCAAAGCGTTTTTGACCGATGGTGACAACGCCGCGATCGCCGAGGCACCGCAGGCCAATGAGGAACCCCTCGCGGCAGCCGACGCCGTAGCAGCCGATGCCGAAGAAGATGTCGCGGCTGATGCCACCACGGTGGAGCCGGGTGAACAACCAGCAGTTCGGGTTGTTGAGCCCGCTGAAAATACGGCGGTTGTTGCCGCTGAGGCGGTCAATGAGCCTGCGGCCGCTCCGATACCCGAAATGGCGAACGAAGTGACCGAAGCCCCGGACATCAACGAGGCTGTCAAATCAACACCGGCACCCACCGCCACGGTAGAAGCCGTTCCCGCCGAGGCAGGTCCGGTGGCGTTGCGCGAGGCAGCACAGGCAGGGGATACAAAGGCATTATACGAGGTCGCTACCCGTTATGCTGAAGGCCGTGGTGTTCAATCGGATCTGAAGATTGCTGCAAAATGGTACCAGATCGCCGCTGATCTGGGATTTGCCCCGGCTCAATACCGTATCGGCAACTTGTATGAAAAGGGGCTCGGCATCGAGCGCGATCCGGCCAAGGCGATGACCTGGTACCAGCTTGCCGCTGAGCAGGGTAACGCCAGCGCCATGCACAACTTGGCGGTACTGTTCGCGATGGGCGCCAACGGTCAGCCAGACAACGACTCGGCAGCACGATGGTTCGAGCGCGCCGCCGAACTGGGTGTCAAGGATAGCCAGTTCAATCTCGGCATATTGACAGCCAAGGGCGTAGGCACGCCACAGAACCTGGAAGAATCTTACAAATGGTTCGCACTGGCGGCAAAGACCGGTGACAAGGATGCAGCCAGCAAGCGCGACGAGATCGCCAATGCTCTGCGCCCCGATCAGTTGACCACCGCAAAGGCCGCAGTGGAATTATGGAAAGCCAAACCCATCGTCAGCGAGGCAAACACTGTCGACATCCCTGACGCGTGGAAGGAAGACAATGCAAAGACGGCCTCGGTGGACATCAAGAAAGCCGTCAAAAACATCCAGCTTATCTTGAACAAGATTGGCTATGATGCCGGCCCGGCTGATGGTGTGATGGGCGCCAAAACTAAAAGCGCGATCGCCGCATTTCAGAAGGACAACGGAATGCCCGCCACCGGTGAGGTCGATGAGCCGCTGGTCAAGGCGCTTCTCGCGCGCAACCAGTAAAATACCGGGCTGCCTCCCGGCGTGATTGCCGCAAGGGGGCGCAGGATACCGGTCGGAATTGCAAACCGTTCAGTTCTGCGTTTGACAGGCGGCTTTGTTCGGCGCAAGACATGTCAGATGATCGCACGGCGGTCTTGTGCGAATGAGAAGTCGAGTTAACGGGTGGGCATCTATCTCCCGATTGCCGAATTATCGGTCAATGTTTTTGTACTGCTGGCGATGGGAGCCGCGGTCGGCTTTCTGTCGGGCATGTTCGGGGTTGGCGGTGGATTTCTCATCACGCCCCTGTTGATCTTTTATAATATTCCGCCGGCAGTGGCTGTGGCGACCGGCGCCAACCAGGTCATCGCCTCGTCCTTTTCCGGCGCACTTGCCCATATGAAGCGCGGTACGCTTGATTTCAAATTGGGAGGTGTGCTGCTGGCCGGCGGTATGGTCGGCTCTACGATCGGCGTCTACATATTTGCGCTCTTGCGCAGCGCCGGGCAACTCGACCTGATCATCTCGCTGCTTTACGTCGGATTTCTCGGTATCGTCGGCGGATTGATGCTCGTCGAAAGTCTGCGGGCTTTGCGCAAAACCAGAAGCGGCCAGACTGCAAGCCTGAAAAAACCGGGCCAGCACAACTGGATTCACAGACTGCCGTTCAAGATGCGCTTTCGCGCATCAAAACTGTTTGTCAGCATCATTCCGGTGCTCGCCCTGGGGGCGGTGATCGGTTTCCTGGCCTCGATCATGGGTGTCGGCGGCGGATTCATCATGGTCCCTGCACTGATCTACCTGCTGAAGGTTCCCACCAACGTTGTTATCGGGACATCGCTTTTCCAGATCATTTTTGTCGCTGCATTCACCACTGTCATCCACTCCTCGACCAACCAGACTGTAGATGTCATCCTGGCGTTGTTGCTGATGTTTGGAGGCGTAATCGGCGCGCAGTACGGCGCTAAGGCCGGACAGAAACTGCGCGGAGAGCAATTACGGGCGTTGCTGGCGCTGTTGGTCCTTGCGGTCGCACTGAGGCTGGCGTTCGACTTGTTTGTGGAACCATCAGACCTGTATTCGATATCGATAGCGGGGGTCGCCTGATGCGCTGGCTCGCCACCATATTGTTGGTAACCGGTTTGTTGATGCCTGCGTCCGTCAGTGCGCAGACTGCCGAATCCGAAAGTATCGAGATTGGACTTTCGACCGATCGCATCGCTATTACCGCTGATTTCACAGGTGCTGATCTGACGATATTCGGTGCGCTCGACAACGGTGATCCGTTGGTTGCGCGGCAAGGGCGTTACGACATCATCGTGGTGTTGCAGGGGCCGCCGGCAGAGACGGTAGTCAGGCGCAAAGAGCGGTTTTTCGGCATGTGGATCAACCGCCGTTCCGAGGCGTTTGAGAATGTCCCGATCTCATATTCCCTGGCGACAACACGCGCTATTCAGGACATTGCCGACAGCGAGAGTTTTTCACGATTGTCTCTCGGCGTGGATCACATATTCTTAAAGCCGCACGACGAAGCGGATCCGGCACGGATAGCCGAATTTACCGAAGCGCTCAGAGCGCGCAAAAGAAAAACCGGCCTCTACAACGAGAGAGTAGGGGGGGTTCAGTTTCTGTCACAGAGCCTGTTTCGGGCGACCCTGTCGCTTCCGCCCAACGTGCCGATTGGCAACCACCGGGCACGTGCCTTCCTGTTTAAAAATGGCGTGTTCCTCAAGGAAACCTCTGCACCGCTTTCAATCCTGAAATCCGGTCTTGAGGATGCGATCTTTCGTGCTGCCCACAACTACAGCTTCTTTTATGGGATCGGCGCTGTTCTTATTGCCATGCTCGTCGGATGGCTCGGAAGGATTATTTTCCGAAGGGACTGATGATCAGCGGACTGCTGATCAAGCCCGTCGCTGACGGTTCGAACCGATATTGCGTGCGCGATCCGGAACCAACGCCGATGCGGCTATGGGGTATACTCGCTCGTTGCCGAGAAGTAGGGCTCTCATTTTTGGCCAATCGAACAACTCGTCATATGCCGACGAAAGAACGTTCAGCGAGCCGGTGAATGCGCCAAACGCAGGCATGACCATGCGGGATCCGTCCAAGGCGAAGCATGTCCGGCGAACGGTCCGTCCTCTTCGAACGATTCGTGCTGCCGGATGCAGATGTCCGGATACCTCGCCGGGTGCAGTGCCGGTCAGAGGCTCGTGGCGGAATACCAGATTTCCAATGGCGAGCTCCTCGGCTGAGAAACCTGGAAGGGTGGTCGGCGCGTAGGGGTCGTGATTTCCGGATATCCAAATCCAGTCTCGGCGAGCGGCCAAAGCCGTTATCTCCCGTTCGATCTCCCCCGGAATACGCTGATGGCCCTCGGCGTCGTGAAAACTATCCCCCAAACAAATCACCACTGCAGGATCATAGTCTTCGATCACCTGTCTCACCCTCCGCAGCGTCTGATGGGTGTCGTATGGAGGAATGAACTGCCGTCTTCTGGCAAAGGATGAACCCTTCTCGAAATGGAGGTCGGAGATGACGAGTATCCGGTGAGTGGGGAAATAGGCCGCTCCGCGCCAGTCGCACAGCGCGTCCTCGCCGGCAATCCGAACTGAAATAGCACCTGAATCGCTTGTGCCGCCAATCGCTTTTGATGTTTCCGTCATCAACTATCCATCAACCTGTCCATTTCCAAAACCACTTCCTGCAAAAGCGCGTCATTTGCGCTGCCAACGACCGATTCCTTTCCGATCTCCAGCATGACCGGTACGGCAAGTGGCGAGATATCGTCCAGGTTCTTATGCACGATTCGGTCCGGTATGCGCGACAGCATTGCCGCCAGACGCCGGATGTCCAGCAATCCGGCAGCGGCATCCGTCCGGGTCGCCTGCAGGAGTATATGGTCCGGCTCGTGACTGCGCAGGACATCGTAGATCAAGTCGGCTGATACCGTGACCTGACGGCCCGATTTTTCCTTTCCCGGATGCCGCTTCTCGATCAGGCCGGAGATAAGCGCGCAATTGCGGAACGTTCTTTTCAACAGCCAGCTTTCCGCCAGCCATGCCTCCAGATCATCGCCAAGCATGTCCTCATCCAGCAGTTCCCGCAAAGAATACTCGCCGCTCCGGAACATCTTTCCAAGATCCCGCAGGGCCCAGACCGACAGAGCGTAGTCGGTGGCGACGAAACCCAGCGGCCGGGCGCCGGCACGCTCCAGCCTGCGGGTGAGCAGCATTCCCAGGGTCTGATGCGCCAGGCGTCCCTCAAATGGATACATCACCATGTAGTAGCGTTCGGCTCGGGGAAATGTCTCGATCAGAAGCTCGTCACGCGCCGGCACGACGGAATGTCGCTTCTGCAGTCCGAGCCATCCTGAAACCTGCGGCGGCAGCGCCTTCCAGCGTCGAGGATCTGCAAGCATGTCGCGTACCGTGTCGGCAAGATAGGTGGAAAGCGGAAACTTGCCGCCGGCATAGTATGGCACTTTGGCATCTGCACCGGGCGCGTTCGATGCAAAACACTCGTTTTCGCGGATGCCTTCGAAGCGCAACACCTTGCCGGAAAACAGAAACGTGTCTCTCGGACTCAAGGACTCCAGAAATGATTCTTCGATCTTTCCCAACACCGGGCCGCCGCGGACATTGGCGCCCTTGCCGCGATGACGTGTGAGACGGACATTGAGCATGGGTGCTTCGATGATTGTGCCGACATTCAGCCTGTACTGTTGAGCGACAAGCGGATTGGCGATTCGCCATTTGCCGTCGGATGTCCGGCGAATTCGTGCATACCGATCATAACTTCGCAGCGAATATCCACCGGTCGCCACAAAATCGATCACCCGATTGAATGTTTCCCGGTCAAGGGTTGAATAGGGGGCCGCGCATGTGACCTCATTATAGAGTTCGTCGCCATGAAATGGTTCGGCGCATGCGGTTCCAAGAACGTGCTGTGCAAGCACGTCAATGGCACCGTCTAGAAGCGGTGGCGTATCCTGGGCGCCCTCGGTGCTGGCCTCCAGCGCCGCTTCACATTCGAGCACCTCGAAACGGTTTGCCGGCACCAGAATGGCGCGGCTCGGCTCATCCATCCGATGGTTTGAGCGGCCGATTCGTTGCGCCAGTCGACTAGCACCCTTGGGTGCGCCGACGTGAATGACGAGATCGACATCACCCCAGTCAATTCCCAGATCGAGTGTTGAGGTGGCCACGACAGCACGCAGACTGTCCGAATCCATTGCCTTTTCGACTTTCCTGCGTTGTCCGGCATCGAGCGAACCATGGTGCAGCGCAATTGGAAGCCCATCCTCGTTGGCGCGCCACAACTCCTGAAAAAGCAACTCGGCCTGACTGCGGGTGTTGACGAACAACAAGGTAGTCTTGTGCGCCTTGATCGCACTGTAAATATCAGGCACCGCATAGCGCGCTGAATGTCCCGACCAGGGAATTCGTTCCTGAGACTCCAAAATGGTGATTTCCGGTTTTGCGCCGCCAACCACGGTAATCAGTTTCGCTTTGTTTCCAATTGGCGTTTGCGGTACCAGCCATCGTCTCAGCGCATCGGGGTCTGCCACAGTCGCCGAAAGGCCTGTCGCCTGTAACTTGGGTTGCAAGGATCGAAGACGGGCAAGACCGAGCGACAACAGGTGCCCGCGTTTGGACGTGACCAGCGAATGAAGCTCGTCAAATATGCAGTACTTCAATCCGGCAAAGAAACGCCCGGCATTCTTGTTGGCGATCAACAAAGCCAGCTGTTCCGGCGTCGTCAGCAGGATATCCGGTGGATTGAGCTTCTGGCGCTGCCGCTTATGGACGGGCGTATCCCCGCTACGGGTTTCCATCGAGATATCCAGGCCGATTTCCTCAACCGGTGTTGTCAGATTTCGATGTATGTCGACCGCGAGCGCCTTGAGTGGGGAAATATAGAGTGTGTGAACGCCGCGATGCAGTTCCCCGGGTTTGCGCTTCGGCCGGTTTGCCAGGTCGACAAGACTTGGCAAAAACCCTGCGAGCGTTTTACCGGCACCGGTCGGCGCGATCAGCAGGGTCGAGTGTCCGGAAATCGAATCTTCCAGCAAGCGTTTTTGGTGTTCCCGCAATTGCCAACCGCGGCGCGAGAACCACCGGGCAAATGGCTGCGGCAGCAAGTCGGAATTCGCCAAATCAAAAAGGTTCGGTGTTTGTTCCACACCTTACATCTAATCTGGCAATTGCAATCCGCCAAGCTGAAAAGATGGACCGGCTGGGGATGTCCGTCGTTACTGTGTAATTGCGACGCGGATATCCTTGATGTCCAGCATGCGCCCGCTACCCGAAATATCCGGATTGATCGCTACCGTGCCGGCAGCACCTGGTTCGCGACCGGGTAATTCCAGTTCAAACAGAAGTTCCGATATCGCGGCGCCGACCTCGTATCTTTTGCGACCGCAATTGCCCAGCTCTCCGAGATCACACGCGACCGAAATCTGCGTGACTTCTTCTTCCTGCGCGCGCGCCGAAATGCTGAACAGGGCCTGCCCCCCGGCGATCCGCTCTAGCGTGCCCTCACCGATGTCGAACAGAATCTCGGCTTCCCCGGATGTGGAAATCCGCAGATAGTTCTCGCCGTCACGTTCTACCAGTCTGGCATCTGTTCCGCCTGGTACGGTCACTTCCGTCGAGTTGTCGGGCTCGAATATGGTGATCCAGTCGCGAGGAATATCGGAATTCTCAGTGCCGTCATCACCGTCGAGAATTTTTTCCGGTCTGAAATTCTCGCCATTCAACTCCGGTGGAGGGTTAGGTACGCTGCCGTTGCGCTCGTCCGCCGGCACCAGAATGCCGCTTTGAATCGTCCACCACGCACCTGTCCCGATTGCTGCCAACAGCAAAACGATAATAAACATGGTTGCGAACGGGCGCCGTCTTGGTCGAGTGTCGGCAACAATTTCGCTTTGGGTGTCCTGCGACTGCTCGCCTGGCGGCTGCAGTCGGTCGCCGGAATCCACGCTGGGCGGCTCTGCCGGCGCCGCTACCGGTTGCGATGCCTCTACGGCCGGCGCCGGTTCCGCCGTGGAAACCTCTTCGGAAGGCCGGTCGGTCGCCGGCACGAATTCGGTCTCGATCTCAATGATCTTGGCGCGCAGGTTCTTTCGCCGCTGCTCAGCTGCCTCTGGTGAAATCGACTCGCGGGTACTCAATGCCCGTTCGAGCGCTGCGAACGCAGAATTGTATACGCGTTCGCGGTAGGCCTGACTGCCCGCATCCCCTTTTTCAAGGGCGTTCCGGATCGCCTTTTCGATTGCGTCCAATCACGCATCCTCCGCATCAATGCTAGTCGCTCTAGCCTCTGTAGGGCGTTCGATCAACGTTGATGAAGTATTCAATCGGTGAAACGGCTGGTTCAAACCCCCGCATCGCGCGCGGCGATCTCGAGAAAATCGAACACATAGGTCGAAAATGAACGCCAGCATTCCAGTCTGAATGTGTCTCCGCTGGTCCGCCACAGGACGATTTCGGCTTTGCCATAAACTGTGCGGCTACAGGCGCCGATTGGAAATGCGTCCAAGCTCAGATCCTGCGGACATCCGGCCGACAAGACCGATTCTGCTTCCGCACCGGTAATGATCACGGCGGTGTTTCGGTGCGAAATGTCGACAGCACAGTGCATCGAGCGGGTCTTGGCCAGCAACTCAACAGGATTGGTCGAGCCTTCATCGACGATCAGCCATTCATCCGGACCGAGCCAAAGCGCGGCACGTTTGCCTTTGCGCTCAGATGCCTTGGGCTTATTCGGCAATGTTAAACCAAGTGCTTTCGATATTGCGGCGACGGATTTCTGAGGTATCCGCAGCGAAACTCTAAAAGCAGCTTCAGCCGGAGTGATTTGTACGTCCCGGCCAGCTGCTCGGCGCGCCGATATGGGATTTGTCCGCGCGGCCATTTTAATCGAATCAGCCATGGAGCCGCCCTCCATCTTCGTCGACAAAACTGGTTCCGGTCACAACAACCTCGATCACTTTGTCAGGCATCGGGACATAGAGCGTGTCGCCCATCCGATTATGCCCGTCCTCGATCAGCGCCATGGCAATGGAATGTCCACAATTCTCCGACCAGTAGGAAGATGTGACAAAGCCGATCATCTTCATCGGGATTGCCTGGTTGGGATCGGAAACGATCTGTGCGCCTTCTTCGAGCACGGTCTTGGGGTCAGAGGTTTTCAGTCCCACCAGCTGGCGCCTGCCCGGCGCGGTCAGGTCGGGTCGCATCAGGCCTCGTATTCCGACGAAATCCTTCTTCTTCTTTCCGATCGCCCAGGCGAGCTCCGCATCATACGGAGTCACCGTCCCGTCGGTATCCTGTCCGACAATGATGTATCCCTTTTCGGCGCGCAAGACGTGCATCGTTTCCGTTCCGTAGGCGCAGACGCCGTGTTTTTGTCCTTCGGCCCACAGTGCTTCCCAGACAGCGAGGCCATGATCAGCCGGCACATTGACCTCAAAACCCATTTCACCGGTAAACGACATGCGGAACAACCGGGTCGGTACGCCGCAGATTGTGCCTTCTCGCACGCTCATATGCGGCATGGCTTCGCCGGACAGATCAATTCCCTCGACAAATGGCGCGATGATGTCGCGAGCCCTGGGACCCTGGACTGCGATCACCGCCCACTGTTCGCTGGTCGATGTCAGCCAGACATTCAAATCCGGAAACTCGGTCTGGAGATAGTCCTCCATCATGTTGAGAACCCGCGGCGCTCCTCCGGTCGTGGTTGTCACATGAAAACGGTCTTCGGCAATTCGCCCGACCACGCCATCATCATAAATGAAACCGTCTTCACGCAGCATGATGCCATAGCGGCACCGTCCGACCCCGAGCTTTTGCCAGGGATTTGTGTACATGATCTCGAGGAACTTGGCGGCGTCAGGGCCGACAACCTCGATCTTGCCCAGGGTAGACGCGTCGAACATACCGGCTGCATCGCGCACCGTTTTGCATTCGCGGTTTACTGCGGCATGCATGTCTTCACCAGCTTGCGGGTAATACCAGGCCCGCCGCCAGTTACCGACATCTTCAAACATCGCACCGTTGGCTTCTTCCCACGGATCGATCGGCGTCTTGCGCAACACGTCGAACAACGGCCCACGGCCATGCGATACGATCGTGCCGAATGTGACCGGTGTGTATGGCGGGCGAAACGTTGTCAGGCCGACCTGGGGAATGTCCTTGCCCAGCGTCTCTGCGGCTATTGCAAGCCCATGAATATTGGAGGTTTTCCCCTGATCGGTGGCCATACCATTGGTCGTGAAGCGCTTAACATGCTCGATCGATCGCATGCCCTCGCGCACTGCCAGGCGAATGTCCTTGGCGGTGACGTCATTTTGGAAATCAACAAACGCCTTGGCCGTGCTGTCAGGCCCGGCGCCGTCAGATGCGCCGATCTGTCCGCCGTTCCGGCTTTCACTGCTGACAACTTTCAGTTTGCGCTTTCGCGTTTTTCGGCCGGTTGGCTCGCCGGCGGCAGTCGCTTCCTGCACCAGTGTTTCGACATCCTCGGTGCCATTGCATGCACCAATGGTCACGCAAGCCTGCGCTGCGCTTCCAGGCAGGAACCGTTGACCATCCGCGTCCCATTCGACTTTTCCGCGCGATTGCGAGAACAGGTGCAATGAGGGTGTCCAGCCCGAAGATGTCAACAATGCATCGACCGCAATGCTGCGTTTTGTTCCGCCGCCGGTCGGTTCGACGGTCATCGACGAGACCCGCAAGTGCCCGCGCGTGCTGGTAACGGCGTGACCGGACAAGACCTCGATCCCTGCGGATTTTGCCTGGGCTACGCAGTGGTCGGACGGCAGTTCGCGGCTGTCGACAATGGCAGCGACATTGATACCGGCTTCAGCGAGATCAATAGCTGCCGCATAGGCGGAATCGTTGGCGGTGAATATGCCGACGTTTCGACCGACCGCAACGCCATACTGGTTCAGGTATGCCCGCGCCGCTGAGGCCAGCATGACGCCGGGGCGGTCATTGCCGTCAAAAACCATGTGGCGTTCGATCGCGCCGTTGGCAATGATCACGCGGCCGGCCCTGACCTGCCAAAGCCGCTCCCGGGCAAGATGTTCCGCTGGCGCAGGCATGTGATCGCTGACCCGTTCCGCAAGGGCGACGAAATTCTGCGCATAGTAACCGAAGGCGGTTGTACGGTTCAAAACGCGGACATTATCCATGGCCGCTAGCTCGGTCACCGCCTCGCGCGCCCATTGCCAACCGGGCTTTCCATCGACCGTCACACCGGATTCGTATTTCAGGCTGCCGCCGAATTCGGCCTGTTCGTCACACAGGATGACCCGTGCACCGCTCGCCGCCGCCGTTGTCGCTGCTGTCAGGCCGGCCAGACCGCCGCCGACCACCAGCACATCGCAATGTGCGTATCGTGAGGCATAGTGGTCGGCGTCCGGTTCATCAGGAGCGATGCCCAAACCGGCCGCCGCACGGATTGTGGGTTCGTAGATGGCCTTCCAGGCGGCCTTCGGCCACATGAAGGTCTTGTAGTAAAAACCGGCCGAAAACATCGGCGACGCCAGATTGTTGACAGCGTTCACGTCGAAGGCGAGAGACGGCCAACGATTTTGCGAAACCGCTTCAAGTCCATCGTAGATCTCTTGAACAGTCGCCCTGACATTGGGCGTTTTGCGGCCGCCGCTCCGGTGGACGCCCACCAGGGCGTTGGGCTCCTCTGCCCCGGCGGACAGAACGCCACGGGGACGGTGGTATTTGAACGACCGGCCCATAAGGTGAACGCCATTGGCGAGCAGGGCAGACGCGATCGTGTCGCCCTCAAGCCCGGTCACAGTGGCACCGTCAAACGTGAAATTGACCGGTTTTGCCGGCGTCAGGCGTCCGGCGCCCGAAATGCGGAACTGCCCGGCCATTATGTGCTCCTCCGCTTGCGAGGGGCCTTTTTGGCCGGTGCCGAATTCCCAATCTTGGGTTTTGCTTCGCCCGCTTCATAGGTGGTTATGAAACGGTCCGACACGGTGTCACGCACGGCATTGAAAAACCGGGCACAGCCGTGAATGTGCCGCCAGCGTTCGAAATGCACGCCCTTTGGATTGGCCCGGATGAAGAAGAACTTTTCGAAATCTTCGTCGCTCTCATCGACCAGATTGGCAGATCTGACGACGTGAGCTTCACCGGCATTGGCGAATTCGATTTCCGGCCGTTCTTCCTGGCAGTAGGGACAGTGTATCAACAACATTGTACGGTCCTCAGTGCGCCACTGCGGCCGCGGCCGCTTCGTCAATCAAACGCCCGGTCTTGAATCGTTCGAGCGTATACGGCGCGTTGATCGAGTGTGGTTCGTCGCGGGCAATGGTGTGAGCAAAGACATGGCCAGATCCCGGCGTGGCCTTGAAACCGCCAGTGCCCCAGCCGCAATTCACGTAGAGCCCCGATACAGGCGTCTTGGCCAGGATCGGAGATCGGTCCGGTGTGACATCGACGATACCGCCCCACGACCGCAGCATCTTCATGCGCGTGAACATCGGGAACATCTCGCATATCGCTTCGAGCGTGTGCTGAATGATGTGCAATCCCCCGGTCTGGGAGTAGGAAATATACTGATCCGTTCCCGCACCAATGACCAGCTCACCCTTGTCGGACTGCGAGATATACGCATGAACCGTATTCGACATGACCACACACGGGAAGCACGGTTTGACCGGTTCAGACACAAGCGCCTGCAGCGGGTAGCTTTCCAGAGGCATACGCACGCCGGCCATATCCATCAGTACCGACGAGTGTCCCGCTGCGACAACGCCGACTTTTTTCGCTCCAATGAACCCTCGGCTAGTCTCGACCCCCTCGACGACGCCCTTTCGCGATCGCCGGATACCGGTCACTTCGCAATTCTGAATGATGTCGACGCCGCGAGCGGCTGCGCCTCTGGCGTATCCCCAGGCGACGGCATCATGGCGTGCTGTTCCGCCGCGGCGCTGCAATGCTGCACCCATCACCGGGTAGCGCGCAGTCTTCGAGATATTCAGCGGTGGACAGAACGCCTTTGCCTGTTCCGGTGTCAGCCATTCATTGTCGACGCCGTTTAGCCGGTTGGCATGGATGTGGCGTTGGGCGACCTGAACATCGTGTACGTTGTGTGCAAGCATCATAACGCCGCGCGGACTGTACATCACATTGTAGTTCAGCTCCTGGGAAAGCCCTTCCCACAAATTGACCGCATGATTGTAGATGCCCGCGCTCTCGTCATAGAGATAGTTGGAGCGGATGATCGTCGTGTTGCGGCCGGTGTTTCCTCCACCTAGCCAGCCCTTTTCCAGCACCGCGACATTGGTGATACCGTGTTCGCTGGCCAGGTAATATGCCGTTGCAAGTCCGTGTCCGCCGGCGCCGATGATGATGGCGTCATATTCGGACTTGGGTTCGGGAGAACTCCATTGTTCCTCCCAACCCTTGTGTGCGCGCATGGCCTCGCGCGCGACGGCGAAAACGGAATATTTGCGCATGATGCTGTCTCGTGGACCCGGTTGTACTGCGGTGTTGTGCAGGCAAACGTACCACTAGACAAGCGCGAAACAAGGTCATGCGCTGATTGCGACAGCATATGGCGTAATGGTATATGACACAGGCCATCGCGCGCTTGTTTGCGACCGGAAGCAAGACTTGGGGGAGCCGGCAAATCGAAAACCGGCGCCGTGTCGGCAAAACAAGTTCACACGCAATCTTTTGCGGACCGGTAGTGGACAATTAACAACTGTTCTGGTAATCGCCTCACTAGTTTGCGTCGGACACCCGTCGCGAAGGCATTCGTCTATATCCTGATGCCTGATATGAAACCCGAACAAGCAGGAACCTATACGTGCAGGTACTCGTCCGTGACAACAATGTAGATCAGGCGCTTCGCGCGCTGAAGAAAAAGATGCAGCGCGAAGGCATCTTCCGTGAAATGAAGATGCGTGGCCACTACGAGAAACCTTCCGAAAAGCGCGCCCGCGAAAAGGCAGAGGCCGTTCGCCGTGCCCGCAAGCTCGCACGTAAGCGTGCACAGCGCGAAGGTCTTGTTGGCGGTCGTTCGGGCCGATAGCAACGTTATTACGGCAACGAATTCCAGCGATTGCCGTTTTTTCGACTTTATCGGACAATAATTTGCAGGCGGCGCGACGCATTGGTCGGAGCCGCCTTTCTCGTAGCTGAATCGGGATCAAACCTCGGGGACCGGCATTGGTGAACATCAAGCCAGCATCTGAAGACAGACGCACGCTGATCCGCCCTTCGGTGGTTGCCTTGTTTTTGGCATTGGGTTCGTTGGCGGCATGCCAAACCGGCGGTGGCGAGATTGCCACCATCGAGGTAGCCCAGGGATCTGAAGAAAACATCGCATCCCTGACCGCGGTCATCGAGCGGAGCCCCAATGACCCCGAAGCTTACAATGTTCGGGGAACAGCCTACGGACGGGGTGGAAAGTACCGTGAAGCGCTGAAGGATTTTGACAAGGCAATCGAACTCAATCCACGTTTTTACCAGGCCTATGCCAATCGGGCCCTGATCTGGCGGTTCCTTGGCGAGCAAAACAAGGCCGTGGGTGACTACAATCAGGCACTGAGGATCAATCCGTCTTATGACGCTGCCTATATCGGGCGCGGCAACATGTACCGCAAATCCGGGCGTATCAACGAGGCCTTTCGCGATTTCCAGCGCGCCATCCAGCTTGATACGACCGATGCGCGCGCCTACCACAATCGCGGCCTGATCTACCAGGGACGCGGTCAACACAACTTTGCCATTGAGGATTTTTCGACGGCTGTCTCGCTCGCGCCTGATGCACCGGAACCGTATAATGGCCGTGGGCTGTCCTACTTGGCGCAGGGCGATGACGAAAACGCTTTTTCCGACTTCAATACCGCAATCAAGCTCAATCGTGGCATTGCCGAAAGCTGGTCAAACCAGGCGTTTGTTTACGAGCAGCGCGGTGACAAGGCCAAGGCGCGGAAATCCTATTCCCAGGCGCTGAAGCTTGACCCGAACTATCAGCCGGCACGCGACGGCATGAGCCGGGTGCGAGGCAGTTAACATCCGACCGATCGGGCTGAAGCCTAGTGATCCATTGCCTTGACGATCTCTTCCGTCATCTTCTTGGCGTCGCCTAGCAGCATCATCGTGCCGTCCTTGTAGAACAGCGTATTGTCGATGCCGGCATAACCGGAGCCTAGCGAACGCTTGACGAACAAGCAGGTCCGCGCCTTGTCGACATCGAGAATCGGCATGCCATAGATCGGGGATGCCTTGTCATCACGTGCAGACGGATTGGTCACGTCATTTGCACCGATCACATAGGCGACATCGGCTTGAGCGAACTCGGAATTGATGTCCTCCAGTTCGAAGACCTCATCATAGGGCACATTGGCTTCGGCCAGCAGGACATTCATATGGCCCGGCATGCGGCCGGCTACCGGGTGGATGGCATATTTGACCTCGACACCGGCTTCTTTCAGCTTGTCGGCCATTTCGCGCAGCGCATGTTGGGCTTGCGCCACCGCCATGCCGTATCCCGGAACAATGATGACCTTGGACGCGTTGGACATCAGGAATGCGGCATCATCTGCAGAACCCTGTTTGACCGTCCGTTCGACACCATCGTCGGCAACTGCCGCCGTTTCGCCGCCAAAGCCGCCGAGGATGACTGAGATAAACGAACGGTTCATGCCCTTGCACATGATGTACGACAGGATCGCACCCGACGAGCCGACCAGCGCGCCGGTAACGATCAACGCCAGATTACCCAACGTGAAACCGATACCGGCGGCAGCCCAGCCCGAGTAGGAATTGAGCATTGAAACGACCACTGGCATGTCTGCGCCGCCAATCGGAATGATGATCAATACGCCGATCAGCAATGACAGCACGACAATCAGCCAGAACAGGAATGTGCTTTCCGTCGCCACCAGCATGATGACGAGGACCACGATCGCCACGGCCACCGCAATGTTGATCACATGCCGCATAGGCAGCAGGATCGGTTTGCCCGACATGCGCCCGTCAAGTTTCAGAAATGCGATCACCGAACCGGTGAAGGTGATAGCGCCGACGACAACGCCAATCGACATTTCCACCAGTGCTTGGCTGTGAATGTCGCCAATGATTCCAATGCCGAAACTTTCCGGAGAGTACATTGCCGCTGCCGCGACCATGACCGCGGCCATTCCGACCAGCGAGTGAAAGGCTGCCACAAGCTGCGGCATGGAAGTCATGGCGATGCGGCGTGCGATCACGGCTCCGATACTGCCGCCAACGGCAAGACCGGCCACGATCATGACAAATCCGCCGAAACTGGGCGTCGCCAATGCGAGTGTTGTCACGATGGCGATCGCCATGCCCAACATGCCGTACATATTGCCTTGGCGGCTGGTTGTCGGATGCGACAGGCCGCGCAGCGCCAGTATGAACAGAACGCCTGAAACCAGATAAAGGAAGGCTGCGAGATTCACGCCCATTCCTCGGCCCTCACTTCTCTTTTTTCTTGTACATGGCGAGCATCCGCTGGGTGACCAGGAAGCCGCCAAAAATATTGATGCTGGCCAGTATCAGCGCAACGAAACCGAACCCGGTCGCCAATCCGCTCGCCGAAATGCCGACCGCCAGCAATGCGCCGACAACGATGACCGATGAAATTGCGTTGGTGACCGCCATTAGCGGTGTGTGCAACGCCGGGGTGACCGACCAGACGACATAGTAGCCAACGAAGATCGCCAGAACGAAGATCGCAAAACGAAATACGAATGGATCGATCGCCCCGCCGCTTGCGGCATGGGCCGCCGCGCCGGCCGCATCGGCTGCACCTTCGCTGCTCTCGATAGCAGCGCGAACCGCCTGAACCGCGTTTTCCAGTTGCTCGAGGGCTTGATCGACTGCGCTGTCGGACATCACGCCTCTCCCTTCGGTTTATTGGTTGTTGTCCGTCGCGCGGGTGATTTCCGTGCCGCTGTTTTTCTTGCCGGAGCCTTTTTTGTCTCGGCACTGACAAATGCGGGATGGACTATCTTTCCTTGATGCGTCAACAGCGTCGCCTTGACCAACTCTTCCTCTGGATCAAGCGCCAGCGATTTGGCTTCCTTGTCCACCATGGTCTCAAGAAACGCATACAGGTTCTTTGCATACAGCAGCGAAGCCGAAGCTGCGATCCGTCCTGGCATATTCAGATGCCCGACAATCTTCACATCACCGACCTTGGCGACCTTGCCGGGAGCCGCGCCTTCCACGTTGCCGCCGCGCTCGACCGCAAGATCGACCAGAACCGATCCAGGTTTCATCGACTTGACCATCGCTGTCGAAACCAGTTTCGGGGCAGGGCGTCCGGGAATGAGGGCTGTGGTGATGACGATGTCCTGTTTGGCGATATGGTCGGCAACCAGCTCCGCCTGTTTCGCCTGGTATTCCTTCGACATTTCCTTGGCGTAACCACCTGCCGTCTCGGCAGCCTTGAATTCCTCGTCCTCAACGGCGACGAACTTGCCACCCAGAGAGGCAACCTGTTCCTTGGCCGCCGGACGCACGTCCGTTGCCGTCACAACCGCACCCAAACGCTTGGCCGTGGCAATCGCCTGCAGTCCGGCAACACCGGCGCCCATGACGAAGACTTTTGCTGCCGGAACAGTGCCGGCTGCCGTCATCATCATCGGTAGCGCGCGATCGTATTCCGCCGCCGCGTCGATCACCGCCTGGTATCCAGCCAGGTTGGCCTGTGACGACAATACGTCCATCACCTGCGCGCGCGTGATGCGTGGCATGAATTCCATGGAGAACGCTGAAACGCCTGCCTTGGCCATCGCCGCGACATCGCGCTCGTGGCCATGCGGATCCATCATGGCAATGACGGCTGCACCCTTCTTGATGCGTTTTAACTCGGCGGCATTCGGCCGGCGGACTCTCAGAACCACATCGGCCTTGGAAACATCGGCAGGCTTTCCGATCTTTGCACCGGCGCTCTTGAACTCAGCGTCGGGAATCCGCGAACCAAGACCCGCGCCGGCTTCGACAACGACATTAAAGCCAAGTCCGGCATCCTTTTGATCGTCTCTGGCGACGCGGCGACGCGGTTTTCATCTGCGTCCGTTTCGCGGGCAACGAAAATCGTTTGGGGCAAGATTCGTTTCCTTTCGGCTCGAACTTGAAACTTTGTGGCCGCCTGTGTTGATGGCGGCCATTCAGCCGATCACGACAGGATCGGGTTTCGCACAGTTATTAACGTAGAATCGCCCATCCGAGAGCACAGATGAGCACAAAGAGTATGAGGGCCGAGAAAAACCCGGCAGTGGTGTAGAAGCCAAAAGCCATGGCGATCAGGAGTGCCGCGCAAATCAGCGAGCCATACTTGGTGAGCCCGACGAACATGGCGAAAGTTTTGTCGTGTTCGGCATAGTCCATTTCGGCGCCGGTTTCGACGGGTCCTGAAGGGGTGTTGTCTGCCATCGAGGGAAACTCCTGAATTGTTCCACCGCGACATAGCGAATCTCAATTGCAAGAGCAATGGCTGCGATTGTCGCGGCATAATCGAACGTTTCGAAAGGTCGTCACTGGATGTGCTTTAAACCCGACGCAAAAGCAGCGCGGATGGTTTTCTCAAGCCCGGCAGTCATTTTGAATTCCGTTGCGCGATATGGGAGCGACCGCCATGCCTGATCGCGTTGCCACATCAGGCCAGCCAGCGTTTGCGCCGCTTGTAATGCTTGACGTTCTTGAAGCTCTTGCGGCCTTCGCCGCCGACGCCAAGATAGAATTCCTTGACGTCTTCGTTTTCACGCAGCGCTTTGGCCTCACCGTCGAGGACAACCCGGCCAGATTCGAGAATGTAGCCGTAGGTCGGCGTAGCGTAGCGCGATATTTGTGTTCTGCTCGGCCAGCAGGAACGAAACACCTTCTTCACTGTTCAGCTTCTTGACGATTTCGAAGATTTCCTCGACCAGCTGCGGGGCCAGCCCCATCGAGGGCTCATCGAGTAGGATCATGGTCGGACGGCTCATCAGCGCCCGCCCGATGGCGCACATCTGTTGTTCGCCGCCGGATGTATAACCGGCCTGGCTGGCGCGCCGCTCGCGCAGGCGTGGAAAATAGTCATAGACCATGTCCAGGTCCTGTTTGATTTTTCCGCTGCCGTCGCGCCTGGTAAATGCGCCGGTCATCAGGTTTTCTTCGATGGTCAGATGGCCAAAGCAGTGGCGGCCTTCCATGACCTGAATGCAGCCGCGCCGAACCAGTTCATTGGGCGACAAGGCTTCAACCTGATCGCCGTTGAAGATGATATTGCCCTTGGTCACTTCGCCGCGTTCTGCGTGCAGCAGATTTGAAATGGCTTTCAGTGTCGTTGTCTTGCCGGCGCCATTGGCCCCAAGAATCGCGGACAACTCCGCCTTTCGGCACTGTCAGAGACACGCCCTTCAACACGAGGATCACGTGATTGTAGATCACCTCAATGTTGTTGACCTCCAGCAGGTTTTCAGCGGGTTCAATAGCGGCGGCGGTTTCTGCCATGGCGGGTCTCCGGAACAGGGTGGCTGGCCCCGGCGTCAGGCGCCGGGACCAAAAGTCAGATTACTCGCAAGCGCGCGGAGTAATGTTGTTTTCTTTGGCGAATGCCTCGGAATCCTCAGCGATCAGCGGGTCGATCACTTCGCGATCGGAAGCGATCCAGTCAGTGATCAGATTCCACTTCTTGGCACCGGCATCCCACTGCTGGACCTTGCCGAGCCCCGATCCGCCATGGTTGGCGCAGCTCGTCTTGAACTCGGCCCCGAAATCCGGCAGGCCGAGTTCGGCCAACCTAGCGGCAGTGATGTCGAGGGCCTCAAGTCCGTCGCGCATCATGGCAGCCGTGATGTCGGTCGTGTTGTGGATTTTCATCGCAGTGCGGGCAGCTTCTGCCGCCAGAACCGCCGAATACATACCACGGCTGTACAACACTTCACCGGCATGGCTGCCGTCACCGGCACCCTTGCCGGCATCGATGACATATTTTTTCATATCCTCGTAGAGAGGATAATCAGTACCGGTGCCATGCAGCGCCAGCGACTTGTAGCCGTTTGCGCCGTCACCGGCGGGGATGACATCGTTTTCAGATCCCGACCACCATACGCCGATGAAGTGATCCATGGGGAAGCGAATGTTTGCGGCTTCCTGGATCGCCACCTGGTTCATGACACCCCAGCCCCACATCAACACGTAATCGGGGCGGTCACGGCGAATCTGCAGCCAAGTTGCCTTCTGCTCCTGACCCGGATGGTCGACCGGGTAGAGGCTCAGCTCATAGCCATGTTTCTTGCCCAATTCCTCAAGCGTCCGGATCGGCTCCTTGCCATAGGCTGAGTTGTGATAGACCAGCGCGATCTTCTTGCCGCTGATACTACCGCCTTCCTGATCCATGATGTGGTTGACCGCAATGGACGCACCATCCCAGTAAGAAGCCGGGAAATTGAAAATCCACTCGAACACCTTGCCGTTGGCAGCCGATGTGCGGCCATAGCCCGACGAAAGCACAGAAATTCCGTCAGCCGTAGCCTTCGGGATCAACTGATAAGTGATACCGGTCGACAGCGGCTGATAGACAAGAGCGCCCTGGTTTTTCGTGGACTCATAACACTCCACACCCTTTTCGGTGTTGTATCCGGTCTCACATTCGACGACCTGGATTTTCTGGCCTTCGATGCCGCCGTCACGCTCGTTGAGCAGGGTGAAATAGTCCGCATAGCCATCGGCAAACGGAATACCGTTCGGGCCGTATGGTCCGGTGCGGTAGCTGAGCGACGGGAATACGAGATCAGCCATTGCGGGTCCCGATCCCATCATGACGGCCAGCGCCGCGGTTGCGAGGATTGTGGTTTTTTTCATCAAGGTTCCTCCCGTTGATGTTTGAAGTTTGAACTTCCCCGGATTTGCCGGCTGAAGTCGGATAATCCCCTTAGTGGGGGAATGGCCAGAGCCTGAGTTTCTCTTTTGTCAGTCTCCAGATTTGCGCAAGGCCGTGTGGCTCGAAGATCAGGAAGAACATGATCAGCGCTCCAACGGTCAGGATTTCGATATGGGCAGCCAAGTCGGTTGGCCAGCCCCACAGACCCACCATCACGTTTTTCAGCAAAACCGGAAACAGAATAATGAACGCAGCGCCCAGGAAGGAGCCGAGAATCGATCCCAGCCCGCCGATGATGATGATGAACAGCGCGTCGAAGGACTTGTCTATGCCGAACGCTTCGGTCACCTCCGCCGCGCCCAGATAGACCGCAAAGAACATGGCGCCGCCGACACCGATATAAAATGAGCTGATGGCGAACGCCGAAAGCTTTGCGTTGAATGGCGATACGCCCATGATTTCGGCAGCAATGTCCATGTCGCGCATCGCCATCCATGAGCGGCCGATGCGGCCGCGGGTCAGGTTCCGGGCAATCCAGGCGAATATGAAAACCAAAGTCAGGCAGGCAAGATAGGTCGCCCAGGGTGCGGCGTTCGGCCCGGTAACGGCAACCCCAAAAACGCTTCTTTCCGGCGCCGTGATCTGGCCGGATGCGGAGTAGTTGTAGAACCAGGCAAACTTGTTGAACATCCAGACAAGGAAGAACTGTGCTGCCAGCGTCGCGACAGCCAGATAAAATCCCTTGATCCTGAGCGACGGCAAACCGAACAGCACGCCCACCGCGGCTGTGACCGCGCCGGAAAGCACGATAACGATCATGATGTTCAGATCAGGAAAAGCGGTCATCAGCTTGTAGCAAGCGAACGCTCCGACCGCCATGAATCCGCCGGTTCCAAGCGAAACCTGGCCGCAATAACCGGTCAGAATGTTCAAACCGAGCGCAACCATCGCCCACACGAGGAACGGCACCAGGACTGATTTTTCCCAGTAGTCGTTGATGAAGAATGGAACGACCGCAAAGGCGAACACCATGGCCGCCCAGAACAGATAACGTTCCGACTTGATCGGAAAAGTCTGCTGATCTTCCAGATAACTGGTTTTGAAGTCACCGGTTTCGCGGTAAAGCATCAGCCCGCCCCCCAGCTTTTGGCGCCTTCGGCAAAATCATCGCCCTGCGGACCCACGAGGCAAAATCTGTGCCCGGTGGGTGCCTCCATCACAATCCAGTTTTTCACTGTTCCGATCTTTTTTGCCCCCAGCTTTTCCAAACGCGCCGCTTCAGCTTCGCGGTCATCCGTTTCAATATCCATATGGATTCGCGATTCATGCGCAACAGCCTGAAGAAGGAAGCGCGGCCGCCGGTCGTACGCGCCAATGCACGCGTATTTTCCATCGTCGTCGACCACGATGTCTTCACCGAGCGCTGCACTCCAAAATGTTGCCGCCTGTGCAAGATCGTCCGTTTGGCAATCGATCACGAACACACCGGGTCTGCTTTGATGCCCCACCGTCACACCCTCTCGATAATCTTTTCGCCGAATAGGCCCTGCGGCCGGAACAGCAGGAATGCCAGGGCCACCACATAGGCGAACCAGTTCTCGATCGCTCCGCCGACCAGCGGTCCGATATACAGTTCCGCCAGTTTCTCGCCGACGCCAATGATAAGTCCGCCGACAATGGCACCCGGTATGGAGGTAAAGCCACCGAGGATAAGAACCGGTAGCGCCTTCAGGGCGATGAGTGATAACGAAAACTGGACGCCGGATTTCGCGCCCCACATGATACCCGCCACCAGCGCGACAAATCCGGCAATCGACCAGACCACCACCCAGATCGTCCGCAGCGAGATTCCAACCGACAGGGCGGCCTGGTGATCGTCGGCCACGGCGCGTAGCGCACGGCCCATCGCCGTGTATTGCGAGAACATGGTCAGCGCAATCACGAGCACGATCGCGACAATCGCTGCTACGATATCGAGCTTGTCGACATACATGCCGAAATAGTCCGATCCTTCGACCGCCCATTCGCGCGTCACGTCCTCCCACCAAAATGAGCCGCCTGATGGAATACCGATATCCAGCGTCTTGATGTCGGCGCCCCACATCAGGTCGCCAAATCCCTCCAGGAAATAGGCAAGGCCGATGGTTGCCATGAACAGAATGATCGGCTCCTGATTGACCAGATGTTTGAGCACCAGCGCCTCGAACAAATAGGCGAAGGCGATCATCACGGCGAGCGTTCCAAGAACGGCCAGTATTGCGGGTAGTTCCCAGCCGAAATGGTGAACGTCCGTTCCGAAAATGGCGTTGATCAAATGCGAAAATGGCACCTGTCCGGTCTGCAGCCCGACAAGCGTCAGTGCTGCAAACAGCGCCATGACGCCCTGTGCAAAGTTGAAAATTCCGGAGGCTTTGAAAATCAGCACGAATCCGAGGGCAACCAGCGAATACATCACACCGGCCATAAGGCCGTTGAGCACCGTTTCGACGAAATACAGAAATGCTGGGCTCATGGTGCGGATTTCCTAGTCGTGGGGGACACCGAGATAGGCGTCGATCACATCCTGGTTCTTCGATACTTCATCGGGCGTTCCATCACCGATCTTGCGGCCATAGTCGAGCACGACGACCCGGTCGGAAATGTCCATTACAACGCCCATGTCGTGTTCAATCAACGCGATCGTCGTGCCGAACTGGCTGTTCACATCGAGGATGAAACGACTCATGTCCTCTTTTTCTTCGAGGTTCATCCCGGCCATCGGTTCATCAAGCAGCAACAGCGCCGGTTCGGCAGCCAATGCGCGGCCAAGCTCGACGCGCTTTTGTAACCCGTAAGGCAGTCGTCCGACAGGCGTTTTGCGGATGTGCTGGATTTCCAGAAAATCGATGATGTATTCAACCGCCCGGCGGTGTTCCAGATCTTCCTTTACCGCCGGCCCGTGCCACAGGGCTTGCCAGAAAATGTTCTTTTTCTGCAGGGTTATCCGCCCGGTCATGATGTTGTCGAGCGTCGACATGCCCTTGAACAGGGCGATGTTCTGGAATGTGCGCGATATTCCCTGGCGGGCGGCTGCCGTGGAACGCATCGCTTTTCGGGGTTCTCCGCGATAGGCGATCGTCCCCTCCTGGGGGTGATAAAATCCGTTGATCACATTCAGCATCGATGTCTTGCCGGCGCCATTGGGGCCGATAATCGCCCGAATTTCGCCCTTGCGGATATCAAAGCTGATATTCTGGATTGCCTTGACGCCGCCAAAGGAAAGCGAAACGTTTTCCACATTCAAAAGCACGTCACCGGTGGTGATGTCGTCTTGATGCGCTGACAGGGTGAACTCCGGCGCCGGCGCCCCGATTGCGCTTGGATCTGCGAGCGCGTTCATTCGGCAGCCTCCATGGCGGGCACCTGGTCGGGTGCAGAATAAAATCCGGCATCGGCAATCTTCACCGTCGCGTCGATACTTCCCTTGCGTCCGTCCTCGAACGTCACCTCGGTCTCGACATATTTTTCTGTCGATCCGTCATACAGCGCTTCGATCAGGTCGTGGTACCTGTCGGCGATGAAACTTCGGCGAACTTTCAGTGTGCGGGTGAGCTCGCCATCGTCGGCATCCAGTTCCTTGTGCAAAATGAGAAATCGCTTGATCTGGCCGCCCGCCATCATCGGTTCATTGGCGAGTTTTCGGTTTGTCTCGTCGACATGATCTGAAATCATCTCATAGACCAGCGGATGGCCCGCCAGTTCCTGGTAAGAGGCATAAGCGATGTTGTTGCGTTCGGCCCAGTTGCCGACAGCCTGCAAGTCGATATTGATGAATGCTGCTGCGAATTCGCGCCCGTCACCGAAAGTAACAGCCTCTTTGATGTTGGGAAAGAATTTCAGTGTGTTTTCAATGTATTTGGGAGCAAATAGCGCTCCGGAAACGAGCTTGCCAACATCTTTTGCCCGGTCGATGATCTTGAGCTGGCCGTCCTTGTCGAAAAATCCGGCGTCGCCTGTCATGACGTATCCGTCGTCGGTCATGGTTTCCGCCGTCTTTTCTTCCTGATTGTAGTAGCCCGAGAACATGCCCGGTGACTTGAACTGAACCTCTCCGTCTTCGGTAATTCGGATATCCACGTTTGGCGCTGCCGGACCTACCGTGTCGGCTCGTACGTTATTGTCTTTTTGCGCCGTGACGTAGAGAAAGGCTTCGGTTTGGCCGTACAACTGCTTCAGATTGATACCTAGCGAGCGGAAGAAGGAAAACAGATCCGGCCCGATTGCCTCGCCGGCCGTGTAGGCTGTCTTGATCTTCGAAAAACCCAGTGAATTCTTAAGCGGTCCGTAGACTAGCAGCTCGCCGAGCCAGTAGGAGATACGTCCCGACACCGGCACCGGCCGTTTCTCCAAAATAGCTTCTCCGTATTTTGCGGCCACCTGCCGATAATGCGCAAACAGCCGTTGTTTCAGTTTGCTCGCGTCTTCCATGCGAATGGTCACGCTGGTCAGCAGGCCTTCAAAAACCCGCGGCGGTGCAAAATAAAAGCTTGGTCCGATCTCTTTTAGATCATGCGGGACGGTTTCCGGGCTTTCCGGGCACGACATGCAAAAACCGGACACATAGCCTTGTGCGTAGTTCAGATAATGATCTCCCACCCAGGCGAGCGGCAAATAGGCCAGCACTTCATCGTGTTCGTTCAATCCGTCGAACACGACGGTATCGTGCGCCGCGTTGACCGCTGCCGAAGCTTTAATTATCACGCCTTTCGATTGCCCGGTCGTTCCAGAGGTATAGAGCATAACGGAAGTATCGCCGCCGTCTGCTTCCTCAATGGCCCGTTCCCAGGTTTTTGCCATGTTTGGATCGTTTGCGATTAACGAACGCCCCAGCTCCTGGGTAGCTTCGAAGGCATGCAGGGTTTTGTGATCGTAGTCGCGAAGCCCCCGCGGCTCATCGTAGATCACATGCCCCAGCGACGGAATTTCCTCACTGAATGCAAGGATTTTGTCGACTTGTTCCTGATCCTGAACAACTGCCACCGACACGCCGGCGTTGTCGAGCACGAAAGCCAACTCCTCGCCGACCGCGTCGGCGTATACGGGTACGGGAATGGCGCGTAGTGCCTGGACCGCAGCGAACGTCCAGTAAAGTCGTGGTCGGTTTGCGCCGATGATTGCGACCCTGTCACCAACACCAACGCCCATTGATTTCAGTCCGATCGAGAAAGAACGCACTTCCTCGAGCTGCTCGCGCCAGGTCCAGCATTGCCATATGCCCAAATCCTTGTGGCGCATGGCCGGCCGGCTTGCGAAACGCTTGGCGTTCAAAAGCAGGTACTTCGGAAATGTATCAAGTGCTGCTCTGTCGGCGCCGGACATCAGCAATTAACCTCCCAATTTCCGCGTGAAACACGGACCGTCGCATTTTGCCGATGAAGATTGGCCGCGCAAGTTCACCTTTCGGATAAGCGACCTTGGAATGAGTGCCTCAGAAAACGCTCCGCTGTGTTCGTTGCCGCCGCCAGGTCTGATACTGCCCTGTCTGAAACGCTTCGCACAAGAACGGTGGACCTGAACATGATTGATGGCTTCCGGTCAGGCCGCCGCTCTCAACGAACTTGCGGTTGGCAGAATGGTCAGCGGTGCATCCGCACCGGCCGACGGGCTGTCGAACAACAGCCTTTGTTCCATCTTGGTCGACTTGAAGAAAGGAAATCGCGAATGGGTCGCTAGTTTGATTGCCTGGATGTCAACTTCGTAAAGCAGGGCCTTGCAATTAATGACACCACCATAGTCACGCGCGCTACCTATTTGCTTCGATTTGTAGAACCGGCGATAGAAGGCGACATGATCCTCGCGTATCATCGAAATTCCGCAGGTCGCGTTGAAATAGAAGCACGCCATCCACGGAATCCGTTGCGTGACATAGGGAATTTGAGGGTACAGAGATGATATTTCCGGATCGACTGCAAATCTTGACGGTTCGACAAAACTATCGCCCTCTTTCAATCGTGGTTCCAGAATATCCGGATATACAGCAACACATGGTGAGTACGGATTGTCGCTGGCAACCCGGTGCAGCCGAATGGTGCTGATAAGTTTTTCTTCGACGTAAACGCCAAAACAATAGCAGTTTTCCAGAAAGTCAAATTTATCTTCGACCAGTTCATTTTGGCTGGTGGGCACCAGGTTGCTGGCCTTGTAGGCCTTGTAGCGCAATCGGCACACCGCTTCAAAATCCTCGCCGCGATCACAACGGCGGTACTCTACTTTCTCAAGAAATCTAAGTACGCTAAGGGCAAAAGCGGACGCACCAGATACGGTCTGCTTAGCATTCATGCTGTCATCCCCATAGACACAACGTCGTTTCAGTTGTGCCCAGCCCCGTTTCAATCCCCATAGAACAGGCTACTGATGGCCTTTGTAAATGTTTATTTCAAATTTGGGGTATTTACCGAACGTTAACCTTAACAGCAGAATGAGCGCAGATCGCCGATCCAACCCGAATTGCTCGGAAAAATCAGTTGTTTTGATTGATGCCGACGGCCTCGAACTGCGTCGCAAACGGCGCAACGGTGTTTGTGAGCGTGGTAATTCCTGATTCTGAGAGTGCGGATCCGAATAGGAATCCCTGCAGCAGATCAGGTTCTGCCAGCCGCATGATTACCTTCAACTGTTCGAAATCCTCCACGCCCTCAAGCGTTATCGTCAGTCCCAAGCGGCGCGACAACGTGACAATACCCTTCAGAAGATCCAGCGATCGATCATCGAAGGTAATGTCGCTGAGAAAGGCCTGGTCGATCTTGACTTTGTCCAGTGGCAGTGTGTGCAGGTAACTCAGGCTGGAGTAACCGGTTCCGAAATCATCGAGCGCAATGCGTATCCCAAGCTCCTTTAATTCGTTCAGAAGCGTAATTGTCAGCAGCTTGTCATCAAGCAGCGCCGTTTCGGTAATCTCCACCTCGAGGCGATGCGGCTCGAGCCCGCTGCTTTCCAGTGCATTGCTCACCGTTTCTACAATGTTGCGGCTTCTGAAATCGTTGGCAGACAAGTTGATCGAAACGCATGTATCGCTTGGCCAGTTAAGGCACGCCTTACAGGCCTTTCTGAGGACCAAATTACTGATGTCGGACACGATGCCCATTTCTTCGGCGAGTGGAATGAACACGGACGGCGAGACGGATCCCAACTCGGGATGATCCCAGCGGCAAAGCGCTTCACAGCTTGCGATCTTCATCGATTTCAAGCCGACGATTGGCTGATAAACGACCCGCAGATCGCCTTGTTCGACCGCAAGGCGCAATTCCGCTTTCAGGGTTTGGCGCGCCCGGAATGCGGCGTCCATCGTCGCCTCGAATATGCGCCAACGGTTCTTGCCGTCGTCCTTGGCCTCGTACAGGGCCAGATCGGCCTTTACGATCAGGTCTTCGACATCCGAGTCACCGACCCGCGAAAGCACGGCGCCGGCGCTTGCCTGTATCCGCAGCGAGTGGCCGGCAACATCCACATCGCCTCTAAATCCATCGAAAATCCGGTCCATCATCTGCCTGAGTTCTTCCGGATCCGAAACCGAATCGAAATAAACGATGAATTCGTCGCCGCCGAAACGGCTGACACGTGTGTTTTCGCCGACATGCTCGACGAGACGGTCGGCAACGGCATAGATCAGACCATCACCCACCGGGTGACCGAGCGTGTCGTTGACGTGTTTGAAGTCGTCGAGATCGAGCACTGCCAGAGCGCACTGGCGATCTGGATCGCCGGAAGCCAACAGTTCGGTCACGACGTCATTGAAATGGCCACGGTTCGGCAGCCCGGTCAGGCTGTCGAACTGGGCCATGAATCGTATTTTTTCTTCCGCGGTCACACGCGTTGTGACGTCTTCGAACGTGACGACACCAAGATCCTCACGACCCGCGCGGGCGCTGAACTCATAGTGGTGGCCATTTGCCAGGCTGACCAGCAACTTTCTGTCCTGGCCGCCGCGGAGTGCCTGATTGAGCTGTTTTTCAAGATAGTCGATCTCTACCCGGGTGAGCAGCCCGCCGGCGACGGCGCGCAGCAATAGCGCGTGCAACGAGCGCCCAACCAGCGCTTCCGCGCTGCTTGCCGACAGCAAGCTCGCTGCTTCGCCATTTGCAACGACAATGCGTCCGTCCGGACCCAGCATGATGAGCCCGTGCGGCATTGTGTTGAGGGCTCGGTCGAAGCGCTGCGCCAATTGGCGGGCTTTTCGTTGACCGGATATCGCCGAGAAAAGAACACCGCGTACTACATCGGCAAACCGTCTGCTTGTGTAGAACAGCGGGATCGACATCATACCCAAGATCACGTGATAAACATCGCCGCGCAGCAAGAATGCCGCCGAAATCGGCATTGTTGCGGCAACAATCTGGATCATGACAAGTTTCGGTGATCCGTAGTTTCTTCCCGCGATGGCAGTCAACGATGCAAGTGTGACCGATACGGACGCGATTTCTGCAAACTCGTCATGGGCAACGAATACTCCGAAGAAGCAGAACAGACCAAGGACGAATGCATGCAAGGAACCTAGGACGATGTATTCCCACTCCCACCGGTGCGCTCTTTCGAAGGTTAGTTCTTCGTCGGATTTCTGGAATCGGCGAATTCCGGCCAACCGCAAGATGCCGCAAATCAAAAGAGCGATTGCAATTCCAAGATAAAGGGATTCTGAGGTCTTCCAGTAGACAAGCACAGACAACAAAATCTGAGCCGCAATACCGACAGTTAGAGTTCGGCCATCACGAAACAGGGTTTCCACGAATGGAATGTAGATGTCGGCAGGAATGTTATTGCCAAGTCTGCTCATTTGTCCGTTGCCCACCGATGAAAGCAAGCAATGGCACGTTGAGCTTAAAAAACCCTTAGTTTTGAGGGTGATTTAGGGGGTATTGACGGCCAAGTTCCTCACCTATTCAGCGGCTTCGGTCATTTGCTTGTGCTGGATGGGAGAATTGATTTCGGCTCTCAGTTTTCGGCGTTCCTTGCGTGCTGCACCGACGCTTGCAAGTTTGACATGTCCAAATCCCCTGATCGACGTGGGAATTGACGCCAGTAAAGTCAACGATTCCAAACGATTACGGTCACAATTCGCCGCAATTTGCTCGAGGTCTTCAAGATACTCGGAAAGAAGTTGGCGCTCCAATCTTCTCTCTGCCGTATACCCGAACAGATCAAACGGGCCGCCCCTGAGGACTTTCAGTTTTGCCAATGCGCGAAACAGCGGCCGAATCCAAGGACCGTAGCTGGATTTGCGCGCCTGCCCTTGCTTGTCCTGCTTGCGCAGTATCGGAGGCGCAAGATGATACTCCAGCCGATCCCAGCCGGAAAACTGGTTTGACAATTGCTGGGCGAATGTTCCGTCAGTGAACAACCGTGCAACCTCGTACTCATCCTTGATTGCCATTGCCTTGAACAGGTTTCTGGCCACCGTCTCCGTTAACATCAGTTGATCGGCGCCGGTCTTTTCTTCAGCTCTACGGATTTCGTCGACCTTGTTCCGAAATTCTTCAGCATAGGCGCTGTTCTGATACTCAGTGAGAAACTCAGCGCGGCGCTCAATCAGTTCATCGAGGGATCCGGAAATGTGCCGGCTTTCAAGTTGTTCGCGGTTGCTCTCGACCAAGGAGCGTACGAATTCGGGATCATGGGCGGCGCGGCGGCCCCAACGGAAGGCGCCGATATTCATCTCGACCGCCTGGCCATTTAACTCGATCGCCTTTTCAATCGCCTCGGCTGATAGTGGCAAACCGCCGTTCTGGTACGCGAATCCGAGCATGAACACGTTGGTGCCGAGTGAAGATCCGAACAACACCGCTGAAGTCCTGGTGGCGTCAAAGAAAAACGCTCTCTCTTCGCCTGCCGCCGTCCGGATCGCCGATTTCAGGCGTTCGATGGGAAGTGAGAAATCGATCGATCGAGTGAAGTCACCCGGCATGATCTCCGCCGTATTGGCAACGAAAATCGTGTGCCCCTCGCGCACCGAAGCGAGAACGTTCTTGGTACCGGAAACGACGAGATCACACCCCAGCACCAGGTCGGCCTTGCCCGCGGAGACACGAATGGAATGAATGTGCTCCGGCGACTTGGCGATGCGAAGGTGACTGAACACCGCGCCTCCCTTCTGTGCCAGACCGGCCATATCGATCATCCCGCAGCCCTTGCCTTCGAGATGCGCTGCCATTCCCAAAATCGCGCCTAATGTCACGACACCGGTACCGCCAACACCGTCGACGATCGACGACCACCCGTCATCATCAAGCGAGACAATGTTCGGCTCAGGCACTCCGTCCAGTGGATTCAGATTGGCTCCCACACCCTCGGCTTTTTTCAGTTTCGCACCGTGTACGGTGACGAAAGAGGGGCAAAATCCGTTGATGCAGGAGAAATCTTTGTTACAGCTCGATTGGTCTATGCGTCTCTTGCGGCCAAACTCGGTGTTGATTGGCTGGATTGAAACGCAATTCGACTGAATACCGCAATCGCCGCAGCCTTCGCATACCAGTTCGTTGATCACCACGCGTTTGTCCGGATCCGGATAAAGCCCGCGCTTGCGCCGGCGCCGTTTTTCCGCCGCGCAGGTCTGGTCATATATCAGTACCGACACGCCGCTGATGGTTCGCAGCTCTCTTTGGACGCTGTCGAGATCATCGCGATGATCAATCGTGGTGCCGGTCGGGAAATCGACATTTCCGGCGTATTTGCCAGGTTCGTCGGTAACGACTGCGATGCGCTCCACGCCTTCTGCGCGCACCTGGCGCGCAATCGCATCCATTGAAAGACCTCCCTCGTGAGGCTGACCTCCGGTCATGGCGACCGCATCGTTATAGAGGATCTTGTAGGTAATGTTGGTGTTCGAGGCGATCGCAAACCGCAACGCGAGCGAACCGGAATGATTGTACGTACCGTCTCCCAGATTCTGAAATATGTGATCGCGTATTGAGAATGGCGCCTGGCCGATCCACTGAGCGCCTTCACCGCCCATGGCGGTAAAGCCGACGGTCGAGCGATCCATCCACATGGCCATGAAATGGCAACCGATTCCCGCGCCGGCAATCGAACCCTCCGGAACTTTTGTTGACGTATTGTGCGGACAGCCGGAGCAGAAAAAAGGTGTGCGGGTCGCCACATCGCTGGTGTCGGCCAGCATCGCCTGGAATTGGCGGAGCCGATTTACACGCGACGAAATCTCATCCGACGACCCAACAGTTTTCAGTATGCGTTCACCGATGGCGATGGCAATGTCATTGGGATCGAGCGCACCTCGAACCGGAAACAGCCAGTCTCCGCGCTCATCTTTTTTGCCCACGACGGTTGGTTGCATGCTGGTGCCGTAAAGGTCTTCTCGAACCTGCACCTCGATCAGCGATCGTTTTTCCTCGACGACGATGATCATCTCGAGACCGCGCGCAAAATCCTTGATGTGCTCAAGATCCAGGGGCCAGGGGCAGGCAACTTTGAACAGACGAATGCCCATTCGATTGGCGCTGCCCTCGTCAATACCCAGATCGTCAAGCGCCTGGCGTACATCGAGATAGCTTTTGCCGACCGTGATGATGCCCAGCTTGGCTTTCCGCCCGCCGGAGAAGATGACCTTGTTCAGCCCGTTTGCGCGAACAAATGCGGCTGCCGCGGTTCTTTTGAAGTTGTGCAACCGCTCTTCCTGGCCCAGTTGATCGAGTTCGTGGCGAATACTCAAACCACCGGGCGGCATGTCGAATTCGGGAATCTTGATGTCGAGCCGGTCAAGGGAGACGTTAACCGAAGCGGTCGATTCGATATTGTCTTTCACACATTTCAACGCTGCCCAAGTGCCGGCAAATCGCGAAAGTGCATAGCCATAAATCCCGTAATCAATCAGCTCCTGCACACCGGCAGGATTGAAGATCGGAACCATGGTGTCGACGAAGAGAAACTCGGTGGCATGAGCGTTTGTCGAGCTTTCTGCGGTGTGATCGTCACCCATGAGCGCCAGCACACCGCCATGTTTCGAAGATCCGGCCAGGTTGGCATGTCTGATGACGTCACCGGAGCGGTCCACTCCTGGGCCCTTGCCGTACCACAGTCCGAACACACCATCATATTGACCTTCGCCCAGAAGCTCCGTCTGTTGCGCCCCCCAAAGTGCTGTTGCTGCCAATTCTTCATTGAGTCCGGGCTGAAAAACGATGTTCGCATCCGTGAGCTTGTCTTGTGCGTGCCAAAACTGCAGGTCAAGGCCACCGACCGGAGAGCCCCTGTAACCGGATATCAGTCCGGCCGTATTGAGACCCGCTTGGCGGTCCGCCTCGTGTTGCATGAGCAACATCCGCACGATGGCCTGTGCGCCAGAGACGAAAATTCGCTCCTTGGACAAGTCGAATTTGTCGTCAAGCGTGACATCATGCAGGGTCATTGAGTTTCCTTCTTCGAAGGGTTCACGGCGGCTGTCGAAGCTGGTGCAGTCTTCATTTCAGATGTCGCTGGGTCAATTAATTTCCAGCGTTCGGCAAGTTTTCACAACTCTGTTGTCCGTTTTATCGCCAAGTTTGTTGTTTCGTGGCTGAAATCGGCGCCTTTGGGTACGATAATTGCCCTGTCGAAATACGTGCTGTCTTCCTGCAGTGGACAAACTGGTAATTAATATTTACCAATTCGTCCGGTTTTTTTAACAATTGAGTGGTGCGAGCCTTAATCGCAGCTTGGCAGCGAGCAACAGGTTCCGCTAAATGCTGAGCGGGGACAACGCGTAACAATGCGAACCCAACCAGTGCGGGAGGAATGCGAACATTATGTTCGAAACGTTGCTGTCTTATCAGCCGACTACGCAGATTTACATATTGCTGGCGATTGCTTCGATCATTGCCGTACTGCATGCCTGGCGCCGCGACCGCGAGATGAAGTTCCTGTTGCGGTTGTCGTCGATTGTCGACTTCATCAACAACCTGGTCGGAAAAAACGTGTCCTGGCTGATCCTGGTCGCGGTATTGATAAGTGCCGGCAATGCTGTTGTCCGCAAGGCCTTCGACATTTCTTCAAACATGTGGCTCGAACTGCAGTGGTATCTGTACGGCACCGTGTTCATGCTCGCCGCCGCTTACACGCTTCTCAGAAATGAGCACATCCGGATCGACGTTATCTCCAACATGCTGACGAAGAGAACACGCGATCGGATCGATCTGTTCTGTCACGTTTTTTTCTTGATGCCCTTCGTGCTGCTTATGGTTTGGTTGTGTGTGCCCTGGTTCTTCCTGTCCTACACATCCGGTGAAATCTCGGCCAACGCAGGCGGACTGGTTATCTGGCCGGCAAAGATGATGGTTCTGGTCGGTTTCATTCTGCTCGTCGGGCAGGCGTTCTCAGAAATCATCAAACGTGCGGCAGTGATCGCGGGCGTGATTGATGACCCCACGCCGCAGCATCACCTGCCTCCCGATGCCGAGGGTGCGCTCGAGATTGAGGGTAAAAAAGATGCTTGATCTGATTGCCCACAACATCGCGCCGATCATGTTCGTTTCCGTTATGGCGATGCTGTTGCTCGGTTATCCGGTCGCCTTCAGCCTTGCCGCAGGCGGACTGCTGTTTTTCGCAATCGGTGTCGAACTATCTCACCTGTCCAGTGAGATCCGTCTGTTCTGGCCGCTACTTCAGGCGCAGCCCGAGCGTATTTACGGCATCATGTACAACGACACGCTCCTGGCGGTGCCGTTTTTCACTTTCATGGGCCTGGTTCTCGAACGCTCCGGCATGGCCGAAGACCTGCTCGACACCATTGGGCAGTTGTTCGGCCCGATCCGTGGCGGATTGGCCTATGCCGCCGTTCTGGTCGGCGCGCTTCTTGCCGCCACCACCGGCGTTGTCGCGGCGTCGGTGATCGCCATGGGATTGATCTCGTTGCCGATCATGCTGCGTTACAATTACAACCGCTCCTTTGCCACTGGTGCCATTGCAGCATCGGGCACGCTTGCCCAAATTGTCCCGCCGTCGCTGGTGCTGATCGTTATGGCCGATCAGGTCGGCCGTTCGGTCGGTGACATGTATGTCGGTGCATTGCTGCCGGCCCTGATCATGATCGGCTCATACTGCCTCTACGTTTTCGCCGTCACCTTGTTCAGACCGCAATGGGCTCCGGCGCTTCCGCTCGAAACCCGCACATTGGGCCATGGTGTCACGTCATTGATCGTCATCCTTGCTGTGGCAGTAGCTATCCACTTTGCGGCGTACAACACCGTGTTTACGGAAATGCGTTACGAAGTCCGGTTCGTCTGGTCGGCGACCACTGCAACACTGGTTGCCTATGGTTTTGCACTCGCAAACCGGTTCTTCAAACTCAACATCCTGTCAAGGCTGGCCGAGCAGGTCGTTATCGTCCTGATTCCGCCATTGGCGCTGATTTTCCTCGTTCTTGGTACGATTTTCCTCGGGATTGCCACACCGACCGAGGGCGGCGCAATGGGGGCGACGGGTGCCCTGATTCTGGCGATAAGCAAACGCCGGCTGACCATCCCGGTGCTCAAACAGGCGCTGGATGCAACGACGAAACTGTCCGCTTTCGTCATGTTCATTCTAATCGGCGCCCGCGTGTTCGGCCTGACCTTCTACGGGCTGAATGGCAATATCTGGATCGAGGAGCTGTTGCTGCAGCTGCCGGGTGGCGAAACCGGTTTTCTGATCGCCGTCACCATTATCATCTTCATCCTCGGCTGTTTTCTCGACTTCTTCGAAATCGCGTTCATCATGGTGCCGCTGCTGGCACCGGTCGCCGACAAGCTCGGCATCGACCTGATCTGGTTTGGCATCATTCTCGGCATCAACCTGCAGGCTTCTTTCCTAACGCCGCCATTCGGTTTCGCGCTGTTCTATCTGCGCTCAATAGCACCGATGCGGAATTGGAAGGATGATGTCTCCGGACGCATGCTTCCCGGAGTGAAGACCACCGAAATCTACAAGGGCGCGGTGCCTTTCATTGCCATACAGTTTCTGATGATCCTTTTGGTCATCGCATTCCCGCGGCTCGTAACCCACTACAAGGATGGTGAGAAACCATTCGATGAGAATATCGAAATCGACCTGCCAGATCTGGGCGGCGACCTGGGAGGCGGTAACGGGGATGGAACGATACCGGGACTGCCTGGTTTGGGATTGCCGCCTTTGGGCGGGCCCGCGCAGCCCGATAGCAATGGCGGCTTGCAGCTTCCGGGCCTGCAACTACAGCCGCTGGGCTCTCCGTCACCTGATGGAAATGCCAATGGCACGGATTTATCGCAGCCACCCAAGATCGACCTGGGTGAACCTCCCAAAATCGACTAACCGCAGGGGCTGTCTGTTTCTTGAATTGCATGCACTACTTCTTGCGGCCGTACAGTTCCATCCGGTGATGAACGATCTCGTAGCCGAGTGATTGTGCGATCTCGTCCTGCAATCGCTCGATTTTCTCGGAGTGAAACTCAATGACCTTGCCGGTGTCCAGATCGATCAGGTGGTCGTGGTGATCGCCATCCGCCGGTTCAAATCGCGAGGGACCTCCCTGGAATGCATGGCGCTGGATGGCTCCCTTGTCTTCTAGCAGCTTCATGGTGCGGTAGACCGTGGACAATGAAATACTGTCGTCGAGCCGAACGGCACGGCGAAATATGGCCATGGCGTCCGGGTGGTCGTCGCGCTCGGCAAGGATCTTCAAAATGATCTTGCGTGGACGTGTAATCCGCACGCCAGCTTCTCTCAGCAGCGCTTCATATCCGGGCTGTTTGTTTTTGTCGTTCATATCTGCTTCCCGGTTGTTTCTAGCCAGTTGAGAAGCAATTGCAAATCATCTGCAAAGCCATGTCCGGCAGAAAATCAGGTTTCCGAAATCTTTGCTCGGACCTCGCACAAGGATATCGCGTCGCCTTCTTAGTTGCAAACGATTTGCATTTGCATTGACAGGTGGATGAAAACAGATAAATAGTGCGCCAGGTTCAATGGAGGGAGCTTTGTATGGGGCGCTTGTTGGTATTGTTATGCGCATTTGCTGTAGTAACGCTTTCAGTGCCTGCGGCTGAAGCCAAGAAATTCAAGGTCGTAACCACATTTACCGTCTTTGCGGATATGGCGCGAAATATCGCCGGTGATGCCGCTGACGTGGAATCAATCACCAAACCCGGCGCAGAAATCCATAACTACCGACCAACCCCCGGGGATATTCTCAGAGCCCAGGATGCTGATCTGATCGTCTGGAACGGTCTCAATCTGGAGCTTTGGTTCGAGAAATTCCTCGCCAATCTGAGCAATGTGCCAAGCGTGGTGATCACCGACGGCATCGAGCCGATGGGCATTGGCGACGGTCCCTATGAGGGAAAACCCAACCCTCATGCCTGGATGAGCCCCACCGACGCGCGTATCTATGTCGACAATATTCTCAAGGCCATGGTCGAACATGATCCCGAAAATGCGGCAGTCTATCAGGCAAATGCAAACCGGTATTTGACCGAAATTGATGCGGTCATCGAACCCTTGCGCGCAACATTGGCCAGCATTCCCGACGAGCGAAGGTGGCTGGTTACCAGCGAAGGCGCATTTTCCTACCTGGCTCGTGATTTCGGTTTGAGGGAACTTTATCTGTGGCCGATCAACGCCGATGCGCAAGGGACGCCGCAGCAGGTCCGCAAGGTGATTGACGTTGTCCGCGCAAACGACATTCCGGCGATTTTCAGCGAAAGTACCGTTTCGGATAAACCCGCTCGGCAGGTGGCGAGAGAGACCGGTGCAAATTACGGCGGTGTGCTCTACGTGGATTCGCTGAGCGACAAGGGCGGACCGGTGCCGACCTATCTCGATTTGTTGAAGGTGACCGTCGGCACGATTGCAAAAGGCCTGTCGCAATGAGCCTGCAGGTGTTGTCAGACGCGCATTCGAACACCGAGCCGCAGGGTCGCGGACTTGACGTTTCTGGCGTAACGGTCACCTACCGCAATGGCCATACGGCATTGATCGATGCCAGCTTCTCCATACCTCGCGGCACCATAACCGCTCTCGTCGGCGTAAACGGATCGGGTAAATCGACGCTTTTCAAGGCGATCATGGGATTTGTTCTTTTGGCGCGCGGTTCCGTGGAAGTGCTGGGAGGACCGGCTGCAAAGGCGCTCAAGCGAAATCTCGTCGCCTATGTTCCGCAGGCCGAAGACGTGGACTGGAATTTTCCGGTTCTTGTCGAGGATGTCGTCATGATGGGCCGTTTCGGCCATATGAACTGGCTGCGCATTCCTTCCCAGCGTGATCGGGAAATGGTCAGTGCGGCACTTGATCGCGTCAACATGTCGGAATACCGCAAGCGGCAGATTGGTGAATTGTCCGGCGGCCAGAAGAAGCGGGTTTTTCTTGCCCGCGCGCTTGCCCAGGAGGGGCAGGTCATCCTGCTCGACGAACCGTTTACCGGCGTCGACGTGAAGACCGAAGAACAGATAATCGCCCTCCTGCGGGATCTGCGTGAAGAAGGCCGCGTCATGCTGGTCTCCACGCACAATCTTGGCAGCGTGCCCGAATTCTGCGACCGCGCGGTGCTCATCAACAAGACGGTGCTGGCCTCGGGCCTGACCGCCGATGTATTTACCCAGGCCAATCTGGAAAAGGCGTTTGGCGGCGTTCTGCGACACTTCACGCTCGGCGGCACCGATCTGCACGACGACGAAGATACCCGTCAGGTCACTGTCATCTCCGACGATGAGCGGCCATTCGTCATCTACGGCGAGACCGATGAAGAAAGTGAATCGGCAAACTCCCGGAATGCGAAGTCCGATGGCAAGCCTGATTGAGCCCTTCACCTATTCGTACATGATCAACGCCATGTGGGTATCGGCGTTGGTCGGTGGCGTTTGCGCGTTTCTGTCGGCTTATCTCATGCTCAAAGGCTGGTCATTGGTCGGCGATGCGCTGTCACATTCGATCGTGCCAGGAGTCGCGGGCGCCTATATGCTGGGCCTTCCGTTTTCGATTGGCGCCTTCTTTGCAGGTGGACTTGCCGCCGGCGCAATCCTGTTTCTGAACCAGCGCACGAAACTGCGTCAGGACGCCATTATCGGCCTGATATTCACCTCGTTTTTCGGCCTTGGACTGTTCATGGTATCACTGTCGCCGACCTCGGTGAGCGTCGAGACAATTGTGCTGGGCAACGTGCTGGCGATCACACCGGCCGACACGCTCCAACTTGTCATCATCGGCGGCGTGACGCTGGCGATCCTTCTGGTCAAATGGAAGGATCTGATGGTCGCATTCTTCGATGAAAACCATGCCCGTTCGATTGGTCTCAATCCGGATCATTTGAAGGTTCTGTTTTTTACATTGCTCAGCGCCTCCACCGTCGCGGCGCTGCAGACCGTCGGCGCTTTTTTGGTCATCGCGATGGTCGTGACGCCGGGGGCAACCGCCTATTTGCTGACCGACCGGTTTCCCAGGCTCATCGTGATCAGCGTCATCATCGGCACGGTGAGCAGCTTTGTTGGTGCCTATGCGAGCTTTTTTCTCGATGGCGCGACAGGAGGCATCATCGTGGTCCTGCAGACGCTGATATTTCTGATCGCCTTCGTTTTTGCGCCCAAACACGGATATCTGGCCGCGCGCCGGAAGGCCCGTCTGGCGCTGGAGACCGGATGATGGCTGAATTTTTCGACCAATTGCTGCTGCCCTTCATGTTTCCGTTCATGCGGCAGGCATTCGCGATTAGCCTGTTGGTGGCAATTCCTTCCGCCTTGTTGTCCTGTTACCTGGTTCTCAAGGGCTGGTCGTTGATGGGCGACGCTGTCTCGCATGCGGTGCTGCCTGGAATTGCGCTCGCCTATATCGCCGGAATTCCGGTTGCCATCGGCGCGTTCTTTGCCGGCATGTTCTGTGCAATATCCACCGGTTTTCTGACCGAAAACAGCCGTGTGAAAGAAGACACGATCATGGGCGTCGTTTTCTCCGGTATGTTCGGTCTCGGCATAGTTTTGAACACTAGTATCCAGACCGGTATCCATCTGCATCACATTCTGTTTGGTGACATGCTTGGTGTCACCTGGCGGGACGTCATCGAGACCGGTGTCATAGCAGTTGTCGTTGCCGGGTTCATTGTTTTCAAATGGCGCGACTTTTTACTGCACGCGTTTGATGACCAGCATGCGCGTGCCATAGGTTTGCCGGTAAGGCTTTTGCACTATGGCCTTCTGGCGCTTCTGGCCTTGGCGATTGTCGGTGGTTTGAAGGCCGTCGGTATCATTCTCGTAATTGCACTTCTGATTGCTCCGGGAGCGATCGCCTTTATGATTACCCGCAGATTCAGTACAATGCTGCTGACGGCCGCGTTGATTGCCTCGGTTTCATCCGTGTTGGGTATTTATCTTAGTTTCCAGATCGACAGTGCACCGGCACCAACCATTGTGCTGGTCATGTCTGCATCGTTCGTCGTCGTGTTCCTGTTTACCGGCTGGCAGAGGCAAAGAATTGAATCGACCATTCTGGTTCCACAGCAGCGCTGAACGAAAAACCCCGGGATCCTGATGGCCCCGGGGTTCGGTATCGATATCTGTCAAACAGAAATCAGAGTTTGCCTGCGCGCTGCTGGATCATCATGAAGGTGTCGAACGTGTATTCCGACAACTGCATCCACAGATAGGCGTCCTTTTTGAACTCAAGCTGCTGATCGTAGATCTTCTTGAACGTCGGATTTGCAGCATTGATTTCTTCATAGGTCGACTTGGCTGCCTCGTAAGAGGCTTCCAGAATCTGTTGGCTGAATGGCCGCAGCTGGGCGCCACCTTGAACCAACCGTTTCAGTGCAGCCGGGTTTTTCGAATCATAATTGGCCATCATGTCCGAGTTGGCTGCGCGGCACGCTGCTTCGAGTATCGCCTGATAGGACTTGGGAAGCTCATTCCACTTCGCTTGGTTGATGAATGTGTGCAGAACCGGTCCGCCTTCCCACCAGCCGGGGTAGTAGTAGTACTGGGCAACCTTGTTGAAGCCGAGCTTCTCGTCATCGTAGGGTCCGACCCACTCGGTGGCGTCGATGGTGCCTTTTTCGAGCGAGGCGTAGATATCTCCACCGGCGATCTGCTGCGGAACAACACCGAGTTTTTCGATGATCTTGCCGCCCATTCCGCCGATGCGCATCTTGAGACCCTTGAGGTCATCAAGCGTATTGATTTCCTTGCGGAACCAACCACCCATCTGGGCACCCGTATTGCCGCAGGGGAACCCGACCAGGCCCTGTGTGGCGTAGAATTCGGCCATGAGTTCCTGGCCGCCGCCATGATAGAACCAGGCATTTTGCAACCGGGCATTAAGACCGAAGGGAATTGCCGTGCCGAGCGCATATGTCGCGTCTTTGCCCCAATAGTAATATGAGGCGGTATGCGCCAGTTCGACCGTACCGGCCGCAGCAGCGTCGGCCGCCTGAAGACCCGGCACGATTTCGCCGCCGGCAAACACTTGAATCTCAAAGTTGCCGTCGGACGCTTCTTTGACGAAATTGGCCATCGTTTCGGCTGCGCCATAAATCGTGTCGAGCGCTTTCGGGAACGATGACGTCAAACGCCACGTGACCTTGGGCATTGATTGGGCGATTGCCGGTGCTGCCAGCGTTGTGGCAGCAGCCGCGCCCGCTCCGGTTAGTCCGGCTTTTTTGATAAATGAACGACGATCCATGTAAGAACCTCCCGTAAATGGAATCGTTGCGGTTACCGGCAGATTTTCCAGCCAAACAGATTGGCTGACCGGTACCTGCGCGCAATGAATACACTTTGATACGCGTCTGTCTAGGCAATCGGCGCACAATGTTTTCGAAGTGGTAAAAGTAATTGTCCAATCAGTCGAAATGGCGGAATTGCACAGCCTTGGTCCGGCAGCGGATTGGAACCGCGATCGGAACAAGATAAAGTCAAAGGCGAAAAATCCGTTGATGCCTCCGCTGGAACGCAAACATGAACATGACCAAACCACTCATCGCGGTACCGACCGACGTTCGCGAATTCGATAATTACATCTGGCACGGCGTGCCAAAACCCTATCTCGATGCCGCGGTCAACGCCGCATGCGTTACCCCGTTGAGCGTGCCGTCATTCGGTGTGGAAAACCTGGATACCGGTCGGATACTGGACGCCGTTGACGGTGTCATGATTACCGGCTCGAAATCCAATGTGCATCCGTCGCTTTACGGCGAAGAAGCGACCGAAGAAAACGGTCCCTATGATCCCGACCGCGATGCGACATCGATTCCGCTGATCAAGGGCGCACTCGAGCGTGGTGTCCCCTTGCTTTGTATTTGCCGGGGAATCCAGGAGCTCAATGTCGCGCTTGGCGGTTCGCTGGCAACCGAAGTCCAGCAGGAAGAAAGTAACCTCGACCACCGCGCTGCGGTCAGTGACAGCCAGGATGAGCGCTTTGCCATTCAGCAACCGGTGACCCTTCGGTCCGGAACTTGTCTGGCGGATATTCTTGGAGAGGGCGAGTTGATGATCAACTCGTTGCATCGCCAGGCAATTGGCAGGTTGGGCAACGGGCTGGTCATCGAGGCGGTGGCTCCGGACGGCATCATCGAAGGCGTGTCAGTGGCAAATGCCAAGGCCTTCGCGATTGGCGTTCAGTGGCACCCGGAGTACTGGGCTGCAAGTGACGAGCCGTCGAAACGGATATTCAGGGCATTTGGGGATGCTGTAAGAACACATGCAAACGCACGGTCCGCCGCTGCGGTTGCAGCGGAATAAACATGGGTGACGGCAAACATCATCAGCACGATCATTCCGAACTGACCGACACGGAATTGCGTATCCGCACCCTGGAATCGCTGCTTGTCGAGAAGGGATACGTTGATCCCGCCGCGCTCAACATCCTGATCGACACCTACGAGACGAAGATCGGGCCGCGCAACGGCGCCCGGGTGGTCGCGCGGTCCTGGATCGATCCGGATTTCAGAAAATGGCTTTTGGATGACGCAACTGCCGCCATCGCATCGATGGGGTTTACCGGCCGTCAGGGCGAACACATGGTCGCGGTCGAAAACACGGCTGAGGTCCACAACATGGTCGTTTGCACCCTGTGTTCCTGCTATCCTTGGCCGGTGTTGGGATTGCCGCCTGTCTGGTACAAATCGGCGCCCTACCGTTCGCGAGCTGTCATTGATCCGCGTGGCGTATTGGCGGACTTTGGCGTTCAACTGCCCGAAAACAAGAAAATCCGGGTTTGGGATTCGACCGCGGAGATCCGCTATCTGGTCATTCCCGACCGCCCCGCGGGAACCGATAAACTTGACGAAACAGCGTTGGCCGATCTTGTCACCCGCGATTCCATGATCGGAACCGGATTGGCACGTTTGCCAGGACAAACACAATGAATGGCGCGGCCGATCTCGGCGGGATGATGGGATTCGGACCGGTCCGGGCCGAGGCTGATGAGCCGGCATTCCACGCGGATTGGGAAAAACGCGTCTTCGCCGCAACCCTGGCGATGGGATTTACCGCCTCGTGGAATCTCGACCAAGCCCGTTTTGCGCGCGAGAGCCTGCCGCCGGCGCGGTATTTGAACTCATCTTACTACGAAATATGGCTGGCCGGCCTGGAAAGGTTGATTCTGGAGTGCAAATTGGTCAGCGATCACGAAATGAAAACGGGAAAACCGGATCGGGACAGCCGGTTGAATGTGCGGGTTCTCGCCGCGGACAACGTCACAGCCGTCCTTTCGAAAGGAGGGCCGGTGGATCGGCCGTCAGCAAATGCGGCCGGATTCAAGGTTGGCGACAAGGTGAAAGCGAAAAACATGCACCCCCGTGGCCACACGAGATTGCCGCGATACCTGAGGGGGCACGTGGGGATCATCCAGTCCGTTCGCGGCAATCACGTATTTCCCGATAGCAATGCAGCCGGATTGGGTGAATATCCGCAATGGCTCTATTCGGTAGAGTTCTCCGCTGCGGAGCTGTGGGGTAAGGGACATTCGCCAACGGATACCGTGCTGGCGGATTGCTGGGAGCCATATCTTGAACGCGCATGAACGCATTCCCGGATTGCCGAGCGATGGTGACGGCGAGCCGGTGTTCTCGGCGCCCTGGCAGGCTCAGGCATTTGCCATGACACTGGCGCTACATGAGCTTGGACTCTTCACCTGGTCCGAATGGGCGCAAATGCTCGGCAGCGAGATTGCCCGCGGTAACCATGGCGACGGCAACGAGGGTTACTACCTTGCCTGGCTGACGGCGCTCGAAAAGATGACCGATAAAAAAGGCCTGACGCCCGAACGGGAATTGCATGAAACGCAAGGCCGCCTGGGCCGATGCGGCGAACAACACACCGCACGGGACAGCCCATAGAACTGGGTAAATTGGAATGATTCGACTGGATCCGGTCATCTTTGGATGGTTTGAGACCCGCTTCGCAGCCGTGCCGATCCGAGCGTCAAACCTGGCTATCCGCAAAGAACCCCGAGAGGCGTATAGGTTGGGTCCGGTGCAGCCTTAGGCCAACCGATTGTAAATATCGCCGAAAGGTCAGTAGTCCCTTCGTGCCAACGAGAACAGCGGACTGGCAGGTTCAATGCTTTCCAGTCCGGCGCCGTCAGATTCGGCAAATTCGATAATCGGTCCGTTTGATCCCGAGATCACCACGCCTCCGGTTGCCGTATCGGTCCAAAAGAGCGCGGTCTCGAATCCCTCGAGAACCGGATCGCAGGCACGCGAAACGCTAAGCTGGAAAACCCTGGGAGCGATCTGCGCCCCACGCCGGACCGAGCACACAACATCACCGTTGCGTTCAAGGACATAAGCGCCGTTGCGGTCGCCTTTGATCGAACCGGTGATTTTCGTCGTGCGCCACACCTGCGTCGAAACTTGGCAAACCGATGGCGGCGACAACGACCACCGCAACGGCTCCAGTGGCGACAACGGAAGACAACAGGCTGTTCATCGCAGCCTCCTTTGCGATCAGGATGCCACATGGTGAACAGATTATGGTTAACGCACGCTAAAGATGAGTTCGTATTTCAGCGGCGTTGCCTCCCGCGCTTCATCTTTCAACAGGTTTTCCCGTTGACTGGCGCACATGCAATTCGGGCTTGATCAGCCGTTGTTCGGCTTCCACGTCAGCGCCGCCAAGGCGGTCGAGCAGGGCGCGAGCAGCCAAACGCCCGACTTCACGCTGCCCGTTCCACACGGTGGTCAGCGCAGGCATGGCGATCATTGCTTCTTCGAGATCATCATATCCGGTAACCGATATATCTTCACCAGGCGTAAAACCGGCGCGCGCCAGGCCGTTCATCAGTCCGATAGCCACCAGGTCGTTCCAGCAAACCCGCGGCGGTCGGTCTGTCTTTCAGGGCAAGAAAACTTCCGGTCATTTCAAATCCGGCCTGTTTGGTTCGCGGCCCCGGCAATCGCCATTCGGATCTGACTTCAAGACCGGCTCTTTCCATCGCAACAACGTAGCCGCCGATAGCGCTCACGTCCGGTGGATGTCTGATCGGTACCGCCGATCATCGCAATGCGCCGGTGGCCGAGCCCGATCAGGTGATCGGTCGCAAGGCCGATGCCGTAGGCATCGTCGCCTCTGAACTCGGGTACATTGGCCCCCTGCACGGTTCGCGCGATCAGCACCACTGGCAGCCCGTTTTCCTCGATCATGCGGATGTCGTCCGCCGGCGTGTCGATCGCCGGCGACATGATCACGCCGTCAGCGCCCAGTTGCAACAATGTGTCGATGAAGATCCGTTGCTTTTCGAGTTGATCGTAGTGGTTGGACAGGATGAATGTCTGTCGCGATCGATCCAGTTCGCTTTCAATCGAACGCAGGATCTCGGCGTAGAACGGATTCATGATGTCATGCACGACCACGCCCACGATTCCAGAGCGTGATGTTCTCAGGCTGGCAGCGCGGCGATTGTAGATATATCCAATCGCTCGTGCGTGCGCCTTGATTTTGTCGCGTGTGTGATCGGCGACCAGAGGGCTGTCGCGAAGCGCCAGCGAGACTGTCGCGGTTGACACGCCAAGAGCATCGGCGATGGTCGATAGTTTGATTTTTTGGGGCAGGGATATGCCTCCCATCACCTGACAATGATGAATTTAAACTGTTTAATCCATCTTATGTCATTGTTTCCGCATATCGAAAAGGGGGCAGCAAATCCGTTGGCGGACTGGTCGGAGATCAGGCAAGGTTCGCCTCGACCTGTGCCAGCAGTTTGCGCAAGCGCTTTTTGTCTTTTTTGTCCAATTTGGATAGCGCCCTTTTCTCGGTTTTGCGGATGGCCTGCTTGATCGCTGAAAGCGCGCCTCTGCCGGTCTCGGTAAGAAAGATGTGTGATTGTCTGCCGTCGGACTCCGACGATTTACGCTCTACAAATCCCTGTTCCTGCAAACGATTGATCGTTTTTGTCACCGTTGGGGGGCGAACGCCGATTCTGCTGTGCGAGTTGGCCCGGGGTCATGCCTTCCGTGTCGCCGAGCGCAAGCATGATCTGGTCCTGCCCCGCATAAAAACCATGTGCCAGCAAACGCACCGCGAGGGCGGTTCTGCTCAGCCGTGCAACGGTCCCCAACCGGGTGATCGTGGCGCTGTTATCCTTCTTGTTGCCGGTCATGTCACTTCCTCCAGGTGAATGCGCACCTTAGGTCATGAACTCATTCCGTTGTTGATCCTGTTTATGAGTTCATGACCCTGGGTGCAACCATAGCGGTGCCACATTGCAACACAATCGCTTTGCATTTGCCAGCTTCCATCCAAAGATGAACGGCTCTAAAACCTGAACCGATAGTTGGACAATGGGAGCGCCCGAAAGTGAGCGACCGACAGGCAATTGCAGTGCTGCCGCTGGGAGCGACCGAACAAACACGGTCCGCATTTGCCGTTCGAAACAGATTCGATCATTGCCGGCGCTGTCGTCGAGCGAGCCGTCGCCCTGCTCGATACATCCTTATCCGTTCGAGTTCTTCCGGTGGAGCCGGTCGGATATTCGATCGAACACCTTGACGTGGCGGGCACCAAATCCATCGACTTTGCTGAAGCTGTTGAGCGCTGGATAGCTATCGGGGCCGATCAACAAGCAAATGGAATCTCCAAATTTGTCATGCTGAACGCCCATGGCGGCAATTCCCCCTTGATGACTATCGTCGCCACCGAATTGCGCATCCGCCACGCGATGCTTGCGGTCGCCACATCGTGGACCCGTTTCGGTTTTCCGCCCGGATTGGTCACCGAGATTGAGCGGGCTATCGGCATCCATGGTGGATTTGTCGAGACATCTGTCATGCTGGCGTTGCGTCCCGATCTGGTCGATATGGCCAGGGCGCAAGACTTTCCGTCCCGGCAATCCGCCTGGATGGAGGAATTCAGACACCTTCGCGCCTACGGGCCTCACGCATTCGGCTGGAAGATGCGTGATTTGAACGATGCCGGTGTTGTCGGCAATGCTGCATCGGCAACTGTTAGAAGCCGGTGAAGCCATCCTCGATCATGCCGCGGCGGGTTTCGCAGAGCTTTTGGCGGATATCGGCCACTTCGACCTGGGGAATTCGAACCGGACCGGGTGCAATGACAATCATCAGGGCTTATATGGCGGGTAAACCGGCAAGTTCGGATTGAAAGACAGGCCATGCAGACTGAACAGACACGTATCCCGGTCACGGTGCTGACCGGCTATCTTGGTTCGGGCAAGACCACTTTGCTGAACCGGATACTCTCCGGCGACCACGGCAAGCGCTATGCCGTTATCGTCAACGAGTTCGGCGAGATCGGAATTGACAACGACCTGATCGTCGAGAGCGATGAAGAAATTTATGAAATGAACAATGGCTGTGTCTGTTGCCACGGTTCGCGGTGATCTGATCCGTGTGGTCGAAGGGCTTATGCGCAGACCGGGCCGGTTCGATTCCATCGTCGTTGAAACAACCGGATTGGCCGATCCGGCACCGGTGGCCCAGACGTTCTTCATGGATGATGATGTGCGCTCCAAGACCGAATTGGATGCAGTCGTCGCGCTCGCCGACGCCAAGCATCTACCGCTGCGCCTGAAAGACAGCCGTGAGGCCGAAGACCAGATTTGCGTTTGCCGATGTGATCCTGCTGAACAAAACCGATCTTGTCGACAATGAGGAACTTGCCGAGACGGAGCGGAAAATTCGGGCAATCAATCCGTCGGCGCATATTCACCGCACCGAAAGAGCGGATATCGATCTGGACCAGATTCTCGACCGCGGCGCCTTTGATTTGTCACGCGCCCTCGAAAATGATCCGCATTTTCTCAATCACGATCATCCTGACCACGTCTGTGGAGCTGGATGCGATCACGACAACGGTGGTCACGATCATGATCATCATCATGAACACGCCTCGGATATTCACGACGCTTCCGTCAAATCGATCTCGCTTCGCGCAGGGCCGCTTGATCCGAAAACGGTTTTTTCCGTGGATCCAGAAAATCACCCAACTTGACGGGCCCGGAATCTTGCGCCTGAAGGGCATAATCGCATTTGAAAATGATGATGATCGATACGTGGTTCAGGGCATTCACATGATCGTCGAGGGCGATCATCAGCGTGCCTGGAAGGATGGCGAGAAGCGAGAAAGCCGCATCGTGTTTATCGGCCGCGATCTGGACGAAGAAAAGCTCAAACGCACCTTCGAGGCTTGCCAAACCTGATGCCGACCGTCGCGCCGCTCGATCTGGATGGCTACTGCGTTTCCGCTGCATTTGTTGGTGGTGTAACGGCCTTCGCCCTCGCCGACGGTACCGTGCACCGGCTCGATGGCGGTCATAAAACCAATGAACTTCATGACGGATTGCTGTCGGTTGCCGTTGCACGTAATCGGACGTCATTGGTCACCGGCGGTGAGGACGGCAGGGTCTGTCGCCTGGGCGCCAATTGGCAAGCGGAAGAAACTGCCAATCTCGGCAACAAGTGGGTGACATCGGTTGCGGCAGGTCCGGACGGGATTGTCGGATTTGCCAGTGGCCGCAGCGCCTATGTCAATACTCCGCGACGGCGCCCTGAAAGAGTTTTCCCATCCCCGCTCGGTTGAAGATGTCGCCTTCGCCCCGAAGGGTGTCCGCCTTGCTGTTGCCCGCTACAATGGCGCGACCCTTCATTTTCCGGCAACCAGCGGCAAGCCTGTCGAACTGGAATGGGCAGGTGCCCATACCGGCATCGATTTTTCACTCCAACGGCGAGTTCGTGGTGACCACCATGCAGGAAAACGCCTTGCATGGCTGGAAATTGTCCAATGGCCGCCATATGCGCATGACCGGATACCCGGCCAAGGTCAAAAGCTGGTCGTGGGCCAACAAAGGAAAATGGCTCGCCACTTCGGGTGCCCCTGCTGCCATTGTATGGCCGTTTTCCCGGCAAGGACGGCCCTATGGGCAAGGCGCCGCAGGAATTGGGAACACGCGGGTGACACCATGGTGTCGGCTGTCGCCTTTCATCCTGTCGAAGATGTGCTGGCGATTGGCTATGCCGACGGAATGGTTCTCGCTTGCCGTGTTGGTGATGGTAACGAGGCATTGCTGCGCCGTGGCGGGAAAGGGCCGATAACCTCCATGGACTGGGATTCCTCTGGCATCCGCCTGGCATTTGGCGGTGAAACCCGGCGACTGCGGCGTTATCGACATCTCCGGTTGAGCTTGAGCGAAAAGACTTTCAAATTTTTTTGGGTGTTCGGGTGATCGGCCAGTCCGCTAGAGTTGAAACAGCGCACGTAGCAGCGAAGGCGTAAAGTCAGTGGTCGGACCATCCAGATATCAACGCGACATGCATGGCTACGGAGCCGAGCCACCAAATCCGAAATGGCCCAATGGTGCAGTGATCGCGGTCCAGTTCGTCGTCAACTACGAGGAGGGCGGCGAAAACTGCATCCTGCAACGGTGACGAGGCTTCAGAAGCGTTTTTGTCGGAAATTGTCGGTGCCGCCCAATGGCCTGGTCAGCGTCATTGGAACATGGAATCGATCTACGAGTATGGCGCTCGTGCCGGTTTTAGGCGGCTACACCGCATTTTTTTCCGATGCCGGTGTTCCGGTCACCGTTTATGGCGTGGCAACAGCTCTGGAGCGCTCACCGGCGCAGGTCGCCGCAATGCAGGAGGCGGACTGGGAGATCGCTTCGCACGGCTACAAGTGGATTGAGTACAAGGATTTCTCCGTCGACGAGGAGCGGCAACATCTGCTGGAAGCAATCCGCATTCACGACCGAAGTCACGGGGAGAACGTCCACGCGGCTACTACCTCGGCAGGACGTCGGTCAACACCATCGACATCGCGGCTGAGGAGGGCGGATTTGACTATGTGTCCCGACAGCTATGCTGACGATTTGCCGTACTGGCACAGATATGATGGTGGAGCGCAACTGGTCATTCCCTACACGCTCGATGCCAACGACATGCGCTTTGCGACGCCGCAGGGGTTCAATTCCGGCGATCAATTTTACACCTATCTGAAGGACACGTTCGACACCCTGTATCAGGAGGGCAGATCCGGAGCGCCGAAAATGATGAATATCGGGCTGCATTGCCGCCTGGCCGGCCGGCCAGGGACGCGCTGCCGCCATTCGCCGCTTTATCGATTACGTGAAAAACCACAGTGACGTCTGGCTCGCCCGGCGCATCGACATAGCCGAGCACTGGAAGGCGACCCATCCGTATGAGACGGCGACCGATTGCCCATCCGAGATGGACAAAGAGAGCTTTGTCGACAGCTATGGCGGCGTATTCGAACATTCTGCATGGATCGCCGAACGGGCGTTTGAAAGCGAACTTGGCTGCGCACACGACACGGCAGTCGGCCTTCATAACGCTCTTGCGCGGGTTTTCCGCTCAGCAAGCGAAGAAGAACGGCTAGCGGTGCTGACGGCCCATCCGGATCTCGCAGGCAAAACTCGCTGCGGCCAAGCGTTTGACGGCTGAATCGACTGCTGAACAAGCATCAGCGGGTTTGGATGCGCTGACCGACGAGGAACGCGAAGCGTTCACAAAACTGAACAGCAAATACACCGATAAGTTTGGATTTCCATTTATCATTGCCGTGCGGGGGCTGACCAAGGACGATATTTTGAAATCCTTCAAAACGCGTATCGAAAACGATCGCGTCAAAGAGTTTGCGACGGCATGCCGGCAGGTTGAACGGATTGCGCTTTTACGATTGCGCGACATGCTGCCTTAGTCATCGGAGGGACCGGAATTGCACGACCGATCATACTATGCGCCAAGCGGCGGATTACCCCCGCAGTCCCAGCTGCTGACTGACCGCGCGGTATTCACCGAGGCCTATGCGGTCATTCCAAAGGGCGTGATGACGGATATCGTCACCAGCAAACTGCCCTTCTGGAATGCCACGCGCGCTTGGGTGATCTCGCGGCCTCTGTCCGGATTTGCCGAAACTTTCTCTCAATACATCATGGAGGTCGAACCGGGTGGCGGCAGTGACAGACCGGAGCCGGACAAGAAGGCCGAGGCCGTCCTTTTTCGTCGTTGAAGGCGGGCTGTCTCTGGTGATTGATGGTGTCTCCCACAATCTGGCGGAAGGCGGCTATGCATTCATCCCTCCAGGTGCGGATTGGTCTGTAACCAATGCAGGCACATCACCGGTACGGTTTCACTGGATTCGCAAATCCTATGAAGCCGTCGACGGAATTGCACAACCCGAGGCGTTCGTCGTCAATGAAAACGACATTGCGCCAACGCCAATGCCCGATACCGACGGCAAATGGTCGACGACACGCTTTGTCGATCCCGACGATATGCGTCACGACATGCATGTCACGATTGTCAACTTCGAACCGGGCGGTGTGATTCCGTTTGCCGAAACCCACGTCATGGAGCACGGCCTGTACGTTCTCGAAGGCAAGGCGGTCTATCGGCTCAACCAGGACTGGGTCGAGGTCGAGGCCGGGGACTATATGTGGCTCCGCGCCTTCTGTCCGCAGGCCTGCTACGCTGGTGGACCGGGCCGGTTCCGATATCTGCTTTACAAAGACGTCAATCGGCACATGAAACTGGGCGGCTTTTGACCACATGAAGATTATCGCAAAGCCGCTGACCCGGGAGCTGTTCGAACCTTACGGAGAAGTCATCGAAGCAGATGGCGCCGACGGTTTTTCGATTAACAGCGGGAAATGCACTCGTTCCACGACCTGGCCAATGTCGAGGCCGAAGGTCCGAATGCACATGTGCTGATCAGCATATTTCGCGGTCAGCCCTACCAGTTTCCACTGACCCTGTCGCTTGTCGAGCGCCATCCATTCGGCAGCCAGGCTTTCATGCCGCTTGAGGGTAGGCCGTTCTTGGTGGCTGTCTGCCACGATACTGTGGAAGGTCCGGGCGAGCCGGAAGTGTTCGTCACCAAACCGGGCAGGGTGTGAACTATGCGCGCAATGTCTGGCACGCTGTTCTCACTCCCATCGGCAGCCAGCAGGATTTTCTGGTTGTCGATCGCGGCGGTGACGGTTCGAACCTCGAGGAACACACTTTCGGGATCACACATACGAAAATCCATCTGCCGGAGCGCTTCGATGAACAATGATCGGGAAATTGTCAGCCGTCTGCTCGATGTCATCGAGTTCGACATCGTACCGTTGACTGAAGCGGGCGTTGCCAAAGGCAACAAAACTGTTCGGTGCGGCGATATTGAGAAAATCCGATCTGTCCCTCGTTTTGGCGGAGACAAACAACGAACTGGACAATCCGCTTTGGCATGGTGAAATCCACGCCCTGAAACGGTTCTACGAAATGCCGGCGGAAATCGACCCGATCCCAAGGATTGCATCTTCATTGCCACCCATGAACCGTGTTCGCTCTGCCTGTCGGCGATACATGGACCGGCTACGACAATTTCTACTATCTGTTCAGCCACGAGGATTCGCGCGACGCATTTGCAATTCCGCACGATCTGAAAATTCTCAAGGAAGTCTTCACTCTTGAGCCCGGCGGTTACAACGCAAAAAATGCCTTTTGGGAAAGCTATTCCCTCAAGAAACTTGCTGACTTGCTCCCTGAAGCGGATCGCGATGTCACCATTAAACGGATCGAGGAACTCGCTTCCAGATATGATGAGATGTCAGCAGTGTACCAATCCTCCAAACTGACAACGTTATCCCACTAAATTAGACGTAAGGCGGATTTGAATCGGCGAAACCGCGTGATCCTCGGATTCCCGACTTGCAAGCGCTAAATACGTCTGCTTAGAGTCGTTCATCTTTATCTGGAAGCAGTTTGATGGAATGGATTTTTCGTCCCAGCAAGGAAAACACCGCAAGCGCGATATGAGTATCGTGCGAGGATTTTGACGACGCTGAGGCGAAAAGACATCCAAGCCGAACAGGAGAAAACACTGATTTTTCAAAGAACACTGCAATCGTTTCAACTTGCTCTTTCGCGTTCTGGGCGTTGTCGCGCAAAGCTAACGGTGCTCGCACCGCGTCGCATTGCGCTCCTCGCCAGATCACGAATTGGCCGCGTCAAACGATTCCAGCTAAAGATGAACGGCTCTAGCTTTCTGTCAGCAGACAGCCGCTGCAATGTGATAGGAATAATGACAGGAGACTATTGCGTTTATGTTGAACCTACGTTCAATATAACTGTCATGATAACAGCTAAGCGGTAAATCCGCGCTTTCGGAGGAACTTCGAACATGACCAAGGAACTCGAATATCTGAGCCACCGTGTTGCGACCGGTAAAATGAACGCCGTGACTTCATGGGTCGTGCCGCCGCGCTCGGTATAGCCGCACCGGTCGCGACCAGTTTGCTGACAAGCGCTGCCCAGGCAGCGGGTCCGCAAAAAAGGCGGCGTTTGAAAGCGGCGTGCAGGGTGGTGAGTCACAAACAGTCTCGACCCGGCGACCTATGCCAGTTCGGTGCCGTTCGTGAACGGACGCACATTTGGCGACACGCTGGTCAACCTGGCGTCCAATGGCGAGCTGAGTCGCCCTTGCCGAAGAAGTCGGATCATCCGATGACGCCAAGGTTTGGACCTTCAAAATCCGCCAGGGCGTTGAATTCCACAATGGCAAATCGCTGACGCCAGATGACGTCGTGAAGACCATGGAACGCCATTCCGGTGAAGACACAAAGTCGGGTGCGCTTGGTATCATGCGCGGCATCGACACGTGCGTGCCGACGGCAACAATGTTGAAATCACCTTGAAGGAGGCGAATGCCGACCTTCCCTACCTGATGGCCGATTACCACCTGATAATCCAGCCCGATGGCGGTATGGACAATCAGCAGCCGGCATTGGCACAGGTCCCTATACTGTGAAGGTCGATGAGCCAGGCGTGCGCCATGTTTTCGAGCGCAACCCCAACGACTGGAATGCCGACCGTGGTTTTGCCGATCAGGCAGAAGTTATCGTGATCAATGACGCCACCGCGCGTACACGGCGCTCCAGTCCGGCCAGGTACACATGATCGACCGCGTCGAGCCGAAGATTGTCGATCTGGTCAAGCGGCTTCCCGGCGTGACGATCCAGACGTGTCCGGCCGCGGCCACTATGTGTTCATCATGCACTGCAATACCGCACCGTTCGACAATAACGACCTGCGGCTGGCACTGAATACGCGATCGATCGCGAAGAGATGGTCGACAAGATTCTGCGCGGATATGGCGGATTGGGCAACGACATTCCATCAACGCGTCATATCCGCTGTTCTCCGATGACATTCCTCAGCGCGCCTTCGATCCGGACAAGGCGCCTTCCACTTCAAGAAATCCGGCCACGACGGATCAGTCCTTCTGCGTACAGCCGACGGGGCGTTCCCGGGCGCGGTTGACGCAGCCCAGCTGTTCCAGGCATCGGCCAAGAAGGCTGGCATCAACCTCGAGGTCAAGCGTGAGCCGAATGACGGCTACTGGTCTGAAGTCTGGAACAAGCAACCGTTCTGCGCCTCCTATTGGGGCGGCCGTCCGGTACAGGATCAGATGTTCTCCACCGCCTATCTGACGGGCGCCGATTGGAATGACACGCGGTTCTTCAACGACAAGTTCGACGGGCTGGTCAAGTCGGCTCGCACCGAACTTGATTCGGCAAAGCGCAAGGCGATCTATCGTGAAGCTGCTGTGATCCTTCACGAGGAAGGTGGCCTGATCTGTCCGATGTTCAACGACTTCATTGACGCCAGCACCGACAAGATCGACGGTTATGCCGTTGATCCGAGTGGCCAGTTGATGAACGGATTTGCGCTCAGCAAGTGTTGGCTCAAAGCCTAGGCGCTGGCCGATGAGCCACCCTCTGGTAAAACTGGTTGCCCAGCGTCTCGGGCTGGGCATCCTGCTCCTTTTCGCGGTTTCGATTGTCATATTCGTCGGTGTCGAATTGCTGCCCGGCGACGTTGCCCAGGCTATCCTGGGCCAATCCGCGACACCTGAAGCGCTCGCCAATCTGCGCGAGGAACTCGGCCTGAACGAGTCGGCCTGGACACGCTATTTCAAATGGCTTGGCGGTGCGCTGACCGGTGACCTGGGAACCGCGCTGACAAACGGGCAATCGATTTCCGAAAGCCTTGGCAAGCGTTTCGGCAATACGCTGTTCCTGGCTGCAAGTGCAGCCCATCATTGCCGTGCCGGTCTCGATCCTGCTCGGACTGATTGCGGTTCGTTACCGCAACACATGGGTCGACAAGTTGATATCGGCGATCACGCTGACGTCGATTTCGTTGCCGGAGTTCTTTATCGGCTACGTTCTGGTGTATTTTCTGGCCGTCCAGCTTGGCTGGTTCACCAGCGTTTCGACCGTGTATGACGGAATGGGCCTTGGCGACCGCATTGGCGCAATCATGCTGCCGGCAATCACGCTGACACTGGTTGTGCTGGCGCATATGATGCGCATGACCCGCGCGGCTATCCTCAACGTCATGCAGTCGGCCTATATCGAGACCGCGGAACTCAAGGGCCTGCCGATGTTCTCGATCATCCGCAAGCACGCATTTCCGAATTCCATCGCTCCGGTTATCAATGTCGTGATGCTCAACCTCGCCTATCTCGTCGTTGGCGTCGTCGTGGTCGAGGTGATCTTTGTTTACCCGGGCATGGGCCAATATCTGGTCGACCATGTGATCAAACGCGATCTGCCTGTGGTTCAGGCATGCGGGCTCGTATTCGCCGGGGTTTATATTGGCCTCAACATGCTGGCGGACATATCGGCGATTATTGCCAATCCGCGTTTGCGGCATCCAAAATAGGGGGCGGGTATGGATTTGAAACGCATTCCGCTCAGTGCGCTCATCGGCCTGGTTTCATTGGCATGTTTCCTGTTCGTGGCGGTGTTTGCGCCATGGGTGGCGCCCTATGAGCTGACAGACATCGTTGGCGATGTTTGGGAGCCGGCATCTTCGGCCCATTGGATGGGCACGGACAATCTCGGCCGTGATCTGCTCTCGCGGATGATATTCGGTGCGCGGATTACGATATTCATCGCGGCGCTCGCGACGATCCTGTCATTTTCGCTTGGTTCGATCATGGCATTCACAGCCGCGGTTCTCGGCGGGTGGTTCGACCAGATCCTGTCCCGCTTTATCGATCTTGTGATGTCGATCCCGACCCTGATCTTTGCGCTGGTCGTGCTGTCGGTTGTCCCGACAACACCGCTGGTTTTGATCCTGGTAATTGGTCTGCTGGATTGTACCAGAGTTTATCGCCTCGCACGCGCCGTCGCCGTCGATATCAATGTGATGGATTTCGTTGAAGCGGCCAAGCTGCGCGGTGAAGGCACACCATGGATCATCTTCCGCGAAATTCTACCGAATGCGCTGTCGCCGCTTGTCGCTGAATTCGGTCTCCGCTTCATTTTCGCCGTGCTGTTCATCTCGACACTGTCGTTCCTGGGACTTGGCATTCAGCCACCTGAGGCCGATTGGGGCGGTATGGTCAAGGAAAACAAGGACGGCATTGTCTTCGGTATTCCGGCAGCGCTCATTCCGGCCGCCGCCATCGCCCTGCTGGCGATTTCGGTCAATCTGGTTGCCGACTGGGTATTGAACAGAACGACCGACCTGAAGGGAGGACGCGGCAATGGCTGAACCGCTGCTCGATATCCGCAACCTCCGCATCGAGGCGACGGTCTATCCGCCCGGCGAGGACCCGCAAAACATCGTCATTGTAGAAGATGTGTCGCTGACGCTTGCCAAGGGCAGGGTTCTTGGACTGATTGGCGAATCCGGTGCCGGCAAGTCGACGATTGGTCTTTCGTCGATGGCCTATGGCCGTGGTGGTGTTCGCATCACCGGCGGTCAGGTCATTTTAAACGGCCGCGACATCATGAAGGAGAACAAGGCGGGCATTCAGGGTGTTCGCGGACGCGAGGTCTGTTACGTGGCGCAGTCAGCGGCCGCGGCATTCAATCCGGCGCATCGGCTGATCGATCAGGTCGTCGAGGCGGCACTGTCGCACGGTACCGCCACGCGGCAGGAGGCGGAAGAACGGGCAATCGCTCTTTTCCACACGCTTGGCCTCCCCGATCCGGACAATATCGGCAAACGTTTCCCGCACCAGGTTTCAGGCGGTCAGTTGCAGCGCGTCATGACCGCCATGGCACTGTGTTCGCGGCCGGATCTGATCGTCTTCGATGAGCCGACCACTGCGTTGGATGTCACCACCCAGATCGACGTGCTGGCCGCCATCAAGGATGCCATCCGCGAAACCGGTGTTGCCGCTTTATATATTTCGCACGACCTGGCCGTCGTGGCCCAGGTCTCCGACGAGATGATGGTGCTGCGCCACGGCAAGCTGGTCGAACACGGGCTGACCAAGCAGATCATAGAAGCGCCGAAGCAAGACTATACGCGCGCGCTGGTCTCCGTCCGCTCGATCGCCCATGAGGAGAAGAAGCCGACCGACGATCCTCTTTTGCGGGTTGAGAACGTGACCGCTGCGTATGGCGGCGGGTCGGTCAAGGTGCTCAAGAATGTATCGGTAGAGGTGCACGAAGGTCAGACATTGGCCGTTGTCGGGGAATCGGGATCCGGCAAGTCGACCCTGGCGCGGGCGATTACCGGTCTGCTGCCCCCCATGGAAGGCAAAATCACCTTTTGCGGCCGCGAGCTGTCGAAGGCCTTGCCGGACCGCAAGCGCGAAGATTTGCGCGAATTGCAGATGATCTACCAGATGGCGGATGTCGCAATGAATCCGCGTCAGACCGTTTCGACCATCATCGGTCGCCCGCTGGAGTTCTATTTCAATATGCGTGGCGCCGAAAAGGAGAAACGCCTCGGCGAACTGCTTGACGAAATCGAGATGGGCACGGGCTTTGCCGATCGCTACCCGGCAGAGCTTTCCGGCGGTCAAAAACAGCGTGTTTGCATTGCCCGCGCATTGGCCGCAAAACCGAAGCTGATCATATGTGATGAGGTAACCAGCGCTTTGGATCCGTTGGTGGCCGACGGCATTCTGAAGTTGCTGCTCAACTTGCAGAAGATTGAAAATGTTGCCTACCTATTTATCACTCATGATCTGGCCACCGTGAAGGCGATTGCCGATTCGATTGCGGTTATGTTCCAGGGCGAGGTGGTTCGCTATGGTCCAAAGTCAATGGTTTTGAAACCGCCATTCGACGACTACACCGATCTTTTGCTTTCTTCAGTTCCGGAAATGCAGCTGGGCTGGCTGGAAAAGGTATTGTCCACTCGCAAGATGGAAAGCGCAGGCAACTGACATAAATCGGTCCGATCTCTCAATCTCCAATCAGGTGCTGCTGTCATGGCGCTCGACAACAAACTCCTGCTCATCATTCTCGATGGCGTTCCCTGGCGCAACTGGCGCCGTCTGTTCGGCAACCTTGAAGGCTGGGTTCAGTCCGGTGATGCCCGTGTATGGAAAACCCGCTCCGTGCTGCCGTCGATTTCGGCGCCCTGCTATGCCTCGATCCACACCGGCGTGCCGCCACAGGTTCACGGCGTTCTTGCCAACGAAATCCGCTTCCGTGTCAGCCAGCCGGACATCTTTTCAGAAGTGACGAAAGCAGGCGGAACAACCTGCGCAGTCACCCATTCATACTGGAGCGAGTTCTTCCACCGCTATCCGTTGGATATGGTGCGCGACCTCGAATATGACGAACCCGGCGCGCCGATTGCCCATGGGCGCTTTCACTCGATGACTGGCTACGGTCACAACAATCAGATGACGCCGTCGGATGCAGATCTGTTTGCCACACTGACCATGCTGACCGAACGGTTCGAAATCGATTACGGCATCTTCCACTCCTGCACGCTGGATTCGATGGGGCATCGGTTTGGGCATGATTGCGTTGAAATGGAGCACGCCTGCGAAGTTGCCGATGTCATGTTGGCGGCATTTCTGCCCCGCTGGCTGAACAACGGTTACGAGGTGATGGTCACCGCAGATCACGGCCAGACCGACCGCGGCCACCATGGTGGACGCGAAGACCTGCAGCAGGATGCTGCGCTCTACTGGTTTGGTGGCGGAGAGGCGCCGGCCGATGACACGCTGATCGATCAGTTGCAGATCGCACCGACAATCCTCAAACGCATGGGCGTGACCATCCCGTCATCAATGCAGGCCCGGCCGTTCCTATAACCCCAGCTCCGCAAGCGCTTCTTCAAAATGAGCGATCGCAACCACGAACTTGTCACGGCAACCCGTGTTGCAAAAGCCGACCACCTGACCCTTGTAGACGGTGAGCGAATCCGCACTGACGGGTTTGCCGGACCACGGGCAGGTTTCGTTGATGCAATCTTCAATACGCAAGTCAGTCGCCGATCGCGTCATAAGGCCACTCGCTTTTTCCCAACGCCTCAATGGCCTTCACAATCCTGGTGAAACTGTCGCGAGCGCGCCCGACGGTGCTTCGGGCTCGCAGGTATCCGTGTACCAGGCCCTTCTCGTTGAACCACACCGCCTTACCGCCAGCCGCCACCATAGCGTCCCGATAATCCTTGCCGTCGTCAGACAACGGATCGCATTCCGCCGAGACAATGACGGAGGGTGGCAGTCGTGTGAAGTCGGTATCGGCCAGCGGCGCTGCTCTCGGATCATCGGTTACGTCATCGCCGCGTGCGCGTACATGGCTGTAAAATTCAAGATCATGCCGCGTCAGCAGCGGCGCATTCGCATGATAGTGGCATGAATTCTTGGTGTAGTCGCCGCTAAATCCCGGATAGACAAGCACTTGCCCAACCGGCCGGACTGCATGATCGCGGGTGGCATGACTGACGGCGGCTGCGAGGTTTCCACCTGCGCTGTCGCCAACCAGGACAATCGGTTCGGAAATCCCCTCGGCGGCCCATTCAAACGCCGTGAGGGCGTCGCTGTAGCAGTCGGGAAACGCATGCTCGGGTGCCATGCGATAGTCGATCGACACAAGCGAGTAACCCGTTCTGTCACATATTTCAGCGCATACATCGTCGTGGCTTTCAAGGCCGCCGACGACAAAGCCACCACCGTGATAGAAAACCACAGAGGCGGCATTGTTGCCGCTTTCCTTTTGGTATCGCCTGATCGGAATCTGATGGTCGCCTGCATCGATCGCTGAAGTTTCCGCCGTTACTCCTTTCGGGTACCCGGCGAAAAACTCCCTGCACATGGCATCATAGATCTTGCGTTGCTCCGCGATTGGCTTGTCGACCGTGTCGTCAGGATACCAGGCAGCGGTTCGCTTGATAAAAGCCCAGGTCTCCTCGTCAATCAGCTTTCCGTAGTCCGCTTTCTCCGTCACTATTTTCCTTTCCACACCGGGTCGCGTTTTTCGGCGAAGGCGCGGAATCCCTCCATATTGTCCTCGGAGTCGTATAATTCATCTACTGTACGAAATTTTCTCTTGGTAATCCAGTTCATTGCTTCCTGAAACTTCATGGATTCTGATTCTCTTGCAACTTCTTTAATAGAAGCAAAGACTAATGGTGGTCCAGACGCAAGTAAACGTGCGATTTCCCACACTCTTTCCATCAGCTTTTCGTTGTCGTCGAGCATCTCGTTGACCAATCCCCATCGGTGGGCTTCCTGCGCGTCCATCCATCTGCCAGTGAAAAGCAGGTCCATTGCCACGTGATATGGGATACGTTTCGGCAGCTTGACAGTCGCGGCGTCCGCCAGTGTTCCGGCGCGGATTTCCGGCAGCGCGAAGGAGGATTGTGCGGATGCGTAGATCAGATCGCAGGAAAGCGCCAATTCAAACCCGCCGCCAACCGCCATGCCGTTGACCGCAGCGATCACCGGTTTGTTGAGGTCGCGCAGTTCCTGCAAGCCGGCAAATCCACCGACGCCGTAATCGCCGTCAACGGCATCGCCGTCAGCCGCTGCCTTCAGATCCCAGCCGGCACAAAAGAATTTGTCTCCTGCGGTTTTCACGATGGCCACCCGCAATTCCGGATCATCGCGAAAATCCTTGAAAGTTTTGCCCATCAACCGCGAAGTCGCTAGATCGATTGCGTTGGCTTTGGGCCGGTCAAGCGTGACTTCGAGAACACCGCTCTCACGCCTTGTTGTGATGATCTCGCTCATCGCTTTCTCCCGTCATTGCGCATTGAAATCGCATTCCATCCAAGCCTCATCGATCAGGTCGCCATTTGTGCGCGCGCATGTCAAATGCAGCGTTGCCTGCCGATTTTCGGTATCGAGTGACATGACCTTGCCCTCATACAGCAGCCGGTCACCCGGCCATCGCACCTCGCGAAACCGCACTTTGAACGAGCGCACGGTTTCAGGCGCGATCCAATGGGCGGCATACGAACACATCATGCTGGCGTGATAGGTTCCCAGGCCGAAGACTTCCGGATAACCGTTTTGTTCGGCCCAGGTTCGATCGTGATGCAGTGGATCGTCCTCACCGACAACGCCTTGAAATCGAATGATGTCCTGGATCAGGAGAGGTCCGGCATCCACCGGACCGGGGCCAAATCCCTCTTGCAGCTCCTCAAACGTTGACCGTTTTATATTGGCAAACGGCGTTCGCGGGTCGAGCGACGAATACAGTGGCTCGTAGGCCGGAAGGTCATAGGACCATTCACCGCTGCCCGGCGTATCGGACGTCACCACGCCGACCGTGCGCTGCTCGGCGCGCAATGTTCCGTCCATGTCACGGTATTCGATCAGCGTGGTCGTGAAGGTCATATTTCCGCCGCTTGAACCCCGTTTCTCGCGCACATCTTCCAGCTTGGCGACTGCGGTCAGTCGGTCTCCGGCCCGCAGAAGCCGTCCGTGGAACCGAAAGGATTCCTCCGCATGCAGCGAAACGGCGGGATTGTGCCCGATCCTCTCAAACACCGTTCCGCGCGGTCGCTCCAGCGTATACCCCCAGGTGTAGGGCGCCGAGACTAAAAACATGGCCGGGATAACTGGATTGATACCGGTCACGAATTCCGCCAGCGGCGCCGACATGGCGCGGGCAAACTCGCGAATTTTGCCGCGTTCGATGTCGACATCGAATTCCGGTCCCGTCAGTCCGATATGGTCGGTAAGCGCCATGCTCATTCTCCCAATACGATCAGTGCATCGGCGGCCAGTGCCCGGCCGTCACTGGTCAGCATGACCGGATTGACATCAAGGCTCATCAGCCTTTCGCTCTGCGATATCGCATAGGCAGCCACGGCCTGACAGGCCTTCCGCAGTTCATTTGCAGCCGGGTGTCCGTTGACGCCAAGCCTGGCGAAAATGGCATCGAGCGCACCGTCTGTCAGCGGCAGCAAAGTCGTTTCAAAGCGCGCCATTTCCTCTGTTCGCGTACCGCCCCGCCCCACCATCAGCGCAAGTCCTATTGCCGGATGGCGCTTCACGCCGACGATCAGTTCGGCATCGGCTCCGGTCACCATACCTTCCACAATTACATTGGTAACCTCATGGCCGCTTTCGGCCTGGGACACCGTTCGCGCCATCCGCCTGCACGCCACTTCAACCGCGTTCGTATCTTGCAAATCCAATGCCACACCGCCGACCTGTGCTTTGTGGGCGATGGTGGAACTCAAAACCTTGACGGCAACGGGAAATCCGATTTCTGCGGCTGCAGCGGGGGCATCGGCGATAGAGACCGCACGATTGACCGGCGTCTCCAGACCGAAACCGGAAAGTGCGTATTTCGATTCCGCTTCATCGAGCATCCTTGGGCAAGTAGGGATTGCGCCGTGCAGCAGGGGCTTCGATTTGCGTTGTGACTTCAGCCTGTCTTGCGCAGACGCTACGCCGGCACTGACGGTCAACGCCTCCATGGTGTCAGCATAACCCTGTAGCGCGGCGACGCCGTTGGCCTGCATGTGCTTTCGGAAATCCGGCGACAGGCCTTCCGGCAATATCCCTGCAACCGAGATCGGAATGCCAAGCTTCCGCCTCACGGTTGTCAGTGCTTCCAGTGAATCGCACCAGACCTTGTCAAGACCGGCCACGCCCGGCCGCGGGACATCGATAAAGAATGCCATCTGGTCGCTGACGTTTTCGCCGAATGCCACCAGGGCATCGGCAACACCGGCGGTGTTCTGCATCGAGATCGAGCCGTCGCTTGCCCTGAATGGAATGTTGAGGTCCAGCGGATTATTGAGTGTTACCGTTTCCGGCATGGTTTGCGCCAGCATTTCGGCGTTCGCCGGTGTCGGCATCGGCAATTCAAGCCCGTTTTTGGCCGCCGCTGCGGCCGCCAGTCCATTGAGACCTCCGGAATAGGACACGATGGACACTCGGTTCCCTTTTGGCAGGCCGCCGATCGTCAGCAGTTTCAGCGATTCCACCAGCGCCTTGGGAGAGAAAACCTCCACAATTGCGAACCGTGTGCAGAACGCCTGCCAAATATCGCGTTCCATCACCATCGAGGCGGTGTGGCTGAGCGAGACCCTGGAACCCTGTTCGCCATCGCCGCCCTTGAGCGCGACAACGGGCACACCCTTGTCGACTGCCCGGAGGCAGGCTTGCCCAAACGCTTCGCCGTCATCGAGCCCCTCGATATAAAGACCAATGGCGTTGATGCGTTCATCGGCGAGCACTGCATCGATCAGTTCGCTGACGGATGTACCGGACTGGTTTCCGACGCTCACCGCATAGCCGAGCGGGAACGCTTCCTCGACATTGGTCATGCCGATCAGCAACGCACCGCTTTGCGAAATGATGGCGGCCGCGGGTCCGGTTTGCCGCTCGATGTGATTGTCGTCGCCCCAGACGGCTGCACCGGAGAATTGGTTGATCAGCCCCATACAGTTTGGGCCGAGCAGCGGCATGGCGCCGGCTGCGATTTTTAGCCTTTCCTGCCTGTCTCGGCCAACATCCGTACCAATCTCGGCAAACCCCGACGACATGACCACCGCGCCGCCGGCACCTGCCCTCGATAATTCCTCGACAGTGGCGATGGCCCGTTCCGGTGAAAGGGCGACAACGGCGGCATCGGGCGGTGACGGCAGATCGGCAATCGATGGCGCACAGGCGATACCATCTATCTCGTCACGAACCGGGTTAATAACCCGGATTTCACCATCATATCCGGCCCGCAGGCTGGCCCGGATCGGGCCGGCAATCTGGGCGCCGCCGATATAGGCGATTGATCCGGGATCAAGAAGGCGTTTGAGATGGCCGGTCATTGCAGCACCTCGATCTCGCCGGCATATTCGCTCACCGCCGACCTGCCCTTGGGCGTAAGCTGATACACACCGCGTTCCACGCGTTCAAACCAGCCATAGTGATCGTCGGCCAGGATCGACCGGGCTTTGGCGACGCCGGTCATCCGCGCAACCTCGGACGCTTTCGTTGGACCGTTGGTTGCGAGGATGGCAACACAGCGCAGCGCATTCTGCCGGTAGGTGGTCATCAGCCGTTTTCGTGTTTGCCCACCGGTATTGGGGTCGCCGACCCGATGCTGGAATTCGCGCAGCAGTCTTTCACGCCGCCCGGCAGATTTCCGCGGTGCGTAAGGTCCGGGATCGAGATGCACGTCAATCTGGCCGCTGGCAGGCTTAACCGTCATCAGACCGAGGCCGAGCCGTCTGCACAATGTCCGGTTGGCGACAAAGCTCTTCCATCCGGCGCGTCCGGACCATTCAGGCACCGCGACATAGACGGCATCGGTCAGTTTCAGTCGCTCGATCGCCTGGTGAAAGAGTGTGAGCGAGAAACCGGTCTTCAGTTCGACGATCACCGGCGCTTCCGAGCCACGCACGGCAACGATGTCGGCTGCCCCCACCTCGCTTTTGACCTGGTAGCCCTGGCCTTCCAGAAAGGCCTTCACCGGTGGATAAAGTTCAACCTCGCGAATTACCGGTTTTGCTGCCATCAGAGCCGTCCGTCACGCACCCAATGGGCGTAAAAGCGCGCGGGAGATGATGTGGCGCTGAATTTCCGAAGTACCCTCCCAGATTCGTTCCACTCTCGCATCGCGCCAGATCCGCTCAAGTGGCAGTTCGTCCATCAGGCCCATGCCGCCGTGGATCTGAATGGCTTCGTCGGCAACAAAAGCCAGCATCTCGGTGGCTTTCAGTTTGGCAATCGCCATGTCGGAGTCGGTGACCGTGCCGTGATCGAATTTCCAACCGGCTTCCAGTGTCAGCAGTTCGGCGGCTTTCAGTTCGGTCGCCATGTCGGCCAGCTTGAACGAGACGCCCTGGAATTTGCCGATTTGCTGGCCGAATTGCTTTCTTTCTGCGGCCCATTCCACTGCAAGGCCAAAGGCACGTTCGGCGCGCCCCAGACAGGTTGCGGCGACCTGCAATCGTGTGGCGCCGAGCCATTCGTTTGCGACATCGAATCCTCTGTCCACTTCGCCGAGCACCGACTGCGCTGGAAGCCGGCAATCATCGAATTCCAGAACGGCATTGGTATAGCCACGGTGCGAAACATTGCGATAGCCGTCGCGTACGCTAAAGCCCGGTGTTCCCTTGTCGACAAAGAACGCTGTGATCAGCTTCTTTTTACCGCGTGGCGTATCCTCCTCGCCCGACGCCATGAAACAGATGGCGAAATCAGCAATGTCGGCATGGCTGATGAAGTGCTTGGTTCCATTCAGAATCCAGTCGTCGCCGTCGCGCTTTGCCGATGCCTTCATGCCGCGCAGATCCGAACCGGCCCCCGGTTCAGTCATTGCCAGGCAATCCCATTTCTCGCCGCGCACACAGGGTTCCAGATATTTCTCCCGTTGCTCGGGTGTGCCGGCGCACAGAATATTTGATGGCCGGGCGACGCAGGTCCAGTGCAGCGCATAGTTGGCTTTGCCGAGTTCCTTCTCGTAGAGAAGCCATGTCAGCGTATCGAGCCCCGCACCACCGTACTCCTCGGGAATGTTGGCTGCATAAAGTCCGGCTTCAATTGCCTTGGCCTGGATCTCGCGGATCAAATCCATCTCCAGATGGCCCGACTGTTCGATCTCGAGCTCGTGGGGGTAGAGTTCGTTTTCGACAAAAGCGCGTGTCGTATCGACAATCAGGCGCTGCTCATCGCTCAAGGCAAAATCCATCGGCTCAACCTTCTGCTTGTTTGGTGAGCTGCTTTCGGTACATGTTCAAAATGCGCCCGGCGCCCCAACCATCGCCATCGTTTTGCCGGCTAAGCGCATCCATGATGGCTACGAGATTATCGTCTCGAGCACGCTCCAGTTCGCGAATGGACATATGCCCGGATTGCTCGTCGGACTGACCCGCGATCAGATCGACCAGCGCATCATCATATTCCGGCACGTCCATCAGCTTCGTCCATGGCCATTTCAGGCAAGGACCGAACTGGGCGAGGAAGTGGCGCATGCCGGCTTCGCCACCGGCAGTTCGATAGGTGTCAAACACGCCCATTTGCGCATAGCGGAGGCCAAAGCCATAGCGGACAATGTCATCAAGATCCTCGGTAGTGCAGATGCCGTCCTTGATCAGCCACAATGATTCGCGCCAAATCGCTTCCAGCAGGCGGTCGGCGACGAAAGCCTCGATCTCCTTCTTGACATGAACTGGCTTCATGCCGATCGAGGCGTAGACCGTGATCGCCCGCTCGATCGACTCCGCAGATGTATCCCGCCCACCGACGATCTCGACGACAGGCAGCAGATAGACCGGATTGAATGGATGAGCGACGAACAGACGTTCGGGCCGCTCCATCGCCGTCTGCATGTCGGACGGCTTCAGGCCCGACGTCGATGAGCCAATGAGCGCCGTTTCTTTGGCATGGGCGTCTATCTCGGCGAGCACCTTGTGTTTTATCTCGAGACGCTCCGGCACGCTTTCCTGGACGAGATCCGCGTCGGTGACAGCTTGTTCGAGCGACCCGGCAAAGGTAATTCGCCCTTCCGAAACTTGCGTATTCGGTACCATCTTATTGTGGGCGTGTCGGGCGTTGGCCATGACTTCCGATATCTTGCGTTCTGCGTCGGGATCGGGATCGAAAATCGTCACATCAATCCCGTTGAGCGCCAACCGGGCTGCCCAGCCGCCACCGATTACGCCGCCGCCAACAATCGCCGCCATTTTGATCATGTGCCTGCTCCACTTCGGCACAAAATCAATACAGACCGATCATTTGGCCTTTCACCGATGTGGAGGAAAACGCCTACAGAAAACGGTGTAGTGGTTTGGGAACCATGACCCGTAGCGCGTTGTCTTTCAGTTTGACGTGACGCCAGATATGAAATGCGGCGTGAACCGCCACCAGAAGGGCAAGACCGTAGAACTCGACGATATGAACCAGCCCGACCCAGGCATTCGCTTCTTTCATGCCGAGCGGCGGTGCGATTGGCAGAAAACCTCCAGCCTTCAAAAGCCGTGATGATGTCAGACCGAGCAGAAAACCGGTAAGTGCCACAACAAATAGAGACCAGACGATGATCCGGTGCAGCCACCAGTGGAACCGCTTTGCCCAGCCTGGCAGCCTCGGTGTCCGGGTGGTGGCCATGCCGCGCCAAACGAAGTCGCCGGTCCAGGCAAGACACAGGATCACGAACAACAAAGCGAGATTTGAATGAAACCGAAATCCCCATGATCCCAGCGCCATGGCTTCTGGTGGGCCAACCAGCACAAACCAGACCAAGAGTGGAAGCATGATCCAGTGAACGGTCTTCAAAATGGTGCGGCGGGTAATTCTCGTCATGATCTAGTGTTTCTAGCGCACAGGAATCCGAAGCCAATACCCTCGGCGCACAAGACGACAGAACCGCACCCCTGCTCGAATTCGACATCGCCATCGAGGTGTCAGGTTGCTGTTTCATTTCAGTGCTCGCTTGGTCAAGCCGAGTTTGGCGCGCACTTCATCCGCGCCGATCACCCGGGCGCCCATGTTCTCGACAATTGTCGCTGCACGCTCGACCAGTTGCGCATTGGTCGCCAGCGCGCCCTTGCCGAGCCAGAGATTGTCCTCCAGGCCGACGCGTACATTGCCGCCCGCCAGCACGGCCGCCGCCGCATAGGCCATCTGGTTTCGCCCGAGCGAAAACGCCGAAAACGTCCAATCCTCCGGCACATTATTGACCATTGCCATAAACGTGTTGAGGTCGTCCGGTGCGCCCCACGGCACACCCATGCAAAGCTGCACAAGTGCCGGACTGTCCAGAATGCCGTCTTTGACGAGTTGCTTGGCATACCAGAGATGCCCGGTATCGAAGGCTTCGATTTCCGGCTTCACGCCCAGGGCGGTCATCATCGAACCCATCGCCTGCAGCATACCGGGCGTATTGGTCATCACATAATCTGCTTCGGCGAAGTTCATGGTGCCGCAATCGAGTGTGCAGATTTCCGGCAGGCACTCTGCGACATGCTTGACCCGCTCAGCGGCACCGGCCATGTCGGTGCCGGCTTCGTTGAGGGGCAGCGGATGCTCGGTAGACCCGAATGTCATGTCTCCGCCCATTCCGGCCGTCAGGTTGAGCACGACGTCGATTTCGGCCTCGCGAATACGTTCGGTCACCTCCCGGTAGAGATCGACGTCGCGCCGTGGTGTCCCCGTCTCCGGATCGCGGACGTGGCAATGCACGATCGCCGCGCCTGCCTTGGCGGCGTCTATTGCTGAATCGGCGATCTGTTCGGGCGAACGGGGAACATGCGGGCTGCGGTCCTGGGTTGCGCCGGAACCCGTCACGGCGCAGGTGATGAAAACCTCCCGGTTCATGGCAAGCGGCATCGTATTTCCTCCCGGCTCGAACCACCAATGTTGTGCGCATTCTGCGCCGCTTGCCAACATTTGTTTTGCAATTTACGAATATCTTGTGATGAAAAGCGAACTCGGTACGATTTTCGAGCACAGCAACAATTCGCTGGCCGTGACATTCCTGGTGCTGAACGGGGCCTCCATCATGTGCGTGGCGTCCGCTCTCGATCCGCTGCGGGCCGCCAACCGGGTGACAGGACGGAACGTATTCTCATGGCAGATCGTGTCGACTGACGGCCAGCCATCGCAGACGACTTGCGGCGTCAGGCTGCCGGTCGATGGAAAGTTTGATCCGCTGAGCGTCGGCGACGTGTTGATTGTCATTGCCGGATTCGGAACGCGCGAGCAGTTCACCCCCCAGCTGAAGTCATCATTTGCGCGCGCAGCCAGGCAGGTGCGCGCGGTCGGTGGTGTCGAAGCAGGATCATGGCTACTGGCAAAGACCGGACTGCTCGATGGCCGTCGTGCGACAACCCACTGGGAGGATCTGGAAGATTTCGCCGCCGCCTTTCCGGAAATCCAGGTTCTGCCCGACCGGTATATTGTCGACGGGCGTTGTTTCACGTCCGGTGGCGCCTCACCGACATTCGACCTTATGCTTCATCTTGTCCGTGCGCGCCTCGGGGTGGCCGCCGCTCTCGATGTCGCGAGTGTCTTCATCCACGGCGAAGGCCGCGCTGCCGACGAAGCGCAGCCGCTCGTTTCGCTGGGGCGGCCGGATAGCTATGATCCCCGAATTTCTAAGGCTATCCGGCTCATGGAAGAGCGCATCGACCGGCCGTTGACGATTTCGGCAATCGCCAGGCGCCTGAACCTCTCCGTTCGCGGTCTTGAAAAATTGTTCCGGTCGTCGATCGGAGAAACGCCGGGCGCCTATTACCTCCGGCTGCGGCTGTCGCTCGCCAGGCGCATGGTCACCGACACCAGCACGCCGCTGGCAGACATCGCCGATCGAACCGGATTTTCGTCGGTTAGCGCCTTTTCAAGAGCGTTTACCGCGAATTTCGAAACACCTCCATCGGCATTGCGCCGGGCTCAGGCACGCTCCAGCGCCACCGCAATGCCCTGACCCACGCCGATGCACATTGTTGCCAGCGCCAGCTTTCCGTCTCGTTGCTTGAGTTCCAGCGCGGCGGTTGCGGCAATCCGCGCTCCCGACATGCCCAGCGGATGTCCAAGCGCGATGGCGCCGCCATTGGGATTAACATGCTCTGCATCATCGGCGATGCCGAGATCGCGCAACGTTGCCAGTCCTTGCGAGGCGAATGCTTCGTTGAGCTCGATCACATCGAAATCCGTTGGTTTCAAACCCAGGCGCGCGCACAATATCTTGGTCGCAGGCGCCGGTCCAAAACCCATGATACGCGGTGCCAGACCCGTGGCCGCTCCGCCAAGAACCCGCGCGATCGGTGTCAGGCCGTGTTTGTTGGCGGCTTCTTCTGAGGCAATGATCAAGGCTGCCGCGCCGTCATTGACACCTGACGCATTGCCCGCCGTTACCGTGCCACCTTCACGAAATGGCGTCGGCAGTTTGGCGAGTTTTTCAGCCGTCGTGCCGGCGCGCGGGTGTTCGTCGGTGTCAACCACAACCGGATCGCCCTTGCGCTGCGGAATTGTTACCGCGACGATTTCCATCGCAAGCCGTCCGTTTTTTTGTCCCGCCACAGCCTTGGACTGACTGCGCGCGGCAAAGGCATCCTGATCAGCGCGGCTGATCTGGAAATCCTCAGCCACATTCTCCGCCGTCTCCGGCATGGAATCTATGCCGTATTGCTTCTTCATCAGCGGATTGACGAAGCGCCAACCGATTGTTGTGTCGTAGATTTCCGCATTACGCGAAAAAGCCGAACTCGCTTTTGGCATGACAAACGGCGCCCGCGACATTGATTCTACACCGCCGGCAATCACCAGGTCGGCTTCGCCTGCCTTGATGGCGCGCGCCGCGTCGATCAGTGCGTTCATGCCCGAACCGCACAGCCTGTTGATCGTCGCGCCGGGAACACATTCCGGCAGGCCGGCCAGCAACAAACTCATCCGCGCCACATTGCGGTTGTCCTCTCCCGCCTGATTGGCACAGCCGAAAAGAACATCGTCAACGGCTTGCCAATCGACCGCGCTGTTGCGCTCCATCAGGGCTCTCAGAGGCACGGCGCCAAGATCATCGGCGCGTACGGAAGCCAGAGCGCCGCCAAAACGGCCGATCGGGGTGCGGACATAATCGCAAATGAAAGCCTCGGGCATGCGTTTACTAGTTCCTGTGTTCTAACTGTTTCTTGTCCCCGCAACGGATAGGCAAACCGGCCCGGACTGGCAACCCTGTCGCGCGCTGACGATCTTACACGCCGGTGCATCGGTCAGCGGCGCTGATCAAACGAAATTGTTGAAAGGATGTTTCACGGCATCCGGCGATTGGGAGACAACCCGATTGGATTATGCAAGCCTGTTGGCCGACAACAATTGGCGGAATCACAGCCGGGGAGACTATCGCATGCTTTCTTATCTGTTGCCGGTTTACAGCGTTGTGCGGGGGTTCATTCTGTCATGGAGCAATCCTGCATTCCGAAACACCACCGGTGCCATAGCCCTGCTGCTTTTCTCGGGCACATGGTTTTATGTTCAGGTCGAAGACTGGCGTATTCTCGACGCGCTCTACTTCAGCTTCATCACTCTGACGACCATCGGCTACGGCGATCTGACGCCGCAGACCGATTCCGGCAAGATCTTCACAATGTTTTATGCCGCCGCCGGCATCGGCCTCTTCCTGAAGATCATCCACATGATTGCCCAACCGACAACCGCGGACGGTGCCAGTGATCTTGCTGATCGATCAGATGGTGTCACTGATTGATATCGACCGCACATGAAACGGCGCCGCCCATCTCCAAAAGAACTTGTCTGAAGATGAACAGCGCCCGATTGATCGAACAGGAGCTTTAGCGAACCAGCCGCAGTTGCTTGATGCTGGTGGCGATGTCCTTGTAAATCTGTGTCAGTTGCCCACCGGTGCTGGCCTCATGGTAATAGGTCATTTCCGCGGTGTTCGGCGACGAACAGTCCTTGAGCAGGTTTTTCGCGCTCCTCTGGTTCAACGCAAATCCGATGGTGAAGATCTCGATCCCGCGAGCCTTCATGTTCTTGCACAGTTTCCTGGCTTTTTTCATCGACTTTGCAGCTTGGCGATATTGCGATTTGTTTTTGGGTACGCCCTCATACGCCACGTTGAATTCGCCGTCTGTCATGATGATTGCGAATTTCCGCACATCGCTGCCATAGGCGGCGGCAACGGAGTCTTTGTGCACGTAGTCGGCCCATTTCGGCGAGATCAGGTACCAGGCCCACTGAATTCCGATATGACCACCAGTACCGCCTCCGACGGTCATTGCCTTGACGGCATTCTGCAGAGTAGCTTTTTTGGCGGTCAATGGCACCAGCGGTGACGCGGGACAACTGTTCAATCTGAAATCGCGATTGATCTTTCCCTTCCGCGGGTTGTCGTCGGTAAACTGTCCGGGGCCTTTGCGCTCCGTCGAACAGTTGTCAGCGGCAGCGGCTGCCGCGGCGGCCGTCGGGTCGGTATCGGCAGGCGGCGGCCCGCTGGTGGATTCCGACTCGGCGAAAACGGTAGTGTAAAGCGGCCCGGCATTCACACCTTCGGCATATGGGACCATCGCGATACGAAGCCTGTTGTCGGTTGATCCGGCGCCATCCAACAACTCGTTGATCCCAATGGCTGCGGCGTTTTTCAGATCAACGATCTTGGAACCGCGCATTGAGCCCGTAACGTCGAACGTCATAACGATTTCCGTCTCGGGGATTCCGTATAAAGCTGCCGATGAAGCCGTAATTTTTTTTGTGCTGGTGCCGGCGAGCGCCGTCAGCGTCAGCGGGAGTTTACGAGTCAGATCCGCCGAGATTTTCTCCTTGTCTTTATCGACAGAGAAATTGGCCAAATAGTATTCTGTGCCCGAGCCGATCGTAACGCCGAGAGTTCCTTCCAGATAGTTGACCAGGAAATCGTGGGCTTCATCGGTTCGGATATTTCCCAGCGACAATTGGCGTGCAGTCGCCAGGATTGCAGCGTCAAGCGCATTGCGTGATGTTGCCTGGCTCTTCACAGCACGGCTCAAATCAAGTGCAATGCCACCCGAAATCAACAAAGCCACCATGGTGGCCGCAAACATCATCGCAAAGTTGCCAGACCGATCGCTCAAAAACCGGCCAAATGGGAGGCGGGGAAAATTATTCATTTCTGCTAGCCCTTTGAACAGTAAACAGTGCGCCATTTCACCCAAAACGGCTTCTTGTTCATTTTGGCGTCAAACCTAGGATGTCGAAGTTTAGGGTGCCTGTACCGACTCGTTCCCTATTATCTAAAACTCTAAACAACTCCCGGAAAACCGCCGTCGTCGTCGTTTAGATGGAAAGCGTGTAATTTAGCAGAATATAATCAACTACTTACCGGATACGGCTGTACGCTGGCGATTCACGATCGGTTAAGCACATCGCCAAGTTCCGTTGAAATTCCGCAAAACGCTCAGTCGGTTTCAACATGATCGTGTGAACCTGGCGATCATGCCGGACTTGCCAAAATCGACCCGCGGGCCAACCAGAATTCTGTCGTCTTTGAAGCATACGACTGCATTCATGCGCGAACAGCTGATCAAGCGGACCATAACTGACAGACGACCGGACCGTGGCGAATTGGTCGCTGACGGTATTGTCCACGCAATCGGCATTCTGTTTGCACTGGCCGCCGGCATCGCTTTGCTGGTTTCCGCCGCTTTCCGTACAACCGTCGCCGAATATGTGTCACTGACGTTTTATACCGTGTCGCTTCTGGCTGTTTTTTCTATCTCCTGTGCTTACAACCTCTGGCCGGATAAACCTTTGAAGCGGCTGTTGAGGCGCGCGGATCATGCCGCGATCTACCTGCTGATTGCCGGTACATACACACCGTTTCTGACACAGCTTTCAAACTCGGTTGCTGCCGTTACGCTGGTTTCTTTCGTCTGGATATCCGCGTTGGCGGGGATCGCCATGAAGTTGCTGCTACCTGGGCGATTTGATCGTCTTGCGGTCGGATTCTACCTGCTGATCGGCTGGAGCGGTATCCTGGTCATCAAGCCGCTTTCGAACGCGCTTCCTCAGGCAGCAATGATTCTCATGCTGGCAGGAGGGATCGTCTACTCAGTTGGCGTTCTGTTTTTCGCTTGGCGCGCTTTGCGGTTTCAAAACGCGGTCTGGCACAGTTTTGTCGTGACCGGCGCCATACTTCATTTCATGGCTGTTGCCGATACGATGGTGTTCACCCGCATCGCCTGAGTGCCGGCGCATTGGGCGATTCAGACAATCAATCGATGAAGATCTGCACACTTGCCGCTCGGCCATCGGCGTCGACAACCGTCAGCGTCGAATATCCACGGCCATCGGGAACCCAGCTGCCAGTTCTGCGTCGCGACCGCTTGTTTAGCGGTTTTCCGTTCGCGAGCCATCGGAACGGCGCCCGACCACCCTGCAACTTGACCACCAGCGGTGCCAAAACAGGTTTTGCCGATCCGCCGAAGTCGATGCGCGCGCCCTGTGGCGGGTAAACGATCTCCGGTGGATTATTGAACTGGCCGACTGGTACGAGATCCGTTCGCGCGGTGTTGAACCGCCTCAGCCCGGCGGGCAGGTCACCGGCCGCTAGGCGCAGCGCTCCTGCCGGTGCTGTCGGTAATGCGATCCGATTCAGCCCCGTTTTCGCAAACGCTTCAAACAGGATCGGTGCGGCTGTCCCGAAGCCGGTCAGCCCTGGCACCGACCTGTTGTCGGCAGAACCGGTCCAGACACCGATAACATGGCGGCCGTCAAACCCGATAGACCAGGCGTCGCGATATCCGTAACTCGTGCCGGTCTTGTAGGCGATTTTCGCCGGCGTTGCCCCGTTGGGGCGCGCAACCCCGGAAAGCATGTCCGAGACATGCCAGGCCGCCGCCGGCTCCAGCACCCGTTGGCTGGGGCGCATGCCTGGAAGCCGGTCAATTCCGTTGCCGAGTTCACTGATCCGACCCAAATTCGGAAAAGCGGTGTAGAGCTGTACCAGGTCCTTCAGCGACACACCGGCGCCGCCCAGTCCAATCGCCAGCCCCGGCTTCTCGTGACCCGGCAGAACTGGTCTGGCGCCCGCACGCGAAAACAGGTTGATCAATCGCACCGGACCGACCGCTTCGAGCAGTTGCAGTGCCGGCACGTTGAGAGACATCTGCAGGGCGTTGCGAACGGTGACATCTCCCTGATAGCTCAAGTCGAAATTTCGCGGCCTGTAGCCGGCAAAATTGATCGGGCGGTCCGATATGATCGTTTCGGGGGCAACGACCCCTTCCTGCAGCGCCAGGCCATAGATGAACGGTTTCAGAGCCGAGCCCGGCGAACGTATTGCGCGGCTCATGCCAATCCAGCCATAACGCCGCTCGTCGAAATAGTCAGACGAACCGACCTCGGACAAAATTTCCCCGGTGTAGGCATCGACCGCGAGGATGGCGACCGACACTGTCGGGCTCAATCGGTTTGCCGCCGATTTTGCCACGCTTTCCAGTCTGGTTTGCACTCCCCGGTCTATGGTCGTTTGGTATTCAGCCGCACCCGGTGTGGTGGCGCGTGCAAGATCGGCCAAATGCGGTGCCAGTGCCGGCATCGCCCGCCGCACGTACGGCACCGGGTATCGCGATGCCCTTTCAATCTCGCTTCTGGCGATAATTCGTGCATCGGCCATGCGATTCAAAACCCGATCACGCGCGAGTTTCGCTGCCTCCGGAAAACGGTCGGGACGCCGCCGTTCAGGCAATTGCGGCAGCGCGACCAATAGTGCCGCCTCCGACAAGCGCAACTTCTTTGGTTCCTTGCCAAACCAGGCAAGCGAAGCCGCTCGGACACCCTCGAGATTTCCACCGTAGGGAGCCAGCGACAGGTAGGCTTGCAGTATCTGTTCCTTGCTCAGACGGCGCTCGATTTGCACTGCGCGCGCCATTTGCCGAAGCTTGGAGACAAATGATCTTTCCGATCTCGGCTCGATCAGCCTGGCCAGTTGCATGGACAGCGTGGAACCACCTGAAACGACGCGACCGCTGGTTACCATCTGAAAAGCCGCACGCATTACTGCCAGCGGGTCGACGCCATAATGGCGATGAAACCGCTTGTCCTCATAGGCGATCAACATGTCGATAAACGCCGGATCGACATCTTCCAGTTTAGCGCGCATGCGCCAGCGACCGTCGGCCGTCGCAAAGGCACGCAACAACCGGCCGTCGCGATCCAGCACTTCAGACGAATGTTCGCGCGGCATGTCCAATGGCGGCGGGTAGCGCCGATCCATGTCGATGAGCACCATCGTCATGATGAACACACCAATCGCGGCGCTGGCCAACCCGAAGGCGGTATTCCACCAGGTCTGGAACTTCCCAGGCAACTTAGAGCGTATCCGGTTTAAATGGAATCGTTTGAACGCCGGGATTTTGTGTTCCGGCAAGGAGCGCGAGGCGACGCGGTGCGAGTACCGTTAGACCCGCGCGACGCAGACCGGGGCGCAAAAGGCCAAGGTCAAACGGTTGCGGTTTATCCTTATCATTCAAGTGCTTGACGGTTTGCCTGCTTGGCAGCCTTTTCCCCATCAGCACCGTCGAAATCCTCGCACGATGGCAACATCGCGCTGCGGTGTTCTCCTCGCTGATGTGAAAAATACTTGCCATCAAACCGCTCCCATTTAAGCCGGACACACTCTAGCGCGCCTCGACCGCCATCACGCCGGTGGCGGTTCTTGCGGAAAACTCCGGACGGTACATGTCCTCGACGCTGGCTGCCGGATGGGCATAGACACCCGGCGTTACCGCGCGAACGACATAGGCGAATGAAAACTCACGCGCATCACGACCAGCGCGATTGAATGCAGCAATGAAGCGGTCGTCGCGGAATTCCAGATGCGCCGCCTGTGTGCGTGGCAGCCAGGCGAATTCGGACAGTTCCGCACTGCTCACCAGCCTCGGATTGTCGATCTCAAAACCGGCCGGCAGCAAATCGTTGACAAGAACGCGCGATGGCCAGGCGTTCTTTTCCTTCACCTTGATGACCACGACGAAGCGATCGTTTTGCTGTGCTTCGGAGACATTGGCCGCGGTTCCGTCCATGCGGTAGTAGGTGCGTTCGATGTCAAATCCGTTGCCGCCCGCCGGCAATGGTTGTTCGGGTGCGGCAATGGCCGTGATCGTTGCCGTGATTTCGGTTTCACCCCGGTTTTCGACGACAAGCGGGTTCTCGGACAGGTCCTCGCCGCTCATCCGCTTGGTGAAGGTACCGGTATGGGCGGCGCCATCGACAGCAATGGCAATCGGCGAGCCCGCCTCGATCGCCCTGGCGGCAAGCAGCATCCAGGCCTGCTCCTGGGTGCTGGTGTAGCGGCGCTTGCTCTGTCCAGCGGTCACGAGTTCCATCATCTCTGGCATTGAAGCCGGCACCGGTTGCGTTTCCGCTGCGAGCGCCAGCATGGCCGCATTGTCGCGAAGGCTCGAACCGTAGTCGCCGCGGTAGCGATTGACCTTGTGATGGCCCGACGCCTGGCGCAATGCAGAGGCGAATGCGCGCTGTGCCCGTTCGTTGTCGCCGTAAAGTGCAAGGCTGGCGGCAATGTGCGCGCGCGCCATCGAAGATTTGAAGGCGCTTAGCTGGGTGTCCGCGTAGTAGCGTAGATCACCGGCCGAAGCTCTGCGGTTTCTTGCCAGAACATAGAGCGAATAGGCGATTGCCGTTCCGTTGACCTTGATGTCGTTATTATAGGCGATCGTGTTCTGCAGATTGTCGAGCGCCTGCCGCATAGCCGCTTCCGGAACGGAGAATTTCTGTTCTCGCGCTCGCGTCAGGAAATCGGTGACATAGGCATCGAGCCACAGGTCACCGCTCGTCGGTCCCCAAAGGCCGAAACCGCCCGATGTGGACTGATAAGCAAGGACACGGTGGACCGCATCCTGAATGCGGTCGGCAATGGCCGGATCTTCTTCCAGACCGGCGGCAGCCGACAGTTCCGAAACATAAAGCAGTGGCAGCGCGCGGCTGGTTGTCTGCTCGGCGCAACCATAGGGGTAACGGTCGAGCGACATTAAGAGCGCCGGAACATCAAGCGCATTCTTGTGCCCGACATTGATGGCGACGCTGGCGCCGCCAAGCAAGGAACCGTCCAGCAGGCCAGAATCGATTCGCAGGCTGCCGCCATTGGCGGCAAGCGGGATCTCGAACTTCCTGGCGACTGGCAGCGACGCAGGTCGTACCGGCAGATCGAGCGCCTGGGCAAGCCTGAGGCCACCCGGTCCCTCCAATGCCACATTCACCCGGCCATCACCGATATCAAGCGCGCTGATGCCGATGGTCATCGCATCGCGCGCGTTTTCCGCCAGATTGATCGTTCTGAGCCCTTCCGGCACCGACAACGGGCCGTTTGTCTCGATGCTCAGCGTGTAATCGCCGGCCGGGCCATCGGTATTGGCAAATTCAAGCCGCAGATCAGCCACGTCGCCCGGCGCAAGGAACCTGGGCAAGCTTGCGGTCACGACCACCGGATCACGGACAATCACATCCTTTTCGGCATGACCCACGCCCGATTTGCTCCACGCAACAGCCATCAGCCGAACTGTGCCGTTGAACTGCGGCATGTCGAAGCTGACCGTCGCGCGGCCATCTTCATCCAGCTCCACAATGCCGGAATGAAACGCCACAAGCTTTTCGGTCGGCGGGCTTCCTTCCGATCCCATGCCGGGGCCATCGCCGCCGGAGCGGATGCGGCCGAGGACGCCGGCCGAGCCGTCGATCAGCCGGCCGTAAATGTCCCGGATTTCCAGGCCGAGGCGGCGCTGACCGAAGTACCAGCCATCCGGATCGGGTGCCTCGTAGCGGGTCAGGTTGAGTATACCGACATCGACGGCGGCCAGCGTCACATACGCTTTTTCGCCTGCACCGGCACCGGCAACGGTGATCGGAACATCGAATGTCCGGCGTGGAGAGATCTGATCGGCCACCTCCAGATTGACATTCAGATCGCGCGCGCCTGGATCGATCTTCAGCCATTTGACGCCGATCGCCCGCATCGGCATGCGCGAGGCCTGCGCATCGCCAGGCCGATAGAGGGTAGCGGTGACATACGCACCGGCCCCCCAATCGGCATCGACCGGGATTTCGATCTCAGCACCTTCTTCGGGAACCTGGGCGGTATGCGTGGCCAGCACATCGTCCGCGCCTACTGTGACCGACAATTCGCCAGCAAACCGCGGCGAAACTTTAAGCCTTGCGACATCGCCCGCACCATAGCTTTCGCGGTCAAGCGCAATTTCCAAACCATCCGGCGTATTGGTGGAGCTCGGTTCCACATACCAACCGGCATAGAATTCGATGCTGCTGGCCGGGCCGTCGGGATCGGCAGATTCGACTTCCAGACGATACCGGCCCCAACCGACCTGCGCCGACAAAGGCGACGGCGAAACGGCGTCGATATCGATCACGCCATCCGCCACCTGGGTGGTGTAGTCGACCGGTTCATATTTCCAGCTGTTGCCGTCCCGGTACCATTGGTAATTCCGCGAAACCTTGACCAGGGACCATTGAACGCCCCGAAGTGCTTGTCGTTCTCCGTCGGGTGCAACCGCTATGATCCTGAATGCGGCAAGCGAGTTTTCCTGTACGGCGCCACCGTCAAACTCCGGCGCGATACCGATCATCGGTCCGTCCGGCAGCACGGCGATGCTCAGATCCCGTTCCACGGCGCGGCCGCCACCTTCGCGCATGCGCACCGCGACATCGGCGGAAAGCAGTCCGCTGACGGAGGGAGCATCGTCGAGGCGTACGTCAAATTCGGCTTTGCCCTGCGCATCGAGGACAGGCAGGTTCGCCAGCGTGATCTGCCGGTCTTCGCCATCTTCCTCGTCGGTCAGTCCGAACCGGTAGCCCTTATGTAATTCCCATTCATTGGTCGCGCGGATCTTGACCTCGCCCTCGAGCGTCAACCCGACTGCCGGTGCACCGTAAAGATAACGGCCGTCGACACTGACCTTCGCCGTTTGGCCAACGGCGATCGCCGGCTTGTCGCTGGCCATGTCGAATTCAATGCGATCGGGAACGAAGTCCTCGACAAGAAACGTCTTTTCGGCCAGCGCGGCGACTTTCGGATCGGTGTGCACGCGCAAGGTCCAGGCGCCGCGCATCGCGTTGTCCTGAAGGTCGAGTGCGACGCCATAGCCACCCATTGATGGATTGTTCACCACCACACGGCGGTCTTCGACGCCGTCGGGTCTGGAGAATATGAAGGTTAGCGGCAGTGCGTCGACGGCTTCGGCGGTGCTGTCGCGAAGCAGGGCATTGACGTGCACGGTCTCGCCGGCACGGTAGATGCCGCGCTCGGTCCACGCATAAAGGTCGAGCGCGCCGGGCGCGGGGCGGCCCTCAACGCCACGATCGGAAAGGTCAAAACCGGCCCGTCCCATGTCAAGGAATACGAAATCATTTGCACCTGCGCCCGCGGTTAACACCTGCGGGGCCAATCCGCCGGCGCCACGCGCAAGGCCGGCAGCAAAATGCGCACGGCCCTCGCTGTCGGTATTGGTGGTCGCAAGCACCTCGTTGTTCCGCGCCACAAGTTTGAGTTCAACTCCGGAGATCGGCTTCGCGCTGGCAAGCGAGCGGGCGGAGACATGGATACCGTTCTCGCCCGAAACCGCTGACAGGCCGATATCCGATACGACAAACCACTGGGTGGCAATGCTGTCCCAATTATCGCGCCGGTCACCTTTCGGCTTCGCGGTCAGCACATAAACGCCTGGTTTGCGTTCAGGCAGTGCTTCATCAACCGGGAAGCTCGTCACCACTTCGCGGTTCTGATCGACCGCCACATCCAGCTTGCCGGACCAGACGCGGGAGCCGGTGCTGTCGGCGATCCGTTCGGCGTCATATCCATCGAGTTGGCGCAGGAAACGTGAATCGGCCAACAGGCCGGGCAAAGCCCTGTCGCCGACCCGGAACAATTCCAGATCAACAACCGCCGTATTGACCGTGACCACAGGAATGCCGTGCCGGCCGGTTCCCGGAAGGACAAAATTGTCGCCGGTAAATCGCGCAAGCGCAGCGCGGTCGCGCACGTAGATATCGAGCTTGACCAGCTTCTCGATCACCTCTCCAAGAGCGGCGGGCAGGCCGGGGCGGATGTCGATGCGATAACGGTGCCCGTGCTCGACACCGTTGATGCAGATTTCCTTCTCACGCATGTCGATGGCTTCGGCGGCTTTACCGTTGACCGTCACGAAACTCGCATAGTCGACCCCTGATTTGACCAGGTTTTCGGAGAACTGCACGCAAATTCGCGGCGAGCGGCTGTCTGAATCGATCGTATTGTCGACGACCCGAAAGCCTTTTCGCGATTTGAGATCGGCATGGAAAGACCGGATGCGAGGATCGTCGACCAGTTTCAGGCTTTCCACATACGCCGTAATCGCCGGTCGCCAAATCTCGCGCCTTTCAAGCGCCTCGCCAAGCAGGCCGAGGGCACCGGCGCGGCTGACAGTATGGCGCGACAGTTGATAGGCGTTGACCGCCGCAGACAACGCCGCCTGCTTCAGCCTCCAACTGTTGGCGCTGTCCTGGGGCTCGGCGACCAGCGCAGCACGCGCAAGTCTTGCCCAAAGACCGCCATCGTCGGGATCGATGGCCAGCGCCCGGCGAAAATAGTCGAACGCGGCTGCGCCATTGTTGGCCTGGAGTGCTCGCTCACCTGAGCTGGACAGCAACAGCATGCCGGTTTGCGGATCCTTGACCACCTCCTTGAGCAACTGGCTGCGATAGAGCCCGGAGCCATCGCGTACCCATGGGGGCACAAAATCGAGCACCGGCGGCGCGCCGATATCGGGTGCTCCGGAGGTCAGGACCACCTTGCCGGCGACCGCGCCCGCGAACTTGTTGAGCACGCTGAAATCGGACTTCAGGAAACACCACTGCGCGGAGGTATTGTAGGTAAACGCGCGGCACGAGGGATCTGTCAGACATTGCGCCTTGCATTCTTCCAGCGGCACGTCCTTTTCGGTGCGCAGGTCAAATCCGAAATAGTCGCTATCGGCATGGGTGACGATTTCGCGCCCGGCATTTTGCGCAGAGGCATTGGTGCAGAAGATCAAAACCGCGAGGATACTGGCGAATGCCCGCAATGTGTGGCCAAAGAACATGATATACTCCCGGAATGCAGCCTGATGAACCGGCTGTCATCATCGGCTGCAATTGTGTCATGTCAACCAATCCGTGCCGCGATTTCCATGGAGGAAGGAATCTTCGGGAAATGCAACTATTCTGTGTTGAAACGAAGCGCCGGCGGGCGTATCACCCGGTCACAATCCCATCGAAAAAAGGCAACCGTCGGCATGTTTGAGCTGCTCCCCGCGTCCAAAGGCGATCCTATCCTTGCATTGATGGCCGAGTTTCGGGCCGACACCCGTGAGAACAAGATCGACCTCGGTGTCGGGGTTTACAAGGATGCCGAAGGCAACACTCCGATTATGCGCGCAGTCAAATCCGCCGAAACCAAACTGCTGCACGAGCAGGCGACAAAGAGTTATGTCGGACTGGCAGGCGACGTCGGTTTCAACATGGCGATGAGCCGTCTCATCCTCGGTGATACAATGGATGAGGCGCGGCTGAGTGCCGTCCAGGCACCGGGCGGTGGTGGCGCATTACGGCAGTTGTTCGAATTGGTTCGGTGGTCGCGACCGGAAACGACCATATGGCTTTCCGATCCCACCTGGGCCAATCACCGGGCAATCATTGATCAGGTCGGCCTGCAGCGCGATGTTTACGCCTATTTCGATCATGAAACGCTGGCGGTGAGTTTCGACGCAATGCTGGAAAGCCTAGAGAAGGCAAAACCGGGCGATTGCGTGTTGCTTCATGGCTGCTGTCACAACCCGACAGGCGCCAACCTGAATATCGAACAGTGGAAAACGCTCACCGCGTTCCTCACCGAGCGGCAACTCATTCCCTTCATCGACATCGCCTATCAGGGGTTTGGCGACGGCCTGGAGGAAGATGCCGCAGGGGTTCGGTTGCTGGCCGCCACCGTTCCGGAGATGATGATTGCCGCATCCTGCTCGAAGAACTTCGGTCTGTACCGTGACCGTGTCGGCGTGGCGATCGTGTTGTCCGACCCCGGATCGAAAGCAAATACCCAGGCCGCGCTTGGCACACTCGCCCGCGTCAATTATTCGATGCCGCCGGACCACGGCGCCGCAGTCGTTCGCATGATCCTGGAGGACAATGGGTTGCAATCGGACTGGCAGGCGGAACTGACCGATATGCGCCAGCGTATGCTCACGCTCCGCGACAAGTTCTCCACCAGCCTTCGCGAAGTTGCCGGTTCGGACAGGTTCTCATTCATTGGGGCGCATCGCGGCATGTTCTCGCTATCGGGTGCGACGCCTGAACAGGTTGCCGCCTTGCGGGACAAGCACGCCATCTACGTCATCGGTGATGGTCGTATCAATATTGCCGGCCTGCCGGAAGACAAGCTGGACTTGGTCGCAAGTGCTTTTGTCGACGTTGGCATGTAACGGCTCACATCAAGTTGACCGCGCGTGTGGATTGACCCCGCGCCTGCACCGTGTTCATTCGTGCGAAAATTCGCCGACGAAGGGATAACCGGATGAAGAAACTCCTGATCGCCGCCGCCGTTCTGGGCGCAAGTCTGGGCCTGGCCCGCGCGGAAAATCTCGACCCTGCCGATTGGACGGCGGTGTTGGAGGATGCCAAGGGTGAAACCGTTTATTGGAATGCCTGGGGTGGATCGGAGAACATCAATGCCTATATCGAATGGGCAGGTTCTGAAATCGAGAGCAAATTCGGTGTCAAACTGATTCACGTCAAGCTGGACGATACCGCACACGCGGTTGCCAAGGTTGTCGGCGAGAAGGCGGCTGGAAAAAATGAGGGCGGTTCGGTCGACCTCATCTGGATCAATGGCGAAAACTTTGCGTCGATGAAGCGCCAGAACCTTCTGTTCGCACCGGGCTGGGCGGAAAAGCTGCCCAACTGGCAATATGTCGACATCGAAAACAAGCCGACCATCCGTACTGATTTTACCATTCCGGTGGAAGGTCTCGAGAGCCCGTGGGGCATGGGCAAGCTGGTGTTTTTTCATGATTCCGCCCGCACTGATATCGCCGACATGCCCGGTGATGCCCAGGGACTGTTGAAATGGGCAAAGGCCAATCCGGGCCGTTTTTCCTATCCGCAGCCGCCGGATTTCATCGGCTCGTCCTTCCTCAAGCAAGTCCTGTCCGAACTGGTCGAAGATCGCACAGCGCTGTTGAAGCCGGTTGACGATGCGACATTCGCCGACGTCACCGCGCCATTGTTTTCTTATCTCGATGAATTGCATCCGGTCATGTGGCGGTCAGGCCGCGCCTATCCGCAAAACTATCCGGCCATGAAGCAGCATCTTGCCGATGGCGAAGTCGAGATCATTTTCGCCTTCAATCCTTCGGAGGCCTCAAGCGCCATCGTCAATGGCGAGCTTCCGGACACGGTGCGCTCATTCACCTTTCCGCAGGGCACATTGTCGAACACACATTTCGTTACAATTCCCTACAATGCGGCCGCAAAGGCCGGCGCACTTGTGCTGGCCAATTTCCTGATTTCACCGGAAGCGCAGGCGCGCAAGCAAAATCCGAAATTCTGGGGTGATCCAACCGTCCTCGATGTCGCCGGTCTTGAAGGCAATGATCGGGCGCTGTTTGACGCCATTGATCTTGGAGTTGCGACACTGAGACCTGAAGAGCTGGGCCCGGCGATCGATGAGCCTCATCCGACCTGGATGGAGCGTCTCGAGAAAGAATGGAAAAAACGCTACGGCGTCGCCAACTGATCCGTCCGCAAACCATGAGAGGTCCGGACCATTGTTAATCCGGCTCGGTCCTCCGCTCGCAATATTTCTTCTTGCCGGTCCAATCATTTTCGGCCTGATCGGAACCATGCTTCCGGCACTGGGATTTCTTCCCGCGCTGGGCGGCATGGAGTTGACCTTGCATCACTTGGCCGATGCGCTTTCCCGCCCCGGCATCGTCATATCCATGACGATGAGCCTGGTTGCCGGGCTGTTGACTGCGGCGATTTCGCTTGGCGCCGTATTTCTGTTCGTCGCAGCTTTTGCCGGGACGCGGATATTCGATCGCGTCCAGCATATGATCTCTCCTCTTTTGTCTGTCCCGCACGCAGCAGCGGCTTTCGGACTGGCATTCCTCATCGCTCCATCGGGCATGATATCGCGACTGATCTCACCGGAATTGACCGGTTGGACCCGGCCACCCGATCTGCTGATCGTCAACGATCCGCTTGGCCTGGCCATGATGGCCGGTCTGATCGTCAAGGAAATCCCGTTCCTGTTGCTGGTCACTCTGGCCGCGTTGCCCCAGGTGCGGCTGGCAAACACCAGGGCGCTTGCCGCTTCGCTCGGCTATGGCCGCATCGCCGGGTTTCTCTACACGTTATGGCCCAACATCTACCGGCAGATTCGCCTCGCGGTGTTTGCGGTCATCGCTTTTGCCACCTCCGTTGTCGATGTCGCCGCCATCCTCGGTCCAACCACGCCGGCGCCATTGGCAGTCAGGATCGTCGAATGGATGAGTGATCCCGATCTGTCAGCCAGATACATTGCTTCTGCCGGCGCGGTGCTGCAACTCGGCCTTACCGCATCGGCCCTGGCAATCTGGATCGCCATGGAGCGCGTGTCGGCAATGGTCTTGGTGTGGTTCTGCGATACCGGCTGGCGCTTCCGCCGCGATCGTCTTCTGGCAATTGCAGGTGTGGCGGCGATGATGACCACGTTTCTGGCGATCGTTGCCGGCCTGGCGACATTGGCCATCTGGTCGGTCGCGGGTCTTTGGCAGTATCCCGATGCGCTGCCCAAAGCCTTTTCGCTGCGCACCTGGATGCAGGCTTCGCCGCGGATTGCCGGCCCGCTGGTGACGACGCTGACGGTCGCCGCGCTGTCGACGACAATCGCAGCCCTTTTGGCCATCCTGTGTCTCATGCGGGAAGATGAAACCGGACGCCGGGGCAATCGCTCGCTGTGGCTGATCTATCTGCCGTTGCTGGTTCCTCAGGCAGCTTTTCTGTTCGGCCTGCAGCTGCTTTTCATCGTGATTGGCATCGACGCCACGTTTGCCGCCCTGGTGTTCACGCATCTTGTTTTTGTTTTGCCTTATGTCTTCCTGTCGCTGAGCGATCCCTGGCGGATTTTCGATCGCCGCTACGAAGCTATCGCAGCCGGGCTCGGCAAACGGCGCTGGACAACACTGTTTTCAGTTCGATTGCCGATGCTTCTCCGGGCGGTGCTGACGGCCGCTGCGGTGGGGCTTGCCGTCTCCATCGGACAATATCTTCCGACCGTCCTGATCGGTGCAGGGCGGCTTGAGACGATCACCACCGAAGCGGTCGCACTTGCATCCGGAGGCAACCGGCGGGTCATCGGTGTTTATGCATTTCTGCAGATGCTGCTTCCGGCAATCGGCTTTCTGATTGCAACCGCAGTGCCTGCACTGTTATTCCGGTCGCGCCGCGCGATGCGGGTCTGAGCGGGAACAACAGCAGTATGTCACAAGCTGGTCTCTTTCTTGACGACGTTTCCATCTCGTTGCACGGACACCAATTGCTATCGGTCACGCATCATGTTCTACCCGGTGAGATCCTGACCATCATGGGTCCCTCCGGCTCGGGCAAGTCGACGCTGCTCGCCTATATTGGCGGGTTTCTCGATCCGGAGTTCGATGCAACAGGCAGGGTCTTCATCGATGGTCGGGAAATCACCGGTCTTCCGGCTGAGGACCGGCATGCCGGGATTCTGTTTCAGGATCCGCTGCTCTTTCCTCACATGTCGGTCGGCGCCAATATGGCGTTTGCCGCACCCTCCGGAATCAGGGGCAGGCAAAAACGCCGCCGTGTTGCCGAAGACATGCTGGCAGGTGTCGGCCTGGCCGGAATGGCCGATCGCGATCCCGACACGCTCTCCGGAGGTCAAAAAGCCCGGGTGGCATTGGCGCGCGTCCTGATATCAAGTCCGCAGATGCTTTTGCTGGATGAACCGTTTTCCAAGCTTGATTCCGGGCTGCGTCAGCAGATGCGGGAACTGGTGTTTGCAAAGGCCCGCGACACCAGCCTGGCGATCATCCTCGTTACCCACGATGAAGCCGACGCGGCTGCGGCCAATGGCGAGATCGTTCATGTCGGTGGCGCATAAACCGTGACCGGGTTGCCGAATTTGCCGGTCAGCGACGTGTTGCCGGATTTGCAGGCCGCATTGCGAGAAAGTCGCTCGGCAGTTCTGGTCGCCCCGCCCGGCGCCGGTAAAACCACGCTCGTACCTCTTGCCCTACTGGACGAGGATTGGGCGCAGAACGGCAAAATCGTCCTGGTCGAGCCGCGGCGGGTAGCGGCTCGCGCGGCTGCCCGCCGCATGGCCGAACTCATCGGCGAGAAACCCGGTGACACGGTTGGCTACGCAATGCGGATGGATAGCAGGTCCGGTCCAAAAACCCGCATTCTTGTCGTCACCGAAGGGGTTTTTACGCGCATGGCGCTCGACGACCCAGAGCTTTCCGGTATTTGCGCCGTTCTGTTCGACGAATTCCACGAACGTTCGCTCGACGGCGATTTCGGTTTGGCGCTCGCGCTTGATATCGCCAGCGCGCTTCGCCCCGATCTGCGCCTTCTGGTCATGTCCGCCACACTGGAAGCTTCGCGTGTCGGCGCGCTGATGGGCGGTGCCCCGATCATTGAGAGCAAAGGCCGCAGTTTCCCGGTGGAAATCCGTTATCAGCCGCGAAAGCCGGATATTCGGATCGAGGATGCGGTTGCGGCAACCATTATGTCGGCGCTGGCCGATGGACGCGGCAGTTGCCTGGCCTTCCTTCCCGGACAACGCGAAATCGCGCGAGCCGGCGATCGCCTGGCGGATCGCATAACCGCTTCAGTCGATGTCGTTCCGCTTCACGGCGGCCTCGATGGCCGGGCGCAGGATGCCGCAATCCGTCCGGCACCGGACGGTCGGCGCAAAATCGTCCTGGCGACCTCGATTGCCGAAACCTCGATCACCATTGATGGCGTGGATACGGTGATCGATTCCGGCCTGTCCCGCTTGCCGAAATATGAACCGGCGACCGGGCTGACGCGTCTGGAAACGGTTCGCGTTTCCAATGCGTCTGCCGACCAGCGTGCGGGACGGGCAGGGCGTACATCACCCGGCCTGGCAATCAGACTGTGGCATGAGGGCCAGACAGCGTCATTGGCTGACGCGACTGTACCGGAGATTCTTGAAGCGGACTTGTCGCGCCTTGTGCTCGATTGCGCCGCGTTTGGGGTTGGCGATCCAACAGCATTGCGTCTGCTGGATTCTCCGCCCAAGGCGGCGCTTTCCGCTGCCCGCGAGCAATTGACGGCACTGGGTGCGTTGGACGATTCAGGCCATATAACCGCGACAGGAAAGGCGTTGCGCGATCAACCGCTGCCGGTGCGGCTTTCAAACATGGTCGTCAAAGCGGCACAGCGTGGACAAGCGGCAACTGCAGCGGAGGTGGCGATGTTGTTAACGGAGCGCGGCCTTGGCGGCTCGGATGTCGATCTGGACCATCGCCTGTCGCAATTTCGACGCGAAAACAGTCAGCGCGCCAAACAGGCCCGCGGCCTGGCAAAGCGCCTTGCCGTCGATGCTGGCGGTGGCGCCGGGACGGGTCAGGAGACAATTGCCCGCTGTCTGCTGGATGCTTGCCCGGACCGTGTTGCCCGGGCGCGCGGCAATGTCGGCCATTTCATACTTGCCAATGGCCGCGGCGCGGTCCTCGACGAAACCGAAGCGCTGGCACGCGAGCAATTCATCGTCGTTGCCGATTTGCAGGGTAAGGCACAGAATGCCCGCATCACTGCGGCCGCCGCTGTCCGGCAGGAGGAGATCGAGGCATGTCTTTCTGACAGTATCGAGCGTGAGCGAACGACCATGTTCGATAGCCAAACGCGATCCGTGCGCCAAAGCGAACGGATCAAGCTCGGTGCTGTAACCCTGCGCCAACAAAACCTCGCCGCACCCCATGGAGAGGAGGCCAATCTGGCGATTGTCGCAGCGATCAGACAACATGGGCTCGGGATTCTCCCGTGGAGGCCGGAATCGGCAGCCCTGTTGAAAAAGCTGGCCTGGCTCAACGGAACGCTGGGTGACCGCTGGCCGGATATGGCGGACGACCAACTTCTCGCCCGGCTGGACGAGTGGCTGTTGCCGTTTTTGACCGGCGAGCCCAGTCTTGACAGCATTGGCGCATCGACGCTCAAGAACGCACTCCTTTCCATCGTCCCTTTCGACCTGGCGGCAAATCTCGACAAATTCGCTCCCGCCGAGTTCGAGGTTCCGACCGGCCGCAAGATCCGCATTGACTACGAAGATGATGTGCCGACGATTTCGATACGAGTGCAGGAACTATATGGTCTGGACAAACATCCCGCGATCGGCGGCGGGTCAGTACCGCTCAAGCTCGAACTGCTGTCGCCTGCCGGACGTCCGATCCAGACAACGCACGATCTGCCCGGTTTTTGGCGCGGGTCCTGGACGGATGTGCGCAAAGACATGAAAAGCCGCTATCCGAAGCATGTCTGGCCGGAAAATCCGTTGACCGAAAAGCCGACCACCCGCGCCAAACCGCGGGCCAAATAAGCCTTTGCTTCAACAATTCTATGGTGAATAAGATTTGCTCATGGCTGAAGCCGAAACCACGAACCTGAATCTGAGCCGCCGCTTACGGCTCAATACGCTGATTCGGCTGCGCTGGCTGGCGGTGATCGGCCAGAGCGCCGCCGTTGTCGTTGTCGGATATGTGATCGGGTTTCCGTTGCCGGTTACCGAATGCGTGGCTTTGATTGTGTGTTCGGCGGCGCTTAACGTCTATCTGGCCCTGCAATATCCGGCAAATCACCGGTTAACGCTCTATCCGGCATTGGCCATTTTGACCTATGACGCATTACAGCTCGCCGGATTGCTCTATCTGACGGGCGGGTTGACCAATCCTTTTGCCCTTTTGATGGCCGTACCGGTGGTCGTTTCCGCCACATCGATGCCGGTCCGCCACACGACGCTGCTGGGCAGTTTGGTCGTGGCTATCGTCACCATCTTAATGTTCTATCATCGCCCCTTGCCGTGGTCTCCGGAAGATGCGTTTTCCATTCCCACCATCTATGTCGCCGGCGTCTGGTTTGCGGTCGTCTCGACAATATTGTTTACCTCCATCTACGCATGGCGCGTCGCCGACGAAGCGCGCAAACTGGCCGCCGCACTGGCGGCTACCGAGCTTGTCCTCCAGCGCGAGCAACATCTTTCCGCATTGGACGGGTTGGCCGCCGCCGCCGCACATGAGCTGGGAACACCGCTCGCCACGATTGCGCTGGTGGCCAAGGAGATGGAGCGGGCGCTGTCGGCAGACCCGCAACATGGCGAAGACATCAAGCTGCTGCGCTCACAGACAGAGCGTTGCCGCGAAATATTGAAGGGCCTTACCTCGCTGTCCACCGAGGGAGAATCGCACATTGCGCACATGCCGGTGTCTTCAATCGTTGAGGAAGTCGTGGCGCCGCATCGTGATTTCGATGTCTTTGTTGAAATGAAACCGGGAGCCATCAGCGGGCCGGAACCGGTCATGACACGTAATCCGGGGGTCCTGCACGGTTTGGGCAATCTGGTGGAAAACGCCGTCGATTTTGCCAAGTCGCGTGTTGAAATCATCTGGAGTTTCGACGATTCAGGCGTCGTGATCAAAATCGTGGACGATGGCCCGGGATTTCTGGCTGATATGCTGGATCGGATCGGCGAGCCCTATGCATCCACCAGGCCGGCACGCGAAGGTTCGCAGGGAGCCGGTGGATTGGGTCTGGGCCTTTTCATCGCCAAAACGCTGTTGGAGCGATCGGGCGCAACGGTCAGTTTCGCCAATTCGAAGGAGCGTGGATTCGGCGCAGAGGCATCGGTCTCCTGGTCCCGCGAAACATTTGAATTACAACGAAAATCGGCCGTCGTGGTCGATGCCCGTCCGGTGTGAGTTGGAAACCGGGAAAAACTGCAATAAAAGCACCGTCAAAGACACGGAAAAGACTATCATGAGAGAAGACGGAAAATCCAACAGCGCCATTCCGGGCGACGATCACAGCCTGCTCATTGTTGACGATGACAAACCGTTTCTCACACGGCTTGCCCGCGCGATGGAGCAACGTGGATTTACCGTGGAAACGGCAGACACGGTCGCCGAAGCGATCCGCAAGGCACGCAGTGCCCCGCCGGCCTTTGCCGTTGTCGACATGCGGCTCGGCGATGGCAACGGCTTGGATGTCATTGAGGCAATACGTGAGCGGCGTGAGGATTCCAAAGCCATCATCCTGACCGGCTATGGCAATATCGCTACAGCGGTTACCGCGGTAAAACTGGGTGCGGTCGACTATTTGTCAAAGCCTGCCGATGCCGATGATGTGTATGCCGCCCTGACCAGGAGAGACGGCGAAAAGGCGCCGCCTCCGGAAAACCCGATGTCGGCGGACCGCGTGCGCTGGGAGCACATTCAGCGTGTCTACGAAAGTTGCGACCGCAATGTTTCGGAGACCGCGCGGCGCCTCAACATGCACCGGCGCACGTTGCAGCGCATTCTGGCCAAGCGCGCGCCGCGATAGACCGCCATCAAGTTTCCTTGGTGGACGTCAGAGCGCGCCAACGTCGCCGCGCGCCCACATCTCCTGAGTCCCGGCGGTGTATTGCGCAAACGTCCCGGTCGCGATTGCCTCGCGAATGCCGGCCATCATCCATTGGTAATAAGCAAGATTGTTCCATGTGAGCAGCATCGCACCGAGCGTTTCGCCCGACTTGACCAGATGGTGCAGATAGGCCCGCGAATAGTCGCGGGCTGCCGGGCAGTCGCTTTCTTCGTCAAGCGGACGTGGATCTTCTGCGTGGCGGGCGTTTCGAAGGTTGATCTTGCCGCGGCGGGTAAACGCCTGGCCGTGTCTTCCGGCCCGTGTCGGCATCACACAGTCGAACATGTCGATGCCGCGCGCCACGCTTCTCAAAATATCGTCGGGCGTACCGACGCCCATCAGGTAGCGCGGTTTGGTTTCAGGCAAGGCCGGGCAGGTGGCATCAAGCATGTCGAGCATCACCGCCTGCGGTTCACCGACCGCCAGGCCACCGACCGCATAGCCTTTCAAGTCCATCCCGGCCAGCGCTTCGGCCGATCTGTCCCGCAGGTCCGGATCATCGCCGCCCTGAACGATGCCGAACATGGCCTTGCCGGATTGTTCTCCAAACGCCTGCTTGCAGCGTTCGGCCCAGCGCAGCGACAGTTCCATCGCCCGCTCGATCTCGGAATTGTCGGCAGGAAGCGCCGTACATTCGTCAAGCTGCATCTGGATGTCCGAACCCAGCAGGCCCTGTATTTCGATTGATCGTTCCGGGGACATTTCGAACGCCGTTCCGTCGATATGCGAGCGGAAGGTCACGCCGCTTTCATCCAGTTTTCGCAATTGCGCCAGCGACATCACCTGAAAGCCGCCGGAATCCGTCAGGATCGGCCCGTCCCAGCCGCAAAACTTGTGCAATCCGCCCAATCTCGCCACCCGTTCGGCGCCCGGGCGCAGCATCAGGTGATAGGTGTTGCCGAGGATGATGTCGGCGCCGAGCTCGCGAACCTGGTCCATATACATGGCTTTGACGGTCGCGGCCGTGCCGACGGGCATGAATGCCGGCGTTCGCACCGTTCCTCGCGGCATGGTGATCTTGCCGTGCCGCGCGTCGCCGTCGGTGGCGGTGACCGTAAAGTCAAAACTATCCGTCATGACCATCGCTCCGGCAGAGCAGGCTCGCATCGCCGTAGGAGTAGAACCGGTAGCCGCTCCCGATTGCATGCGTATAGGCCCGCTTCATCGTATCGAGACCGCAAAAGGCCGAGACCAGCATGAAAAGGGTTGATCGCGGCAGATGGAAATTGGTCATCAGCATGTCGGCGGTTCTAAACCGGTATCCCGGCGTGATGAAGATGTCGGTCGCACCGGACCAGGCCTCGATGTCACCCCCGGCATTCGCGGCGCTTTCCAGCAATCTGAGTGAAGTCGTGCCCACCGAGACGATCCGGTTGCCGCGGGCTTTGACCGCATTCAGCGCCGCCGCGGTGTCTGCCTTGACGATGCCGCGTTCGGCATGCATGCGGTGATCTTCGGTGTCGTCCGCCTTGACCGGCAGAAAGGTGCCGGCGCCGACATGCAGGGTCACGAAATGTCGCTCGATGCCCGCCCCGTCCAGCCGCGCCATCAGCTCCGGTGTGAAATGCAGTCCGGCTGTCGGCGCGGCAACGGCGCCTTCCTCCTCCGCATAAACAGTCTGATAGTCGGTGCGATCGCGTTCGTCGTCGGGCCGCTTCGAAGCGATATAGGGCGGCAGCGGGATATGGCCGCAATTGTGCAGGGCTTCGTCCAGCGCCGGGCCGGCAAATTCGAATGCCAGCTCAGCCTCGCCGCCTTCACCCTTCGAAAGCACCGTCGCGTTGAGAGTGGCTGCGTAGCATGCCTCTCCCGTGCCGCCGAATGCGATCCGTTCGCCCTCATTGACCCGCTTGGCCGGTTTCAAAAACGCCTTCCACCGGTCGGGTGCGGTGCGCATGTGTAGCGTCGCCTCGATCCGCGCAACCGCATCGCCTCGGCGACGCAGACCCGACAGGCGCGCGGGAATGACTTTTGTGTCGTTGAACACCAGTGCATCGCCGGGCTGCAACAATTCGGGCAGATCACGGACAATGCGATCGGTCAGATGTCCGTCTGCGCCTATGTACAGCATCCGCGCGCTGTCGCGCGGATCGACCGGACGAAGCGCGATGCGGTCTTCGGGGAGATCGAAGTCGAAAAGATCGACCCGCATCGCTGACTACTCCGAAATTGTTTTAGAGGTCGGCAGCCACACGCATGGTGACGATGTTGTCGGGATCCTGCACCGGCTCGCCGCGTTTGATCTTGTCGACATTGTCCATGCCCTCGACCACCTGCCCCCACACCGTATACTGCCGGTCGAGGAAGGAGGCATCGTCGAAGCAGATGAAGAACTGCGAATTGGCCGAATTCGGATTTTGCGCCCGCGCCATCGAGCAGGCACCACGGCCGTGGTTGGCGTTTGAGAATTCCGCCTGCAAATCAGGCTTGTCGGAACCGCCCATGCCGGTGCCGGTCGGATCGCCGGTCTGTGCCATGAAACCGTCGATCACACGGTGAAAAACGATGCCGTCATAGAAATTCTCGCGCGCCAGTTCCTTGATCCGGCCGACATGGCCGGGCGCCAGATCCGGCAGGAGCTCGATGACGACCTTGCCCTGCGTTGTTTCCATGATAATCGTGTTTTCCGGATCCTTGATGTCTGCCATCGAATAAGTCCCTTCTGTTTGAAATTGGTTAGCCGTCGGCCGCAATGCGGACCTTGATCATGCGATCTGGCTTGGCGACCGCGCCGTTTTGTGCCTGTGAACCCTTCTTGATGGCGTCCACATGCTCCATGCCGCTCTCGACCTCGCCAACAATCGTGTACTGGCCGTCCAGATGCGATGCCGGGGCGAACATGATAAAGAACTGTGAATTCGCCGAATTTGGGTCTCGTGCGCGCGCCATTCCGACGGTGCCGCGCTTAAAACTGGCCGCATTGGTGAATTCCGCTGGCACATTTCCCCGTTTCGAGCCGCCGGTTCCGGCCCTTCCCGGATTGAATTCGTCTTCCATGTCACCGAATTCGACGTCTCCTGTTTGTGCCATGAAGCCGTCGATCACCCGGTGAAACGCGACGTTGTTGTACTCGCCCGCGCGTACCAGCGCCTTGATCTGCTCGACATGTTTGGGCGCAAGATCGGGCCGCAGCGCGACAACGACATCGCCATCCTTCAAGCTGATGACCATCGTGTTTTCGGGCTCTGCCGCCTGCAGGGGCGAGGCGGCGAGGCAGGCTGCAGCGAACAGGCCGAGTGTCGAACGGCGGGATAGAATCATGATTTGCTCCGGTCGGATAGTTGATCAGGAAGGAAATTTGACGGCAAGCGCTTCGGCCACCGCCACGGGAACGAACGGCGTTATGTCGCCACCCATCGATGCGATCTGGCGCACCAATGTGGCGGTAATGGTTCGAACCGATGGGCTTGCCGGGATAAATACGGTTTGCAGTTCCGGCGCCATGGTTTCGTTCATGCCGGCCATCTGCATCTCGTAGTCGAGGTCCGTGCCGTCGCGCAGGCCGCGAATGATGATCGGCGTACCATGCTGGTGGGCCGCATCGACGACCAGGCCATCGAAAGCGACGACGCGTATCCGTGAAGCATCGTCGCCCAGTTCATCTGCACATGACTTTTCGATCAGCGCCAGTCGCTCTTCGAACGAAAACAGCGGCGCCTTACCCGGGTGGATGCCGATTGCCGCAACGACGGTGTCGGCCACTGCCAGCGCCCCCTTGAGCACGTCGAGATGGCCGTTGGTCAACGGGTCGAACGATCCGGCATAGATTGCGGTTCTTGACATGACGCCGCTTCTAGCGAGCCAAGCGCCTGAAAGCAATTCGCTTTGTTGTGTGTCGACAGCATGTCTGCCGTACGGTTTTGCGCCGTGCGAGCGTTACGGCCCCTCGCAGCTCACCGCATGCGCGCCATGGCCGGATATGCGCAACGTTCCCGCCCGGACGAAATCGCCGCCCTCCTCGGCATCGAATAGTCTGAGAGAAGCGACAATATCGACGATGTTGTTGTCGGTGAAATCGGCAATCAGCATGTTGCCGGTCGCTACCGCCTGGCCGACGATGATTTCCGTTTCGCCCTTGCCCGGCTGCGTCGACCAGACCTGCCCGCCGGTGGTGATCGTAGCACGGAGGATCTGCAGCACCGGCAACGTACCGATATTCAGGTCAACAGTGGCGTCCGAACCGTCCACGCCACTACAACCGATATCACCGGTCGCATGGGCAGGGAGCGAGAACACCGATGCCGCGACAATCGCCACCGCTCTCAAAGTAGATCGTTTCATAGACTTTTCCTTTCGGTTCATCGCCGCGTGGCCAGCAGCCACACGCCCCCGCCGATCAGAAATGTGCCTGAGAGCCTTTCGAGCAATTGTACTCTTCGCTTTGACAGCCATGCGCCGGCGCCACCGGCAGCGATCGCATAAACGCTGTCGCACACCGTCGTGATCATCATGAACATAATGCCAAGCAGCGCCACCTGAACGCTCGTGTTGCCGTTGGGGCTGACGAATTGCGGAATGAAGGCGCCGAGAAACAACAGTGCCTTGGGATTTGCCCACAAAACGAAAAATCCTTGCGCCATGAACGAACCGAACGGACGTTTGCCGGCTTTGACACCGGCAAGGCTGCCGTCGGATCGCCACATCTTGATTCCCAGCCAGATGAGATAGGCCGCGCCGACATAGCGCAGGATCTCAAACGCAAATCCCATGGTCGATACGATTGCCGCATAGCCGAGCACCAGAACCGCAACGACCGAGCCAACGCCGATCTGTGTTCCGAATACGCTGAGCAATCCCGCCCGGACGCCGTGCTTGAGCGCATTGGCTGTGATCAGCGTCACAGACGGTCCGGGCACGATCGCGACAAGTAACGAAGCGATCAAATAAGAGAGAAGCGCTGATGTTTCCGGCACAGTTTGCCCCATATGAGTTTTATTAGAGCGGAGAGCTTTTCACACATGCCGCATCTTGTGCAACGCAATTCGCATCTTTTTTGCGCCGGCCGTTTCGATGAACGCCAGGTGAACGGGCAGGTCAGACCGCATTCAATTCAAATGCGCCATATTTTGTGCACGCTTCATGAAACCAAACCAATGTTATCTGCGTCTAATGTTCCAGGAGGAGCGGAGAAATGATCCTGATGCTAGCCATTGCCATGGTTCTGACCATGCTGATTGCCACCGCCGTCGCACTCGTCAACGAGGCCGACAAGATGCGTGTTAAAACCGAGACAGCGCAAAAGCGCACTTTCAAGGCCGGCCGTTTATCGTAACCTGCGGAGCCCGATCAATCCGTATCGTCTACTGATGACGGTTCGGGACCATCACCTTCGTCGCCGGTTGACGGCTCCAGACTTTCGCCCTCGTCGCCTTCCGCTTCTTCATCGCCCTTGGTTTCTTCCGGTTCCGAAATCCGCTCGACCGAAACCACTTTTTCATCTTCCGCCGTCGAAAAGATCGTCACGCCCTTGGTGGCGCGGCTGGCAATCCTGATTCCGTCCACGGGAACACGGATGATCTGGCCGCCATCCGACACCAGCATGATCTGGTCGTCCGGATTGACCGGAAACGCTGCAATAAGCTGTCCGATTTCCTTCACCTTGGCCGGGTCGGTTGCCCGGATACCCTTGCCGCCGCGCCCGGCCACCCTGAAGTCATACGATGACGACCGTTTGCCATAACCGAATTCGCTGACGGTGAGCACGAACTCTTCCCTGGAACGCAGTTCGTCGATCCTGGCCTCGTCGAGGTTGGCTTCTCCCTCTTCTTCGTCAGGCGATACCGCCGCTTCTTCCTCATCTTCGCCTTCGCCGCGGCGTTCGGCCGCGGTGAGTTTCAGATAGGCGGTGCGTTCGGCCGGGCTTGCCTCGACATGTCCCAAAATGGCGATCGAAATGACTTGGTCACCCTTGGCCAGGTTGATTCCGCGTACACCCACCGAGTTGCGGCCCGCAAACACCCGCACATCGGTGACCTGAAAGCGGATGCACTGTCCGAAGGCCGAGGTCAAAATGACATCGTCGTTTTCCGAACAGGTATAGACATCGAGGATTTCGTCGCCATCGTCATCCAGCTTCATGGCAATCTTGCCGTTGCGGTTGACTTGAACGAAATCCGACAGCTTGTTGCGCCTGACCGTACCCCGTGTGGTGGCGAACATCACGTCCAGTTCACCCCAGCTGTCCTCATCTTCCGGCAACGGCATGATCGAGGTGATGCGTTCGCCCTGCTGAAGCGGCAGCATGTTGATCAGCGCTTTGCCGCGCGCCTGCGGTGAGCCGATCGGCAGGCGCCAGACCTTTTCCTTGTAGACAATGCCGCGCGAGGAGAAGAACAGAACCGGCGTGTGGGTGTTGGCGACGAAAATTCGGGTGACGAAATCCTCGTCCTTCGTCGACATGCCGGAGCGGCCCTTGCCGCCGCGCCGTTGTGCCCGGTAGAGCGACAACGGAACCCGTTTGATGTAGCCGGTATGACTGACGGTGACCACCATCTCTTCGCGTTTGATCAGGTCTTCGTCTTCCATATCCGGCCCGCCCTCGGCCAGTACGGTGCGTCGTGGCGTGCCGAACTCGTCACGGATGGCAGTGAGCTCGTCCTTGACGATTTGCTGAATGCGCCCGCGCGACGACAGGATCTCCAGATAGTCTCGGATTTCCGCGCCGATTGTATTGAGCTCATCGGCAATCTCGTCGCGTCCGAGCGCCGTCAGCCGCTGCAGACGCAGCTCGAGTATGGCGCGGGCCTGTTCTTCCGACAGATTGTACGTATCATCATCGTTGATACGGTGGCGCGGGTCGTCGATCAGTTGAATCAACGGCGCGACATCCTTGGCCGGCCAGCGCCGCTCCATCAACTGCTCGCGCGCTGTTTGTGGATCCGGCGCCGCACGGATCAGCGCGATCACTTCGTCGATATTGGCGACGGCGATTGCCAGACCGACCAGCACATGGGCGCGCTCGCGCACCTTTTTGAGCAGGAATTTGGTTCGCCGGCTGACAACTTCCTCGCGGAAGGCAACAAAGGCCCGCAGCATGTCGACAAGCGTCATCTGCTCGGGCTTGCCGCCGTTCAACGCCACCATGTTGGCGCCGAATGAGGTTTGCAGCGGCGTATAGCGGTAGAGCTGGTTCAGGATGACATCGGCAACGGCGTCGCGCTTTAATTCAATGACCACGCGATATCCGTCGCGATCGGATTCGTCGCGGATGTCGGAAATGCCCTCGACCCGCTTATCGCGCACCAATTCGGCGATCTTCTCGATCATCGTCGCCTTGTTGACCTGGTAGGGTACCTCGGTGACGATAATGGCCTCGCGATCGTTGCGGATCTGCTCGATCGCCGTTTTGCCTCGCATGATGACCGAACCGCGCCCGGTAGAATAGGCGCTGGCGATACCGGAGCGGCCGAGAATGCTGCCGCCGGTCGGGAAGTCCGGCCCCGGAATGATCTCCAACAGTTGCGTTAGTTCAATCGCCGGATCGTCGATCATGGCGATGCATCCGTCGATGACTTCGGCCAGATTGTGCGGCGGAATGTTGGTGGCCATGCCGACGGCAATGCCGCCCGAGCCGTTGACCAGCAGATTGGGGAATTTCGCCGGCAGCACCGACGGTTCGCTCAGCGTGCCGTCGTAGTTTTCGCGAAAATCGACCGTGTCCTTGTCGAGATCGTCGAGCAGCGAGTGAGCAGGTTTGGCCAGTCGGCATTCGGTGTAGCGTTCGGCTGCCGGCGGATCGCCGTCGATCGAGCCGAAATTTCCTTGGCCGTCGATCAACGGCAGCCGTAGCGACCAGTCCTGCGCCATGCGTACCAGCGCGTCATAGATCGCCTGATTGCCGTGCGGATGGAATTTACCCATCACGTCGCCGGTCACGCGGGCGCATTTGACGTATTTCTTGTTCCAGTCGATGCCCAGTTCGTTCATGCCGAACAGGATGCGTCGGTGAACCGGCTTCAGCCCGTCGCGCACGTCCGGAAGCGCCCGCGAGACGATCACGCTCATGGCGTAATCGAGATAGGAACGCTCCATTTCATCGATGATGGAGATCGGTTCTATGCCGTCAGGGCCGCCGGGTTCTCCTGGTTGGGTCTGGTCTGTCAAATGTCTGTCGCAATCGAATTAGAATCAGTGGCGCATTTATAGCCGATGGAGGGCCAAAACACCAATTTTCGGCGCCGGCAAGACCGGAGAATAATCTAGTAAAAACAAAAACTTAAGCAATGTATTTCGCGGCGCAGCATTTTGTTGCGACAATTTCGCGGCGCTGGGCCGGTGTTTTACCTCTGGCGAATGTCCCGACCTTGGTCTATTGCCGCCGTATCAAGCCGTTTGCTCAAGCCGAAAGCTGAAAATCCATGCCGGGCGCCGACGCCATCCTCAATGCCTTTGTGACACTTCTGGTCATTGTCGATCCGGTCGGTCTGGCGGCGATTTTTCTGGCGCTGACCGACGGCATGAACGGCGCGGAACGACGTCAGGTGGCAACGCGGTCGACCATTATCGGTTTTGCCATCCTGACCCTGTTTGCGTTGGCGGGGGCGGGGATCTTGTCGCTGCTCGGAATCACTTTGCCGGCCTTTCGCGTCGCCGGCGGTTTGCTGTTGTTCTATATCGCCTTTGAAATGGTGTTCGAGCGCCGCCAGGAGCGCCACGAGAAAAGCACGCAACGGGCAATCACCAAGGACATGATCCGCAACATCGCGGTGTTTCCGCTGTCGATACCGCTGATCGCCGGACCCGGAGCGATTTCGGCGACGATCCTGCTTTCCGATGAACTCACCGGACCGGCGGCGAAATCGGTGTTGATCGGCATCATCCTGGCGGTTTTGGTGCTGACCTGGATTGTGTTTCTTCTCTCAGGGCCGGTGAACCGCTTGTTGGGAGAAACCGGCCGTTCCATCCTGACACGGCTTTTAGGCGTCATCCTTGCTGCATTGTCGGTTCAGTTCGTCACCGACGGCGTCCGGGCAATCATCGCGGGATGAGGTCGGTCTGGCGGCAGGTTGGAAAGGCCGTCGCCCAATAGGAGCCGATGGACGGCGCACCGCTGCCGTCAGGTCTTCGATACCGCCTATTCCCGCCCGGGCAGTTTCGCCGTCATTTCCTTGCCGCCAAGCCCGTCGACCTTGTCATGGGCGCGAATGATCACTTCACTGACGCTGTCGGGCACCGACACACCGCCGAGACTGCGCGTAAAGGGCTGTTCGTTTTGGTGCGGGTGCAGCAGCACGCGCTCGCCATAGACCGTGCCGTCGGCGCCGACAACGTCCCAGCGGTCGGCATAGTGTTCCCAACCGGTGTCGTCATGACGCACCGTGACGTCGAAGCGGAATGTGCCGCCGGCCTCCTCGTTCACCCGCACGCCGACGACATCGGCTTCGCCGGCGCGAGCACCGATCGAACAAAGCAACACGCCCGAAAGGGCGGCTATCGAAATTTTCCTGATCATGGGCGATTATTGCCGCAGCAGCGATTTCAACGCCAGTCACATTCGGTTTATGGTTGTCGTTCCCCGGCAATCGCGCTTTCCTGAGAGCAGACGCTTTTTTGATGAAACAGTCGCAATCGCAGATCGAAATCCAGACGGATGGTCAGGATCTCTACGAAATCACCCGGGAAATCTCATCGCTTGTCGGCGAAAGCGGCATTCAAACCGGGCAGGTCACGGTTTTTTGCCGTCATACCTCGGCTTCACTGACCATTCAGGAAAATGCCGATCCGGATGTGAAAACCGATCTGGCCGGATTTTTCGCCCGTCTTGTGCCGGAGGGCATGGACTGGCTGGTCCACACGCTGGAGGGCCCCGACGACATGCCGGCGCACATCAAGTCCGCGCTGACCGATGTCTCACTGACCATCCCGATCGTGAACGCGGCGATGGCGCTTGGAACCTGGCAGGGAATTTACCTGTTCGAACATCGAACCCGGCCGCACCGGCGTCGGATCGCGGTTCATGTCATCGGCGAGTAGTTTGCTCTGTCGGCCGCTCAGGCCCAGGCGTCCAAGAATGACATGGTGGCGATTTCGGTGGCAAACAGCGAATGCGCCACCGAAAAGACGGCGAATGCCGCCGCAGCCGGTCGCGCCTCCTCGACCTTGTAGGCGAGATACACGGCCAGCAGCGCCTGGACGCAAACAAATCCCAGCATGCCCGGTTCAAGGATCACCATGTCTCTGAATTCGCCGCGCATGTAACCGGCGGCCGCGATCAGGGCGATGCTCAATCCGAGCGGGATCAGAAACAGCAGCAGTTTTGCCCTGGCATAATACAATCCGAGCACGACGCCGACTACCAGGAAATAGGCGCCGAATGCAGGTACTGCCGACGCATAACCCTGGGCAAACGGATTGGTGACGGTCGCGAAGAACCATTGCGGCGCCGCCATGATCAGCCAGATTGCATTGTTCATGGCCTATTGTCGCACGAACACCGGGATTATTTCGTTAATAATTCATCGCAGGATTAGGAAACGCGGTAACTGGACGTTGACGATAATCGGCGGCAAAGTCATGCCGGTTGCAGTTTTGCGCAAGTGCGCGATCCGCGTCAAATCCCGACCGGCCGACAGGAGGCGCAGCACGATGTGGAAAAAGGTTCTGTTGGCGGTGTTTGCGCTGCTGGCTGTCGCTGCGGCAGTGATCGTCTGGATCGGCTGGTCGCTCAGCGTGCCGATCACCTCGGCCGATCTTGCGCGCCACAGCAAATCGCCAAATTTCCGCGACGGGGTGTTTGTCAACGCCGAACCGGAAGCATCTATCGAATTCACATGGGAATCCTTCAAAGACGAGTTTTTCGGCGAACAGCAGCGCCTGCCGGCAGGCCGGATTCCGGTGGTCCCGATTGATCGGGAAGCGCTCAACGAAAAGCCGGCGCCGGGGCTGCATCTTACCTGGCTGGGTCACGCCAGCGTGCTGGTGGAGATCGACGGGTATCGCGTGCTGACCGACCCGGTCCTGTCCGAGCGGGCGTCACCGTCCCAGAGGTTCGGGCCGAAGCGGTTTCACCCGCCGCCCATCGCGCTGGATGGCCTGACCGGCATAGACGCCGTCGTCATCTCGCACAATCACTACGACCATTTCGACAAGGCGACGATCTTGCATCTCGTCGATCAGGGAGCGGTCATCCACGTGCCGCTCGGCAACGCCCGCCTGCTGAAAAACTGGAAAGTGCCCGATGCCCAGATCGTCGAGATGGACTGGTGGCAGCAGGCCGAAATCGGCGACCTGAAGCTGGTAGCGACGCCGGCGCGCCACTATTCCAGCCGCGGCCTGTTCGATTTCCAGAAAACCCTGTGGCTTTCCTGGTCGCTGATCGGTCCTGAACACCGGGTCTTTTTCAGTGGCGATTCCGGTTACGGCAAGCTGTTCAGCGAAATCGGCGAGCGCTTCGGGCCTTTCGACATGAACATCATCAAGATCGGTTCGTATGGCCCCGGCCAGTTCTGGATCGACATCCACATGCCACCGGAGCAGTCGATGCAGGTTCATCGCGATGTCGGCGGCAAACTCATGCTTCCGGTACATTGGGCAACGTTCAACCTCGCCCGGCACGCCTGGGACGAACCGATCAAGCGCGCGATCGCCGCGGCCGAAAAGGCCGGCGTCAAGCTGGTAACGCCGCGCATTGGAGAGACAGTTTCGTCGGCACACCAGTTCAACTCCGAAAACTGGTGGGAAGCCGTCGACCAACGATCCCTGCCGTAAATCGCAGCGACCATCGATTTGCAAAGAAAAGCCCCGCCGCTTCCTGTTCCGAGCGCGCGGGGCCTATTTTGGTTTCGAGGGGCTTCCTCGGATTCCGGCAACCTGGCCGGCATATAGTTCAGGTCAACGCATTCAAGCGTCTTTCCTGCAAGTGATTTAATTGTCGGCAACCGGGTGTTCAGACCCGTTCTTTAGGCGGCGATTTCAACCGGTTGTGGCTTCACCGTTTTGGTGAAGCCCGGGAAGACAGTCAGGCGGGGTCATGCCTCCATCCTTTTCGCTTCAACACAGTTCTCGTCCTCTTTTCCGGTCGCTACTGCGGGGGGTCTTGCAAACCGGATCCCGCTCAGCGCCACGGTACTCTGGACAGGCGGAGACTGCGCTCGTGAAGCTGATTCGTCAAGCGGTTCGATGAAAATGTGATCGATCCCGATGCGACTGGGACGCAAGGCAGGGTCAACACGCAGCGCAGATCTTTTTGATCAGTGCTGCGCCCATGGATCAATCGCATTCATTGGCTGCATGTAAGGCGGGCAGCCGTTCCGGCTGTTCAAGTTTGGCGATGCGCTCGACCGCCTTGAAATAGCGTTGGTGGTCTCCCGAACAGATATCAAGCAGCCGGTCGAATGCCGGCACGAGATTGTTGTAGACAGAGATCGTTGCGAGTTTGGCATTGTTGATCGGGGCTTCGAACCACGCATTGTAACCGTCGTAGCCGTTCCATCTTGTGTCTCTAACGCGCCGGTAACGCGCGCGCAGCCGCTCCAGCGCCGCAGCCTTTGCAGCCCGCTTGTTTTCAGCACTGTCGGCGCTTGTATAGATACGCTTCAACTCGGAACGCGCATCGGCGATCAGATCGAGGAAATCGGCATTGCGCTTGCTGTCTGTTGCGTAGCCGCGCAAAGCGTCTTCATCGGCGCGGTGGTGCAGCCAGGCCTCGATACCGCTTCGCTCTACCGAAACCGCGAACGCCTCGTTAAATGCGGGGTCGCCGGCGACATAGACCCGCTGGTGGGAAAGCTCATGAAAAATCACCCCGGCAAGATAGGTATCGCCGTGAAGGAACATTGTGTTCAACAGCGGATCGTCAAACCAGCCAAGGGTCGAGTAGGCCGGCACCCCACCGACATGGACGTCCAGCCCCTTGGCACGAACGCCGTTGGCGAATTCTACCGCCGCGTCCTTTGAAAAGTATCCACGATAGGGAACGCATCCGGCGACTGGAAAACACCAGGTGCTGACATCCAGCGAAAACTCAGGCGCGGCGAACACCGACCAGGTCACATAGTCGCGCTTCGTATCGACATATGTGCGGTAGCTGTCATTGTCGGGCAGGGCCAGCCGGTCTATCGCGAATTGCCGTATCGCATGCGCCAGCGTCAGCTTTTCCTTCAGTTGCGGCGCCGTTTTCGGATCGTCGAGAACGCGCACCGCCGGTTGGCTGGCCGAGACGATGTTTAAATGACCGTTGATGGACTGCGAGTAGTAGGAAATGTTGCTGCAGCCCTGCAGCATGATCAAAACCATTGCCAGGACGAACAACTGCGAAGGTTTGGCTTGCCGCATTAAAACGGCATGACACTTTCCTCGCCAATCCGACATCAACCACCCACCCTCCAAATAACCGGTCCGATCAACCGATCACTCGTCATCCTCGGTCAGATAGCGGCGGTTGACCCAGCCGCGCTGTTCACCCTGGTACTCGATAAGACACCAGGCGGACATGGCAATCAACTTCGCCTGCATCGCCTCGGAAAGCGAAAACCACTGTTCCCTTGTCGTCGTCGGCACGCAGACCGTAACGCTGATCTTTCCGGCATTGTGCGGAATGGCGCCGAGTTTGGGATAGTTGACCGCCGGACCGACGCGATAATTGAGCGTGTCGCCGGGCGCCACGTTCCACACCTGCCAGAAGTCCGGTCCGTCGGCGGTCGCGTGGGCAGCGCCGGTTGCGACAACGAGCAACGCTGTGGTGGCCAATATCTTGCGCATTGAATATTTTCTCCCGATGACAATCTAATGACAGGAACTGGCAGTTGGGTGGAACTATAAGGGGAAGAGCGCGAATGCCCAATTGCATGGTGTGGTTGTTTCCTATAACCGTAGCGCGTTCGGCTTTTGTTCATGCCCGTTTGCAGCGACAGCCGTGGTGTATTTTCAGATCCGGGGAAAGATGAGCGAACAGAAATACATCTCCGTGCGCGGTGCACGCGAGCACAATCTGAAAAATGTCGATCTCGACATTCCGCGCGACCGGCTGACCGTGATGACCGGCCTGTCGGGCTCGGGCAAGTCGTCGCTCGCGTTTGACACGATCTACGCCGAAGGCCAGCGCCGCTATGTCGAGAGCCTGTCGGCCTATGCCCGCCAGTTTCTCGAGATGATGCAGAAGCCCGATGTCGACCAGATCGACGGGCTTTCGCCGGCGATTTCCATCGAGCAGAAAACCACCAGCCGCAATCCGCGCTCCACCGTCGCCACGGTTACCGAAATCTACGACTACATGCGGCTGTTGTTTGCCCGCGTCGGCATTCCCTATTCGCCGGCTACCGGCCTGCCGATCGAAAGCCAGACGGTCAGCCAGATGGTCGACCGCGTGCTGGCGCTCGACGAGGGCACCCGGCTTTACATCATGGCGCCGATCGTGCGCGGGCGTAAGGGCGAATACCGCAAGGAACTGGTCGAGCTGCAGAAAAAGGGTTTTCAGCGCGTCAAGGTTGATGGTGAATTCTACGAGATCGCCGACACGCCGACGCTCGACAAGAAGTACAAGCATGACATCGACGTGGTGGTCGACCGAGTGGTCGTGCGCGACGACCTCGCCGCCCGGCTGGCCGACAGCATCGAGACCTGCCTGAAGCTGGCCGACGGGCTGGCGCTGGCCGAATTCGCCGACAAGCCGCTGCCGCCGGAGGAACTGTCCGGCGAATCCGCCAACAAGTCGAAGAACGAGACGCATGAGCGCATGATGTTTTCGGAGAAATTTGCCTGTCCGGTCTCCGGCTTCACCATCACCGAGATCGAGCCGCGGCTGTTCTCGTTCAACAATCCTTTCGGCGCCTGCCCGACCTGCGACGGGCTCGGCACCCAGCGCGCCATCGACGAGGGATTGATCGTGCCCGAAGCGCATGTGTCGCTGCGCAACGGCGCCATTGCGCCGTGGGCCAAATCGACCTCGCCCTATTACCAGCAGACGCTGGAGGCGCTGGGCAAGGAATACGGTTTCAAGCTTGCCGACCGCTGGCGCGACCTGCCCGAAGAGGGCAAGAATGCCATCCTGCACGGCACCGGCGAGAAGCAGGTCACCTTCAATTACGATGATGGTCTTCGCACCTACCAGACCAAGAAGAGTTTCGAAGGCGTCATCCCCAATCTCGAGCGCCGCTGGAAGGAGACCGATTCGTCGTGGATGCGCGAAGAGATCGAGCGTTACATGTCGGCGACACCTTGCCCGGCCTGTGAAGGCTATCGTCTCAAGGCTGAAGCCATGGCGGTCAAGATTGCCGGCAGGCATATCGGCGAGGTGACTGTAAAGTCGATCCGCGAGGCGCGCGACTGGTTCGAGGCGCTGCCGGAAAAGCTCAACGACAAGCAAAACGAGATCGCCGGCCGCATCCTGAAAGAGATCCGCGAGCGCCTGCGCTTCCTCAACGATGTCGGCCTCGACTATCTGGCCCTGTCGCGCAGTTCTGGCACGCTGTCGGGCGGCGAAAGCCAGCGCATCCGCCTGGCTTCGCAGATCGGCTCCGGCCTGACCGGCGTGCTCTACGTGCTCGACGAGCCGTCGATCGGTCTGCACCAGCGCGACAATGCCCGCCTGCTCGACACGCTGCGCCATTTGCGCGATCTCGGCAACACGGTGGTCGTCGTCGAGCATGACGAGGACGCCATCCGCACCGCCGATCACGTCGTCGATATCGGCCCTGCCGCCGGCATCCATGGCGGCACCATCGTCGCCGAGGGCCTGCCCGCCGAAATCATGGCCAATCCCAAATCGCTGACCGGACAGTATCTGTCCGGCGCACTGGAAATCCCGGTGCCGGCGGAACGCCGCCAGCCGAAGAAGGCAAAGCGTATCAGGGTCTCCGGTGCGCTCGGCAACAATCTGAAGAATGTCACCGCCGAAATCCCTATCGGCCTGTTTGCCTGTGTGACCGGCGTGTCGGGCGGCGGCAAGTCCACCTTCCTGATCGAGACGCTCTACAAGGCTGCCTCGCGCCGCATCATGGGCTCGCGCGAACAACCGGCCGATCATGACGCGATCGAGGGCCTTGAACATCTCGACAAGGTGATCGACATCGACCAGTCGCCCATCGGCCGCACGCCGCGCTCCAATCCCGCCACCTATACCGGCGCGTTCACGCCGATCCGCGACTGGTTCGCCGGCCTGCCCGAGTCCAAGGCCCGCGGTTATGCGCCGGGCCGCTTTTCCTTCAACGTCAAGGGCGGGCGCTGCGAGGCCTGCCAGGGCGACGGCGTCATCAAGATCGAGATGCACTTCCTCCCCGATGTTTATGTCACCTGCGACGTCTGCCACGGCAAGCGCTACAACCGCGAGACGCTCGACGTGCTTTTCAAGGGCAAGTCGATCGCCGACGTGCTCGACATGACGGTGGAGGAGGGCTGCGAATTCTTCGCCGCCGTTCCTGCCGTGCGCGACAAGCTGGAAATGCTGAAAAAGGTCGGCCTCGGCTATATTCATATCGGCCAGCAGGCCACCACCCTGTCGGGCGGCGAGGCGCAGCGTATCAAGCTGGCCAAGGAACTGTCGCGGCGCGCCACCGGCCGCACGCTCTATATACTCGACGAACCGACCACCGGCCTGCATTTCCACGACGTGGCCAAGCTGCTCGAGGTGCTGCACGAGCTGGTCGAGCAGGGCAACACGGTGGTCGTCATCGAGCACAATCTCGAGGTCATCAAGACGGCGGACTGGATCCTCGATCTCGGTCCCGAAGGCGGCGACGGCGGCGGCGAGCTGGTGGCTTCCGGCACGCCGGAACAGATCGCCGAAGAGGATCGCTCCTACACCGGCGGTTTCCTGAAAGAACTTCTGGCCAGACGCCCCGGCAGCAAGGTCGAAGCGGCGGAATAGGACGTAGCCCGAGGCTGCGACCGCAGCCCGCCGGTATTACGGCGCGGCCGCGCAGGCGGTGAGCAAAGCGAACTCGCCGTGAGGGCAAACCTATGGCAGCCCGCAATTCCACGCCAGTGCATGACACTCGCGCAGGACATCATCGACCGGGTGGCGTGGCTGTCGTCGGTATCCGGGAGGATGGCCGGGGCGGATCGGCCCGACCCGCCCCGGTCCGGGTTCTGCCTCTGCGCGCCTTGCCATCAGCCGGTTCAGCCGCCTTGCCTGGCGCGGCAGGGTTTTGAGCGCACGTTTCAGCCTGTCAATGCGGCGGCTGAGCGTTTTCGCCTCCAGCCGCTCTTCGGATTTCGCCCACTCAATGCGATCCGTCAGCCCCGGCACGGAAATCTGCGGCAGCGCGTGTTGCGGCGGCGATATTTGGAACGCGCGGCCGGACTCGCCGAAAGATTTGCGCGGATCGATCAGCGCGAAGGCAGCGCGGTTTTGTCCACGGGCAAAGCTGGAAAAATCCGGCAGCGGGCGTTTGTCCGCCGCGCCGTTTTCGGCTGCTTCGGTCTTTTTCTGGAGACTTGCCGCGACGATGACGATCAGGCGGCGAAGCGCCGATTCCGCCGGCCGCAACACGCGGCAGACGAAGCGGTGCAGCGGCCGCGGCAGCATCTCGGCGCCGTCGACAAGGGCGGTGAGACCGGCGATGATCTTCGCCAGCGCCTGCTTGTTCCTCTCAATCGCCAATTCCCAGTTCATGATCGCCTTTCCGTTTAACCGGACAGAGTAAGGCAGGGTCGGCAGGCGTGGATAAGATTTTTTGAATGAACGGCGGCTAATCGAACAAACGCTCGACCTTGACCCAAAATCGCTCCGGCAGAATGGCTCAAAACTGCTCTAGTTCCTGATCACTTGATTCAGAACCTGGCGATTGGATATCCGGTTCAAGCCTTGGCGACCATCCAGTAGATATTTATGAGAGGTATCACGGTTGCCAAGATTCCAAACCACAGCCAAACTTTACCATAGAGCCAATAGCGTTCAGGTATTTCCCCCGTTGTCGCAAACCGATTGGCCATTCGAGCTTGAATAATCTGCATTGGAATCAGGATGACCGCCCAGATAATTCCGGAGGTTATGAACAAGGCGTATCCCCACCATAACCAGCGCTGTTCGGAGATCTCTTCCATGATGTTCTCGTTCATGTGAAAAACCATGCCGAAGGCGGCAACCGCCAGAATAACCACGCCACCAAAGGTGAATATCCAGTCTGTCACTGTCACTTGTCTTTGCGCAAAGGCGATAACGCGATAATCGCCCGTCCGATCGGCCATGACCTTCCACCAGCCGGTGATGATAATATTCCCCATGAATAAGATTATGCCGAACAGATGCAGGATTTTCAGACTGTCATAGTCAAAATAACGTGCGACAAACTCGCCGAATACACTCATTTTTCTATTTCCTCTTTGGGTTCGGCTTCAGCAAATTCCCGCAGCGTTTCATCACACCAGGCGATGAAAGTTCGAGCCTCGGCAATTCCCATTTTCAATGTCATGCGCCAGTACTTCGCCTTGTCCTGATGATTTTTCACGGAGTCGATCCGCTTCTCGATGGCTAGATATTTGTGCAGCCGTGCGACGGCGTCTTCGCGGGCTTTTCGGCAGTGGTCGCGAACCGCCTGCAACTCGCCCTCGGATGCAAAGAAAACCTTCAGCAACAGTTCATCGCGTGGCGGGCGGTTGGATGGCGCATTGGAAATCCAACCTCTGAGCGCCGCCCTGCCTGAATCGGTGATGGCGTAGGTATTCTTGACCTTACCGGCAGGCTGCTCGTCCGACATGATTTTGATCAGGCCGGCTTCGCTCAGTGAGCGCAGCTGCGGATAAATTTGTCCGAAACTCTCGCTCCAGAAATTCCCGAGACTGGCTTGAATTTCCCGCTTGATCTCATATCCGGTCATCGGCCGCCAGGTGAGCATTCCCAATATGGGTATCGACGAAGATGGAAGCGGTTTTGGATTTGGTATCATAGCAAGAAGATATATCAGTTAGATATACCGGTATGTCAAGATGGAAACCAACCAATTGTTTCTGATCGACGAAACCGAACAGGTTGAGACCCTCAGCAGCAGAAAACATGCATCAATGGCCGCTCGGCGGACAAAACCGCAGTGGACGCTTGGTCGGTGAATGGCTGATATGGAGAATTGGAAGACGCATCGGAAGCGCGCCTTCCAGATGTTTGTGAGTCCATGACCTGGAGTCAGGACTTATAATTGACACGAAATGGCTGGAGCAGATTTGTGCTGCCTCTCGCGGCAATCAGCGGGCCCTGACCCTGGCTTTCTTGATCATCGCCTCTGCTTCTTTTTGTCTTTCATGACCGCGCGAACCATCTTGCCGAATGCCTTGTCCTTGGTTCTGCGTTCAGCGAGGCTGGAAGAATTGAAGGCATCTTCTGCCTTCAGCTTGCGCCACCGGCCAAGCCGCCCTTCATCGATAGTCCCGGCTTCAAGCGCACTCACTATGGCACACCCCGGCTCGGTCAGATGCTGACAATCACTAAAACGGCACCGGGTGGAAAGATCGTGAAGGTCGGCAAACACGTCTTCGATACCTGATGCGGCATCGGCCAGTTGTAATTCGCGCATCCCTGGTGTGTCCAAAACCACGCAGCCGCCCGGCACGACGTGTAATTGCCGCCTTGTGGTGGTGTGCCGGCCCTTGGCATCGTCTTCCCGGATAGCCTGTGTTGCGATCGACTGGTTGCCGGCCAGTGCGTTGGTCAGAGTGGACTTGCCAACGCCGGACGACCCTAGAAACGCGACCGTTTTGCCCGGTTTGCACCAGTCCGCCAATTTCACAATCGGCTCATCGCCGCGTGCATCAAGAACCAGGACGGGTACCAGTTCTGAAATCGCCTTCGCCTCATCGACATAGTCTTGTGTCGTTGAGACCAGATCCGCCTTTGTCAAAACGATAACCGGCGTGATGTCGGCCTCAAACGCCATAGCGATGTAGCGCTCCAGGCGGGCGACGTTGAAATCCTGGTTGCAGGAAGTCACGATAAATGCCGTGTCGATATTGGCCGCGATCAGCTGCACCTGACGATCCGTTCCCGGAGCACGGCGCTTCACAAGGCTCTTTCGCTCCAGAACTCGACTCAGATGCGGATGTTCGCGATCCAGCAACAACCAATCGCCAACCGTTGCATCCGGTCGCGGTGGGATTGTTTCGTCGATGTCGTCGCCGGTGACGTGCAATCCATTGCGATGCACTTCGACAACGCGGACGGGTGGCGTTTGTGCCAGTTCGTCGACGCTGATCTGTTGCGCGAAAAAGGGCTGCCAGCCGAGCATTTCGATTGTTGACGATTGTCGTCCTGTTCCGTCGCCTTTCATATGCGGCGGCAGGAGTTTGGAATAGTCCCGTTTCATGGGGTGCAGCTTTCATGTCGGAGCCACGAGATTATCTCTGGCTTAAAGTGTCAATTGTTTCTGAGAGCACAAACCAACTCACCGCCGAACTCACATTGAGAAAGCGTTTCATCTGTTGATCTTGCATCGGGAGGTCTGTTGCCTCCCCACTTTACCGGGACATAAAATCTCCATACGGATGTCACGTATAATAAGTGAGTTTCGCGAGCTTACAACCACTTCCCCCGATAATTAGGCCGAGGCAAAAAAGCAGATTTTGATTTCGGCGCAGAAATCGGCAGCTAAGGCGAAAAGCCGACGAACAGCATTGGCGATCAGCTCAATGCGCTCATCGCCAGATAGGCGGCGCCCAGCGCTCCGGCCGATAGGATCAATGCCCATGAACTCAGATTGTTGAACTCGTTTGCCGGGTGTTTTCGATACAGCCAGTGCAGACCGACGTGAAGGATAGCGAATGCCGCCAATCCCAATCGGACGCCGTTCGTCTCACCGCTTTCTCCGCCCAGCAACAACACAGTGAACAAAGGCAGATGGAGCCAGATGAACGTTTGTTCGCCGACAGTCTCCGGGAGAAAACTGGTCAGGGGCAGGATGCGCCACTCATGCCGTTTCGTTGCATCCAACTCATGGGTAAAGAGCGCTCCAACCATGCAGTAGTAGATAAGATCGGTCATTCCGGCGTGGGTCATCAGGCTGGTTCCCGGTTCGCTGTGAAGTTCGCATCCGATTGTCGTGAATGGTAACGACCGCAGCCCGGAAGCGAAAGCGGGCGGAATTCGCATGACCGCTGCGGCGCATGGGGGCCGTCGACACCTGCCGAAACCGGCGCGTATGCCCATGGAGCGGTCTTTGCCGCCATCGGTTTCTGGCGGTGCTTTCCGGTTCATATCCGCACTGCGCGATGGCTAGCAGTAATCAAGCTCGGTTCATGATTCCGGCTGAAGCGGGAATTCCGGCACAATGACGGCATGACCGGCGTGCATGTGCTCGCCGCCGCCCAGTGCAACAAAGCAGATATAGACGCCAAACAGGATCATGGCGGCACCCGCGGCCTGTCTTGCGATCGGCTTGCGCGCAATTTGATAGAGCAGCTTTGCGGCTCCGCCATCGCCAGCAGCATGGGCAGAGTTCCGGCGCCGAACGAGAGCATGGTGAGCGCTCCGGAGATCGGCGAAGCGGTTATGGCCGCCATCGCCAGGACCGAATAGACCAGTCCGCATGGCAACCAGCCCCATACCAGCCCGAGGCAATAGGCGTGCGCGGCGGTTCTTGCGGGGATGAACTGCCGGCCATGCGGTTCGATCCGCTTCCACAGGTAAAATCCGGCCTTCTCCAGTGGCATCAGCAACCGGGTCCAGCCGACCAGGTACAATCCGAGCATGATCATGATGATGCCGGCGAGCAGTCGCCGACCGGGGCGATCGTTCCAAGGGTCGAATGGGACACCAGCGCGCCAAGCAAACCGACAAGCGCCCCGGCCAATGCGTAGGAGGTTATCCGTCCGGCATTGTAGCTCAAATTGGAGCGCAGCACGGTTGCGGCCGAACGGGCGTTTTGCCGGTTCTCCACATTGAGCACGCTGACAATGCCGCCGCACATGCCGAGGCAATGGGTGGAACCCAGCAATCCGATCATGAATGCAGCCAGATAAGAAAACTCCAAGATCGGTCCCTTTTTTATTCCGGATGCATGTGCGCGCGCGCCAGCGCCTGCAGGTCGGTGCGCAACGTGGCATGGGCCAGCCCGGGCGCCTCGCTGTCGCCGATCGGCCTGGAAGAATTCCAGATCACCAGCAGGCTGCTTGATGCCATGGCGAGTGCCGCAAACAGCGGATTGAGATATCCGGTGAGTGCCAATGGTATCGCAACCGCATTGTACAACAACGCCAGCCCAGATTTTGGCGAATTCTGCGCCTTGTCGTGGCGATCAGGTCGAACGCATCAAATATCCATTCAAGCCGGTTTCCCGGAATGATGACATCGGCGGCATCGGTCGCCAAGGCGGTTGGCGCGCCAAACGCGATGCCCAAATCGGCAGCCGCGAGCCCCGGTGCGTCATTGCTGCCATCGCCGATCATCACCACCGTTCCCTGGGACCGGAGCTGGCGAATGACCGCCGCCTTCGCATCAGGCGGTACGCCTGAATAAACCTCGTCGAAATTGTCTTCATACTCGCCCGGCCACTCGGCACCCGTCAGCAGCACTACACGAACCCGCTTGCGCAGCCGTTCCACGACATCGCGCCATTCCGTCCTGGCCTGATCATGGGTGACGATGGCGCCGCGGGCGCATCCGTTCCAGCCGACATAGGAAACCACGCCCTCGCCCGGTTCCACGCTCGCTGCGTTTCGCGAGATGTCCTCGGGTATTTCCCAACCCAGCGTGGCGAACAGGGTTCGCGACCCGACGGCGACCTCATGACCGTCAACCACGGCCGTCGCGCCCCGGCCGGCATGGACGACGAATTTCTCGGCGTGATGTTCATCGTTCAACCTGGCAATTGCGCGCGCAATCGGATGGGCGGAACGACGCTCGACCGCCGCCGCATAGGCGACCGTTTCAGGTGCACCGAAAGTCTTGGTCACCGTCATCTCGCCGGTCGACAGGATCCCCGTCTTGTCGAGCGCGACGATGTCGATTTTTTCCGCCTTGTCGAAAACGTCGGCGCTGGAAAGGATGATCCCTCTTTTCAGCCCGTTGCTGACCGCCACGGCCGAGGCCAGCGGAATGGCGAGACCGAACGTGCATGGGCAGGAAACGATCAATGTCGCCAATCCGGTCAGCAGCGCAACGTTTGGCGGTTGACCGCCAAGCAGCATCAGGCCCGATATCGCGATCGCCAGCAAAAGCACCGCCGGCACGAAGTACCTGGCGATCTGGTCGGCAAATCCGCGGGCGCCCGCAATCGAGCTTTGGACTTTCCACAGCACCCTGGCCAGGTTGTCGATCTGGCTTTCCACTTTCGTTCCGACCCTGATCTCAAGTTCGCCCTCGACGACAATGGCGCCACCGAGAACCTCTTCGCCCGGGCCGCGAGCCACCGGAAACGGCTCGCCCGTCATCAGCGATTCATCGATTGCCACCTTGCCCTTGATGATCTTGCCGTTCACCGGAATCACCTCGCCCGGCCAGATGACAATCCGGTCCCCCGGCTCAATTTCGTCGACGGTGCGTTGGACGAATTTGCCGTCGACCAATACCCGCGCGTCAGGTGATGCCGCGTCCATTATCTGGGTGAGTGCGCAGGTGGCATCGTCGCGTGCGTTGCGTTCAAAGAAGCGCCCAATGGTCACCACCGCGATGATGGTCGCGGCCACGTCGAAATATAAATCGAGCGAACCGGCAAACAGTTGAACGGTGCTGTATGCATAGGCAGCGAGGATCGCCACCGCCAGCAGGTTGTCCATATTGAGCGCCCGCGCCCGCAAACCGATCCAGGCCCGCCGGAATATCGGTGCCGCGCCGTAGATCAGCAGGACGGTCGTCAGCACAAAAATCACCCGTGGCACGGCAACGAAGGCGATGAACTTGACCGGCTCCAATTCTTCATAGCTGACCAGGCCCAGATGGGTCGGGTAGTAGAAAGCCAGGTAGAGCATCATCACCACCGATGCCAGCGACGTGACTGCGATGGCCCGCAGCAGCGACATGCGGTAGTTGTCGGGATTGACCGATTGCGAGCGAAGGTGGGCGGTGTAGCCGTACCGGCTCAGCAGACCCGGCAGCTGTGAAGTGTTCAGCAGTTCAGGATCGTAGACGACCCGCGCCGTCGAGGTCGCATAGCTGGTCGAGACCGACAGGATACCGTCGATCTTCGCCGCCAGGCTCTCGATCAGGATTTCGCACGATGAGCAATGCATGCCTTCAATGCGCAGGAATGCTTCCGTTCCCTGCACCGGCACAGGCTCGTATGCAGGCTTGGCGGGCCGGTTCAGCAGGATTTCTTCGCCGAATTGCCGGTACACTTCGCGGCAGCCAATGCAGCAAAATGCGTGTCCGCCATCTTCAATGGGTGGCGATGGAACGGGCAGATCGCAAAGTTTGCAACCGGTGTGTTTCACGTCGGCTCACCAGTTTCGGCGTTTGACATACGACTTTAGTGGGATTATCAATATTTGAGAACCCTTTTTATGAAATGAGAAAATGTCTGTTCGAAGGGTGTTACACATCATCGATTATGTCGCCGGTCAAAATCAACCGGTGGGCGTTGGTGATGCGTGCCGGCAGTTGAAGCTGCCGCAGGCCACGGTTTACCGCCTGTTCGGGATGCTGGAAAACGAAGGCGTTCTGCAGCGCATTTGCAACAGCAAGAAATATGAGCTGAGCGACCGGTTCCTGCGTACGATCGTGACCGGGGCAAGCACTGACCAGATCATTGCGGGATTCCGGGATCAAATGATCAGCCTGTCCGATGAGACGATGGCGACGGCTTTTCTCGGCCGGGTGAATGGCAGACTTGTCGAAACGGTACACGCCGTCACGCCAACCGACAAAACCGTTCCCCATATCCATCCGGGATTGAATGTCCGCCCCGCTCACGCTTGTTCGGCAGCGCGGGCTATCCTTGCCTACCTGCAGGACGATGAGGTGGATGCACTGCTTGGTTCGGACAACACCGCCTTCACGGATAAAACGCGGACCGGCAAGGATGCCGTTTTCGAGGAGCTGCGCGCGACGAAACAACGGGGATTTGCCGTTTGTGACGAAGAAATCGATGTCGGCGTGACCAGCATTGCCGTGCCGGCGATCCTGGGACGAGCCGGTGTGTTGTGCAGCATCGGCGTCGTCGCCGCGACCTCGCACATTCACAAAATGGGACTGCAGGCCACAGCAAACAAAATTATGCAGCACACCGAAAACGCGATTTCCGGTTTCGGTAATCGCATCGTCGCAGGAACTGTTGCGGCAGGAGGAGAATAGCCGGGGGCAGAAAAGCGCGCTTGGGGATATCGGATGCACCTTTGATTGTGTGCGGATGACAAAGGAGGGACCAGCATGCAGGATTTCATTTACCAGACCGGATGGGGGGCGTTCAGTATCTTACTGCTGTTCCAGATACCCTTCATACTCGGATTTTTTTACATCGTTTTCCGCCGATCACGGCCAAACGTGCAATTAAACGATGTGTCGGAATCCAGCATATCCAGGGCCAAAAACGGCTGGATGGCATTGGTGGTCATCTCGTTCCTGATAGTCAATCTGGCGAGCATCCAGTACATTCCGGCCGTCTACACGGCCAATGCAGCCGCGGTTGAACAGAACGTTGTCGATGTCAGCGTCAAGGCCGAGTCGTGGAGTTACGATTTTTCGGAACAGGAATTCAATGTCGGGCAAGCGGTGCGGTTCAACGCCAATGCCGTTGATACCGTGCATGGATTTGCGATCTATCATCCCAATGGTCATGTCATTTTCACGATGATGCTCGTGCCCGGTGTCGGGCCGTCTTCGCTGATCCACACGTTCAAGGAACCCGGCACCTACAAGGTCCGCTGCCTCGAATATTGCGGTGCGGCCCATCATGACATGAATGACGAAATCATCGTCGCCCAATCATCCAGCTAGGGAGGATCTGGTTATGCAATTCGCAACGACACTGGTTGAGCGGACACCGATATTCGGGCGGATGTTCAAGATAGATACGAGCACCGGTCTGGAAGAAATCAGCGCCTGGCCGGCTCTGATGATGATGGCGTCCTTCATCTGGCTGACGATCGCCATTCTGCTCGGCATTTCGATGCCGCTGACGCAGATTCTCGAACTCGACAGCAGTCTTTTTTATACGGCGATTACCGCCCACGGCGCCGCCATGGCCTTTCCTTTCATGTTTCAGTTGATGGCCGCGGTCGGCATTCACCGTGCGGCCGGCTGCATCGGCTCTCCGGTAACCGGATTCCTGCCGGCAGCGTTTTTCTGGTGCATGAATATCGGCGGCGCGCTGCTGTCGGTCGCGGTCCTGAGCGGTCTGAAGATCAGCTACGCGGTCATGTTCCCGCTGCCGATCGTCGGCGTGGAAACCGGTCAATGGGACATGTGGCACGTGATCCTCGGCTTCACCGGCATCGCCGGCGTGTTGATTTCCGTGATCCTGATTTATCCGGTTCTGACCATAAAGATGCTGTTTTTCGACAGGCCGCGTGAGGACCTGATTCTTTCGCCTCGCACCTTGCGCGATCCCGGAATGCTGGGCATGGCCATGGCGGCCTTTGTGCTGCTGATCATGGGTACGCCGCTCATTATCGTGGCCAGCGCAGTGCTGCTGGCGCTGTACGGAATTCTGCCGATGGCGTGGATCACCTGGGCAACCGATCCCATGGTGTTCCAGTTTGTGTTCTACATCTTCGCCCACAACCTGATGGAAGCCATGGCGATCATGGTGGTCAGTGCCGTCTATGCAACCCTGCCGCTTTATCTGGCGGACGGAACCCGCAAGCTCTACAGCGACAGATTGGCAAACCTGGCACTGTGGATCCTGCTGCTGACGTCGGTTACGTCGTTCTTCCACCACTTCTTCACGATGTTCCCGGCGCTGCCCGCGGCGCTCTCCTACCACGGCAACATCATGAGTTGGGGAACAGGCGTGGGTGCCGCCCTGACCATCTTCACGGTCAGCGCCACTATCTGGAAGCACGGTATCCGCATGGAACCCGGCCTGATGGCGGTGCTGATGGGTTTTACGCTCTATATCATGGACGGCGTCAGCGCGATCATCACCTCGAACGTCGCCTGGTCGTTCCAGCTGCATGGCACCATGTGGCAGGCAGGTCATACCATGGCGGTTCTGATCGCCATGTCGTTCATGTGGATCGGGGTGTTCATACACCACTACCCGGTGATGACCGGCAGGCAGATCAACATCCGGCTCGGCAACTGGTTCGTGGCGCTGTTCACCATCGCCGCAATGGGTCTCGACTGGTCATTCCTGGCCGCCGGTGCAGCAGGAATGCCGCGTAGATTTGCGGCCTGGAATCAGGAAGGCTGGCTGATGTACGGCTATCTGATCCTGCTGTTCGGGATCATACTGGCCATCTCGTTCTTCTTGCTGGCCGCGTGTTTCCGCAAGTCGCGCGACCTCGCGGAGGTGACGGCCGCCGCACCTGCAGAGTAGCACCTGGCAAAGGTTTCCGGGGCCGCCCAGCGGCCCCGGACCGACAATCTGAATTTCCGCTTCCCGCAATGGACTGTTGTCCCATTGCCATCGTTTTCACAGGCGCGAACCCCACGTTCGCGCCATGTAAAAACAGCCGCCGGCGAGGATCAAGATCATGCCGATTGCAATCAGATGCGCGCCGTCAAATCCCCAGAATTCAGACATGTTCCATTCCCCCGGTCATGCAAGTCCCGTTTCGGCAAGTCGTCTCGCTCCAAGCGGCGTCAAGCGGAACTTCATCAGGATCTTTCCATTGGCGAAATAGCTGCCGTCATCGAGGTCGTCCTGTAGCTCCTCGATCAAAGCGCCGGAGTGGAGGTCGGTCAGTGTCGCGCGTATCTCACCGTTCCAATAGTGCCCGGTATATCCATATTCACGCCTGACCGACGTGGCGATTTCGTGATCCCACAAACCGTCCGATGAGCCGGCGACCGCCTGCAATACGAAACCCTTCATGTGGATTTTCTGAAAATCGTCGCGCGATTGTGATACCCGGTCCGGTCTTTTCGCTTTGCCGTTATGCGGATCGCGTACGACCTCGACCACCTGGCTGTCTTCGGTGATCATCAAAAACCCCCCGGCGACCGACAAGGCCAGGCCAAGCAGGAAATTGAGGTCGGGGTAACGCGAAGCGAAGATGGCCAGAAATATGACCGCGAAAACGCCGTACAGCGCGCCGATCGCCTGTCCCCGTCCGACGCCAATCAGCGGAAACGATTTGTACCAGGCCACATAGCACAATCCGAAACTGAGCCCTGCCAGCGCGATCCAGACCATGGCCCAGGCATTGAACGTGGCAATCACGGTCTCTGATACCGGCATGCCGAAAAAGAATGTCGCCGCCGGCAAAATGATGAAAAGCCAGTAGATCACTTCGGCGGTAAAACGCGCCGTTATCCCGACGTCGGGATCGGACACGTCAAGCGCCCGGCCGGCTATTGCCCCTTCAACACCCCAGCCAAACGCCGCCATCGCGCCACCGGCGTAACCGATCCAGGCATTGTCGCCGGCGCCGGAGGATTCCGAAAAGATGCCGGGGGCGAATATGGCCACGCCGCCGCTGACGATGACGAGGATTCCGATGGCAGCTCTTTTGGTGATTTTCTCGTCGTACCAGAGCCGTGCCAGGGTTGCGCCGACGATCGGATAGAGCAGCGCGGCGACAGCGGCAAAGATGGGTCCGACATAGCCGATCGCCAGGTACGAACCGAAAAGCGCGCACGGACCGCCGAATATGGCGGCGAGAAAATACCATTTGGACAGAGTGGAAAACCGCCGCATGGTGCGCCGGTACTCGCCCAGTTTTTCCAGCATCGTCAGCCATGCCAGCAGAACCAGCAATACGGCAACGGAGCTTAGCGCCGTGATAACCGCCGCGGCCAGCAGAAACTGGCCGGTATCGGCGAAGTTCATCGCACGGTAGGGTTCAACGCTCCAGATCGCGGTGCCCGGCAGATACCAGGCACCCCACAATACCGCGCACGACAACGCCCAGATGTAACCCCACCTGACGCTGCGAACACGGTGCTGCGCCCGGGCTTCATCCATGCCGATCATGGCTGGAACCCGTTCACCGTTGCTCCGACCGACCCGCGACGAAGATGGCTGCAATCCATCTCAGGAGTGCGTCTTGGTTTTCTGCGGATCATAGAACGGTGTCGTCTCCACCGTTGCGTCACAGGAAATGTCGCCCTCGACCCGCAGTTTGGTACCGGGTGCCGATGCCTCCGGTGAGACATGTACCAGCGCCAGCGATTTTTTCATCCGGTGCGAATAGGCGGGCGAGTTGACCACGCCGACCTCGCTGCCGTTGTGCAGAAGCTTTTCGCCGCCTGCCAGGATATCATCGTGATCAGCGGCGATGCCGACGACCTTGATTTTCTCCTTGCCCTGAAGCGCCATCGTCGCATCGCGGCCACGGTAGTCATCGCCCTTTTTCGAAATCGACCATCCAAGACCGACCTCCCAAGGCGAGTTATCCTCGGTCATGTCGTACGGGTAGAACAGAAGCGCTGCTTCCACGCGGATTTTGTCGAGACAGGTAAACGAGCACGGCATAATGCCTTCAGCCGCGCCGAGACCGGCGATCTGGTCCCAGATATCGCCGACATGATCAGCCCGGGAGAAGATCTCGTAGCCACGCTCGCCGGAATATCCGGTGCGTGAGATTGTGGCGGGATGACCGAACAACTCGGTCTTGACCTGATGGAAATATTTGAGCCCGGCAAGATCGGCCGGGGTGTGTGCATCAAGAAAAGCGGTCGCCTTGGGTCCCTGCAGCGATATGTCGTGCAAATCATCGTCGAACTCGATGTCGACATTCTTGCCTTTTGCCGATTCCTGCAGCCGTTCCATGCACTTGCCGGATCCGTGAACGACCATGTATTCGTTGTCGCCGAGATTGAAGATGATCGCGTCGTCGCAGATGGTCCCCTGCTCGGTCAGGTTGGGTCCGTAGGCCGAGCGGCCAGGTGTGATCATCTGCATGTTGCGCGTGATCACATGATCGACGACGCTCAACGCATCTGCACCGCGCACAAAGACCTTTTTCAAACCGGAAACATCGAACAGCCCGGCTGCGGTGCGAACCGCGTCGTGTTCATCGCAAGGATCTGTTGCATAATCCCATGCGACGCCCATGCCGTTCCAATCGCCGAGTTCGGATCCGAGTGCGCGATGCCGGTCGGACAGGACTGAAGTGCGTGTGCTCTCGCTCATGATGTGTTCCTTTCGTCAGAGATTTCGGTTCAGTTGAAATGTCTTTCCAATGCATCGGTCAATTCAAACAGATCGACCGTAGTTCCATATGTCGCGACGTTGAAGATCGGTGCATCGGGATCCGTGTTCACCGCGATGATCGTATCGACATGTTTCATGCCGAACAGGTGCTGGACGGCGCCGGATATGCCGAGCGCCAGATAGAGGTTGCAGTTCGATGCGACCTTGCCGGACTGGCCGACCTGGTGCGGTTTGGGCAGCCAGCCCGCATCGACGATCGGACGTGAGCAGCCGAAGGTCGCACCGAGCCTGTCTGCAAGATCGGAGAAACGCGGCAGATTATCCTTGTCCTGGATGCCGCGTCCGACCGACAGGATGAAATCGGCCTTGGTGATATCAATGTCGGAAGGTGGCGCTTCCTGATACTCGACATGGGTCGACATGCCTTCCAGCGCCGACAGGTCAACCTCCACGGTTTCGATTTCAGCGTTTCCGGGATTTTCCGGCGGTACGAAGGTGGCTCCGCGCAGGGTCAGCACCACCACGCCCTTGCCTGAAAAACCCAGCTCCATTTCGACCTTGTTGCCGTAAGCGCTGCGGGTTGCGACGAATTCCTCGCCATCCATCGAAAGCTTGAAGACGTCGCTGGCAAAGCCGGAGCCGAGTCTCGCCGCGACCGCCGCACCGTATGCCATGCCGCTCGAGGTATGGCCGACCAGTATCAGCGACGGTTTTGCTCTGGTGCCGATTTCGAACACCACCTGCTCGTAAGCGAGCGGATCGAAATGATCGCCTGCAGCCGAGACGCAATAAATCCTGTCGACACCCTCCAGGTTGAGCGAGCCTGCCAAATCCTGAGGCGAACTGCCGACCACGACGACCTCCAGTGGACCGCCGATATCTTGCTTTATCGTGTTTGCCGCGCCGATGAGTTCCGCCGATATGTCCCGCAAGACACCGTCGACCTGCTCGGCAACAACCAGTATTCCGGCCATCTTCAATTCCCCTTCCGATCGCGGATCAAATCGGCAATGCGCGCGGCCACTTCGTCGGCGCTGCCTTCGAGCATCTCGGCCTTTTCCTGTACGGGCGTATACATGCGTCTGACCTTGTATCCGGCGCCGCCGTCGATCAGCACCGCGCCATCGAGCACCTCAAGCGGCTTTTTCTTGGCCTGCTTGATCATCCGCATCGTCGCGTATCGCGGAACGTTCGTGCCGGTCTGGATCGCCAGAACCGCGGGCGCCGGCATTTCGAAAACGTGCCGCGTACCGCCTTCCAATTCGCGCGTGATTTTCATCGCGGCCTTGCCGTCCCATTCGACCGCGGCAATCACCGCCCCATGCGGCAGGCCGAGGATGCGTGCCAGCGCCGTGCCGGTGGACCCGTGCGCATGGTCGGAGGATTGCGTTCCGGTCAAAACGAGATCAGGCTGCTCCTTTGCCGCAACACCGGCGACGGCGCGCGCGATCGTGACAGGATCCGCCAGCCGCAGCCGCTCGTCCCAGATGCGAATGGCCCGGTCGGCACCCTTGGCCAATGCCTTGCGCAGCGACTTGTCGGCTTCCTCCGGACCGACAGACACGGCGACCACCTCGCCGCCGCCCAGCGCTTCGACCAGCAGCAGCGCCTGCTCAAGCGCCGCATCGTCCCATTCGTTGAGATCGTGTTCCAGGTATTCGCCGGCGATATCCAATCCGTCGGCTGTGAACTCGTATTCATCACCCAACTGGGCGGCATGTTTGATCGTGACCAAAATCCGCAGACCGGTTTTGTCGGGCGCGGTGTAGTCGTCGAAACTTGCCGCTTCAAACGGCGCAATGTTGTCCCAATCCATGGGCGCAAGCGGCGGCAGTACCGGCAGACCGGGCCCCGAAGGCGTTTTTGCTGCCGGTTCCGGTTGCGGCTCAGGTGCGCTGACAGGCTCGGCTGCGGCAGGATCGGCTGCGGGAGATGGTTCATCGACCGGTTCCGCCGGCGGTGCCGCGGCGGGCGAGGGCGGCGTCGCCCGTGACAAGGCATCGAGCTTGAGCGCCAGCACCCTCGTCAAGCCGTGTAGCGACAACTTCAGCGATGCGTGTGGCGATGGCATCGGTCAGCCGCTCGGCCATCGGCGGCAGATCCTTCAATGACAGGGAATCCAGCTCGATGGCTTCGGCCACCAGTTCGGCGATGTCCTGCACCACGAAATCGGCCTCGTGGCCGCTTGTCTTGCGTGCATCTTCAAACATGGTCAGGTCCTTTGGACAGCAGGTAACGAAAATGTCGATTCCGCCAAGACCGGCGGCCTCATGCATTCGGTTTTCGGATGGTTTCTCAATTCCCGGCGGATCGGGTATCCAGATGCGGCCGCCGCCGGCTCCGCAACAAAACGAGTTGTCCCGGTTGCGCGGCATTTCGACGATTTCGCAGCCGATCGCTTCCAGCACCCTGCGCGGCGCTTCATAGCCGCCGTTGAGCCGGCCGAGGTGACACGGGTCGTGAAACGTCACTCTCTTTGCAAGCGGTTTTGTGACCTTCAGCTTTCCGGCCGCAAGCAGGTCGGCGAGAACGGAAGAATAGTGTTCCACCGTCGCGACTTCGCCAAACTCGGGATACTCATTGCGGATCGTATTGTAGGAATGCGGATCCGTGGTGATGATGCGCGAAAACGGTTTAACACCCGTCATGACCTCCAGATTGCTTTCCACCAGCGTCTCGTAAAGGCCCTCCTCGCCGACCCGGCGCACGTCGTTGCCGGAATTGCGCTCGCCCTCGTGGAGCAAGGCAAAATCGGCTCTGGCGACCTTCAACAGCGAGGCAAAGGCGCGGCTGACATTTTGGTTCCGCGGATCGAAGGACGCGTAGTCGCCAACGAACCAAAGCGATTCCGCTGCCTCGTTACGGATATCCTTGACCGCAAATTCGAGTTCGCGCGTCCACGCCGAACGCTTTCGGGCGTTCTCGCCAAAACTGTTGCCGGTCGCCGCAATCGTGTCGAGTGTGCCCTGCAACAGCGGATCCATCTCGCCACGCTCGACGAGCTGACGGCGCATCTGCACGATCATCGGCGGATGCTCGATGCCGACCGGGCAGATCTCCTGGCAGGCCCCGCAGCTACGGCATGCCCACAATGTTTCGGGATCGATGACATCGCCGATCAATTCGGTCGCGTCACCTGGCTGGCCCTGCGCGGTGTCATTGTGGGTGCGAAGATCGAGAATGAGATCGCGCGGGCTAAGCGGAAAACCGGCATTGCGCGCCGGGCACGCCTCATGGCAGCGCCCGCACTTCGTACAAGCGTCGAAATTTAGCATGTCCTTCCAGGAAAACTGCGAGATGTCTGAAATGCCGGCGGTCGCGGCGTTGTCATCTTCACGCGGAAGACAGGACAAGGGCTTTTGCGCCCGTGTCGCCAGCGATCCCAGCACCGCCACGATATGCTTGGCCTTGTACCAGGGAATCGCTCCGGTGAAGGCAAGCGCAAGGACACCGTGCATCCACCAATTGGCACCGCGGATCGCAGCAGCCGTCGCCTCCGTCATGCCGAGTGCGGCAAACAGGTTGGCGAGCGCCAGACCGACCGGTGACCAGGCCGCCCATTCGGGCTTGTCCATCAAAAGCCGTGCGGCTTCCTGGACAAATCCCGAAATCTCTATGACCAGCAGAACCGACAGGAATATCCAGTCTTCAATGCGCCACGTCTTTGCCTTTGGCCGCAGTTCGGTTTCGCCGCGGTAGGCGCGCAGATAATTTAACTTCGCAAGCCCGAAGGAGGCCCGGCGTACCATCATCATGATGATGCCGATTGTCAGGGCGAGGTGTCCGAGATCGAGCACCAGGCTGAACAACAGATAGAAATTGCCGTGCCAGAAACGCACGCCGAACAGCGGCGCCAGAATATCGTATTCGAGGGTGATGATGGCGGTGCCGATCGCAGCAATGACAAAGCCGAAGAAGATACCGGCATGGGCCAGTCCGGCATAGTGGTCGCGGCGTACCAGTGTGCGATGACTGAGAACGTCGCTGACCATTCGTCGAATGCCGGCGGCCACATCCACCGCGCCGGCGACTGACGCACCGCGGCGGTATTTGGCATAGTGGCGCCAGCAGCCAAACGCGAACATGGCCATGGCGGCAAAGCCGACCACGTAGAACACAACGATTGATGAGGTGCCCAACGACCAGAATAGTTCGCGTGTTTCCACTGGAATTCTTCTCCTCCCACCGAGATGGCCGCGGTTCTATTCGCCGCTTCGGCCTTGATGCGAATAGCCGTCGTGGCGGCCCGGAGGGTCAGGCCGCCACGACGGGGTGCACTCGGTTAACCGAGCACTTCGCGATCGGTGATTTTCGGATAGGTCTCGTGACCCCAGACCTGGCGTTCGCGGATCCAGGGCTGCGCAAGTTGCGGATTGGCCGATTCGAATTCGCGGGCAATCCGATGACCGGAGAAGATGGCGTCCGCCAGCAGGCCGGGTGCGTAGCAATCTCCGGCAGCGTAAACGCCCTGAATGTCGTTGTCTTCCCACTCGGATTTACGCGCTTTCAGCTCCCGGAACAGCTTGTCCTGCGGAACCCGTTCGGTGCACGCGATCAAAGTATCGAACTCCATCTTGATCACATCGGTACCGACTTTGCGCGGCATCTTGCCGAGGGTCGGCGCGCTATCGCGCTTATAACCGTCACGATACAGATAGTAGATCGTGGCGACGCCTTCCTCGATCTTCTCCGCCCAATGAAGCGTTTTCTCGTGGATGCCCTTTTCGTACATCATGCGATGCAGGTTGGGTGCTTCCAATGTGAAATGTGTATAGGGGGCGACCGATCCAAGCGATGTGATCAGATTGACGTCCTTGCCCTGGTCGACCATCATTTCCGCCATCGACACGCCGGTGTAATACCCGTCGGCGTCGAGGATCAGAACCTTTTGGCCAACCTCCTTGCCCGCATAGATCTGATCGGGCGTGCAGATATGGGGTAGGGACGCATCAAGGCCCTCTACCGGGTCATGGGTTACCGAACTCGTGCCGTTTGTCGACCATTTGAATCCGGTCGCTATGACCACTTTGTCGGCGCCGTATTCGAGCACGTCATCGGCGGACATTTCGCCCACGCCAGTGTGAACCTCGACATTTTTCAGCTTGTCGAGCTGAATTTGACGATAGGTGATCAAGCGGGCCCATTCCGACAGGCCCGGATACCGCATGATGTCTTTCACACAGCCGCCGATCTCGCTGGTTGCTTCACGAAGATGGACATCGTAACCGCGTTCGCCGAGCACCCGGGCGCATTCCATGCCGGCGGGTCCTGCACCGACAACCAGAACGGATTCCTCCGTCTTGATCTTGTTGAATTTCTCCGGATGCCAGCCACGCCGGTATTCTTCGTTCGCGGTTGCATTCTGTGTGCAGACCATGGGCGGGCCGCCGATTTCCCAACGCGAAATGCAAACGTTGCAGCCGATGCATTCGCGCACATCCTCGATACGGCCTTCGTCGATCTTTTGCGGCAGGAACGGATCTGAAATCGACGGGCGTGCTGCACCAATAATGTCCAGGCGTCCCGATTGGATGTGGGCGGCCATGTCATCGGCGCTGGTTTCGCGGCTGACGCCGAGTACCGGGATTTTGCTGAGGTTCTTGACCTCGTCTGTCCACGGCCGCTGATGACCGGATTTGTAGAAGCGCGATGGCCCGGCGTCTTCGCCCCATTCGGCAATATCGCCGATATTGACGTCCCAGACGTCCAGCACGCCTTCCTTGGCGACAAGTTCGACGAATTTCAGGCCGTCGTCGCCAACCTCGACGCCACCTGGTCCGTACAATGAATCGATGGCCAGACGGGTTGCGATGGCGCAGTTTTCGCCGACAGCTTCTTTCACCGCTGCGAGCGATTCAATCCAGAAACGGGCCCGGTTTTCAAACGAACCACCATATCCGTCGGTGCGCTTGTTGTGGAATGGTGAGAGGAATTGAAGCGGCAGATAGGAATGGCCGCCATAGACATAGACAATGTCAAAACCGGCTTGCTCGGCCCGCTTCGCAGCCTCTGCATATATCTGGATCAGGTGCTTAACGTCGTCTTCGTCGGCCTCATGAGCGTATGTCAGATATTCAAATTCCGATGCGCCGCTTGAGGGGCCGCGCGGAACCGCACGCGATTCCAGGTTTGGTGCATGGTAACCGCCGTACCACATTTCGATACCGCCAAGCGCGCCGTGCTTGTGCAGCTCATCATTCATATGGCGCAGGTTTATCACATCGCCTTCATCCCAGATTCGCGCTGACACCCGATGGGTGTCGTCCGATTCCGGGCTGATTGAGCAGTATTCGGTACAGCAGGCGCCCCATCCGCCTTCCGCCTTCATGCCACGGTTTGCCGCCTGGGTTCCCGGCTTTTCGGATCCCGCACCGATGCAGTGGGGAACCTGATAGAACCGGTTTTTCATCGTCTTCGGACCAATCTGGATCGGCTCGAACAGACAATCGTGCTTGGGATTGCGTGGCATGGATCTCCTCCTTTTATCCTTTTCCGGCATTTCCTCCCGCCGGGAGCGCTACATGTCCCAAATTCGGCGCTCGGATATTGGTATCATAAAATAAACCAATTTCTCGCTGGCACCATAAATTGGTATCATAAGCTCAACCGGTATGCTATAGTGGAATACCAATTGAATCAAACCAAAAAAAGCCAGATGGGAGAATTTATTGAAATTGGTCTATATTGGTATGAGATGCGATACTATCTAGGTGCCTAAACACTACCAAGTCGTTGAATAATAATGAATAATCAGAAGATTGATCGTTGAGAGGCTTTGAAATTGGTTTGCATACCAAAATCAATATCGAAACCATTGGATGACGGATTTGCAATTTCCGCGTTTATGGATACATGTGAATCGATAAAGATACCGATTTCGGTTTACAAAAAAGACCAACCGGCCCGCGGCCGGAAAGACGAGGGATCTGTTGAACGAATTGCTGACCAAGGAACGACGCTTGTCTGAAGGAGATTTTCTTCCAGATGTTTCGCGCGGTGTTGCAAAGTCGCTGGCTTTGAAACTGGGTGCGAAGATTCTCGCCGGAGAATACGAGGATGGGCAGCGACTGCCGGCTGAGCGCGATCTTGCCACCGAGTATGCTGTTTCGCGAACAACGCTTCGACGGGGATTGGACATTCTGGAAAACTCCGGACTTGTTGTTCGCAAACCGGGCAGCGGAACCTTTATCAACGCCAAGACCACGGTTGCACCGGATCGGGATTCGCCGGTACCCATACCGCGCCCGGCAACAGCAGACACGATGCCGGCGGCAGCGACGGCGGAAATCCCGACGATCAATCTTGCCGATGTCGCAGACCTGACCAGTCCGCTCGAACTGATCGTCGTGCGTTCGATCCTCGAACCGGAAATTGCCCGGCTGACCGTCATCAACATGTCGAGTAAGGACATTTCGAAGCTGCGCGCCATTATCGAGCGGATGGATGCGATAACCACGGATGCGGTCGAGTTTTCCCGCTGTGACGAGGATTTCTATTCTTGCCTGGCCGAGGGAACGCGCAATCCGCTTTTGATCGCGCTGTACAAGGTTGTCACCATCGTACGAAGCAGTTCGACGGACGTGGAGAGCAGGGAAAAGCTGCTGTCGCCAAACCGGATCAGGGAATACAAGAAGAATCTGCGTTCGCTGTTCGATGCAATCTGTTCGCGGGACATCGAAAGCGCCGTCGAGTTCGTCAAACTGCAGATGACGGAAGTTCAGCGCGACCCTGATGCGGGATTTCTAGAGCAGAATGACTCCGAAAGGGTCAAAGCTGCTCTAGCGCGTATCCGGATCAAACGCCGGGCAACAGCAGATAGGTTGCAGCCATGAGTTTGCGCGTATCGTTGAGCATCGCCGGGCGGGAACGTTGCCATCGGCTCAACGCCTCGGCGGCCGCAACGCGGTTTGGTGCTGTCTTCGGAAGCTGAAGCTTAACGCGCTCGGATGCGCTGTCGGCCATCTGACGCCATTTGGTTCGCCAGTTCTCCTCATAGGTATCGCGGTGGCGCAGTTCCATGCGCAGATGAAACATGGATGATCGCGCGACCCGCGACGCCTTCATGGATTCGATCCACAGCCGGCTGTTCTTCCACTCGTTGCGGGCTTCGCCGATCATTTTGTCAGCCAGATTCCTGTCGCCTTCAATTGCCAGGCAGTACGCATGATTGGCCAGGGCGGTCGCCAGTCTCGGATCTCCCGCCGAAAACTCGTTGCGCGACAGGAACAGGGCGCGGCCAGCCAGTTTTGCGGCCTCATCGAACTGATTGTCGGCAAGGCAACCGGTAAATTCCGCGGTAGCGTGTTCCCATTCAAGATCGGCGTCGGTCCAGCCGGCTTTCAGCAGTTCCTGATCGCTCCAGTTGTCAACCACCGAGGTAGGCTCGCTTGACATGCTCATTTTCATGCAACTCTTTCGCCTCCCCCTCAAGTGAGACATTACCCGTTTCGAGAACATAGGCGTAATTCGCCAAACCCAGGGCCAGCTCGGCATTTTGCTCGACCAGGATAACCGGAACGCCCTGCTTGACGATCTCGACGACGATCGCCGCGATCTCCTGGAACATCACCGGCGCCAGGCCCATCGAGGGTTCATCGAGGAGCAACAGTTTCGGATCGGACATCAACGCGCGGCCGATCGCGACCATCTGTTGCTCGCCGCCCGAAAGCGTCTTCGCCCACTGGGTGCGGCGTTCGCGCAACCGGGGGAAATGCTCAAACACGTTTTCGAGGTCGCGTTCAATGGCTTGCTTGTCCTTGCGCAGGAACGCGCCGGTTCGAAGATTTTCCTCCACCGTAAGGTCGGGAAATATGCGCCTGCCTTCCGGCACTTGCGCAATACCATGTTCGACGATTTTCGCCGGCGGCAGCTTGTCGATGCGCTGCCCGTCGAACCAGATTTCGCCCTGGCTGGCGGTCTCAAGCCCGGAAATAGCCCGCAACGTCGTGCTCTTGCCGGCGCCGTTGGCGCCGATAATGGTGACGATACCGCCGGTCGGCACTTCGAGCGACACCCCCTTCAGCGCCGCCACCTTGTTGTAGTGAACATGAATGTCCTTGACCTCAAGCAGCATCGACGGTGCTCCCGAGATAGGCCTTGATGACCGCCGGATCGGAGCGCACCTGGTCGGGTGTTCCTTCGGTCAAAAGCGCGCCGAAATTCATCACGGTGATGCGGTCGCAAAGCCCCATGATCGCCTGCATGTCGTGTTCGACCAGCATGACGGTGATGCCGCGATCGCGCACATCGCGCGACAGCTCCATCATGCGCCGCGTTTCTTCCGGGTTCATGCCGGTAAACGGTTCATCAAGCAGGATGATCTTCGGATCGGCAGCCAGCGCCACGGCCATTCCAAGCGCGCGCTGATGGCCATGCGAAAGGTTGGAAGCCAGCTCGTCCCTGAATTCGCTCAGGCCGAAAAACTCCAGAAGCTCCTCGGATTTCCGGGTCGCCGCCCGCTCCGTTTCCGCGTCGCTGCCCAGAATGCGCGAGATAAATCCGGCACCGGACGAGCCGTGACAACCGACGCGCACATTGTCGATGACCGAGAACTCTTTGAACAGGGTTGTGCCTTGAAACGTTCGCACCAGACCGATGGAAGCCAGCGATGCGGTCTTCATACCGGAAATGTCGCGGCCATCGTAGATCACTTGACCTGACGTCGGTGCGTAAAATCCGCTGATCACGTTGAACGTGGTGGTCTTGCCGGCACCGTTTGGACCAATCAATCCGTGAATTGCACCCCGTTCCACCGAGAAATTCAGGCAGTTGACGGCAACAAGGCCGCCAAACTGGCGGGTCAGGTTGCGAACTTCGAGAATTGCATCGCTCATCGCGCCACCTGCCCCTGGTTGTCGGCCTTGTCGGGCAATGCGGTCGCAGCTTCCGCCCTTTGGCCCTGACCGGTGCGGCCACGGCCTAAAAGACGCGCCTTGGCTTTTTCAACCAGGCTTTCGATACCATCCGGCAGGAACAGGACCGAGGCGATCAGAATGGCGCCGTAAATCATCGGTCGGGCCGTATCGAGGCCGAGCGACCGCAATATGATCTCATTGATGACGGTCAGCACGACAACGCCGAGGATCGGCCCGTAGAATGTTGCCGTTCCGCCGACGATCGCCCAGACCAGCACGTAGACCATTTCTTCAACGTCAAACCGGGTCGGATTGATCGTGCCGATATAGTGGGCCAGCAGCGTGCCCGACAATCCGGCGAAGAACGAAGAGATGACGAAGGCGAGCGTGCGGTAGCGAAACGTATCGACACCGACGGATTCGGCGAGCTTGTCCTGCCAGTGGATGGCATGAAAGGTCAGGCCGATGCGTGAGCGTTCGATGCGGTAGAGGATGAACAGGCTGACCGAGACAACGACCAGGCAGAACAGGTAGTAGTTTTCCGGCTCAAAGAACGAGATCGTGCCGATATCCGGGAATGACGGTATCAGCTTGAGGCCCTTGGCGCCGCCAAACGGGAATGTGAAATACTTCCAGAACAGCCGGATCACCTCGCCTGCGGCGAATGAACCGATCAGGAAATAAAACCCTTTCATCCGGAACAACGGGAAGCTCAACGCTGCAGCCATCAATGCCGATGCTGACGCGCCAAGCAGCATCGAAATCGGCACAGGCACGCCGAGCCGTTTGGATATGAGAGCGCTCGCATAGGCGCCCACACCCATGATGACCACATGTCCAAGCGACCACTCGCCGGTCAGCGTCATCAGCCGGTAGCTGGACACCAGCAATACATTGATGACCAGCAACACCAGGATTTCCCGCTGCGAATAGCTGAGCAGGTTCGGCAGGGCGATCAGCACTGCCAGAAGTGCAGCGCCGAAGATCCAGCTGATCAGAGCAAGATTGCGTTCAGGCACGTTCCTTGGCTCCAAACAGACCGGTTGGCTTGACCACGAGAACCAGCAGCATCAAGAGCAGACCGACAATGTCGGCGATAACGCCGTCATAGAATGTGGTGACGAAGGTATGGACAAATGCGTAAAGGACCGCCGCGACGACCGCTCCTTCCAACTGGCCGATTCCGCCGACAACGATGATGATAAATGCGGTGACGATAACGGAATGACCCATGAACGGTGTCGGGCTGACCAGAGGCGCGGTCAGCGCGCCGGAAACACCGGCAAGGCCCGCGCCGATGAACATGGCAATTCGCGTGATCTGGTTAAGCGAAATCCCTTGCAGCGCCGCGGCTTCGCGGTCCTGCGCGCAGGCACGCATCGCCCAGCCGAATTTGGTCTTGCGCAGGAAGATGTAAAGCGCGGTGAGCAGCACAAAAGCGGCAATGATGACATAGAGCCTCTGATGGGTCAGCACCACGCCCTGCATAACTTCGATCTTGGCCTGTGTCGGGGGTTTGATATGGGCCATGCGCACGCCGAAACCTAAAACGGCTGCGGTCTGCAGGATCAGGAGGAAACCGATCGAGGCGATCAACCCTCCAAGCGGATTGTCCCGCAACGGTCTGAACAGGGCGAATTCCATAATCAAACCAAGGACGCCGACGAAAACCAATCCGGCGGCAACCGCAACAAAGAACGGCAGGTTGAACATCGAATACAGCGCGACAACCGAATAGGCGCCGGCCATGTAGAGTTCGCCATGGGCGAAATTGATAACGCCCATAACGCCGAATATCAGAACCAACCCGACAGCGATCAGCGACAGATAGCTCGCAGAGTAGATCGCGTTGACGATCGTTTGCATAATGAGTTCGGTCATGGTGCAGCCAGGGTTCGCAACTCAGGGAACGGCCTCCCGAACAGTCGCACGAGAGGCCGGCGGGAGGAAGGCGCCCTGTTCGGGGCGCCTCCGATCAGCAGCGGATCAGCCGCGCTGGTTCCACATCTGGCCAAGAGCCGTGAAATGCTTGATCATCAGGTCGCTATGTTTTTCCCACCAGGCGGGAATTGACCGATACTCCTTGATGACGGCCTTGCCGTTTTCGATCACCACAACCGGCCAGTTACCCACCAGCGCGTTCTGGATACCAAACAGCTCCTCACCCCACCATTCGGCATCGCCAAAGGCATGCTTGCCCTTGCCGGACTTCATGGCAGTTAGAATATCGGCTGGTTCAACCGACCCCGCCTTCGAGGCGGCATCCGCCCACAAGTCCATGATCGAGGCATATTCCCAGGATACCGCGCTCCATTCCGCTTCGCCGAAACGTTTTGCATATTCCGCAAAGAACTCATTCGGCTTGTTGAAATTGACGCGATCGTCATTGAGTGCCGGGTCATCGAAATCCGGGAATTGGAAGATGAAACCTTCCATGAATTCCTTAGATGTTTTCTCGATGATCTTGGGATAGAAATCCGCGGTGCACGACAGGATTGTGCCCTTGAAACCCTGCTGGAACGCCTGTTCGCAAAGCGGATGAACATAGTCCGCATAGCAGGTGTCAAGGCAGAGAATGTCCGGATTCTTCGACAAAAGCCTGGTCATGACCGGCGCGAAATCCGTTGTCGCGGGATCGAAGAACAGCGGATCGTCGACCACTTCGATACCGGCACCTTCAAACGCCGCCAGATATGTCGCGACCGACGGTTTGCCCAGAGCATCGTCTTGCGCGCAAACCACCGCGGTTTTCTTTTCAGGGTGATTTTCCGCCAGCCACTCAACTCCGGTGACGTTGTAAATCGGATGCACTTCGCATGGTGCAATCAGCGTCTTGGTATCCGGCGTCAGGTCGGAGGGCAAAAGGGTTGAAACCAGCATGCCTTCCTTTTCGGCAAGCGGCTGCACCCCGGGCCAGGTATCCCCGCCGAGCATCATGATGAACTTTACGCCGTCTTCCTTGATCAGCTTGGCTGCACCGGTTCGGGCCTTGCCTGGATCGTATTCGTTGTCATAAGCCACGAACTCGACCTTGTAGGCATCGTCGCCGACCTTGATGCCACCTGCATTGTTCACCCAGTCCGCCCATATCTGGCATCCGTCCAGTCCTGGTTTACCCCAGGCCGAGACCGGGCCGGTCAGTGGCGCCAAGAATCCGATCTTGACGGTTTTTTCCGCACCAAACGCCAGTTTGGGCATTCCGGTCGAAGCCAGAAATGTTACAGCCGCAGTGCTCGACAAGAACTCGCGACGACCGATTCCGTTTTTCGAGAAAGTAGTCAACAGTCTGATCCTCCCATCCTTCGCCGACTCGCAATCACCGGATCACCCGGTGAGTTTCGGCGATGTAAACCAATTGCCATTTTGGTCTAATCGGTTCACCCAAACTGTAGAATGAAAATCGGAATTAATCAAGAATTGGACCGCCCAATATTAGAATTGGTTTCAATTGCTGGTCCATATCATCCGCGAATTGGTTGCATGGCTGAATTCATGCTCGCAATTGACAATGGGTATAATTGTATTATTTCAATATGTTAAGTGCGGTGCCGAATCGACTGGAATGAAGATGGACCAAGCGGAAACCAAATTCCGTGGATTTGATCCCAATCGCAACTTTGGTTTCAAATCCGACGACCGGCCAACCCCAAATCGCAAACGTGATTGCGACTGGCGTTGAAATTGGTTTAGGCGTGTGAGGTAATATTGTATACCAATTTCATTTGACGGCAAATAACTAGCGCGAAATCCGGCGCGGAAAGGTTCGCTCGGGAATTGGGTCGACTGCGGCTGATGGAGCAATGCGCTGGTCCCACATCTGACCGAGCGCCCGCATGTGCCTGACGAGGAGTTCGCTGTTCCTGTCCCACCAGTCCGGAATTGAACGGTACTCGGCTATTCTGGCTTTTCCGTTGCGAATCTCGACGACGGGCCAGTTGCCGACCAACGCATTGTCGATTCCGAAAAGCTCACGACCCCACCAGGCCGCTTCGCCGAACGCATGCGCTCCACGTCCGCCGGCTTTCATGGCAGCCAGCACCGACACCGGCTCAACCGTTCCGGCGGTTTCAACCGCAGACTTCCACAAGTCGAGAATCGACGTGTAAACCCAGGCGACGGCGCTCCAGTTCCCCGGAAAGCGATGATTGAAGGTGTCGTAGAACTCGTTTGGCTTGGTGAAGGTGACGTTGGCGCTGTTCAGGGCGGGGTCGTCGAAATCGGGAAATTGAAAGACGAATCCTTCCATAAACTCAACGCTGGTTTGAGCGATCATCGCCTGATAGTTGTCTGCCGTGCAAGAAATGATCTGGCCCGTAAACCCCTGCCTGAACGCTTCTTCGGTCAGGCCGTGCACGAACGGCTCATAGGCGGTATCCCAGCACAGGATATCCGGTTTCGTGTCCAGCATTGAAGAGACTATTCCGGCGAAATCGACGGCGCTTGCCGGAAAGAAAATCTCTCTGACGATGTCTATGCCGGCTGCTTCGAATGCCGCGCGATAGGTGGCAATCGACGGAAGGCCGAGTGAATCCCTCTGCGCGCACATGGCGACCTTCTTCAGGTGTGGCCGTTCGGACGCCAGCCAGTCGACTCCGGTAACGACATAGATCGGGTGAACCTCCGCCGGCGCAATCAGATAGGGCGTATCGGGTGACAGGTCACTGGGCAAATTCGTTGATGCGAGGATCTTGCGCTGATTGAGATAACTCTGAACAGGCGGATAGGTGTCGCCACCGAGCATCAGCAGGAATTTCACCCCGTCCTCGTCCACCAGTTTGCGCGCACCCGCCAAGGCAAGGTCGGGGTGGTACTGGCAATCATAAGCGATCAGTTCGATCTTGTGCCGGTTGCCGGCGATGTTGAGACCGCCGGCAGCGTTGATCCAGTCAGTCCAGATCTGACATCCCTGATAGCCTGGTTCGCCCCACGAAACGACGTCGCCAGACAACGGGGCGAGGAAACCGACCTTCACCGTGCTGGCGGCGTCGGCGGGTTTGCGTGGAAGCGATGTGGTGACCGCCATTCTGGAGGCCAGGCTCGATGCAGACATTTTTTGCCTTCAATAATCCAATGGGAAGCCAGATGTTACAGGTGAACGATTATGTTCGTATCAATCGGCAGCACCGTACTGCCATCCTTTAACTACTGCATTTCCCCACCTTGCGAACGGGTGCAACCGGTTTGTGGCGCGAACGCTCGGATTGGTCAACTTCCATCGTCGCTTCCTGGAGCGTGTCCGGCATAGGGAAAGCGGTTTGATGCGAAAAAAAAGCTGCCAAGCACGCGATCGATCATGCGCCTGAATGATACTGCAATCGTTTGAACTTGGTCTTTTGCGGCCCGGTCTGCGTCGCGCGGGTCTGACGGTACTTGCACCGCGTCCCCCGCGCTCCCGGCCGGACCGCAAAATCCCGGCGTTCAAACGAATCCACATAAACCGGATACTCAATAGGCCCTAGTCCGAAGCGTTTCTCCTGCTGGCGATAATCCGCTGCATGAACTGAAGAAACAGTTTTCGTTCTTCCTCAGATAGGTCGGACAGATATTCCTGGTTCACGTTTTTTGCCGAATTGGTCGCCTCAGTTTCGAGTGACTTGGCTCTTTGCGTCATATGGACAGAGCGCGAGCGGCCGTCTTTCGGATTTGGCCGTCGCTCAACCAGGCCATCGCGTTCCATTCTGGCAATTGTGTTTGCCATGGTGGCTTGCTCGACATCGAGCCTTTCGACAAGATCTTTTTGCGTCAGGCCGTCTTCACGCCATAGTTCAAGCAGCGTCATGAACTGTGCCGGCGCAACGCCAAGCGGAGCGATCCGCTCACGCAATGCCTGTTCAAACAGCCGCGCCGTGTGATTTATCAAATAACCCGCTGATTCCATTTTCTTAAAAGCCATGCGTAATTTTACTCTTGCATAGCGTGCTATGCAATGCTAAATGTACATAGCACGCTATTTAAAAGGAGGGAAGAAATGACAGCGAATTTCAGAGAACTCGACCAAGTTGTGACACTGGCCGATCAGATGAGATCGGAGGAGGGGCCAATTGTCCTCATCAATGTCTTTACCGTCGATTCGTCCGACGAGGAGGCGCTTTTAGCGGCATGGGCTCATGATGCTGATTTCATGAAAGCCCAGCCCGGCTACATCTCGACACAGCTCCATCAGGGACTGGCCGGCAGTTCGACCTTCATCAATTACGCCGTCTGGCAGGATGTGGAGAGCTTTCGAAATGCATTCACACATCCCGAGTTTCAAAGGCGCATCGCCGACTACCCGGCCAGCGCGGTTGCTGCACCCCATTTGTTCAAGAAGCTCGCCGTCGCCAATCACTGCGTGGCGTGAACCAAAGGAGAAAAGTTATGAATTGGAAGCCCCTTACAGTTGCCGTCGCAGTGGCTTTGGCAAGCGCTCATCCGGTATTCGCCGACAGCCACAAAACGGAAGGTCGGTTGACCGCCGAACTCACCTTTTCGGCCATTGACAGAAATTCCAATGGGTACATTCACCAGGGTGACCTGGAAGCGTTTCGCGACGATGTCTTTGTGTCCATGGACGCGGATGAAAACAACAGCCTCACCTACGCGGAATTCAGCGCTTGGGATCCCGGGTTTTCCGCCATGGCCGAGAAAGAAGGCAAAGCCGACGCCTTTGTGACCGCAACTAAAATCGTCTTCGCCTTCTGGGACCGCAATGGCGATGGTAAAATCACAACATCAGAAATGCGCCATGCCATGAATGCCGACTTCAGGCGCGCTGATCTCAACGATGATGCGGTTTTGTCCCAGGACGAGTTTCTGAATGGCTTCACGGTCATCGTTGCCATGAAGGCGGCGCTGCGGCCTGACCTTTAATCCGATCAGCGAAAAGGAAACGCACCATGACACGGAAAAGCGACAACTCGCGATATGGCACCTTAGCCGTGACCATTCATTGGCTGTCGGCGCTGCTGATCATTGCGCTCATCGGTTCCGGTTTTAGAGCCGGTCAGACCATTGATCCGGTAGCGAAGGCGCAAATCCTGCAATTTCACGCTCCAATGGGGATTACGATTCTCCTCTTGACGCTTTTCCGCATTGTCTGGTGGTGGCGTTTCGATGCAAAACCCGCCGCCGTCGGGAGTGATCCGCGATGGCAGGAGTTTTCGGCCAAGGCGGTACATGTCCTGTTCTACATCGTCATCCTTGGAATGACGGCAAGCGGTATTGGAATGTTTGTCCTGTCCGGAGCCGGTCCGATTGTTTTCGGTGGCGCAGAGGGCCCATTGCCCGACTTCCATCTATACCCGCCGCGCGTGCCGCATGGACTGGGTGCCAGAGCAATGGTCGTCCTGCTGGTGCTCCATGCCGGAGCGGCGCTCTATCACCACTTCATTAAGCGTGACGCAACACTGCGCCGGATGTGGTTTGGCAGAAGCGAACGAGGATAAGGAGACTGGTTTCGCGCAATTGGCGTTCGTGCTGCTTCCGACGAATGGATAATCCCGGGATGGCCGTGCTCCGGCCATGGCGCATCAACTGCAAATTCAGTCTGCGCGATCCGCTTGTGACGGGTAGTTTTTGCGAATTTGGATGCTTGCGGGTTTGATCGGCAAGCAGCCTGCGAATTGCGCGATTAGCGCACTAAGGTGCTGTTCAAAGCCGGACTTGGCTTTCGCGAGCTCGCCGAAAACTCATGGCGCATTCCGGCGAACCACGAGGATTTGGAGGTCGGTGTGATCGTGCGCGGGATCGGCATGTGCAACGAATTTCCGCAGGGCGCCCCGCTCAAATGGTTCGAACAAACCGGCTATGGCGGTCATTTCGAGCCGAACATGACGGTTTTGGTGGAAAGCTATATCGGTGAGCGTGACGCCAAGGAAGGCGTCAAGCTCGAGGAAATGGTTCGCATTACCGAGAACGGCTGCGAGCTTGTCGCGCGGTTTCCGTTCGAAGACGTTCTTTTGAACTAGAGCCCTTTTGACCAACGGGTGGTCAATCAGCATGCCGGTCTATTGGCTATTTCTCTGCGGCGGGTTCGGCCTTTCGAATTCCGGCCAGCGACAGGCCATAGATGCTCGCCACCACCACAACGAGCGCGGCGATCTGGTAGGGCTCGACCGTGTCACCCAGAAACACCACCGCAAGGACCATGGTCAGCGCCGGCCACGGTGTCGTGATCGAACTGGCAAGCGACACGTCGATGTGGCGGACGGCATAGAACCAGACGATCAACTCGGCAAAGTAGACGAGACCCATGATCGCCGATGACGCCTGAAACACCGCATGCACACCCGCTGCCAGTCCGGACGGCGCGGCAAGGGCAACAACCGCAAAGAGAAACAACGTCGAAATTGCCACGCGGAAGAAGGTCACCTGCGCCGGCGTAATGGGCGTACGGCCCAGTTCTTCCTTGATGATCACATGCGCAATGCTCCAAATCAGCGGCACGCCCAGCGAAACCAGGAACCACGGCGACAGCCCGGACATCCGAAATGTCCCACCGGTGCCCAGAAAGTATAGCGATCCGATCAGGATTGCCGTCAGCGTCAGCTCGACAGCCGATTTTCTGCGTTTCAGGAACAGGCTCTCCCACAAGATGGCAAACAGCGGATAGGCCTGAATGGCGATGGCGGCGTTGGTTGCGCCGGCCTTTTCCACGCCGAGCACGTAGAGATAGGTCGACAGGCCAAACAATGCGCCGGTGAATAGCGAAACCGCAAGCAGGCGGATTTTCTCCCGCCGCCCGATTTCGATACCGAATATGCCCCTGGTTCCGTTTTTCAGTTCAAGCCCGAAGACCGGCAGGGCAAAGACCACCTGCCAGACGGACAATGCGAAAGCGAAGGAAAGCGCGCCGACCTCGGAAGGCCGCAGATTTGCGATGATCGGCATTACGCCCAAAAGCGCGAGGCTGACCAGCGACAGAGCAATGCCCTTGCCGACGGCGGGGGAAGTCAACGCCATTTGAGATTTCCGGTATTTATTGCATTGATTGAACTGAAAATTGTAGCTATTTTCATTTCAATGCAATCAAAACATTGATCTGATGGCAATTTGGATCCCTGACCTGGAAGGCCGTCGTGGCCCCAAATATCTCCAGATCGTCGAAACGATGGCGGAGGATATCGCGTCGGGACGTTTGCCGGTCGGCGCAAGGCTCCCGCCACATCGCGAGCTCGCCTATCAGCTTGGCATTTCGGCGAACACCACCAGCCGCGCATATGCAGAGGCCGCCAAGCGCGCGCTTTTGCGCGGCGAGGTCGGGCGCGGGTCGTTTGTTCGATCGCCCGGTGCGACACCGCTTGGCGACAGGCAGGGCAGCCTACGCCGGGAAAATGCCGGGCCGATCGATCTGTCACAGAATCTGCCGCTGCCCGGATTTGCCGAACCGCATATCCGGCGTGTTCTTGGAGAGATTGCAAATGGCGAAGGGCTGCCTGCGCTGCTCGATTACCAGACGGACCAAGACCTCGAACGCCACAACCAGGCCGGAATGAACTGGCTTCATGGCTGCGGCGTCGAGGCCGGACCGGACCAGATCATAACGACGATGGGTGGACAGCACGGCCTGTTCTGCGCCTTGACCGCGCTGATGCGTCCTGGCGATTTACTGCTGACCGAAACCCTAACCTATGCGCCCATCCATGCGATGGCCGACCGTTTGGGTTTCCAAGCAGCGACCGTCGCGATGGATGCCGAAGGCGTCATCCCGGATGCTTTCAACGAGCTTTGCATTCATGCAAACCCGAAAGCCTTTTATCTGACGCCAACCTTGCAGGCTCCGACGACCGTGACGCTTTGCGATGCGCGGCGGCGAGCCATTGCCGCAATCGCGCAGCGCCACGACGTGGTTCTATTGGAAGACGACGTCTTTGGCCCGCTGAAGGTCGATCGGCCGGCGGCGCTCGCAAAATCGGCACCTGATCACACCGTTTACGTCACAAGCCTTTCAAAAGCGATCGCACCCGGATTGCGCGTCGGTTTTCTGAGCGCACCGGCGCGGCTGGCGCCTGCTTTGCGTCACGCGGTCAACCTCAGCGTCTGGATGACACCCCCGATTACGCTGGAAATTGCCGCCCGACTGATCGACGATAGGACAGCGGTGAAGCTGACTGAACATCAAAGGCGAGCCGCACAACAGCGACAGGCGTGGGCCAAATCCATTCTGGGTCATGTCGATTATGTCGCCGATCCCCACGGTTTCCACCTCTGGATGCCCTTGCCCGACGGTTGGAAGGCGGATGCTTTCCGTGCGCAATGTGCCGGACAAGGTGTATTGGTGAGCGAGGGACGCAGTTTTGCGCTTCAGCCGGGCGATGCCCCGGAGGCAATTCGGCTCTGCCTCAGCCACGAGGCGGACGAGGCGCGTCTTCAAAGAGGCCTTCAAACGATGGCAAACCTGCTACGTCTTCCACCGGGAGCATCTGCTCTTGTTTTGTGAACACCGCAATCCACCATTCTTCTGCGTCCGGTAAATTGCCATCACACCGCATTACAATTTCGTCATCTTGCTCGAAATCGCGCTGATCAATCCCTACATGATTCGGAGCGAACCGAGAGGGTTTTGAAAGAAAATGCACGCACGCCCGAACAACGACCTGCACGAGCGCGAACGCGCCAGACGCGAGACGGTTGCCGAGCGCGAATGGATCATCCGCAACGACAAAAGCCTGGGAGCCGCCAATTTTGTGCTGCCGGCGCTGGCAATGGCGGTTCTGATCCTGATCTAGAGCGTATCCGGCTATCCCGACGCCTGCCGCTAGCTGCCCGGATCGGGTGGCACGCGCGGCTCTGATGAGCGCTTGATGCCATCCGCATTGATCTCCACCCACACATGTTTGCGGTGCTCGTAGACCGAGAAACGCGGCTGTGGAAAATCCGGATCTGCAAAGGCGCCGACGGGGATCGCGGTCACGCCCGGCCATCCTTCGATCACATAGGCAAGCGTCGAGCCGCAATGCGGGCAGAACCGGTAGGTGGCCACATGCCCGCTGTCGGCCTCGCGCTGCCATTCTCTGTATTCCCCTGAAAGCTTGACGTGTTCATCGCGCCATCGCGCCTGCGTGGCAAACGCGCTGCCGCTGCGCTTCTGGCATTCCAGGCAATGGCAGACCGAGATGCGGACCGGTTCGCCCTCGCATTGCGCCCGCAACTGCCCGCAGCGGCATGTCGCCGTCCGATATGACATGGCGTTCAGCCTCCCTCCACCCACAGAAACACAAAAGTCTTTTCTAGCGCCGCCTTGTCCTTGACCGACACGGAAAACCTGATGCCGTCGACGGTAAAGCGGCGGGCATCATAGCTGTCGGGATGGTTGACCGTTCCATCGTCGCGCACTGGGTCCTGCCCGTCGAAACATGATTTCAGCGCGGCGATGAGGTGATCGAAACCGGCAATCGCGTTGTCGTCGCGATAGGCAAAAGCCCACATGCACATGTGCGATTTGCCCTTGGGATTGGTGACGAGGCGGCAGTCGGCCGGACCATGCGATCCAGGCAGAATACCGGCGATCGCCTCAATACGCTTCGCCTCAGGCTCGCCGGCAAAATCGCGTCCCGCTAATTCGGCAAGGTGCGTGACATGGGCACACAGCTCCGATGCGGTCGCCCGGTTAACTGGCAAGGTCGACGATGCCAGCAGCATCACCAATGCGGCGCTGATAGATTGTCTTGCTGTGGGAAACGCATTTTTCATGCTTCCACCTCTCGCGCCGTCATCGTCCCCGGTCAAGCAGGTTGCGGTAAACTCCGCTTGAGAGGCATGATGCAAAGCACATTCGAACCTGTCGGAGAGCCGATGGTCGACGAGAAGAAGAAATCTTTGGACTTGTCGCTGGTCTTTGAACGACAGCTGGCCCACACTGTCTGCCTTGTATTGCTGCTCATGGCCGCGATCTGGGCAGCCGGCATCGAGGGCGCGCTGACCGGTTCGCTGTTCGGCATCTCGACCGGTGTTTGGTTTGCGCTGCTGCTTGCCGATACGGTGGTTCACCAGCTTTTTGTGTGTGCGGCATGGCGGCTCGAACTGCATGGCGGGAAGCTGACCCGATGGGCGGGCGACACCGATACCGCTTTCCGGCTCTATTCGGTGGTATTCGCCATCCTGTTTGCTGCCCGCTTCTTTCTGATCATATTTCTGGCGATCGCCAATCGTGGGACTTTGAGCATCGAACCCTGGCTCGGCTATGGCGTCGCCGCAATCATTGCCGTACCGGCCATCTATCTGTTCTATTCGGTCAAGACCTATTTCGGTTTCACCCGCGCCTTCGGCAGCGATCATTTCTACGCCGAGGCCCAAAGCTGGCCCATGGTTCGGCAGGGGATTTTCAAATTCACCGACAACGGCATGTACGTGTTTGGCATCGGGGCATTGTGGATTCCGGCGTTCGCCTTGCAGTCGACCGCCGCGCTGATCGCCGCGGCTTTCAGCCACGCCTATATATGGGTGCATTATTTCACCGTCGAAAAACCGGACATGCAGCGCATATACGGCTGAGCGCCGGTGCCGCCTGCCTTGACGTTGCCGTACGTTTTACGTTTCCTGAACGTTGAGGGAAGGGCAGGCCCATGGGATCGGCAAACGGCAAACCGGAAATTGCCAGCACAACGCTCGCAGGCTTGCATGTCCTGAGCGCAAACCCGAAGAGAACCGGTTCCGGTAAGCCACCGGTCCTTCTGGTCCACGGGGCCTGGCATGGCGCCTGGTGCTGGCAGGAAACGTTTCTGCCTCTCTTTGCCGACAAGGGGTATCAGACGCTCGCGCTTGATTTGCGCGGCCACGGCCGCAGCCCTGCGAAAAAATCCATGCGCTGGAACCGTATTGCCGACTATGTCGAAGACGTGTTGGCTGTCGCCGATACCCTCGAGGCGCCACCGGTTGTCATCGGCCATTCCATGGGCGGGCTGGTCTGCCAGCATTTGATGCGGCGCACCGACCGGCTTGCCGGTGTCGGGTTGCTGGCGACGGTGCCGAGCTATGGCGTCTGGCGGGCGACCGCGAATATCGCGCTTCGACGGCCGCTCGATTTCGCCAGGGTCAATCTGCTTCTGTCGCTCTGGCCGCTGGTCGCCGATCCGCAAAAAGCGGGGCACATGTTCCTTGATGCTGGCAGCAGTGACGAGGAAACAAGAAAATTCGCCGCAAAACTGACTGATGAATCCTGGCTCGGTTTCCTCGACATGCTGCTGTTCGACCTGCCGCGAAAATCCGCCACAAAACCGCCGATGCTGGTCGTCGGCGGCGAAAACGACACGCTGTTTTCGCCGACTTCCCAGCACCACACCGCGCGGTTTCACGATTGCGACTGCCACATCGTTCCGGATGCGCCGCATGACCTGATGTTGTCGAAACACTGGCAGGTGGCGGCAGGATATTTTCGTGATTGGCTCGATACCGGTCCCGGTCGGTAGACCTATGCGCTACAAGTCTGGCAGGTGCCGCCGGTATGATGGGGCCACTCACACCGGGTCTGGCCGGGACCGGTTTTCTGGGGTAGCAGGTTGAACATGCGTCATGTGGACACGATCATTGTCGGCGGTGGTCCGGCCGGATCGACCTGCGCCGGCCATCTGGTCAAGCACGGTCATGATGTTCTCGTGCTCGACAAGGCGGAATTTCCGCGTTTGAAGCTATGCGCCGGCTGGATCACCGAGAAGGTGATGGCCGACCTTGAGTTTACCCCCACCGACTATCCGCATCCGATCCTGCAACTGTCCATCCGCACCCATCTGCCGAAGATCCCGTTCGGGCTGAACTGGTTTCCCACACCCGGCATCAACTACTCGATCAGACGGGTCGAATTCGATGCCTGGCTGCTGCAGCGCTCGGGCGCACCGGTCGAAAACCATGATGTGAAATCCATCCGGCGTGAGGCCGATCGCTTCGTCATCGACGACCAGTTCACCTGCCGCCATCTCGTCGGCGCCGGCGGCACCATGTGCCCGGTGCGCCGCAATCTGTTCGATGATCAGCGCAACAAATCCGTTCAGATCGCCACGCTTGAAAAGGAGTTCGAATATCCGGCCCGCCAGGACATCTGCCGTCTCTATTTCTTTCAGCGCGGGCTGAAGGGCTACGCCTGGTACGTTCCCAAGGGCGACGGTGTCGTCAATATCGGCATCGGCGGCAAGGCCAAATATTTCAGGAAATCCGGCACAAACATCCATGATCATCTGCAGCAGTTTCTCGACTGCCTGGTGCGCGAGGGTCGACTGGATAGCAATACTGCTGCGGAACTGAAAGCGACGGGACATCCCTATTATCTCTACACCTATGACGGGGCGGTCGTGGACGAACGCTGTTTTCTGATCGGTGACAGCGCCGGGCTGGCCTCACTCGACCTGGGAGAAGGGATCGGCCCGGCCATCGAAAGTGGTCTGATGGCTGCGAAGGAAATCCTCGGGCAGGGCAGATACGACAAGGATGCCGTGACCTACTACACATTCAGCGGCCTGGCGCACCGGCTGATGCGGCGCTTCATGCGCCCGAAGGGCACACCGCCAAGTCAACCACCCGTGCATATTTGATATGGCAAAGGACATCGACCAATGACAGCGATCATTCGGGCCGGCTTTGGCGGCTGGACCTTCGAACCATGGAATAAGTCGTTTTATCCGCCCAAGCTCGCCAGGAAACGCCAACTTGAATATGCCAGCCGGCAGGTGCCGACCATCGAGATCAACGGCACTTATTATCGCGATCAGAAACCGGCGACATTCGCCAACTGGGCAGCCGAAGTACCGGAAGGGTTCATGTTCTCGGTCAAGGCGAACCGCTTCACCACGATCAAGAAGGTATTGGCTGAGTCAGGCGAATCAATCAACCGTTTCATCAGTTCCGGCATTACCGAACTTGGTCCCCATCTGGGTCCGATCGTCTGGCAGTTCGCACCGACCAAGAAGTTCGATCCCGATGATTTCGCCGCCTGGCTGGCATTGGTGCCCCGTAGCCACGATGGAGTGACACTGCGGCATGCCCTGGAAGTCCGCCACGAGAGTTTCATTGACCCGGCTTTTGTTGCGCTGGCGAGAAAGCACGATACGGCAGTTGTCTACGCCCACCATGGCAAATATCCGGAGATCGCAGACGTGACTTCGGACTTTGTCTATGCGCGCTTGCAGCGCGGTGATGACGATATCGACATCTGCTATCCCGCTGATGAGATGGATCGCTGGGCCGAAAGGGTGAAGCTGTGGGCAAAGGGCGGTCAACCGGCCGACCTGCCATTGGCCGATCCGGCAAACGCGCCGGCGAAAACACCGCGTGACGTGTTCGTCTACTTCATTCACGAGGGTAAAGTCCGCGCGCCGCACGGCGCGATGGCCTTTATGGAGCGCCTCGGCTGATCAGTATATTGTCAACTCCGTTCCACCTCGCCGATGAACCGTTCGATGAGATCGCTGACATGATCGGGCTGCTCGATGGTCGAGGAATGGCCCGCCGAAGGAATGATCGACAGTCGCGCGCCTTTGATCGCCGCCGCGATACGCTCGGATTTTGCGGGCACGGTGGCGGTGTCTTCATCGCCCACCGCCACCAGTGTCGGACAAGCGATATTCGCTAATTCATCCATGACGCTTTTGCGGTCGATCACCCCTTTGACAGCCCGGGTGATACCGATCCGGTGATTGCCGATAATCCGCTTGCGCCAGATATCCCGATCGGCTGAACGGGCCGGATCGGTCATGAAGGTTTTGCCGAACAGAATAGGCATGACCTTGCCGACGACCAGCCCCAGCCCGAACCAGTGGGCGACAAAATTGAGCCGTCGGTATTTGGGCCCGTTTTCCTCGGGTTCCGAGTCGGCGCTTGTCTCCAGAAGCGTCAGCGATTTCACCATTTCCGGATGTCTGGCGGCAAGGCGCATGCCTACGAATCCACCCATGGAAAGACCGACAAAATGGCAAGGTCCAGCGCCGAGTTCAGTGATCAGGGCCACGGCATCCTTCGTCAGCGTATCCATGTCATAACCGCTTTCCGCCACTTCGCTTTCGCCCTGGCCGCGATGGTCGTAGGCAATGCAGCGGTATCGATCCTTCAATCGATCGATTTGCGCTGCAAACATGGCGCTCGACATGATCAGCCCGTGCGAAAAGACGATGACGGGCCCATCATTGCCGGTGTCGCTGTAGTGCAGGTTCACGCCATTGGCGTTTACTTTCGGCATCGATCAGAATCTCCTTCGATTATCAGAGCGCAAACGCGTCTTTGATGTGCAACACCAAATCCTCGGCAATCGCGCCTTGCCCGGCAAACCGGCCCGTTTCTCCGTGCAGCCAGACACCGGCTGAGGCCGCCTCGAATGCTGCCATGCCCTGGGCCATCAATCCGGCAATGATCCCGGCAAGCACGTCACCCGATCCGGCGGTCGCGAGCCAGGGCGTGCCGTTGGTGTTGATGGCAGCGCGACCGTCCGCGGCTGCGATGACCGTGTCCGGCCCCTTGTAGACGACGGTGGCGCCGGCGCGCTTGGCTGCTGCACGGGCGCGGTCCAGTTTCGACAGTGTTTCGTCGCCGGCAAGATCGGCAAACAGCCGCGCAAACTCGCCCTCATGCGGCGTCAGCACGATTGCCGGCCCGCCATCGCCATCGCCGCGGTCGAACAGCGATGCCGGGTTGCTTGCAAACGACGTCAGCGCGTCGGCATCAAGAACCACCGACCCGGGCAGTTTTTCCACCCGCCGATCCGGATCGATGCCCAGCAATACCCGCACGAAATCGCGCGCCTTCAAACCGACGCCAAATCCCGGTCCCATTACGAAAGACGTGTTGCGGCCGCCGTGCAGCATCGCAGCCAGATCGTCGGGCGTATCGATCTTTGCCAGCATGATCGACGTCAGATGACTGGCGTTCACCGGCAAGGCGCTTGCCGGCGAGTAGACCGTCACAGCACCGGCACCTGCCCGCTGAGCCGCCATCGCGGAAAGGCGTGCTGCACCGGTCGCCGTCGGTCCGCCGGAGAAGACACCGACTGCGCCGCGCGAGTATTTGTGCGCGTCAATATCGGGAGATGGCAGTTGGCTCACCCACAGGGCGGGGGCGTTTTCGAAACATGAAGGCGAAATCTCGCAAAACACCTCATCACGAATGCCGATGTCGGCGACGATGAGGTCGCCGCACAATGCGCGCCCGGGATAGAGCAGGTGCCCGGGCTTCTTGCGAAAGAAGGTGACGGTCAATTCTGCCGCGGCAGCGTCGCCGAGCACCCCGCCGCTGTCGCCGGACAGGCCGGACGGAAGGTCGACGGCAACCACTCTGCAGTTCGCCGCCCTGGTCTTTTCGACCGCCTCGAGCACGACGCCCGACAGCGGTCGTTCCAATCCGGCCCCGAACAATGCGTCCACCACCAGCGAACCGGGCTCGAGCGAGAAGTCGCCCAGCGGCTGTCCCTCGACGTCGCATTCAAGCGCCGCAAGATGGGCGTCCGTGCCGTCTTTCGGTTGCGCCAGCGCGTAGAGGCGCACCGCCATACCGTTTTTCTGCAGCAACCGGGCGATCACGTAACCGTCGCCGCCATTGTTGCCGGGGCCGCAAAGGATGTCGGCGCGGCCGGTATCCGGGAATCGTCGCAGGATTTCGCCAACCACCGCCGATCCGGCATTGCGCATCAACTGGATCCCCGATAGCGGGCCATGGTCGATCGCAAACCGGTCGACGCGGCCCATCTCGTCAGGGGTAAGCAATTCATGCATGTCGGTCGTGCCCGAAGTGTTCTAGGTAGCTACGTCACAATGAGTTGCCCAAGTGCAGGTGCGATGCAAGCGCGCAGCGTCAAATTCGGGTATTGCACATTTTGTAGGCATTTTGACCAATTTTTGTGCAAGCCGGGTGTGCACCTCGCGAACACAGGGAAACAAGATGCATCGGCGCCCGTTCCGGCCGGCACGAATTGGCCGCGAAATCAGTCGCTAAGGAATTTCGTCGCGTTGCTGCGAATTGGCACGCTTCATGCATTTAAACGTGCGAAACGGGCGCGTATCCGCTCGACACCCTTTGGAGTCTCAATCGGACATGAAAAAAATCGAAGCCATCATCAAGCCGTTCAAGCTCGACGAGGTCAAGGAGGCGCTGCAGGATGTCGGCCTTCAGGGAATTACCGTGACCGAAGCCAAGGGTTTCGGCCGGCAAAAGGGCCACACCGAACTTTACCGCGGTGCCGAATATGTCGTCGACTTTCTGCCCAAGGTGAAGGTCGAAATCGTACTGGCCGATGACGCGGTCGAAGGGGCAATCGAGGCAATACGAAATGCTGCCGAGACCGGCCGCATCGGTGACGGAAAAATCTTTGTGTCGAGTGTCGAGGAAGTTATCCGCATCCGCACAGGTGAAACCGGCGAAGCCGCAATCTGATAGAATTCGGCAAAGCCAATCCATCCAACCCAATCCATCCATTGAAATAGCAGGAAAACAGAATGACCTCAGCAAGCGATATCTTGAAGCAGATCAGCGACAACGACGTGAAATTCGTCGATCTCCGCTTCACCGATCCCAAGGGCAAACTGCAGCACGTGACCATGGACGTCACGGCGGTTGACGACGACATGTTCGCCGACGGCGTCATGTTCGACGGATCGTCCATCGGCGGGTGGAAGGCGATCAACGAATCCGACATGGTGCTCATGCCTGACACCGAAACGGCGCATATGGATCCGTTTTTCGCCCAGTCGACCATGGCCATCGTCTGCGACATTCTCGATCCAGTCTCCGGCGAGGCCTACAATCGCGACCCGCGCGGCACCGCCCGCAAGGCGGAAGCCTATCTGAATGCCGAGGGCGTCGGAGATACCGCCTATTTCGGCCCGGAAGCCGAGTTCTTCGTCTTCGACGACGTCCGCTACAAGGCCGATCCATACAACACCGGATTCAAGCTCGATTCCTCCGAACTGCCGTCGAATGATGACGCGGATTACGAGACCGGTAATCTTGGCCACCGGCCGCGCGTCAAGGGCGGCTATTTTCCGGTGCCGCCAGTCGATTCGGCCCAGGACATGCGCTCGGAAATGCTGACGGTCATGTCCGAGATGGGTGTGGTTGTCGAAAAGCATCACCACGAAGTGGCCGCCGCGCAGCATGAAGGCGGCGTCAAATTCGATACGCTGGTCCGCAATGCCGACAAGACCCAGATCTACAAATACGTCGTTCATCAGGTCGCCAATGCCTACGGCAAGACGGCCACGTTCATGCCCAAGCCGGTCTTTGGCGACAACGGTTCCGGCATGCATGTGCATCAGTCGATCTGGAAGGACGGAAAACCCACTTTTGCCGGCAACGAATATGCCGGTTTGTCGGAAAGCTGCCTCTACTACATCGGCGGTATCATCAAGCACGCCAAGGCGCTGAACGCATTCACCAACCCGTCGACCAACTCCTACAAGCGTCTGGTGCCGGGTTATGAAGCGCCGGTTCTGCTCGCCTATTCGGCGCGCAATCGCTCGGCATCCTGCCGTATTCCGTTCGGTACGTCGCCGAAGGCGAAGCGGGTCGAGGTGCGGTTCCCCGATCCGACCGCCAATCCGTATCTCGCGTTTGCAGCAATGCTGATGGCCGGCCTCGACGGCATCAAGAACAAGCTGCATCCGGGCGATGCCATGGACAAGGACCTCTACGACCTGCCGCCGAAGGAACTGAAGCAGATTCCGACGGTCTGCGGCAGCCTGCGTGAGGCGCTTGCCAGCCTCGATGCCGATCGCGGCTTCCTGAAGGCCGGCGGCGTGTTCGACGATGACCAGATTGATGCTTACATCGAACTGAAAATGGAAGAGGTCATGCGCTTCGAGATGACCCCGCATCCAGTCGAATTCGACATGTATTATTCGGTCTAAAACAAACTGCGTTTCCGAAAACAAACCCCGCCGGGCAACCGGCGGGTTTTTTGTTGAACGCCCTCAGCGGTTGCCGGAAAGTTCGGCCATGATGGCCGCGCCATCGCATCGTTTGCGGAATTGCGACCGGACTTCATGCCAGGTAAAGCGGACCGAATTGCGCACCACCTCGACATCGAGTTTCTTCAGTTCCGGCGCGATGGGCGCCCATTTCAACAACGCCGCCGGACTTTCGATACCATGCTCGGCGTCGATTGCAGCACGCTGCCAATCGGTCTCCTCCAGGCGCTTTAAGAAGTGTTGGCGCCACTCGGCCCGTTGATCGGAACTGATGGAGTCGTCGACATTTTCGGCAATGGCCCAGTCATAGGATGACGGTGCCGCCGCGCCTGGCGCCGAATCAACATGTTCGGTCTCCTTTGAAGCGTGTGTGAGGCAGAAAATCGTCAGATCGGCCACGCAGGCCGCATAAACATGCATTTTGGCGATATTGATCGAGGCGATCATCTGATCGTCCTCGAACACCGACGGGTAGCGCGTGCCCATACGCGTTTTCAGGTATCCATACAGCGTCTTCTGAGCCACAAATGCTGATCGCGTCGCGATGAAGTTATTGAGTTCGTTAACTGAATCGATTGGCCCTCGCTCCGAGCGCGCGGTCAAACGGGCCACGAATTCGGGCCAGAACTCGGTAATTTTTCTGACAATCGACAACGATCAGGCCCTCCACCTAGCGAAATTCGTTACGACTAATGTCTGTCTCGTCAAATCGTCCCATCCGTCTAAAGTCTACCTTGGATGAGTGCGCTTGCGGTTATTGCGCTCTTGTCCATACGGGGATTCTGGTTCTTCCGGAATCAAAAAAGAAGGGGAGACGCTCAATGTCTGGTAACAATACCGAGGCACAACAGCGGCATTGGATCCGTACCCGGAACCTGACTTGGCTGGTTCTGGCAATCTGGTTCATTTTCTCCATGGTCATTCCATGGAACGCCAAAGGCCTCAACGAATTCTCATTCCTTGGATTTCCACTTGGATACTACATGTGTGTCCAGGGTTCACTCATCGTTTTCGTTCTGCTGATTTTCTTCCAGAATTGGCGTCAGGATGCGATCGATGATGAGCTTGGTCTTGATGATTAGGAGGGCCAGGTTATGAGCGATACAAGCGGAAAATCCGGAAACTTCATCGACAATCTTGGCCGTATTTACGGAATGTATACCGGCGGCTTCGTTGTCTTCATCATCCTGATGGCCATCCTCGAACAGATGGGTGTGAGCGCAGCGACGATCGGTATTCTGTTCGTCGGCTTCACCATCTTCATCTACGCGTTGATTGGCTATCTGTCGCGCACCATGCAGGTCGAGGCCTATTATGTTGCGGGCCGTGAAGTGCCGGCCGTCTACAACGGCATGGCGACGGCGGCGGACTGGATGTCCGGTGCGTCCTTCGTGGCGCTTGCTGGCGGCATCTATTTCGGCGGTTACGGCTATCTCGGCTTCATTGTCGGCTGGACGGGCGGTTATGTGCTCGTCAATTCGCTGATGGCGCCTTATCTGCGCAAGTTCGGCTGTTACACCGTGCCCGACTTCATCGGTACTCGTTACGGCGGCAATCTGGCGCGCCTGTGCGCGGTCATCGTTCTAGTTGTGGCATCGTTCACCTATGTGACGGCGCAGATCAATGCTTCGGGCACCATCGCCGCTCGCGCCTTGCAGATTCCATTTGAATGGGGTGTGTGGTTCGGTCTTGCCGGTATCCTGCTCTGCTCGATGCTGGGCGGCATGCGTGCGGTGACCTGGACCCAGGTGGCGCAGTACATCGTGCTGATCATAGCCTATCTGGTGCCGGTGATCTGGATGTCCAATGCCCAAGGCTTTGGCATCATTCCGCATTTCTCCTACGGAGACGCGGCAAACCGGATCGCCGAATTAGAGCCGGTGCTGGGTGTCGGAACCGCGGCAGGCGAGTCCTTCCCGGGGCTGCGAATCTTGACGACCCTGCACAACGACCCGCAGGGCGGTTGGGACTCCTGGAAGATGGTCACTCTGGCTGTCGCCATGATGACCGGCACGGCCTCGCTGCCACATATCCTGATGCGCTATTTCACCACGCCGTCTGTGCGTGATGCGCGGCGCTCGGTGGCATGGTCGCTGTTCTTCATCTTCCTGCTCTACTTTACCGCTCCGGCGCTTGCCACGCTGACCAAGCTGCAGCTGCTCGATCCGGATCTGGCAACCAGCGTAATCGGCAGGTCGATCGAGGAAGTGCAGAGTCTTGAATGGATCAAGAACTGGGCCAATATCGGCATGGTGGCGGTTTCCGATAGTAACGGAGACGGCCTGTTGCAGATCAACGAGTTCTTCATGCGTCCCGACATCGTTGTGTTGGCGACCCCTGAAGTGGCCGGTCTGCCCTATGTCATTTCCGGCCTGGTTGCGGCCGGTGGCTTTGCTGCGGCAATGTCGACGGCTGACGGACTGTTGCTGGCGATTGCCAATGCCCTGTCGCATGATCTCTACTACAAGATCATCGATCCGAAGGCTGACACCCGCACACGCCTGATCGTGGCGCGTGTGCTGTTGATCGCCATCGGCGCGGCCGGCGCATTCGTGGCCTCGCTCAAGCTCACCGGCATTCTCGGCGCCGTGGCCTGGGCGTTCTGCTTCGCCAATTCCGGTCTGTTCTTCCCGCTGGTCCTCGGTGTCTGGTGGAAACGGGCAAACAGGCAGGGTGCGATCGCAGGCATGGTCTGCGGATTCGCCGCCGGTGCGCTGTACCTGGTCTATGTCCGCAATGGCGGCACGCCGATACTCGGCCTTGACCATCTGCGCTTTGGCCTCATCGGCATGCCGGTTAGCCTGGTTGCTATGGTTGTCGTCTCGCTGATGACACCGGAGCCCGACGCCGAAACACAGGCAATGGTCGACGAGGTTCGCAATCCGAAAGGCAAAACGATCCTTGATGCGGCACATTAAGCCGGTTATCTGGTAATTATCTTTCGGGGGCGGGAGCTACTTCCGCCCCCGATTTCGTCGGGATCACAGATATGGAACAACCGGTTAGTCCACTCGATATCTTCCCTGTCTGGCTTGTGGCGATCGACTATGTGCTGGGCATGGTCATGTGGACTCTGATTGGCCGAACCGCCATGGGTATCTTCCTGGCGGAGGATTCCAAATTCTTCTTCATGCGGGTTTTCGTCAAAACCACCGACCCGATCATCCGCCTCTTCAAACCGGTAACGCCGAGCTTCCTGGTACCGCAGCTGGTGCCGCTGTTCGTCGCCTGGTTCTTCTTCATGATCCGGTTTTACCTGATGCCCTGGCTGCTGGGCTATTCGGTGATGGGCATGCTGTCCTTCCCGCTGGAAAGCGACTTTTCCCGCGCACTTTATGGGTTGTTCAACTGACGTCCGATGAGGGTCGATACAGCCTAAAGTTGGCCATCCTCGATCAACTCGATTTCGGCCCGCCCCTGGTTGTTGGCATACAAGTCACGACCGGGAACCAGGGCGTCATTGACGAACAGATATAGCTTGCCGGACCGCCAGGCGCGGAAACGGTATGAATAGACCGGCGAATCGTCTGCCTCCTGCTTGGCATCGATGCGAAAGGCAAACTCCCTGGCTCTGCCGATCGAGCCCATCATCGCAAACCAGTCCTCCGACCAGAATCGCCGGGTGAACGACAGCGAAGCCATCATGACCCGGTCGCCCCATTGCATCTGCGACCATTTCAATCCGGTCGGATCAGCCGCGAATGTCTTGTCGACCCATGGTTCGGTGATTTTTATCCGGATGATGTAGAAATGGTCCTGTTTCAATTCGAAAGACGATTCCATGCACGGATCGGCGGTCGAGAATTCGAAGGGATAAGATGTCGCTTCGGTTCTCTGGACCTCGCACACCGAACCGAACTGATATGGATGAAACATATACCAGCGCCAGGCGACCAGTGCCGGTAATGCGATGAACAACAGGACAATCAGCGCGAACGGCATGATTTTCCTGGTCCACAATCCGTACGCGCCGCCGAGCAGGCTTCGTCCCTTGTGAACCCACTCCTGCGGGGCCGGTGCGGTACCGTCAGGCTTGTCGGTCAAATGGCGCCACACCGACTGGGCTTTGGACTGCAGGGAGCGTTTGAGATTGCCCGCATACAGATAGCTGCCAATAAATCCAGCGGCCAGAACGAGGAACAGGTAGGGTTCCTCGACCCAGAACTGTTGAATACGCGCCGTTCCCGGAACGGGGAGAAACGCCAATGGCGCCAACAACAGGCCGACGAGCTTTGACGCCGGCCCATCGCCAGTCGCCGCCGGATTGGCGAGCCAGAGGAATGGCACAGCGACAAGGATCAGCGCCAAACCGAGCATGATGAAATAGGTGATCTGGCGCAGAAGTATGGTCGCCTCCAGGCTTTTCTGGCCATCAGCGCGTCGCTCGCGATCCTGGGTGCTTTCGATGCCGGCGTCTTCCGCCGAGACAATGATGTTGGATTTCTTGCCTGAGGAAGGCATGGCCACATCGTAGTCCCGGGGAATGCCGACGGGTGCATAGTCGGCATCCGTGCCGCGGATTCGGTCGAACACCGAATGGTGGATCTTGAAGCGGTCAATTCTCACCTCTGTATACCCGTTGCCGTCCAAATCCTCATTGCCGAGTTTTTCAAGAATGCGCGGTTTGTAGCGATAGAACGCTGCAAGACCTCGCCGCGAATCGTGCATCTTGCCATGCTCTGTCGAGCGCTTTTTCAAATCCGATACCGCTGCACTGCGGAACTTCAAACCCGCCTTTGTCTCGGCCTGTTCGATCATCCAGATCGCCGGCACAAGTGACAGGCGCTCGTCTGCATAGCCGCCGCCGACATCGGTATGCATTCCGGTGAACCACACCTGCTGCGGCTTTGGATCGGGTGGCCCTTCCTGGCCTTTCGGCCGGTACTTCCGTTCAGTCCACAGGACCGGATGGAAGGTGTGGCGCCCTTCATCGAGTGCCAGTGCCTGATAGGCGTGCTGAACATTGTCGGACAGGATGTTGTTGGGAAACCTGAGGGAATAGAGGTGCTTGTGGATGGCAATCGCCAATTCATCGATCGGCAATCCGTAGGCGGAAACCGTGTCGAACACGCCGAGGAACTCGATCGGATGTTGTTCCTCAATCGCATATTGCTTGCGGAAGTCCCTCCATTTCGGTGTCTTATGCCGCAATACCAGCTCGCGGATGAACCGAAATGCCCGGGAAACCGGAGCCTTGTTGCCGCTTTTCTTCATTGCGCGATAGGCGATCCTGACTGCCGCCTTGAGGCCGGCATCGGACGCGACGGGAAGTTTAACCCAGCGGAATTTGCTCCAACTCCAGACGTCGACGGTGTTGTCGCTGTTGCGGTCAATGACGCCGCATCGGTCGATCAGGCCGGACAGCACGCGAACCGTAAAGGCGCCGCGCGAAAACCCGAAGAGCATGATCTTGTCGTTGGTCTCATAGTGCCGGCAAAGTTCCTCGTACAATTGCCGCACATTGCGCGCCAAACCGAACCCGAATGCACCGCCGAGCGCGCGCAAAAGCTGAAATCCGCCCGTTCCGACACCGTCATCATAGAACGCCAGCTGATCCTTGTTTTCCAGGTCGAGCGCCTGGTAGATCCGCCAGACATTGGTTTTTGCCAGCTTGGCCGCTGAGTTGCCGGTTCCATCCGACAGCAGAACAATATTCCTCGGTGGGGATTTGGCCATGGTGTAATTCCGTATGTATAAATAAGAAAATAATAGCAAATTATCCCAATAACATCAAAATATATTCAAGATAAGTAGTAGGAAATTGAATTATAGCAACCGTAGCGTGTTGTTTTTCAAACTAAAACTACTGTGGTTTGAATAGAGTATTGCTTCGTAGTCTAGGGTCCTGACCCTAATCGGTATCAACATGCGGCACGTCAACGCCGGCCAGTTCCGCCGCCAGCAACCGCCTGGCTCCGGCGCGGGCAAATCTGAGCATCAGCGCCTTGCGCGTGGCGCCGGCCAGCTTGTGCTCCGGGGCTTCGCGCAGAATTTCGGCGCCGTGACCGTCCGAAAGAATGAAACCCGCATCTTCGGGAAAAATACCGGTCGGCACTTCGGGATGGGTGGCAAAGTAGAAACGGTCGCAGTGTTGTCGGTAATCGGGCCATTTGCCGTCCGCGCGAAAATCCTCGATCGATGACTTGATCTCGATGATCAGAAACTCGCCCTTGGGACCGAGAACCGTCAGATCCGCCCGCCGTCCGGAGGCGAGTGGAAGTTCGGGTAGCACCACGGCCCCCAGATTGGCGAACAGCCGCTGAACGCCGCGGCGGACAAGCAGTGCGCGTTCCGACTGCCTGCCATCGGCAAGCGGGTTGTTGTTGTGCACGTTGACGATCGGCATTGCGCTATTCTTGGGCGATGCGGTCATTCGAATCAACACCATCATCCGCGAAATAATGTGTCGCGTTTCTTCGGTTACCGGATCAAATCCCCTGAGATTCCCGGTATTTGCGGTTAAATATGTTGCGCAAATACCATAGGCGCGGGAAAGCGAATCGTTAGAAATTTCAGCGATTGATTAACTACTTGGCAACAACGCGCTTTACAGATTAAAGAAATTGGCAAAAATACGGCCTGATTCAGGCGCTTGGACATAATCATTGGGGAACTGGTATTAATATGAAGATGAGATCACTGCTTGTCGCGGTCGGGCTTGGGCTGGCGACCGCGCTTGCTGGTTGTACAACCGGCGGATTCAACGTTTTCTCCAACTCATACGGTTCCACGAGGGATGCCGGGTACCGATTGCCTTCGATTCCGATCTACAAGGTTGATCGCAAGTACCATCGGCAGATCGTCAAATACGATACCAAGCAGAAGCCGGGGACGATTATTGTCGATACCGGCGCGAAGTTTCTCTATTTCATCATGCCGGAAGGCAAGGCGATGCGCTATGGCATTGGCGTGGGTCGGCAGGGCTTTGAATGGTCGGGAACGGCGCGGGTGGCGCTGAAACGCGAATGGCCGCGCTGGACGCCACCAGCGGCGATGATACGTCGTCAGCCCGAACTGGCCAAATATCGCGGCGGAATGAAGCCGGGACTGAGCAATCCGCTCGGTGCGCGCGCGCTTTATCTGTACAATCGTCGCGGCGATTCCGGATACAGATTGCACGGCACGCCGGAATGGTGGTCGATCGGCAAGGCCATGTCGTCAGGCTGCATCCGTCTGATGAACCAGGACATTATCGATCTCTACGAGCGCGCAGAAGTTGGCGCCAGGGTGGTCGTCAAGCGCTAGAAAATTGCACGCGGACCGTCTCGGCAACAGACGTCCAACAAAAAGCCGGGCTCAGTGCCCGGCTTTTTGTATCTCTGCAGATGCCTGACTTCACATAATCTGTTCGACCTGTTGGACCTCCGGCACAAAATGCCTGAGCAGGTTCTGGATACCGTGTTTCAGTGTCGCGGTGGAAGACGGGCAGCCGGCGCAGGCGCCGCGCATATGCAGGAATACTGTGCCGTTCTCAAAACCGCGAAATGCAATATCGCCGCCGTCCTGCGCCACCGCCGGACGCACGCGCGTGTCCAGCAATTCCTTGATCGTCAGCACGATTTCCTCATCCGCTTTGTCGTAGAATTCCTCGCCATCGGCCATGGAGGCGTCAGAGGCGCTTGCCGCCATTACCGGTGCATTCGTCATGAAATGCTCCATGATCGAACCCAGAATGGCCGGTTTCAGGTGTTGCCAGTCGCTGCTGTCCTTGGAGACGGTGATGAAATCATAACCGAAAAACACGCCTGTAACGCCGGAGATGCCGAACAGCCGTGCGGCAAGCGGAGAAGCGGCCGCTGCAGTTTCCGCATCGCGGAAATCAACCGTGCCTTCCTCCAGCACAACTCTGCCCGGCAGGAACTTCAGGGTTTCCGGGTTGGGGGTCGCTTCCGTCTGGATAAACATCTCTTACCTCGGGGCCGGTTCTTTAGAACCGTTCAAAACTGTAATATGGCAAAATAGGCCTGTTATGGGCTGTATTCAAGCGCTGATAAGGTAAAAGACGCGGTTGTCACGAAAGGCTGTCGATATCCTCGTCCGACAGATTCTGCGGAACAACCGTCACCGGAATGGGAAATGCAGCATCCTTGCCGGCGATCGAGGAGACCAGTGGCCCGGGTCCCTCCTTTGCCGCGCCGGCCGCCAGAACCAGAATGGCGATATCCTGATCTTCCTCGATCAGGCTGTGAATCTCTTCGACGGGGGTGCCTTCGCGGACGACACATTCGGCCTCGATTCCGACCGATTCACGAATATTGGCCGCAAAACCGGCCAATGCCGATTCGGCACTCGCATTGGCTTCCTCACGCATGATTTGCTCGACTCCGAGCCAGTGCTGAAAATCGCCGGGTTCAATGATGTAGACCAATATGAGTGATCCGCCGGTCCGCTCCGCCCGTCTTGCGGCGTAGGCAACCGCCCTTTCGCATTCCGGCGTCTCGTCGATGACGCAGAGAAATTTGCGCCTGTGGCCGGCCTCCCGGCTCAGTCGTTTCGATACCATTCAATGATCCCGGTTGATCCTTGCCGGCAATTTGCCATTTGCAATCGAAGGGGGCAAGCGCAATCGCCGATCGGTTCCGGTTATCCCGACAGCAAACCGACGATTCTGCGCACGTCCTTCATGGTGGTTTCAGCGATTTCGCTGGCGCGCTCGCCACCGGCCCGAAAAACGCCGTCGATATAGCTGCGGTCAGCCGAAATCCGGCGCATTTCATCGGCCACCGGTGCCAGTTTTTCGACAGCAATCTCTGCCAGGACGGGTTTGAATTCTGAAAACTGCTTGCCCGCGAATTCGCTGATTGCCGCCTGGCGGTCAATGCCCAACAGCGCCGCATAAATGCCGATCAGGTTTTCCGCTTCCGGCCTTTCTTTCAATTCATCCATTGAGTCGGGCAACGGCGCGGGATCGGTCTTGGCTTTGCGGATCTTGCGCGCAATCGCTTCGGCATCATCCGTCAGATTGATGCGCGACAGGTCGGATGCGTCCGACTTGGACATCTTTTTGGTGCCGTCGCGCAGGCTCATAACCCGGGTGGCCGGTCCTTCGATCAACGGTTCGGTCAACGGAAAATAGCCACTGACCGTTTCCCCACCGACCTGCATCTCGACACCGGCGCCAAGTTCCGAGATGCGTGAAGAGAAATCGTTGTTGAATTTTTGAGCGATGTCGCGCGTCAATTCCAGATGCTGCTTTTGATCATCACCGACCGGCACGTGCGTGGCACGATAAAGCAGAATGTCGGCCGCCATCAGGTTCGGATAGGAAAACAGGCCGACGGAAGCATTTTCCCGGTCCTTGCCGGCTTTTTCCTTGAACTGCGTCATCCGGTTCAGCCAGCCCATGCGGGCAACACAATTGAAAATCCACGCCAGTTCCGAGTGTTGCCTGACGCGGCTCTGATTGAAGATGATGTGCTTTTCGGGATCGATGCCCGCGGCAATGAAGGCGGCGGCGATTTCACGGGTTTGCGCACCCAGATCCGGTTGGACCAGCGTATCGGTGATCGCGTGCAGATCAACCACGCAATAGATGCAGTCGTGGCTGTCCTGCAAGGCAACGAATTTCTTGATCGCGCCGAGATAGTTGCCGAGATGCAGGTTGCCGGTCGGTTGAACGCCGGAAAAGACGAGAGGTTTGAAGCTCATTTTGATGGTTCCGAAGCTTGTGGAGGGCCTGGAGAAGGCTGCTGGATAAATGTTCGGCGGCCTTATGAACGAGCAATGCGCTCTAGGCAAGGGCAGGTCGCGCTATGGTTCGTCCGGAACGGCTTGCGGCGGACCGGGCGGCGGTTCGACAGCCTGTTGTGCTGCTCCCGTCACCACATCCATCTCTTCTTGCGATAATGGCCGGTCGCTTTCCACTTTCACCTTGACGTCACGCTGGGCGAAGCTGATTCCCGCCTTTTCGAACTCGTCGCGCAGCTTCTGATAGGCATCGCGCCGGATCAGCCATTGCGAACCCGGCCGCGCCATGAATTTGACGCCCACGACCATGTTGAATTCTTCCATCCGCCGCACGCCTTGTGACTTCAGCGTCTGCAGGATGTGGTGCCCATATCCTTCGTGTTCCTGAAGTTCGGCGCCGATCCGCTTGACGATCTTCTTGACCAGTTTGAGATCGGTGTCGAACGGCACCCTGAACTCGAGTTTCATGATTACCCAGTCACGCATGTGGTTGGTAACCGACTTCAACTCGCCGAACGGAATCGTGTGCACCGCGCCGCGGTGATGTCGGACACGCAGCGATCTGAGCGACATCGATTCCACCGTGCCGCGCAGATTGTCCATTTCGATATATTCGCCGACCCGGAAAGCATCGTCGAGCAGGAAGAAGATGCCCGATACGACATCCTTGACCAGAGCCTGCGCTCCGAAGCCGATGGCGATGCCGGCCACGCCGGCGCCGGCCAGCAACGGGCCGATATTGATGCCGATCGACGACAGGACAGTGAGCGTCACAATGACCGCGATGGTGACCATCAGGAACATGCGCAATATCGGCAGAAGCGTCGCCATGCGCGCTTCCGGTCCTGGAGCCATGCCATCATTGGCGGGACCATAATCCGCCAGCCGCCGGTTGATCGCCGTCTTGGCCCAGGTCCAGATGAGATCGGCAATCAGCAGGGTGATCAGTACGTTGACACTGATACGGAAGATCTGTCCGCTGACGGTTGGCGATTCCGACAGCGACAGCAGGCCGACACCCCACGCCACCGCCATGGCCATCAACGCCAGCAGGACAAGCACGATGCGGGCCAGCCGGGTGAAGATCAGGCGTTGCGTGCCATAGCGGCTTGTGTCGACATCGATCAGCGCGCCGTCATCGAGCATTGGAGGCCCGTCTTCCGCCATGGAGGCGACCGGTGCTTCCTCTTCCTCACCCTCGCTTTCGGCGACTTCCAGGGCTTCGCGTTCTTCGGCAACGATCTCTGCCTGATCGAAAAGATTGCTGATCACGGCCCGCGAGGTCTTGATGGCCGGAAACAGCAGACCAAGGATGATGGCGGACCACATCAGTTCGCGCGCGCCGATCAGCCAAAGCAGGAACACCACGCCGACAAGCACGGTGTAGATGATTGGCATCTGCCTTGATGTTGCGGAGGCGTGAAATTCTTCCGGATCGTCTGCAAGCGGCAGCCTCAGCCGCCAGACCATCGCCACCATGGTGATCGCAAACAGCGTCGCCGCGATAACCGGAATAACCGTGACCGCCGGCAGCAATTCCTCTTCGTATCCAGTGTTGATTCCAAGCCGCCGCAAACCATCCCAGATGACGATTCCGGTTGTGCCGATCAGTGTTGCGCCAACAACGTATCGGGCCGCCCGCCGTGACCGCCGATTGCCCAGCGGCACCAAACGAAGGTCCGGCGCTCCCGGCGCCAGGATAAACACGATCAGCATGCCGATCAGTCTGAAGCCGACCACCGAGATCAGCAGCGTGATTACCATCTCGCGGGTCAGTGTCGGCCAGTCGAACATCAGGAAGGCGCCGGCACTGCCCGCGGCAAAAATCGCCAGTCCGACAAAGTGAAGCGTAATCCCGAATCCTGCCCGGGTCACACGTTGGGCAACCGAATCCGGCGTGCCGTGGGTAATGCGCAGATGCAGGGGACGGGCATATTGATGGTAGAGCCACTCCAGCCCGCCGCCGATAAACAGGAAGATCAGCACATAGGTCAGCGCGCGCAACGCATCACCCTGGTCAAGACCGGAGTCCCAGGCTTCCGCCGCCGCCGCCGGAATACCGCCAATCGCCGAGAACCCGGCAATCAAGGTGGTTACCCGGTTCTCCATTCCCGATACGACGGCGGAGATTTCGCGTCTAAGCGACCAATCGGTGCCGGTCTCGCCTTCCTGTTGCTCCAGGCTTTTGCGCAACTCCTCCACGACGGCCGGATTGCCGAGTAGTCGCAGAAGCTCGCGAATATCCTGCGGGCTTGCCGTTGCGACGGCTTCGGCGCTGTCATTCGAAGCGCCCGGCATCAAGGCGGGATTCTTGAGCTGCGCAACCGTTTGCCCGGTGGCAAACAGCATGACCATCGCGACAGCGACAGTGAACGCTGCGAAACGTCTCACTCTGCCGCCTCCAGAACTTCGCCATCACTCGACTGGTCGTTGGCGGCGACCGCCTCGTCAGCATACAGGTCGGACGGTTTGACATGCGGCGGAAGAATGCGGGCCACATCGATTTGGCCACCGCAGATTTTCAGCTGACAGGCAAGCCGCACGTCGTCTTCGGCGCCGATCCGTTTGAGCGTCTTTGATTCTTCATCGGTCGCGCCGGGAAGGGAAACCGAGGCGTCGATTATCTTGACGCGGCATGTGCCGCAGCGACCGCGTCCGCCACAAAGCGCGGCATGTGGAATGTCGTTGATCGTCGCGGATTCAAGCAACGTCAATCCGTTTTCGCTGGTGTAGGCAGGTTGTCCCGCATAGCGGATACGGGTTGCGCCGTCATGGCCCATCAGCCGCCACCAACGGCCAGCCAATACGATGGCCGTGACAGCCAGGAACACCGCAATCACCCAGAATTCGATGGCGTTGAGGCTAGCCAGAATCTCGTCGATCGTCGGACCGCCTTCCGGTGGCTGGGCGTACACGACCTCAACTTCGCCGGACATGACCTGTTTGCCACCTTCGACATAACCCAGCATGGCCAGAACAGGCAAAGCCACGGCAACCGGATAGCAAACCAGCGAAACGCGTTGCCACCAAGGTTGCAGCCGAAGCCAGATGAATAGCCCGATGCATCCATGGATCCATGTTGCGGCCAGAAGGATGACCTGCCGCAAACCCTCAACCGGCTGATAGAACCAGAATAGCAGCAGCACGCCTGGAAAATCCTGCGGCAGGCCGAACATTTCTCGCGCGAAGAACGTGCCGGCAATATGCGGGATCATCAGCGGAACCAGGATCAGGCTTGAGACGATCTGAACGATGTCGTTGCGCGACATGTTGAAGGTGTTTCGCTTGTATATGGCGCGAAAACCCAGGCCCATATGGATGAGCAGCGCCACCAGCAATAGCGGTCCGCCAAGCCGGTTTTGCCACGGACCGAGCAAATAGGGCTGCATCGCCTCCATCAGCGCGACCGAAGACAGCCCCATGGCGATATTGGCCAGGTGCATCGCGACGAAAGCGAACAGGATTAGCCCGGTAATGATGCGCAGTCGTTTGGCCATCTTGGTATCCGTTTAGAGCAAATTCGCGTCAAAGCGCTAAAAAAGCAAATCCGAAGACTGTTTGCCCAATGATTTTCGTTACTTGCCGCGCCGCAGGAGGCCCAAAACCTGCCGTTTGTCGAGCGCACCCGTCAACATCACGATTGCGAGATAGATCAGGCCGCCTGCGGAAATCAGCGCGAAAACCGATGCAAGGCGCACCAGAAACCTGTCGGCGCTTATCCACGCGCCGAAGGGGCCGAGAAGGTAAAAGATCGCCAGACCCATTGCAGTCGAAGCCAGCATGATCAGGAACAGATTGCGCAAAGTCGGTTTCGATGGCCGGAAATGCCCGGTATTCCATAGCACCGCGGCGAGCAGGATCGCATTGATCCAGGCCGAGACCGAGGTCGCAGCCGCAATCGCCACATGTCCGTATAGCGGGAACAGCGTAAGGCTGAGCACGATATTGGCCGCCACCTGCACGAAGGCGAACCACATCGGCGTCTTGGTGTCTTCGCGGGCGAAATAGGATGCCTGAAACACCTTGATCATAACATAGGCCGGAAGTCCGCTGGCGAACGCCACCAGCGCCGCAGCCGCCAATGCGGTGGTCTGGGCGGTAAAGGCACCGCGCTCATAGAGGATGTTGATGATCGGAGCGGCCAGAACCATCAGCCCGACCGTGGCAGGAACCGTCAGACCGAGGGCGAACTCGGTGGACCGGTTTTGCAGGTGCTGTGCCTCGGCCGCATCGCCGGCTTTTAGCGCCCGCGACAGTTCCGGCAGCAGCACGACGCCGACGGCGATGCCGATAACCCCCAGCGGCAGCTGGTTGATCCGGTCGGCATAGTTCAAAAGCGCGATCGCGCCGTCCTGGGCCGAGGCAATGATCTGGCCCACCAGCAGGTTGATCTGGGTCGCGCCACCGGTCAGGACAACAGGCCCCATCAAAACCAGCAGCCGTTTGACGCTTGGCGACAGGCGCGGCCGCGACAGCGACATCGAAAAGCCCTCGCGCCGGGCGCCCCAGACGAGGACAAACAGTTGCACGACACCGGAAGCGAACACCCCCCAGGCCATCCAGTGCCCGGTCTGGAACTGGCTGAACGCGTTTGTAAGCGCAATTACCAGGATACCGATCAGGATGACGTTGAGCAGCACCGGCACGAATGCAGCCAGAAAATACCGCCGCATCGAATTGAGCACGCCGGACAACATCGCCACCAGCGACATGCAGAACAGATAGGGGAACATGATCCGCGTCATGAAGACGGTGAGATCGAACTTGTCGGGATCCGACGTAAAACCCGGCGCAATGATCCATTCGACAAGCACCGGCATGAAGATCATCGCCAAAGCCGAGAGCACCAGCAGGGCGGGGATCAGGACCGACAGCACCGCTTCGGCAAATCGTCGGGCGCTTTCCAGGCCGCCGCCCTCAAGTTCCCTTGCAAACAACGGCACGAATGCCGCGTTGAATGCCCCTTCGGCAAAGATGCGGCGAAACAGATTGGGAAACCGGAATGCCGCGTAAAACGCATCGGCCACCGGTCCGGCCCCCAAGACGGCACCGATAAGCGCTTCGCGGGCGAAACCGAGCACCCGGCTCGCCATGGTCGCGCTGCCGACCGAGGCGAATTTCGCAATCAGGCTCATCGGTGCGCCAATCCGGGCATATCTCGGATCGGCCGGATCATTTCACCGCCGCCGTTTCATTCTTCGAAGCAGCAGCGCTCTTCTTTTTTCTCTTCTTTCCTTCGAGGATATCCAGCAGGCGGCCGTTGATTTTCTTCTGGCGCTCCTCATCCTCTATTTTGTGGCCGACAAGATCGGTGACGTAGAATGTATCGATCACCTTCTCGCCGAAGGTGGTGATATGCGCGGAAGCGATATCAAGCGACAGATCGGAAATCGCGCCGGTGATCGCCGAAAGAAGCCCCGGTTTGTCGCGTCCCTGGACTTCGATAACAGAGAATTTATGCGATAGGGTATTACGGATTTCGGCGCGGGGCTCGACTTTGAATGTCGTCGCCAGCTTGCTCGATCGCAGGCGCTTTTCGATCACTTCAGGCAGGCGTAATTTGCCGGACAGAACATCCTCGATCATCTGGCAGACGCGATGTCCCCGACGCATTTCATCTTCACCGCGGTCGAATTCGCGGCTGATCAGAATGGTGTCCAGTGCACGGCCGTCGCGCGTTGTGAAGATCTGCGCATCGACGATATTGCCGCCCGCCGCCGAACAGGCTCCGGTGATGACGGAGAGCAGCCGCGGGTGATCGGCCGCCAGCACGGTAATCTCGGTAACGGCATGGAATTCATGCGTGCGCACCATCGTCGCCAATTTCTTGTTGGCGCGGTCTGCGTCGCGGATGAAGTTTGCATGTCGGACCTGGTCCTGCGGATCGACGATCAGCATGTAGTTCGAGTATTGCAGGTCGCGATAGCGCACCTGGTCTTCCTTGCTCCATTCGGTGAGTTTCTCAACCAGCTCGTCGCGCGCGCGCTCGACCCGTTCGGAAGCTTTTTCTTCAGAGAATCCACCGGTCAGTAGTATTTCGGTCTCGTAGTAGAGCGTGCGCAACAACTGGCCTTTCCAGCCGTTCCAGACGCCCGGTCCGACCCCGCGAATATCGCAAACGGTGAGGATCAACAGCAATCTCAGTCGTTCAACTGACTGAACGATTGCGGCGAAATCCTCGATGGTCTTGCGGTCGTTCAGGTCGCGCGACTGGGCGGTCATCGACATGGTCAGATGTTGTTCTATAAGCCAGGCGACCATTTCGGTCTCCTGTTTCGAAAGCCCCATATGCGGGCAGCGACGCCGCGCCACCCGGGCGCCGGCGATCTCGTGCGCTTCGGGCAGCCCCTTGGCGATGTCGTGGAACAGCACCGCCACGTAAAGTACATTGCGCCACTCGCCCAGTTGCGGCAGCAGCTTGTGTGATAGCGGATGGATCTTCTCGCCGTCGCCGTGTTCGATTTCCGAAAGCACCCCGATGCATCGCAGCAAATGCTCGTCGACGGTGTAATGGTGGTAGAGCGAAAACTCCATCATCGCGACGATACGGTCGAAATCCGGAATGAGTTTGCCGAGCAGGCCCGATTCGTTCATCCGTCGCAGATTGAGTTCTGGATTGCGCGACGACGTCATGCACTCGAGAAACAGGCGGTTGGCTTCCGCATTGCCCCGCACCGCTCGGCTCACCAGCGCCGAAGATCGGGTTACCAGCCGCAAGGCGTTGGGGTGAAGTTCGAACCCGTGCTTGTCGGCCAGCCAGAACAATCTGAGCAGATTGACCGGGTCAGCTTCGAACACATGATCGTCGACCACATTGATGCGGTGGTTTTCCACAATGAAGCCCGGCGCGCCCGCAAGCTTGCGCCGGCGCCTTGAAAAGGTGCGGAAGAACCGGTTGAAGCCGGGCACATGTTTGGCCTCTTCGACCTCGAGCACGGTGCAGAAGATACGGGTCAGATCACCGACCCGCTTGGCTGTGAGGAAGTACTCCTTCATGAAGCGTTCGACCGCCGACAGCGCCTTGCCGTCGGTGAAGCCCATGCGATCGGCGATATCGCGCTGAATGTCGAAATGCAGCCGCTCCTCCGCCTTGCCGGTCAGGAAATGCATGTGGCAGCGAACCGCCCATAGGAAGTCTTCCGAGCGTTTGAAAAGCGTGTGCTCCTTGGCGCTGAAGACGCCCTTCTCGACCAGTTCCGCACCGGTCTGCACACGGTAGAAATATTTACCGATCCAGAACAGCGTGTGCAGATCGCGCAGCCCGCCCTTGCCGTCCTTGACATTGGGTTCGACCTTGTAACGGCTCTCGCCCTGCTTGAGATGGCGGTGATCGCGCTCGGTCAGTTTGGCCTGGATGAATGCCGGTCCGGTTCCGGCGACCACTTCTTCATCGAACCGTTTGGTCAGCTCGTCATAAAGTTCCTTCGACCCCCAGACATAGCGTGCTTCGAGCACCGCGGTCCGTATGGTGATATCGGTAAACGACAGCCGCACGCACTCGTCGATGTTGCGCGTTGCGTGGCCGACCTTCAGCCGCATGATCCCACAGCATGTAGAGCATGTATTCGACGATCTGCTCGCCCCACGGCGTTTGCTTGTATGGCAGCAGGAAAAGAAGATCGATATCGGAGCCGGGCGCCAGCGTTCCGCGTCCGTATCCGCCCACCGCAATCACCGCCATGCGTTCGGCCGATGAGGGATTGGTCGAGCGGTAAACATGCGTGACGGAAAAATCATACAGGGCGCGTATCAACTCATCCATGTGATGCGATAGCCGGACTGCGCACGCCGTGCCGCTTTTGTCTTCCATCAGCATTTTTTCGGCGATCGTCCGCCCACGCTTCAACTCATCCTTCAGGACTTGCAGCACTTGCGATCGTATTTCGTGACCCGAGCCGTCACCGCCGGCCTTCTCAGTGAGCGCCGACAACTCCCGGCGCAATTCTGCCCCGTCGATCATGCTGTCGAGTTTAAGATGAATCTTGCTCATTGCCGGTCCAACAACCCCTTGAGCCGATAGAGCGTTTCGAGCGCCTCGCGCGGGCTCATATTGTCCGGGTCCACGTCGCTAAGCGTTTGCGAGATTTCGTCCGGCTTGGAACCGGCCGCCGGTTGCCTGCGGACTTCAGCGTTGAATAGTGGAAGGTCATCGACAAGCCTGTTGGCGTTGCCGGACATTTCTCCCTGTTCGAGCTGATGCAGCACGTCGCGCGCCCGGGCAACCACGGCTTCCGGCAGTCCGGCAAGCTTTGCCACCTGCACCCCGTAGGAGCGGTCGGCGGCCCCGCGGCCGACTTCGTGCAGGAACACCACGTCACCATCCCATTCCTTGACCCGCATGGTCACATTGGCCAGTCTCTCGAGCTTTTCCGACAAAGCGGTCATCTCGTGAAAATGCGTGGCAAACAGGGCCCGGCAGCGGTTTTTTCCGTGCAGGTATTCCACGGTGCCCCAGGCAATCGACAGCCCGTCAAACGTCGCCGTGCCGCGGCCGATCTCGTCGAGAATGACCAGCGAGCGATCGGTGGCCTGATTGAGGATCGCCGCTGTTTCCACCATCTCGACCATGAATGTCGAGCGCCCGCGCGCCAGGTCGTCGGATGCGCCGACACGGCTGAACAGCCGGTCGACAACGCCGATCTTCGCCCGGCTGGCGGGAACGAATGAACCCATCTGCGCCAGGATGGCGATCAGCGCGTTCTGGCGCAGAAAGGTCGATTTGCCGCCCATGTTGGGACCGGTCAGCAACCAGATGGCGCCATGCGCCTGGCCATCGGCGGGTGACAGGTCGCAATCATTGGCGACAAACGGATCGCCGGCATCCTTTCGCAAGGCCTGTTCCACCACGACATGCCGCCCGCCTTCGACGAGGAAATCCAGTCCCTCGCCGATCTCCGGCCGGCACCAGTTTTCCGATTCCGCCAGTCGGGCAAGCGCGGTCGACACGTCGAGGACCGCGAGCGCTTGCGCGCCGTCACGGATCGCCTGCGCCTGCTCGATCACCTCAGAGCAAACTGCGGCGAAAGCTTCAAGTTCGATTTCCAGCGCCCGGCCCGCCGCATTGGCGATCTTCGTTTCGAGTTCCGACAACTCGGTGGTGGTGAATCGCATGGCGTTGGCCATGGTTTGGCGGTGGATGAACTGCGATTTCGCTTCATCGGTTCCGGTCATGATCTCCTGATGATTGGCGGTCACCTCGATATAGTAGCCGAGCACATTGTTGTGCCGGATCTTCAGCGACTTGATTCCGGTTTCCTCGGCCAGATCCGCCTGCATCTGGGCAACAACCCGCCGCGACTGGTCCCGCAGCGCGCGCATTTCGTCCAGTTCGTCGTGATAGCCCTGGCGGATGAAACCGCCATCGCGCTTGAGCAGCGGCAGTTCGTCGGCGAGCGCCTCGGCCAGATGCCGTGAAAGGCCTTGGGGAAGCCCGGCAAGCGCATCGCGGGCAACGGCAAGCTCGGCTGGCAGTGGTTGACTTTCGAGCAGGCCGGCGATGGCAAATCCGGCGTCCAGTCCCGAAGCGATGGCGCCCAGATCGCGCGGTCCGCCGCGCCCGAGCGCCAGCCGCGACAGCGCCCGCGGCATGTCGGGTACACGTTTCAGCCGGTGTCTGATGTCGTTGGACAGCGAGGTCTCGGCAATCGCGAAGGACACCGAATCATGGCGCGCCTTGATGGCCGCCGGATCGGTCAAGGGCGCCATCAGCCGTTCGGCGAGCAGCCGCCCGCCGCCGCCGGTCACCGTTCGGTCAACGGCCTTGAGCAGGCTGCCGTCGCGTTTTCCGGCAAGCGTGCGAACCAGTTCCAGGTTGGCGCGTGTAGCCGGATCGATGAACAGCGTCGTCGCGCCGTCTTCGCGCGCCGGCCTCTCCAGTTCCGGCCGTTCGGATTTCTGCGTCTTTTCCACATAGGCGATCGCACCGGAGATCGCCGACAATTCGGCGCGCGAAAAATCGCCAAAACCGTCCAGCGTCGCGACGCCGAAATGGCGTGCGATCCGGTTTTGAGCCGTGCCCGAATCAAACAGGCTCGGCGGTTGCGGCACGGCAACCGAACCGATGATTTCCAGCACCGGCTTGAACATTTCGTCATGAAACAGCGGTTCGGGCAATATCAGTTCGCTTGGTTCGACCCGCATGATGTCGGTGGCAAGCCGGTCGGCGGTGCTGGAGGAAATCCGGAATACGCCAGTCGAGATGTCGATCCAGGCGAGCGCCAGCGCCTTGTCGCCGTCGGCTTTCACCCGGCCCAGCGACATGAGATAGTTCGATTGGGATGGCGCCAGCAGTTTGTCTTCGGTGATCGTCCCCGGCGTGACAAGTCTGACCACATCCCGCCGGACGACAGCCTTCGAACCGCGTTTCTTGGCTTCCGCCGGATCTTCGGTCTGCTCGCAAACCGCGACCCGGTGGCCGAGGGCGATCAGTTTTTGCAGGTAGTCGTCGGCGGCGTGAACCGGCACGCCGCACATCGGGATGTCGTGGCCCAGATGCTTGCCGCGTTTGGTCAGCGTGATGCCAAGCGCGCGCGAGGCGGTTTCGGCATCCTCGAAAAACAGCTCGTAGAAATCGCCCATCCGGTAAAACAGCAGGCAATCCTGGTTGGCCAGCTTGATCTCGATATACTGCTCCATCATCGGCGTCGCCGACGCCAGGCTTTCAGGCGTGGCAAGCCGGGCGGTCGACAAGCGCTCTGGCGGAATGGGCGTCTCGTCGTTCAAGGTCTCTCCGTGGAAGCAGATTAGTTCAAAATGTGCATTGGCTCTTTTACTGCGCCAAGTGTAGCCTTACAAACCATCCTCCACAAACAAGTGGGCGTATTTTGGAGATTTTGAGTATCTGATGTCGGCTACAGACAAAACGGACCGTGGAGGTCCATCCGTCAGCGATTCCGAAGCGCTGGAATTTCATGCACGCGGTCGTCCGGGCAAGCTGGAAATCAATCCGACAAAACCGATGGCCACACAACGCGATCTGTCGCTGGCCTATTCGCCAGGCGTTGCCGTTCCGGTCAACGCGATTGCCGAAGATCCCTCGCGGGCCTACGACTACACCACCAAGGGCAACATGGTGGCGGTGATCTCGAACGGCTCGGCCATTCTGGGCCTCGGCAATCTGGGCGCGCTTGCCTCCAAACCGGTGATGGAAGGCAAATCCGTTCTGTTCAAGCGCTTTGCCGACGTGGATTCGATCGATTTGGAGGTCGACACCGGCGATATCGACGAGTTCATCAATTGCGTGCGCTATCTCGGCCCGTCCTTCGGCGGCATCAATCTGGAAGACATCAAGGCGCCAGACTGTTTCATCATCGAGCAGCGCCTGCGCGAATTGATGGATATTCCGGTGTTTCACGACGACCAGCACGGCACCGCCATCATCGCTGTTGCCGGGCTGGTCAACGCGCTGCACCTGACCGGACGCGACATGGGCGACACCAAGCTCGTGGTCAACGGCGCCGGTGCCGCGGCGATCGCCTGCGTCGAACTGGTCAAGGCGATGGGATTTGCGCCCGGCAACGTCACGCTGTGCGACACCAAGGGCGTCATCTACCAGGGCCGCAAGCAGGGCATGAATCAGTGGAAATCAGCCCATGCGGTCAAGTCCGATGCGCGCACGCTTGCCGAAGCGCTCGACGGCGCGGATGTGTTTTTCGGACTGTCGGTCAAAGGGGCGCTCACGCGCCAGATGGTTAAGTCGATGGCGGCCAATCCGATCATCTTCGCCATGGCCAATCCGGATCCCGAGATCACGCCTGAGGAGGTCGCCGAAATCCGCGACGACGCGATCATGGCAACCGGGCGCTCCGACTACGCCAATCAGGTCAACAATGTGCTCGGATTTCCCTATATTTTCCGCGGCGCGCTCGATGTGCGGGCCTCGACCATCAACAATGAGATGAAGGTCGCCGCTGCCGACGCACTCGCCGAACTGGCGCGCGCCGACGTGCCCGACGATGTCGCCACCGCCTATCGCGGCAACCGGCCGAAATTCGGACCCAACTACATCATTCCCGTGCCGTTCGATCCGCGTTTGATTTCCGCCATTCCCGTGGCCGTTGCCAGAGCGGCGATGGATTCAGGCGTTGCCCGCAAACCCATTCTCAATCTGGAAGCCTACGCCCAGGAATTGGCCGGTCGGCGCGATCCGATCGCCTCGACCCTGCAGCGCATCTACGACCGCGTGCGCCGCCAGCCCAAGCGCATCGTCTTCGCCGAGGGCGAAGAGGAGCAGGTCATGCGTGCCGCTGTCTCCTACGTCAATCAGAAACTGGGGACCGCCATTCTGCTCGGCCGCGAAGACGAGATGCGCGAAATGGCGCGCGCCGCCGGCGTCGATATCACCAAGCCGGGCATCGAGCTCATCAATGCGCGGCTTTCGAAACGCAATCAGGCCTATGCCGACTATCTCTACGAACGTCTGCAGCGCAAGGGCCATCTGTGGCGCGATTGCCAACGGCTGATCAACAATGACCGCAACCACTTCGCCGGCTGCATGGTGGCGCTGGGCGATGCCGACGGCGTGGTCACCGGCGTTACCCGCAACTATTCCACGGTGCTTGCCGATATCAGGCGAACCATCGACGCCAAGCCCGGCCACCGGGTCATCGGCGTGTCGCTGGCGCTGTGCCGCGGCCGCACCGTTCTGGTCGCCGATACCGCCGTCCACGACATGCCCGACGCGCTCGAGCTTGCCGATATCGCCGAGGAGGCCGCCGGCATGGCGCGGCGCATGGGCTATGAGCCGCGCGTAGCGATGCTGGCCTATTCCACCTTCGGCCATCCGCCCGGCGAACGCTCCGAGCGGGTGCAGGAAGCGGTCAAGATCCTCAACAAGCGCCGCGTCGATTTCGAATTCGACGGCGAGATGGCCGCCGACGTGGCGCTCAATCCGACGCTGATGGAACGCTATCCCTTCATCGGCCTGTCGGGCCCGGCCAATGTGCTGGTCATGCCGGCATTCCATTCGGCATCGATCTCGACCAAGATGCTGCAGGAACTGGGTGGTTCCACGGTCATCGGCCCGCTTTTGGTGGGGCTCAACAAATCGGTGCAGATCGTGCCGCTCAACGCCAAGGATTCCGACATCGTCAACATGGCCGCCATCGCCGCCTATAATGCCGGGGTGTGAGGCAGGACGCATTTAGGCTTCAAGTCCGCCGGCGAGAAAAACAGACCACTGCAGCGGCACAATGTCTTGGTGCGCGCTCGTTGGTGAAGCGCCGCGAAGTTGGGCCGCGGGATGACAGTTCGGCGGACGAAGCCGACATTACCCAATTACAGCTGATATCGAATTGCGTCACATTGCATTTAGACGATCTGTGCACGGAGGCGGACATCGTAGAATGGTCACGTCTTTAGAATTTCTGGAAACACCGATCGTTTGTCAGTCCAAGCACCACGCGTTGTCGCAGCGTTCCGTACAACGTTTGATGATCTCTGAATACAAAAGGAGCCCCTGAGGGCTCCATTGATTTCGGTTCGTTGCCGAATGATCAAGACGTCGGACGCTCGAGCCATTTTGCAGATCCCGGTGTATGTTCCGAAGACAGTAGGAGTTGCATGCTATCGCTATGGTTTCGGTCATGCCGGAGTTTACGTACCTCATTTTCGCATACATTTTCCGGCAGTTGCAAGCCCCCGCGCACCACCATGCTACAAAATAGGAATCGGGTGTCCAGGTATCCCAACAGGGAATGATTACGCGCCATAGCCTATCAGATCGACCCTGTTCGCCGGGCGCGTTTCCTGAGCGAAGTAGCTGTCCGGATTTCGGAGTCTCCAAATCGTAGATCGAAGCCATTTCATGGATATGATCATCCGGTCCGCCTAGCCCGCTGCGGTAGCGTAAAGAGCCATATTTTGTTGGCACCGATTTCTAATGAGATAGGTAATTGCAGCGCGATCCTCGGCGATATGTCATGGTCGCGAAATGCGATAGGGCAAACCTTTCCAGTTCATCGATGAATACCTCACCTGCTGCGCACGGCCACCCACGCCGACAATTTTGCTTATGCGCGTCGGCTCAAACGAGCCCATGGGACCGCAAAAGCGAAGCAGATACCGTGAATGGACCGAGCTTCGACAATGATCACTTTTTCGTGTTTCTCGAAATGGCTTCTGACGATTGCTTCCAATCTTAGATCGGTTCAGCCATCATCGAGCGATGTTGCCGGGCTGCGATATGGAAAATCGATTATGACAGGATCCTTAACGAAGGACCGCGTCGCAGTCTTCGCATTCCAAGCTGTGCCAGTCCTGAGCGACGAGATTGGTGATGGCTCTTCTTGGTGATCGAGCCACCGTCTGCCGAAAGATGGATGCTACGTCCGATGACCATCTGACACAGACCACGCCGCTCTAGTTACGCGGTAAACGATGCAGCGATATTGTGTCGTCTATCTCACCGGTGACGAGTTATGTCGGTGACCAATAAGACGGCGCATTCCGATCAAATCGTGCACTGTCCAGGATTGTTCACCTATGAAATGAGACGATAATTCATTACCGATTGCGGTCGCACAGGCGACAGATCCGACAAAATCAAGCACACGTATCCGCGGCGCCTTGCTGTGACAGAGCTCGCGGTGGTCCTTATAAGCCTCCAATGTCGAGACTGGCCTCAATTAATTGTGCTTGATGCTGCCAGCGTTTGCGACCAGGAGCCACTCCACATGTACTGGTGGGATTTCCGGCCTACATTTATCCGAAATAGTAGTATCCGCGCACTCACTGTTCACCTTGCCGTTGGGGTACCATCTGATAGGTAACCGGTCCCTGCAATTATACCCTTGGATTTATAGGTATAAGTGCCATTGGTCTTGAAATGAAATATGCCGTAAGATGCCCTCTTCAGTCGATGGTCTGACACGCACTATAAATGTCCGAACTATCGGCGCCGTCCAAACCTGGATTCCGCTAGCGCTGATCTTGTCGGTGGAGACACAGGATCGTGCGCCGTCACTTTCAGCGACAGATCGCGGCATTGCAAGACGCTGGGAAGCCGTTTGAGTAAAGCATCAGACTTCATTAGATATCTCCTTAAAGGCGTGGCCTGCACAGCGGGTCCGACTTGCTGCTACAATTCTTCACGGACACCGATCACAACAAGTTTTGAAACGGGGTGCCCCAGAAAGTGACGCTGTGCGCCAACTGAATCCTCAAGGAGGATCAAACATAATGATAACAACTCTGAACGCAACAGTCGTGATTTCGATTTGACATATCTGGAACCACCCTATCGCGGCAAGGTTGCCATCGAAAGATTTGAATACTCTCCGTTGATAACGCCGAGACCATTTATCAGCACGCCCAGCTAGCATCGGCAACTTTGGTTTGAGAATTCTCCCAGAAAGCCTGGCAGGCCTATGAATGCGTACTGCACCCCCTTCTGGTTCAAAAATGACCTTCGGACCTGAGCGATTTCCGCACACGGCCATCGCAGCTCGCCTTGAGCGGATCGCCAAGCGAAGATCCAGGCCAGTGCCAGAATAGAACTTTGTGTAAAAGTTTGCCTCTCGTAGCTATGCTTCGAATGCCAAGCCCATGCAGTTACGTACAGGTCTGACATAGGCTGGGCTAGCAGATCAGACACGTGACAAAGCGACAAATAATGCGCTGCAGACGGTCCGCCATAATCCTGTCGCACCTTATTTGTAAGAACGGACTTGCATAATCTCAATCGGAATTTAGAGGTCCTTGAATCGTGCCCGAAAGCGTCTGCCTTGGGAGTTCACGAGATAGCCATTTTTTACCTTTTTTTTCGTATCGGTCACATGCGATACGATTGCCGATCTGGTGAAGTCTTACGCAAACCTGACCACCAGATATTTTGAGACGTTCCACGCGAATGGATCACTCGGGCGCGGGCTCTAAAAGTATATTGCCCATTAGCAGCATACTGAAGCGGTTCCTACCTCCCTGGAATCTGCATGACCTTCTTTCCGAAGGGAATGAGCGCCCTGAGTTCACTCGTTGAGACATTCTCATACTGCGCATGGGCACCGGAACGGAAACAAATGCGATGCAAGACAGACAGAAATACCAGCTCTAAATACAAAGGTCATCGACTATTTTCCCTTAGGATTTGCTGCTTCGTGGAATGCTATTGCTTCTGAAGCGAAGTTACGGAGTCGTCAAAGCGCCAATAAAACTTTGCCGATTGTTTTGGGGATCAAAGACCACCGCGCCCCGTTCCGGAAAGCGTTCCGCATGCCGATGGACCTGATGGGACAAGCTTACTGGAGGGGTTAGGTGCGGGCATCGGCTACAATTTGCATTGCCGGAAGCTAGCTGAAACCGCTTAGTGGCCAACGACGAAGCTATGCGCCAGGTTTGGTCGAAAAGGCTCCAAACCGCCCTTAACCCGCGACAAAAGGCGCCCGGCACGAACCCGGGCCCGGGCCGCCTGAAGAGTGTTGCGCTATTCCGCCGCGATCTGAACCGCCGGTGCGGCGCCCCGCACCGAGGCATCGACATGGCTTTCGAACTTGGCGAAATTGTCGATGAACATCGAGACCAGTTTCCGGGCCTGGACGTCATAGGCCTGCGCGTCATCCCAGGTCGACCGCGGATCGAGAATCTTGTCATCGACCCCGGCTACGCTGACCGGCACGTCGAAGCCGAAATTGGCATCGGTGCGGAATTCGCTTTGGTTGAGCGATCCGTCCAGCGCCGCGGTCAGCAGGGTTCGTGTCGCCTTGATCGGCATGCGGTTGCCGATCCCGTAGGCGCCGCCGGTCCAGCCGGTGTTGACCAGCCAGCAATTGACCTCGTGCCTGGCGATCAGGTCACGCAGCAGGTTGCCGTATTCCGACGGATGGCGCGGCATGAACGGCGCGCCGAAGCAGGTCGAGAACGTCGCTTCAGGTTCGGTAACACCCTTTTCCGTGCCGGCCACCTTGGCGGTGTAGCCCGACAGGAAGTGATACATCGCCTGCGCCGGGGTCAGCCGGGCGATCGGCGGCAACACGCCAAACGCATCGGCGGTCAGCATGATGATGTTTTTCGGGTGCGCTGCGCGCCCGGTGTCGTTGGCGTTGGGAATGAAGTGCAGCGGGTAGGCGCAGCGCGTGTTTTCCGTCAGCGACCCGTCGTCGAAGTCGGGCACCCGGTTTTCGTCGAGCACGACGTTTTCCAGGATCGTGCCGAACCGTCGCGTCGTCGCGAAGATCTCCGGTTCGGCGTCCTGTGAAAGACGAATGGTCTTGGCGTAGCACCCGCCCTCGAAATTGAAAATGCCGTCCGCACCCCAGCCGTGCTCGTCGTCGCCGATAAGCGTGCGCGCTGGATCGGCCGACAAAGTGGTCTTGCCGGTTCCCGACAGGCCGAAGAAGACCGCCGCATCATCGCTGTCGCCGACATTGGCCGAGCAATGCATCGGCATGACACCGGTCTCGGGCAACAGGTAGTTGAGCGCCGTGAACACCGACTTCTTCATCTCGCCGGCATAGGATGTGCCGCCGATCAGCACGATCATCCGGGTCAGATCGACCGCGATCACGGTTTCGCTGCGGCACTGATGGCGTTCGGGATCCGCCCGGAAGGACGGCAGGTCAATGACAGTCATTTTCGGCACGAAGGTGGATAGCGCGTCCCGCTCCGGCCGGATGAGCAGATTGCGGATGAAATGCGAATGCCATGCATATTCGGTGACAACGCGAACCGGCAGCGCATTGGTCTCGTCCGCCCCGCCGACAAGGTCCTGGACGAATAGTTCGCGCCCCTCGGCATGGGCGATGAAGTCCTGGAAAAGCGCATCGAACGCTTGGCGGGTCATCGCCTTGTTGTTGTCCCACCACAACCGGTCCTCGGTTTGCTCGTCGCGGACAACGAATTTGTCCTTCGCCGAACGCCCGGTGTGCTGTCCGGTGCGGGCAACAAGCGCTCCGTGAGCGGTGATTTCGGCTTCCCCGCGCCGAATCGCCTGTTCATAAAGCTCCGGTTCCACAAGATTGTAGAACACATGGCGCAGATTTTTCAGTCCGGCCGTATCGATGCTGCAATCGGGATTGCGGGTGCCGCTTTCGGTCATATGTCGCTCCGTGACATTCCGCCGGCAAAATTATTTCTGCGGGCATCCCAATGCACTTCCGCGCGCCGGGTTGCAGTGCTGAACCAGATTAGATGTTTAATTTCAAATCATTAATCGATTTAAAAGTTTTGAAAATTGTTTAAATCGTTTAAATGGTGTTAACAGTTTTCGCTATTTTCATGACAGGAATAAAATATTCCCCAAGGAATTCCAAGGCGAAGACACAAATTGACGGGTGCTGTGTGTGTCGGACAGCAGGCACCTGTGACACTTGCTTCGTTCTGTGCCACAATTTGTACTCAATTTGTCCGTCAGTAGCCCTTTTTTGATCAACCGAGGAAGGGACGCCCGTTGATGAGGGAGAAATTTGACATGGCAACGATTGCGCTTGTTGATGACGATCGCAACATCCTGACGTCGGTATCGATTGCGCTGGAGTCGGAAGGCTATCGTGTGGAAACCTACACCGACGGCGCTTCGGCGCTGGAGGGTTTGCAAACCCGTCCTCCCAACCTGGCCATTTTTGACATCAAGATGCCGCGCATGGACGGCATGGAGCTTTTGCGCCGCCTGCGGCAGAAAAGCGACCTTCCGGTCATTTTCCTGACGTCGAAAGATGACGAGATCGATGAACTGTTCGGCCTGAAGATGGGCGCGGACGATTTCATCAAGAAACCGTTTTCCCAGCGCCTGTTGGTCGAACGGGTCAAGGCGGTGCTACGCCGCTTCATTGCCCGCGAGGCAGGGCCGAAAAGCCAGGACCAGAAGCAGAAATCGATTGAGCGCGGCCAACTCGTCATGGATCAGGAGCGCCATACCTGCACCTGGAAAGCGGAACCGGTGACGTTAACCGTGACCGAATTTCTCATCCTGCATTCGCTGGCTCAGCGCCCCGGTGTGGTAAAAAGTCGTGACGCGCTGATGGATTCGGCCTATGACGAACAGGTCTATGTCGACGACCGCACCATTGACAGCCACATCAAGCGGCTGCGCAAGAAATTCAAAGCGGTCGACAACGACTTCGACATGATCGAGACGCTTTACGGGGTGGGTTACCGTTTCCGTGAGGCGTAGACGATCCGCGGCGCTCTCGGGAGTGGCAAACGGACCATGCTGGCGAGAAATGAACCGCCCAGACAACCGGGTGAAAACGTAGAACAGACCAAGCGTTCGCTGCTCAAGGGAGCGGCGAACCCGTTTCGTCGTCTGCTCGGTCACTATGTATTCTCGAGCCTGACACGCCGTATCCTGTTTCTCAATCTCGCAGCGCTTGCCGTGCTGGTGACCGGTATTCTCTATCTGAACCAGTTCCGCGACGGGCTTATCGACGCGCGCGTCGAAAGCCTGATGACCCAGGGCGAGATTATCGCCGGCGCCATTGCCGCCTCAGCGACGGTTCAGACCGACTCGATCACCATCGATCCGGAAAAACTGCTCGAGCTTCAGGCCGGAGAGAGCATCGCGCCGGGATCAAACCAGCTCGACAGCCTCGATTTTCCGATCAATCCCGAGCGTGTGGCGCCGGTTCTGCGCCGGCTCATCTCGCCGACCCGCACCCGGGCACGCATCTATGACCGCGATTCCAATCTGCTACTGGACTCGCGCCATCTCTATTCGGGCGGCCAGATTCTCCGCTACGACCTGCCGCCGGTTGAGGAAGATCAACCGGGGATTTTTGACAGCATATTGAAGTTCACATCGGGATTGTTCCGCCGCACCGACCTCCCGCTTTACCGCGAGCAGCCGGGCGGCAATGGCGGCGCCTATCCCGAAGTCATCACGGCGCTGACCGGCAGCCCCGATACGGTGGTGCGTATTTCCGAACAGGGCGAGATGATCGTTTCGGTGGCGGTACCGGTGCAGCGCTTCCGTGCCGTTCTCGGCGTCCTGGTGCTGTCGACACAGGGGGGCGACATCGACAAGATCGTTGCTGCCGAACGGCTGGCCATTGTCCGTGTTTTCGGAGTGGCAGCGCTGGTGACCGCCATTTTGTCGATGCTGCTGGCTTCGACCATCGCCAATCCGTTGCGCCGATTGTCGGCCGCCGCCATCCGCGTCCGCCGCGGCATCAAGAACCGCGAGGAAATCCCCGATTTTTCCGACAGGCAGGACGAGATCGGCAATCTGTCGTCTGCCCTGCGTGACATGACCAATGCGCTTTACGCCCGCATCGAGGCGATCGAGAGCTTTGCCGCGGATGTGAGCCACGAGTTGAAAAATCCGCTGACCTCGCTTCGCAGTGCCGTCGAAACGCTGCCGCGCGTGAAAAATCCTGAATCGCAGGCCCGCCTGCTCGAGGTGATTCAGCATGACGTGCACCGGCTGGATCGACTGATCTCCGATATCTCCGACGCCTCACGTCTTGACGCCGAACTTGCCCGGGACGACGCCGAGCATGTTGATCTCGCCAGTTTTCTCACCGAGGTCGTGTCCATTTGCCGTCAGACCGGCAGCAAGGACAAGCCGATCGATATTTCGCTCAATATCGAAAAACCGTCCCAGGGATCCAAGAAATTTGTCGTTTCCGGCCATGAACTCCGGCTCGGCCAGGTCATCACCAATCTGGTTGAGAATGCGAGATCATTTGTTCCTGACCATGGTGGCGCTATCTCGATGACCCTGTCGCGCACGGCGCGCAATATCATCATCAGTATCGAGGATAACGGTCCGGGCATTCGCGCAGAGAATATCGACCGCATATTCGAGCGGTTCTATACCGACCGTCCCGGTATCGAGGCGTTTGGCCAGAACTCCGGCCTCGGCCTGTCGATCAGCCGCCAGATCGTTGAAGCCCATGGCGGCACATTGAGCGCCGAAAACATCGTCGGTGGAAAACCGGGTGATATTCGTGGTGCGCGGTTTGTCGTAACCTTGCCTGCCGAGCGTTAGCGATTATGCGAAGCGGCGGTTCCGACCGTTCCACAAGATAGTTCGGTAAAAATGCATCACACGGTGCTGATTATTGCGAAATTGGCGGGTTAAGTTGCTTTAGGCACTTGTCTTTACCGGCGTCCCTGACAAAAGTGCGATGTTGCGCCTTGCCCTGGTTCAAACGGGCGGTCGGATTTTGCATATTGGGAGCAAACGGCGAATGATTGGACTCGTGCTCGTTACGCACGGAAGATTGGCGGAGGAATTTCGCCATGCTTGTGAGCACGTCGTCGGTCCGCAGGACAGGTTTGAGACCGTTTCCATTGGACCGGAAGACGACATGGAGCAGCGCCGCCGTGACATCGTTTCGGCGGTAACCCGCGCGGATGACGGCGCCGGCGTGATCATATTGACGGATATGTTCGGCGGCACGCCTTCCAACCTGGCGATTTCGGTCATGGAATCGGGCAAAATCGAAGTGATTGCCGGTGTCAATCTGCCGATGTTGATCAAACTGTCGGGCAGCCGGGAAAAGGGCGACATGAAAACCGCGCTCGAGGAGGCGCAGGCCGCCGGCAAGAAATACATCAACGTCGCCAGCCAGGTGCTGGTCGGAAAATGAGCGCAAAAACCAAACCGTTCGTCGTCACCCAGCGATTTGCCATCATCAACGAACGGGGCCTGCACGCCCGCGCGTCGGCCAAGTTCGTCGAAACCGTCAACCATTTTGAATCCGAAGTTGTGGTGTCGAAGGACGATATGGTCGTTGACGGCGGTTCGATCCTCGATCTGATGATGCTTGCTGCAAGCCCCGGCTGCTCGATATTTGTCGAAGCGCGCGGTTCCGATGCCGCTGAAGTCATCGAGGCGCTGGAGGAATTGGTGGCATCCCGGTTCGGAGAAGGCAGTTAGTGGCCGCTGTACACTCACTCAATTGGTAAGCAATCCGACCGCGAAAAGCGGCATATGCGGGGATAAAGATTTCTTTATATCCGATTGCCGGGCACGCTGAAATCTGCTAGGCACCGACGCTGGCAATCCCGGCGCCGCCAAACGGTACCGGCATTTTGCAAGATCTATTCCCAATCCCGATGCAATTGGACAAACCATGGCTGACAACAAAGACTATCACATTGCAGATATTGCGCTTGCCGAGTGGGGCCGCAAGGAAATCGAAATCGCCGAAACCGAGATGCCCGGCCTGATGGCATGCCGCGAGGAGTTCGGTAAGGCGCAACCGCTCAAGGGCGCCCGCATATCGGGTTCCCTGCACATGACAATTCAGACCGCTGTGCTCATCGAGACGCTCAATGCGCTGGGCGCTGAAGTGCGTTGGGCGTCGTGCAACATCTTCTCGACCCAGGATCACGCCGCCGCCGCGATTGCTGACGGTGGCACGCCGGTGTTCGCGGTCAAGGGCGAGACATTGGAAGAGTACTGGACATACACCGACCAGATCTTCAACTGGTCGGACGGCGAACCGTCCAACATGATTCTCGATGATGGTGGTGACGCCACCATGTACATCCTGATCGGTGCGCGTGCCGAAGCCGGCGAAGATGTCCTGTCCAATCCGGGCAACGAGGAAGAGGAGATCCTGTTTGCGCAGATCAAGAAGCGCATGGAGCAGACGCCGGGTTTTTTCACCCGTCAGAAAGAAGCCATCCGCGGTGTGTCGGAGGAGACGACGACCGGCGTGAACCGGCTTTACCAGTTGCAGAAGAAGGGCATGCTTCCGTTTCCGGCGATCAACGTCAACGATTCCGTCACCAAGTCGAAATTCGACAACAAGTATGGCTGTCGTGAATCGCTGGTCGACGGTATTCGTCGCGGTACCGATGTGATGATGGCCGGTAAGGTCGCCGTCGTGTGCGGTTATGGCGATGTCGGCAAGGGCTCGGCCGCGTCTCTGCGCGGCGCCGGCGCCCGGGTTCAGGTCACCGAAGTCGATCCGATCTGCGCGCTGCAGGCGGCGATGGACGGGTTCGAGGTCGTCACGCTCGACGATGCCGCACCCAATGCCGACATCGTGATTACCACGACCGGCAACAAGGACGTCATCACCATCGACCACATGCGCAAGATGAAGGACATGGCGATCGTCGGCAATATCGGTCATTTCGACAACGAAATTCAGGTCGAAGCGCTGCGAAACCTCAAATGGACCAACGTCAAGCCGCAGGTCGACATGATCGAGTTTCCGGGCGGCAATCGCATGATCCTGCTGTCGGAAGGCCGGCTGCTCAACCTCGGAAACGCGACCGGTCATCCAAGCTTTGTCATGTCGGCGTCGTTCACCAACCAGGTGCTTGCCCAGATCGAATTGTTCGCCAAAGCCGATCGGTATGACAACACCGTGCATGTGCTTCCCAAGCACCTCGACGAGAAAGTCGCGCGCCTGCATCTTGACAAATTGGGCGCCAATTTGACCGATCTTTCCGACGAGCAGGCCGCCTATATCGGTGTCGAAACCGCCGGGCCGTTCAAACCGGAACACTACAGATACTAAAATCTGTACTTGCAAACACAACATGTTGTGGCCGGATGGTGAGCAAACCATCCGGCTCTTTTTTTGGCGCGAATGTCCTTCACGGCGATTCGGCGGTCAGGTATTGTGGGGTGATTCGGGTGGTGTTTCGCTAGAGCGTGTCCAGCGTAAATGGGAGCGGTTTGATGGGATGGATTTTTCGTCCTGGCAAGGAGAAGTCCGAAGCGCGATATGGATATCGTGCAAGGGCTTCAACGCAGCCGGGGCGAAAAAGACGGCCAAGCCGGGAATACATAATGCGTTTGAATTTTTTGGATAAACCGCAATCGCTTGAACTTGGTCCTTTGCGCCCCGGTCTTCGTCGCGCGGGTCTAACGGTGCTTGCACCGCGTCGCCCCGCGCTCCTTGCCGGGACACAAAATCCCGGCGTTCAAACGATTCCATTTGCGCTGGACACGCTCTAGTTGGCAATGGCGCAAACGCTGGCCAATTGGGGCGGTCTTGCCATTCAGCGGCGGAGAGGACCAAGACATGCCGGCAGAATGCCCGTCGGGCGCGGGTTGGGGAAGTAATATCCGGGGAATCCATCGATCGCGGCGACCGGTCTGCGTGGACGATACCGCGCGACCGCGCGCAGGCCTGCGGGCGCTGGCAGCGACATTGCTGGCTGGTGTCTCCATGGCAACTTCGCTCGGCGCCGCCAACGCACAATCCTCCGTCCTCGAGATGCTCAGAATCCCAGCGGACTTGGCCATCGGCACACCCGAGGTTATCCAGATGGCGATTTTCACCGGTGCGATGGGTTCCGCGCTGGTCTCCGCTATTTGGCTGATCAGGGAACGGGCCCGCATCGCCGCGGAAAATGCCGAATTGCGCGGCCGGATCGCCGAACTTGATACCGCAGTCCAACGGTCCGATGCGTTTTTGAACCTGCGCGATCAGAAACTGGTGATCTGGGGTCAGGACAGCGATCGCCCCGAGGTCGCCGGTGCATTGGCCCCACGGTCAGGCGCGCCGGAAGAGCGCTCGGCATTCCTGGCTTTCGGGCGTTGGCTTTCGCCACGATCGGCGTCCGAGCTCGAGCATGCCATCGGCGCATTGCGCAATGAGAAATCCCAATTCGATCTGATTGTCGAAACCAGACGTGGTGAACTTCTCGAAACCCAGGGCCGCGTCTCGTCGACCCACGCCATCGTGCGGTTCCTGTCGGTCAGCGAATCCCAGCGTTCACATGCCGACCTCAAGATTGCCCATCGTCAGCTTGCCGCCGAACATACCGTCTTGCGCGGCTTGCTCGAAGCACTGCCGATGCCGTATTGGCAGCGCAACGCACAAAACGAAATCGTGTCCGTAAATAGTGCCTACGCAAGCGCAGTCGATGCCGAAAATGTTGACATGGCGATCAGCGAGCAAAGCGAATTTCTCGGTACCCAGGCACGCGATTCCATTGCCGCCAAACACAACGACAAGCCTGTCTTCCACGACACGCTGTCAACTGTTGTCGGCGGCGATCGCAAACTGTTTTCGGTGACCGATTACTCCAGTTCCTCCGGTTCCTGCGGAATTGCTCTCGACGTCAGCGAGATCGAAGCGGTGCGCGAAGAAATTCGCCACGTGCAGAAGAGCCATTCCGAAACCCTTGATCAGCTCACCACCGCGGTGGCGATTTTCGACAGTTCGGAAAAGCTCAGATTCTACAATCAGGCGTTCCAGAAACTGTGGGATCTCGATACCGGCTTTCTGGAAAGCGCGCCGGACAACACGCTGCTCATTGATCAGTTGCGCAGTGACGGAAAACTGCCCGAGCAGCCCGAATGGCGCCGTTGGCTCGAAGGCGTGCTTGAGGCCTATCGCGCGGTCGATCCGCAGGAACATTGGTGGCATCTGCCCGACGGCCAGACCCTGCGCGTGATTGCCAATCCGCATCCGCGTGGCGGCGTGACCTGGGTCTTTGAAAACCTTACCGAAAAGATCGACCTGGAAAGCCGCTACAAGACCGCGGTCCGTGTCCAGGGCGAAACGCTCGACAACCTCGCCGAGGGCGTGGCGGTGTTCGGTTCCGATGGCCGCCTGCAACTGTCAAATCCCGCATTTGCCGGCATGTGGGGCCTGGCGCCTGAAATGGCCGCGGAAAAAACACATATTTCGGTCATCAGGGCGGCGTGCGATGCGTTGGTCGATGAAAGTCCCTGGAGCGAGTTCGTCGCTGCGGTGACCGGATTTGATGACGAGCGGCGCGATCGCTACGACCAGATCGAGCTGTTGAACGGAACCATTTTGAGGTCCGCATTAAATCCGCTGCCCAACGGTCAGGTGATGCTGACCTTTGTCGACGTGACCGACAGCGTCAACGTCGAACGCGCACTGAAAGAGAAAAACGATGCGCTGCAGCGTACCGACACGCTGAAGAACGATTTCGTGCAGCACGTTTCCTATGAGCTGCGTTCGCCACTGACAAACATCATCGGCTTCAAGGAGCTGCTCGAACTGGAGGGCACCGGGCCGCTTAATGATCGACAACGCGAATATATCGGGCATATCGGTGCATCCTCTGCGGTTCTGCTGACGATCGTCAACGACATCCTCGATCTGGCGACGGTCGATGCCGGAATCATGCGGCTTGAAATCGAGGAGGTGCAGATCAGCGAAACGATCGAAGCCGCCGCCCAGCTTGTTGCCGAACGCATGGAAGAACATCGCATCGCGCTCGATATCGATGTCGAACAGGCGCCGGCGACATTCCTCGCCGATGGAAATCGCATTCGCCAGATCCTGTTCAACCTGCTGGTCAATGCCGCCAATTACGCGCCCGAGGGCAGCACGGTGAAAATCCACTGCTGGCGATCCGGCGATACAGTTGAATTTTCGGTGCATGACGATGGCCCGGGCATTCCCGTTGAAGCGCTTGAATCGGTCTTCAAGCGGTTTGAACCGTCAGCCAACGGCGGACGCCGCCGTGGCGCGGGGCTGGGCTTGTCCATCGTCAAGGGATTTGTCGAGCTTCACGGCGGGTCGGTGTCGATCGATACCTCCGAAGGCACCGGGACCACGGTTATCTGCCAGTTCCCGGTCAATCCCGGCATGCGAGAGGCTGCGGAATAGAGCGTGCATGGAGACCGGTACGACAACGCTTCATCTGGCAGACGAGAAGGCGACCGCCAATCTGGGCGAGGACATCGCAACCGCTCTGAAGCCCGGTGATCTCGTATGTCTTTCCGGAGACCTTGGAACCGGCAAGACGACACTGGCAAGAGCCATTATCAGGGCGCTGTCCGGGGACCGCAGCATCGAGGTTCCAAGCCCGACATACACGCTGGTTCAAACCTATCACTCCACGCCGCCCGTCGCGCATTTCGATTTCTACCGGCTGACCGTGCCGCAGGAGGCGCATGAACTCGGTGTGGACGACGCCCTTGAGACCGGGATTGCGCTGGTCGAATGGCCTGAACTTGGTGAATTGCCCGCACCGGCCATCTCGATCAGGCTGGAGGAATCGCCCGACGGCGGACGTGTGGCAGAAATTGAAGCCACCGCAACGGCTGGCGCCCGTCTTGCCCGGTCGCTGCAAATCCGCGGCTTTCTCGATCGCTCGGGATTTGAAGGCGCTCACCGTGCGCCACGGATCGGCGATGCATCGGCGCGCGCCTACGAAACCGTCGACGTGAACGGTGATCAGCCGATGTTGATCATGAATGCGCCCGAACAGACCGATGGCCCTCCGATCCGTGACGGAAAACCGTATAGCCGCATCGCTCACCTGTCCGAATCCGTTACGCCGTTTGTCGCCGTGGCGCACAGTCTGAAACAGGCCGGATTTGCGGCGCCTGAAGTGATCGCCGCCGATCTCGAATCCGGCATTCTCCTGCTCGAACACCTCGGCCATGAGGGCGTGTTGGATGCCGATCGTCATCCCATTGCCGAGCGTTACGAATTGGCAGCAGCGCTGTTGGCCGAAGCGCACCGCCACGATTGGCCTGCCGAGATCGAAGCGCCATTTGGCGCAAGGCATGTAATTCCGCCATACGACCGCGAGGCGATGATGATCGAGGTGGAACTGCTTCTCGATTGGTATATGCCCGAAATCGCGGGTCGCCAGGCCGGGAAGGCGGAAGCCATGGCATTTCGTGAGGCCTGGGCTGCAACGCTGGATCAACTCGCGGACACGGAATCCAGCATGGTCATGCGTGATTTCCACTCGCCGAATCTCATTTGGCGCGGCGACCGGCAGAATTTCGACAAGCTCGGTCTGATCGATTTTCAGGACGCACTGATCGGTCCGTCGGCATACGATCTGGCTTCGCTGGCCCAGGACGCCAGGGCGACCGTGCCGGCCGCGCTTGAAACGCATCTGCTTGACTATTACTGCCATCAGCGCGAAGCGGTCGGTGGGTTCGACAAAGCAGGATTTGAAAAAGCCTACGCCATCATGTCGGTGCAACGTTGTTCGAAAATCCTTGGCATATTTGTTCGCCTGGATCGTCGCGACGGCAAACCGGTCTACCTGAAGCACCTGCCGCGCATGCGCGACTATTTGCTCCGCTCGATTCATCATCCGGCGCTGGAGCCGGTCCGCAAGCTGTATGCGCACTGGATGCTGCTGGACGAGGAAATCGCGTGAACGATACGGTCATCTCCAATGCCATGGTGCTGGCCGCCGGTTTGGGCAAGCGCATGCGTCCACTGACCGAAACCAGACCGAAACCACTGATCGAGATTGCCGGCAAGCCGTTGCTCGATTACGGCCTCGATATGCTGGTTCAAGCCGGTGTGCCGCGTGCCGTGGTCAATGTTCATTATCTGCCCGACCAGATCATCGAGCATGTTTCACATCGCACCGGTCCGGCGATTGCCATATCCGACGAGCGCGACGAACTGCTCGATTCCGCCGGCGGCATCATCAAGGCGCTTCCGCTGCTTGGCTCTGATCCGTTCTTCGTCGTCAATGCCGACACGTTCTGGATCGATGTGGGAAAACCCAACCTGAACAGACTAGCCCTTGCCTGGAATGGCCGAGCGATGGATATTCTCATCATGCTTGCAAGGCTGGATCAGGCAACGGGCCACTCGGGAGGCGGCGATTTTCGCATGGCGTCTGACGGCCGCCTTGCCCGCGCGCCGGGTCAAATGGACGCTTTGATTTACGCCGGTGCGGCAATCGTTGCGCCTCATATTTTCGCAGGCGCCGGTGCTGAACCGCGGTCATTGAACCACTACTTCGATCTGGCGATTGCCGAAGGCAAACTTTACGGAATGGAAATGTCGGGTCACTGGATAACCGTCGGCACGCCCGATGCGATTGCCCCTGCCGAAGACGCGGTGAGAGCCCGCAGCGGGAGTTGATCCCGTGTCCCGCCCGCCCAATTTGTGGACCATTCCGCCCGGTGTTGCTTTCCTCCCGGCGCTTGCCGAAGCGGTCTCTACCGACGCCCTGATCGACGGCGCCGGAACCGATGATCCATCGCTGGCGGACATGACGATTTATGTTCCGACCCGTCGCGCCGCGCGCGCCTTGCGTGGCCAGTTTGTCGAGCGCATGGGCGGTAAAGCCGTCATCCTGCCGACAATTCGCCCGCTTGGCGAGTTCGACGAGGAGGCGGGGCTTCTCGACGGAACCAACCGGGAGGCCATCGATCTGCCGCCGCCGGCGGGCCAGTTCGAACGCCTGATGGCGCTCGCCCCGCTGGTCAGGGCATGGAAAAGCAGGCTCCCCGCCCATGTCGCCGCCCTGTTTGAGGAACAATTGATCGTCCCAGCCTCGACTGCGGATGCAATCTGGCTGTCGCGCGATCTGGCGGCCCTGATCGATGAGTTCGAAGCCGAGGATATCAGCTGGGATGCCCTGGACGCATTGGTGCCCGACGAGCTTGCCGGCTGGTGGCAGGTCACGCTTGATTTTCTCAAGATCGTCACCGAACACTGGCCGCAAATCCTCGACGAGATGGGCCGTTCCAATCCCGCCGCGTGGCGGTCTGCACAGATTGATGCCGAGGCCGAGCGGATCAGCCACGGTTCGATCACCGAACCGCTGATCGCCGCAGGCTCGACGGGCTCGATACCGGCGACGGCACGGCTTTTTGTCGGCCATTGCGCGCCATCCGGCCGGTGCTGTTGTTCTGCCGGGCCTGGACAGGGACATGGACGAAGAGTCATGGTCTCTGATCGGCGAGGCGGAGACTGCCCCTTCGGTCTTCGGTCATCCGCAATACGGGCTGAAGAAGCTTTTGCAGACCATGGCTGCCGACCGGGCGCAGGTGCGGGTTTTCGGTGCGACCGCGACACCGCAGCAAGCCCGTTCATGGCTGGTCAATGAGGCTTTGCGTCCAGCCGAAACCACCGACCGGTGGTCGCAAAATCGCTCGGCGATCGAAAAGTCCGTGGCGGACGGTGCGCTGGACGCGGTAACCCTGATCGAGGCGGCCAACGAACGTGAAGAGGCACTGGCGATTGCCATCGCGCTGCGAGAGGCGGTCAGCCATGCCGACAAGCGCGCCGCACTTGTGACCGGTGACCGGAACCTGGCGCGCAGGGTTTCGGCCGAGCTTGCAAGATTTGATGTCGTCGCTGACGATTTCCGGTGGCCGGCCGTTGCTGTCGACCCCGGCCGCCTCGCTCCTGACGCTTGTAGCCGAAACGGTGTTCCGCCCGGGTGGCGTTATCCAATTGCTCGACCTGCTGTCACATCCGATGCTGGTCTGCGGTTTGCAGCGATCCGAGGGCCGCCGGATTGCCGAGTTCGCCGAACTGGTTTTGTTGAGGGGCGGGACGGGCCGGCTCGATATTTCGACCATTGCAGACGAATTCGATGCAAGATTGTCCGCATTGCGCGAAGACCGGCATGCGCCGCTGTGGCTGAGCCGGATCAGTGAGGCCGATATCGGCCGAATACGCGGTCTGCTCGACGCGATATGCGCAACCGCCGCACGGCTTTGTGCGTTGCGCGAGCGCCAGGAGATCGATCTCGGCGAGGCCGTCTCGACGCTGGTTTCATCGATCGAGGCTCTGGGCCGGGACGATACCGGTTCGTTGCAAGGCTTGTATCACGGCGATAGCGGCGAACATCTGGTAACGACCTTGCGTGAGATTTTGGCGTCAAGCCGGGCGCTCAGCTGCAAACCGGAAGAAGTGCCTGATATCATCAAGGCCTGCCTTGCTCCGGAAATCGTCAAGCCGACCGCAGCCGGCGATGGCCGCATCGCGATCTGGGGTGTTCTGGAAGCCCGCCTCCAGAGCGCTGACACGCTGGTGATCGGCGGCCTCAACGAGGCAAGCTGGCCGCGCAAGGTAGAGACCGGAGGTTTCATGTCGCGGGTGCTGACCTCCGGCGTCGGCCTGGAGCCGCCGGAGCGCCGCACCGGTCAGGCCGCCCACGATTTTCAGATGGCCATGGGCGCCGGCAATGTCATCCTGACGAGATCGGTGCGGGCGGAAGGATCGCCGGCATCGCCGTCACGCTGGCTGCAACGGTTGGCGACCATCGTTGGCCCGGCGGCGACTGCCGCAATGCGCGAGCGCGGCGGCCGGTTCGTTGAACTCGCTACGGCCATCGACCAGGCCGACGATGTGCGGCTGACCGGGCAGCCTTGCCCGAAACCGCCGCTTGAAGTGCGGCCGCGGCATTTTTCCGTGACCGAGATCGAGACACTGCGGCGCGATCCGTACGCGGTTTACGCCCGGCGCATCTTGAAGCTCGAACCGCTTGAGCCGTTGAGCCGCGATCCCGGCGCCGCCGAGCGCGGATCCCTGTTCCACGAGATCCTCCACAGTTTCACCATGTCTCGGATATCGATCCTTCCGACCGGGGCGCCGAGACCGCGTTGTTGGAGATCGGCAGACAGTGCTTCGCCGAGGCCGGGCTTCCCGACGACGTGGCTGCCGTTTGGTGGCCGCGGTTTTCCGCTCTGGCGCCGGCGATTGTCGATTGGGAGCAGCAACAGGCCGGTGGGGTAAAGGCCCGCTATTCCGAGGTCGCATCGGGCCGTACCGAGATTGCCGCCAGCGGCGTGACCCTGTCCGGCCGCGCCGACCGCATCGATCTTCTCGACGGTGCCGGTCACGCCGAGATCATCGACTACAAGACCGGTAGCGGACCTTCGAAAGGCCAGGCGCACACGTTACTGGCGCCGCAGCTTGCGCTGGAGGGCGCGTTGCTCGCCCGCGGGGCGTTTGCCGATGTAGGCAGTCTGCAACACCGGCCGACCTGAAATTCGTCCGCCTGAAATCCGATGGATCGGTAACGGCTGAATCGATCCTGGAATACAATCGAAACGTCAAAACCGCAGGCACACTGGCAGAGGAAGCCTGGGAGCGCCTCTGCGCGCTGATCGCCCACTATGCCGATCCGGCAAACGGCTATCTGTCGCGCGCATTGCCGGCGCGCGAGCACGACATGGACGGCGATTACGATCATCTGGCCAGGGCGCTCGAATGGTCGTCCGGGCTCAGCGATGGCGATGGGGGCGCGCAGTGAAAAAGCGTCTGTTCGTTCCGGAAAAAAACCATTGCCGACCAGGGCCGGGCCGCCAACCCGCACCATTCCGTCTGGGTATCGGCCAATGCGGGTTCGGGCAAGACGCACGTCTTGTCGCGCCGGGTCATCCGTCTTTTGTTGCGCGGGTGTCGATCCTTCGCGCATCCTTTGCCTGACCTATACCCGCGCCGCCGCCGCCAACATGGTCAACAAGGTCTTCGAGGATTTGGGCCAGTGGGCGGTCATGGAAGACGCCCGGACTGGTCGAGGCGGTTGCCAATCTGGAAGGGGAACAACCGGATGCGGTGCGCCTTGCGCTGGCGCGGCAGTTGTTCTCGCGGGCGCTCGAAACGCCCGGCGGCCTGAAAATCCAGACCATACACGCCTTTTGCGAGGCCGTGCTGCACCAGTTTCCGCTCGAAGCCAACATCGCCGGACATTTCGAGCTTCTCGATTCCCAGATGGAGCAGGCGCTCGTCGCGCAAGCCCGGCGTGATCTGGTTGCCGGTGCCGGCGGTGGAAGCGGCCGGGACCTTGCCCGCGCCTTCGCGCTGGTGCTTGCCACGCGCCGGCGAGCACGGTCTCGATGCCTTGCTGGCCGATATCGTGACGCACCGCGAAGTCCTCCGCGATCTGTTGCGGCAGATTGCCGGCGCCGGAGACCAACTCGCCCTCCTCAGGGAAGAATTCGGACTGCGTGCCGACGATACCGAGGAAACGATCGTCGCATCGGTCTGGCCCGATTCCTGTTTCTCCGCGGCGATGGCGGCATCGTTCCGCCAACATGCCGAACGGGCGGGCAAGGCCAGGGGAGCGGAATTCGCCGCCCGGTTGGAATCGGCGAGCAGGCAGCCGGACCCGGCGGCAAGATTTACTGCACTTTGCGAAGTCTTTTTTCGGCTGGAACGGGGTGCCTGGATCGCCCGCAGCCCGCGCGGCATCGCCGCCAAGGGCGTAGCCGAACACTATCCCGATTTCGAGACCGAGTTTGCCCGCTTTGCGGACCTGCTTTTGCAGGCGCGCGACACGCTCGCCACCATCCGCGCCGTTGAGGCCACAAGCGCCGCCCTGACCGTCGCCGATCACCTGATCGACCGCTACGAACAGCTCAAACGCGGCCGTGGTTTCCTTGATTTCAACGATCTGATTTCGCGCACCGTCAATCTTCTTGCCCGGCAGGACGCCGGTCCGTGGGTGCAATACAAGCTCGACCGCGGTCTCGATCATATCCTGATCGACGAAGCCCAGGACACCTCTCCCGGGCAGTGGCAGGTTGTCACCAGGCTGGCCGAGGAGTTCTTTTCCGGCCACTCGGCCCGCTCGCAGGCGCGACGCACGATATTCGCCGTCGGCGATGAAAAACAGTCGATCTATTCCTTCCAGGGCGCCGAACCGGCCGCATTTGCTGAAACCGGCCGGCATTTCGCCGGCAAGATAAAGGCCGCCGAGCGCCGTTTTTCCGAGGTCAAGCTGCACTATTCGTTTCGCTCGGTTGGTGATGTCCTGTCTGCCGTCGACCGGGTGTTTGAGCCCGAGGCAGCCCGTGACGGCCTGACGCTTTATCCCGAACAGATCAGCCACGCCGCGATCAGGTCGAACGATCCGGGTTATGTCGAGATCTGGCCGATGATCGGCACCGACAAGATCGCCGAACCGGAAGACTGGACCGAAGCCATCGACCATGCCTCGCAGCCCGCCGTCAAACTGGCCGAGGCGATCGCAGGGTACATTGAAACCTGGATATCCGCGGCCGAAGTGATCGAGGGCACCGGTAAACGGATCACGCCCGGCGATATCATGGTGCTGGTGCGAAAGCGCGACAGTTTCGTACACGCCCTGTCACGGGGATTGAAGACACGGCACATCGCCGTCGCCGGGGCCGACCGGTTGCGGCTGCGTGATCACATCGCGGTCAAGGACCTGATCGCCATCGGCCGAGTGGCCATTCAGCCCAATGACGATCTTTCGCTTGCCGCTTTGCTGAAAAGTCCGGTTTTCGGGTTGAGTGAAGACGATCTGTTTGCGATCGCGCATAATCGCGGCGAGGGGGTCTCGCTGTGGGACGCGCTAAATCATATGGCATCGCAGGACCGCCGGTTCGAGCCCGCCCTCAGACAGTTGACCAAATGGCGCAGCGAGGTGGGTATCCGGCCGGTGGTCGAATTCTACCATGGTGTGCTCGGTCCGGACGGGGTTCGCGCCGCGATGATCGCCCGTCTCGGACATGAGGCCGGCGAAATCCTCGATGAGTTCATGAATTTCGCCTTTGCCTGCGAGCAGGTTGGCATCAACGGCATTGGTTCGTTCCTTGAAACGCTCGACAGCGCAGGTCCGGAGATCAAGCGCGAGATTTCGCAAACGCGCGACGAGGTGCGGATCATGACGGTCCACGCCGCCAAGGGGCTCGAGGCGCCGATTGTCTTCTTGGTCGATAATGGTTCGGCGCCGTTTTCCGCATCCCATCTTCCGCGCCTGCTGCGATTTTCAATCCAGCGAGTAAACTCTGGAACGGGCCGGGCATACTGTGGAGAGCCGGCAGCAAACTGCAAACCGCGTTCGGACGCCGGCTGGAGGCTGCCGAGCGCAAGAAGGCCGAGGAGGAATACCGGCGACTGCTCTATGTCGGCATGACACGCGCCGAAGACCGGCTTGTCGTTTGCGGCTATCACGGCGTGCGCGAGCCGAAGAGAGGGCACTTGGCACCGGCTTGTCTCCGATGCGCTTGTCCCGGCCAGCGAACAGCTGGAATCAAATCTCACCTTTCTTGACCAGCCGATCCATCGCTATCGCTCGAGCGATGCCGGGCCGCGGGCGCCGGAGACCGAAGCGCAAGCCATGGTCCGGTCGGTCCGCGCCTTTCCGGCCGCACTGCTGCAGCCGCTTCCCCCCGACACGGCGCTGCCGCGGCCATTTGCGCCCTCCGGCGCCGCAGCCCTGGTCGAGCCGCAAGCCGAACTGGCCGATGTGTCCACCTCGCCTGTCCTGCATGAGCGCGACGAGCCCGGATTTGCCATTGAACGCGGAACGGCCGTCCACCGGCTGCTGCAGTATCTTCCCGAAATCGAGGCCGAAACGCGTGCAGCATCGGCCGAGAAATATCTCGACCGGCATGGCAGGGACTGGCGGCCGGATCAGCGCCGGTCCGCACTTGACGCGGTGATGCGGGTAATGTCCGATCCCCGGTTTGCCGGCGTGTTTGCAATAGGCTCCAGGGCCGAGGTGGCGATTGCCGGCCACTTGAAGGTGGCAGGCGTTGAACGCGCTGTCTCCGGCAAGATCGACCGCCTTGCGGTGAGCGATGACGAGGTCCTTCTGGTTGACTACAAGACCAACCGGGTGCCGCCCCGGGATATCGGGCAAGTTCCGCCCGGCTACATCGCCCAGGTAGCGGTTTATTCGGCGCTGCTGAGGCAGGTCTACCCGGACCGGAAGGTATCGGCAGCGGTTACTGTTTACTGAAACGCCGCAAATGTTTGAAATTCCCGAAACCGTGATTGGCGAAGCCCTTGAGCGACTCGCGGTCTCGTGACAAAACAGTTGCCTTGACTCGAACCGTCTCACTTCCCACATGGCGGTCCGAACAGGCACATTGAAAGGAACCCCCGATGTCCACCGTGACGATTGACAAGAACAGTTTTGAAGATGGCGTGCTGAAAGCCGCCGAGCCCGTCGTCGTTGATTTCTGGGCTGAATGGTGCGGACCCTGCAAGATGATTGCGCCGGCGCTTGAGGAAATCTCCGCCGAGATGGGCGGCAAGGTGAAGATCGCCAAGGTCAATATCGACGAGAACCCGGAAATCGCCGCCCAGTACGGCGTACGCTCTATACCGACCCTGATGGTATTCAAGGACGGAGAGGTTGCCGACATGAAGGTTGGTGCCGTGCCGAAATCGGCGCTGTCCTCCTGGATCAGCGGCAACGTCTGACAAGTCGTCGATTACTGCATGTTATGCTCCGGCTCCAGCCGGGCATTTTCTTTGGCCCAAACGACAACGCGTCACCGGCCCATGACCGCGCTGCATAGCCGTGTGTCACCATGTTTGCCTGTTCAAACAGGATGGCGGCCATGGACGGCACCGCAAAGGCAACCGCGATTATCGAGAACGACCGGGTTATCGTCACGCGATATGATTTCGCACCCGGCGCCAACACCGGCTGGCACCGGCACGGACATGATTACGTCGTCGTGCCGCTGATGGACGGCCAGGTGCGCGTCGAATCGGCCGACGGTTCACAACTCGTCGAGATGAAGGCCGGTGCACCCTATTTCCGCAATGAAGGCGTCGAGCACGACGTCATCAATGCCAACGAGACCGACTACGCTTTCATCGAGATCGAACTGAATAGTAACGTCGAACGGGTCGGGGCTCTGGCGGCCGCAAGCGTTGCAATCCGCGGTGATGAAGCTTGCCGTCTTTTCCAAATCTTAGCGCATGTGGTCGTCGAGGTGGGCGATCATCCGCTCCGGATCATCACCGCAGGGCCAGCTCGGTGTAGGTATCGCGCGCCTCGCGCAGCGGTCCGCGGCCGATCGGACAGCAAAGCAATGACCGGCGACAGCCACACGACACATGATGCGCTCTAAGCTGCGGCGTGCCGTTGAGCTTCAGCGCCTCGCCAGCCTGGTAGAGCGAGCCGCCGATCAATATCCGCGGCGGCGGTTCACCTTCATCCCACGTGTCGCGCAGCAGTTTGAGTGCACACATAATCGACGAAACGGGCTCTGCCGACAGGTCGGCTTCGCTCGCCCGCACCGCCAATTCGTCGTTTGCAACACCGGCGTCGCTTGAGAAAATCGGCACGGTGTAGACATGGCGCACCATGCCCTGGAACGGGCGGAAGTAACCGCTCTGATCCTTGGTGTTGATCATCCCGGCGATCATAGAAAAGGCGGCCGCGGCTGGCGCTTCTTCTTCCGCCGCCATCGCTTCGGCAATAGCGGTTCCCGCTCCCGGATTGTGGCACGCCGTCGATCCAGATCTCCGCCTGTGGCGGCGCGGCGTCGACCAGTGCGCCCTGCGTTATGCGCTGCATCCGTCCGGGCCATTCGACAGCCGACATCGCGGTTTCGGCTTCGCCCCTGACCGATTGCAAATCCTCCGGCCCGCACCGCCGCGATTGCCGCGGCTGCATTGGCAAGCCTGGTGCCGGCCGGCCAGGCGCGGCAGCGGCAGATCGCATCAGCCCTGAATTGTCCTGATAGACCATCCGCCCATGCTCCTCATAGGCCAGGAAATCTTCGCCATAAACGATGCTCTCGCAGCCGTTGCGTCGTCGGCGTGTCTGGCGCAGCACTTCGCGAGCCGCATCGTGCTCCTGCGCACCGATGACCACCGGTACGCTGCGCTTGATGATGCCGGCTTTCTCTGCCGCGATCAGCTCGATCCGGTCGCCCAGATGACACCTGGTGACTCCATGGCGATCGGGCATGATCAGGGTGACCGTCGGTTTCGCGATCACATTGGTGGACGTCGAAGCGCCCGCCGAGCCCAACCTCGACAATTGCGGCGTCGGCAGTGTGCTCTGCAAACAGCACAAACATGACGGGCGGGTCAAAAATCTCGAAGACGGTGATCGATTGCCCGGCATTGGCCGTACCGACGCGCCGGATCGCCTCGGCGAGCGCATCATCGTCGACCAGCACGCCGCCGCCAGGTGCCGCCATCCGGTAGCGCTCATGCCAGTTGACCAGGTGCGGCGAGGTGTGAACATGGACGGTCTGCCCCGCCGCTTCGAGCAGCGCCCGCGCAAAATGCCGACGCCGAACCCTTGCCGTTGGTGCCGGCAATGTGGATGACCGGCGGCAAACGCCGTTCCGGGTTTCCGAGCCGCGCCAGCAGGGTCTCGATCCGCTCGAGCGACAAATCGTAGCCCTTCGGATGAAGCGCCATCAGCTTGTCGATTTCCCGGTCCGCAGCAGTGGATCGGCTTACAGGTTCTGTACCCATAGTCCTGCTGAATTGATTGCAGATGACCGCGCCCGGCGGCCTTTGCGCGACAAACAATGTAGCTGGCTTACTCCGACGCCTCGGCCGTTTCGGTCTTTTCCGCCTCGGCTTCGCCTTCCGGTTCGTCCGCTTCCGCCTCTTCCGGCTCTGCCGGTGGTTCCGGATCCGGCTCAATGTTCATCAACATTTTCAATAGCCGGGCGATTGTCGGTTTCAGCTCCTGGCGCGGAACAACCATGTCCACCATGCCGTGCTCCATCAGATACTCGGCGCGCTGAAAACCCTCCGGCAGCTTTTCGCGATGGTCTGCTCGATCACCCGCTGGCCGGCAAAAACCGATCAATGCGCCGGGCTCGGCGATTTGGATGTCGCCGAGCATCGCATAGGACGCCGAAACGCCGCCCGTGGTCGGATTGGTCAGCACGACAATATAGGGAAGGCCTGCCTCTTTCAGGCATTTCCACCGCCACCGTGGTGCGGGGCAATTGCATCAGAGACAGACATGCCTTCCTGCATGCGGGCACCGCCCGAGGCAGGCAAACATCACCAATGGGCAATTCTGTTCAACCGCCACTTCAAATGCCTTGATGATCGCTTCTCCTGCCGCAACATGCCGAGCGATCCGGCAATAAAGGAAAAATCATGAGCACAGGCGACAAGATCGGCAAGCCTTTGACGGTCGCCGATCCCGGCAATGATCACCGCGAATCATCAAGTCCGGTCTTGGTCGCGTTACGTCACTTCAGGCGGTCAGAATAGCGTTTCTTGGAATCTCTGAATTTCAGCGGATCGACTGCGACTGCTGCAGGTTTTCGCGGCAGCTCTTCAAACTCGCCATTGTCGAACAGATACTCCGAGTTTCGGTGGCCGTGCCGATATTTTCATGTGGTGGCCCGAATGACGGGATCACCCACATGTTTGTCTTCCAGATCGGTATGGAAAACCATTTCGCCGGTTTCGGGACACTTGATCCAGAGATTCTCCGGCACGTCCCGGCGACCAAGCATGGAATTGATTTTCGGCCGCACAAAGCTGGTAATCCAGTTCACTGACAGCTACTCCCGATCATCTTTAGCCGTGCAAGCCGGCACATTCCCTAGATGTGGGGTTTTTAGCGACGTCGTCGCAAGGCGCGCAGTTGCGCACGCCCGATGCGCAAGCGATCTGAACCAGTGTGGTAGACAGCGATCCACGGTCTGATCAGTCGCAGCACCCTCGGAATCAAGTAGAGTTGGCCACGGCGTTGACGATCGCGGTTCCGACAACCACACCGTCCGCAGAAGGCACGCAATGGCCTCGCGCCTGTTCCTTGCCGTCTTGACGCCGAAGCCGACACAGACCGGCAAATCCGTATGATCGCTTGATCCGCGTGACCGCAGCTCACCCACCTTCGCCCGTGTCGGGCAGCGCCGAGCCGGTGATACCGGTCATGGATACGTAATAGACAAATCCGGATGTGTTGTTCAAGCACCACCGGCAGACGCTTGTCGTCCGTTGTTGGCGTGGCAAGCCGGATGAAACTGATCCCGGCCTCAAGGGCCGGAAGGCACAATTCATCATCCATTTCCGGCGGCAGATCGACAATAATGAGACCATCAATGCCCGCCGACTTGGCATCTGCCAGGAACCGGTCCACACCGTAGATATAGATGGGGTTGTAATATCCCATCATCACGATCGGCGTGCTGTCATTGTCAGCCCGGAAATCACGCGCCATCTGCAGCGTTTTTGCCAGTGTCTGACCACCTTTCAGCGCCCGCAAGCCGGCTGCCTGAATGGCAGGCCCGTCGGCCATCGGATCTGAAAAGGGCATGCCCAGTTCGATAATGTCTGCACCGGCTTCCGGCAGCGCCTTCATGATGGAAAGTGACGCCGCATAGTCCGGATCGCCGCCCATGAAATAGGTTACCAATCCCGGCCGCTTCTCACCGGCCAGTTTTGAAAAGCACTGATCCATACGCGCCGTCATGATGACAACTCCACACCCAGGTGACTGGCGACGGCGAATACGTCCTTGTCGCCGCGACCACACAAATTCATGACAATGATTTCGTCCTTGCCCATCTTCGGGGCGCGTTTGACCACTTCAGCAAGGGCATGGGCCGGTTCGAGTGCCGGAATTATGCCTTCTACACGGGTCAGAAGCTGAAAGGCTTCGAGTGCCTCGTCATCCATAATGGGCACATATTCGACCCGACCCGTTTCCTTCAGCCACGAATGCTCCGGTCCGATACCCGGATAGTCCAGTCCGGCCGAGATCGAATGGCCTTCGTTGATCTGGCCGTCGCTGTTCTGTAGCAGATAGGTGCGATTGCCGTGCAGCACGCCCGGCTGGCCGGCCGTTAACGAGGCGCAATGTTCTTCGCCGTCGAGCCCCTTGCCGCCCGCCTCCACGCCGACAATGCGCACATTGCGGTCATCAAGGAACGGATGGAACAGGCCGATCGCATTCGAGCCGCCACCGACGGCTGCGACCAGGAGATCGGGCAACCTGCCCTCGGCGGCCATGATCTGTTCCTTGGTCTCGTTGCCGATAACCGACTGGAATTCGCGCACCAGCTCCGGATAGGGATGTGGGCCCGCCGCCGTGCCGATGATGTAGTAGGTGCTTTCGACATTGGTCACCCAGTCGCGCAACGCCTCGTTCATGGCATCCTTGAGCGTGCCGCTGCCCGACGTGACCGGATTGACCTCGGCGCCCAGCAATTTCATGCGGAACACGTTCGGCGCCTGCCGCTCGATATCGGTCGCGCCCATGTAGACGATGCAGGGATAGCCGAACCGCGCCGCCACGGTGGCCGAGGCCACGCCGTGCTGCCCGGCGCCGGTCTCGGCGATGATCCGCGTCTTGCCCATGCGCTTGGCCAGCAGGATCTGACCGAGGCAATTGTTGATCTTGTGCGAACCGGTATGGTTCAGCTCGTCGCGCTTGAAATAGATTTTCGCCCCGCCCAGATGCTCGGTTAGCCGTTCGGCGAAATAAAGCGGCGAGGGCCGGCCGGTATAGTGCTTGTTCAGCTCGGCCAGCTCGTTTTGAAAATGCGGATCGCGCTTTGCCTGGTTCCAGTGCTTTTCCAGGTCGAGGATCAGCGGCATCAGCGTTTCGGCGACGAAACGCCCGCCGAATATGCCGAACATGCCTTCCGGATTGGGACCGGAACGGAAGGAATTGGGCTCGACCGGACTGTTCATGCACCTTACTCCACAGACTGGCCCAGACGCGCGGTTTCAAGGGCCTTGAAGAATGCCGCGATCAATGCGGTGTCCTTGACGCCGGGAGCGCTTTCGACGCCCGACGAGATATCAAGTCCGGCCGGTCTGGTCCTGGCCAGCGCCTCGGCCACATTGGCAGCGTTGATCCCTCCCGAAAGCATGTATTCAAGGTCCGGGTCAAGCGATTCCAGCACTTGCCAGTCGAACGCGACGCCGTGACCGCCCGGAACGTCCGAGTCCTTGGGCGGCTTGGCGTCGAACAACAGCCGGTCGGCAATGCCTCGATAAGGCGCGATTTTGTTCAGATCGCCGGCTTCCCTGATGGCGAACGCTTTCATCACCGCAAGGCCGTAGCGGGCCTTGATTTCGGCCACGCGCCCGGGCGTCTCGCTGCCATGCAGCTGCAGCAGATCGGGTTTTACCGCACCGACGATCTCATCGAGATAGCCATCTTCGGCATCGACCGTCACGGCCACCAGCGCCGCGCGCCCGGCAATCGCCTGCCGCAGCGTGGCCGCCTGCGATATCTCCACATGCCGCGGGCTCTTGGCAAAAAAAATGAAGCCGCATTGCGTCGCACCGCTGTCGATCGCCGCTTCGATCGCCGCTTCGGTCTTCAATCCGCATATTTTGATATCGAACGCCATGGCCGGGAAATGGCATGGAAGCCCAAAAGAGTCGAGGGCGCAGCGTCCCAAATCGTGAGGTCATACGATAACTTGGTTTTAGTTAACGAGAGAAAGAAATATTGTTACTAATTGTAATGCAATGTTGAGATCATAAATAATAATCGAATGTGACAAATATAACATCAATAATACGTGATCTTTAGTAACAGTATAAACAATACGCAATTCTGGTTTCGCTATTCCGTGGGTGGAGGGCGTTCAACCCGGGTCGAAGGACCCGCAGGAGGTTCGCCATGGACACCGCAACAGGTGCTGCCACAATCGCCGCGCGCCATCTCTCGATATGCGCCGGTCTGTTGCTGGCAGTCGTTCCCATCGACGCAGCATTCGGCCAGCGAGCAGACTTTGCCCAGTGCAAGGGGCTCGTTTTTTCAACAGAGGAAGATTTTCTAAGCCGCGGCAAGGAGCCGCCAGACGGCAACCCGCTGGTCTCCGACGGCGACCTTCTGGCCTACGACGCCGCATCGGCAAACACCATCGTCTGCGCCCGCAACCGCGATCTGGTGCAGCGTTTCGACGTCAGCGAGGATGTCGGCCTCGATGCCGTCGATGTCATCGACGCCGAAGCCGGCATCATCGCCTTTTCCACCGAGCTTGACAGCCCGCACGGTAATTTCGGCCAGGGCGACGTGCTGTTTCCCGACGGCACGGTCATCCCCAATGCCGTCTTTGCCATGCCGTTCAAGCTGCGCGACAATATCGGCCTGGACGGTGTCCATTTCACCGGCGATCGCGACCGCATATTCGAGGCGGTCAAGGTTGCGCGCGAGATCGGCCGCGACGGGCTCAGAAACGATCCCGGCGGCTATATCGGCAAGCTGAAGGAAATCGGCGTCGATATCTGGTTTACCGTCGAGGGAACCGGCCCCGATCCGAAGAACCCCTCGGTCCTCGATGGCGACATCCTGTCGCTGGTCACCGGATCCAAGGTGGCGCCGCAATCGGTGCTGCTCGATCCGCCGGTGCCGGCGGGCATCCCCTCGCGCGGCGTCGATTTCGGTGCTGATGCGCTCAGCGCCGACCGCAAGGGCAACCGCAAGACGATCCTGTTTTCCACCGAGATCCTCTACCGCGGCGACCGGGTCACCTTTACCGATGGCGACGTGTTGCGCATCGGCGGCGGCATGGCCATCAAGCATCCCGTGCTCATCAAGGCGCTCGAGCCGGCCGCCGATTTTCTCGGCCTGGATGCGCTGTCGTTCGCACGGCAGAAATTCGCCCAGGTGCCGCGTCTCGACAATCTGTGCGGCAATGCCTTCATTCCGCGCAGTCCGCGTGATTTCGACGGCGCCGGCCTGTGGCGCGCCAATTTCGACACCTCTCCGCCCGGTGATGAACCCAGACGCCCGTGCGGCCGCTATGTACCGATCGATGGCGAACTGACGCCGGCGATGGATGTCAAGCGTTTCCGCATCGCCTATCGCCTGGCCGGTGATCCGCTGCCGCCGGTCGGCACGGCGCCGGGAATCCACACCAAGTGGAACATCAAGACCCGCGACGCGCTGACGCTTCTGTGCTCGCCCGCCGCCGTCAACCTGATCTCGCTGGCCAGCGACGGCACGGTGCAGCAATGGATGGATGGCAGCAACTATCTCGATGCCAGGAACGGCACCGGCACGTTCTCCGACGGTTGCCCGAATTCCGGCCTGCAGCTTGCCGTGTGGAACACCTTGTCACTGCCGGCGGGCGACCAGAATTCGCATTTCATCGTCTGGCTCGAATGGGAGACCAATGGCGGTGTCGTGATGCGCGATCCGTTCGACTACCACGTGCAGCTCGACAACAAGGTGCCGACCGGAACGCCGGGCGCCAACGATGCCATCAAGCTGGAAGTCAGGCTTGCAGACGGTTCCGGCAAGCCCGTGCCGGCCTGCGGCGAAGCGCCCACCGGCGATTCCAAGTTCGAGGTCTGGGCCCAGTTCGACGATCCGCATTACTGGTTCTTCACCGTCACCGTCGAGGGTGGCGCACCGCCCGTGTCGCACACGTTCGAAAGGATACCCGGCGACAAAACGCATGAGTATTTCGAGATGCCCGACGGCCCGCCCGGCCTGAAGAACACCGATGCCACCGGCACGACGCCCGACGGCCTGCTCGTGCATATCCGCGACATCGACCTGACCGAACTCGGCCAGTCGTTCCAGAAATGCTGTTACCTGCTGGAACTGTGGGTCTATGACGCGGCCATCCGGCACAATTTCAACGGATTCGCGGCAAGCCAGATCATCGAGCACCGCCGCCGCGTGTTCACCACCTTTGCCGCCGGATAGATTCCGCCGGCCGACAGACCGATGCACCCGGTTTCCGCCGGGTGCATTTCATTGCCCGCCGCTGCGCCGGCACGAGACTCTCGCGGCCTGGGCGCACCACTGTTTTGCCGAAATTGAGACTTTTAGTCTTGGAAATGGCTTCGATTAGTCTTGGAAATGGCTTCAATATGAGCCAAACTGCGGTGACGAAAGCAGGAAGGGGCGATCTTCATTCGGCAAGAGGGTATGTCGAGTGAATTTCTGCGACGACATCGGGCTGGTCGACTGGAAGGGCGGTGCCGGAATAACGGCCGATTGCTTCTAAATGTCTTCTCGATGATGGACATGCAGAGGTGATCAATGAGCAACAATGTCGGCGATCTTATTGCACGACTGAAGCAGGCGGAAAGCCGGCTGGCCGCGATGATCAACCAGCCCATGCAGCCGTCACATGCCGAATTGTTGCATCTCGACCGACAGCTTAGCGAAGCATTCGAAGCCCTGATCTCGGCCACCGTTCATGACGCCGAGGAACTTCAGCAACGGATATTGTTTCTCATTTCGCACATCAGGAAACTGGCTGACCATTCGACGCTGACCGATCGCATTCTCGACCGGATCGAGGAGGATGTCGCCGCCATAGCGGGCCTCAGCGGGATTGCCGACTGACCGGCCGCGCGCCTGGCGCCCATCTCAGAGCGTGCCCGCAACTGCTCTCCTGATGTCGCGGTATGCCGTCGGCGTTTCATCCTTCCACTTCTTGAACGCCAGTTGAAGGCCGCCGCGTTGGAATAGCCGCAGCTCCTCGCGATGCTGTTGATCGGGATGCCGGTCTCGGTCAGCAGCTGGTGTGCGGACTGCAGCCGGCAGCGTTCAAGGATCGCCGAATATGTGACGCCCTCCTCGCGCAGCCTGCGTTGCAGCTGTTTTGGATGGACGCCGACCGCCTTGGAAACCAGTTCCTTGCTGCAATGGCCGCTCGGCAGGATCTGCAAAATGGCGGTTTCGACCAATTCCTCCATCGTCAGTTCGTCCGACAGTTTCTCGATCTCGGCTTCCAGATAGGCGTAGACGATCTGCGCGACCTGCTCGTCGGTACCGTTCGTCTCCACGTCCAGCAGGTCGATATCGAAGAACATCGAGTTGGTCTCCGCCTCGAACAGGATCGGGCAGCCGAAATGCGCCTCGTGGGCGCTGAGGTCGCTTGGCGCGCTGTGCCGGAACGTGATGTGCTCCGGCACGATGGTGTCGTCCATCAGCAGCAGCGCCATGGCCGATCGCGCGGTCGCCAGCGCATGTTCCGCCAGGTGCCGCGTATTGGCCAGCGGCGGAAAGGGCGAGTAGCGGAATTCGCCCAGCCCCTCTTCGACATGCTTGACGATCTTGATGTCCAGACCGTTGGTCAGAAATTTCAGATAGCGGATGGCGTTGTCGACGCATTCGCCGGTGGTGTCGCCGAGTTTGAGCACCAGCGCCAGCGGCCCGATATTGCCGAGATTGTGCGGCGCTCGCAGCGCGAAATCGATGCCGATCGATTCCACCCCGGTCCGCTTGGCCAGGCGCAGCATCATCTTGTTGAACGAATCCAGCGAGATCAGCCTGGTGAAGTCGGTCATGGCCGCCGGATCGATATTGACCGCCGCCAGTTCGTCGGCCGCCACCAGCCCGTGCTCTTCGAAAAAGCCGTCTATTCCGATGAGCGATGTAGCCCGCAGATAGATTTTCTTGCTCGACGGCCGCATGGTATTGTCCCCAATTATAAACAATAAGTCCCGAATTATTAATGTAACATAATTTGATTGCGGGGTAACGTAGCGTAAGAAGTGAAGGGGTTTTGGAGTTCGATGGGCGGCAGCGGGGAACCGGAGGACGGCAACAACGAAAACAGCAGGGTTGGTTCGCTTTCCGAGTTGGAGCATTCGATTTTGAACATGCTGATGCAGGGCAGCTCGCTTGCCGAGATCACCCGGCAGACCGGCTATTCGGAGCATTTCGTCGCCATCATGCTGGAGCAGGTCCGCAAGAAGACCGGCGCCAGCAGCCAGCAACATGCACTCGCCCTGCTGCTCAAGGCCGGCGTGTTGAAACTCTGACCGCCGCCTCAGCGCCGCGGCCGGTGTCGCCGGTCAGTTTCTGCGCCCGCGCCTTGCGCGCGCGTTCCCATTCGGCGGCGATGCGGCACATCTCGGCCCGCGTCAGTTCGCGGATGCGCTCGTCATTCAACAGCGACCCGGCTTCGATTTTTTCCACCGCCCGCATATCGGCCCGGTGCGAGAAGCACCAGCCAGGTGAACAGCCCCGCATAGCCGGGAATGGCCAGCACCACGACGGCCTTGACCCAGTCCGATCGTCGACCGCCAGGTCACGAAGCAGGTCTTGCAGGAAGGAATAGTCGTCCAAGGTTTGTTCTCCAGTTTTTTTAGCGCTCACGCCCGCACCGTTCGCTTCGCGTCACCGCGGGCGCGGCCTCGCCATAACGCTCGGACGGGCTGCAGTCGCAGCCTTGCGGGCTTCGCCCGGTTGCCGCACTTCACAGGAAGGGGAACAGTACCCCCCAAATTCCAACTGTCCCCCCCTCCCGCTCTTTCCCGACACCGGCACTTTTGGGGGGACGGTGCGCGGGCAAGAGAGCCAAGGTTTCCTCTCCCGCCGGACCCCAACGAGGTCCAGCGGCATGAACAGCCCCGGAGAAAAAGTAAGAAAGGCTTTTTGGGTGCATTTCCTGCCCAAGCAGCCGGGGAGTTAGTAAACCGCACTACCGACGGTCGCGCTGGCCTTTAGACCGAAGCCCTGTTGTATACGCCAGCGCCTCCCCGGCCGATTCAGGAATCAAGGAGGCAACTTTATACGGCTGATGTCCTAAAGCCGCGGTAGTGCGGGGTTACTACGCCCCAGAGCAGGCGAATTCCCGCTCCGCTTGCGACTATAGCGTGTGTTTGGAGTAAGAGGGGAAGGGGGAAGTGAGGTGCGATGGTCAAACAATTCTACTGTTCCGGCAGCAATACGAACGAATGGCAGCTCCGAGCCCTTTCAAGACATGGAAGCTGTGTCGCAATTTGACCGCTGTCAGGTAATTCGAACTTGCCACTCACCCATAATGGAACTCACTTCATCTCAGTGATTGAAGATCCAGTTCATGAATCAACCAATCGAGAAATGCTCTTGTTTTCGGCATTGCCCCTCGCCGGCTGGGATATACGGCGTGCAATTCGACGGGCGGATACGACCACTCAGGCAGAACGCGTATAAGCTTGCTCTGCCTCGCCACATAATTCGGAAGAAGCGCCAATCCCAATCCCTTCAATGCCAGCAATTCCAAGACTGCAAAATCGTTCACTGCGGCTTTCGGGAAGATCTCAATACGCTTGGACCCTGATGGTCCGGTCAGATTCCAAATCTGCCCCGTTTCCTCGTGGCTCATCACAAGGCAATCATGGTCAGGCAGGTCTGTGGGTTCCTTGAGAGCGGGTGTTCGTCTAAATACTCCGAGGCAGCATAGATGCCCATGTCGGCCTGAAAGAGCCTGCGGCTGATCAGACTGGAGTCTTCGAGCTTGCCGACGCGGATAGCCAGATCATAACCCCCTTCAATTAGGTCGACCCGACGGTTGGAAAGTTGAAGTGATATCCGCACGTCGGGATAAGATCGGATAAATCTTGGGAGTATGGGTGCGATAAGATGTTGGCCAATAACCACTGAGGCGCTGACGCGAAGCGTTCCACGCGGTACTTCGACGGATTTTGCTACCGATAGCTCAGCATTCTCAGCTTCCTCAACGATACGGCGGCAGTGCCTGTAGTAAATATCCCCAACCTCTGTGAGATGGATCTTCCGGGTGGTTCGCTCCAGTAGCCGGACACCCAACCGGCCCTCTAGATTGCAAGACGCCGGCTGACATTCGACTTCGGTAGCTTCAAAACCCGCGCTGCTGCCGTTATGCCACCGTGATCAACGATGTTGGCGAAGACCGCCATTCCGTCGAGATTGTTCATAATACATTGTCCCTTTTATAGAACAATAAGTTTCAAAATCTGCGTCTTATCGTACTTTCGGAACAATATACATTGCCATGCATCGATTGAACAGTTCTATGAAAGGAAACGAAAATGGCACATGAGAGATTCAACGCCGATAACGCCGCAATGCTACTAATCGACCATCAAATCGGCACTGCCGGCTGGATGTTTTCCGGGTCACGCGATGACATGAAGCGCAATACGCTCGCACTGGCAAAAGCTGCGGCAGCGACTGGCATGCCAGTGGTCATGACAAGCAGTCAGGAAGATAATGTCGATGTCCAGGGGCCTTTGTTCCCCGAACTTGCCGACATTCTACCTGACGCATTCGCCACAAGGATCAAGCGAGCCGGAACGATCGATACCATGGCTGACCCGGATTTTGCCGCCGCCGTAAAAGCGACAGGCCGAAAAAAGCTCATCATGGCGGGACTGCTTACCGAGGTCTGCGTCCTCTATCCCGCATTAAGCGCTATTGAAGAAGGATATGAGGTACAGGTGATTGCTGATGCCTCCGGATCGGGAACGAAAATAGGCAACGAACTTGCCATCGCCCGCATGCAGCATGCCGGCGTAAACGTTGCCAGCACGATCCAGATTTTGGCCGAAATGGCGGACGACTGGTCCACCGGTGCCGGTCCCCAAATAATGGGTGTTCTTGGCGAGATTGCCGCGGCGCTTGCCCAAAAGAAGCTGCATGAACAGCCAAATTGCATTCGATTCCCTTTTTGATCCAATAAAATCATGCGGCATGCTGGAACTACTTATCGTTCCGCATGTCCATGATTGCGTTGGATTTGTGCGTGTCGGGCTTGGCTGCACGGAGCAGATTGGAACAGATTGCCCATTTCAACTACGTCGCAAATTGGATAGCCGGCAGACTTATAAGGTAGCTTTGTCCGCATAGCGGCCATTCCCAAAAAATCTTATCCACGCTTTGCCACCCTGCCTTACCCTATCCGGTTAAACGGAAAGGCGACCATGGACTGGGAATTGGCGATTGAGAGGAACAAGCAGGCGCTGACGCTGATCATCGCCGGTCTCGTCGACCTGGTTGCCTTGGTCGACGGCCGCCGAGATGCTGCCGCGGCCCTTGCACCGCTTCGTCTGCCGGGTGTTGCTGCCGGCGGAATCGGCATTGCGCCGGCTGATCGTTGTCGTCGCCGCCCGCCTGCTGTCAGAAGGCCGAAGCAAGCCGAAAACAGCGCGGAAGCGGCCAAACGGCCGCTGCCGGATTTCTGCCCGCTTTGGCCGTGGACAAAACCGCGCTGCCTTCGCACTGATCGATCCGCGCAAATCTTTCGGCGGCTCCGGCGCAGCGCGTTCCGCATTTGTCGATACCGGAAAGCGCACTGCCGCAGATTTCCGTGCCGGGGCTGACGGATCGCATTGAGTGGACCAAATCCGATGAGCGGCTGGAGGCGAAAACGCTCAGCCGCCGCATCGAAAAACTCGAGCGCGCGCTCAAAACCCTGCCGCGCCAGGCGCGGCGGCTGAACCGGCTGATGCTCAAGGCGCGCAGAGGCAGACCCCGGCCCGGGGCGGGTCGGACCGATCCGCCCCGGTCATCCTCCCGGATACCGACGACGCCCGCGCCACCCGGTCGATGATCTCCTGCGCGAATTGTCACGGGCTGGCGTGGAATTGCGGGCTGCCATAATTTTTTTGTATTTTTTTCGCTCACGGCGAGTTCGCTACGCTCACCGCCTGCGCGGGCGCGCCAAACGATTGGCGGGCTGCGGTCGCAGCCTCGGGCTTCGCCCGGTTTAGCGCTAACTTCCGGCGATTGCCGGCAAGGCCGACCGGCCGCCCGAGCTTTTGCGAGGCCCTCGCGGAGCCCAGCGCGAAGCGCGGTGCGGGCGTGAGCGAAAACAAAAACACTCACCGGCCTTTTCGTCAGGGTTTCAATGCCCGTGCATAGAATGCCTCGAGAAACGCGCCGGCATCGGCAAAGCGGTCGTCGCCGGCGCGCTCGCCGCCGAGCACGGCGCGGACCTGAACGTCGAAATCGGCATAATGCTGGGTCGTCGCCCAGATCGAGAAGATCAGATGCCCAGGGATCGAGTTCGGCGATCTTGCCGTCCCGCATCCAGCGCTTAAGAACGGCCGCCTTGCTGTCGACCAGGGTTTTCAACTCGCCTTCGAGCATGGCCAAAGTGCGCGGCGCGCCATGCAGCATCTCGTTGGCAAACAGCCGGCTTTCGCGCGGCAGGTCGCGCGACATCTCGATCTTGCGGCGGATATAGGCGGTGATTTCGGTCAGCGGATCGCCGTTCTCGTCCATTTCCGCCAGCGGCGCCAGCCAGATCTCCAGCAGCCGGTGGATGAGGGTCTCGTGGATTTCATCCTTGTTCTTGAAATAATAGAGCAGGTTGGGCTTGGACATGCCGGCGGCGGCGGCGATCTGGTCGATCGTCGAGCCGCGAAATCCATTGTCGGAAAAAATGTCGAGCGCGGCATCGAGAATGCGTTCGCGCTTCTCGGCCTGAATGCGTGTTTTGGGTCTGGTCTGCGTGATCGCCATTTCGCCCGTATGTCGCGGAATTTTCGAATGTCATGCCACAAAGATCGAGTTTTTCCAAATGGTCAAATCTTTGTCATGCCGATATTGCGCTCGCTAGCGAAAACCCGTATCGGATACGCTTTCACAAATTCCGGGAGGATCACCCGTGTCCAGCCGCCTCGATATCACGCCCAACGATCTGAATGCCTTTTTGGATGCCGTTTACCGCCAACCGGCAGTTCAAGAAGGCGCCGCGCATGTTCGTCGGCGCCAAGGACATGCACTATACGACGACGGACGGGCGCAAGGTGCTGGATGGCACCGCCGGCCTGTGGTGCGTGAATGCCGGCCACGGGCGGCCGCTGATCACCGAGGCAATCCAGAAACAGGCCGAGCAGCTCGACTACGCGCCGGCCTTCCAGATGGGCCATCCGGCGGTGTTCGAACTGGCCAACCGGCTGATCGACATCGCGCCCGACGGCATGGAGCATGTGTTCTTCACCAATTCCGGTTCGGAATCCGTCGAGACGGCGCTGAAGATCGCTCTGGCCTACCATCGCGCCAAGGGCGACGGTTCGCGGTTCCGGCTGATCGGCCGCGAGCGCGGCTATCACGGCGTCAATTTCGGCGGCATTTCGGTCGGCGGTATTGTGCCCAACCGCAAGATGTTCGGCACGCTTTTATCCGGTGTCGACCATCTGCCGCATACGCATCTGCTGGACAAGAATGCGTTCACACGCTGCGAGCCGGAGCATGGCGCCGAGCTGGCCGACGAATTGGAACGCATCGTCGGCCTGCACGATGCCTCGACGATCGCGGCTGTCATCATCGAACCGGTGGCCGGCTCGACCGGCGTGCTGGTCCCGCCGAAGGGTTACCTGAAGCGCATTCGCGAAATCTGCGACAAGCACGGAATTCTGCTGATCTTCGACGAGGTGATCACCGGTTATGGACGCCTCGGCACGCCGTTTGGTGCCGATTATTTCGGTGTCACGCCGGATATCATCACCACGGCGAAAGGCGTGTCGAACGGGGTGATCCCGATCGGCGCCGTGTTCGTGAAGAAGGAAATCCACGATGCCTTCATGACCGGGCCGGAGCATTTGATCGAGTTTTTTCCATGGCTACACCTATTCGGGCAATCCGATGGCGTGCGCGGCCGCACTCGGCACGCTGGATACCTACAGGGAAGAAGGGCTCTTAACCCGCGGTGCCGAGCTTGCGCCCTATTGGGAGGACGCGCTGCATTCGCTGAAGGGCGAACCGAACGTCCATCGATGTCCGCAATATCGGCCTTGTCGGCGCGATTGAACTGGAGCCGATTGCCGATGCACCGACCAAGCGGGCGTTTTCGGCCTTCGTCAAGGCGTTCGAGAAGGGTTGCCTGATCCGCACCACCGGCGACATCATCGCGCTGTCACCGCCGCTGATCGTCGAGAAAGGCCAGATCGACGAGCTGGTCGATTGCGTCAGGACGGTGCTCAACGAAGTGGAGTGACTTTCGGCTCGGTCGTCTGCCCGTTTGGGGCAGGGCGGTCAGGCGCGGTCGCACCGATGCCTTCGAGGATGATCGATTTTACGGTTGTCTTGGCGGCTTCCCACTGTTCGTCGGAAAACGGTTCGCCGCCGTTCAGGGTGACGATCTGGTGGCCGAAATCGGCATAATGCTGGGTTGTCGCCCAGACCATATAAAGCAGATGACGCGGATCGATCGGCTTCATCTTGCCTTCGGCGATCCAGCGGGCGGATCACCCGGGCGCGTCCCTCCGTCCACTCGCGCAGGGTGGTTTCAAGATAATCCTGGATCACCGGCGCGCCGTGCATCACTTCGGCCGCCCAGACTTTCGATCCGGCCGGGTGGCGGCGGCTGATTTCCATCTTGGCGTCGATATAGGCACCGATACCTTCGATCGGGCCGTCGGCATCGTCGAAGACCGCCGCTGCATCCAGCCAGATCTGGAAAATATTGTCGACAACCCGGCGATAGAGCGCCTCCTTGGTGGGAAAGTAGTAATGCAGATTGGCCTTGGGCAGGCCGGCCATATCGGCGATCAGCTGCATTGTGGCGCCGCCAAATCCGGCTTCGGCAAAGACATGCTCGGCGGCATTGAGGATGTTTTTTCTCATTCTCCTCGCGGATTGCCGCCTTGGCCGAGACTTTTGCCGATTTTTCCACTGTTGGCACGCTCCCAAAAACATCTTGACCAAACGGTCAGAATATGGTGCTCTATCCTGACCATACGGTCAAGAAGTGTTCCGATGCAAGAGAGAACATCGCTGACCGGCCGAATTTGGACCAGTGCACCCAGGGAGGAAACCGATGGCCGCACCGGGCGAAAATCTTCGAATCAATTCAGACCGTTTTGTGGGATTCGCTCATGGAAATGGCGAAGATCGGTCCCGCGTCGCCGGCGGCAACAACCGGCAGACGGTGACCGATGAGGATTCGGAAGGACGCCATCTTTTCCGCCAATGGTGCGAAGATGCTGGCCTGACCATGGGCGTCGACCAGATGGGCACGATGTTCATGCGCCGCGAGGGCGCCGACCCCGACGCGCTGCCGGTTTATGTCGGCTCCCACCTCGATACACAGCCGACCGGCGGCAAGTATGACGGTGTGCTCGGCGTGCTGGCGGGTCTGGAGATCGTGCGCACGCTCAACGATCTCGACATCAAGACGAAACACCCGATCGTGGTCACTAACTGGACCAATGAGGAGGGCACCCGCTACGCACCGGCGATGATGGCGTCGGGCGTGTTTGCCAAACAGTTCACCCAGGAATGGGCCTATGACAAAGCCGATGCCGAAGGCAAGAAATTCGGTGACGAATTGCAGCGCATCGGCTGGCGCGGCGACGAAGAGGTCGGGGCGCGGAAGATGCACGCCTTCTTCGAGCTGCATATCGAACAGGGCCCGATCCTCGAGGTGGAAGATAAGGATATCGGCGTCGTCACGCACGGGCAGGGGCTGTCATGGACGCAGGTGACGGTGACCGGAAAGGATGCGCATACCGGGTCCACGCCGATGCCGATGCGCAAGAATGCCGGTCTCGGCATGGCGCGCATCCTCGAACTGGTCGACGAAATCGCCTGGTCGCACAAGCCGGATGCGGTCGGAGCAGCGGGTCATATCGACGTCTACCCCAATTCGCGCAATGTGATCCCCGGCAAGGTCGTGTTCACCGTCGATTTCCGATCGCCGCAGCTCGAAGTCATCGAGGACATGGAAAACCGCTTGCATGAAGGCGCCAAAAAGATCTGCGACGAAATGGGGCTCGAGGTGGAATTCGAAAAGGTCGGCGGATTTGATCCGGTCGAATTCGACAAGGATTGCGTTACCGCGGTGCGTAGCGCCGCCGAGCGGCTAGGGTACACGCACCGCAACATCATTTCCGGTGCCGGGCACGATGCCTGCTGGGTCAACCGGGTTGCGCCGACCGCCATGGTGATGTGTCCGTGCGTCGATGGTCTTTCGCACAATGAGGCCGAGGAGATATTTCCCGACTGGGCGCGTGCCGGCGCTGATGTATTGTTCCACGCGGTTGTGGAAACGGCGGAGATTGTGGAGTGAAATAGGATCATGCGCGCCTCATGCACGATGATCGCGTGTGAACAAGATCGGTAAATCCGGGAGGAAAACATGTCCAAAGTCATCAAGAACGGAACCATCGTCACAGCGGACCGGACATGGAAGGCCGATGTGCTGATCAAGCATGACAAGATCATCGCTATCGGGCCGGACCTGCACGCCGACCATGAACTCGACGCCACCGGTTGCTACGTGATGCCGGGCGGCATCGATCCGCACACCCATCTGGAAATGCCGTTCATGGGCACCTATTCGTCAGATGATTTCGAAAGCGGTACGCGCGCCGCCGTATCCGGCGGCACGACCATGGTGGTCGATTTCTGCCTGCCGTCACCCGGCCAGTCTCTGCTGGAAGCAATCCAGATGTGGGACAACAAGTCGACGCGGGCAAACTGCGACTATTCTTTCCACATGGCGATCACCTGGTGGGGCGAACAGGTGTTCAACGAGATGCCCGAAGTCGTTTCCAGGGGCATCACCTCGTTCAAGCATTTCATGGCCTACAAGGGCGCGTTGATGGTCAACGACGATGAGATGTACGCGTCGTTCCAGCGTTGCGCCGAGCTTGGCGCACTGCCGCTTGTGCATGCCGAAAACGGCGACGTGGTTGCTTCGCTGCAGGAAAAACTGCTTGCTGAAGGCAATAACGGGCCGGAGGCGCATGCCTTTTCACGGCCGCCGGAAGTGGAGGGCGAAGCCACCAACCGCGCCATCATGATCGCCGACATGGCGGGTGTACCGCTTTATGTCGTGCACACTTCGTGCGAGCAGGCGCATGAGGCAATCCGCCGTGCGCGTCAGAAGGGCATGCGGGTTTTTGGCGAGCCGCTGATCCAGCATCTGACGCTCGACGAAAGCGAGTATGCGCACAAGGATTGGGATCATGCCGCGCGCCGCGTGATGAGCCCGCCATTCCGCAACAAGCTGCACCAGGATTCGCTGTGGGCGGGATTGCAGGCCGGCTCGCTGCAGGTGGTCGCGACAGACCACTGCGCGTTCACGACCGAACAGAAACGCAACGGTGTCGGCAACTTTACGCTGATCCCCAACGGTACGGGCGGGCTTGAAGACCGTTTGCCGATGTTGTGGACCAACGGCGTCAACACCGGGCGGCTGACGATGAACGAGTTCGTCGCCGTAACGTCGACCAACATCGCCAAGATCCTCAACATGTACCCGAAGAAGGGTGCGATCGTCGAAGGTGCGGATGCCGACGTGGTCGTCTGGGATCCGGCGAAGAAGAAGACCATTCGGGCCAAGGGCCAGCAATCGGCGATCGACTACAACGTGTTCGAAGGCAAGAAGGTGCAGGGCCTGCCGCGCTTCGTGCTGTCGCGTGGCGACATCGTCGTCAATGACGGCAAGGTGGATGCCAAGCCCGGGCATGGCGAGTTCGTGGCGCGTGAGCCGGGAATGGCGGTCAACAAGGCGCTGTCGACATGGAAGGAACTGGTCGCACCGCGCAAGGTGGAGCGCACCGGCATTCCGGCGAGCGGGGTATAAGGCTGATGCAGGGGGCTGACTTCCATGCTTGCACCTGGCGATACAATGGCTGAGACTGTCATCTCTGCAGATAATCTGTCGCTGACCTTCGAGACCAATGACGGTCCGGTGCATGCGCTGAAAGATGTCGATCTCATTATCGGCAAGGGCGAATTCGTTTCCTTCATCGGGCCGTCGGGCTGTGGCAAGACGACGTTTCTGCGTGTCATCGCTGATTTGGAACAGCCGACGGCGGGATCAATCTCGGTCAACGGCATGACGCCTGAACAGGCGCGCAAGGCGCGAGCCTACGGTTACGTGTTCCAGGCGGCGGGGCTTTATCCGTGGCGGACGATCGAGCGCAACATCGCGCTGCCGCTCGAGATCATCGGCATGCCGAAAGCCGAGCAAGCCGAGCACATCAATCACACGATGGAGCTCGTCAATCTGTCGGGCTTTGAGAAAAAATATCCCTGGCAATTGTCCGGCGGCATGCAGCAGCGCGCTTCGATCGCCCGGGCGCTGGCATTCGACGCCGATCTGTTGCTGATGGACGAGCCGTTCGGCGCACTCGACGAGATCGTGCGCGATTACCTCAACGAGGAACTGCTTAAACTGTGGGCGGCAACAGAAAAGACAATCTGTTTCGTCACTCACTCCATCCCCGAAGCGGTCTATCTATCGACCAAGATCGTGGTGATGTCGCCGCGGCCGGGCCGTGTGACCGACGTGATCGACTCGACGCTGCCCAAGGAGCGACCGCTGGATATTCGTGAGTCGAAAGAATTTCTCGATATAGCCCACCGCGTGCGCGAGGGTTTGAGGGCAGGGCATGAGGAGTAGACACACTTCATGACCCGTCTATGGCAAGGCAATACCGGTCCGGTTACCGTCGTCGTCGCGGTGATCATCCTGCTTTGGTATGTCTTCGTCGTGGTCTTGAACACGCCGTGGGAGCGCGACCAGGCCGAGCGGGCGGGAACCGAGATCGGCTTTTCCCAGCTCGTCAAAAACACCATGGCGCAGGAACGTCCGGTATTGCCGGCGCCACATCAGGTGGTGACCGAAATCTGGAAGACGACGGTTTTGAAGAAAATCACGTCGAAGCGCAGCCTCGTCTACCATGCCTGGATCACGCTGTCGGCGACGCTGTTGGGCTTTGTCATCGGCACCGCCCTCGGCATCCTGATCGCCGTCGGCATCATCCATAATCGCGCCATGGACAAGTCCGTCATGCCGTGGGTGATTGCCAGCCAGACCATACCGATCCTGGCGATTGCGCCGATGATCATCGTCGTTCTGAACGCGGTCGGGCTGTCCGGCCTGCTGCCCAAGGCGCTGATCTCGACCTATCTATCGTTCTTCCCGATCGTGGTCGGCATGGTGAAGGGGCTCAGATCGCCGGAAGCGATCCAGATGGACCTGATGCACACCTACTATGCCAGCGCCTCGCAGACATTCTGGAAGCTGAGGTGGCCGTCGGCGATGCCGTATTTGTTCACCTCGATGAAGGTTGCCGTCGCCATCAGCCTGGTCGGCGCGATCGTCGGTGAGCTGCCGACAGGTGCGGTGGCCGGCCTCGGTGCGAGACTCCTCGCCGGATCCTACTACGGCCAGACGATCCAGATCTGGGCGGCGCTGTTTGCCGCCGCGGCACTGGCGGCAACGCTGGTCGCGCTGGTCGGCGTCGGGCAGCGCATGGTCATGGCGCGCATGGGAGGTCCGGCATGAATTGGGGCTGGATCATCTTCGCGCTGACCATCTGGCTTGGCGGCTGGGCGGTCAACGAATGGCTGGTTCGGCAGAAGACCGACGGCCGCGCGATGGCTCGCGCTATCTCCATTGTGGTGCCGCTGATTTTCGGGATCAGCCTGCTGGCGATCTGGGAAGGCGTCACACGCGGCTTCAACATCCCGCCTGTGCTGTTGCCGCCGCCATCGGCGATCTGGGATCGCATCATCAACTCCGTGCCCATTCTGGCCGCCGATTTCCGCCAGACATTCCTGAAAGCGGTATTGATCGGCTATGGATTGGGCTGCGGCTCCGGTTTTGCCGCGGCGATCCTGATCGACCGGTCGCCGTTTTTGAAACGCGGCCTGCTGCCGCTTGGCAATTTCGTCTCGGCGCTGCCGATCATCGGCATCGCGCCGATCATGGTCATGTGGTTCGGCTTCGACTGGCCGTCCAAAGCCGCCGTCGTCATCATCATGACTTTCTTTCCGATGCTGGTGAACACGGTCGAAGGGCTGACATCGGCGACGAACATGCAAAAAGATCTGATGCGCACCTATGCCGCCGGGTATTGGCAGACACTGCTGAAACTGCGTTTACCGGCGGCGAGTCCGTTCATTTTCAACGCCTTGAAGATCAATTCGACGCTGGCGCTGATCGGCGCCATCGTTGCCGAATTCTTCGGCACGCCGATTGTGGGCATGGGATTCCGCATTTCCACCGAAGTCGGGCGCATGAATGTGGACATGGTGTGGGCGGAAATCGCCGTTGCTGCGGTTGCCGGCTCGCTGTTTTACGGTGTCGTTACTTTCATCGAGCGGGCCGTGACGTTTTGGCATCCATCCATTAGAACTTAGTGAAGCATAACAAGGGAGAAGAGCATGAAAAAATTGATGACAGCAATGTTGGCCGGGGCCATGGCGATGGGCGCTTCAGCGGCGCTTGCCGCCGACAAGGTGACATTGCAGCTCAAATGGGTCACGCAAGCCCAGTTCGCCGGCTACTATGTGGCCAAGGCCAAGGGATTTTACGGCGAAGAGGATCTCGACGTCGAAATCAAGCCGGGTGGGCCCGATATTGCGCCTCCGCAGGTCATCGCCGGTGGCGGTGCCGATGTGGTGCTCGACTGGATGCCTTCGGCGCTGGCTACGCGTGAGAAAGGTGTAGCGCTGGTCAATATCGCGCAGCCGTTCAAATCGTCCGGCATGATGCTGACTTGCCGCAAGGATTCAGGCATTACCTCGCCTGCCGATTTCAAGGGCAAGACGCTGGGTGTCTGGTTCTTCGGCAATGAGTATCCGTTCCTTTCGTGGATGAGCCAGCTCGGCCTGTCTACCGATGGCGGTGCGGACGGGGTGACCGTGCTGAAGCAGGGTTTCAACGTTGATCCGATCCTGCAAAAGCAGGCCGATTGCGTGTCGACCATGACCTATAACGAGTATTGGCAGATCATCGATGCCGGTCTGTCCGCCGACGACCTCATCACATTCAAATATGAAGACGAAGGCGTGGCAACGCTGGAAGACGGCATTTACGTGCTCGAAGACAGCCTGAAGGATGAGGCATTTGTCGACAAGATGGTGCGTTTCGTACGTGCATCGATGAAGGGCTGGAAATATGCCGAGGAAAATCCGGACGAGGCAGCCGAGATCGTTCTTGAAAATGACGCCACCGGTGCGCAGACCGAAAAACACCAAAAGCGCATGATGGGCGAGATCGCCAAGCTGACGGCCGGCTCGAACGGTTCGCTCGACGAGGGCGACTATCGCCGGACAGTCGATACGCTGTTGAAGGGTGGTTCCGATCCGGTGATCACCAAGGAGCCCGAAGGCGCCTGGACAAGCATGATCACCGACAAGGCGCTCAAATAGGTAGCGCGGATATGCATCAGGAAGGGGCGGGTGACCGCCCCTTTCTCATTGTGGGATAACCTCTTAAGGTGTCTTGCTGATATTCGGATTCATGTATCAGGGGTCGCCACCAGTGCGAACGCAGGTCGTCATCATCGGTTCCGGGCCGGCAGGATTGCTGCTGGGCCAGTTGCTCGGCCGCGCCGGTATTGACAATGTCATTGTGGACCGGGTGAGCCGCGATTACATCCTTGGGCGCATTCGCGCCGGTGTGTTGGAAGAAGGCACTGCCGCCTTGCTCGACGAGGCAGGGGCAGGCGAGCGAATGCGGCGCGAAGGTCTGCCGCACAATGGCGTCAACCTTGGATTTGACGGCAATCACCACCGGATCGATTTTACCGGTCTGACCAATGGCAGGCATGTCATCGTTTACGGCCAGACGGAACTGACGCGCGATCTTATGGATGCCCGCGAAGCCGCCGGGTTTGCAACCGAATATGAGGCGGCAAACGTCGAGCCGCATGATTTCGACACTGATGCACCGTACGTCACCTTCGAAAAGGCCGGCAGGTCCGTCCGCATCGATTGCGATTTCATAGCCGGATGCGACGGATATCACGGTGTGTCGCGGCGGTCGGTTCCCAAAGATGCGATCGCCGAATTCGAGCGGGTTTATCCTTTCGGCTGGATGGGACTGCTTTGCGATACGCCACCGCTGGATGACGAGCTGGTCTATACCAGTCACGAGCGCGGTTTTGCGCTTTGTTCGATGCGGTCAAAGACCCGGAGCCGTCACTATTTGCAATGCCCGTTGGAGGACACTGTCGAAGACTGGTCCGACGACCGTTTCTGGGATGAATTGCGGCGTCGGTTGCCCGCCGGTTTGGCCGATAATCTGGTGACGGGTCCGTCGATCGAGAAATCCATCGCACCGCTCAGATCCTTTGTCGCCGAGCCGTTGCGTTTTGGACGCCTGTTTCTGGCCGGCGACGCCGCACATATCGTGCCGCCCACGGGTGCGAAGGGTTTGAACCTGGCGACAAGTGATGTGCATTACCTGTTTGACGGATTACGGGAGCATTTTGCCGAACGGTCGGATGCCGGGAATGATGCCTATTCGCAACGCGCGTTAGCGCGCATCTGGAAAGCGGAGCGGTTCTCCTGGTGGATGACCAAGCTGATGCATCGCTTTCCCGATACCGATGCATTTGAACGCCGCATGCAGCAGGCCGAGTTCGAATATTTGTCCGGCTCGAGGGCAGCCTCGGCGGCTTTGGCGGAAAACTATGTCGGTTTGCCATTCTAGTCTGGTCGATGGAGTACGAAATGGGTGAGACGGATAACAAACGCCATCAATCCGGTGATGCGACGAGGCGGCAGGTATTGGGCGATGCGCATGTTGACCGGGCCCGGGGATTGGCCACCGATTTCGACGAACCGTTTCAGGCATTGTTCACAGAGACCGCCTGGGGCCATGTCTGGTCACGACCTGACATTTCCAAACGCGAGCGGTCGATGATCACCATTGCGCTTCTGGCCGCGCTTGGCCACGATGAAGAGTTGGCGATGCATGTGCGAGCGACGGCCAATACCGGCGCTTCGGCGGACGACATTCGCGAAGCCCTGTTGCATGTTGCCGTTTACGCGGGCGTTCCGGCCGCCAACCATGCGGTCAAAATCGCCAAGGCCACGCTGGCGGAGATGGCAGGAGACAACCGATGAAAAACGCACCTGTCGAAACCGGATCATTTTTCCAGAGGGACAGAACCTGGCATCCTGCGGCCTATACGCCCTGGTACAAAACCTCGGTGTTGCGCTCGCCGCAGAAAGCGCTGATTTCGCTGGACAATACGCTGAGCGAGATTACCGGCCCGGTGTTCGGTCACGACATCATCGGCGCGCTGGACAACGATCTAATTTACAATTTTGCCGCACCCGGCGAGAGCGCGATCGGTCAGCGCATCATCGTCTACGGCCGGGTGCTGGATGAAAGCGGCCGCGGGGTGCCGAACGTGCTGGTGGAATTCTGGCAGGCAAATGCCGGGGGGCGCTATCGCCACAAGAAAGAGAGCTATCTGGCTGCGCTCGATCCCAATTTCGGCGGTTGCGGGCGGACGATTACCGGCGAAGACGGATCGTATGAGTTCCGTACGATCAAGCCAGGCGCCTATCCCTGGCCGAACGGGCCAAACGACTGGCGGCCATCGCATATTCACTTTTCCATCTTCGGTCACGGCTTTGCACAGCGGCTGATTACGCAGATGTATTTCGAAGGCGATCCGCTGATCTGGAGATGCCCGATCGTGCGGACCATTCCCGATAAGCAGGCGATCGAACAGCTGATTGCGGCGGTGGACATGGAAGCCACTGTGCCGATGGACGCGCGGGCCTACAAGTTCGACATCGTTCTGCGCGGACGCCGCTCGACGATGTTCGAGAACCGGATGGAGGGCAATTAGGTGGTTCAGGATTTTGGAAGGCTGAAAGAAAGCCCCTCGCAAACCGCCGGACCCTATGTGCATATCGGCGCGACGCCGAATTTCTCTGGCATCACTGGCGTTTTCCCTGCCGATCTCGGAGCGACGATGGTTGCCGAGGCCACCAAGGGAGAACGCATATCCATCGAGGGCCGGGTACTCGACGGCACGGAAACCGCGTTGAAGGACGCCGTGCTGGAAATCTGGCAGGCGGATTCGGCAGGACTTTACAACAGCCCGGCCGAGGCGCGCGGTCAGGCCGATCCGGCTTTTTCGGGCTGGGGCAGGGCGGCAACCGATATGGAAACAGGCGAATTCCGCTTCGAAACCATCAAGCCGGGCCGGGTTCCGTTTCGCGACGGGCGTATGCAGGCGCCGCACATTACCTTCTGGATCGTAGCCCGGGGCATCAATATCGGCCTGCACACGCGCATGTATTTTGCAGATGAGGAATCTGTCAACGCCGAAGATCCGGTGTTGGCTCGCATCGAACACAAGGTTCGCATCCCGACACTGGTTGCACCCCGCGAAGGAAACACATACAGGTTCGACATCCATTTGCAGGGCGAACGGGAAACCGTTTTCTTCGATATTTGATGAGTGTTTCCGACCATCCCTTTCTGTCCGGTCTTCTTGGTGATGATGCGGTTTCCCATATGTTGTCCGCACAGGCCGATCTGGCGGCAATGCTGGAATTCGAGGTGGCGCTGGCGGAAGCCGAGGAAGCAGAAGAGGTCATCGCACCGGGTTGCGCCGACAAAATCAGGCAAAGGGTGACCGACTTCACGCCTGATCTGGACGAGCTGAAAGAAGCAACCGCGCGGGACGGCGTCGTCATTCCGGGTCTGCTTCGGCAGCTGCGTGCGGATTTGGACGAACAAACCGGCGATGCACTGCACCTTGGCGCGACGAGCCAGGATGTTATCGATACATCGTTTTCGATCCGCGCATTGCGCGTTCTCGATCATCTGGATCGCAGTCTCGCCAGACTGATCGAGCAGCTCGATGTGCTGAATGCGCGCGATGGCGACAAGACCGTTATGGCGCATACCCGCATGCAGGCGGCCATGCCGGTTTCGGTGTCGCGGAAGATCGCCAGTTGGCGTGATCCGCTGGAGCGGCACCGGCAAAGGCTGCCCGCGGTCAAATCCGGCATCGCCATCTTGCATCTTGGCGGCCCGGTGGGAACACTGGACAAACTGGGCGACAAGGGGCAGGCGGTTGCCGCGAGGATGGCAAAGGCGCTCGGGTTACAGCCGTGCGATCACGTGCGCCACACCGAACGCGACGGTCTTGCCGATCTGTCGAACTGGCTTTCGTTGGTGACCGGCAGCCTGGGCAAAACCGGTGCTGATGTCGTGTTGTTCGCACAACAGGAAATGGATGAAATCGAACTGTCGAAGGGCGGCGGATCATCTGCCATGCCGCACAAGGTCAATCCTGTCGCAGCCGAGACGCTTGTCGCGCTGGCCCGGTTTAATGCCCTGATGTTGCCTGGCATACATTTGTCGCTGGTTCATGAAAACGAACGTTCTGGATCGGCCTGGACCCTTGAGTGGATGGTATTGCCGCAGATGATGATTGCAGCCGCAGCCGCGTTGCGGACAGCCGAAACGCTGTTTCAGTCCATCGCATTCGTCGGGATCGACTGATCTGATGCAGCCGCGGTCAATTGTGATTTATTGCGGACTGCTGATGTCGGCAGGCGCATTCTCGATCGACATCACGCTGCCGTCTTTTCCCGAGATCGAAGCTGACTTGGCGACCAACAGCACGCTGGTGCAGTGGACCATTACGGCGTTTCTGATCACTGCCGGGCTCGGGCAACTGGTTTGGGGCGGTATCGCCGACAAATACGGCCGCAAGCCCGCGCTGGCCGCCGGATTGTCCATCTATCTGGCGGGCTGCCTGCTGGCCGCACTCGCTCCGAGTATCGAGATACTGCTTGGCGGGCGTGCATTGCAGGGCTTTGGTGGCGCTGCAGCGATGGTATGTTCGCGGGCGATCATCCGCGATCTTTTTTCAGGCGACGAGCTGGCGCGCAGCCTGGCACTCGCAACAGCCATATTTGCCGCAGGCCCCATCATTGCGCCGCTGGCCGGTGGCCTGATTGCCGAATTTTCCGGCTGGCGGATGATTTTTGCGCTGCTTTCCATCTACGCCGGAGTGTTGCTGGTGATCCTTTGGCGCTTACCTGAAACCAACATGGCGAAGACACCGGATGCAACCAAGCTGGCCACTATACTGCGCCGGTCCAAGCGTTTGATCTCGCATCCGCAGTCTCGGCACTTTCTGGTCTTTGCGGCAATCGTCAACTCTTCGATCATCCTGATCCTTGCAAGCCTGCCGGTCATCTATGACGTCCATTTCGGTATCAGTGGGTTGTTGTTCGCTGTGTTCTTTGCGGCACACGGCTTGGGGATCATCATTGGCCAGATCGCCAATCGCCGGCTGATCCGCAATTACGGTCCCGTTCCGGCGATGATACTGGGCGGCATCGTGCTGGTCGTCTCGGCGGTGCTGATCCTGATTGGCGGATTGACCGAAACCATCGGCGCCTATTCGATGTCGCTGCTGTTCGTGCTGTTCGCGACCAGCTACCTCATCGTCTATGCAAACAGCACCGCGATGGTGCTCGATCCGCATGGCGACATGGCCGGATTTGCGGCTTCGTTTTTCGGATTCGCCAGCCAGATCGGCGCATCGCTGATCGCCTCGGCGTTTGTCGTGTTTACCGGCGACAGCGTGGTTGCATTTGCCGCAATCCTGCTGACTGTCTGCTTGATCAGCCTTGCCGGCAATATCTGGTGGCAGGTGACCGCGAAAACGCGGCTGCGCGCTACATAGCGTTCATTGTCAAAAGTTCGTACTCGGCGACCTGCTTATTATCCTGGTTGCGCACGGTGACATGCCACCGTACTTCGCCATATTCATCATTGCGTCTGGTTTTGTGCATGGCGGTCAGACGCACGGTCAACGTATCGCCTGCTGAAACCGGCTTTTGGAAACGCAGATTGTCGAGCCCGTAATTGGCCAGTACCGGGCCCGGATCGGGATCGACGAACAGGCCGGCGGCGAAGCTCAGGATCAGATAACCGTGGGCGACGCGGCCGGGAAAGAACGGATTGGCGCTGGCGGCTTCCTCGTCCATGTGGGCATAGAAGGTGTCGCCGGTAAATTCGGCGAAATGCTCGATATCGTCCATCGTGACGGTGCGGGCCGCAGTTTCGATCGAGTGGCCGATTTCAAGCTCGGAGAAGCGCAGGCGAAATGGATGGCGCGATTTTTCCAGCGTTCTGGATCCGGGGACGTAACTTTTGGTGATGCCGGCCAGAATGTCGGGGCTACCCTGGATCGCGGTGCGCTGCATGTAGTGGGTGACACCACGGATGCCGCCCATCTCCTCGCTGCCGCCGGCACGGCCCGGTCCGCCATGGACCATATGGGGCAGGGGCGAGCCGTGTCCGGTTGCCTCCTTCCCGTTATCGCGGTTGGCAAAGTAGAGGCGGCCATGCCAGGCGCCTGCGGTCTCGACGGCCCTGCGGGCGACCGCCGGATCATGTGTGAAAACCGATGCAACCAGCGATCCCTCGCCGCGGTTGGCAAGAGCAAGCGCATGGTCGAGATCGCGATAGCCCATGATGGTCGAGACCGGACCGAAGGCTTCAGTGGCATGGATCTTTTCTGCGCCATCGGGGTCGTCGCAGCAAAACAGCATCGGTGACAGGAAGGCACCGCCATTGGCAGGGGGATCGTTGGGAGACGTATACACCTGCCGGGCTTCGGTGCCGATGATGGATGCTTTCTCCATCACGTCGGCCTTCTGTTCCATGCTGGCCAACGCCCCCATGCGTGTGGTTTCACTCCGTGGATCGCCGACGACCGTCCGTTCCAGTTTTGCAGACACGGCCGCGATGACTGCGTCGCGCGTCGCGTCGGGAACGATGATGCGGCGAATGGCGGTGCATTTCTGCCCGGCTTTGGCTGTCATCTCGCGATGAACTTCGCGCACAAGACTGTCGAATTCCGGTGAGCCGGGCTCGGCGTCGGGCCCCAGGATGGTCGCGTTCAGCGAATCCTGTTCAGCGACAAACCGAACGGCATTATCGAGTAGGCGTGGTTTCCCGCGCAGTATGCGTGCGGTGGCGGCCGAGCCGGTAAAAGAGACCACATCCTGTGGTCCGAGCCTGTCGAGCAGGTCGCCGGTCGAACCGGAAATCAACTGCACGGAGCCGTCGGGCAAGATTTTGGATTCGATGATCATCCGGAAAGCCGCTTCGGTCAGCCAGGCGGTCGCGGAGGCCGGCTTGACGATGGCGGGAACGCCGGCAAGCAGGGTTGGCGCCAGTTTCTCCAGCATCCCCCAGACCGGGAAGTTGAAGGCGTTGATATGGACGGCCACGCCCTGCAACGAGGTCAAAACGTGCTGACCGAGGAAATTGCCGCCGCGCGACAACTGCTCGCGCGCGCCGTCGATCATGATCGTGTCGTCAGGCAATTCGCGGCGGCCTTTGGAGGAGTAGACGAACAGCGTGGCGATGCCGCCATCGATATCGATCATCGCATCCGATTTGGTGGTGCCGGTATCGTAGGAAAGTTCGTAAAGCGGATCGCGGCGTTCGTTGAGATACTGGGCCAGCGCTTTTAATGCGTAGGCGCGATCGTGAAAGGTCATTGCTCTGAGCGCCGGACCACCGGTGCTGCGGGCGTAATCTGCCATCGCACCAAAGTCGAGGTCGGCACCGCCGATTTGCGCGAAAGGTTTGCCTGTAGCGGCGCTGAGGAGTTCGGATTTGTCTTCGCCGGGTGGAACCCACCGGCCGGACGCGAAACTGTGCAACTGTAAAATGGACATCCGTAGCCTCCAGGGGATCAGCGCAGGCGCGCTGGAAGTGAAGCGTAACCGCGGAAACGCACACGGCCGTTTCGAACCGCGCCGCCGGTCAATTTGTAGTCGGGAAACCGTTGGAGGAACCGCGAAATAGCGATGCGGCCTTCCATACGCGCAAGTGAAAACCCGACGCACAGATGCGGACCGCCGGCAAATGCGTGGTGCTTGTTGGGCTTGCGCGCCAGGTCCAGCGTGTCGGGATCGGCAAACTGTCGCGGATCGCGATTGGCAGCGCCGATGCACAAATGAATGCGCGTTCCGGCTGCTATTTCCTCGCCGTTTATCTGGCAAGCAGTCGTGGTGATCCGGTTGCCGAGCTGGTTGGGGCTTTCAAAGCGCAGGATCTCGTCAACCGCCGTCGATATCAGCTCCGGCTTATCGAGCAGCCGCTGGCGCTCCTGCGGCCACTCGTGGAGAGCGGCGAGGGCGTTTCCGATCAGGTTGGTGGTGGTTTCATGGCCGGCATTGAGGATGAATATGCAGTTCTGCAGAAGCTCGGTCTCGGTGAGAGTTTCGCCGCCGATACCCTCGATCAGGCGTGTCAGCACGTCGGTGGCCGGATCGCCGGGATGCTTGCGACGCTCTGCGGTCAGATCCTTCAGATAGGCCTTGAACTCGATCACCGAGCGGTTGCCCCAATCCTCCTGCTCCCTGGTCAGAACCGGCTCCAGCGCGCCCAGAATGGCCAATGACCAGTCGCGCAAGGGGCCGCGATCCTCATGCGGTATGGCAAACAGATTGCCGATCACCTCGATGGGGATTGCCGAGGAGAAATCCTCAATCAGATCGGCTTCTTCCTTTTCGTCCAGCGCCGCAATCAGCTTGTCGACGAGCGCAATCAATCCGGGCTCCATCGCAGCAAGCGCCTTGGGATTGAGCGCGCCGACCATGATCTTTCTGACGCGGGTATGCAGGGGCGGGTCGGAAAACACCAGACTTGTCGTGTGATGTTCGTAGAGCGGTGTATCGCCGTATTTCGGCCAGAACTCCACCTTCTTGTCCGACGAAAAAGTTGTCGTGTCGCGATAGATCCGATCCAGATCCTCCCACCGCGACAGCATGACCGAGCCGTCGGGAAAACGCTTTACCGGGGCATGTTCGAGCAGCGCGTGATAGACCGGAAACGGATTGTCGACGAAATCCGGCGGCAGATCGTTCAGGTCGAATTTGTCAGCCAGATCCGGGTTTGCCGCTGTCACCAATTGCTCCTCCCAGCAGTTCGCATCTTTCTCGATCGCACTACCATGCTTGTATTATTGACCGACCGGTCGGTTTATGCAAGGGTGAATCAATCCGACCGAGATCGGCGAAAGTGGGAAGAAAAGCATGACACCGCAGGAAATTGCCCGGCGCAGCGCCGAGCTGATGTGGAGCAGGGATGAGGCGTCGAGATGGCTGGGCATATCGCTCGATGATGTCGGGCCGGGCTGGGTGACCATGACGATGATGGTAGAAAAACATCACATCAACGGGCACGGTATCTGTCACGGCGGTTTCATATTCACACTTGCCGATGCGGCATTTGCCTTTGCCTGCAACAGCTACAACCAGATCGCGGTCGCCCATCACAACACCATCACATTCGTCGCTCCGGCCAAGAAGGGTGACCGGCTGACGGCTGAGGCGAAGGAGATTTCGCTGAGAGGGCGTAGCGGCATCTACGATGTACGCGTTACCGGCAGGGATGATGAACTGATTGCCGAGTTCCGAGGTGTGTCGCGCATGATCACGGGCACTCTTTTCGATGAAGACAATGAGCGCCCATTCATCGAACAGCAAAGCAAGACAGGGGATCTGCAACATGAAGGATCTGACACCCGACAAAGCTGATCTGGAGCCGATCGAGATCGCCTCGCGCGACGAGATATCGGCTTTGCAGTTGCAGCGGCTGAAATGGTCGCTGAAACACGCCTACGATAATGTGGCCTTCTACAAGCAGAGTTTCGATGCTGCTGGCGTCCATCCCGATGACTGCAAATCGCTTACCGATCTTGCCAGGTTCCCTTTCACGGTCAAAACCGATCTTCGCGACAATTATCCCTTCGGCATGTTTGCAGTACCGCGCGAACAGGTCGTCCGTATTCATGCCTCTTCGGGCACGACCGGTAAGCCGACGGTCGTCGGTTACACCAAGAAAGACATTGATATCTGGGCGACGTGCGCGGCGCGCTCGATGCGCGCCTCCGGGACGCGGCAGGGCGACATCGTGCACGTTGCCTATGGCTATGGTCTTTTTACCGGTGGGCTGGGTGCGCATTACGGCGCCGAGAAGCTCGACTGTACTGTCGTCCCGGTATCAGGCGGCATGACCTCTCGGCAAGTTTCCCTGATCGAGGATTTCGGCGCGACGACGATCATGGTGACGCCTTCCTACATGCTGTCGATTCTCGACGAGTACAAGGCGCAGGGCCTCGATCCGCGCCAAAGCCCGCTGGAGGTCGGCATATTCGGCGCCGAACCGTGGACCAATGCCATGCGCGGGGAGATCGAGCAGGCCTTCGACATGCATGCGGTTGATATCTATGGCCTGTCGGAGGTGATGGGACCGGGCGTTGCCAATGAATGCGTCGAGACCAAGGATGGCCTGCATATCTGGGAGGACCATTTTTATCCCGAGATCATCAATCCGGAGACCGGCCAGCCGGTGGAAGACGGCGAGCAGGGCGAACTGGTCTTTACCTCACTGACGAAGGAAGCCTTTCCGATCATCCGTTACCGCACCCGCGACCTGACACGGCTGTTGCCGGGTACCGCACGCTCGATGCGACGCATGGAAAAGATCACCGGCCGATCCGACGACATGATGATCCTGCGTGGCGTCAATGTGTTCCCGACACAGATCGAGGAACAGATATTGAAGGTTGAGGGATTGGCGCCCCACTTCCAGGTCGAATTGTCCCGGCCGGACCGCATGGACGAGATGACCGTTCATGTTGAGGCCACGGCCGACCGCGCCGACGAGCAATCCCGTCATGGCGCGGCGCAGTCGCTGGCCCATCACATCAAGAGCATGGTCGGCATTTCGGTCAGGATCACCGTGTCGGACCCTGAAGGGGTGGCACGCAGCCAGGGCAAGGCCGTGCGTATTATCGACAACCGGCCAAAGGACTGACCTACCGCAATGGCCCGCACCCGCGCCAAGGATCACGACGACAAGCGCGTCGCCATCATGGAAACAGCGGCGCGCATTTTCGCCGATGACGGCTATGACCGTACGTCGATGGCGCAACTGGCGACCAAGTGCGGCGTCTCCAAGGCGCTGATCTACCACTATTACGCATCAAAGGAAGCGTTGCTGTTCGACATTATCGACACGCATCTGGGTGAGCTGATCGATGCGGTCGAAGAGGCGGATCAGCCAAACGCCGAGCCGGAAGAACGGCTGGAAGGACTGGTTGCGGGCCTGTTGGAGGCCTATCGCGACGCAGATGCCAAGCACAAGGTGCAACTCCGTGCGCTGACTCTGCTTCCCGACGATCAGCAGGCGCATCTGAAAGGACTGGAAAGGAAACTGGTCGCCCGGTTTTCAGAAGCGATACGCGCGATCGACCCCGGTGTTTTTGACGACAAGCCACTACTCAAGCCGGTGACCATGAGCCTGTTCGGCATGCTCAACTGGTTTTACATGTGGTTTCGCGAGCGCGGTGCTCTAACCAGAAGCGGATATGCCAAGCTTGCAACAAAAATCCTCGTCAATGGGGTGAGAGGGTTGTAACCGTCCCGTGATGGCGAGCCGCATTCACCGTTGTTTGCAGCCTTTTCCCACATCGAAGACGTATCACCGGCTTTCGTGTGCTGCTTTCACGTGGCGCGCGCCTCTGCCATCCCGGAAGTAGGTTCGGCACTGGTCGGCAAAATGCGTGACGATACGGCGCGGATTTGCCTTGTCATAGCCGACAGCCAGTGACAGTGGCGGTAGTCGGTCGCGAATTGGCACGGCGACAAGACGGTCTCCCGCATAGCTGATATCGGTGGAAGGAATCATGTTGAGTACGGCGCAGCCGTGTCCGGATCCAACGAGACTGCGTACCATTTCCGTCGAGTTGGCAAATGCGGCTGGTGCCGGGTTTTGCCCGACCTTGTCCAGCAACCGGCGATAATAGTCATCAACGACGGGGCGGTTCAGGACAATGAGCGGTTCCTGTGCCAAATCGCCAAGGCTTACCGATGGGCGACTGGCAAACCGGTGGTCTGCTGCAACCAGGCAATAGGCCGGAACCTCGATCAGGACGTCGAAGTCGACCTGGGGCCTGGCTGCGTCGGAGACGAACAGAATAGCATCGAAATCGCCAGCCATCAGCCCGGCTTGGGCGCTGTCATTGTCGCATTCCTCCAGATAAAGTGTGGTCCGGTCGTTCGGTCCCATTAAGGTTGTCAGAATTTCGGGCAGAAAGGCCGGAGCGACAGGGGCGTAATAGCCTATGCGCAACTCGCCCTTAAGGGCCTCCTTCAAATCCGCTCCCTCGGACAGCAGAGCCTCGTATTCCTCAAGCAGGTGCATGAACTTCCGCTCCAGCACCTTGCCACTTGCGGTGGGCGCAATCCCGCGTGAGCGATGGCGATTGACCAGCTTGAGTTGGAACTGCGCCTCGATCTGGTCAATTGCCGCGGCGATCGCCGAGGCGGCAACATTCAACTCGTCTGCCGCGCGCGAAATACTGCCATGGGCCAGGGCGGTCACGAAATACCGCATGGATTTAAGGGAGATCGCCATGATTCCTCGGAAATTCCGTGATTGTTATCCATTTAATTCTGTTTTCCATGGGAAGCAGATTCTGTCAAACTGCTGCAAATTCGTGACAGGAGCGGCAGATGTCCGACGTCCGGCTTAAAGGTTGGCACCATATCCCCGAGGTCCCGATCAGGGTTTCGCCGTTTTTCACCTGGCCACTGAACCCGATCGACATGGTTCGGTGGGTCTGGAACTCGTGGTTCCTGATTTCGGAAAAGCTGATCATCGTCGGTATTGCTTTTGCCAGCTTCTATTGGTTCCAACCACCGCTGGAAGAGACCAAAACACTCGCCTTCGGCTGGATCGCGCAGATGTATGTGCGGAATTTTCTACTGGCCTTCGTTATCGCCGGCGCCTTGCATCTGTGGTTCTACACCTTCTCTGCGCAGGGCAGGAAGCTGAAATACGATCCGCGCCCGCTGATGGTGAACGGCAAGCAGTTCACCCTTGGTGGCCAGGTTCGTGACAACATGTTCTGGACGCTGGGCACCGGAGTGTTCATCTGGACTGCCTACGAAGTGATCCTGTTCTGGGCATTGGCCAATGATTATATGCCGATGCTGACCTGGGCCGCCAATCCGGTCTGGTTTGTTGCGATCTTCTTGCTGGTTCCGGTGTGGGAGAGTTTCTATTTTTACTGCATTCACCGGGCGATCCATATCCCCTTCCTATACAAACACGTCCACTACCTGCATCACCGCAACATCAATGTGGGGCCATGGTCGGGGATGTCTCAGCACCCGATTGAGCAAATGATATTTCTCGGTTCGGTCTTCATCCATTTGCTTGTGGGTGCACATCCGGTGCACATCCTGTATCATTTGCAGTACTTTTTTCTAACTGCCATCACGACCCACACCGGTTTTCAGGGGCTTGTTATCAAGGACCGCAACCGCCTCGACTTGGGCACTTTTCATCACCAGATGCATCACCGCTATTTCGAGTGCAATTACGGCAGCCTGGAGATTCCCTGGGACAAGTGGTTCGGTTCGTTCCATGACGGCACGGTCGAGGCCAACGAGCGTATGCAGGAACGCCGCAGAAGGATCATGGGAAAATGAGTTTGAGGAACTGACCGTTATGGATCTGTGCGCTGAAGCGCGTGCGGCCGATCAGCCTCGTGCAGGCCACCGGCGGAGGCCGCACTACTTACTAGTATCTAGGAGAAGAATACGAAGTGAACCAGATGGAAGACGATACCACAAAGCAGTACGGTCGAAATAAAGTAAACTGTCGCAATCTTCCGCATTTCCTCGATTCTGTCGCCCAATTTAAGAAACAAAAACAGAATTGAGGTTCCGACCAGTGCGCAAAGAGCGGATATGAAGATAGTAGCAGCAGCGTGTGTCCAAAGAAGCTCAACAATCATCCAATCGAGCAAGCTTTTGGAGTCACTTCCGAACGCGAGAAATCCAAATCCGATCACGACAAATGTCGCGACCGTCATCAAGAAAGAAAGAACACTGTAGGTAACAAACTTATTGGTATCGTTGTCCGCCGTTGCATCGATGGCACCAGCTTCGCGCGGCGAAGGTAGTACGAAATTCACTGCACCTCCGACGATTCCGACAATTAAGGAGGTCGTTACCGATAGCAAGCCGGCACCGAAGATACCCAGATTTATCCCACCTGAGAATACGGTAACGCTAAATCCCAACAATACTGTGAGGAGAGCAATCGCAGCGAGATTCTTCGTTGTGTGATTTGATACTTCCAACATTCTACGCGGACCCAATTTCAATGCTCGAATCAAGTGGTGCACTGCTATCAGTTGCTTCAGATCCACAATTCTCACCGTGCTTGGTTAATATTCAGATAATGCCAAAATTTCTACCGTACCTTGAAGTTGAACGGTTTTAATAGCTGCGGTTGACCCACCCTTTTGTTTGTAAGGTCTTGAATTTGCACGTGTGATTCGACATCGTCTCTAACAAAGAAGGATGCGCTGAGCATTCCGGTAGCAGATTTTTTCCCCTGCCTGATCCGAACACGATACTTCTTATACTTTGATTTGCCGAATGCCCGCGCTGCATCTTGTTTAAATACGTCATAAAGGCGCGCTAAGAATCTAATTTCGGGAACGTCCGGAAATTTCACGCCATCGATATAGAATGACTTTCTCCTACCATGATCGACGTCATCAGTTCTGACACATCTGCGCTGTGCATTAACAAACGCGACGTGGAATTCAGCCAAACGTCCCCTGATGCCATCCGGTTTGTGCGCTTCATTATATTTCAAACCGGGAAAATCTGCGCTGAATTTTTTCCACTCACGCGGCACATTTTGTCGATCAGCTTTCCTGCTGCACAAGGTGCGCATTCGCTCGCGAAGGATTGCAAGGTAGGGGTCAGATTCTTCGTTGTCCCTCCTTACTTCCCTTACGAGGACAGAGAATAGTTGATCATAGTCATCGTTCTCTTGGTCAGGAAATATGTATGTGAACTGGAACGAACCATCCTTCCCATCAAGATCCTCTGCATTGAGCACATCACCGTTAACAACGTTCTTCCAACACCTATATTCTCTGTTATTTTTGTCAGTTTTCGTAGTTAGCGCGAAAACTTTTCCGTTAACTTGAGTGCGTTTACAGGTTGGATAACTAGCGGCTAAACCTTCAGTAGGTATTGCGAAAGCGAGCAAAATGTAAGCAATGCAAAATCGGAGTACTATATTCATGATCATTCCTCCTCAGCATAAATAGGATACAACTGTTGTCATATTCTAGTCAATGCAATACAATTTCGATAAAATTACCGGTGCCGTTGCTCGAATTTTCACGTGCGCACCGGTATCAAATAAGAGGAATTTTTCTTCGTTTGCCTGGAATCGTTGAGATTACTTCCGGCAACCTGTCATTCTCTTTTCAGCGAATACAATAACAACAATTTGCGCTTGACAATAAGTCTGCTGGAGCGGCTAGTGTTGCTGTGTATGCTCGGTCTTACAAACTCGTCCGCACGTCCCAAAGTTCCGGAAACAGCCGCACTTTCAACATCGCTTCAAGATAGTTGACGCCCGAGGTGCCGCCGGTACCGCGGCGGTAGCCGATGATGCGGCTGACCGTGGTCATGTGCGAGAAGCGCCAAAGCCGGAAAGCGTGTTCGAAATCGACAAGCTTTTCGGCGAGTTGATAGAGGTCCCAGTGTTTTTCGCGGTCGCGGTAGACAGCCGCCCAGGCGGCTTCGACGCTGGCGTTGGCGGTGTATTTCTGGGTCAGGTCGCGGTTCAGATGATCGTCGTCGATGGCCAGGCCGCGTTGCGATACGGCGCCGATGGCGGCGTCATAAAGACTAGGGCTTTCAAGGATTTGCTGCAGCCAGTTGAAAATTTGATTCTTGTGGCGGTGTGGCTCCATCATCGCCGCCGACTTGTTGCCGAGCATGAATTCGATGGCGCGGTACTGGTAGGATTGAAAGCCTGATGATTTGCCGAGGTGTGGGCGGAATTCGAGATATTCCGACGGCGTCATTGTCGACAGCACGTCCCAGGCCTGGTTGATCTGTGTCAGGATGCGGGCGACCCGGGCCATCATCTTTTCCGCCGGGGCCAATTCACCGGCCAGCAGATTGTCGCGCGCTGCCGTTAGTTCATGGATCGCCAGTTTGAGCCATAGCTCCGTGGTCTGGTGCTGGATGATGAACAGCAATTCGTCATGGTGGCCGCTGATGGTCATTTGCGCGTCGAGCAGCTTGTCGAGCTGCAGGAAATCGCCGTAGGTCATGTCCTGCGCCATCGCCAGATGGGCGCCTTCCGCCGCTTCCGGCAAGTCGGTCGGTTTGGTCTTCTCGGTCATTTGGGAAACCTGGTTTTCAGGTGGTCCGGCCTGTGGGTGCGCCCCGCGCCGTCTGAATCTAGGTCTATACCGCTTGCCAGAATTTGCCAATCCGTGGCATGGCTCGACAGATGGGCAAGGACAACAATGCTGCAACGAGGGCGCTCGACGGACTGGTAAGCACGCTGCATGCCCGTGGCCGGCTGAGGGTCTGGTCGCTGGTCATCACCGTGTTCGGTGATGCGATCGTGCCGCGCGGCGGCAAGGCGGGCCTGTCGGTTCTGCAATCGATCATGGCGCGTCTTGGCATCGAAAATGGCGCGCTGAGAACCGCCATGTCCCGGCTGGCAGCCGACAATTGGGTTGTGCGTGAGAAATCGGGGCGCAACTCGATCTATGCCCTTGCCGGCTCGGGCCGACATGCCTTCGATGAGGCGACAAAGCGCATCTATGCCGCCGGTCCGCCGGAATGGAATGGACTGTGGACCATTGCCGTGTTCCCGAACGCGGCTGAGTTGGCTTCAGCGGACAGGCTTTCGGCTTTCGGCTTTGTCGATGCCGGTGGGGCGGCGTGGATCCGGCCGGAAACCAGTGCCGCTCCGCGCCTGCAGGACGAAATCGCCGACGCGCTGGTCATCACTTCGCAGGCGATCAATGTGCCAGATAATGTCAGCGAGTTGTGGGATATTGGCGAGAGCGCAAGAGCTTATGACCAGTTGACGGCCAAATATGCCGAACTTGACGTAGCGTTGGCCAGCGGTAAGCCGATAGCACCGCTTGAAGCGCTGGCCGCGCGGAGCCTGCTGATTCACGATTGGCGCCGCATCGTGCTGCATGATCCCAGCCTGCCGGCGCAGTTGCTGCCCGATGGCTGGCCCGGCGAGAAAGCGCGCGCGCAGGTTCGCGCCATTTACACCAAACTCGCGCCGGCAAGCGAAAAATGGCTCGATGAAGCAGGTTTGGCTCCGCAAACGGATCCGACGCGATTTGCCGAACGCTTCGGGATATTTCAATCCTCCAGATAGGCAAATGCGGAGGTTACGGTCGCGGCGAGCTTGTCCGATCCGGCGGAACGGAACTCGACGCGGCAATAGGCCATCCGTTTACCGCTGGACAGCACGTCGACACGGATGTCGGCCGCACCAGGTGGAATAGGCCTGATGAAGTGGGTGGAAAAATCGACCGTCGTGCACATACGGAAGCGGCCGTTGATTGCGGCAAGCGTGATGACAATGGCCGAATCGGCGGCTGAAGCGATCGCCTGACCGCAAACCACATTGCCGGCATGCACCAGCGCCGGATTTTCCGGCAGGCGGAAATCACTCCCATTCGCATCAAACGACAGCGGCTCAAGACCGAGTTCCAGGATCCAGGGTGCGAATATCCGATTCATCAGTTTCCTGGCGTCATCGGTCGAGAAATCTGTCAATTGCTCCCTCCATATGTTACAAATATTTGCAGTATTCGCTATTTTTTGTTACATATTGATTACGTGATCAACCCGTGCAACGGCATGGTGGAGGAAAAACCGTGTATAGCCAAGGCCTTATCGGTGCGAAAACCGATACCAACGAAGATGAAGCATTCCTCGCCCGGTTTCAGGCCCGCATCGATGCGGAAGAAAAAATCGAGCCGAATGACGAAATGCCGGAGGGATACCGCCGCACGCTGGTCCGCCAGATCGGCCAACATGCCCATTCCGAAATCGTCGGGATGCTGCCGGAGGGCAATTGGATCACCCGCGCGCCCAGTCTCAAGCGCAAGGCCGCCTTGCTGGCCAAAGTGCAGGATGAGGGCGGCCACGGCCTCTATCTCTATTCTGCCGCCGAGACGCTTGGCGTCAGCCGCGACGAGATGACGGAAGAGCTTTTGGCCGGCAAGGCTAAATACTCCTCGATCTTCAATTATCCGACACTGACCTGGGCCGATATCGGCGCCATCGGCTGGCTTGTCGACGGCGCGGCGATCATGAACCAGATCCCGCTATGCCGCTGCTCTTACGGACCTTACGCACGGGCGATGATCCGCGTCTGCAAGGAAGAGAGCTTCCACCAGCGGCAGGGCTACGAGATCATGATGACGCTGATGCGCGGTACCGATGAGCAAAGGGAAATGGCTCAAGACGCATTGGACCGCTGGTGGTGGCCATCGCTGATGATGTTCGGCCCGCATGACAGCGACAGTGTGCATGGCGATCAATCGATGAAATGGAAGATCAAGCGGTTTTCCAACGATGCGCTCAGACAGAAATTCGTCGATGCGACGGTGCCGCAGGGCGAGTTCATCGGTCTAACATTCCCCGATCCAGATCTGAAATGGAACGAGGAGCGTCAGTCATACGATTTCGGTGCAATCGACTGGGATGAATTCTGGCGCGTGGTCAAGGGCGATGGACCGATGAACCGCGAACGGCTGACGGTCCGGCAAATGGCCTGGGACGACGGCGCATGGGTGCGTGAAGCAGCGCTTGCCCACGCCGAGAAACGCAAAGCCCGCGCCGAAGCGGCGAAGATTGCAGCGGAGTAATTGAGATGACAACCAACGAAACCCCACTGTGGGAAGTATTTATCCGGCCGCGCAACGGGCTTGCGCACAAACATTGCGGTTCGGTCCATGCTGCTGACGAGGTCATGGCGTTGCAGGCTGCGCGCGATGTCTATACGCGGCGCGGTGAAGGCACGTCGATCTGGGTTGTTCCGTCGACGGCGATTACCGCATCCGATCCCGACCAAAAGGATGAGAATTTCGAACCGACGGCATCGAAGATCTACCGTCATCCGTCTTTCTACGAGATCCCCGACGATGTGGGGCACATGTGATGGAGGGGTCAGGCAAATCAGATCTTTTCACCGCTGTCCTGCGGCTTGCAGATGACCATCTGGTGCTCGGGCACAGGCTGTCGGAATGGTGCGGGCACGCGCCGATGCTGGAAGAGGATCTCGCCATGCCGAACATGGCGCTGGATCTGATCGGCCAGGCGCGCTCGCTGTATCAGTATGCCGGTGAGCTCGAAGGGCGCGGGCGCGGCGAAGACGATCTGGCCTATGTGCGGCGTGAACGCGAATACTACAACTGTTTGCTTGTCGAGCGGCCGAACGGCGACTTCGCCCACACCATGCTGAAGCAGCTTTGGTTTGCCGCCTATATGGAGCCGTTTTGGGCGCAAGTCGCCAAGTCGCCCGACGAGACGCTGGCCGCCATTGCCGGCAAGGCGGTCAAGGAAATGGCCTATCATGTCCGGCATGCCGGCGAGTGGGTGATCCGGCTGGGTGACGGTACGGCCGAAAGCGCGGCGCGCATGCAAGCCGCTGTCGAGGACCTTTCGCCCTATCTGGGCGAACTGTTCGAAGACGACGACATCTCTCGCAATCTGGCCGATGAAGGTATCTTGCCTGCGCCATCGTCACTGCAACCGCATTGGGAGCGGACCGTTGGCGGCATATTCGCCGAGGCCGACCTGCAGATGCCAGAGATCGCGTTGCGGCAACGCGGCGGCAGAACCGGTATTCATGGCGAATCCATGGGCCATCTTCTGGCCGAACTGCAGCACATGCAGCGCACCTACCCGGGAGCGCAGTGGTGAGCCAACCTGCGGTCAAATGCCCCGATGCAGCCGCCGCCTGGGCTGCCGCGGCGTCCGTGCCGGACCCCGAGGTACCCTGTGTGACGGTGGCCGATCTCGGCATCCTGCGGGACGTGGTCATGGAAAACGGCATTGCGGTCGCAAAAGTCACGCCAACCTATTCCGGTTGTCCGGCAACCGTTGCTATTGAACTGGCGATCGAAGCGGCGCTGCGCGACGCCGGATTTGAACCGCGCATCGAACGGGTAATGTCGCCGGCCTGGACGACCGACTGGATCAGTGAAGAAGGCCGCGAAAAGCTGCGGGAATACGGTATCGCGCCGCCGGAAAAGGCTTCGAACTCGGTACGCGCGCTGTTCGGCGAAACGTCGGTAAATTGTCCCAAATGCGGATCGTCTCGGACCGAGCGCATCTCCGAGTTCGGCTCCACACCCTGCAAGGCGCACTACCGGTGCATGCATTGCGCCGAACCGTTCGATTACTTCAAATGTATCTGAGGCCCCGTTCATGAGCCGATTTCACGATCTGATCGTCACCAGTATAGACCGGCAAACACCCGATGCCGTCGCCATATCACTCAATGTTCCACCCGATCTTGTCGACGATTTTCAGTATCTGCCTGGTCAGTATCTGACGCTTTCGGCGACGATTGGCGGGGAGGATGTCCGGCGCTCCTATTCGATTTGCTCGGCGCCCGGCGACGAACACCTGCAAGTCGGCGTGAAGAAGGTCGAAGACGGCCGGTTCTCGAGCTTCGTCAATGATCAGCTTGCAGTCGGTGACACGATCAGCGTGATGCCGCCGGAAGGGCGGTTCACACCGGAATTGGGCGATGACCATCACTACCTGCTGATTGCGGCCGGATCGGGCATTACGCCGATGTTGTCGATTGCGAAGACCGTTCTGACAAACGAGCCCGGTTCGCAAATCACACTGGTTTATGGCAACCGTTCGACCGCGACGATCATGTTCCGCGAGGAGCTTGATGATCTGAAAGATCGTTACCTGGGCCGGTTTTCCCTCGTTCACGTGTTGTCGAGGGAGGCGCAGGATGTCGAGATATTGCACGGGCGCATCGACGGCGCGCGCATTGCGCGCCTGGCGGGGGCAGGGTTGATCGATCCTGCCTCCGCCGATCTGACATTTATCTGCGGCCCCGGCGCGTTGATCGACTCGGTTTCCCAGGCAATCAGGGATCTGGGTGTAGAGAGCAGACGGATTCGCTTCGAACGCTTTACCGTCGACGGCGAAATGGCGCCGGTGCGGGAGCCTTCGAAAGCCGTGCAGGAAGCCGCCAAGAAGGGCGTTAATGTCGAAGTCATGCTTGACGGAACACGCCGCGATTTCACCATTGCCGATCCGGACAAGACGGTGCTCGCGGCGGGCAAGGATGCTGGTATTGACCTGCCGTTTTCGTGCGCCGGAGGCATGTGCTGCACCTGCCGCTGCCGCATCGTCGAGGGTTCGGCGGAGATGGCCGTCAACTATTCGCTGCAGCCATGGGAAATCGAGGCCGGCTTCACGCTTGCCTGCCAGTCACGGCCGACGTCGGAAAAGCTGGTGCTCGATTTCGACGCGGCGTAACCCGCTCAATGGCGTAGTCAGACTCGTTACCGAATTGATTCCGATTTTACAGCCAAGCCGTTGAAATCAAACCGTTTCAATCGGCTAAATGGCGCTTGCGCTCGTCGAATTCCTTGGCGTCGATCTCGCCCTTGGCAAACCGCTCTTTGAGAATATCAAGCGCTGCGTTGCCCGCGCCGCGCGATGCGCCAGAGCTGTTGTCCATGAAACCGAGCGCCCGCAGGAGTAACAACAATCCAACGGCAACCGCTGCCAGTACAATGATCATGAACACCAGACCAAACAGCATGCCGAAGCCGCCGCCATAGCCCCCCCACATCATTCCGGGGCCATGGCGCCAGCCCTCGGGACCGCTTTGGGCAAAACTTGAGCTGGTTGTGATTGCGATCATGGCAGTGGTTGCCAGCGCTGTGGGGAGTGCCAATCTTGATTTAGCCATGCTGAGACCTTTCGATTTCACCCCTCCGAATGGTATCGATCATCTGAAATTTATGCTGCGGTGACATTGACCCTTATCAATGGATCTTCAATCTACCGGCCTACCGCTTTTCGCGGATATCGGTCAGCGTCCTTGCCGGTGTGATCGCTTCGGGATCGAGCCTGATCTCGATGATGGACGGCTTGCCGCTGTCGCGGGCGCGCTGGAAGGCGGCTGCGAATTGGCCGGTTTCTTCCACGGTCTCACCATGTCCGCCATAGGCCCGGGCCAGTGCGGCGAAATCGGGATTGGTCAGATCGGTTGCAGAAATCCGGCCGGGATATTCGCGCTCCTGGTGCATGCGGATCGTGCCGTAAATGCCGTTGTTGATGACGATCACGATGATCGGCAATGCGTATTGCACCGCAGTGGCGAATTCCTGGCCGTTCATCAAAAAACAGCCATCCCCGGCAAAAGCCACGGTCAACCTGTCGGGAAAAAGATTTTTGGCCGCGATGGCTGCAGGTGTGCCATATCCCATCGAGCCGGAGGTTGGCGCGGCCTGGGTGGCAAATTGCCGATAGCGATGGAACCGGTGCAGCCAGGTCGAATAATTACCGGCGCCATTGGTCATGATCACGTCTTCCGGCAAAACCGATTCCAGATGCTCCATGATTGGCCCCATCTGAACATCGCCCGGTCCCGTTTTGGGCGGTGTGGACCATTTCAGGTAGTCGTCATGCAGCCGCGAAGTCTGATTGGCCCACACAGGGACGCTCTCCGGTGCGCTCTGCGCGAGTGCGGCTGCAAACGAAGCGGCATTGGCGTTGATGCCGAGGTCGGGCCGATAGACACGGCCGAGTTCATCGGGATCGGGGTGCACGTGGATGAGCTTCTGCTCGGGATACGGTGTCTTCAGCAGCGAGTAATCCGATGACGGCATTTCAGACAGCCTGCCGCCGAGCAGGACGACGACGTCGGCATTCTTGATGTAATCGGCGAGTTTCGGATTGAGCCCGATGCCGACATCGCCGGCGTAATTCGGATGCAGATTGTCAAACAGCATTTGCCGACGGAAGGAACAGCCAACCGGCAGATGCCATTTCTCCGACAGTTCCTTCAAATCCGCCACACCCCGTTCGCTCCAGCCCGTACCAGCGGCAATCACGAACGGTCGTTCGGCTATGCCAAGCAACTCGGCGGCGCGTTTGGTTTCTGCGGGACCGGCCTCGGCGGCCACCCTGGTGTAGCGCTGCGGCAACGGTGCTTCGGCTTTCGTCAGCAACATGTCTTCGGGCAAAACCACGACGACAGGCCCGGGACGGCCGGAGGTCGCGACCGAATAGGCGCGCGTGACAAGTTCCGGGATGCGCGCCGGATCGTCGATTTCGACCACCCACTTGGCGTATTCCGTAAACGCACGGCGGTACTCGACTTCCTGGAAGGCTTCGCGTTCGCGTGCGTCCAGCGCGACTTGTCCGATAAACAGGAGCACGGGAGTGGAATCCTGTCGGGAAATGTGGAGTCCGGCCGATGCATTGGTAGCGCCTGGTCCCCGCGTGACGAAGCATACGCCCGGTTCGCCAGTCAGTTTGCCGTGGGTGTCCGCCATCATCGCGGCGCCGCCCTCCTGCCGGCAGACAATGCTGCGAATCGGTGAATCGTGCAGGGCATCGAGCACTGCCAGATAACTCTCGCCAGGGACGCAGTAGATCCGATCCGTGCCGTTTGCCTCAAGGCAATCGACAATCAGCTGCCCGCCCGATTTCATTTGTGCGCCTTCTTCAATTCCGCAAGGATCTCGTCTGTGTGCTCGCCAAGACGGGGCGAGGGCTTGTCGTAGCGAAGCGGCGTTTCGGGTAGCAGGATGGGTGAGCGCACATTGGGGATCGAATTGCCCTGTCCGTCATCAAGATCCATGCGCAGGCCGCGGGCGATCGCCTGCGGGTCGGCAAACATGTCTGCGATCGAATTGATCGGGCCGCCGGGCACATTGGCCTTTTCCAAACTGGCCAGCAGATCGTCGCGGCGCCATCTCTCGGTTTCAGCGAGGATCAGAGGGCGCAGCTGTTTGCGATTCCTGACGCGTGCCTCGTTGGTGACGAAACGGTCATCATCCGCCAATTGATTGATGCCGAGCACATCGCACATGCGGCGGAACTGGCCGTCATTACCGACGGCGATGATCAGGTGGCCATCCGACACCGGGAAGACCTCGTAGGGCGAGATGTTCATGTGGGCGTTGCCCATGTGCCCCGGAGCGACGCCGGACACCAGGTAATTGAGGTTCTGGTTGCCGAGGACACCGGCCTGGGTGTCAAACAGCGCCATGTCGATATACTGGCCCTTGCCGCCGGCGCGAACATGCATCAGCGCAGCCTGAATGGCGATAACCGAATAAAGACCGGTGAAAATGTCGGAAATGGCAACACCGGCCTTTTGCGGCTCGCGGCCGGGCTCGCCGGTTATCGACATCATGCCGGCCATCGCCTGGATGATGAAGTCGTAGCCCGGACGTGACGCATAAGGACCCGTCTGGCCGAAGCCCGTGATCGAGCAGTAGACGATCTTGGGATTGACCCTGGCGATGCTGTCGTAATCCAGGCCGTACTTCTTCAGGCCGCCGAGCTTGAAGTTCTCGATGAACACATCGGCCCCGTTGGCCAGGTCGCGCAGCGTCTGCTGCCCTTCCTTCGTCTTCAGGTCGACCGCTATCGAGCGCTTTCCCCGGTTGGTCGAGTGGTAGTAGGCCGCAGAGAGGTTTTCGCCGTCGTGACTTTCGACAAAGGGTGGCCCCCATTTGCGTGTGTCGTCGCCACCGACGGGATTTTCAACCTTGATGACGTCGGCGCCGAGATCGGCGAGCAGTTGACCGGCCCACGGTCCGGCCAGAACACGCGCAAGCTCAATGACCCGAACGCCCTTCAGCGGTGCTTCAGCCATGACGCTCACTCGCCATTTCTTCCTTCTCCTGCATCAGCTTGCGCTGGTAGCGAGATTGCACGATTTCGATGAGAACCATTGTGACCAGCACGAAGTAGAAGGTCGATTTTGCCATGGGATGGATGTCGTAACCGAAGAACGACAGGTGCGCGATATGGCCTCCGTCGGACATCAGCATGACACCGACCAGCAACAACACAAACAGGCCGAGCACTTCATACATGCGGTTTTTCTTCAGGAAGTTGGCGACGGAATCGGCCATCCACACCATCAGGAAACCGGAAACGAGGATAGCAGCGGCCATGACGATGAATATGTCGGTGAGTGCAACGGCTGAAAGAACCGTGTCGAAGGAAAACACGAGGTTCATAAGCACGATCCAGAACAACGCTGAACGGGTGCTTTTCATGGCGCGCTCGGCGGCTCCGTGTTCATGCTCCTCCAGGTTCATCATGTGAAAGATTTCCTTGATAGCCGTGTAGATCAGGAACACGCCGCCGGCGAGCACGATCAGGGCGTGACCGCTGACCGCTCCTTCAACAAAGGGCGGGATGTTTATGGTGAACATCGGGTTCTGGAACGACTGGATCAATTGCAACACGACAAACAGGAGAATAATGCGCAACACGATTGCAAGAATGATGCCCCAGCGCCTTACCCAAGCCTGCCGTTCCGGCGCAACTCTTTGTGCTTCCAGCGAAATATAGAGCAGATTGTCAAAACCAAGCACGGTTTCAAGCGCAGTCAGGACCAGAAATGTGGTCAGCGCCTCGAATGTGAGAATTTCTGCCAGCATGAATCAGCCTCCGGTATACCGGCAGCCGTCCTAGCAGAGTGTGTTGTTGTGGTCACGCCCCCGGAGCACGTGCACCCCATAGCGGATGATGCTGGAAGGCCTATCTGAACTTGCAGGGACGCGCGGTTGCCCGGCAGCGCCAGGCATTGGTGCCGATCACCGTGGTTTTTCGCCAGCAATTGTAGTTCTTGGCCAATGCGTTGTCCCAGTTCGACCAAGACAGATTGTAGCGCGAGGTGACCTTGGCCGACCACTTGGTAACCGCCGAGGCGCGCGCCAATGCCCTGGTCGGCATCGATGCGGATGTATTGCTGCGCAGCGAGGTCTTGCAAACCCTTGCCGCGTCGGCGGGAACGATTCCGGCTGCGATGATCCCTGCGGCGATCACTGATCCAACGAGGAGTGTGATTTTTGTGTTCATGCGTTCCAAGCCTCCGTTGCCTTCGATCAACTTCCAAGATTCCGACTATCGCTTTGCGGCGATGCAATCACCAGCCCATGCAAGAAAATCATGCATGATGTCATCGCGATTGACCTCATTGAGGCTTTCGTGGCGTGTGTTTTGGTAAACCTCGAATGCGATATTACGAAATTTCATCCTGTCCAGGCGTTGGTAAAGAGCGAGCGTGGCTCCACCGCCGTCAGTGGCCGGATCTTCCTCGCCTCCCACGAGGCTGATCGGCAGGTCACGGCGCATGTCGGCGAAATTCGCATCGGCGGCGCCGCGGAAGATCAGATCGAACACGCCCTGCCACATCGACACCGACGCGTCCCAGCCGCACAGCGGATCGGCGACATATTTCGCAACCTCGGCCTCGTCGCGCGACAGCCAGTCGAAATCGGTCCTGCGGCCGGGCATCTTTTTTGCCCAGGCCTGGAAGGTGAGTTTGGGCACAAGGCGGGAGGGAACATCCGAACCAAGCCTGAATCGCTCCCATCTGAGCATCAATTGCCCGATTCTGCCCAATAAACCGACCGAAAAATTGGCATTCCAGCATGCCAATCCGGCAATCCGCGTAGAATTTTTCAGGGCATAGTTGAGCGCGATCAGCCCGCCCATGGAGTGGCCGAAACAGATGACCGGCAGGTCCGGGTGACGGGTGGCTATCAGATCGTGCACCGAACCGACATCGGCCAAGACCTTGTCGGCACCACCGGTCGCCGCAAAAACCCCGGGCGTGGCGTCCGGTGCGGTGGTCGAACCGTGGCCGCGATGGTCGTGGGCGTAGAGATGAAAACCGTGGGGATGAAGGAATTGGGCAAATCGCTCGTAACGTGCTGCGTGCTCGGCCAATCCGTGGTTGACCTGAACCACGCCGACCGCATCGGCACCGGCGTTTGACGAAAACAGATTGAGCTCAGCGCCGGTGGGCGAAGAAAGCGTTTCCTGCAGATATCCAAAATTGCTCATGCCGGTCAGATGAACGGCAGTTTGGCCGGCGGTCAAGCGCTGTTGGAAAAATCAATCCGCTGGCTGGGCAAATAACGGCATTTCGTGCGGCCTGATCAGCGGCAATTCCTGACGACTAATCCTTGTCGGCTGCGCACTTCTCCTTTTTCGACTTGGTGCTGCATGTCGGAGTTGCCCGTTCGGCATTGCATTCAGCATGTGCCAGTTGAATGCCCGGCGCTGCTGCGGTTAATCCGCCGGCCACCAGCATAAGGGCGAGGGCGCGTCTGGACTTGGTCATTGGATATCCTCTGATCGTTGATCCGGAATGGAACCATAACCTGCCGTGCAGAATTCCGGGGTCACAAAGCCGCGGTCATCCATCACGGTTGCGGGAGCGTTTCAGGCCTTTATTTGACTTGCAAGTCAGCGCGCCAATGCGGCTTCCACAGCCTCGATCTGGCCGGCCAGGTCGAACGGGAACGAAGAAAGCACTTCGTAGTCCTGATTTTCGGCAAAGCCGTCAGGATTTTTTTCCCGGATTTCCGCCAATGCCTCATCGCGCGCATGCAAGCTCCACTCGATTTGCGGACGAAACAGTTGCATGGCGGCCATCAACCAACGGGTGGTCAGCGGGAACTTGTCGGTCTCCAAAATGAACTTGTCGATCAGGCGGATGACTTCACCGGCCGGGTACATCCATTCGTTGGCGACCCAGCGGTTGGTGGTGAATACCCGCACTGGCGTGCCGGCCTTGTCGAACGAAATTGCAATCAGGTGGCAAAGGCCGCCTTTCTCGAAATCGGGCTCCGGCGGAAGCGCGATGGGTTCAGTTCCTTCGGTGACGCGCTCGGTATAAACGAATGTGTGAAAATGACCGTGCTCGTCCCAGGGCCGATCGCCGTCGTCTTCTGCGTGCGCGTGGTAAAACCAGACGGCGCCTTTTTGCTTGTCCTGGACGTCGCCGGGTGGATAGTGCTGCCATTCGGTAAACGGTTCGCCATCGGTCGCATTCAAAATATCGATCAGGATGTGTTTGCCTTCGCTGGCGGCTTCTTCCAGCACGCCGATCATTTCGTCGGCGGCAGACTGCATGGCTTGCAGCCTCTCTGCCGGTAGCACAGAAAAATCGATATTCGGATCGCGCCGTTCAACGGAAGTCATGTCAGTTTCCAGATCTGGGTCGGGCGGGGAGATAGTTGCAGGAATGCAAACGCCGGGGCAAGACCCCGGCGTCGCTGATGGATTGGTGCGTCAATCAATCGGATTTGGCAGCGCCGCATGCACCACATTTGGCGGCACCGCATTTATCGGCTGCGCAAGCGCCGCATTTGGCAGCACCGCAGGCCCCGCATTTTGCAGCACCACAGGCGCCGCACTTGGCGCCAGAACATGCGCCGCAGCTCGACACCTTGGTAGCGCCACAGCTGGCAAATGCGCTGTTGACCGTCGCCGGCATCGCTGCGGCGAGGCCGCCGCCAACCAGCATCAGGGCGAGCGCCCTTTTGGATTTGGATTGCATGGAAAGTTCTCCTGTTGAAATCTCAATATCGACCGCTGCACCTTGGCTGATGGAATATGGCAGGTCACATCAATTGAAATGACTTCGGGGTCACAACTTTGTCAGGATTTCACATGCAGGTGTGAATCGAAATCTTGTGCAAGCTAATATATCTAACTGCAACACTCACACGCACCACAGGAGATCATGCCGTGACCAGAATGCTCAAAAATGCTGCCGCGATGATTGCGGCGACGTTTGCAATAGCGGTTCTCAGCGCCCAGGCTTTCGCCGGCGCTCTCAACCTCAATTCCAACGGCGTTGCCATACAGGGCTACGATCCGGTGGCCTATTTCATCGAGAACATGCCGGTCAAAGGGTCCGGTGTTTATGCGGCGACCCATGACGGGGCAATCTACTGGTTTTCAAGCAGCGAAAACCTAAAGACCTTCAAGACCGACCCGATGAAGTATGTGCCGGCTTATGGCGGATACTGCGCTTACGGTGTTTCGCAGGGTGTCAAGGTGCCGATCGATCCCAATTCATTCAAGGTTGTCGACGGACAGCTCTATTTGAACATCACGCCGAAGGTGCAAAAAATCTGGGAGAAGGATATTCCCGGATACATCAACAAAGCCGATCAGAACTGGACTTCGCTTGGGAGTTGATTGGACAAAACCACTGATAACATCTGGGCCGCTTAGAGCGGCCCTTTTTTTGCGGTGCGTACCGGCATTAACGGCCACATAACTCAAGACCGCTAATGTTCGTGCATGCGGGGTGGTCTAGAATCCAAGGACGGAAGCAAACCGACGAACCTTTCGGAATCGGCGGTGCGGCGGCCCCGCATTACCTGGATTTTGTTTGCACTGATTGGTTTGGCCGTCGTCTTTGCGGACGCCTATGACGGCTCACCCGTTTATGCCGATCTGGACGACCGGATGCGTGCCCTGCAAATTCGCGAACTGGTGCAGACAGGCAGCTATTTCGATCTCTCGCTCTCGTTCATGGCGCTGCCGGAGCCCTACCTGTCACACTATTCGCGGCTGGTTGATCTGCCCTATGCGCTGATCAGCTGGATGGCAGGCCCGGTAGTGGGCTCAAGCTTAGCGGTCTGGATTGCGTTTCATGTCTGGCCGGTCGTCATGCTGCTGCTCTTCTTGCGGCTTGCCTATGCCACGGTGTTCAGGATTTGCGGACAGGAACCGCCGGTTGGCCAACTCGTGTTGATCGCCGTCCTGCTGGCTGTGGCCATGTTGGAGTTTTCACCCGGTCGGATCGACCATCACAACATGCAATTGCTGCTGATGATGGCAATGATCTACGGTCTCGTGCGAGAGGATCGGCTCGGCGGTCTGATCGCCGGTGCATCCGCGGCGCTGTCGATTGCGGTGGGGTTGGAGTGCATACCCTATATCGCGACAGGTCTCGCAGCGCTTGCGATCGCGGCAATCGTCGACCCTGACAAGCACCGTCGTCAGTTGGTCGCGGCTGGAGCCGGTTTTGGTCTGGCTGCGGTACCGGCCGGATTTTTCTCTCTCGGGCTACCCGGAGTAACAGCGCCCAGTTGCGATGTCATTGGCGCTCCATGGATCTCGATTATGGTCCTCAGCAGTGCGATATTGACCATCGCTCCATCATTACCGTTTTGGCGGCAAAGCAGCGAAAATCCCGCCGCAACTGCTCTAAGATTTGCCAGCCTCGCCATACCGGCTTTGGCGGGTGGTGCTGTCGTTCTGGCCCTATACCCGCAATGCGCCGGCGATCCGTACGCAAATGTTGAAGGCCTTGCCCGGACGCTTTGGTTTGACCGCATCGATCAGGAAAAACCGCTGACCGCGATTTTTGCGCAGGGCTCGGTTGCTGTCGCAATCATATGCGGCGCTTTCGGATTTATTGTCGTCGCCGCCTTCGCGCAGATTGTCACTCGCAAGGGCAGCGTCAGACATGGCGCGGCAATGCTGCTGGCGGTCGCCGCAACCTCTTATGTCTTCATTTTCCTGTTCTTCCGTTCCGTCCAGTTCATGGCGGCATTCGTTCCGCTGCTGTTGCCGCTGGCATACAAGTTGAGAACCCGGGCATTTCCGCAGACCGGCAATCCTGATCCCAGTACCCGATGGCCGGTAGTCGCAGCGGCTGCGATTCCGGCCACTTTGATCGCCTCGGTATTGCTCGTCGGCAGTGCGCCGGAGGAAAAACCTTCGGTGTTCGATCAAATGCTGCTCGACGAATGCAAAGGGCAGACGATGGTAAACCTCGAACGTGTCGAGCCCGGCAAAGTGCTTGCCAGCTACGCGCTGTCTTTCCGCATCGCCGAAGAATATCCGCGCCACAAAATCGCGGCGGTGCCGCTGCACCGTGCCGCACCGGCTATCGACCGATTGCTGACAGCCTACACCGAAACCGACACCGAGAAGCGCGACGCAGCACTTGCAGCCTATGATTATCTGGCCGTTTGCGCCCGTGATCTGGGCGCCGGCGACATGAACCAAACGCCGTTGTTTGCGGCATTGGTGCGCGGTGAGCGCATTGACGGTCTTGTGCCCGTCAAACCTTCCCCCGATACAGCGTTCCGCCTCTACCGTATCGACGCCGCTGAACCGCGCTGATCGGGTGCATTGCCGAACGCCGACAATTCGCCTACATGGGCGCCAGATATTTCCAACGCATCGAAATGAATGGGGAAGCGCGCGTGGCACGCCAATTCATCTATCACATGGCCGGGCTCAACAAGGCCTACGGTTCGAAGAAGATCCTCGAGAACATTCACCTGTCATTCTACCCGGATGCCAAGATCGGCATTCTTGGTCCCAACGGCGCGGGCAAGTCGACCGTATTGCGCATCATGGCCGGTCTCGACAAGGAGTTTACCGGCGAAGCCTGGCTCGCCGACGGCGCGACATGCGGATACCTGTCGCAGGAACCCGAACTTGACGCTTCCAAGGATGTCACCGGAAACGTGATGGAGGGTGTTGCCGACAAGCAGGCGATCCTCGACCGCTACAACGAGCTGATGATGAACTATTCCGACGAGACGGCGGAAGAAGGCGCAAAGCTTCAGGATGTCATCGATGCGCAAAACCTGTGGGATCTGGACAGCCAGGTCGAGATGGCGATGGAGGCGCTGCGCTGTCCTCCAGGCGATGCCGATGTGACAAAGCTATCGGGCGGCGAGAAGCGCCGGGTGGCTCTGTGCAAGCTGTTGCTGTCGCAGCCCGACCTTTTGCTGCTTGACGAGCCGACCAACCATCTCGACGCCGAAACGACGGCATGGCTGGAAAAACATCTGCGCGAATATCCCGGCGCCGTGCTGATCATCACCCATGACCGCTACTTCCTCGACAATGTGACCGGCTGGATACTGGAGCTCGATCGCGGCCGCGGCATACCCTATGAGGGCAATTACACCGCCTATCTGGAAGCCAAGTCCAAGCGCATGGCGCAGGAGGGCCGCGAGGAGGCGGCGCGTCAAAAGGCGCTCAACCGCGAGCGCGAGTGGATAGCGGCGAGCCCCAAGGCGCGGCAGGCAAAATCCAAGGCACGCTTCAGAGCCTATGACGAATTGGTCAAGACGGCCAATGAGCGCCGTCCGGGTGATGCGCAGATTGTCATTCCGGCAGGCGAAAGGCTTGGCCAGAACGTCATCGATGCCGAACATCTGACCAAGGGTTACGGCGATAAACTGCTGATCGACGACCTCGATTTCAAACTGCCGCCCGGCGGCATTGTCGGCGTTATCGGCGCCAACGGCGCCGGCAAGACGACGCTGTTTCGCATGATCACCGGGCAGGAGCAGCCGGATAGCGGCGAAATCCGCATCGGTGAATCCGTCCATCTCGGCTATGTCGATCAGTCGCGGGATGCGCTTAACGGCGACAAATCCGTCTGGGAAGAGATCTCGGGCGGCAACGACATCATCAAGCTGGGCAAGCACGAGATCAATTCGCGCGCCTATTGTTCGTCGTTCAATTTCAAGGGCGGTGACCAGCAGCAGAAGGTCGGCTCGCTTTCGGGCGGCCAGCGCAACCGTGTGCATTTGGCCAAGATGCTGAAGAACGGCGGCAATGTCATCCTGCTCGATGAGCCGACCAACGATCTGGACACCGAGACGCTTGCTGCCCTTGAGGACGCGCTGGAAAATTTTGCCGGCTGCGCCGTCATCATCAGCCATGACCGCATGTTTCTCGACCGGCTGGCAACCCATATGCTGGCGTTCGAGGGCGACAGTCACGTGGAGTGGTTCGAAGGCAATTTCGAGGATTACGAGGCCGACAAGATCCGCCGGCTCGGGCCGGACAGCGTCAACCCGAAACGGGTGACGTATAAAAGGCTGCGAAGGTAGTTGTTAGCAGGAGAGTTGATAACGACCATTGCCAAGAAATCGTAGATATCCGTTGTCTCTCAACAACTGCAGTTGTTGCCTTATTTTCGGGCGGATGTTGTTGTTTTTAGGATAAAGGTTTTTGAGATGTGCCTCGAACTCGTAGATGGCTTCTAGCGAGAAACTGTCTCTGCCCACCCGATCGACACAATTCATGACTTCAATCAACCAACCCCTTGCCGATTGCGATTGATTATTCAGGAAAGCTGTTTTTTGCCACTGCTCAAGTACTTGATCTTTGGATGATACAATTCCGTTTTGAACTAAATAGATACGGCCTGATGATGGAATTCCACTGAGCAGTATGTTCGAACCGATCCATCCTGCTCGCCTTGCGCTTGGGCTAAGTGGCTTTCTCTTTTCAACAATTGCCGGAATGAAAAATCGTTTGGGAACTCCGCAAACACTGAGAACTTTTGCGGCTGCTCGATCGTATTTTAACAGAATCAGATTTGGCGATGAATCCGACCTGAGCCTATCCAGCTTCGTTGTATAGGCACCGTTTGCAACTTTAGAACCAAACTCCTTCTTCTGGCTTTTCAGTTCGTATTGATCGTTGCATCGAGCGCAAAAAAAGTCGGCGACAGGCAAGTTTGGTGGAAACTGCTTCAGCTTGCTGTTTCCGCAATTCGGACAATACATCGACTGTGCTATCCACGCTTCTGTGATGTCCCGCGCGGTCTGTGAACCGCTTTTATAGTTCTTACTAGGCTCTGAAAATCCAAGTTTCATATTGGTTTTGCCAAATTGAATGCAACTTTCTCGATCAGCTTTGCGAGGATTTTGCTCGTCACAGTTGCCAGTAAAATGTAATTGGGATTGTGGCCCGCATCGGGAGAGGAATAGTAGATGCTGTGGCTACCATCACTGTTCTTTTGGGTAAATGCAGAGATGTCATCCGAACCTATGGGCGAGTGATCCCTAGCGCCACAGTGCGGGCACTCATCGTCACACTTACAAGACCACTCGTCATACCAGACCGTGGCACAATGTGAGCATTTGTATTCATTGTTGTACCATGCCATTTCAACGATCCCATCAGTGCTCATGGATGGCGAATTGTGGATCCAAAACAAATGGTTAACAAGAGCATTGTGTTTTCGAGCGATTTTTTTGGATTTCAGGAAATTGAAACCTCTACGAATTCGGCGTGTTGAGAAAAAACCCTGCTTCAAGCGAAGCGGGGTTTTTGCTGGGACAGGGATGTTTGTCAGGCTATGGCGGTGTCCAAACCTGGATACCGTTGCGGTGCGGCTGCGGCCTTTCTTCTCCGCCGGCGGGTTAATCTATCCGGCAGCAGAACGGAAAGAACGGACCGCTTAGACCCGGCGCGCCGGTGGGAGTGAATGTAAAATCATGCACATTGTCGCCCTCGTCTGTACAGCCGGCGGGGGTATAGGCGATCGAGCCGGTGACCGGGTGGCTGGTTTCGAATTGCCACGGGTTTTGCGACATGAATGCCACCGATCCCGGCGTTTCGGTGATGTCACCGGAAAATGCATCGATGAAATTCGACGTCATTGTCTCGCCATCGCAAATCAACTCGACGGCCCAATTGGGTTCGAAACCCGGGCAGATCATTTTCTTGCCGAGAGGTACCAGGCCGTTGCAGGTAAAATCGGCGGCCAAAGCCGGTGAGGTGGCGATGAGTGAAGTGATTGCGAGGGTCAGGGCGGATTTGAGCAATTTGGGCATTGACCGGTCTCCTTGAAATTGACCAGCACCCTCCCGCCGTTACTTGCACTGTAGCCAGTTTGGGCAGAATATCAAAACATTGAATGTTTGAGGGAACGATTGGCAATGTCAGAACTGCAACGCTTCTTGAAATGCGCCGCCGCGGCGGGTTTGGTGCTTGCCGCCGCTTCAGCGGTGGCCGAAGCGAAGCCGGCGCGATGCTTCACAACGGATTCCGGATACTATGCGTGCGATTTCAGGAGTGTGGAGGGCGGCGGCAGTTTCGAAATCTCCGCACCCGGCAAATCAACGATCCGCCTGATCGTGGACAGGCCGGGATTTGCCTATGGTTTCGAAGATTTCGGCAACCGGTTCGTCCCGCTGCCCGGCCAATATGTCCGCCAACGCGATGATCCTGCGTGCTGGTCAAATCCCGAAACGTCGACCAAAATATGCGTTTGGTGAACACGAAGCGTGACGAGCCGCTTTGACGACATGAACCATTTTGATCTCAGAAACCTGACAATGTCGCTAAGCGCAATGCTGATGGTTGTCTCGGCTACAGTTGTCGCCGACGCAAAACCGGCACAGTGCTTCACCACCGATGATGGCGAATACGGCTGCGACGTCAGGTTGGTGGAATTCAACGGCAGTTTTGCGATTTCGGCCGCCGGAAGACCGACCTACTCGCTGATTATGGATGCACCCGGCTTTGCATTCGGTTTCATCAATCGGGGCAGCCGCGATGTTGCATTGCCGGGCATTTATGTTCAAGAAGACAAAGATCCTGCCTGTTGGCGCAATCGCGACAATGGTTCTCGAATATGTGCGTGGTAGCGGCAAACGGTTGAGTTGGTCGGCTGCACACAAATTCGGCTGCAGTTTTTGAAAATGTCAGCTAGGGTCATGACCGACGTGATCATATCTGAAGATCACGAGGGCAGGGGATTGCGCCAATCACGGCGTGCTCATGGAACGAAGTCGAACATATGAAGCGTGTGTGTATCAGCGGTATCGGTGTTGAGATACCGGAAGCGTCCATTTCCAATGAGGAACTTGTTGAGAGTTTCAACGCCTGGATCGAGCGGGAAAATGTCGAGCGCTGCAAGCGCGGCGAGGCGCCGCTGCAAGGCTCGAGTGCGGAGTTCATCGAACAGGCGTCGGGGATCAAGAAGCGGCACGTTTACGAGCGTGAGGGCATTCTCGACCCGAAACGCATGACCCCAAACATTCCAGCGCGCGAAGACGATGATTTGTCGGTGATGGCCGAGTTTGGCGCGCGGTCGGCGCGCAAGGCGCTTGCCGACGCCGGTGTAGCGCCGGCTGAAATCGACATGATCATTTGTTCCGCGGCGCATCTGCAGCGGCCTTACCCCGCAATTGCCATTGAAATGCAAAAGGAACTCGGCACGTCGGGGGCCGGTTTCGACATGAATTTGGGCTGCTCATCGGCGATCGGGGCCATTCACGTGGCCGCCAATCTGGTGCGCACGGGCGCCCACCGCAAGGTGCTGGTGGTCACGCCGGAACTGATCACCGGCCATCTGAATTTCCGTGACCGGCAAACCCATTTCATTTTCGGTGATGCTTCGGTGGCGCTGGTTATCGAAGCGTTGGAAGATGAGGAAACGAAACCGGGCAAGTTCGAGATTGTCGATACGCGCAACTGGACAAAGTTTTCCAACAATATCCGCACCAATTTCGGGTTTTTAAACCGTGCCTCGCAGCACGACGTGTCGGTTGTCGAGGTGGAAGGCAATCTGATCAAGCAGGTCGGCAACAAGGTGTTCAAGGAGGTCACGCATGCCGGTTGCAAATTCATCATCGATTTTCTCGGCGACAATGGCCTGACGACCGATGGCGTGCGCCGCTTCTGGCTGCATCAGGCCAATTCACGCATGAACGCGATGATACTGAAAATGTCGCTGGGCGGTGATGTCGGGCCGGATCGCGCTCCGACTGTGCTTGAGCGCCTCGGCAACACCGCCGCAGCCGGTGCGATCATTGCATTTGACGAAAACCATCGCGACATGAAAGCGGGTGAATACGGGCTGATCTGCGCCTATGGAGCAGGGTACTCGATCGGCGGGGCGATCGTGCGCATGATGTGAGTGTTGCAGTCGGTTTTACTTGATTGAACGACACTTCACCAAAACTGACCAGGGTCAGGATCCGTTAATTGTCACGAAATGGCGCACCGATAAACTCCGGAGAATCATCATGAGCCTTCCGTTTCAAAGCATTGACGAAGAATCGGAAATCGTTCCTGCAAAGAAATTGCTCGGAAACGTGGCGGGCATATTCCGTGCAACGGGCGACAGCTTCGAAACGGCGGCCTGTGACCGGCTGGAGTTGAGTTTGACCGGCATCAAGGGTGACATTCATGCCGGATTTTCAAGAGAATCCGGCGGCCGTGAACCATGGTATGAGCGCGGCACCAAAATGCGCAATGAACGGCAGATATCCATCATTTCGGCCGATGAACTGGCGATGATTGCCCGTTCAATGGGACTTTCGAAAATCGAGCCGGAATGGGTTGGCGCCAATTTGGTCATCGACGGTATTCCGCGGTTGTCGATGATACCGCCGCGCACGCTGCTGTTTTTCCGCGGCGGCGTGACGATCAAGGTCGACGGCCAGAACGCACCCTGCCGTGTCGCCGGTGCGATGGTCGCCAAACGGGCGGGTATGGCCGATGAGCAGGCCGGGGCGCTGGCGTTTCCCAAGGCCGCAAAAAGGTTGCGCGGCCTTGTCGGATGGATTGAAAAGCCGGGCGTGATCGAGGCTGGCGAGGATGTTTCGGTCAGAATTCCCGAACAGTGGATCTATCAGACCTGAATCCGACCCGGCCCGCCAGCAACTACCCCTCAAACATCTCCTGTATATTCACCACGAGCCGGATAGTCGTTCTTGATGGCGAAATCGAGCGCGCCGATCAGTTCGGAGAAATGCGGGCGGACAAACGGCATCGTCTGCACCGACATGTAGTACAGGGTCTGTTGCGGCGTCACCATGAACAGGCCAGGCTCCGCGAACAGCGCCGGTTCTTCGATGCCGATCGATGTTTTGCCCCGTGAGGTGGAGATATAGAGACCCCACTCCCGGGCCTTTGCCAACGGCAGGTCGTAGCCGATGCGCAGTGAGCCTGCCTCCAATCGATTGGCCATTTCGCGGGCGCGTTCCTCACCATCGGAACTTATGGCAATGGTTGAGACGCCTCTTTTGGCGAATTCGGCGTCCAGATTCTGCAATTCGCCAAGATAACGGGCGCAGATCGGGCAATGCAGTCCGCGATAGAAGCAAATCACGGTTCCGCGTTCGGCTTGCTCGGCAGTCAGGTCGAATGTGCCATGATCGAGGGTTGGGACCGAGAGCGATGGTGTTTTCTGGCGAGGTGTGAGCATAGGTATTCCTGCAATGTTGCGTTTGAATCTCTGTACACGTGATTTCCCGGTCATCTGAATCACTTTTAGCTGACCGGAAGACCGCGCCGGCCTGCGCGTCGGTCGCGGTCAATCCTCAATGCCGTCGGGATCGAGTAGCCGTGTCGCCTGCCAGCGGGTCAGGGTGTCGTTGATCTCGCGAACCACGAAATGGCGCGCGGCGTCGCGATCGTAACCGTCTTCGAGCAATGAATCATATTCTGTGTGCTCGTGGCGAACATAAGCCACGGTTGCCAGCCAAACCGCAATGGACGGCGGCAGGGTTTTGAAGGTGGGGCCCAGGGCGTCCGCGCGGATCTTCTCAATGTCCGCATAGGGCGCAAGCGGTAGCAGTGCCGTCAACGCCTTGGCGATCGCTCTCTGCCTGGAGGTGCGCGCCCTGCCGGCCACGTCAGGCTTCCGCGGCAATGTCGGTCGAGGCGTACCAGGGCTTGATGTCGATGACGGAAGTGCCGTCGAGCACATCGATAGCGTCGATGACCAGTTCACCGGTGCCGTGGTCGATTGAAAGCAGTCGGACAACGTGAAGGCCAATCGGATTGGGGCGCGCCGGCGAGCGCAGGGAAAATGTTCCGCGTGGCACCTCCGCGTGGCGGGGTTTCTGTACGATCAGATCGCGCGGCGCATGGCCGAGCCAACACAACAATACCAGCGGTGCGCCGGCTTCGAGACCTGACAAACCGGGACGATAAGGCTCATTGACGAGCACCGAAGCGGTCTGGCTGCGTTCTCTGGCCTGGCGCATGTTTTTCGGGCAGTCGGCACGATCTTTCCATGGAGAGCGTACGGTTCCGATGGACACCAGATGGCCCTCGGATGGTTGTTCGGCGGGATCGAAACCAAGCCTGATTTCACCCTCACGCAGTTCAAACATATCTGGAATCCCGTAATTGCGGATTGGCGCGGTGATCGTTGCGGTCATGGGCGCGACGGCGTATACCTTGCATTAATCTTGCTATTGATATAAACATATCTTTATATCTTTTCGGAGGAAACATGTTGTCACGCGCGAAAATCGATCTCACCTTGATGGTCGATACAATGAAGGCGGCTGCCGAATCCAGCCGTTTGCGCATCCTTTTACTGCTTTCACGCGGTGATCTGACCGTTTCCGACCTGACGGAGATCATGAACCAGTCGCAGCCGCGCGTATCGCGGCATCTTAAGCTGTTGCTGGAGGCAGCGCTTATCGAGCGGTACCAGGAAGGTTCCTGGGCCTATTTCCGGCTTTCCGACATGGAAGGAGCGCGGCAGTTCGTTGTCGGGCTTGTCGGACGGGTGGATACGAGCGATCCGCAAGTGGAACGCGATCTGGAGCGCCTGGCGGCGGTAAAACAGCGCCGGCGTGATCGGGCGGCGGAGTATTTTCGCGCAAATGCAGCGAGTTGGGACGAGATCCGATCGCTTCATGCACCCGACCGTGATGTGGAAGCCAAGCTCACCGAGATGATCGGCGAACAGACCATCCATGCGATGCTCGATCTGGGGACCGGTACCGGCAGAATTCTGGAATTGTTGGGCGACCGGTATCGGCGCGGTGTCGGCATCGATATGTCGCGTGAAATGCTGGCGGTTGCGCGATCCAATCTCGAGCAAGCCGGAATTACCCATGCCCAGGTGCGCCACGGCGATGTGTATGCGCCACCGGTTGACCGGGATTCCTTCGATCTGGTGACGATTCACCAGGTTTTGCACTATCTCGATGATCCTGCCCTGGTCATCCGCGAGGCGGCACGTGTGCTCAGGCCTTCGGGCCGCCTAGTCATTGTGGACTTTGCCCCGCATTCGCACGAATTCCTGCGTGGCGAGCATGCCCATGCGAGGCTCGGGTTTTCCGACGCGCAAATTGGTGAATGGCTGTCCGAGACGGGCCTTGAACTTGAGAGCGTGGGCGAAGTTGCAGCCTCCGGAATCGGCGGCAACGATGTCGTGGTCAAAATCTGGCTCGCCCGTGATCCCCGCATGCTGATCGCCGGCGATAATCTAGCCGATGGGGAACTGGCATAATGTCCGGTCAATCTATCAACATGTTATCCCAATCCCGCCCAATTCGGGTTTCATTCGAGTTTTTTCCGGCGCGAAAGGACGCAATGGAGGCCGGGCTGTGGACCACAATTCGAAAACTCGAGGCGCTGTCGCCGGATTTTGTGTCGGTGACCTACGGAGCGGGCGGGTCGACCCACGAACGCTCGCGGGGTCTTCTCGAACGGCTGACCAAGGAAACCAGGCTCGATACCGCCGCACACCTGACCTCCATTTCGGCGGCAAAACAGCAAGTGGACGACGTCGCCAAGGAGTTTGCCGATCTTGGAATCAGGCGTTTTGTTGCATTGCGCGGTGACCCGAAGGAGGGTGTTGGCGCGCGCTATCAGCCAAGACAAGACGGCTATGCCAATGCAGCGGAGCTGGTCGCCGGGCTGCGCGCCATTGGCGATTTTGATGTTTCGGTATCCGCTTATCCGGAAAAGCATCCTGAAAGTCCGGATTTTGCCACCGATATCGAAATGCTCAAACGCAAGGTTGATGCCGGCGCAGCGCGGGCCATAACCCAGTATTTCTTTGACAACGACACCTATGAGCGATTCGTCGAGCGTGTGCGCAGGGCAGGCATTTTCGTGCCGATCGTCCCAGGCATTCTGCCGATCCACAATTTCAGGCAAATGGCATCGTTTTCAGACAGATGCGGGACCAGTGTTCCCCAATGGCTGGCGGACCGTTTTGATGGGTTGGACAACGACCCGCACACGCATGAACTTGTGGCCGCCGCCGTTGCCGCCGAGCAGGTTCACGACCTGATTGATCGCGGCGTGGAGGATTTTCACCTCTACACGATGAACAAGGCTGAACTGGTCGTCGCGCTGTGTCACATGATCGGCATCAGGGCACAACCGGGCAAAAAAGAAACGCCCGAACCGGTCGCCGCCTGAATTCTACCTTCCAGAACAAATGAAAGGGGCCGGATCTTGCGATCCGGCCCCTAAATTTATCAAAGCCTGAGAGTTGGGTTTGCTCCTAGCTGCTCGCTACGGCAGGTACCCGGTTACAACGGCAATCACAAAGCCAAACGCCGCGAGCATTACCAATGCGTTGAATGAACGGGAAAGTCCCATGGCTCAAGCCTCCTTTGAAGACTGGTCCAAGAATCTAATAACGATTAATCCAGACGCAAGAGTTTTTGATGCTGCAGCGCAAAAAATCATGTGGTTAACTCTTGTATAAGACCGCGATATCCAACTGAAAATTCAGATGTATTGCGCCATCAAGTTTTCGATTAACAACGTGAACAATTAATCACGAATATTAAGACCTCAGAACTGTTTCCAGCCATGATGCCGCCTGAATCGCCTGTTGGTCACGACCAAACCGGCCGACGATTTGAACACCGAGCGGCAATCCGGACACATTTGCGGTGGCGGGAACGTTCAGGCACGGATTTCCGGTCAGTGTCCATAATTTGTTGAACGTCGGCTCGCCGGTTGTGTCGTGGCCTTCCGGCGCGATTCCAGGTGCTGATGGCGTCAGCAAAACATCGATATCTTCGAACAAGGCGGTTGCCGTTTTCCGCGCTCTGCGTGCGATGCTGCGTGCGGCGTCATATCCCGCAGGATCAATGAGGCGACCCGATTCCAGCGTTTCGACCAGTTTTTCCGACAGCTGTGAGCGGTAGAGATGCAATTCACCCGAAAGGGCCAGTGCGCCCTCGAAATCCTGTATCGTGGTGTGGATATCCCGGGCATCTGCCAGAATCTGCGGTTCCGCGACCTCGACGACCGTGGCGCCGGCCTGCTGGGCGGTCAGCGCAGCACTTCCGACGGCGTCGCGCATTTCCGGATTCGCCTCCTCCCAAACGCTGGTCCGGTAAAAGCCGATTCGCAGTGGTCGCCGGTTGCCGGCTTCGACGCGCAGCGGTCTGCCGGTCAACAGTTCCGCGAACAAGCCGACATCAGCAACCGTGGCCGCGAACAGGCCTGCCGTGTCGAGCGACCAGGAGAACGGTTTCATTCCCGTCACCGGCATCAGTCGAAAACTGGGCTTGTACCCTACCACTCCGCAAAATGAGGCCGGACGGATGATTGATCCGCCGGTCTGGGTGCCAATCGCGACCGGTATCATACCTGCGGCAACCGCTGCGGCCGATCCCGACGACGATCCGCCGGGTGAGTGCTCAAGGCTGTGCGGGTTGCGGGTTTTACCCGGATGGAAGAAGGCGAATTCCGCGGTTACGGTTTTGCCGATGATGGTTGCACCGGCGTTTCTTGCCATGGCGACGATTGCCGCATCGGCGCGTGGCCGGTGATCGTGGTAGATCGGTGAACCGTAGGTGGTCGGCAGATCGGCGGTATCGAAAATATCCTTTACGCCGATGGCGATACCCGACAACGGTCCGGATTTGCCCGCGGCTACCGCCCCGCGATCTGCTATGGCCTCAAATGCACCGATGGCCGCTTCGTGCCGGTCGATGGCATCGAAACTGTGGTCCAGCCCCTCGGTAGTGGAAAGACGCCCGGCCTTGAGGTCGGCAGTGATTTCAGTCAGCGACAACATCGACGGTACCCGCGTTGAGAAATGTGAGATATGTCCTTCTGGCCGGACAGAAACATCCTAGCCGCAAAACTGTTCAACCAGCATTTGGACAACCTGTTTCAATGCGCGTTCCTCGTTACCGTGCTCTTTCATCGCCTCGGTAAACACCACCCGCTGCCGTTCTGCGCTTGTGCCGCGTCTCAAGATATCGCGGGCATTTTCGACCTCGGTAACGCAGTCCAACGCCTGTGCATCCTCGGCCAGCAGATGGATCAATTCGTCGAGCAGTTCGTCGAAAGGTACGATTTTTTCGCTGACCGAAGTCGATCAATCCTTCTGAAGTGCCATAACGCTGCGCACGCCAGCGGTTCTCGCCAACAAGGAAATTGTCGTACACACGCCAACGCTGATTGTTGCAAACGAAGCCGGTACAACATGCGCATAAGGCATTGGGTGAGTGCGCCGATCGTCAAGGCGTCCTCGAGGTTCGGCATCACATCGCAGATGCGCGATTCCAGCGTCGGAAACCGGGCAGACGGGCGCACATCCCACCAGATTTTCGTCGTGTCCTCGATGACGCGATTTTCGGTCAGAACGCGCAGCGAATTCTGATATTCGCGCCAACTGTGAAAATCGGGCGGCAAACCGGTTCGCGGCAGATTGTCGAACACGGTCAGGCGATAGGAGCAAAGGCCGGTATCGCGGCCTTCCCAGAACGGCGACGAGGTCGACAGGGCCAGCAGATGCGGCAGGAAATAGGGAAACTGACGCAATAGGTCGATGCGCAAATCGTCATCGTCGATTCCCACATGCACATGCATGCCGCAAATCAACATGCGGCGGGCCACGCCGGCCAGGTCGCGCTCCAACTGGCGGTAGCGCTGCTTGTCGGTGAAATGCTGTTTGTCCCATTCCGCAAACGGATGCGTGGAAGCGGCAATCGGGGCGAGACCGTATTTTTCGGCGGTGTCGCGGACCATCGTGCGCAGTCGGACAAGTTCTTTCCTCGCCTCGCCAATCGAAGAGCAGACCGCTGTACCGACCTCGATCTGACATTGAAGAAATTCCGGACTGACTTGGCCGCCCGCCTTTTCGGTGCACTCGGTCATCATCTCTTCCGGTGCTGCCGCCAGATCATAGGTTTTCGCGTCGACGAGGAGGTATTCCTCTTCTATGCCGATGGAAAATGTCGGTTCTTCCATGGTGTTGGTCCCGTTTGATTGCCGGGCAACAATGCCAAGGGTTGTCGGCGCCGTCAAAAAGCGCTTTGGATTCACCGGTTAGCGGGAGTTTATCCGGCGCCTTGCAAACAGCCGTCCGTCGATAACGATCAATCCCAAGGTAATGAGCACCATGCCCGCAAATTCGTAGAGTTCGAGGCGTTCGCCAAGGAACAGGGCGCCGAGCAATATGGCGCTGACGGGGACAACTAGAGTTACCAGCGAAGCATTGGTCGCACCGGCATTGGCGATCAGTGTGAAATACAAAATGTAGGCGAGCGCGGTCGACACCAGAGCCAGGGCGAGCACAGAGGCCCACACCGGAATGCTGATGCCGGATATCGCCGCCACCCCGTCGATGACAAATACCAGCGGCAGCATGATCACTGTTGAAGCGGTTAACTGTCCGGTTGCGGTAACGACCGGCTCAACCTTCTTGAACCGCTTGGCATAAATGACTGCAAACGCATACGAAATTGCTGCGCCGACAATTGCGAGTTTGGCCCAGATCGGCGCACCCAGATCTGCCAGGAAGCCCGGTCCGATCATGACCGCCGTTCCGGCTATTCCGGCGCTCACTCCGACTATCTTGGCGAGTGAAATTCGTTCGTCATCGGTGAGCCAGTTGGCAACGAAGACCGTCCAGAACGGTGTTGTGGCGTTGAGGATGGCGGCCAGACCGGCTCCAAGTTCGGTTTGGCCGACAAATATCAACGAGAACGGAATAACATTGTTGATGGTCGCCAGCACGAGATAGGGGCCGGCGCGGCGGATTGCCGGCATGAACGAGATGCGGCAGACGACCAGATAAATGTGCAGCGCGACGGCGGCAATGCCAACGCGAAACAGCACGAGCGTCAGAGGCGGAATTTCAATAACCGCAACGCGTGCAAAAAAGAATGATGCACCCCAGACCACGCCGAGCGCGAGCAGTTGCAGCCATGCAATCAACGACATCGGACCAGGTGGGCGGCTGTCATTGGCATCGCTATCGGCAAAGCCATCAGTGTGTTTTTGCTGATCGGACATCAATCCTCTCCTTGACATCGCGCAGCCATACGGCTTCACAGGCGAAGACACCACCCGGTTCTTGCACCCGTTGGAGGATCAATGGAACGGTTTGAAAATGCGCGTGAAGCTGCGCTGTCGCTGCGGCCCGATCAGCCTGTGTATTGTTTCCGCCCGGAGGTACTGAAGGCGGATGCCAGGTCGTTTATGGAGATGTTTCCCGGTCAAACCGCATATGCGGTGAAAACCAACGGCGAACCGATGGTCCTGCAGGCGTTGGTGGATGCGGGAATAAGTGCTTTTGACGTGGCGTCGCCGGCTGAATTTGCGGCCGTTCACGCAGTCGCACCCAAAGCCGAGATGCTCTACATGCACCCGGTCAAGGCGCAGTCCGACATCCGGCTGGCACTGGAAAACTACAAGATTCGCGCCATTGCCGTCGATCATGAGGACGAAGTGGCCAAGCTGACCCGCATCGTCCGTGCTCTTGATATCGATCCCGGGTCGGTGACGGTCTTCGTGCGACTGCAGACGAAGGGACATGCAGCTTACGAGCTGTCGAAGAAATTCGGCGCAGCGCCGGCACATGCCGTCGAGTTGCTGCAGCGGATCGCCCGGATCGGCTACAAGGTCGGCATATGCTTCCATGTCGGCAGCCAGATCGCCGATCCCGACACTTACGAACGCGCTCTGGCGTCTGCCGACTGGGTGCGCAACCGCGCCGGTGTTGAACTGGCGGGCCTGGATGTTGGTGGCGGATTTCCGGCCGAATATGGTCACGATCCGCGACGCAAGGCGGTCGAAATGCCCTCTATCGGGCAGTTGATGTCGCGGCTGCGCGGCGACTTGAAAGAATGGGCATTCGATGATCTTCCGCTGGTGGCAGAACCTGGCCGAGTAGTCGTGGCCCGGGCTTTCTCGCTGATCGTCCGTGTGCTGCTGCGAAAGGGCAGGCGGATCTACATCAACGACGGCATCTGGGCGTCGCTGTCGGATTCATGGACTGGCAAGATCACGCTGCCGGCCCGTTTCATACCTGATCCAGCGATACGCAGCCGCTCAGGCAAGGCGGGTAACGTCGTGCCGTTCAAGGTCTGTGGCGCCACATGCGATTCGGTCGATATACTGTCGCGCCCGTTTTGGCTGCCGGAAACGGTGGCGACCGGCGACTGGATCGAGATCGGGCATATCGGCGCCTATTCGCTGGCACTTCGCAGCCGCTTCAATGGTTTTTACCCCGACACATTCGTCGAAGTCGCAACGCCGTTTGACGAGGGCGTTGCACCGGAAAGTTTTGCCAGCCTGGAGACAATGGCGGATTAACTCTGCGGATCGCGTGACGTAGGCACCATCTGCATGCCGCCATAGCTTTGTTCGGTCGGTACGATCTCGACGGAGCTGATGTTGACATGGCTGGGGGCGCTCAACGCGTACCATATGACGTCTGCCACATCTTGTGGGCTCAGGTCTTCAATGCCTGACGTCTTGATCCGTGCCGCCTGATCGCCGTCGTCAATCGCGGCGTCGTAAAACTCCGACTTCACCCGTCCGGGACAGATTTCGGTCACGCGAATGCCGGTGCCCTGCAGCTCCAGACGCAGATTGGGGCCGAGCATGCGGATTGCGCCCTTGCTGCCGCCGTAGATGGCTGACGCGGCAGGATAGAGCCCGGCGGTCGAACCGACGTTGACGATATGCCCGTGGCCGCGCTTGACCATGCCGGGCGCAACGATGCGCAACATCTGCAAGGTGGCAGTCACATTGGTGCCGATGGCCTGTTCGATATCGTCAACCGATGCATTTGCGACACCGGTAAAACCGCGCCCGGTGCCTGCGTTGTTGACCAGCACATCGACCTCAAGATCGCCGAACACCGCCTCCAGGGTGGGTGTATCGCGCACGTCGACAACATGCGGCACAATACCCGGCGTCTTTGCCAGTTCTTCGAGCCGTTCTGCCCGCCGGGCGACGGCGTGAACGGCCAGTTGTTTCTCCGCCAGGTGCCGGGCAGTGGCGAAACCAATGCCGCTGGAAGCGCCGGTGACAATCGCGGTTTTGTGTTTCATAGGATATCACCAATGATGGTCGCAGTGCCGGCGGACGGTAATTGCGCCGCGCGATCTTGTCCACGCCGGACACCTTGCGCAAAATTCGATGTCGTCTAATGTCCGTGCTCCTTGTCTCTTCTGCCCGGAGTCCGAGCTGATCCACGAAATCACATCGCATTCGTTGCCTGTCGGCCTTGACCCGTTGTGAGTACGGTGGCCGGCACACGGTCCGGAGAATCCGTCCTTGCCGGAATCGGATGGATGGTACTCACAACATTCTGTTTCGTCGCGGTGACCGGCATCGTCCGCTATGTCGGATCCGATATTGCTGCCGGGCAGGCGGCGTTCATCCGCTACCTGTTTGGCGTTCTGATTTTTCTGCCGTTCCTGAAACGCATCTTCAAGCAGCGGCTAACGGCGCAGTCTGCTCGAATTCATATCGCGCGAGGTTTGGTTCATGGCATTGCGGTGACGCTGTGGTTTTTTGCCATGGCCCGCATTCCGATCGCTGAAGTAACGGCGCTTGGCTATATTTCGCCGATATTTGTGGCCATCGGAGCGGCGGTCTTTTTTGGTGAGCGGCTTCACTTCCGTCGGATCGCAGCCATTGTGGTGGCCTTGCTCGGCGCGGTGATCATCCTGCGCCCGGGATTTCAGGAAGTATCACTGGGCCAGCTCGCCCAGGTGCTGGCAGCGCCGATGTTTGCGGCTTCCTTCCTGTTGGCGAAACGTCTGACCGCCAGCGAGGACACCATGGTCATCGTCGTCATGCTGTCGATCATCTGCACGATTGTGTTGCTGCCCGGTGCGATTTTAAGCTGGACCACGCCGAGTGCTTCGGAACTTTTCTGGCTGGCAATGACAGCGGTATTCGCGACCATCGGCCACTACACGATGACACAGGCTTTCCGCGCCGCACCGCTAACCGTCACCCAGCCCGTCGGTATATTGCAGCTCGTATGGGCTGCTTTGCTTGGTATCGTCGCGTTTGGCGAACCGGTCGATCCGTTCGTGGTTCTGGGCGGCGGAATTGTTGTTGCCGCGGCAACCTTCATCTCTCACCGCGAGGCCATTGCGGCGCAAAAGATCAAAACACCTCCGGTCAATGCCGCCAAGATGTGACCGCGCAAGTGTAGGCATGAAAGAAAAAGCGAAACCCTAAGGCTCCGCTTGTTGCTCGTGTCTATTCGCTGAAAAGCGCAGAGATCGCCGCCTACTCGGCCGGTACAGTGACCTCCTGGAGGTAAGCGATCACGTTGGCGATGTCTTCGTCCTTCTTCAGTCCGGCAAATGCCATCTTCGTGCCGGGAACAGCTTCCTTCGGCTTCTTCAAATAAGGAGCCATGGACTCCGGCGTCCAGACGATGCCCGATTCCTTCATCGCGTCGGAATACTTGAATCCCTCGACCGCACCGGCTTCGCGCCCCATACACGCCAACCAGGCTCGGTCCCACCTTGTTCTTCTCCTTGTCGGCAAAATGGCAGGCCTTGCATTTCTTGAAGACCTTTTTGCCGGCATCAACATCGCCTTCTGCGGCGGCAGGGGTTGCCACCATGGCAGCGCCGGCCAAACACAACATCATTGCCGGAATCCGAAAATAGTTCACGTATCACCTCATATTTAAACGGTTTTGCCATGCACAACGCATCACAGTATTTAACCTACATGGAGCACACCACTTTGACTTTGATCAAGGACAAATTCAAATCGGACAGCCTTGCGGTTGCTGCAATTGCACGGCAGAGGCTAGGGTAATTTGAAGCCACCGACTTGGAGTCCCGATTGGAACACGCATCTGGCCACGCATTTCCGCTAATCGAAATCGCAATCGTCATCGTGATCGCGGTCGTGCTTGGTCTAGGTTTGACGCGGCTGAAACAACCGCCATTGGTCGGTTTCATCCTTGCCGGCGTGATCATGGGCCCAACCGGTTTTGGTCTGATCGCCACCAACGACAACGTCACCTCATTGGCCGAGATGGGCGTTCTGATGCTGCTGTTTTTCATTGGCACGGAACTGTCGCTGAAAGCTTTTGTCTACAGTTTGCGCCCGGCGCTGATCGTTGCAGCGGGGCAATTGACGGTCGCGTTGGGTATCGGGATGGCAATATCCTGGCTGACCGACGCCTCGACGGCGGAGGGAGTCATTTTGGGCTTCATCATCGCCATCTCTTCAACCGTCGTCGCCATGAAGATTCTCGATGATGCGGGAGAACTGCGTGGTGATGCCGGAAAAATCGCGGTCGGCGTTCTGATTGCCCAGGACATAGCCATCGTCCCGATGCTCATTCTGGTTTCCGCGCTCGGCGGCGAGGATGTGGCGGTCGGATACACGATTGTGAAGATCACAGTTGCGGTCGTCCTGCTGGCGGGACTGCTGTGGTGGCTGGGCCGGCAATCCAAACTCAAAATGCCATTTGCCGAACAGATCCAGGACAATGTGGAGTTGCTGGCGCTCGGTTCGCTGGCGGGTTGCTTCGGTGCGGCCGCCATTTCCGGCTCTTTCGGACTATCGCCTGCCTATGGCGCATTCATTGCCGGACTGGTGATCGGTAACTCAAACCTGCGCACCCGTGTCATTCCGGTCATCGAGCCGATCCAGAGCATCCTGCTGGTCGTGTTTTTCCTGTCGATCGGGCTGCTGATCGACCTCCACTACATCTGGCGCAATCTGTGGGTTGTTCTCGGCTCAACGGTATTCGTCATTGCCGCCAAGACGGCGCTGAATGTGTTTCTGTTGCGCATGACCGGCTATGACCGCGATACCGCGTTGATCGGCGGGCTTTCCATGGCGCAGATCGGCGAGTTTTCCTTCGTGCTCGCCGCCGCCGGCTTTACCGGAGGAGTTCTGGGCTACGACACTTACCGACTGGCAATCGCGGTTACTGCCGTCACACTGCTGCTGTCACCGGCATGGATGTCGCTGATTCACCGGGTGGAGGACCTGGCTGCCGAAGGGTACTCCTCCTATCGTGAGGCACTTGCGGAAGCCTATTCGTCGGAAATCGGCAATGTTGGCGAGGGGCTTTGGCGGCTGCGAGTCATCTATCGGGCTTGGCGGTTGGCCAAATACCAGAGGCGCGCCCGCAGAGGGCAGGCGAAAGCGCGCGCCGAGGCGGCGAGAATGCTGGCGGCTGCGGAAGCGGAAAAACTGCGGCAACGGCCCGAGAAGGCTAATAAGCAGGACGGAGCCGGAGAGCCTGGAGCCGAAACGTCTGATCCGCAATCATCAGAAAAGGCATGAAACTATCGGTGGAGCCTATAGCTTCGCCAATAGCCTGGACGTCGGCCAGCCGTCGATCGGCATACCCAGACGTTTCTGCTCGGCCCTGACCGCAGCACGAGTTCCCCTCCCGAGGATCCCGTCAATTTTACCGACATCGTGTCCGAGTGCGGCAAGTTTCTTCTGCAACTGCTTCATCTGCGCCGCCGACAGGCCGGCTTCCGGATTGCGCTTGTCGTAGCGCGGGGCGCCGCCCAGGCGGGTCGCCAGGTAAGCGGCGGTCAGCGTGTAGACGAAAGACTGGTTCCATTCCAGATAGATGTTGTAGTTCGGATAGACAAGGAACGCCGGTCCCTTGCGCCCCATCGGCAAAACCACGCTCGCCTGCGTATTGTCGGCGTTCAAGGGCCTGCCACCACGATAGGTGACGCCCCAGGCTGCCCATTGCGAGCGCGGCAGCATCCGTTCGCGTCCGGTCTGTTCCCATTGCAGATCATTTGGCACGCTGATTTCTTCAAGCCACGGTTCGCCGGCCCGCCAGCCGAGGTGGTTGAGAAACCTCGCGCTGGTCATGATGGCATCGGACGAGCTTTTCTTCAGGTCGACACGACCGTCGCCGTCGCCGTCGGTTCCGAGTTCGAGATAGTCAGACGGCAGAAGCTGCATTTGTCCGATCTCGCCGGCCCAGGCGCCGGTCACATTGGCGGGCACCACGCCCTGATCGATCAGTTTGCCGAGGGCGACAAACTGCGGCCGGAACAAATGCGGCCTGCGGCAGTCATGCGCCAGCGTGGCAAGGGCGTTGAGCGTTGAAAAATCTCCCTGAACCGCACCGAAATCGGTTTCCAGCGCCCAAAACGCGCTGATCACCTCCGGTGGAACACCGAATTGCTGGCGGGCGCGGTCGAATACCTTGCGGTATTTTCGCATGTTTGCAGCGCCCTGCTTCAGCCGGTAGCCGGAAACCATCCGGCCGGAAAATTTCAGAAAGGTCTGGGTGAAAACGCCCTGAGCGCGGTCGCGGCGCAGTACCTTGGCGTCCTGACGGGCGCGAGACAGCGCCTTTTGTCCCTTGGATCCGACGCCGGAATTTGTTGCTTCGGTGACAGCTCCTTTCAGCCATGTCGAGAATTTCCCGCCGCATTCCTGCGCATGGGCGGGCATGGCCGTGGCACCAAGAAGTACCATCGCGGCGAGCACCGCAACCTTGTTATTCATCATACAGCCATTTCCCCTGCTATTTTGTGTTAGCCACCAGCCACTCACGCCAGGCCTTTCGATTGCCATTAAAGACGTTGATATCCGCGTCGCCATTGATCCCGGGTACTTCTCCGGTACCTGTGTACTGCCAGAACAACCAGGACTGATTGTTGTACTTCCTGTACGGGTCACCGGCGACAGAGCGCAGCCAATAGGGATATCCCTTCAGCTTGTGCAGTTCGTTGTCGCGGTAGAAATCGACTGTCGTGTAGATGATCGGCTTCTTGCGGTAGTGGCGTTCGACCTGTTTCAGGAAGACCGACATCTCTTTTCGCACGGCAGCCGGTTTCGGCCGCAACTTGCATGTCGGTGAATGCGGATTCCATTCCATGTCGAGGACTGGCGGCAAGGCGGACGGATCACGCGGAACCTTGCGGATGAACCACCGGGCCTGTTCGAAGGCTGGCCGGCAAAAATAGAAGAAGTGATAGGCGCCGCGCGGAATGCCGGCACGGCGTGCACCATTCCAGTGGCGGGTGAAGTGATCATCGAAGACGTCGCCGCCCTCCGTCGCCTTTATGAAAGTGAAAGCAATGCCGTTTCGCCGCTTTGTGCGCCAATCAATATCGCCCTGATATTTTGAGACATCCGTGCCGTGCACGGCGTATGAGAATGGCGAGCGGCCTTTCCAGTCGTGCGGGTCGCGGTCGCCGAAGCGCGGTTTTGTTATGGCGGCAAAAGCGGTCGGCTCGGGCGCCGGTGTCTCCAGTACCCGACTATCGGTGTTTTGGACTTCAGTGGTTTCTGCGATATCAGCGATGTCGAGCGTGGCGGTCGTGCAGCCGCCAAGCGCTAGTGCTCCAGCGGTCATAACGGCGCGGATTTTTACCTGGCAGGAATGCACCAACGATTAATTCCTTCCATAACTGGTATGTTCGTTATCCATCGGTTAACCAAAAAAGGTCAACCAAGAGTGAACGCCGTGCTGTGTATCTTCTGGCAAAACGCGGCGGAAACGGGGCAGAAAACCAAGGAAATTCGGGGGTCTCAATTATGCGTGTGGTCAAGCGAATCCTGATGTGGGGATTGCTTTTGCTGGTGATCATCATGGTGGGTGGAGTTTATTGGGTGCACCAATCGCCGCCGGACATGGTTCGCGTTGCGGTCAACTATGCCGCCAAAATCGTCTGCTCCAATGTGTTTGTCGCAGGCCGTGCGGTCGATGACGTTCTGGCGACAGATGTGCAGGCGCCCGGATACCCGATATTCTGGTTCATGCAAGCCGAGGTCGATCAAGGCGGCGGCACGGTGGAAACCAGCATTGGTGGCTTCATCGGCAATGGTGTCGCCGTCGACAGGCAGGGGGTTGGTTGCGCTGCGGTGCCGGACGGCGATGTGGAAAAGGCGATCGACCACATCGGCCCGATAACATCGCTTCCGCCGCATCCGGAAACGGCATTGTGGCCGGAGGGATCAAAGGTTGATGCCGAGGATGACCGCATTTCAGCGATACTGGACGACAGTGCGATGACCGGACCCGGCATGCGGGCCGTGGTGGTGGTCAAGGACGGCCGCATCATTGGCGAGCGCTATACCGATGGTTTCGACAAGGATTCGCGACTGATCGGCTGGTCGATGACCAAGACGGTCAACGCTGCGCTGATCGGCAGGATGATCCGCGAAAAGATCCTGACCCATGATCAAAACGGGCTTTTTGCAGGCTGGTCTGAAGACGGTCGCAAGGAAATCACGCTCGACAACATGCTGGCAATGTCTCCGGGACTTGAGTTCAACGAGGACTATGGTGTGGTCTCGGATGTCAGCAGGATGCTCTATTTGGAACCCGACATGGCTGCGTTTGTGGCCTCAAAGCCGCTTGATGCTAACCCAGGGGCGGAATTCAACTATTCGAGCGGCACGGCGACGGCAATTGCACGCATTTGGCAAAATGCCTTTGTTGATCCGGCCAAGGCGTGGGATTTTCCGGTCAAGGCACTGTTCGACCCGCTTGGTATGCGTAGCGCCGTGCTGGAGACCGACGCCCGCGGCACCTATGTGGGATCGTCGTATCTTTATGCCGATGCGCGCGATTGGGCACGGTTCGGTCAGTTCCTGCTGCAAAGGGGTGTGTGGAACGGCCGTTCGCTGTTGCCGCTTGGCTATGTCGACTGGATGACGTCTGCCAACCCGGCGTCGATGGCTGAATGGGGCGAACCCGAATATGGGCGCGGGCAGGTCTGGCTCAGAGGCCCTGATGCCGGTACACCCGAAGGCGAGGACCCGGACCAGGGTTATGATCTGCCGGGTGACAGCTACTGGATGCTGGGCCATGACGGGCAGACAACGACCGTCATCCCGTCCGAAGGGCTTGTTGTCGTGCGTCTTGGCCTGACGCCGAAAAGTGCGGCTTACAAGCCGCAGGCGATGGTCGAGGCTATCGTCAAGGCGTTGCGCTAGAGCATGTCTTTGCTGTCATGTGAGGCCGATCACATTTCGACACCTAATCTGCGGTTATCGAGGCGGGCAACGAGATACGGCAGAAGGGATTGTCGCCATGCCATCGAAATTGTTACTTCCACTGATCGCCAGCGTTATGATCGGCGGCGCGAGCACAGTTGCTGCTTCTGCAGCGGAGTGCGAACCCCAGGGCACCCGCCACGGCGGCCTTTATGAGTTGCAGGATGTCATGGAGATGGGTTCGGCAATCTGGCTCGGCAACAATGGCCGGTTTGAGTACATGCTGGCCTACGGCGCGGTCGATGAATATGCCATGGGATGCTGGGAGAAATCAGGTGGTGATGTCGTACTTGTTGCGAAAGAGATGAAAGTTTCGCAGGGCGGCAACAAATTCGGAAAGCTGAAATTGAAGCTCCAATCCGGCAATCGGTTAATCCGCACCTTCCAGGGTGGGCAAGAGGGAACATACAAGCGGGTGCGCCGCTAGTCGTTTTCCCTGAGTCGAAACAACAGCATAGCCGCGATCGTTGAGACTATGGCCAAAGCCGCGGCGGTGAGCAGCGCTACCTGATAGCCACCACTGCGATCAAACAGATAACCGGCAAACCATGGTGCTGCGAGGCCGGCTGTCCCCCAGGCGGTAAACACCCGACCGTAGATACGGGCGCCTTCGACGGTGCCGAAAAGTTTGGCGATGCCCGAAGGGTAAGTGGCAATGATGGCGCCGTACGCCATCCCGACAACCGCAAGGCAGAAGAGGCTGAAATATGCCGTGCCGGAATAAGCCAGGGCGAGCAACGCAATCGCTGAAAGGACGGGCAGGCAGGAGAAGGGAACCATCAGTCTGATCCGGTCCACGACGGCGCCGCCTGCAATGCTGCCGCCGAGGTTGAAGACCGCTATGATCACCGGAGCGATCCATGCCGCCCCTTCGACGCCCGCGGCTGTCGCTATTCCGGTCGCATGACCGATCGCCATTAATCCGGCGGCGACACCGGCGCCATATCCGATCCAGAGCAGTGCCAGGCTGACCGTATCGGACATTGCTTGCGGCTCAGCGCCGTCATCGTCACCTGCAGCACGGAACACGGTGCCGGCAAGCAACAGCGCACAGACCGGTGCGATCACGACAAGGGTCAATGCCAGCCCGATCATTGCGAAGGGAAAACCGCCGTGATCGATTGCAGCGGCAAACAGTGCCGGAGAAATGACCGCGCCCAGCGCGTAAGCTGCCGTTACCAACCCCATGGCCAGACCTTCACGGCCGGGATTGGCTTGCGCAGAAAGCTGCAATCCAAGCGCATAACCCATACCATTGGCGCCACCGAAAATAAGCCCGTAGCCAATCCATACTCCGGTAAGCGAGGTGGCGTTGGCTGCGACCAGTGCGCCGGCGGCGGCGACAAGGCAGATGGCCGCAATCAGCCAACTCGCAGTGATCCGGACAAAGATCGCGTGCCCGAATAAGACGGCCAAGGTCAGCGAAACCAGCGCAATGGAATAATTTAGGCTTGAACTTGTGCGCGAAACACCGAATTGGAGTTCCAGTGGCTCCAGAAACACCGAGAATGCATGGACAGAGCCCAACACCAGCAACAACAGGCAGCAGGCACCCAATGTGGATCGTGATCTGCCTCGAATACCCGCCATGGGTCCGCCCAATTCGCTGATTTGCTCCACTTTGCAACGACCCGTATTGCGAAGGTTATGTCTTGGCGAATAACTGCAGCACAAGCGTGCCGATGACAACTGACTTCTACGCGCGGCAATCGTTATGGACACGCCAGAAAATTTCAGTCAGAATGAAATTGAGTTACTGTTTTTCAGGAATTCTGAAATTGGCGATCAAGATCGAAATGCTGCGCTGTTTCGCGGCCGTTGCGCAAAGCGGAAACCTCTCCGACGCGGCGGAGAAACTAGGCAGAACGCCGTCTGCTGTCTCAATGATGCTAAAACAACTCGAGGATCACCTGGGGGCATCGCTATTTGAATCCGAGCGCAAAAGTAGGCTTACCGCACTTGGCCGCTTTGTCCTGAATGAGGCCTTGCGGGAGCTCGACCATTTTGAGCGTACGATCAGCAATATTGAGGCCTATGCGGGATCGAAAGATGGATTTATCAGGGTTGCCGTGGTGCCGTCGGTTGCAGCGGTGATCTTGCCTTCGGCACTCCAGCGATTCCACAATACGCGACCGGGCGTACGGATTGACGTACGGGATATGGACTCCGCCTCGGTGCTGCGGGAACTGGAAAAGGAACGTGTCGATATCGGCATTGCGTCCGGTGAAGCCGCTGCCGGAATTGAATGCGAAACCCTGTTCTCGGATGCCTTCGGCGTGGTTTGCCGGGCTGATCATCCGCTGGCAACCGCAAAGGAACCGATCAGATGGCAACAGCTTGAGGGGTTTCCGTTCATCACCAACGGGATTTGTGCGCTCATCAAGGACGAGGACTTCAGGGCCATCGTCGAGCAGTCCGCGCTTTATGTCCGCAACACCACATCGCTGTTTGCCATGATCCGGGCCGGCGTCGGCATAACGGTTCTGCCGCGGCTGGCCGTCGCCGGCGAGCGCAAAGACCTGCGGTTCCTGCCTGTCGCCGACATGTCGGCCCGGCGAAACATGGAGCTTTTGCGCCGCGCGCATGCGAGCCTGCCACCGGTCTGCGCCGAGTTTCAACAGTGCGTTCGCGAGGTGACCGCCGAGGTCGCCGTCGGCTGACCCTGGGTCATCTGAAACAATTGAAACAGGAATCCTGATTTCCTGAAATCAGACCGATACAGAATTCGGTCATTACGCGCCTCGTTCAATCACAAGACAACTCGAAACCGCGTCCGGTCCGCCGGTGCGGGGCGCGTTATCCGTTTCAGCGGAATTACCAGGAAGGACACATATCGTGACCAACGCACAATATCGAAATCAACTCCCGCAAATGAATGGCAAGGCTTTTCTCACCGATGGCGGCCTGGAAACCACATTGATATTCCATGATGGTCTCGACCTGCCGCTGTTTGCCGCTTTCACTCTGCTCGAGGACCGGGCTGGTAGCGCGGCAATCGAACGTTACCTGCGCAAATATTGCGAACTGGCGGTTCGCGATGCGAAGGGGTTCGTGCTCGACACACCGACATGGCGGGCCAGCAAGCGCTGGGCCGATGAACTTGGCATCTCGGGTTCCAACCTGAAAGCGGCACATGCCAAGGCGATCGAGAACCTCAGGGTACTTCGTGCCGAATATGAAAATGCGCATTCACCCTTCGTCATCAACGGCGTTCTCGGACCGCAGGACGACGGTTACAATCCGTCACAGATGATGAGCGCAAGCGAAGCCGAAGACTATCATTCCCAGCAGATCGGATGGTTCTCGGAATTTGGCGCCGACATGGTATCGGCGATCACCATGACATATGTTGAAGAAGCGCTCGGTATAGCTCGCGCGGCCAAGGCGGCTGGCATGCCGTCGGTGATTTCGTTTACCGTGGAGACTGATGGCAAGCTGCCGTCCGGTCAGGAGTTGCGGTACGCCATTGAGCAGGTTGACCGGGAGACCGACAGTGCACCGGCGTACTTCATGATCAACTGTGCACATCCGGATCATTTCTACGGCGTTTTGAACGGCGACGCCGGCTGGCGTGAACGCATTGTCGGAGTCAGGGCGAATGCTTCGCGCATGAGCCACGAAGAGCTGGACAACGCCGAGGAATTGGATGACGGCAATCCCAGTGAACTCGGTTCACAGTACCGGTCACTGAAAATGATGCTGCCCAATCTCAACGTGTTTGGGGGATGTTGCGGCACCGATCACCGCCATGTCGATGCGATCAGCGTGGCTTGCGCGTAAGCGTTGGCTGTATTGCGGGAGCCGCGTCGGTTCCCGCGATTAACGTTGCAATCCCGCAGGCCTTGCTTGGGAGGCCGGATCGCTCCCTTCATCCGTGTGCAAATTGTCGTGGAATCCAGCGCGAACTCCGGTTGCGAATTTCATGAATATCGATATTATTGTGAAAGGGAATAAAAAATGGATAAGGGAGGAGAAAATGAGAAATCGTCGGTGGATTTATGCGCTGGCCGCAATGCCCCTTTTGATGCTTGCCGCCGGGTCTGCATCGGCTGCTCCCTGCATGAAAATAACGCTCACCGGGACACAGGGCGGTCCTCCGGTCTACGAGGGCCAGGCCGGTGCCGGCACGCTGGTTCAGTTCGGTGATGACGAGAACAAGTGTGGTGCGGTCAAACTCCAGTTCGACACCGGGCGAGGGACCACCCAGCGACTTTCCGAGGTTGGTGTTCCCGTCGGTAAGTTGAATGGCATATTCCTCACCCACATGCATTCGGATCACACCGAGGGTCTGGCCGACATGATGCAGCTTCGTTGGCATTTCAATTCCAAGGGACCGAAGGTCGACCTGGTCTGCAGTGACGACGCCAAATCCCCGTTGGGGCACACGCTGAGCTGTTCGATGCTGGCCAAACATATTGGCGATGCCTTCATCCAGTCGGGTGAAATGGCGCAACGGCTTTCGGAAAACAAAAAACGCCTTCCCGGCGGCCCGGCCGATCTGATCAATGTCATGACATTCACACCGGCCAACGAACCGGCTGTCGTGTGGGAATCAGGTGATGTGAAGGTCAGCGCAACTATATCGCGGCACATTGCCGGACACGCCTCCTACCGCGTTGATACACCGGCGGGCAGCGTGGTGATAGGAGGTGATGCCGGTAACGATAACCCGAAACCACCGCGCGATTCGTCAACCTCCGCGCAAGTTGAGAAACTGGCGCAAGGCGTTGATGTGATTGTTCATTCGACAATTCATCCGGTGATGGGCCCCGACAAGGATAGCGGCTTCCCGCCGCCGATCTATTTCCGCCAGAGTACGGCCACAGACCTTGGAGCGATGGCAAATCGGGCTGGAGCAAAACACCTGATGCTGACACATCTCATCCCGCCGATGGGTGCGAAGAAACAGGGACCCTATCCGATTCCGGGCGGCGGACTGACGGAGGATGATTACAAACAGGCTGCTGTTGATGGAGGGTTTTCCGGAAATGTGATTGTCGGCACCGATCTGGTGACGTTGACCCTACCGCAGTGAAACAAAAAACAGGACCGGGGCGTTGGGCGAAGTGCTGGTTGCTGGTGGCATAGTCATCAGCAGCCGGCATTTTCAATCGGCAACAAGAATGTTGTCGATCTGCGCACGCGACGCCCGAACCGCGGCGGCAAAAATTTTGCTGGTCGCCTCGGAAACGAATGATGCAATTGCATCCTCGTAGCATGGTCTGCCTTTGGCCGCTTCAAACCAGCGCGCAGTGGATGATCCCACCTCCCACAATGCCGACATTCCCAGCATTTCATGCCGGTTCACAAACGGCAGGATTGCCATATCGGCCAAGGTGAAGGTATCGCCCGCAAGCCAAGGCGCGTTCTTCGCGGCGTTTTCGATCTCGGCTATTGTGTCCTGCAGGCACCTGGTTGCGGTCGCAACCTCGTCCGCTTCAAATCCCCGCACAACCAGATTTCTCAACTTCTCGGCACGGGCGGGATCGGGAATTCTGGCATAGCGGGCCTCCAGGTCGGCTGCCGGCAATGTCAGCAGCCGCGGCCGGTTTACGATCAACTGAGTGAACGTGTTGATGGCGTCATGCAGCGGCAGGCTGCGTTGCAGCCAGGCATCGCATCGCGGCGAATACAGTTCAGGGCTTCGCTTCCCGTATCGGTCAACAAGGTGGCGCATGATTGTATTCGATTCGATGACGGCTCGGCCCGATTCGATCAGGGTCGGCACAACCGCCTGGGGATTGAGGCGAAGATAATCGGGATCGAACTGCTCGCCCCGCGTCAGGTCCAGCGTCACGCTCTTCCAGCCAAGCCCGAGTTCGCAAAGCACCAGGCGAACCTTTGCCGAGCAAACCGACGTGGCGGAGTGATAAAGCGTTAGCGCGGGTTCGTCGCTGGTCAGCACGCGGTTAGGTCAGGCGGCCTTACGCGCCAACACCGGTTCGGCAATCGCGCGGAATTCATCGTCAGTGAGGATATCGCGCTTCTTGATCCCGGCCTGTTTGACGGCGTCGAGGATTTCGGCAATCGCTTCGTCGCCGGCCTCTCCGAGACCGAGTTCCTCCAGCTTGTACGCGATGGATGCCTTGCCGCTCTTCTTGCCCAGCACCACTTCTCCGGCGCGACCGGTCAGGGCCGGGTGGGTTCCGAACATGACCAAGGGATCGTGCATGACGAAATTGATGCCGATACCGGATTCGCGGGTGAAGTTGCCGCTGCCGAGAACCGGTTTGTTGCGTGCAATCGGGATATTGGCCCGTTCGGCAAGAAGCGCACCGAGTTCCGGCAGTTTGTCGAGCTTGTAACCGGTGTCGTAGCCATAGAGCAGGTGCAGTCCCAGCATCAGTTCCTCCAACGCCGCGTTGCCGGTGCGTTCGCCAAGGCCGTTGCCGCAACTGTGCACGACTTCTGCGCCGGCGGTGACTGCCGCCAATTCGGTGGCGACACCCATGCCGAAATCGTTGTGCGTGTGGATTTCAATCGGCAGGCCGGTCATCTGCTTGACCCAGCGCACCATGTATTTGATGGCTTCAGGTGTTGCGCAGCCCATCGTGTCGACAATGCCGATGGAATCGGGTGGTGCCTCGCACATCACACCCTTGCAAAGGTTTTCCAGATCTTCGGACCTTGCCCGTGTGGTGTCGTAGGGAAAGAAAACGGCGTAAAGGCCCTGTTCGCGGGCGTAGTTGATCACCGGAGCGCTCTTGTTGAGAACATCCCTCCAGGTCCAGCCGAACTGGGTGGTGATTTTCGGATATCCGATGGGTACTTCGATGATGACGCCGTTGGCGCCACACTCCAAAGCCTTGTCGATATCCTGCTTGAGCGCGCGGGCGAATGTGAAAATGCGCGATTTCAGTCCGAGCTTCGATATCTGCTTAATAGCTTCCTCATCCTGAGGGGAGACGGCAGGCATACCGGCTTCTATACGCTCGACCCCGACCTCGTTCAGTTTTTCGGCGATGGCGATCTTGTCATCGATGGAGAACACGACGCCGGGTGTCTGTTCGCCGTCGCGAAGCGTTGCGTCATGGATCTCAACCCGTTTTGGCAAGTTGAGATCTTGGCGAACTTCCGGAACAAAATTGTACGGGCTGACCCACCATTTACCGTCTTCGAAATGGTCTTCGCGCATGAAATGTGAACTCCGTGATATCGGGATCGGAAAATCGCTGTTGTCCCCGTGCGAACAGATCCCCTGCAGGCACACGACTGTTATGTCCATATTTTAGATTCACGGGGTAAAATATCAATATTTTATTTGGATTTACGCGCGTTTTGTCGGCAAATTCCGAGACACGTTCGTGTGAGACCGAGTATGATCTTTGTGTAAGTCTCGGAATTATTGATGATAACGCGTTGTCGGTCGGCTTAGGAGTGGAATTTCAAAGTGAGTCCATTGGGTTGCGGATATTAAAAAATATCGATATTTTTGAGCTATGACCACAACACCGTTCAGTGCCTTTCTGTCTTCCATCGCCGAGCGCGGATTTTCAATTCTTGGATTATCGAAGTCCGATCGTGAATTGGCCAAGCCGGACGACATTATCGAGTTGTGCCACATGCTGTTGGGTGCGCGCGGAGAGGCGTCGGGCATTGCGCTGTCTTGCGAGATACTAAATCTCTATCAGTTGCTCGATAGCGCCCAGAAGGTGGAATTCTTTCAGGCGGTTGGCCGCGAGTTTTCTGCGAACCATGAAACCGTCGGGGAGGCTGTGGAAGCCTATCTGAGGGATTCGTCGACTAACAATCTAGCAAGGCTTTCCGATGCGGCGCGGCCTGCGTGCAGCGAACTGATCACCAGACTCAATCAGGCCGCCGACGCAACACGGTATTTGGTGGAAATGAGAGCCGATCTGCTCCGGCTTTTACCCGACAACCCTGATCTGGGGATGATTGACCGGGAATTTGCTGCGCACTTCATTTCCTGGTTCAATCGCGGTTTTCTGGAACTTCGCAATATCGATTGGAATACGCCAGCGGCGATCCTGGAAAAGATCATCGGCTATGAAGCCGTTCATGGCATGGCCGGCTGGGAGGACCTGCGCGAACGGATCGATCCGGAAGACCGGATGATTTACGGTTTCTTCCATCCCCGATTGGGAGACGAACCACTGATTTTCGTCGAGATCGCGCTGGTTGAGAATATGCCCTCGACGATTGCCAGCGTGCTCGACCGGGATCGGCCCGCGCCGGGAAATTTGCCGAAGACTGCGGTGTTTTATTCCATCTCCAATTGCCAGGATGGACTGCGTGGCATTCCGCTCGGCAACTTTCTGATCAAACAGGTCGTGGAAGATCTGCGCAATCGATTTCCCTCGCTCAAGGAGTTCGTGACCCTGTCGCCGATCCCGTCATTGCGTCAGGCGATCATGCGAAGTGCAATGGGCGAAACGACAATCAAATTCGACGAGGCGACGTTCGCCGCCGCCAGCGAAGCGGATGAGTATGGCTGGTGGGATGATGATTCGACATCGGTCAAGCTTGAGGCCGAGCTGGTGCAGGCTGCGCAGTGGTTTCTGTTCTGCGGTAAGAATGAGGAAGGGCGACCGATCGATCCGGTGGCGCGGTTCCATTTGGGTAACGGAGCGCGGCTTGAGCGCATCAACTGGTGCGCCGATCTTTCCGAGCGGGGTTTGCGGAATTCCTTCGGGATGATGGCGAATTATCGCTATCAGCTCAACGAAATCGAACGCAATCACGAGCGGTTCGCGAACAACGGAGCGATCGCTGCCGCGTCGAGCATTGTGCGGGCGGCGCGAAGCTATGAAAATCGGGCAAAGCGTGCGATGACCGGCAGCGCGGCCTTGAAGGATGATTCTGAAGTGGCCGAAGCGGAAACCACATCAGCATAGTTTCGGACACTGGCAACTGGCGACGTGCGATGGACAAAGCAACCAAGAAAGCCCCTCAGTCCTTTGCGGACCTGCCCGAAGCTGAATTGGGTCATGACGTGACCGCGGCAGTACCGGGTTCCATGACAAGCCAGATTTACGCCAGATTGCGGTCGGATATCATGACCGGTGCGCTGGCACCCGGCAGCAAGCTGAAGATCGAAGAGTTACGCAAGATATATGATGTTGGCACCAGCCCGATACGGGAGGCGCTGAGCCTGCTGACATCCGATCATTTCGTCGAACGTCTCGATCAGCGTGGCTTTCGTGTTGCGCAGATCAGCGCAGAAGAATTCGACGAACTGTTGAAGACCCGCTGCTGGCTTGAAGAGCGGGCACTGAGGGAATCCATCGCCAACGGCGACAGCGCCTGGGAAGAGAAGGTTGTGTTGTCGGCCTACCGGCTTTCGCGTGTGCCGCGATCGGAAGATGACGATCATTTCGTCGCCAATGCCGAGTGGGAAGTCAGGCACAAGCATTTTCACATGACGCTGATATCCGCCTGCGGATCAACGATATTGCAGAAATTCTGTGACCAGCTTTACGATCAGAATGTGCGCTATCGGCAATTGTCCGGCAGCAAGGCCTATCCGTCGCGCGATGTCGCTGCCGAACATGGAGCGATATGCGATGCCGTTTTGGCGCGCGAAACCGATCAGGCCGCCGAGTTGCTGGTTGCTCACTATACCAGGACGGGCAATTTTCTGCGCGATCAGCTTGAACAGGGCTGATCGCAAACGCTGCTATTCATCCTCCACAAGTACGAAGTCGAAATCGACCGTATAGAATGGATCGGTTACGCCATCGGGATTGATCAGCATTTCGGGGATGTTGCCCCGATCGGCCTGTTGCCGGTATTCCATTATAAGCGCTTCGCGCACGCCGAAGACGGCGTCTTCATCAAGATAGGGATCATCCGAGGGAAATACCTCGGTCACCAGTGTGCGAAATCCTGGCGCCGTGACGATGAAATGAAGGTGAGAGGGGCGCCACGGATGGCGTCCCGTTGCATGCAGCAACTCGCCGACGGGTCCGTCATCCGGCACGGTGTAGGGAGCTGGCCGAACCGTTGAAAACATATATCGGCCATCATCGCCGACAATCATGTGAGCGCGGAGATTGTAGTCCGGTTGCTGTGGATCCTGGTTAGAGTACAGTCCATTATCTGCGGTTTGCCAGATTTCGATCTCCGCACCCTTCACCGGGACGCCGGCAGGATCGCTGATCTGTCCGGCGACGATGACGGTCGCGCCGTCATTGTCCTTTCTCAGGTCGCCTCCAACCGGCAGGTTAGGGGCGCCCAAAATGTGGAATGGTCCCAGCACGCTTGAGGGCGTTCCATCGTCTGGCGAATTGATCATGTCGACCAGCGACGACAGGCCCAAGACATCGGACAGAAGAACGAACTCATTGCGCTCGGGTGTGCAGATCGCTCCCGATTTGGTGAGAATATCCAGACCCTTGCGCCATTCTTCGTGGGTCAGGTCAACCTCGCGGGCGAAATCGTGCAGATGACCAACAAGTTTTTCCAGAACGAACTTAAGCCGCGGGCTTGTTTCCGGGCCGCAATATTCGAGAAATTCCTGGGTAATGTTTTCCTTTGAGACGCTGCGCATGTCGGTTTCCCAAATTGTTTGATCAGTGGATGATACCGGTCGAAAGGATCGGATAGCGAATAAGCAAAATCAGGACGAACAGCATGATGACCGCGAAGGGGAGTGCACCGAGGAATACATCCTTCAGGCTGATCTCCGGATCGTTCAGTGTCGCTTTAATCACAAAGCACGAGATGCCGAGCGGTGGTGTCAGCAAGCCGATTTCAGCACCGATAACCGTCACGATGCCGAACCAGACGAGACTGTATCCCATCGACTCGATCAAGGTGATGAACAACGGCACGACGATTAGAATGATCGAGGCGGTGTCAAGCAGGGTGCCGAGAAACAGCATCAGGATCACGTAGATGACCATGATGCCGAAAAAGCCGAGATTGTAATGCTCAAGCAGCGCCTCGAGTTCGTTGGGAAGTCCGGCGAAACCGAGCATTCTCGAGTACAGCGAAGCCATTGTGATCAGGAACAGGATCGACGCAGTGATGTAGCCGGTTTCGATGGCTGTCTGCCACAGCCCGGACCAGGTGATCCGGCGGCGGAACAGGGCGATGAGAAGCGCTACAAGTGCGCCTGCCGCGCCCGCCTCGACCGGCGTCAGCCAGCCGGTGTAAATGCCGCCGAGCACGATGACGATCAGCAGAACCGTCGGCACGGTCTTGTCGAGCACCTCGTAGGTGCTCAACGGCGCGCTTTCGCTTTGCTTGCTCCGTGTACCAATGAAAGATGGCCAGAAGCGTCCCATCAACAGGATGGCAAGAATATAGGCCACCGTCAGACACAAGCCCGGGATGATCCCCGCGACAAACATTTCGCCGACCGACTGCTCGGCAACGAATGCATAGATAATCAGCATCGCGCTTGGTGGGATGATCATGCCGAGTACCGACGATCCGGCGACCACGCCGACCGCGAACCGTTTGTTGTAGTCGAAGCGCCGCATTTCCGGCACCGATATCTTGGTGAACACCGACGCAGACGCAATCGACGAACCGGTGACCGCCGCAAACACGGCGTTTGCACCGACTGTCGCCATGCCGATGCCGCCAGTCACTTTACGGAATCCCCGATTGATAACGGTGTAGATATCGGTTCCCAGACCTGCCCTTGAGACCAGAAGCCCCATCACCGTGAACAGCGGGATGGTTGCGAACTCATACTCCGTCACGCCATCGCCAACGGCCACTTTGAGAAAGTTGAAGGCCAGGATCGGCTTGCCGCTGATCAGCCAGATCGAGGCAAATGACACCAATCCCAGCGCGACGGGGATGTACATTCCCAGATAGATCAGGACGACAATCGCAATGACGGAAATCGTTCCGATCTCAACCGGCGACATTGGGCTCACCACCTGTGAGGCGATGCGTCATGGCGCATCCTGTTCATGTGTGGATTGTTGGTCTGCAGCGGATCCGAAAATCGCCTTCAGCGCGAAGAGAACCGCCGACAGCGCGACACCAAACAGGATGGCCAGCTTGGCTGGCCACCACGGAGCGGTCAAAATCCCGGGCGTTCCGAAATAGTCGCACCGCGCAAATCCGTCTTTCAGATCAATCCACAGATTGCCGGTCGGCGGTGGTCCGAATTCCGGCTGCGTAAAGAAATGACAGCTTTCAAAGGATTCGAGGAATTCGGGCCACATTGTCCAGGTGATCATCGCCATGAACACACCGGCTACCAGGTCGATCAGACGCGAGGCCAACCCTGCCAGCGCAGGTCGCCGCCGGCGCATGATCAAAAGAAAACCATCCGACCGGGTCAGCCTGTCGCCCTGAACCACGTTGGGCAGTTGCAGGAAGACGATGAGAACCAGCGAAAATATGACAACTTCAACAACGCCGCGGAAGGGGGCATGGAATACGCCGCGCGCCACCACATCGATATTCATGACGGCAACCAGCACAAACAATACGCCCGTGCCGATCATGTTGGACACCGTTGCAAGACGAACGGCAAATGCCCTGAAACCTTGGGAGAACTGTTTCATGGCACCTGCCTTCCGCCTCACTGAACGACCGACACGGTCAGTTTGACAGTTCCGCCGCCCAATCACGCACCGGAGTCATGCCGGCATCCTTTAATTTCGCGACATAGGCCTGGAGCATAGCCGAACCGGGAGCGCCTGCCGCGTCCAGTTTGGTTGCCCAGTCAACCGCAATATTCGGCATGGATTTCGCCCAAGCTTCACGGCCTTCCTGCGGCAGCACAACAACGGTTCCGCCACCGTCCGTGTAGGCCTTCAATGAAGCTGTTGCGCGATCCATGGCGACGGATGCGACATGATCGCGATATTCGATCGCGACCTGCTGGAGAACCGTCTTCACCTCATCTGGAAGCTTGGCCCATACGTCCTTGTTGATGGTCACCGTTTTGGAGTTAACCGCGCCGAGATCGACTTTCAGCATGTAAGGAGCGACCTCGGCGATCTTGAACGTCTTTGCCGCTTCCGGCCACAGCATGGCGGCATCGACAACGCCTGTCTGGATCATATTGTAGAAATTCGGCAAACCACCACGCACGCCCGCGGCGCCTTCAATACCCTCCAGGTAGCGCAGATTATAGCCGGCGCCGGCGACCTTCTGGCCCTCCAGGTCCTTCAGCGAGTTGATCGGTGTCTTGGAAAACACCTGATAGGTATCGAGCACAACGCCGGTTGCCAGGTAGACTTGATTTTCAGCGTCGAGTTCGGCGGCCATTTGCGGGAATTCCTTGGCGATCTCGTCAACGGCCTTTGCCACGACACGAGCATCAGCCGCGATAAACGGCGTTACCGCCGAAATCCCCTGGCTGGGCAGTTTCGAGTTGTGGAAAATCGTCGTCACGATGCCAATGTCGCCAAGGCCGAGCTTGATGCCATCGAGCACGCCGCGCGGTTTGACGATCTTGCCGCCATAGGCTTCCTGCCACTCGATCTTGTAATTACCCGACTTGGCCAGTTCCTCGTTGACACGCGGAATGAAAAATCCGGAGAACTCCTTCACCCACATCGCGCGGTCCGGGTAACCATCGATGGCGATCATCTTGATGGTTTCAGTAGCGAAAGCAGGGGATGTTGCCGGGACCAGGCCCGTGCCTGCAACGATGGCGGCAGCCATCAGCAGCCTGCGCGAAATCTTGTTGATCATGCCTTTCCTCCTTATTTCCCGCCTTGCCGGTCGCATGACCGGATTAAGCGGCTTTTCTTTTCCAGATTTCCTCGACTTCCGTTCCCGCCTGCCGAAACAGTTTGGACAACGGGCAATATTTTGCGACCTCACGGGAAACCCGCTCCAGGTCGTGCTGCGCTGCGGTTCCATCAGCTTCGACCGTCAGAACTATGCGCTGAAACGGAACGTCAATTTCCTCCGACAATGTCACGCCGCGGCGATCAAAGTCACAGGTGGCGGCGATATCGAGATGACCGATGTCGATACCGAGGCTCTCGGCGCATTTGTGGCCGATGACATTGGTGCAGCCGACCAGTGCGGCAAGCGCGGTATCTGTCGGGGTCGGGCCCAGATTGGTTCCGCCGCGTTCGACCGGTTCGTCGATTGCAAAGTTCAGATCGCGTACGGAAATCTCCGATAGGGAATGCGAAGGACAGTGCGCGGAACTCCTCAGCTTCACCGTAGTCTTTGGTTGCACGTTCACCATCGGCTCGACCTCACGCGAAGCTGCAAACGTCTTCGAAATCAAATCTCGGCAAGCGCTGGAACAGGGCATTTTCATCAGCATAGCCCAAATTGCACAGGAAATTTGATTTCAGCGTAGTACCGGCGAAGAACTCTTCATCAACAACTGAGTTATCAAAGCCCGACATGGCCCCGACATCGAGCCCGACGGCGCGCGCGGCGATCATGAAATAGGCGCCTTGCAGAGTCGAATTGCGGAACGCGGTCTCCTCGGAGTATTCAGGCTTTCCTGAAAAGAGCCCGCGCCTGTCTTCGTGCGGAAACAGCTTGGTCAACTCGCGCCAGAATTCGGTATCATAGGCGATGATGGCCGTTACCGGTGCGCCCATCATCTTTGCGACATTGGCCGGTTTCAGCGCCGTTGCCAGCCGTTTTCTGCCTTCATCGGTGCGTACGAACACGAAGCGTGCCGGACAGCTGTTCATGCTGGTCGAGCCCATCTTAACAATGTCGAATATCCGGTGAAGCTGATCTTCGCTCACCGGTTTGTCGGTCCACGCGTAATGGGAGCGTGCGCTGGTGAGTATGAGTTCGATCGAATCCCCATCGAGCGCCTGGATTTTCGAACGCAAATCGCGCACCGCCTGCTGGGCTTCCAGGCGTAATTGCTGCAATTGCTGGCTGTCGGGCGTGTGCACGTTCATTTCATTTCCACTGCCGGGTGGGAATCTGGTCGATGACTAATGGCAAAATACCCATATTTTTTGGTATCAGTCAATTAATATCGATATTTTTCAGGTGCGCCAGACGGCGAAATTGTTTAAGTTTGGCCAAGTAGGTTTGAATGGAGGTCACCAATGCCATCCTGGTCCGAATACCGATCGATCGCCCGCAGCCGCGGCGCACTCGCGTTTGAGCTTTTTGCCGTTGAATCCAAAGCGGCTGCCCCTCCGGAAACGATGCAGGAGATCCTGCCGCGCCATCTCGCCTACCAAAAGGAGATGGAGGCCGCCGGCAAACTGTTCTTGGCCGGCCCGCTGTCCGATGCGACCGGCATGGAAATGAGCGGCGGCGGGTTGATCATCTATCGCGCCGCATCGATTGACGAGGCGCGACAGATTGCCGATGCCGATCCCATGCACAAGGAAGGCGGGCGTACCTACGAAGTGCGATGCTGGCTTGTGAACGAGGGCTCGCTGACGTTCAGTCTGAGGCTCTCGGAACAGACGATTGCAGTCAGCTGAGACAAGTCAGGCCGCTCCGAAGCCACCAGCCGTCGGCGTTGTGACGATAACGGCTTCTCCAGCTTCCAGCACGGTCTGATCGCAAGCCTTCAATTCATCGATCGAGCCGTCGATGCGGCGGATTTCCGTCTTGCCGACCAGGCCATCGCCGCCACCTGCAATGCCGCGTGGCGGCGCCGAGCGGTGGGATGACAGGATGGCACATTCCATCTTCTCGAGAAAGCGCACCGTGCGGCGCGTGCCGTTGCCGGCGGAAAACTTGCCGGTTCCGCCTGAATTCTCGCGGATATGGAAATCCTCCAGCAGGACGGGAAAGCGCAGTTCGAGGATTTCCGGATCTGTGAGACGCGAATTGGTCATGTGGGTATGAACACCGGAAGTGCCGTTGAATCCTCGGCCCGAATTGGTCTGACCTGCCGGCGAACCTGAGCAGATCGTCTCGTAGTACTGATACTTGTCGTTGCCATAGGTCAGGTTGTTCATGGTGCCCTGCGCGTTGGCGATCGCCCCCATGGCGCCGAACACGGCATTGGTGACGTGCTGCGAGGTTTCGACGTTGCCGGCCACGACCGCGGCAGGATAAGCGGGCCGCAGCATGCAGCCGTCCGGAATGATGATGTTGATCGGCCTGAGACATCCTGCATTCATCGGAATGTTGCCTTCGACCATCACGCGGAACGCATAAAGCACGGCGGCACGCGCCACAGGTTCGGGTGCATTGAAATTGTTCTTCATAACCGGCGACGTGCCGGTGAAATCAACGGTTGCCTCACGGCGATCCCGGTCGATACCGATTTTGACGGCGATCTTCTGGCCGGTGTCGGTCGGATACTCGTAAACAGACTCGTCGGGCAGGCGCTCCAGCACGCGGCGCACGCTTTCGGCTGCATTATCCTGCACATGCCCCATATAGGCTTCGACAACATCGAGACCGAAATGGGTGACCATCTTGCGCAATTCGGCGACGCCTTTTTCGTTGGCGGCGATTTGGGCTTTCAGGTCAGCGACGTTCTGGTGAACATTGCGGACGGGGTAGGGGTGGTTGGTTAAAAGCTCGGTCAGTTCCTTTTCGAGGAACGTGCCTTTGGAGACCATGCGGAAGTTGTCGATCAGCACGCCTTCCTCATCGACGGTCGTCGCCAGCGGCGTCATCGAACCGGGCGCACTTCCGCCGACGTCGGCATGGTGACCGCGCGAGGCGGTGTAAAACAGCACTTCCTTGCCAGTGTCGTCGAAGACCGGCGTAACCACGGTGATGTCGGGCAGGTGGGTGCCGCCATTATACGGCGCGTTGAGCACGAAAACGTCGCCGGGATGGATGTCGTCCTTATTGAGCCGGATGACCGTCTCCACGGACCGGTCCATCGAACCCAGATGCACCGGCATGTGCGGGGCGTTTGCGACCAGCGCGCCGCTGCGGTCGAACACGGCGCAGGAGAAATCGAGGCGCTCCTTGATATTGACCGAATAGGCGGTGTTTTGCAGCGTGACGCCCATCTGCTCGGCGATCGACATGAACAGGTTGTTGAACACCTCCAGCATCACCGGATCGGCTTCGGTGCCGACAGCAGCGGTGCGGGCTTTCTTTTCGTAGCGGCGGAGCAGGACATGGTCCTTGGCGGTGATCTCGGCGCGCCAGCCCGGTTCGACGACAATCGTCTGGTGGCTTTCGATGATCAGGGCGGGACCGGTCACACTGTGACCCGGACGCATCTCGGCGCGTTTGAGTATGCCTGCCTTGCGCCATTCGCCCTCCGAGAACAGTTCCGTCGTACCAGCGCTGTCTACATCGCGGCTTTCCAGCGATAGATCACGCTCGTCGCGGCCTTCATCGCGCATGTCAATGGCCTCGACATTGAGCGCTTCGACGACCAGCGGTTTGTCGTCATAGATGAAGCCGAATTGCGATTTGTGCGCCGCTTCAAATTCCGCTTTGGCCTGTTCCAGCGAGAACTCGTCGAATGAAACTGGCAATGTGGTGTCTGTGCCGTCGTAGCGGAGCTGCAGGATCGGACGCCAGGCGATGTCATCATCGGCGATTCCCTGCTCGTTTAGCTCCTTGTAGACAGCCTTTTTCAAGTGGTCCGACATGGCGCGGATCTCAATCAGGCTTTGCTCACCGAACGGTTTGACCAGTGCCTGGCTGCGCGAGGCAAAGACGGCAGCCAGGCCGATGCCGTAGGCCGATAGCAGACCGGAGAACGGATGCACAAGCACCGCTTCCATGCCGAGCGCATCGGCAACCAGGCAGGCATGCTGGCCGCCGGCGCCACCGAAGCAGTTGAGCAGATATTCGGTCACATCGTAGCCGCGCTGGACGGAGATCTTCTTGATGGCGTTGGCCATGTTTTCAACGGCGATGGTGATGAAGCCTTCGGCGACATCTTCCGGCCTGCGGCCATCGCCGGCTTCGGTTGCCAAAGCGGCAAATTTTTCGCGCACGATATCGGTATCGAGCGGCTGGTTCTGGCCGGATCCGAATATTGCCGGAAAAAACTGCGGTTGCAGCTTTCCGAGCATGACATTTGCGTCGGTGACCGCCAGAGGACCTCCGCGGCGATAACACGCCGGGCCGGGATTGGCGCCGGCCGAATCAGGCCCGGCCTGGAAGCGGCCCGCCTCAAAATGCAGGACCGAGCCGCCGCCGGCGGCGACAGTGTGGATGCGCATCATCGGCGCGCGGATGCGTACGCCGGCAACCTCGGTATCGAAGGCGCGTTCATATTCGCCGTCATAGTGGGCAACATCGGTCGATGTGCCGCCCATGTCGAAGCCGATCACCTTTTCAAAACCTGCCAGCCGGGCCGTTTCCACCATGCCGACCACACCGCCCGCGGGACCGGATAGGATGGCATCCTTGCCCTGAAACATGTCGGCAGCGGTCAGGCCGCCCGAAGACATCATGAATTTGAGACGTGGTGTATCTGGATTTGGTGCCTCGTCCTCCCCAGTGACAAATTTTGCGCCCAACTCACTTGCGACATGGCTGACATATCGCGACAGGATCGGTGACAAATAGGCATCGACGACGGTTGTGTCGCCGCGGCCGACCAGCTTGACCAATGGTGACACCATGTGACTGACCGAAACTTGAGAAAAGCCGATGTGGTGGCAGAGACTTGCCGCCATCAATTCGTGCGCGGGATGGTTCCAGGCATGCATGAAGACGATAGCAACTGCATCGATACCGTCGGCTTTGGCGGCTTCGATTTGCGCCTGTACGTCGTCCAGCTTCGGCATCGTCTCGACATGGCCGTCGGCGTGAATCCGCTCGTCGACTTCGATCACCCGCTCGTAGAGCTGTTCGGGAAGGATGATCTCTTTGGCGAAGATGTCGGGGCGCGCCTGATAGGCAATCTTGAGCGCATCGCGAAAGCCCTTGGTGATCAACAGCAGAACCCGGTCACCCTTGCGCTCCAGGAGTGCATTGGTGGCGACGGTTGTGCCCATCTTCACTTCGCCGATCTTTTGCGAGGGGATCGGATCTCCTTTTGCCACGCCAAGCAAGTCGCGAATGCCCTGAATGGCGGCATCGCGGTAGGCTTCGGGATTTTCCGACAGGAGTTTTCGCGGGTGCAGCCCGCCATCGGGATCGCGTCCGATAATGTCGGTGAACGTGCCGCCGCGATCAATCCAGAAATGCCCACTTGCCAGTCATCTATCTGCTCTCCCTGTCCGCGAAAAGAACTGCGGTTGGACAATTATCGTGCTTCGATGTAATAGAAATTGAAGCTATTTCATCGACAATTTATCGATAAATTATCAACGAAGCAAGGTGGCAAATGACGAATCCTCAGGAAAAGACGTCTCATTCGACCGAAACGGCATCGGTCCGGTGGTTTCCGCAGCGCATCTTGCCGATGGTGCCTTGCCGTCGCTGTCGGAACTGGAATTCGCCCATGACGGTGGCAACAAACGCTTTTCAGCGCTGGATGGTGCGCTGCATGGCGGCTGCCGGTGTTTCCGGACTTCAGCCTACCGATGTGCAGATTCTGCACACCGTCAATCACCGCGATCGGGAAATGACGCTCGCCGACCTGTGCATGATGTTCAACATCGAAGACACGCATGTGGTCTCCTATGCGCTGAAAAAGCTTGAAGGGCTGGGATTGATCGAAACCGGCAGGCGCGGCAAGGAAAAGACCGTGCGCGTCACGGAATCGGGGGCGGCGGCGTGTGACCGCTACCGGAAATCCGGAAGGATTGCTGGTTTCCGGTGTGGCCGGCCTCAAGTTCGAGGAAAAAGAGATATCGGAAATCGCCGCGACATTGCGGGCATTGTCAGGGCAGTACGATCAGGCGGCTCGCGCCGCAGCGAGCATGTAACGCGACCATATGGATTTGGATTCAACCTGACGCAAATCGTTTGACGGTCCCGGGACGCTTTCCTATCGTCCGCCGCCGGCTGTTCCGATCGGCAATACGGGAGATGCTCCATGGACTACGTTCAGCTCGGTAAGACCGGCGCTAAAGTTTCGCGGCTGTGTCTCGGCTGCATGAGTTTTGGCCAGCCGGGATGGGGCGTGCATCCCTGGGTTCTGGACCGGGATGAGGCCCAGCCTTTCTTCAAGCGCGCGGCGGATGCCGGTATCAACTTCCTCGATACTGCCGACTTCTATTCGCAAGGCGTCAGTGAGGAGATCACCGGTGAGGCGGTGCGGAGCTATTTCCGCCGCGACGAGGTGGTGGTGGCAACCAAGATCGGCCTTGCCATGGGCGAGGGGCCAAACCTGTCGGGCCTGTCACGCAAGCATGTCACCGAGGCGGTCGATGCGTCACTCAACAGGCTGAAGCTCGATCATATCGATCTGCTTTATATCCATCGCCTGGATCCGGCGACATCCGATGAAGAGATGTGCGAGGCGCTCGATTCGGTCGTACGCGCGGGGAAAAGTCATGTATCTCGCGGCTTCCTCCATGTGGACCTGGCATTCGCCAGATTGCGCGAAATGCAAAAGGCCAATGGCTGGTCGCAATTCGTCGCCATGCAGAATTTTTATAACCTTGCCTACCGCGAGGAGGAACGCGAGATGATCCCGTATTGCCGGGCCGAAGGGGTCGCACTGGTGCCGTGGTCGCCGATTGCGCGCGGTTTCCTGGCCGGCAACCGCCCGAAGGAAGGAACGGCAACCCGGCGCGGCGAAACGGACAAGCTGAGCCAAGGCTATTTCGGCTCGAAGGCCGATTATGCGGTTTTAACCAGGTTGGAGAAAGTAGCCGCCCGATTCGGCGTCAAACCGGCGCAGCTTGCCTATGCCTGGGTGCTTTCCAAGGGCTACATTACTGCGCCCATCGTCGGCTCGACCAAGCTCTACCAGCTCGATGAAGCCATCGCCGCACTCGATATCACGCTTGATAAAAAGTCTGTCGCTTCCCTGGAAGCGCCGTACCGCGTGCGCATGCCAATGGGTCATGAATAGCAAATTCGGCATTCGGACGGGTCGGCAATGTCAGAGTTCGATTTCATCATTGTCGGCGCAGGTTCGGCCGGTGCAGTACTCGCCAACCGGCTGAGCGAGGGCGGCAAATACACAGTGCTGCTGCTTGAGGCAGGTGGTTCGGACAAAAGCTTCTGGATCAGTATGCCGATCGGCTATGGCCACGCCTACTACGACGCCTCGATCAACTGGAAGTACCTAACCGAACCTGAAACCGCACTTGGCGGCAAACCCAGCTACTGGCCGCGTGGAAAGGTGCTGGGCGGATCGAGTTCCATCAACGCAATGGTCTGGGCGCGCGGAGATGCCGCCGACTTCGAAAACTGGGGCCGAGAGGCGCCGGGTTGGGACTGGGACGCCGTTTCGCGCATCTATCGACGCATCGAGGATTTCGAGCTTGGTGGCGATCAGGGACGCGGTGTTGGCGGGCCGGTTCGCGTCTCGACGATCGACAGGGACGCCCATCCGCTTTGCCAGAACTATTTCGAGGCGATGCAACAGGTGGGCTACGTCCGCAACTCAGACTACAACGGGCAGTCGATCGAAGGTGTCTTCACCTACCAGATCAATACGAACAATGGACTACGGGCATCGACAGGCCCGGTGTTACATCGATCCGGCACGCCGACGATCAAAATCTCAGTATTGAGACAAACGCCCATGTCACGCGGATCGTATTTGACGGAAAACGCGCCGCTGGCGTCGAGTACCGGCGCGGCAACGAAACCAGGAAGGTTACATCGCGTCGTGAAATCGTCCTCTCGGCGGGCGCAGTCAATTCGCCGCAGATCCTGCAGTTGTCGGGTGTCGGGTCGCAGGATCTTCTCGGCGCCCATGGCATCAACGTCGTTGCCGAAAACGCCAATGTCGGCCAGCATCTGCAGGATCATCTGGGCCTGGACAATCTCTATCGCGCCAATGTGCCGACACTGAACGAGGAACTACGCCCGCTGTTCGGCAAGCTTAAGGCCGGTTTGCGGTTCGTTTTGCGAAAGCGCGGCCCACTGACATTGTCGGTCAACCAGGGTGGCGGATTTGTCCGCTCAGCCCCCGATGTCGAGCGGCCTGACCTGCAAATCTACTTCTCGCCGGTCAGTTACACGCGTGCGCCACCGGACAAGCGGCCGATGATGAGCCCGGACCCGTTTCCCGGCTTTCTGCTCGGGTTCAATCCCTGCCGGCCAACCAGTCAGGGGCAATATCGAAATCGGTTCGGCTGATCCACTTGCTCAGCCGAAAATCCGGCCGTGCTACCTGTCGACCGATCATGACCGCGACCTGACGATCAAGGGGCTGCACCTGATGCGGCGCATTGCGTCGATGCCGGGACTGGACAGGATCATCGACGGACCGATCCGGCCCAGTGATGATGTTCAGTCGGATGAGGGAATTATGGGCTTACGCCGCGGAGCATGCATGGACTGTGTTTCATCCTTGCGGCACTTGCCGGATGAGCGACGATCCGACCAATTCGGTCGTCGATCCGCGGCTGAAAGTTCGGGGCGTGGATGGGTTGCGGGTGGCAGATGCATCGTTTTTTCCGTCGATCCCGACCGGCAACACCAACGCGCCGGCGATCATGGTCGGCGAGATGGCGTCAGATCTGGTATTGGAAGACAATAGCTAGCGGGAAACCCGGGCGCGCCGACCGAGTGCCACCACACCAACGACGGCCACTGCAAAAACCAGCATCTCCGTGGTGATCGTCTCTCCGAGCAGCAATGCCGAAATGCCTATGGTCAGGAATGTCTGCAGCAGCTGGATTTGACCGACGCGCGCGATACCGCCGAGCGCCAGACCGGAATTCCAGGCAAAGAAACCGAGAAACATCGAGCCCAGTCCCAGATACACCAATGCGGAAACGGCCTGATTTGACGCTGAAGCGAACAACGGTTGCCAGGTGGCGAGCGAACCGGCAAGTGATGCGGGCAGCGTCAGCACTAACGCCCAGGAGATCACCTCCCAGCCGGGCATGAAACGAGTTAATTTCCCGGACAGGACATAACCGAGGCTGGCAGAAATGCCGGCGAGAAACAGCCAGATGTCACCGATCGCCAGCGTCATTTGGCTGTCGCGAACGGCAAAAGTAATCACCAATGCTGCACCGGCAATGCCGCAAAGCCAAAACAGCAGCGAAGGCCTTTCGCCCGCGATCAGTGCTGCAAAGACGGCCGTCGCCAAAGGCAGAATTCCGAGAACGATGCTGCCATGGCTCGCGCCCACGGTTTGCATGCCGATTTGCCATGAATCCCGGAAAACCGAAAACGAGTAACAATCCGGCCGCAAACAGACTGCCCAAGTGCCGTGTCGGAATGCTGCGTCGCAGGACCACGAGAATAACGATCGCGGCTAGGCTGGCGATGACGGCACGCAAATGTGTGATGAACCAGGGAGAATATCCTTCAAGGGCGATTCGTGTGGCCGGTAAGGTTGCGGCGAATATTGCCACGCCGAGCAAGCCCAGCATCAGGCCGAGCATTGGTCTTCCGGCGTTCGAAGCGACGATTGACGAGTGGCTGGACACCTGGTCGAATAATTCCCGTTGGCGCAAGCTGCACCTGAGGCTTGCGTCATGATTTCGTCAACCCCGTCGACGAGAATTGGTGAAAATCCACTCCATCAAACCGCTTCCATCTGAAGGTGAACGGCTCTAATAAGCGCCATGTCGATTTGGACCCGAATAGGGGAATTCGTTACACGTGCGTCGACCAACGCCTTATCGGGTGTGGTTGAAGCCGTGCGCACGGTTTTCGAAGGTGACCCGGAAACGCGCCGCCGGGTAGCGTTTTCGATCGCGATGATTGCCCTTTCGGCCAAGATGGCCAAGGCCGATGGTATCGTCGTGACGCCGGATGAGGTGCGCGCTTTTCAGGAGATATTCGAAGTTCCGCCTGATGAAACCAAGCATGTTGCCCGGCTCTACAATCTGGCAAAAGCCGATGTTGCCGGTTTCGAAGCCTATGCCGAACGGATGGCGCGGTTGTGTGGTTCCGGCGAGGCAAATTGCCCGATGCTGGAGGATATTCTCGACGGATTGTTTCATATCGCCAAGGCTGACGGCATCGTGCATGAACGCGAGCTCCACTACATTGGCCGCGTCGCCGAGATATTCCAATTGGATCAGGTGCATTTCAACCGGATTGTCGCGCGCCACACCATTGCCCATGGTGGCGATCCTTATGTCGTGCTGGGTGTCTCCCGTGATGCATCGCAGGACGAAATCAAGCGGCGATACCGTGAGCTCGCGATGGAAAAACCATCCTGACCGCCTTGTCGCCCGCGGCGTGCCGGAAGAATTCCACGCCATTGCCAATGAGCGACTAGCCGCGATCAATGCGGCCTATGCGGCGATATTGGCACACATTCCCGTCATATGACTGGCTTCATATCCGATCATCACGGCGCTGAGGTGCGTGTGTCTCCCAATTTCGGGGAACGGCGCGCGGGTGCCAAACCGTCCGATCATCCTGCTGCATTATACAGGCATGGAAAGTGGACCGGCGGCGGAGGCTTGGTTGTGCGATCCTCAATCGGAAGTGTCCAGCCACTACATTGTCCATGAGGACGGACAGATCGTCCAACTGGTTCGTGAACGCGAACGGGCCTGGCACGCGGGACAGGGCTCGTGGCAGGGAAATCCGGACATCAACTCTGCCTCGATCGGCATAGAGATTGTCAATCCGGGCCATACCTTCGACTATCCCGATTTTCCTGATGTGCAGATCGATGCAGTCATCGAGTTGTGCCTTGGTATTTCACAGCGTCACGCGATCCTGCCCCGAAATGGTGCTTGCCCATTCCGATACATCTCCGGGCCGAAAGATCGACCCGGGTGAAAAATTCCCGTGGCGACGGTTGTTCGAATGCGGTGTCGGACACTACGTTGAACCCGAGCCTGTTTCCGGGGAAGGAAAGTGCCTTTGTCAGGGTAGCACAGGCGGCGCGGTAGAGAGGTTACAGTCCATGCTGGCACTCTATGGTTATGGACTGGAAATCACCGGAACCTATGACGCGGCAACGCACAGGGTGGTTGAAGCCTTTCAGCGCCATTTCCGCCCGGACCGCGTGGACGGCATAGCCGATTTGTCGACCATCGGAACACTGCGCCGGCTGCTTTCGGCATTGCCGGATCCGGTTGGCTGACTGCGTCTCAGGCGACCTTATTCAAGCGCAATGTAATATTTCGTCACGCAAAGTGACTTGCGATGACATATTGTCGTGCGCTTATCAGTATTTAGCGGCGGTTGTGCAAGGTGGTGTTGTAGATTCGGGGATAAGCCACTGTGTTTGAAACCGGCGTGGTTGGGGAACCGCGCAACCGTTGAGTTCTGTGAGTACATGAAAATCAAATCGACGCTCGCGCTGACCCTGGTGTTCGGCATGTCCGCCATCGGAGGGTCTGCCCAAGAGGCTCCAAATACCGGCCCTTTTCATCCATCGACAACCGCTTCTGACCGGGGACTTTTCACCGGACGCCACATCGTGCGTTCGGCCGGCTACGGCGCCGATCGCGGCCAGATCTTTCTGTTTGCCGATCCCGATCGCGACGTAACCGGTGAGCGCAAGGAGCGCTCGGGCCTGTTCAAGCGGCTCGCCCCGGTTTTTCAATTCCGGTGCCGGTGATGTCTCGAAACCGGCCGCCAAGACCAGACATCGAAAAAACCGTATTGCACGCGCTACTGATCGTCAGATCGAGGGCCGCGGATTCGGTTACGTCCTGGTTCCGGATTTGGAAAATCTGCGGGCCGAAAAGGCGGAACGCCGTGTCAAAGGTGGCGATGATCGCCGCGCAAGGCTGAAGAAGAAGCGCGACAAATCGAACGCCAAGACCCGGCGTTTACGCAAGCAGGAAAGACAGCAGTCCGTTGCACGCGTCCGCCCGCAAAGGTGCGGATAAACCTGGCCGGGAAGCGCTTGCGGCGCGGATGGGGCCGGATCGCGGTTCGGCTTCATGGGTTTCTAAGACGCTGGCCAGTATGCGGATCAAGAAACCGGTCACCAGCGACCGCAAATACGGCCTGATCGTCGAACGCTATGCCCGCTCCTATGGCGTACCTGCCGATCTTGCCCATGCGGTCATCAAGGTGGAAAGCAATTACCGGGTCAATGCCCGTGGCAGAGCTGGAGAGATCGGGTTGATGCAGATTAAACCGGCGACCGCGCGACTGATGGGTTATTCGGGCTCGGCCAAAGGGCTCTATACGCCCGAGACCAATATCAAATACGGCATGAAGTATCTGGCGAAAGCGCACAAGTTGGGCGGAGGTTCGACCTGCGGAACAATTCTCAAATACAATGCCGGGCATGGCGCACGCCGGATGAATCCGATCTCGGCTCGCTATTGCGCCAAGGTCAAGAAGCATTTGCGCGGGGTCTGATCCAACGGAAGTTCGGTCAATTCGTTTTGCCGGGCGCGAATCAGAATTGCGCCGGGCAATGTTTGTTCATGGCGGCGCCACATTTGCCGTGTGATAAGCACTCATGGAATTAGGCAACTGCATTCCGGCAGACAAGTTTGATGAGGCAGCGGTTCGACGCGCGGCGGCGCTCGGATTTCCAACTATTAATCCGATAATCCCTGATCTGCTGGTCTGGCTTCAGGATCGCAATTGGCCGGTCTGCGAGAATACAGCATCGCTGCTGGCGAAAGCCGGTCCTGAAATCGCGCCGCATTTGGTCGAGGTTTTCAGGGGCGATGACGACATATGGAAACAGGTCATTCTGGTCCTTCTTGCCGGAGAGTTGAGCCAACAGGTCTGGTCATTGATCAGGCCGGATCTCGAGCGCATCGCCAATCGCCCGACTTCGGGTGAGATTGCCGAAGGGGTCCGGGATGCGGCAAATGATGTGCTGACCGCTCGTGAAGCAATTGCGCAGTAGATTGTCGCGACCTTATCACAACGGGCGCTGCGGTCGCGGCAGATATGTCGCCGGTTACCGTGATTCAGGATCGCTCAGCAACCAGCGACAGAATGCCCAGGCGATAACCGAGCCGACCAATTGTGCGGCGACGAACATCGGCACGTCAATTGGCCGGATTCCGGCAAACGTGTCGGACAAGCCCCGCGCGATGGTGACCGCGGGATTGGCGAATGATGTCGATGCCGTGAACCAGTAGGCCGCGGTAATATAAAGACCCACCGCCATTGCGACGGCGTTCGGGCGGGTTTTCAGCGTTGCCAGTATGGTGAACACCAGACCAAACGTGGCGATTGCTTCGGCAAACCATTGAGATCCACCGGTGCGTGCCGTGGTTGAGGCCTGGATGACCGGTTCGGCAAACATCAGGTGAGCGGCCCAGACTCCAACAATGCCGCCGGTGATCTGTGCGGCGACATAAAGTGCACCATCCGAAACGGAAATCTCTCGGCGAAGCCCGAAAGCAACCGTGACAGCGGGATTGAAATGCGCCCCTGAAACCGGGCCCAGCATGGTGATCAGCACGACCAGGATGGCACCGGTCGGAATTGTATTTCCCAAAAGGGCAATGGCAACATTACCGCCCCGCCAGTCTTTCCGCCATGATGCCGGAACCGACTACGGTCGCCAGCAGAAAAGCCGTTCCCACCCATTCCGCCGCCAGCTTTTGCTGCAATCGATACTTCGTTCAATCCTGTCTCCCGATTTCGTCGAGCCGTTTTTTTAATGTCAGCCTGTCGATGCTCGTAAACGGCAGCGACGTGAAGACTGATATCCGATTCTCCAGCATTCTGTATGCCTCGGAAAACGCCAGTGCGCGTTCGGCGTCTGTTCCTTCCGCTGCTGCGGGATCCGGAATGCCCCAATGCGCCGACATTGGATGGCCTGGCCAAACCGGACAGGCCTCGTTCGCCGCGTTGTCACAAACGGTAAACACAAAGTGGAGATGCGGCGCTTCGGGACCGGAAAGCTCTTCCCAGCTTTTCGAGCGGGCGAAGCCGGTATCGTAATTCAAGCGTTTCAGCAGATCGAGGCTCATCGGGTGTACCTGACCGGTGGGATTTGATCCCGCCGAAAAAGCGTTGAAACGCGGTTTGCCCAAGCGGTTCATGATCGCTTCTGCAAGGATGGAGCGGGCCGAATTGCCTGTGCAGAGAAACAGAACGTTATATGTGTCTTCGTTCACCGCAGAACTCCATTTTTATTCGATATTGCGTGCAGTATTGCGGAGAGCGGATTGATCCGCGACCGCTTCGGCATTGTAGTCGGGCTAGATACGGTCAACTATCGCGTCCAGATGATGGTTTGATGACAGTCCGTGAATTGAGGAAAACGGAGAATTATCATGGCTATAGTGCGAATATTCCAAGGTCACGACCCATGTAGGGAAAACAATCCGAATTTGAGGCTTTCTTTCAGGATACCGCATTGCCGCTGATGTAATCGCAATCCGGTATCGAGCATCTCATATTTGGCCTGCCGCGATCTGAAACGCCCACCGAATTCAGCATCGTGATGGTTTGGAAGAACCTTGACGCCATGAAAGCCTTTGTCGGCGAAGATTGGCGCAGCGCCCATATCCTTCCCGAAGAGGCAGTGATGGTGGCAAAGCGGACAATCCACCATTACGAGCTTTTGGTCGCCTGACGTCGCATTGGATTACGAGTGGCCTTTTATTCGCTGCCCGGCTCGTCTATCTAAACGCTGCCAGCTGGCCGGGCGGCCGCGCACGCCATACGCAGAAATGCGGCGGGCGAGGAAAGTCCGGGCTCCATGGAAATACGGCGCCGGATAACATCCGGCGGGGGCGACCCCAGGGAAAGTGCCACAGAAAGCAAACCGCCCGATCGTATCGTCTAGGCGATCCGGTTTGGGCAAGGGTGAAAGGGTGGGGTAAGAGCCCACCGCGCGACCGGCAACGGAAGCGGCACGGCAAACCCCGTCGGGAGCAAGACTGAATAGGGATGGTGTGGCAGGGGAGACCTTGCCGGGGCAGTTTCCGGCCCTGCCATCCGGGTAGGTTGCTTGAGGCGGACAGCAATGTCCGTCCCAGAGGAATGGCCGCCACGTTTGCGCTTTCGGGCGCAGGCCATACAGAACCCGGCTTACAGGCCGGCTGGCATTTTATCTCGCCTTGTCGAGAGCGCTTTCCAGTGCACTCCAAAGCGCTTCCACCGGTTCGCAGCCGATCGAAAGTCGGACATATCCATCGGCAACGTTATCGCCCCAGCGGGCGCGGCGTTCGGCGGATGTGTGTATGCCGCCAAACGATGTCGCCGGCTGGATCAGTTCACACTGATTGATGAATTTCTCTGCTGTTCCAGCATCTTTCAACGTGATCCCGATGAGAAAACCGAAACGGCTCATCTGTGCGGCGGCCAGATTGTGCGCCGGGTCGGATTTAAGCCCGGGAAAGCGCAGCGATTGAACCGATCGGTGCTGCGCTAGGCGCGGAGCAAGCGTTTCGGCGGAACTGCACATGCGATCAAAACGAACTTCCAGCGTCTCCAGACCGCGATGCACCATCCAGGCTTCGAACGGACCGGGAATGGCGCCGGCCAGCTTGCGCCATTCGCGTGCGGCCTCCACAAACTCGGGATTTCTGCTGGCGAGATGGCCGAAAAGTGTGTCTGAATGACCATTGGGCGCCTTGGTGTCGGCGGCCACGACGATGTCGGCGCCAAGGTCGAGCGGACGCTGGCCGAATGGTGTCATGGTTGTGTTGTCGGCTGCAACGATCGCACCGGCGCTGTGCGCGGCATTTGCGACCGCCTTGAGATCGCACAAATCCAATCCGGGATTAGATGGCGTTTCGACGAATACCATCCGATAGCCTTCAAAACCTTGTTCGGCGAAAACCGCAGTAGGCCGCAAATCGAAATTCACGCCCATCGGCGCCAGAAAGCGGTCGGCTAATACGCGCGTCGTGTAGTAGCCGTCGGATGGGAGAAGGACGCGGTCGCCTGATTTCAGCAGGCTGAAGAATAGAGCCGAGATTGCTGCCATGCCGGACGGAAAACTGACGGCAGGCGCATCCTCGAGATGGGCAAGCAGGTCTTCGGTTGCTTCCCAAGTCGGGTTATCGAAACGCCCGTATTGGCGGACACCCGATGGATCACCGGGCAGGTGGTACATGGATGCGGGCGTCAGCGGCAGGGCAACCGGATCGCCTTTTGCAAGTTTACGGCCCCTTAGATGGGCCATTGCCGCAGCGCGTGATTTATTTTCGTCCATTAATTGCCTGTCTTGGAATTGGTATCATCGTGTTCTGGCAGTCCTCCGCACGGATAATCAAGCAAAATGCCGCGAATCGGCGGTCCATGGCGCTTGCGGTCGATTTCCTAACGCTTCCTTAAGGTTAAGTTCCGATAAATGTAGCCAGTGTTGAAACGCCCACAAAATAACAGCTTTCGGGCGAAAAGTGTTGGTGTATCCCGTTGACCCCCATATCTTCCCATGATATCCCAAAAAGCGGATCAACAACTGATTTGCTGCAGGGTATCGGACGTGCCGAGCGGTCAAATCAGATTGGCCGGCGGACCGGGGGATCACGCGATCTTGGCGTGCGGTCTGGCGGTTTGGGAATGCGGTGTCGGGGCACCGAATTCGAAGTGCTTTTGGGCGGGGACATGACGGCGGCTAGTTTGTGTGATGGGACCGTTTTTTATCGAGTGCAGTCAACCGGATCGACGCCAAGGGGCGGGTCTCGGTGCCTGCACACTTCCGTTCGGTTCTGCAAAAACGCGGTTATTCGGAACTCTATGCATTAAAGGCGCTGGATGTGCCCGCGCTCGATGTTGGCGGTCTGGATCTGCTGGACCGCTACGAGAAACGTATCGCGGAACTGGATCCGTTCCTGCAGATGGCCGACGATATGTCGTTTCACGTTCATGGCGACAGTGCTTTCTTAAAACTCGACCGAGACGGTCGCATCACCGTGACGGACTTCCTGCGCCAGCAGACGGGAATTTCGACGGATGTCGCGTTTCTGGGGCGCGGCAATTTTTTTCAGATTTGGCATCCGGACAAGCTAGCCGCTCACAGCGAAGCGGTGCGCGCCCGGTTGCTCGAACTTCGCCGGACCGCGTACGAGGCGCGGCCGGGCGGGGAAACGGGATAATGGCGGACCCCGGCACAGACGATGTCGCCGGTGGCGGACCGGTCCGTCATATCCCAGTCCTTCTCGAGGAAGTCCTGGACGTGCTGGCGCCCGCTCCGGGAATGGTCATCATCGATGGCACATTCGGTGCGGGCGGCTATTCAAAAGCGCTCATCGACCGTGGTGCCGAAGTTATCGCCATCGACCGTGATCCTGACGCCATCAGCGCGGGCAGGGTGCTTGTCGACAAGTCCGGCGGTCGGCTTCGCCTGGTCGAAGACAGCTTCTCCAGCCTCGATGAGGTGTCGGACGTTCCGGTCGACGGCGTTGTTCTCGATGTCGGCGTGTCATCGATGCAACTCGATCAGCCGGCGCGCGGATTTTCGTTTCGCCACGATGGGCCGCTTGACATGCGCATGGCGCAAACCGGTCCGACTGCCGCCGATGTGGTCAATTCGCTCAAGGCCGGCGATCTGGCGCGAATTTTCGGCTTCTACGGCGAGGAACGCCATGCCGGCCGAATTGCCAGAGCGATCGAGACCCGCCGTGCCGACAAGCCATTCACAACAACCGGTGATCTGGCCGGATTGATTGAGCGGACGATCGGACGCAAGCTGGGTGACAGAATTCATCCCGCAACGCGTGTTTTTCAGGGCCTGCGCATTTTCGTGAATGATGAACTGGGCCAGCTCGCCGATGCCCTTTTCGCCGCCGAACGTATTCTCAAGCCGGGCGGCCGTCTTGCTGTCGTCACTTTCCATTCGCTGGAAGACCGCATCGTCAAGCGTTTCATCGCCGATCGCTCGACTGCCGCTTCCGGTTCACGCCACATGCCCGCGGCCAGTGGTCCGATGCCTTCATTCACAAAACTCAGCGGGGTGCGAAAACCTTCCGGCGACGAGGCCGCTACCAATCCCAGGGCGCGGTCGGCCAAGCTGAGGGCAGCCGAGCGCACGGATGCTGCTGCGCAGGCGCCAGACCGGTCGATTTTCGGTTTGCCAAAGCTGCCGGCGCTTTCGGGAGGAAGGTCGTAGCATGTTCAGGACAACCGACATCGTGCTGATCGCAGTTATGGTCTCTGCCGCGGCGTTCACCTACAAGACGAAACACGATGCCGAACGGCAACTGGCAGAACTCAACCAGGTTCGTTCGGACATCAAGTACGAGCGCGAAACCATCGACGTTTTGCAGGCCGACTGGAGTTTGTTGACCCAGCCGTCGCGGCTTCAGAAACTGTCGGAGATTTATCAAGCCGAATTGGAACTCGAGCCGGTTGAAGCCCACCAAATCGTCGAAATCGGCGATCTTCCCGCTGCACCGCTGCGCATCGAAGACATTCTTGCCGAACAACCTGAAGGATATGCGGATAACGCCGATGGCGTCGACACAACGACAACCGGCGGAACCAGGCCATGAAGTGGCAATTCGCGTTCAGGCGACGCAAGCAAGCCGAGGACAACCAAACCGGCGAAGATTCCATCGTTGTTGAAGGCGCCATCAAATCCACCGGAGCACGCGCCCGCAGCAGGTTGCTGATTACGATGGTTCTGTTCGTGGCAATATTCTCCACGATCGGCGGGCGTCTTGTCTATCTCGGAATTACCGACCCTGATCTGCGGCGCGGTGCCGTGGTCGACCGCAATCTGGTCTCCCGCCCCGACATTTTAGACCGAAACGGCGAAGTGCTCGCCACCGACATCAAGACGGCTTCCTTGTTTGCCGAACCACGCCGTATCGTCGATGCCGATGAAGCGGTCGAACAATTGGCGACAGTGCTGCCCGATCTCGATTTCAATACGACCTACCGGCGGCTTCGCAGCGGCGCCGGTTTTGCGTGGTTGCGCCGTGAACTGACGCCCGGCCAGCAAAACGAGATCCAAAAACTCGGCATTCCGGGGATCGGCTTTCGAACCGAAAAGCGGCGGTTTTATCCGGGCGGCCCGACGGCTTCCCACATTCTCGGCCTGGTCAATATCGACAACCAGGGCACAGCGGGGATGGAGAAATACATAGACGACCAGGGATTTGCAGAACTGCAGGAAACCGGCCTTGCCATCGGCGCCGAGCTGGAGCCGGTGCGCCTTTCCATCGATCTGCGTGTCCAGCACATCGTGCGTGACGAGCTGGTTCGCGCGATGGAGCGCTACCAGGCAATCGCGGCGGGTGCGGTTGTGCTGAATGCCCGCACCGGCGAGGTCGTGGCGATGTCGTCCCTGCCGGACTACAACCCCAACAATCCTTACAATGCACAAGAAAAAGATCGCTTAAACCGCATGTCTGCGGGCGTTTTTGAGATGGGTTCGACCTTCAAGACGTTCACGACAGCCATGGCGCTCGATTCCGGCAAAGTGCATCTGGGTGACAAGTTTGATGCCCGCAAACCAATCCGCATCGCCCGGTTCACGATCAACGATTTTCACGGCAAGCGCCGCTGGTTGAGCGTGCCGGAGATTTTCATCTATTCGTCGAATATCGGCACTGCAAAAATGGCTGATGCAATTGGTGTGGCCGGTCATCGGGCTTTCCTGAAGCGCGTTGGTTTGCTGGACAGAATGGATACCGAACTGCCGGAGGTCGCCCACCCGACCGAGCCGAAAAAATGGAAAAAACTGAACTCGATTACGATTTCATTCGGGCATGGTATGGCGACAACTCCGCTCCAGACTGCCGTTGCGGCGGCCGCACTGTTAAACGGCGGCAAGCTGATGCAACCCACATTCCTGCCGCGCGACGAACACGCCGCCGAGCTGTCGGCAACTCGGGTACTGAATCCGAAAACCAGTGCGGCAATGCGCTATCTATTCCGCCTCAATGTTGAAAAGGGATCGGGACGACGGGCTGAGGTGCCAGGATATTTTGTCGGTGGAAAGACCGGAACGGCCGAAAAAGTGATCAACGGGCGCTATGTATCGAACAAGCGGTTCAACGCCTTTCTTGCCGCGTTCCCGATCGATGATCCGCAATATGTGGTGTTGGTGATTCTCGATGAGCCGAAACCGGAAAAAAAGGGTAGGGGCGCAACTGCCGGATCGAACGCTGCGCCGACTGTTGCGGGAATAATCAGCCGTTCGGCTTCGCTTTTGGGCGTGAAGCCCGAATTTGGCCACGAAAGTAAGGCCTTGCTGATATCGCATCACTAATCGATTTGCTATGAAAGCGGCCTATCTTGCGGGGTAACGATCTGAGTGCGATGAAGTTCAAGGAATTTGCCGGAATTCTGCCTGTTGGCGATGGGGGCGTTGCCGATATCGACATTGCCGGCATCACATCCGATTCGCGCAAGGTTGAGCCGGGATTTCTGTTTGCGGCACTGCAGGGAACAAAGGCCGACGGGGCCGCATTTGCCAACCAGGCCGCAGCGGCCGGCGCTGTTGCAATCATAGCTGCTCCGGGAACGGACATCGCGCAGTCAGGAATTCCGGTGCTGGAAACCGCCGATCCGCGCAGAGCGTTGTCACTGGTGGCGGCGCGATACTACGAACAGCAACCCGGTACCATGGTCGCGGTGACAGGAACCGCGGGCAAGACGTCGGTGGCTGCATTCACCCGGCAAATCTGGGAGCATGCGGGCAAGACCGCTGCAAGTATCGGCACAACGGGCGTTCAGGCGCCCGGTCGTGACGACTACGGTTCACTGACCACACCCGATCCGGTTGAGTTGCATCGACTGCTGGCGGAATTGGCTGCCGGTGGCGTCACGCACGCGGCAATGGAAGCCTCAAGCCACGGACTTGATCAGCGCCGGCTCGACGGTGTCAGGCTTTCGGCCGGCGCATTCACCAATCTCGGCCGTGATCATATGGACTATCATCCGGACATGGCGGACTATCATCGCGCCAAGCTTAGGCTGTTCGATACCCTGCTGCCCAAGGGTGCGCCCGCGGTCATCTTTGCCGATGACGAGTGGTCGAAGCGCACCGAAGACGCTGCCCGTGCTGCCGGTCTTGATGTACTGACCGTCGGGCGGCATGGAACATTCATCGCGCTGAAGCGGATTGAACACGAACGGCACCGCCAGCGTGCCGAAGTCGCGATCAATGGCGAACTCTACGAATTCATGCTGCCGCTTGCCGGCGATTTTCAGATCGCCAACGCCATCGTTGCCGCAGGCCTAGCGATAGCGACCGGAACGGAACCGCAAATCGCCGTATCCGCTCTGGAGGAACTCGAAGGTGCGCCCGGGCGGCTGGATTTGGCCGGTACCGCCGTGAACGGCGCACCCGTATACGTCGACTATGCACATAAACCCGATGCGCTTCGCAGTGTCCTGCAATCGGTTCGCCCGTTCACCACCGGCAAGGTAATTGTCGTTTTCGGATGCGGCGGTGACCGGGATCAGGGCAAACGCCCGATCATGGGCGCGATTGCCGCCGATCTGGCGGACATCGTCATCGTGACTGACGACAATCCCCGCAGCGAACAACCGGAAACCATTCGTGCCGAAATCATGAAGTCGGCGCCAGGTGCTATCGAGATTGGCAATCGGCGCGAAGCCATACGCCGGGCCGTATCCATGCTGGATGAGGGTGACACGCTGATCGTCGCTGGCAAAGGACACGAACACGGGCAGATTGTCGGCAAGGAGACACTGCCGTTTTCCGATCATGAGGAAGTGCGCTCAGCAATCGCGGGGGTGGCTGCGTGAGTTGGCTTTGGACGTGCGAGGCGATGGTGTCGGCCATGGGCGGACGACCTGTCGGCGACATGCCTGAGGGTATTACCGGAATTTCCATCGACAGCCGCTCGCTGGACAAGGGCGAAGCCTTTTTCGCGATCAAGGGCGACCGTTTCGACGGCCATGATTTTGCTACCGCCGCTATGGCCAATGGTGCTGCGCTGCTGGTGGTGTCCGAAGCCAAACTGCCGGCGCTCGGACGGCTCAAGGTTCCGATGATTGTCGTTGACGATGTACTCGAAGGGCTGGAAAAGCTTGGCGCTGCGGCGCGCAAGCGATCAAAAGCGAAATTCATCGCCATCACCGGTTCCGTCGGCAAGACGACCACGAAGGAGATGCTGCGGCATGCGCTGGAATCCGCCGGGGCGGTGCACGCCTCGGTCAAATCTTTCAACAATCATTGGGGTGTTCCGCTCACGCTTGCCCGGATGCCGAAAGACGCTGATTTCGGCGTGTTCGAGATCGGGATGAATCATCCAGGCGAAATTAGACCGCTGGTCAAATTGGTCCGTCCCACATCGCGATCATCACGCTGATCGCCGCCGCCCATCTCGGCCAGTTCAAGAACCTCAACGAAATTGCCGATGCCAAGGCGGAGATTTTCGAGGGGCTGGTTCGGGGTGGCCACGCAATCATCAATCGCGACGACGGCAAGTGGAAGCGGCTTGTAACCGCGGCAACCGCGGCAGGCGTGCAGAACATTCATGGTTTTGGCGCACACAGGAACGCCTCGCTCAAACTGACGAAGTTTGAAAGTGAGGCGGACGGAAGCCGCGCCCGGGTAAAAATCGACGGCAAGTTTCATGACCTGACAATCGGTGCGCCGGGTCGCCACATCGCGCAAAATGCCCTTGCCGCGCTGGGTGCGGCTTTTCTTGCCGGTGCCGATGTCGACAAGGCAGCCGACGCGCTTGCTGCATTCCGGGCCGAGACGGGACGTGGCAAACAGGTGACGCTCAAACATCCGAAGGGTCAGATGATCCTCATCGACGAGAGCTACAATGCCAATCCGGCTTCTATGGCGGCGGCACTCGATTTGCTTCGGTCGGCGCCTGTCTCGAACAAGGGACGGCGAATTGCGGTTCTCGGCGACATGCTCGAACTGGGCGATCATTCGGCGAGATTGCATGCGGGACTGGCGACCGCGGGTCGCCGAAGCGCAGGCACAGCAGGTTTTTTTGGGCGGTGCCGAAATGCACGCCTTGTCGGAAAAACTGCCGGCGAAGATCAAGTCGGAATACCGTGAGGAGCCGGGAGAGCTTTGCGAACTGGTGGTCGACGCGGTACGGCCCGGCGACGCCATCATGATCAAATCGTCGAACGGAATTGGCTTTTCAAAGATTGTGGATGCGCTGGTAAAGCGCTATCCGCCTGTTGAGGCGGACGTATAGAATCGGTCGATCTTATTAAGTCGCCGGACAATTTGCCCGCGGTGCTGGGCGCCACGAAGCGGGGCAAGAGGGGACACGGGTTCGCATGTTTACAATGCTGGTTGAATTCGCCGACCAACTATCGGTGCTGAATGTATTTCGTTACATCACATTCCGAACGGGCGGTGCGCTGATCACATCTGCATTGATCGTCTTCATGTTCGGTCCGGTTATCATCAATTCGCTGCGTATTCGGCAGGGGCGTGGCCAGCCGATCAGGGCCGACGGGCCGCAGACCCACTTCAAGAAAGCCGGCACGCCGACGATGGGCGGGCTGATGATCCTGACCGGCATCATTATCTCCAGCCTGTTGTGGGCCAATTTGTCCAATGTCTATGTCTGGGTGATTTTGATGGTCACGGTGGGTTTCGGGGCCATCGGTTTTTGGGACGACTATCTCAAAGTCACCAAACAATCCGACAAGGGATTCTCCGGCAAGGCGCGATTGGTGGCCGAATTCGTCATTGCGGCATTTGCCACCTGGATCATCATTCAAAATGGCAAAACACCATTTGCGACGTCTGTCACTTTCCCGGTTTTCAAGGATCTTGTGGTCGATCTGGGTTGGTTTTTCATTCCTTTTGCCTGTTTCGTCATGGTCGGATCGGGCAATGCGGTCAATCTGACCGACGGTTTGGACGGATTGGCTATCGTGCCGGTGATGATCGCCGCCTCGACTTTTGGCGTGATCGCCTATCTGTCGGGAAACGCCGTATTCGCAGACTACCTGCAGATCCACTTCGTTCCCGGAACCGGCGAACTTGCGGTGGTGCTGGGGGCGGTCATCGGTGCTGGATTGGGATTTTTATGGTTCAACGCACCGCCGGCGGCCATTTTCATGGGTGATACCGGTTCATTGGCACTCGGGGGACTTGTCGGTGCGATTGCGGTGGCAACCAAGCACGAAATCGTGCTCGCCATTGTGGGTGGCCTGTTTGTCGTCGAAATCCTGTCGGTGGTCATTCAGGTCAGCTGGTTCAAGATGACCGGTAAACGGGTGTTCCTGATGGCGCCGATCCACCATCATTTCGAAAAACTCGGCTGGACCGAAAGCCAGGTGGTGATCCGGTTTTGGATCATATCTGTCATCCTGGCGCTGATCGGTCTGTCTACCCTGAAGCTCAGATGATCGCGGCCAAATCGTTTGCAGGCAAGAAAGTTGCCTTGTTCGGTCTTGGCGGATCGGGACTGGCCACTGCAAGGTCACTGATTTCCGGCGGCGCGGAGGTTGTCGCGTTTGATGACAATCCGGCAAGTGTCGAAACCGCTGCGAGTGAAGGGGTTGCCACGGGTGATCTCAGGCAGGCCGAATGGGGCCAGTTCCACGCGCTGGTATTGGCGCCGGGCGTGCCGCTAACCCATCCAAAACCGCATTGGTCGGTAGAACTGGCAAATGCCGCGAATGTTCCGGTCATCGGTGATATCGATATCTTCTCGCGCGAACATGCCGGCTCAGGCGCGCCGTTCATTGCCATTACGGGCACGAATGGGAAATCGACGACCACGGCGCTTGTCGCCCATATGCTGCGCCACAGTGGCCGCGACACGCAGATGGGTGGCAATATCGGTCGCGCCGCGCTGACCCTGGAACCGCCCGCACCGCAGCGACATTATGTTCTGGAATGTTCATCCTACCAGATTGATCTGGCGCCAGCGCTTAGCCCCGATGTCGGCATTCTGCTCAATCTCAGCCCCGATCACCTCGACCGTCACGGCGACATGGCGCACTACGCGTCGGTCAAGGAGCGTCTGGTGGCCGGCGCATCGCAATTATGTGTGGTCGGCGTTGACGATGAGTGGTGCGTGGCAATCGCCGACCGGCTTGAGGCAAGCGGGAAGAGAGTGAGCAGACTGTCGGTAATCCGCGCACTTGACGACGGCTATCATCTCGACGGTACCTGTATTGTAGATAGCCAAAACGGGCGCAAACGAGTAATCGCAGACCTTAAGGGCATCGGATCGCTGCGCGGCAAGCACAATGCACAAAACGCTCTTGCAGCGACTGCAGCCTGCGCGGCCTGTGGTCTCAGTGCGGATGAAATACAGGCCGGATTGAGCTCGTTTCCGGGTCTCGCTCACCGCATGGAGTTGATCGGACGGATCGGCCGCACCTTGTTTGTCAACGATTCCAAGGCGACCAATGCCGACGCTGCCGCCACCGCATTGGCGAGTTTCGAACACATTTACTGGATTGCCGGTGGACTGCAGAAGGACGGCGGATTTGAGGCTCTGCGCCCGCATATGGGCCATATCACGAAAGCCTATCTGATCGGCGAAGCGGCATCCGCGCTGTCGTCGTTTCTCAGTGAAACGGTTCGTTATGAGATTTCCGGCACGATTGAACAGGCTGTTAACCATGCCGCAGAGGATGCCGCTCATGATATAAGCGGCGAATCAGTGGTGTTGTTGTCGCCAGCCTGTGCGAGTTTTGACCAGTTCAGGAATTTCGAGGTGCGGGGAGAGGATTTTCGGGCAGCCGTCATGGCGCTGGATGGTCTCGAGGTAATCGGAGGGAATGATTGATGGTAAGCCGTGTCGACCGAAGCCCGGCCGCCAATTGGTGGTGGACTGTCGATCGCTGGTTTCTGGCTGCCTTCATGTGCCTCATGGGATTGGGTGTTGTGTTGTCTTTTGCAGCGAGCCCCGCCGTTGCCGAGCGCATCGGACTGGACAGCTATCATTTCGTCACCCGGCAGATCATATACATGCTCATGGCCATCGGCGTGATGATTGCGGTCTCATTCCTGACACCGCGGCAGGTTCGACGGCTGGCATTGGTCATGTTGCTCGGGTCGATGGTCGCCATGGTGGCCACGCTCTATATCGGCCTGGAGGTGAAGGGCTCGCGGCGCTGGCTGTCGATCATTGGATTTTCATTGCAGCCCTCCGAGTTCCTCAAGCCGGCCTTCGTCGTGATCTGTGCCTGGCTTTTTGCGGAACACCGGCGCCAACCAGAAATTCCCGGCAACTTGTTTGCGATTATCCTTCTCGGTCTCGTGGTAGCGCTTTTGGTGGCGCAACCCGATTTCGGACAAACCATTTTGGTTGCCGGAACCTGGGGGGCGATGTTCTTCATCGCCGGCATGCCGTGGCTCTGGATCATCGCGCTGGGATCGCTGGCAGTTGCCGGTGCGGTTGCAGCCTATTCCATGTTTCCGCATGTTGCCGGACGCATCGACCGGTTTATCACCGGGCAGGGCGATAATTTTCAGGTCGAGATGGGACGCGAGGCAATCGTCAATGGCGGGTGGTTCGGTCGTGGTCCGGGCGAAGGATCGGTCAAACGGATCTTGCCGGACAGCCATACCGACTTCATATTCTCGGTGGCGGCCGAAGAATTCGGGATTATCCTGTGCTTTGTCATCCTCGTGCTGTTTGCGTTTGTCGTATTGCGGGGACTGAAGGTGGCGTTGAAGCGCGAAGATGATTTTTCGCGATACGCGATCTCGGGTCTCGTTGTGCTTTTCGGTTTCCAGGCAATCATCAATATGAGCGTCAATCTGCAACTGATGCCAGCCAAGGGAATGACGCTGCCATTTGTGTCCTATGGCGGCTCGTCGTGATCGCAATGGCGGTTTCAATGGGTATGGTTTTGGCGTTGACCCGCAAGCAACCCGAGCGGCGCAAGACACCGGTCATGCCGGTTGTTTCGCGGCCGATACATGCCGGGTAATTCATGAGCGGCGCGATCCTGCTTTCGGCCGGCGGTACCGGCGGTCATCTTTTCCCGGCCCAGGCGCTCGCGTATGAACTGGAAGATCGCGGTTGGACAATCTATCTGGCCACCGATGGTCGGGCGGAGCGCTTCGCCGGCAAATTCCCGGCCAAGGATATATTCGTCATCCCCTCGGCAACGCTCGGATCAAAAAATCCGATCGCGCTTTTGAGAACGCTCTGGACGATCTGGAAGGGCGTGCGCGAGGCGAGCCGGGTAATCGCCAAGATTGCTCCCAAGGCGGTTGTCGGTTTTGGCGGATATCCGACATTGCCGCCTGTTTATGCGGCCTCACGGCGCGGCGTACCGACGGTTATCCATGAGCAGAATGCCGTGATGGGCAGGGCCAATAAGGCACTTGCGAGACTGGCGAGCGCGGTGGCAGGCGGTTTTTTGAAGGCCAGCGGACAATTTGGCGCCAAGATCGTCGAAACGGGCAACCCGGTCCGCCAGGCGGTTCTGGATGTGGCCGGAACCAAATACGATAAGCCGGATGCTGACGGCGATATTCGATTGCTGGTGTTCGGCGGAAGCCAGGGAGCGCGTTATTTTTCCGATACAGTTCCAGAGGCGATCGCTCTATTGCCGGATACTCTGCGATCGCGAATTGAATTGGTGCAACAGGCACGCCCCGAGGACGAAGAACGCGTTTGCGAACGATACCGCCAACTCGACGTAAAAGCAGAGGTTGCCTCGTTCTTTTCCGATCTGCCCGAGCGTATGTCCCGCGCCCATCTGGTGGTTAGCCGGTCCGGCGCATCGACCGTGCTGGAGCTTTCGGTTGTTGGCCGCCCGGCAATCCTGGTGCCGTTGCCTCATGCCCTGGATGATGATCAGGGACACAATGCCGGCATTCTGGTCGATGCGGGGGGCGCCGTCATGCGCCGGCAGCAGGAGGGTTTTGACGACGATGCGCTGGCTCGTGAACTGACTGGTTTGTTACAGGCACCCGAGCGCCTGGCGGAGATGGCCGCTGCCGCCAAATCGGTCGGCAAGCCTGGTGCCGTCCACTTGCTTGCCGATCTCGTGGAAGCTATTGCGTCAGGTCAATCCGTCGAACAGTTCAAGGGTGGAACCGGCTTATGAAAATGCCGTCCAGCATCGGTCTTGTGCACTTTATCGGTATTGGGGGTATCGGCATGAGCGGCATTGCCGAGGTGCTGCACAATCTCGGCTATCAGGTACAGGGATCTGATCAGGCCGAAAGCGCCAATGTGCAAAGGCTGCGCGATAAAGGCATCAATGTATTCGTCGGCCATTCGGCGGATAATCTTGGTGATGCCGAAGTTGTTGTCGTCTCGACTGCAATCCGTAAATCCAACGCCGAACTTGCTGCCGCGCGGGAGAGGTCGCTGCCGATTGTGCGCCGCGCCGAGATGCTGGCCGGAGCTCATGCGGTTTCGCCAGGCTGTCGCCATCGGCGGCACCCACGGCAAGACCACCACGACTTCAATGGTCGCCACGTTGCTGGACGCCGGTGGGCTTGATCCGACTGTCATCAACGGCGGTATCATCAACGCCTACGGCACCAATGCCCGCATGGGCGCGGGCGACTGGATGGTTGTCGAGGCGGACGAGAGCGACGGGCACGTTCTTGAAACTGCCAGCCCGACGTTGTCGTGGTGACCAACATCGATCCGGAACATCTCGACCACTATGGATCGTTCGACAAGGTGCGCGAGGCGTTCAAGACATTCGTCGAGAACGTGCCGTTTTACGGCTTCGGCGTTATGTGCATCGACCATCCGGAAGTACAGGCACTGGTCAGCCATATCGAGACCGACGTATTGTCACCTACGGCGAAATCCGCAGGCTGATGTGCGCCATTCCAACCATCGCATGGACGGTGCGTATCGGTGTTCGACATCGCATCAGGGACCGGCGCGGTGGTGAGGAAACGGTGATTGCAGGATTGCGCCTGCCGATGCCGGGGCAGCACAATGTCGCAAACGCAACGGCGGCAATTGCCGTGCCAGCCAATTAGGATTGTCAGCGGAAGACATTCGCAAGGGTTTGGAGGCCTTTGGCGGCGTCAGGCGGCGATTTACCCATACCGGATCGTGGAACGGCGTTGAGATATTTGACGACTATGCGCACCACCCGGTCGAGATCAAAGCGGTGCTGGGCGCGGCTCGCGACGCCTGTTCGGGCAAAGTGATTGCAATTGCCCAGCCGCACCGTTACACGCGCCTCAGCGATCTGTTCGACGATTTTTCCGCCTGTTTCAACGATGCCGATACGGTGATGATCGCTCCGGTCTATCCCGCCGGTGAAGACCCGATCGAGGGTGCGGATGCGGTTTCACTTGCCACCAACATACGTGCCGGCGGACACCGTGACGCCACCAGCATCGACGGGCCGGAGGCCGTGGCCGGGCATGTGAAGGAAATAGCGCAACCGGGTGATTTCGTTTTATTCCTCGGTGCCGGCAGTATTACCAGTGGGCCTATGCGCTGCCAGATGAATTGGCCGGTCGGTGATGGTGATGGTGCGAAATTGCTGGCCGATCTCGGCCGACCGGCTTTTGCGCCTGCGCGGTCCTTTGACGCCCAACGCGCCGATGGACAAGATCACCTGGTTTCGTGCCGGTGGGCCGGCGGAAGTGCTGTTCCAACCGGCCGACGAGGAAGATCTGGGATCGTTCCTCAAGGCCGTTCCGGAGGAGATTCCGGTAATGGTGGGTCGGCGTCGGCTCAAACTTGCTGGTGCGCGAAGGCGGAGTTGCCGGTTTCGTGGTTCGTTTTGTCGGCGAAGGTTTTGGGGCGGCTGAAGCAATCGACGGCAATCGCATACGCGCCGGTGCCGCTGTGCCTGACAAGCGGCTTGCTGCCGTGGCGCTGCAGGCGGGACTGGCGGGCTTTCATTTCTATCACGGCATTCCCGGCGGCGTTGGTGGCGCCCTGCGCATGAATGCCGGTGCCAATGGCGTCGAGACGCCGTGAGCGTGTGGTCGAGGTCATCGCCTATGACAGGAGCGGAAAACGCCACATTCTGACAAATGCTGACATGGGGTATTCCTATCGCCATTCCGCCGCGGCCGACGACTTGATATTTACATCCGCTGTTTTTGAAGGTGAGTCGGCAAGCCGCGAAACCATCGAGGCCGCCCATGGCCGAGGTGCAACAGCACCGCGAGACCGTACAGCCGATTCGTGAGAAGACCGGTGGTTCGACCTTTAAGAACCCGCCGGGCAACGTCCGCCTGGAAAGTCATAGACGAAGCTGGTTGCCGCGGATTGATGATCGGTGGCGCACAGGTTTCGCCCATGCACTGTAATTTCCTGATCAACACCGGCACCGCGACCGGTTACGACCTGAATTTCTTGGCGAGACGGTGCGGGCGCGTCGTGCTGGAGAACTCGGGAATTCGGCTGGAATGGGAGATCAAGCGCATCGGAGCATTCCAGTCCGGCCGCGAGATCGATCCGTTTTTGGGGCGAATGTTGTAGGATTGCCGCAACCGCCAATCGACATTCGGTTCCCAAGGTATAGGGCGGTCTGAAACTTCTGCAGGAGCCAGACAGGCGACCGGCGGGTGCGGTGTATCCAATGTCTTCTGATCACACAATTGCGCAGCGCATCAGGCCCAGTCGTGGCCACAACACATTCGTGCGACCACCAAGCTTGGTCTGCGATTGTCGGGGCCTACCTTGCTCAAATCGCGATCACCACGACCGACACAATCATGATCGGATGGCTTGGCGCGGTATCGCTTGCCGGCAGTGTGCTCGGCGCCCAGGCATTGTTCTTTTTCCTGATGCTGGGATCGGGATTTGCCCATGCGATCATGCCGATTGCGGCGCAGGCCCAGGGCCGTGGCGATGCGCGCGGTGTCAGGCGCCTCGGTCCGCATGGGATTGTGGATCACATTTGCCTATTGCGTCGCATGCATGGTGCCCTTGTGGTTTATCGAGCCGATATTGCTGGCGATTGGCCAGAAACCCGAAGTGGTCGCCTTGTCTGGTGATTACATGGCTGTGCTGCAATGGTCGCTGTTTCCGGCACTGATGACATTTGTCATGCGGTCGTTTTTCGTCGCAGTCGAACGGCCACAAGTGATGTTGTGGACCACGATTCTCGCTGCCGTGATGAACGGATTGCTCAACTACGCCTGATCTTCGGCAATTGGGGCGCACCGGCGCTCGGTATTGTCGGCGCGGCGTGGGCGTCGCTCATCACCACATTCGCGATGTTCGTCGTTCAATGCCTCTATGTCGTCTGGCTGGCCGCACTCAGACAGTTGGACATTGTTCGTCCGGATCTGGAGGGCGGATTGGCCGGCGTTTTTTGAAGTGCTGCGGCTCGGCTGGCCGATCGGTTTGACAATCATCGCCGAAGCGGGGCTGTTTGGGCCTCCTCCCTGCTGATGGGCTGGCTTGGCACGATCGAGCTTGCTAGCGCACGGCATCGCTTTGCAGCTTGCGTCGATCGCATTCATGGTGCCGCTGGGCCTGTCCAATGTGGCGACCGTTCGCGTCGGTCAGGCATTCGGGCGCGAAGACCCTGTCGGGCTATCGCGGGGCGGCAATGACGGTTCTGGCCATTGCGGCGATATGGGGAGTGTTGTCGGCGGGATTGTTTGTGTTCTTTCCCGAGCCGCTGGCCAGGCTGTTTTTGGATCAGGCCAATCCCGATGCGGCCGATGTGCTGGCTGCTGCTGTAGTGCTGCTCGCGTTTGCTGCTGCTTTTCAGCTGTTCGACAGCCTACAGGCCGTTGCCGCCGGATTGTATGCGGGATTGAAGGACACCAGAGTGCCGATGCTGATTGCCGTATTCAGCTATTGGATTGTCGGCGTTCCGGCTGCCTATATCCTGGCATTTGAGGCGGCATGGCCGGCCCCGGCATCTGGCTGGGATTGGCTTGGGCCTGTTTGCCGCTGCAATTTTGCTCGGATACCGCTTTTTTTTCGCTCATCACCGCCGGAAGCGTAGGCTCTCGGGGTCAATTTTTCGATATTTTGCAATTATTTCGCGCAAGGACTTGCCACGGAATCAACTCTCTGATTCTTATGGCGCAGAGGGTTTTCTTATTGAGTCGTTTACGCGTGTTCCGCGTAGAGGCGCCGGGGTTTGCCGCCGGTGCTTTGCTTCGACTCGCGTTCGATTTTGGGTGGGTTCACGGGGAGACGTGATGACTGCAAAACACGTGGCTGTGCTCTTGGGCGGATTTTCTTCCGAACGGCCCGTCTCGCTGTCATCCGGCAATGCCTGCGCGGATGTGCTTGAAGCAGAAGGTTACCGGGTGACGCGCGTCGACGTCGATCACGATATTGGCGCGGTGCTCGGCAATCTGAAACCCGATGTCGCGTTCAATGCCCTGCACGGTCCTTATGGCGAGGACGGGATGATCCAGGGTGTGCTGGAATACCTTGAAATCCCCTATACCCATTCCGGCGTTCTCGCCTCTGCGCTTGCGATGGACAAGGAGCGGGCCAAGATCATCGCGCGCAAAGCCCGGTATTCCGGTGGCCGAATCGAAGGTCATGAACCGCTTCGAGTTCAAGTCGACACATCCCATTCCGACCCCTTACGTGGTCAAACCGGTGACCGAAGGATCCAGTTTTGGCGTGGTCATCGTCAAGGAGGGCCAGCATCATCCGCCACAGGTCCTCGGCTCGCCCGAGTGGGCCTATGGCGATATTGTCATGGTGGAGCGCTTTGTGCACGGCCGCGAACTCACGTGCGCCGTCATCGGCGATGTCGCGCTTGGCGTGTGCGAAATCGTGCCGGTCGGTCACGAATTCTATGACTATGACTCAAAATATGTTGCAGGCGGCTCTAATCACGTCTGTCCGGCAGAAATTTCACCAAATATTTACCAAAAAATTCAGACACTGTCGCTGAAGGCGCACCAGGGCAATCGGCTGCCGCGGAGTCACTCGTTCGGACTTCCGCTACGACGACAGGCATTCGGAAAATGGTGAGGTCATCTGGCTGGAGGTCAATACCCAGCCGGGGATGACCCCGACTTCATTGGTGCCGGAGATCGCCGAGCAAGCGGGACATTCGTTTGGCGAACTTCTGAAGTGGATGGTGGAGGACGCATCGTGTTTGCGTTGAAGTCAGTTTTCGGAGTATTGCGCGCGCGCCGCTCCACCGAAATGCGATTGCCGTGGGTAAAACCAACGATGCCGGCAATGCTGCGAGCCATGCGGGTCGGGTGTTGCCGCGGTTCATGCGCAGACCGGTCCGGCTGGCGGCCAAGCTGGTTTCGGAAGATGTCGAAGCGCCCAGGTTTGCGGCGACCATCATGAGCGGCGTGTTGTTGGGGCGGCGGCCCTTTACGGTGCGACGCTGGGTGGCCATTTGCCGGCGGCAATCGACGCGGTTGCCGCGAGGACCGGATTTGCGATCGAGGAAATCAAGATTTCGGGCCACCGCAATACGTCCGAGATTGATATCATCGGTGAACTGCGCTGAACGGGTGGACCCCGTTGTTGGGCTTCAGTGCGGAGGGCGCGCGCGATCGTATTGCCACACTCCCATGGATCGAAAACGTCACGGTGCGGAAAACCTATCCTTCCACCCTCGAGATCAAGATTGTCGAGCGCAAGCCTTTCGCCATTTGGCAGAACGGCACAAAGCTGTCGTTGGTCGAGCGCTCCGGCGACGTAATTGTCAGCTATCCGGGGCAGGAATTCGCCTCATTGCCACTGATCGTCGGCCTGGGTGCACCAAAAACCGCACCGGACATCATCGCCAAGGTTTCAAACTGGCCGGAACTTGAACGCCGTGTCAGAGCCTACATCCGGATTGCCGATCGGCGCTGGGATTTGCGTCTGGATAATAAGATAACCGTCAAGCTGCCTGCCAGCGGCCAGGAACAGGCGATATCCGACTGGTGGCGTTGGATCGCCGCGAAACCATCCTCGCGCGTGATGTCGCCGCAATCGATTTGCGTCTGGCCGACAGGCTTGTGTTCCGGCTAACGCCTCAAGCAGTCGAGGCCGCGCTGCCGCCATCAAAGAACGCGAGAAAAAACGCCGCCGGGAGAAGAAGACATGACCTGGCTGGGCAGCGCTAACAAAGGGCCAGAGGGCCGTTCGGGCATCATCACGGTGCTCGATATCGGTTCTTCCAAGGTGTGCTGCATCGTTGCCCGGCTGCGGCCGGGCGGATCGAGCGACCTTTTGCGCGGGCGTACGCACCGCATCCAGGTCATCGGCATCGGTCATCAGCGAAGCCAAGGCATCAAGTCCGGAGTGATTGTCGATTTGGCCAGCGCCGAACGTTCAATCCGGCTTGCTGTTGACAGCCGCAGAACGCATGGCGGGCCTGACCATTGAATCGCTGATCGTCAATCTTTCCGCGGGACGGCTGAAAAGCGAAACATTCTCGGCAACCGTCAATCTTGGCGGCCACGAAGCAATGCAATCCGATATCAAGCGCGTGCTTGCGGCCGGATCCAAGCAGGCTCTTGCTTCTGAACGGGAGGTCATCCACTCGGTGCCGACCGGTTACCTGCTCGATTCTGAAAAGGAATTCGCGATCCGCGCGGCATGGTCGGTGATGTTCTGGGCGTCAGCATGCATGTCCTGACCGCGGACTGGCGCCGGTCAGAAATCTCGAACTCTGCATCAACAGGGCACATCTTTCGGTCGAACGGATGGTGGCGACACCATATGCCGCGGGGCTGTCGGCGCTTGTTGAGGATGAAGGGGAGATGGGTGCGGCCTGCATCGATATGGGCGGCGGGACGACTTCATTGGCGGTTTTCCAGAACGGAAGCTTCGTCCATGCGGCCTCTGTGCCGGTCGGCGGATTGCACGTCACGCAGGACTTGGCCCGCGGGCTTTCGACTGGACTGGAACATGCCGAGCGGCTGAAAGTCATGCACGGTTCGGCGCTGCCGGTGCCGGTCGATGATCAGGACATGGTCAATATTGCCTCGATTGCGGGCGATGTGGCGGAAGCCCAGCAGCAGATACCGCGCGCTGTGATGAACAGGATTGTACGTGCCCGCGTCGAGGAGACGCTCGAGATGGTGCGCGACCGTTTGGTCAAATCGGGCCTGGGAAGTGCGGTCGGCAAGCGTATTGTACTCACCGTGGCGCAAGCCAGATGGCGGGTCTGCCGGAAGCAGCGCGACGGGTTCTGGGAAGAAGTGTGCGTATCGGAAGGCCGTTGGGTGTGGCGGGCCTTCCCGAAGCGGCGAAGGGTCCCGCCTTTGCCGCGTAATCGGCCTCATGATTTATCCGCAGGTTGCGGGGTTCGAAAACAACAAGCGGAGAATGCACCGGATCGGATCTGCCCTTACGGGGACCGGTCCCATCCAGCGTGTCGGACAGTGGATTAGGAACAGTTTCTGATTAACAGCGGGGTTTGCCCCAATTCTAACGGTTGCCGAGGCGGCGGCAGTCAAAAAGGTAAAAAAGGACGAGGTATCATGACGATCAATCTGCAAAAGCCGGATATTACCGAGCTCAAGCCGAGGATTTCGGTATTTGGCGTTGGCGGCGGTGGCGGCAACGCGGTCAACAACATGATTAATGCCGGCTTGCATGGTGTTGATTTTGTTGTGGCAAACACGGATGCACAGGCGCTTACGATGTCCAAGGCCGAGCGGCTTATCCAACTTGGTGCACACGTCACCGAAGGACTTGGAGCCGGTTCGCAACCGGAAGTCGGGCGTGCTGCGGCCGAAGAGTGCTTTGACGAGATTATCGATCACCTGTCCGGCACGCATATGTGCTTCGTAACGGCGGGCATGGGTGGCGGAACCGGTACCGGGTGCCGCGCCTGTCGTGGCAGCCGCTGCGCGGGAAAAAGGCATCCTGACGGTTGGTGTTGTGACCAAGCCGTTCCATTTTGAGGGACAGCGGCGAATGTCGACCGCCAATGCCGGCATTGACGACCTTCAGAAGAACGTCGACACGTTGATCGTCATTCCGAACCAGAACCTGTTCCGGCTTGCCAATGACAAGACGACGTTTGCCGATGCATTCGCAATGGCCGATCAGGTGCTTTACTCCGGTGTGGCCTGCATCACCGACTTGATGGTCAAGGAAGGCCTGATCAATCTCGATTTTGCCGATGTGCGCTCGGTCATAGCGCGAAATGGGCAAGGCTATGATGGGCACCGGCGAGGCATCCGGTGAAGGCCGTGCCATGGCTTCTGCTGAAGCGGCAATTGCCAATCCGCTGCTCGACGAAACATCGATGCAGGGCGCAAGGGGATTGCTGATTTCCATCACCGGTGGCCGCGACATGACGCTGTTCGAGGTCGACGAAGCGGCAACGCGCATTCGCGAAGAAGTTGATCAGGATGCCAATATCATCCTTGGCGCCACCTTCGATGAAGAGCTGGAGGGTGTCATCCGCGTTTCGGTTGTTGCGACCGGTATCGACAAGGCGGCAGCCGAAGTCGGCAGCAGCGATGTTCGCAGCACAACGGCGGTTTCCAGCTTCGCGGCTACGGCGCAAACCAATGCCACGGTTCCGACCAAGGATGTGATTGCGGAGAAGATCCAGCAAGCTGAAGAGCAAAACAGGCGTGAGGCGGCTGCCCCGTGCGGCCGCGGCAACGGAAGAGAAACCGCTTGCCCCTGAGACGGCAGCAGAAACCGCGAATACAGAGGAAACCGGCGAAGATTTCCGTCCGCACAGCAAACTCTTCACCACACCGGCACAGGGTGAGCCGGAGTCGGCGGAAATGCCTGACATGAGCGATCTTGAAGAGTCACTTGCGACTGTGGCAAGTGCCGACGAGCCGGAAGAAACGCTCGATCCGGCCGCCCAGGCGGCACGCATGCCCAGGGTCGAGGACTTTCCGCCGGTGGCAAGGGCGGAGATCGAGGCGCGTGAGCAGGATGCTGTGACGTCCAATGACGAGCGCGGTCCGATGGGTTTGCTGAAGCGGCTGACACACGGGCTTGCCCGCCGTGAAGATGAAGAAGAGACAGCTGAACTTCGCCCTGCTCAACAAGCGCGGCAACCGTGTTGAAGCAACCGGGTCGGGAAGGGCGGCATCCGGCGCCACAAGACCCTCGCGTGTATGCGCCCAAACAGGCCAAGCTCGACGATCATGGACGTGCCCAATCGGCCCCGTCACCGACTCACGAAGACGATCAGTTGGAGATCCCGGCATTTTGCGCAGGCAGGCAAATTGAGGTTTGTTGATAAATGTTACATTCGTTCACGGGCAGGGTGACACCAGACCTGCCCGTTTTCGAATATGTAAATGTTTACAATTGGTTAACGATTTGGTGTACAGAGCTTACTCGTAACATCGGGTAAGAAACCGTGATTTGGAGTATGCGCGTACTGCAATTATCTTTACCCCGTCGAAATTGGTAGGGCAGTGCTGAGGGGAAGGCATTTCCATACCTGACAATTAAATAAGAACTGCCGGCGGTGTGTTTGTCAGGTGGTCGAAAAACCGGGGTGGGTACATTGGGGATCGAATTGCACGATTATCAAACGACGCTGAAGGCATCTGTAACGTTGTCAGGTGTTGGCGTTCACGGCGGAAAGCCGGTTTCAATAACATTTCATCCTGCGGATCCGGATACAGGAATCGTATTCACCCGCACGGACCTGGACGGTAGCGCACGTGAATTGCGTGCTCTTGTCTCGGAGGTTGGCGCGACGGATTTGTGCACGGTGCTGGGCAATCCGGCTGATGTGCATGTTGCCACCGTCGAACATCTGATGGCTGCCCTGTTTGCCCTCGGTATCGATAACGCGTTTGTCGAGATTGACAGCCGCGAGGTA
>CAXXSI010000013.1:0-7830 GCA_963669285.2 Rhizobiaceae bacterium | reverse complement strand
GATCGCCGCCAGTGGAGATGTCACGGCTTGTCGGGCCCAGCGCCAGTACGCCGCTTGACGAGGCGCTGTCATTGGAAGTGGCACCTGAAGCCGAGCCGGAGCGTTTCCAATAGGCGACCGGTTCGGTCGATGTCAGGCCATTGTTGTTGGTCGGCGTATTGGCATTATGCGCCGTGTCGTCGGAGCGCGGGATACCCAATGCGCCGGCAATGGCGCCGGGATCGGCCTCAAGTCTGGTTTTGGCCGATTGCGCGCGGGTGTTTCGCAGGCTCCAGGCAAATGAGCCTTCATTGCGCCCCAGCCGGGCGCTGAACGGCAGGCCGGGATGGGTCAGCGACAGGCCGAAGCCGGAAATCCCGGTCGCGCCCCCGGTGCGCCCGTTCAGCCGGTCGAGCCGGCGCTCCAGGTCGGGCTGGTTGGCAAGGATGAGTTCGGAACGCGCCTGCATGAAGCTGCCGATCTGGCCGCTGGTGATCGCCGGATTCGCCGCCGCCGTGCCACTGACGGTGAATTTGAATTGATCTTTGTCAGGGTCATTGTTGCGGATAGACAGGTCGAACGAGAAGTCTCCGGCAGCCGTGGGTGTGTAGCTGACCTCAAACGTCGTCTCTTCGCCAGGCGCAAGCGTCGGCTTGACCGGGGCGGTGATCGTGCCGATCGCGACTTTGATGGGGACGCCGGTTACGGTCGCCTGTTCAAGCGTCAGGTCGGCAATACCGGTGTTCGTGACTGTGTAGATCACGGTCCTGGCGGTGCCTGCCGGCTCGTCCCCTTGCAAATCCGCGCCGTTATCGGCGAGCACACCGCCCTCCGAGGATGTCACCTTGATCTCGGGTTTCTTTACGTATCTTATTATGACAATGCCTGAGCCGCCATTGGTGCCGCGTGAAGCGTTCGGTTCTGAGCCACCGCCGCCGCCGCCGGTATTGGGCGAGCCATCCTGGCCGATTTGCTTGTCAGCTCTGGCGCCATTTCCGCCACCGCCAGCGCCGCCTGTGCCGCCGCCTGTAGCGCGCAAATTGGGAGCTACATTTGCACCGCCGCCGCCGCCGCCGGCATAAGATTTTGATGCGCCGGTAATTGATGAATTGTATCCGATGCCGCCATCGCCGCCCCGGCCGATAGTGAAACTTTGATTGGTTGCATTTTTGCCATTTCCACCGCCGCCGCCGCCACCGCCGCCGCCGCCATACCCACCGCGCGACGAAATTCCACCATCGTGACCTTGGCCGGTCGTTCCGGATGCGCGGTTTCTAGGAAAATCGTAACCCGAGCCTCCGCCCGAGCCGCCATTGTAGCCCGCTGTATCGCCATCGCCACCTCTACCGCCGCCTTTCGCTGTATTGCCGAATGCTTTGCTGTCCTGGCCATTGTTGTGCGGCCTACCACCGCCGCCAACCATAATCGGGTAACTAGTGCCAGGCGTCACCGCTGCGTTCCCCGCAAGGACGCCACCGCCGCCGCCGCCGCCGGAACGACCACCACTACCACCGCCGGCAACGATCAGATATTCGACCTTTTTTACGTTGGCAGGCGCTATCCAGTTGCCATTGCCTTTGAATGTCAGGACCTTGTACGGAACGCCGCCAACGGTAATATCCGTAGCCGTTTGCGCATCGGCGCTTGGCGCCTGCAGCAACAGCGCAGTCAAAAATAGGGCGAGGAAGCAAATAAAATTATGAGGTGTATTCCCAAGCAGCGAACACGCCCAACCGCACCGCAATGACCGCGTCATGATCGTTTTCCCATTTCCGTTTTGCGCCAATTGCTTGACGCAATCCCTGCAGAATATTGCGCACTCAGCCGATCGGTTGAGCTGATGTGCACTCCGCCGACCGGCTGAACAGACAGGTCGCTTACCGTGCGCCCTGCCCTGCGCGACCGACGTGGTTGTGCTGCTCACGGGCCGATTTCGCTTTTGCAGCGCAACGGCTGTTAATGTGCAAATAAACGATCACTTTGAATGGCGGCATCCGGCCGCGCTCGCGGCAATTTTTACGGATACCGGCCGGCACCGGATCAATCGCAAACCGACTGATCCATTATGGCCGGCCTTTTGCCTCAAAACGCCTTATGGACGGACAGTTTTGCGCCCCATGCCTTGAAGTCTGCATTGCCGATGCCGTCATAGAAGGCGGAGGCATTGACGCTTGTGCCGTTGTCGTCGGCAAGGTTCATGCCGGCCTCGACGCGGCCGCGCACGCCGGTCTCGCCCAGACCCGGCTGTTGCGACACGGTGGTGGCGGTGTTGGTCTGGGCGAATGTCCAGATGCCCTCAACCGTCAGATGCGGGGTGAGCAACAGGCCGCTGCCGATCTCGAAGGGTTTCAGCGTAAACGTCGGGCCGAACTCCAGCGTGCCGGTCTCCACGGTGACCGCCGGAATGGCGACGCCGAGCGTATCGACATAGGCCTTTGAGCGTTCGCGGAACCAGGACAGCCGCAGTTCCGGCCGGATGGTAAAGGCGTTCCAGCTGGTCTCGCCGATCAGCGCTGCCGAACCGAGCCAGCGTTCGGCGCGGAACGGATCGGTGTAGGTGCCGAACGGGCTTATCTTGTTGAACGAGCGGCCCCAGGCGATGCGTGCATCGGCATAAAACCCTTCGGCCAGCCGGGCAGTGGCATAGGGGCCGACCATGAAGCCGTAGCCCTTGACCTGACCGCCCTTGGAGGCGTCCATGGTGGTCCAGTCGGTCTGCAGGCCGAGGCCGATCAGCAGGTTCGGATTGACCAGATAGTCGGCGCCGGCATGGACGATGGCGAAGCGTCCCTTGCCGCCGGAAGCGGAAAACGCCGAATAGGTGCCCTGGGCCCACATATCGAAGCGCTGCGCCATCGGATCAGCATCGCCGTCATCAATGGCGATATCAGTCGGGCCCAGCGCCAGCACGCCGCTTGACGAGGCGCTGTCATTGGAAGTGGCACCTGAAGCCGAGCCGGAGCGTTTCCAATAGGCGACCGGTTCGGCCGATGTCAGGCCATGGATGTTGGCCGGGATGTTGGCCTTGACATCCGCCGAGCCGGTGTCCGAACGGGCAATACCCAATGCGCCGGCAATGGCGCCGAGATCGGCCTCAAGTCTGGTTTTGGCCGATTGCGCGTGGGCGTTTTGCAGGCTCCAGGCAAATGAGCCCTCATTGCGTCCCAGCCGGGCGCTGAACGGCAGGCCGGGATGGGACAGCGACAGGCCGAAGCCGGAAACCCCGGTCGCGCCCCCGGTGCGCCCGTTCAGCCGGTCGAGCCGGCGCTCCAGGTCGGGCTGGTTGGCAAGGATGAGTTCGGAACGCGCCTCCATGAAGCTGCCGATCTGGCCGCTGGTGATGCCGCGTGAATCGAGCGCATCGATGGTGCAGGTCACGGCAACGCCGGACGCCAGCACGATCGTGCCTTTCTTGGTCTCGGCATCGAGCTTGCTGCTGTCGGGCGAGCACTGTGCCGCGGCGATGTTGCTGTTGTCAGCGGCGGCAAAGGACACGTCATAGGAGCCCGGGCGCAGTTTGATCACATCCGATTTGCCGTTGCCGCCCTTGGCATTGATCGTGATGTTGAGCGCCGGTTCCGGCGATTTGAAGGTGAAGGCGCCGTCCTTGGCGGATTTGACGATGAAGGTCACCGAGCCGGGCGGGATCTGGCTGACATTGACTGTGAAGGAACGCTTGAGCGGATTGTCGGCCGCATCACGCGCCTCATAGATCACAGTCGTCGAACCGATATCGAAGGTGGAACCGGAGGCCGGTCCGGCAATCTGCGCGACGGTTGCGCCGGGCGCATTGTCGCTGACCTGAGGTTCGTTCCACGTCGCCACCGCGCCTTTGTTCGGATAATCCACCTTGAGCGTGATATCGGCGGGGAAGGACGTGAATTTGGGCTTTTGCTTGTCCTCCACCTTCACCGTGAAGGATTTTTCCGCCTTGTTGCCGGCGGCTGTCGGTGGCTTTGTATTTGACCGTGGTCGTGCCGATCGGGAAGTCCGACCCGCTCTTCAAACCGAGCGTCGGGCTGGAGGAAACCCAGACAGGGGTGATGGGACCATCCGTGGTGTCGTTTGCCGTGACGGTGAAGGTCACCGTCGCCGTCGCCTTGCCGTCCTCGGCATCCACGGTGATGTTCTGAGCCGTAATCACCGGTTCACGGCTGTCTCGCACCATCACTTTGAAGGATTTCTTTGCGGTGTTGCCGACGCTGTCGATCGCCTTGTAGGTCACCGTGGTGGTGCCGACCGGGAAATCCGACCCGCTATGCAGGTTCGGGGTCTGCTCCGACGACTCCCAGGCAAGGATGACGGGCTCACCGGAATTGTCGCTCGCCGTCGGCGAAAAGGTGACATTTGCAGTGTCCTTGCCCGTATCGGCATCCACGGTGATGTCATCGGCGATGATGACCGGATACTGCTTGTCCTCGACAATCACCTTGAAGGATTTTTCCGTCTTGTTGCCGGCGCTGTCGGTGGCCCTGTAGGTCACCGTGGTGGTGCCGATCGGGAAGTCGGAACCGCTCTTCAAACCAGCCGTCGGGCTGGAGGAAACCCAGACAGGCGTGATGGTCTCGCCGGAATTGTCGTTCACCGTCGGTGCGAAAGTGACCGTCGCCGTCGCCTTGTTGTTCTCGGCATCCACGGTGATGTCATCGGCGATGATGACCGGATCCTGCTTGTCCTCCACAATCACCTTGAAGGTCGCCGTCTGCTTGTTGTTGTCGCCGTCGGTGGCCGTCACGGTCACCGTGGTCAGGCCGAGCGGGAAGTCAAAACCGGAGGCCGGGCTGTAGGTCAGCGTCGGGGTGTTGCCGCTATTGTCGGTCGCCGTCGCCGCATTTGCGCCGGTAAACTCGACCCTTGCCGTCGCCTTTTTGTCCTCGGCATCCACCGTGATGTCGGACGGGACGTTGATTTCCGGCTTTTGTCTGTCCTCCACCGTCACCGTGAAGGATTTTTCCGCCTGGTTGCCGGTGCTGTCGGTGGCCCTGTAGGTCACCGTGGTGATGCCGATCGGGAAGTCCGACCCGCTCTTCAAATCGAGCGTCGGGCTGGAGGAAAACCAGACAGGCGTTATGGAACCATCCGTGGTGTCGTTTGCCGTGACGGTGAAGGTCACCGTCGCCGTCGCCTTGTTCGAATCGGTCTGCCTGGTGATGTTCGGAGCCGTAATCACCGGTTCACGGCTGTCTTGCACCGTCACGGTGAAGGACTTTTCCGCCTGGTTGTTGGCGCTGTCGGTGGCCCTGTAGGTCACCGTGGTGATGCCGACCGGGAAATCCGACCCGCTCTTCAAACCGGGCGTCGGACTGGAGGAAAACCAGACAGGCGTGACGGTCTCGCCGGAATTGTCGTTCGCCGTCGGCGAAAAGGTGACATTTGCAGTGTCCTTGCCCGTATCGGCCCGCCTGGTGATGTCATCGGCGATGATGACCGGATCCTGCTTGTCCTCCACAATCACCTTGAAGGATTTTTCCGTCTTGTTGCCGGCGCTGTCGGCTGCCCTGTAGGTCACCGTGGTGGTGCCGATCGGGAAGTCCGACCCGCTCTTCAAACCGGGCGTCGGACTGGAGGAAAACCAGACAGGCGTGATGGTCTCGCCGGAATTGTCGTTCACCGTCGGTGCGAAAGTGACCGTCGCCGTCGCCTTGCCGTTCTCGGCATCCCTGGTGATGTCATCGGCGATGATGACCGGATGCTGCTTGTCCTCCACAATCACCTGGAAGGTCGCCGTCGCCTTGTTGTTGTCGCCGTCGGTGGCCGTCACGGTCACCGTGGTCGGGCCGAGCGGGAAGTCAAAACCGGAGGCCGGGCTGTAGGTCAGCGTCGGGGTGACACCGCTATTGTCGGTCGCCGTCGCAGCATTTGCGCCGGTAAACTCGACCCTTGCCGTCGCCTTGTTGTTCTCGGCATCCACCGTGATGTCATCGGCCATGATGACCGGATGCTGCTTGTCCTCCACAATCACCTTGAAGGATTTTTCCGTCTTGTTGCCGGCGCTGTCGGCGGCTTTGTATTTGACCGTGGTGGTGCCGATCGGGAAATCCGACCCGCTCTTCAAATCGAGCGTCGGACTGGAGGAAACCCAGACAGGGGTGATGGTCTCGCCGGAATTGTCGTTCACCGTCAGTGCGAAAGTGACCGTCGCCGTCGCCTTGCCGTTCTCGGCATCCCTGGTGATGTCATCGGCGACGATGACCGGATCCTGGTCATCGATCACCAACACCTGGAAGGTCGCCGTCGACTTGTTGCCGGCATTGTCTTCCGCCGTCACGGTCACTTTTGTGGGGCCGATCGGGAAGTCAAAACCGGAGGCCGGGCTGTAGGTCAGCGGCTTGACGCCGTCATAGTCGGTGGCTTGCGCCGCCCGCGTGCCGGTGAACTCGACCATGGCCGTCGCCTTGTCCAAATCGGTATTCACGGTGAAATCGGCCGGCACCACCGTGAACTTCGGATCGGCGGTCCCGACACCTTCGACAGTGAAATTGAACGGGGCCTCGTCAGCGTCATTGTTGCCGAATGTCAGGCCGAAGGAGAACGGGCCATCATGGTCAGGCGTGTAGTTGACCGTGAACTGCGTCGTCTCGTTGGACACAAGCCTCAGCTTGTCCGGCGGAGAGATCGTGCCGACCGTGACATTGACGGGCGCGCCGGTCTCAGCCGCCTTGACAAGCGTCAGATCGGCATTGCCGGTGTTCTTGACCGTGTAGGTCAGCGTCTTGGCGGTGCCAGCAGGTTCATTGCCTTGTGCATCCACGCCGCCGTCGGTAAGCCCACCGCTCTCCGACGACGTCACTTCGATCTCGGGCTCGCCCGTCGCCGTGCCACTGACGGTAAAGTTGAACGGATTTTCGTCGGCGTCATTGTTTTTGAATGTCAGGCCGAAGGAGAACGCTCCTACATCCGTCGGCGTGTAGCTGACCGTGAACTGCGTCGTCTCGTTGGGCGCAAGCATCAGCTTGCCCGGAGCAGAGATCGTGCCGACCGCGACTTTGACGGGGGTGCCGGCCATAGTCGCCTGTTCAAGCGTCAGATTGTCAACACCGGTGTTCTTGACCGTGTAGATCACCGTCTTGGCCACACCTGCCGGCTCGTCCCCTTGCGCATCCGTGAGGCCATCTGTGAGCGCACCAGCCTCTGACGAGGTCACCTCGATCTCGGGATCGATAGTCTCGAGCACCAAAACCACTTGATTTCCGAGCATTGACACTTTTTGTGTGGGATTATCAGCAGTAAAACCCACCAAAAAACGCGTCTGGGTATTAAGGCCTGCGACTGCCGTAATGCCGGCAATTGCAGCGGCATTCAGCGTTACCTCAAATGTAGCTGCGCCGGTGGCAGCCGAACCTGTATACGTTTGGCTGCCATAGGCGGTGCCGCTGCCCAAGTCATTGAAAATGGCTGGACTCTCAGAACCGTTACCAAAACCGCGCACCTTACTCAGCTCCAAATAAGAAGTTGTAACATCCCAGAGTCTGGTGGTCTGGGAACTTCCGGCCGGAGTTGACTCACTGCTAACGACCTTCAGCTTTGCTCCAATCACCGTGCCGGTTAGATGCGGTATCAAAAAGGCAGCCCAACCTCTCCACGGGGCGTTGCGCCAATTTCCCGCAGGGATATACGTAGCGCTACCAGCTCCGAAAGAACTACCGTCATTCTGGTAACCGGCACCGATGCCGTTAATGTTGAGTGTGGCCGCATGGACCCCCTGCGCCTGCAACAGCAGTGCGGCCGACAAAACCAGGAAAGTATGGAGCAAATTGCAGGCAACCGCGCGCCGACAAGCCTCGGCACACCACATCAGACGCGTCATGATCGTTTCCCCACTCAAACTGTATCCATTGGCCCGTGATGCAA